>CAWACF010000013.1:0-41835 GCA_963780495.1 uncultured Acidobacteriaceae bacterium
GCCGGTCGTGCGATGGCTTACGGGAGCGCGCATAGAGCCAGAGCATTCCCCCCAGTCCAGCCATTCCAACCGCGAGCCCGCTCCACACTACTGACGGCGCGTGGGCAAAGAGGTTCACGTGAACCAGGGCCAGAACTACCATCAGCAGCGGAATCCATAGGAACCACCAGGTTAAACCGGCGACAATCCCGCCGACGATATAGGCGCGGCGGACGCGGGCCAGCCTCTCCTGGATTTCCAGCACCGAACCGGCATAGTCGATGTGGGATATCGCGCCCATCACTATGCTGGCGGCAATAATGCACCCGACGCCATAGGCATTGACCAACACTCCCGCAACGATCACGGAGACGGCCGTCGGCCTTGTGCTCCACAACGTCGCTGCCAGCAGCACGAAACTGAGGCCGAAGAACAGCTGCAGTATCTGCCCGATATACAGCGGGCGGAGCCTCGAGCGGGCGTTCGCCAGCTTCTGGTCCGTGTACAAGGCGAGGCTGATGGCGCTTTCGCGCTTCAGGTGTCGATTCAGGGTCTCCCAGGTCGCCTTCAGTTCTTCGAGTTCCATACTGTCCTTTCCTTCGCGATGCGAGCTGTCGACGGGGCTAAATCTCCGCACGGATTTTCTGCTTCAGCCGGTTGATCTTGGTGGAAACATTGGTCTGCGTGATTCCCAGAATTTCGGCGATCTCCCGTTGACTCGTGTCATCCAGGTAAAGCAGCAGCAGGGCCCGATCGAGCGGTGGCTGCCGTCCTATAAATTCCTGTAAGCGCTGCAACCGGTCTTGCATAGCACCGTTCTCGGACACGGCGGGCGTGTCGTGTAAGGTTTCGTCCAGTGGCACCGAGACCTCGCGAAGCCGGACCGCCTTTCTAACGAAGCTGATCGCCACGTTCAGAGCGATGCGATACATCCACGTTGAGAAGCTACGCGATGAATCGTAGCGGGGCCATGCCCGCCAAGTCTGAGCAATGATCTCCTGCACCAGATCGGCGCGATCATCGGGGTGCCAGCAGTAGGTGTTAGCCACCTTGTAGGCGATTCCCTGATGCGATTGAAGGAGAGCCTCGAACTCCCCTTGGCGCTGGTCGTGCATGCTGTTCAGACTTTCTCTCCTCGAGGTGGCCAGCACGATGTTCGCACCCTCAATCATCTGTCTGCATAGTGTTTCGCTGAGGGGAGTGAAATGTCACAGGACTTCGGAGAAATTTTTGTCCGCCAGAGGAAAACCGGCAAGGGCGGCGCGGAAAAGAAGTCGAGAAAGGGATTTCAATTTATACCAGTACAAAGAGAAAGGGCGGAATTCTGTCCGGAAGCGCAGCGCCCAGTTGCACATCCGATGCCGTGAGGCCAAGAATTCCGCCAACCGATAAACTCGAACTCGCTATGTTGCCCTGAAACTTGTTTCCCTGAAATGCGATCCCAATGGAGGCATTCTTGCATCGCACCCCTTCGGTGCCAATGCCCCATATGCCGTAGAGGCCTACAACTTCGGTTGTAAGAAAACTGGAGTCAGCGATTCCCGGCGTCACTGGCCTGGCCGACCCCGCTTTGGTATCTTCGAGCCATGCCCCTTTCCTCCAGCATCTGTGGCGTTATCCTCGCGGCCGGTTTCTCCAGCCGCATGGGGCGCGACAAGGCCCTGCTGCCCTGGCCGCCGGTGGCAGAGGGCACGCCAGTGGCGAACACCTTCCTAGGTGCGACGATTGATCTGCTGCAGGCCTACTCCGACCTGGTAATCGTGGTTGCGGGCAAGAATGCTCCCCACATCACACCTGTCATCTACGAGCACGGCGCATTCCTGGTTTTGAATCGCGAACCGGAGCGCGGGCAGTTCAGCTCGTTGCACGTTGGTTTGCAGGAGGTTCTGGAACGCGGGCGCGACGCAGCATTTATCGCGCTGATCGATCGCCCACCCGCCTTGCCGGGCACCCTGAAGACATTGCGTGAGACGTTTCGTTACGCCGATCCGAGCGTGTGGGCTGTGGTGCCTGAAGTCCTGCTCGCCAGCGAGAAGGTACACGGGCATCCCATTTTGATTGGGCGCGAGATGCTCGAAGCGTTTCTGCGCGCACCGCTCACCAGCAACGCCCGCGAGGTCGAGCATCAGTATCAGCAGCACGTGCAGTACGTGCCAGTTGACGATCCGCGGCTGGGCGTCAACATCGACACGCCGGAAGATTATGTCCGCTTGGCGCAAACCGAGATGATCTCGTCGGAGAAGCAGTTTTGAACTTCTCTACCCCCGCTGAGTTTGTTGATTCTATCCTGGCGTTGAAACCCTCAATCGCTGTCTTCGACTGCGACGGTACCTTGTGGAGCGGTGACGCGGGCGCCGATTTCTTCTATTGGGAGATCGAGCGCGGGCTGGTGACACCGGAGGTCGCCCGCTGGGCTCGCGCGCGTTATGAAGGCTACAAAGCCGGAACGGTCAGCGAGGAGCAGATCTGCGGCGAGATGGTCACGATGAATAGTGGAGTCTCGCACGAGAAGCTGCAGCGCGCCGCGGCAGAGTTTTTCGACGAGGTTGTCAGCCATCGTATCTTCCCCGAACTGCGGGAACTGACACGTCGGCTCGCCGAACAGAGGTGCGAGCTGTGGGCGGTGTCGTCTACGAACGATTGGGTAGTAGAGGTGGGAGCGGAGCGCTTTGGTATTCCCCGTGAGCGCATCCTCGCGGCCTGCGTGCATATTGAAGACGGGATCGCCAGCGACCGCCTAATCCGTGTTCCCACAGACGAGCTCAAGGCCGTCGCGATTCGTGAGGTAATCGGCAAGCCGATGCAAGCGGTCTTCGGCAACTCGGTGCACGATGTGGCGATGCTGGAGCTGGCGAAGTGGCCGTTCTGCGTGAACCCCAATCCGGATTTGGAGCGGGTCGCGCAGGAGCGCGGCTGGCCCGTGTATCGGCCCGCAAGGATGAAGTGCTAATGGGCGTTTGGGTTATCACATTCTCTTAGTGTGTCATCCCGAGCGCAGCCGAGGGACCGCTACCGCTGCCTAGAATCTCGCCGAAGGTAGAGATCGTTCGACTCCGGTCGCAAAGGGCGCGATCCTGCGCTCGAGATGACGCCTGTTCTTACACCGGCGAAAACATCGAGCCGGCCCAGAGCGACAAAGCAATAAAAATGCCCGTCATCCCGGCGGGCATCGCATCAAACTCAATTGCTTTCTTACGCTTTCTCCAGATTCAACGCGCGCTTGAACGACCCCTGATCGTTCTTGATCTTTTCCTGCAGCAGCATGATCGCGTAGATCAGTTGCTCGGGACGTGGCGGGCAGCCCGGCACGTACACATCCACTGGAATCCACTGATTCACGCCCTGCACCAGCGCGTAGTTGTTGAACACGCCTCCGGAAGTTGCGCACGCGCCCATCGAGATCACCCACTTGGGCTCGGGCATCTGCATGTAGAGTTCACGAATCACCGGTGCCATCTTCTGCGAGACGCGTCCGGCGATGATCATCAGGTCTGACTGGCGCGGCGAAGGGCGGAACACCTCGGCGCCGAAACGCGCAATGTCGAAGCGCGACGCGCCCATCGACATCATCTCGATGGCGCAGCAGGCCAGGCCGAAGGTCATTGGCCAGATGGAATTGCGGCGCACCCAGTTGACGACGGCGTCCAGCGACGCCAGCACCACGCCCTCGTGTTGCTGCTCCCCAAAGGTCGCGCGCAGAACGCCGCGGCGGCTCTGATCGGAGCCAACAAGATTGTCGAAGCGCTCGGCACCCGTCTCGGGGTTGTCGAAATGCGGCATGCGATGTTCAGCCATATCGACTTTCATTATACCTATTGCTTTTGATGCGCCGGGCAGCCACGCAGACGCAACTCTCGGTTTGCGGTTCCGGGCGCTACAAGCCCAGGAGGTGTCATCACGACGACGGCTTCAGCCCGCGAGGGGTCTCCTTTCCCGGCTGCGGGATGGACTCTGTGTACGTCGTCGAACAGCGGATCCCTCGCTGCGCTCGTGTTGGCAACATTTGCAAGACCGACAGACTTTATCGGCATAGGTGGGGCCGGGTATCTAGCCGTCGCGGTGCAGCAGCTTGAACATCTGCACCGTCGGCAAGGTCCCACCGGAAGGAAGCGGAACATCCACCTTCTCTGCTTCGACGAATCCGTGCGCCCGATAAAGCGGAACTCCCGTTAAGGTAGAACGCAGTTCCAGCCGGGTGAAGCCCTCAGCAGCGGCTGCGTCTTCCGAGGCCCGCATGATGGCGCTGCCAATTCCGCGACGCTCGTAGCCCGGCCGCACAAAAAAGGCGCGAATCCTGGCGGCGCCCGTGACTGGATCCAGCAGAGCATCTTCCCTCTCGGCGCTGCTGTCGCTGCCAAACATCGTCCCGCGGCGGCTCCATCCGCCGCAGCCGACGATGATGCCATCAATTTCGGCGATGAAGTACGTCTTGTCGCGGATCAGCTGCCGATCCACGCCGAAGACTGAGCCGAGCGCGGCCTCGCGTTGCTCGGTGGTGTAGTCGGGAGCCTGTAGGACGCGCACCGACTCGGCAATCAGTGGCTCCAGCGCCTTAACATCGTCGAGGGTAGCCAACCGAATTGTCAGACTGTTTGCGCCCACATTCAAACACCACTAACCATCACACCGTCAGGACGACTTTACCGAACATCTCGCTCTTCGCCAGGTATTCATGCGCGTCGCGCGTTTCGCTCAGCGGAAAAGTGCGGTCGACAACGGGTTTCAGCTTGCCTGCGAAGACGTGCTTCAGCACTTCGTGTAACTCGCCCATCTCGCCCATGTAGGAGCCCAGAAGCGAGAGTTGCTTGGCGAAGAGCACGCGCAAGTCTAGCTGCGCTTCATAGCCAGTGGTTGCACCGCAGGTAATCAGCGTTCCTCCGGGTTTGAGCGAGCGCACGCTGTCCGGCCAGGTCGCAATGCCGACGTGTTCGAAGACGATGTCAACGCCTCGCTTGTTGGTGATGCGTCGTACTTCGTCGGCAATCTTCTGCTTGTAGTGGTCGATGGTGTGATCGGCGCCGAGATCGCGCGCTTTAGCGAGTTTGCGCTCGTCGCCGGCGGTGGTGATGACCTCCGCGCCCAGCATCTTCGAGATCTGGATCGCCGCCGAGCCCACGCCAGAACCCGCACCCAGCACAAGCACAGTCTGCCCGGCGCGCAGATGCGCGCGGCCCAACAACATGTGCCAAGCCGTCAGAAACACCAGCGGAACGCTGGCGGCGTTCACGAAGTCGAGCGAATCAGGGATCGGAATCACCTTCTCGCGGGTGACGGCAATCAGTTCGCAGTTGCCACCATCGACGGTATTGCCCAGCACGGCAAACTGCGGGCAGAGGTTGTGGTGCCCGGCCATGCACTGCTCGCAGTGATTGCAGAAGTACATCGGCGCGAGCAGAGCGCGCGTCCCCGGCTTGATGTCGGTGATGTACTCGCCGCTCTCAACCACCTCGCCTGCAACGTCGCTGCCCAGGATGTGCGGGAAGGTGATGCCTTTTAGTCCGCTGCGCGCCCACAGATCAAGATGGTTTAGCGAGCAGGCGCGAACCCGCACCAGCACCTGATCTTTGCGGAGCACAGGATCGGGCGCGTCTTCGTATTTCAGATTTTCGGGACCACCAAACTCATGAATGCGAACCGCTTTCATTGCTCCTCCGCCACCTACGCTATACGCCTAGGATATTACCCTGTGCGCCATCCACCTTGTACCATTGCTCCGGGTTGAACCGACTCACTTCCACTGTTTTCGGAGAAATTCCTAATGCGCGGAACCAAGGCTGTCATACTCGTGATGATTTCACTGTTGGGCTTGACCGCTCTTACTCTCCAGGCACAAACCACTGCCGCCGCGAACCTTCCACAGCCGCGAGCCCGCGACCTCGGCATTCCTTTCGACGGCATGCCTGGACCGCTGAACGCCATAACAGACGTCCCCGGGGTTGAGGTCGGCTACAAGACGCTGATCTCCGGCGATGGACGGCTCGTGGTTGGCAAGGGTCCGGTGCGGACAGGCGTGACTGCGATCCTGCCGCGCGGCAAGGGCAACATGAAGAGCGTCTTCGCCGGCTATTTCGCTGGCAACGGTAACGGTGACATGACCGGCACGCACTGGATCGAAGAAAGCGGCCTGCTGGAAACACCCATTCTCATCACGAACACCGGCAGTGTGGGAGTGGTGCGCGACGCCGCAGTGGCCTGGCTGGTGAACGAGAAACATCCCGGCGAGTTCTGGTATCCAGTAACGGCAGAAACCGCGGACTGGCCGCTCAACGACATCAAAGGGCAGCACGTCGCGGCGCAAGATGCCTGGGACGCGCTGAACTCTGCGACGGGCGGCCCCCTCCTGGAGGGAAATGTCGGTGGGGGGACCGGCATGATCTGCAACGGCTTCAAGGGGGGCACCGGAACATCGTCGAGAACTGTGGAGACTCCGGACGGAAAGTACACGGTTGGGGTTCTCGTGCAGTGCAACTATGGCGGGTCGAGCCAGCTTCGAGTGGCGGGCATTCCGGTTGCTCGTGAGATGAAGCTGCAGAGCCCCTGCGTTGAGAAGAGGCTGGATCCTCCGGTGCTTTTGTGGAGCGGCAAACCGGCTCCCGTGTGCGAAGGCACAGTTGCCCGTACGGCTGACGGAGTACACGCGCCCGAGATGGGCTCAATTATTGTGATCGTCGCCACCAATGCGCCGCTGATGCCGGACCAGTTGAAGCGATTGGCTCGCCGAGTGTCGGTGGGATTGGGCCGCGTAGGTGCTATCGAAGGCGACGAATCTGGCGATATTTTCCTGGCGTTCTCCACTGCGAATACGGGCGCCGACGAAGGCAACAGTGCTGAGCCTCCATTTACGCAGCCGCCTGCGAGGGTCGAGCGTATGCAGAGCTGGAAGATGGACCCAATATTCACGGCGGTAGTGCAGGCAACGGAGGAGTCGGTAATCAATGTCCTGATCGCGGCCAAAACCATGGTCGGGGCAGATTACTGGGTCATCCCCGCAATTCCGCACGAACAGCTGCAGGAGGTGCTGCGAAAGCATGGGATGCTGACGAAATAACCGGCAACGATTGCCGTTGGACTGCGTCTTCGAATTGCCTACAATGTGAGAGTCCCGCGCAGAATCAAGGAACACTTTGCAGCGATCGAAAGTCCAAACCGCTCTCCTCCTGGTAGTAGCCGTCGCTTTGGGCGGATATGTCTTGTGGCATGGCGGGTCGGGCAGTGCGGCGCCTTCCTTCTCGCTGCCGGAGATTGACGCTGGCCAGGTTGATCTTGCTTCCTACGCAGGCCAGCCGGTGCTGCTCGTCTTCTGGACCACTTCCTGCCCGATCTGCCAGCACGAGCTTCCCCTGCTGAACCGCATGGATCCTGAGTTTCGAACCAAAGGCATCTCTGTTGTGACCATCTGCCTCGGCGGACCGGATGAGACGCGCGATTACGTGAACTCTAAGAGGATCGCGCTCAAAACGCTCTACGACGTGGACGGCAAGGTCGGAAGGGCGTACCGCGTAGGCGGCGTTCCTAAACTGGTGTTGATCGACAGGGACGGCAAGGTCAAGCGCAGTTCCTCCGGCTGGACGTCTGAAAATGTCCTTCGGGAGTGGATGGACGGCGTTTAGCGCAAAACAGCTCGCGCGTGGCCCGGTTCTGAATGCCTGCAGCCAACATCTAAGCTGATGTAAGGTTGTTTTAGCTTTAGCCAGTCACTACGGCTATTTGGCAATTACTTCATGGATATTTACGAACAAATCGTGCAGTTGCGCCGCGAAGGACGGAGGGGCGCGGTCGCGACCATCACCAACGTTCGCGGCTCGATCCCGTCATTCCAGACGGCGAAGATGCTGGTGCGCGATGATGGCTCCATCGCGGGCACCATCGGCGGCGGTTGCGTTGAGGCCGAAGTATGGCAGGCGGCGCGCGAGGTGATGGAGCAGGAGAAGCCGCGCTCGCTGACCTTCAATCTCAACAACAACCCCAAGTACGACACTGGCTTGGTCTGCGGCGGAACGCTGGAGATCTTCATTGAGCCGGTGCTTCCACCGGCGCTGCTGTATATCTTCGGCGCCGGGCACGTTGCTTACAACCTGTACAAGGTCGCTACCATTGCCGGGTTCGAAGTTGTGGTGATCGACGATCGTGAATCCTACGCCAACCGTGAGCGCTTCCCGGAGGCGCGTGAGGTCATTGCTGATGACTTCGACACCGTGACGGCTCGGATCGCTGTTCCGGAGTCGTCCTACATCGTGATCGTCACGCGCGGACATCGCGACGACATGCGAATACTGCGCTGGGCCATCAATGCTAACGCGCGCTATCTGGGCATGATCGGCTCCAAGCGTAAGACCATCTCGATCTACAAGGAACTGGAGAAGGAAGGGGTACCGGCGGAAAAGTTCGCCAACGTGCACGCGCCCGTGGGGCTCGAGATCGGCGCCGTGACGCCGGAAGAGATTGCGGTGGCGATTGTCGCGGAGATGATTGCCGAGCGGCGGCGCGCCTTGCCTAACATTGCCAGCAAGATGTATTCCTACCCAGCGAGCCGCCAGGAGCAGGATGCGGTGCAGGAAGAGACCACCCGAGAGCCGTAGACGCTACAGCATTGATTGCACTGGCTCTGGCGGGGATAATCTGCCTCCATGCGGCTCCTCGATTCGAAGCGGCTGAAGATTGAAAGGCCTGCTATCCATGAACTATCTCTCGCGCCAGAAGAGATTCACGCACATCGTTACCGAAAGCGATCTTGACGGCTTCATCGTCACGCATCCGGCGAACCTGCGGTATCTGTGCGGCTATACCGGAAGCAACGGCTTGCTGCTTTTTCTTGGGGGGCGACCGGTGTTTTTCACCGACGGCCGATACACTCAGCAGGCACGGGAGGAGGTTGAGGGCGCCCGCGTCGTCATCGCGAAGGGTCCGTTGCTAGAAACGGCGGGCAAACACATCGACGCAAAGAAGTCGGCGACGATCGGCTTTGAGGCCGACCTCACCACGGTCGCTGTAGCCAATCAATTCCGTAAACTGGCGCACAAGAAGATCGCCTGGAAGCCGACCTCGGGCCTCATCATGCGGCAGCGCCTGCTCAAAGAAGCCGAAGAGCTCAAGATCATTCGCGAGGCCGTCGATCTCGGCGCGGCCGTGTACGAAAGTGCGGTGCATTCGATTCAACCCGGCACCCGGGAATCGGAGATTGCCGGGCGGCTGGAGTTCGCGGCGCGGCAGGCAGGCGCCGAAGGCATGTCATTCGACACCATCGTAGCAGGCGGGAAGCGCTCTGCCCTCCCGCATGGCCGCGCCACCGATCAACCCATACCGCGTCGTGGATTTGTCGTCGTGGATTCCGGCGTTGTGCTGGACGGCTACTGCTCGGACATGACTCGCACGGTGCACGTAGGTAAGACCAGCCGTGAGGAACGCGGGTGGTACTCGGCCGTGCTTGAGGCGCAGATGGAAGCCGTCGCCGCCGTTAAAGCAGGAGTGACTGCGGGCGCAGTCGATCAGGCAGCGCGGAGCGTCTTGCGCCGGGCCAAGCTGGACGGCTACTTCACGCATTCGACCGGTCACGGCGTGGGACTGGAAATCCACGAACCTCCGCGGCTCGGGCGGGACCAGCAGGAAGAACTACAGGCAGGCATGGTCGTCACAATCGAACCGGGAGTCTATATTCCGGAGAGGGGTGGCATCCGAATCGAAGATATGGTGTTGGTGACCGACACAGGCTGCGAGATACTGACTCCAGCCGGCAAGCAGCTGATCGAAATGTAAGGTTTGTTAAGCAACTTCGCCGGCCGCAGCAAGACATTCTGCGGTATCTTTTTACGCAAGCGAATCCAATATCAAGATTCGAGGCCGATGCTAAGCACATTCCAGGATCTCTTTATTCTCGTTGCCTCTACCTCCGGCTCCCTGCTGTTTATGTGGGCATTAAACCGGATCTGGCCGCGCGAGAAGCGCCGTGAGCATAACGATCAAATCGGCTGGCAACTTACCGCACTAGGGACGACTTACGCGGTGATACTCGGCTTCATGTTGTACGCGGTATGGACGACATTCGGTGCAGCGGACCTGAACGCGGACCTTGAGGCGGACGCGGTCGTAAACGTCTTCCGGGTTGCCGATGGCCTGCCCGAACCGCAGCGGACCCAGGTCAGAGACTTGGCTCACACTTATGCCAGCGTGGTGCTCAATGAGGAATGGCCACAGATGGCTCGTGGAGAGATTCCAAACGAAAGCCGCGATCTGAACGGGAAGATGTGGAGCACGGTGATGTCGATTAAGTCGGTAACTCCGACCCAGCAGGTCGCAGAGGACCAGGCTTTAACGCAACTGGCAGCCCTGACGCAATATCGCCGCACTCGGATCCTGCAGAGTACGGACAGCTTACCAACGGTGCTTTGGAACGTGCTCGTCGTGGGCGGTATCCTGAGCGTGGCGTCCGCGTGTCTGTTCGGCTCGGCGAACGAGACGCTCCACAGCATGCAGGTCTTTGCTTTCTCTCTTCTCATCACACTTGGGCTGGTAGCTATCGCCGATATCAATCGGCCATTCCAGGGATCGGTGCATGTGCACAATTTCGGATTCGTCCGCGCAGTGGAGAATATGACACCCTAAGGTGACGCGGACTTTGCAAAGTAGCCGCCAACATTGATAATGTCTGATTGCCTTGTTTTGTGGGTGTGGGCCATGGGCGCAGGGCTCCGGATCAGCAAAGTTTCCTGGTTATTCCTTACCGCAACGCACCTTTAAGGCAGTCATACGGCACATTCATGAATCAAAAGGAAATCAAAGAACTCATCGAGCTGCTGGTGGAGAAAGACATCACCGAGTTCGAACTCGAACGCGGCGATATGAAGCTGCACGTTAAGCGCGGCAGCTCGGCTGCTCCTATGGTGCACGTCGCTCCCGCAGTGGCAGCGGTGCAACCCGTGGCTCCGGCCGCTCCAGCGGCTTCAGCCACTCCATCATCACAATCTGCCCAGACGGCCGCAGCGGCCGCTGAAGCGGCGGATGCCGACTTGTTTATCGTTAAGTCGCCAATCGTCGGCACCTACTATGAAGCGCCTTCTCCGGGAACGCCTCCTTTCGTCAAGGTTGGCGATACCGTGAAGGACGGGCAGGTGCTGTGCATCATCGAAGCCATGAAGCTGATGAACGAAATCGAGGCAGAGGTCTCCGGGGTTATTGCGAAGATGTTCGTCAGCAATGGGAGCCCGGTCGAATATGGCATGTCCCTGTTCGGCATTCGCAAACAGTAGCCGGACTCGATCAAACGCCTAAATCATATTCATGTTCAACAAAATCCTAATTGCGAACCGTGGGGAAATTGCCCTGCGTGTCATATGCGCCTGCAAGGAACTCGGCATCAAGGCTGTCGCCATCTACAGCGAGGCCGACCGTAATTCCCTCCATGTACGCTTCGCCGACGAAGCGATCTGCATCGGGCCGCCGCGCCTGCAGGAGAGTTACCTCAACATTCCAGCGGTCATCAGCGCGGCTGAAATCGCCAACGTCGAGGCCATCCATCCCGGATACGGTCTGCTGAGCGAGAACGCCAACTTTGCGGAAGTTTGCCAGGCCTGCGGCATCAAGTTCATCGGTCCTCCACCGGAAGTGACTCGGCTGATGGGCGAAAAAGAGAAAGCGCGCGCCACCATGAAGAAAGAGGGCGTGCCGATCCTTCCCGGCTCTGATGGAATCATTGCTTCGGCCGACGAGGCGATCGAGTGGGCGCGTAGCGTGGGCTTCCCGGTGATCGTGAAAGCGTCGGCGGGTGGCGGCGGACGAGGCATGCGCGTGATTCGGAGTGAAGAAGAATTGCCCAACCTTTTCCACTCGGCGCAATCAGAAGCGGCGGCGGCCTTCGGCAATGGCGATCTCTACATGGAGAAGTACATCGAGCGCCCGCGCCACATCGAATTCCAGGTGCTGGCCGACGAGCACGGCAACGTGATGAGCCTGGGCGAGCGCGAGTGCAGCATCCAGCGGCGTCATCAGAAATTGGTGGAAGAATCGCCCTCCGTCAAGGTCACACCCGAACTGCGGGAGCGCATCGGCGGCATCCTCAAGAAAACTCTCGGCAGTATCGGCTACATGAACGCCGGGACGGTTGAGTTCCTGATGGACGAGGACGGCAGCCTGTACTTCATCGAGATGAATACTCGAATCCAGGTTGAGCATCCGGTCACGGAGATGGTCACAGATGTCGATCTGGTGAAGTCGCAGATCATGATCGCGGCGGGCGAGAAGCTGTCGAGCATAATCACCCAGCCTGTGGTTTCGCGTGGACATGCCATCGAGTGCCGCATCAACGCCGAGCATCCGGAGCGCTTCACGCCGTCGGCAGGCAAGATCACAGTATTTAATACGCCGGGCGGGACTGGAGTGCGCGTTGATACGGCTGCGTACGCCGAGGGAGTGATCCCTCCATATTACGACTCGCTGATTGCAAAGCTGGTAGTACGCGGGCGCGACCGCGCGGAAGCCATCTCTCGCATGTCGCGCGCGCTGGAGATGTTTGTGGTGGAGGGCATCTACACCACGATTCCGCTGCACCAGCGAATTATGCGCGATGCCGATTTCCGCGCCGGAGACTTCGATACGAAGTTTATGGAGCGCTTCCTCAGCACGAATGGGACGGCAAAGTAGTTGCGCTCACCACGGAGGCACTGCCCATCTTCATAGGCATCAACCGACATAGAATTCATCTCTGGTTCGTTGTTTTGATTGCGGGGCTTATAACTTTCTCTTTTGGAGCTGTGACGCTTTTTCGTTCGGTGAACTGATTAAAAATTCTCCGTGTCCTTCGTTGCCTCTGTGGTGAATATGATTTTACCCAAGCTGTATGCGATCGTTGACGTTTCCTGTTTCGCCGCTCCGCTGCGCACTAGGGCCGCTATCGTGGATTACGCGAAGGATCTCGCCGCAGGTGGCGCGAATTTCATTCAGTATCGCAACAAGGTCGGCACCACGCGTGAAATGCTGAGTCATGCGCGCGAGATCCGGCGGGCACTCGGAAGTGGCGTCAGGCTGATCATGAACGATCGTGCCGACATCTGCCTTGCTGCCGGATATGAGGGTGTCCACGTCGGTCAGGATGACCTTTCTCCCGAAGGCGCGCGCACGGTGATCGGACCGGAGCGTATCCTCGGCGTTTCGACGCACAATCTCGAGCAGTTGCGAGAGGCTGACGAGGGTCCGGCTGACTACATCGCGTTCGGCCCGGTGTTCGCGACATCATCGAAACGAAATCCCGACCCCATTGTCGGACTGGAAGGAATGCGAGAGGCTCGCGCCGCTACAAAGAAGCCGCTGATCGCCATCGGCGGTATCACTCGCGTTAACGCACGTTCGGTGATCGACGCCGGAGCGGATTCCGTCGCTGTGATTGCTGACCTTCTGAGTTCGCCCGCCAAAGTAGCTGAGGAATTCTCCCGGCTATTGGTGTAAATTCTTGCACAATGGCGTGGAGCCACTGGGCCGCGTCCAATGCCGCCGACCAAAGTCGGCAATAAGCGAATGGCGCGTGCGGACGCGACGCTAAAGCGCCGCTCTACCACTCGCTCCCGAGGTTCATTGGCTACCGAAACGAAGACCATCTCCGCCGTCTCCAGCGAAAGCGAGTTTGTAAAAGGGCTCGGGCTGACCAGCGCGACGATGCTGGTGATGGGCTCGATGATCGGCTCCGGCATCTTCATCGTCTCTGCTGATATCGCCCGCAAGGTTGATTCTCCCGCGCTATTGCTGGGCGCATGGCTGCTTACGGGGTTCCTGACCATCACAGGTGCCCTCGCCTATGGCGAGCTGGCTGCCATGATGCCGCATGCTGGGGGCCAGTATGTTTATTTACGCGAGGCGTTCGGGCCGATGTGGGGCTTCCTTTACGGTTGGACGCTGTTCCTGGTGGTGCAGGCGGGAACCATCGCAGCGGTCGGCATTGCTTTCGGAAAGTTTCTCGGTATCTTCGCACCGTCGGTTTCCTCCACGCACTGGCTGTTTCACATCGCGCACGTACCGCCGATTCCGATTGGTCCCATGGTTCTGGGTAACATGGATGTCGGCCTGAACACCCAGAACTTGGCTGCCATCGTGATCGTGATCTTCCTGAGCGTGGTCAACATTTTCGGCGTGCGAACGGGAGCGCTTATACAAAACGTTTTCACGATCGCCAAAACGGCGGCCCTGTTGGGTCTGGTGCTCCTCGGTCTTCTGGTTGGACGGAATGCTCAAGCTATCGCCGCGAACTTCGGAGCGGAGTTCTGGCGTAATGCCGGATGGCACGTACTCCATCCCGTTGAAGTCGGAGTCGGTGGTCCCATCGCCCTGGTCGGCATGTTTACAGTCCTTGCCGTGGCGCAGACAGGTTCGTTGTTCTCCTCTGACGCGTGGAACAACATCACCTTCACCGCCGCCGAGGTCAAGAATCCCAAACGAAATCTGCCGCTAGCTTTGGCGATGGGAACCGGCGCAGTCACGCTGCTCTACGTACTGGCCAACGTCGTGTACCTCACGGTGCTTCCGCTTCACGGCGATCCGCATGGCGCAACCATCCTGGCCCGCGGCATTCAGCACGCATCGGAAGATCGCGTTGCCACTGCCGTCTTCCAGCAGATCTTCGGGCCCAGCGGCGCGGCGATCATGGCTGCCGCCATCCTAGTTTCCACCTTCGGCTGCAATAATGGCTTGATTCTTGCGGGTGCGCGCGTCTACTACGCGATGGCGAAGGACGGATTGTTCTTTCGCAGCGCAGCCAAGCTCCATCCCAAATACCACACGCCTTCGGCCTCGCTGGCGATGCAGTGTGTCTGGACTTGCATTTTGTGTATTTCGGGCAGCTACGGACAACTGCTGGACTACATCATCTTTGCCGTGCTGGTGTTTTACATCCTGACCATCGCCGGACTGTTCGTCCTGCGCATCAAGCGGCCAGATGAGCCACGGCCTTATCGTGCGATCGGTTATCCCATCCTCCCCGCGATGTACATTTTGATCGCCACCTTCATTGATGTAGTCTTATTGCGTTATAAGCCGCAATACACGTGGCCTGGCTTGATCATCGTTCTACTCGGGATTCCCGTGTACTTCCTATGGTCGAGGCGCAATCCGCAGGTTCGCGAGCAAGCCTAGCGGTTGAGAAGAGGCAATCCTTAATGTCATCCAATCTCCTGAAGTGCAAACCCCTCGACATGCTTACCCAAGAGGCAGCGGAGACGGGGGAACACAGTCTTAAGCGGGCCCTCGGTCCGGTAAACCTGATAACGCTAGGTATCGGCGCCATCATCGGCGCAGGCATCTTTGTTCTGACTGGTTCGGCGGCCGCTCAATATGCCGGTCCGGCAATCGTTCTGTCGTTCGTCCTGGCCGGAGCCGGCTGCGTCTTCGCTGGTCTTTGTTACTCCGAATTCGCGTCGCTGATTCCGATCGCGGGCTCGGCTTATACCTACGGCTATGCGACCCTGGGGGAGATTTTCGCCTGGATCATCGGCTGGGACCTCATCCTGGAATACGCGTTCGGCGCTGCCACCGTGGCTTCAGGTTGGGCGGGATACTTTGTCAGCTTCCTGCAGGATTTCGGCATCAGCATTCCACCGCAGTTCACGGCCACTCCTTACACCTTCACCGGCACGCACTGGGTACGAAACGTTATTGTCTTCTACAACGGCCGCTGGGAGTTGCTGACGACCATGGCCCCTATTCTGAAGCAGAATGGAATCGATGCTTCGACCCTGCCGCACATGAATGGCGTGTTCAACCTGGTCGCGTTGATCGCGATCCTGGTAATCACCACCATTCTCGTAATTGGCATCAAGGAGTCGGCTGACTTCAACTCGGCCATCGTCATCACCAAGGTCACCATCGTTCTCATCTTCATCGGAATTGCCGGATCGTTTGTGTTGAAGCATCCCTCTCTGGCGGCGCATAACTGGCATCCATTTATTCCCCCGAATCAAGGGGGTTATGGCTTATACGGGTGGTCGGGTATCGCCCGCGCAGCCGGAGTGATCTTCTTCGCCTACATTGGATTTGACGCCGTTTCGACGGCGGCACAGGAAGCGAAGAATCCGCAGCGCGACATGCCGATTGGTATTCTGGGCTCCCTGGTGATCTGCACCATCCTCTACATTCTCGTCTCCGGCCTGCTGACCGGCATGGTGCCGTACACGGCTCTTAACGTGGCTGATCCGGTTGCGGTTGGCATTGACGCGACAGGCATTCGCTGGGGTTCATTCCTGGTGAAGCTGGGCGCAATCGCGGGATTGGGAAGCGTAATGCTGGTAATGTTGCTCGGCCAGTCGCGCGTTTTCTATTCGATGTCGCGCGACGGCCTGCTGCCGGAGTGGGCTGGCGCAGTCCATCCCCGCTTCCGCACGCCGTGGATCTCGACCATCACCGTCGGATGTTTCGTTGCCGTGTTCGCGTCTTTGATCCCGATCGGCATTCTTGGCGAGTTGGTCAGCATCGGAACACTGCTGGCGTTCATCATCGTGTGCGCAGGCGTATGGGTACTGCGCGTGCGCCGTCCGGATCTTCCACGGCCATTCAAGACTCCCATGGTGCCGCTGGTTCCGATCCTCGGAATCCTGATCTCCTTCGGCCTAATGTACAGCTTGCCGATTGACACTTGGATCCGCTTAGGCGTCTGGCTGGTAATCGGCATGGTCATCTACTTCGGTTATGGCCGTCACCATAGCCGGGTACAAAAGCTGGTCTCCGACGAAGTGAAAGTTGCAGGAGATTAGTCCGCCGTTCTGCTCTGAAAAGGAAACGCCCTTCCATCATGGAAGGGCGTAGCTGTTTCGCCCTGTGACCCGAATTTACGTGCCGAACTCTTTGAACTGGTCTTCATTGCACTTTCGTCATCGCGTTGAAACAATAAACGCGTGAAGCCCTGGCTCAACCTGAGGATAGTGTTTCTAGCGTTGGTGGTGCTGGTCGTGATCGGCATGAGCGGCTTTCACTTCCTCGAACACTGGACCTGGTTCGACAGCTTCTACATGGTATTGACCACGGTCAGCACCATCGGTTACGGCGAGATACATCCGCTTTCGCATGCCGGACGAGTGTTCAACGCGTTCGTCATCATTGCCGGCGTGGCGCTAGTGTTGCTGTTCTTCGGAGGTGCGGCACAAGCTTTGCTAGAATTCGAGCTGCAATCGGTATTTGGCAGGAGACGTATGGACCGCGAGATCAGCCGATTGTCGGACCACTACATTCTCTGCGGCGCGGGACGGGTTGGCCGCAGCGCAGCTCGAGAACTGGCGCGCAAACCTCTACCGTTCGTGATCATCGACAGCGATGCAGCCAAATTGGCACGCTACTCCGAGGAAGGCTGGCTGACCCTGGCCGGCGACGCGACCCAGGCTTCGGTTTTGCGGCAGGCGCAAGTCGAGCGGGCTCGCGGCCTGGTCGCCAGCGCCACCGCCGACGCAACCAACATCTACATCACTCTGACCGCCAAGAGTCTTAACCCCAAACTGAACATCATTGCCCGCGCCAGCGACGAGGGAGCGGAGAAGCACTTGATCACGGCCGGCGCAAACCACGTGATCTCTCCTTACAACTTCGCCGGCTACCGTATTGCGCAAACCTTCATGCGACCGCACGTTGTCGATTTTTTTGACACCGCCATGAATCGCCAACTCCCGCTTGAAATCGAAGAAGTGCAGGTGCAGCCGGGGTCGCGAGTTGCTCGGCCAGACGCTGGAGGGCTCGCGCATCCGTCAGGAAATGGGTGTAATTGTGCTTGCGATCAAAGGCGAGACTTCCGATATGCGCTTCAACCCCTCTCCCGATGAAGTTATTCACGAAGGGGATCACCTGATTGCCATGGGCCAGCCCGACGGGCTACGCCGGTTGGAGCAATCCGCAGTGGAGCCTGCATGAAAATTACGACCTCAGCGGAAATGCGGGCGATTGATCGCGCCACCACTGAAGGCTTCGGCGTGCCTTCCCTGACCTCTGATGGAGAATGCCGGGATCGCAGTCGCCCGATTCCTTCTGCAACATCACCCGAACGCTAACCGCATCGCGGTGGTCTGCGGGAAAGGTAATAACGGAGGAGATGGATTCGTTGTGGCCCGCAAGCTGCACCGCGCCGGACGGGTGGTTGAGGTCCTGTTACTGGCTTCGCGAACCGACTTGCAAGGCGATGCGCTGACGATGTTCGAGCGCCTGCCGCTGCGACCTATCGAAGTCACGAATACCCAGGAATTAGAATCCGAATCCTCACGCAGCCTGGCCAACTGCGATCTGCTGGTCGATGCGATTCTTGGCACCGGATTCAAACCTCCGGTCACCGGTCTGTATGCCGAGGCGATCTCACTGATGAATCGCAGCGATAAGCCGCGTAATTTGCCGTCGATATTCCGTCAGGGGCCGACTCCGACGCAATGATGCCGCAGGCTGGCCACCTGATGATCCATTCGGATGCCATTGTGACCTTCACAGCTCCGCGGCCCGCGCACGTCTTCGGAGAACTCACTCGAGGGCCCATTGTGGTTGCACCTATAGGGTCGCCCCCCGAGGCCATCGTATCCAGTCTGAACCTGGAGGTCACCACGCCGCGCGATTTTGCCACACTGTTAGCGCCTCGCAAGCGTGACAGCAACAAGGGCATGTATGGACATGTGCTGATCGTGGGCGGCTCGTTAGGGAAATCCGGAGCGGCCGCCATGGCCGGCATGGCAGCGCTTCGTGCGGGCGCGGGATTGAGCACCGTGGCAACTCCGGCGCGCGTGCTCGGCAGCGTCAACTCGTTTGCAGCCGAGTTGATGACCGAACCGTTGCCCGAAACGCACACCGGCTCTATCGCTGTGGCGGCGGCTGAGAGCGACCGCTTCATCGAGTTGTCGAAATCAATGACCGTGGTCGCGATTGGGCCGGGAATCGGCCGGCATCCGGAAACTGTCCAGTTTGTGCATGAGGCTGTGCACCAAACGAAGGTTCCGCTGGTATTGGATGCCGATGGGCTGAATGCCTTCCAGGATCACACGCATTTGTTGGATGGCCGACGCCGTCCGCTGGTGCTTACCCCGCATCCCGGCGAAATGTCCCGACTAGCGGGCATCACGATCAAGGCGGTTCAGGCGGACCGAATTCACATCGCTCGCAGCTTCGCTCGCGATCACCACTTGGTTCTGGTCCTGAAAGGCGACCGCACCGTCATTGCTCTGCCCGATGGAAGTGCCTGGATTAATCCCACGGGGAATCCCGGCATGGCAACCGGTGGCACCGGCGACATCCTCACAGGAATGACTGCCGGCATCATTGCACAGATGCCGAACGATTACGCGCGAGCAGCCATCGCAGCTGTGTACCTGCACGGTTTGGCGGGCGATGTGGCTGAAGAGCGTATGGGTGAGCACTCTTTAACAGCCACGGATCTATTACATGGTCTGCCGGGAGCCTTCCGGCGCGCCGCGCAATTTGCTTCCGACGACACCGTCCGGATCCAGTGAATACGGACACCGGTACTATGCAAGGCAAGCGGCTCACCCTGCTAGAATGTTCCGTCCTCCGCGATGACCGATCACGAACACATCACGCATTCGGCCGAAGAGACGATGGTCTTGGGTCGGAAACTTGCTCCTACGCTGAAGAGTGTCCGCATGGTGATTTTGCGTGGTGATCTCGGCACCGGCAAGACCACACTGGTCAAAGGCATCGCCGAAGGACTTGCTGCTGCCTCGCACGAAGATGTCACCAGCCCGACCTTCACGCTGATCCATGAATATCGCGGTGCTGACGTGAACCTCTATCACGTCGACCTGTACCGCATCGACACGCCACGCGAACTTGACACTTTGGGCCTCGACGAACTATTTGCCGAAGAAGGCAACCTCGTCCTGCTGGAGTGGGGCGAGAAGTTTCCCCGCTTCGAGAAGGAGCGCGACGTCGAGATATCGATTGAGCGCCGCGGCGATCAGGAGCGAAAGTTTGTGGTGAAGAGGAAGTAGATACTCAGATCATCGGCGCGTTCGTATTCACATCCAGCAAACCGAGTTCCTGCTCGAAGGGCAAGAACACTGAAAACGCAGTTCCACTGCGGCCGTTGCGGTTGGTGCTGGTGAGATGAATCGTGCCTTCATGCTTCTCGACGATGCCGCGGCTGATCCACAGCCCCAAGCCCGTTCCCTTCTCGCCCTTTGTCGTATAGAAGGGCGCAAAGAGGTTTTTGCGGACGCCTCGGGGAATGCCGGTCCCGTCGTCCAGTACCGTGACGCGAATTCCTTTGCGGGCCGGATCGGTTGCGAGGCTTGACTCGCGCGTGTGGAGGATGAGTTCGCCGCCCTGGGAGATCGCCTCGATGGCATTGCCCACCAGGTTGGAGAAGACCTGGCGCAACTCGCCGGGAAATCCACGTACGCTGTGGCTTGCTTCAAATCGCTTATCGACCTGAATGTGATTGCGCTTGATCTGCGGCGAGAAAAGCACCAACACGCTGTCCAGCACTTCGTTCAGATCCACAGGCACCGGAGTGCGCGATTCACGGTGGAAGGTCAGGAGCTGACTGGTGATCTGGGCAATACGAGTCAGCTCTTCGCTTGCTACATCGAGATATTGCCTGGCCGCCGGGTTTCCCTTCTCCTCGTGCTGCAGGAGATAAACCAGATTGGTCACTGTATCCAGCGGATTGCGAATCTCGTGGGCGATGGTAGCGGACAACCGTCCCGCCAAGGTAAGTCGTTCGCTAGTGCGGAGCGTCTGCTCCGTCTGTCGCCGCTGGGTGGTATCACGGAACACCACCGAGACGCCGGCGATCTGCCCGAAGTTGTTCAGGATGGGTGCACCTGTGAGTTCGATGGGATATTCTTTGCCATCGCGACTGGTAAGCAATAATCCGGAAGGATAGCTGACCACCTGCTGCGCCCGCCGCACGGCTTCGACCGGATCTTCAACTTCCAGCCGGGTCCTCTCGTCGCCCAGCCTCATTACCTCTCGAAATGGCCTGCCCTTACTATCGACATGATTCCAGCCAGTGAGTTGCTGCGCTACCGGATTGATGAACGAAACTCTCCCGTCGTGATCGGTGGACACTACGCCCTCGCCCAAGCTCTTGAGCGTGATCTGAAACCACTCTCGACTCTCCTCCAACTCTTCTCGCTGCGCTGCCTCGGCCTGCAGATGGCGTTCGTAGGTTGAGGACAATGCCAATAGCTCGCGACGAGTGAAGAAGAACAACAGGATGGCAACGAGTAGCGAAAGCACTACCGCAGAACTAATTACGAGAGCGTTAAACACCTTGGCTCTGACAGAGCGAGAATGTCGCAGTGTCTCCTCTTCGGCAACAAACACGCGCTGCTGCTTGCGGATTTGGTCCATCTGCTCCTGGCCAATGAGCAGATCTTTCGCCGACGGAGAGACTTTGTGCCCTTCACGAATCTGCGCCTCGGCCCAGTCCATCCACCGGGTGTTGGATTGTTCAATTGCCTTCAGTCGCTGCAGCTGGGCAGGATTGTCAGCGGTCAAAAACTGCAAACGGTCAAACTGTTCCGGAACTCGCGATTTCGCATCGTTATAAGAATCGAGAAAGGCTTGGTCGCCGGTGAGATAGTATCCCCGAAGGTCAGTGTCCATTTCGACGATCTGTCTCTGGAGTTGGCGCGCCGTAGATATGACCTGGTCAGAGTGGTCGACCCAACGCAGCGATGACGATAGGAGAACGATCTCGCCAGCCAGAGTTGCAGCCAGCAGTACCAGCAGAATGACTGGTAGAGCCACCGTCCGGCGCAAGAGCCTTTGAAAGCTGCGTTGGTCCATGACTGACGCGAGTGAGCCTTCACGTGAACGCTCCCGAATCATATGCAGTCGTGGTCCGTTGCCGCAAGTCACAATGCAGCGACGTCTGCGACGTTGGCCATGAGAGCAGCCAAACTGCAATGTAGAATTTATTCAGGGACATGAGTGTATTACTACTAGACTTCTCCCGTGGCACCCTTTTGCGCGTGAAAATCGTACTTGCGGTCCTACTCTTCTTGCCTATCTCGATGGGCGCCCAGTCGCTGGCATCGCAAAGACCCACTGAGCTAAGACCCGGATTCAACCTATTCACCAAGCAGCAGGACATCCAACTCGGTCGCGAACTTGCTGCAGAGGTTCGTAAGAAGGTAACGATCGTGAATGATCCGGTGCTCACCGGTTACGTCAACGCCGTAGGTCAACGCCTGATGCAATCCCGAGAGGCGAAAGCCAGCGGTTTTCCCTTCACCTTCGAAGTGGTTGCGGATCCGAGCATCAACGCCTTCGCGCTACCCGGTGGCCCAATGTTCATCGACACGGGTTTGCTTAAAGCTGTCGACAACGAAGCGCAACTTGCAGCCGTGATGGGCCACGAGATGTCGCACGTGATTTTGCGGCACGGGACGAACCAGGCCAGCAAGGTAAATCTAATCGAGATTCCGATTGCCTTGGCAGCACAAATGACCAATAGCAATTCTCTGGTGGGGCAACTTGCCGAGCTCGGAATCAGCTTGGGAGCCAACAGTGTGCTCCTGAAGTTTTCACGCACGGATGAAAGTCAGGCCGATCTGATGGGATCGCACATTATGGCTGAGGAAGGATACGATCCGCGCCAGATGGCTAAGTTCTTCGAGAAGCTGAATGCCAAGGGTGGGTTCACCACGATTCAGTTTTTCTCCGATCATCCCAACCCGGAGAATCGATCGAAAGCCATCGACGAAGAAGCGATGCGGCTGCCGCAGCGCTCTTATGGCTACCAGACGGGACAGTTCTCGCGCATGAAAAAAGAAGTAGCCACCATCCAGGAACCGCCGCCTAGACGGCCGCAAATCGAGTCGCAATAGCGGAAGTTGCCGATCGAGATCCGCGCCTTGGGACGCAGCGGCGATATACTCCTGTAAGCCATCATGAAATACGAAGTGAGTCTGTCGTTGCTGCGGTGTACTGTTGCGATTCTCCTTTTTTCCCTCGCGTGCTCCGCGCTCGTCCAGGCGCAGGACGCTCCGCAACCGCAACCCGCACCCGGGCTCTCGCAACAAAAGCCCACGACCGCGCCCAGCCAAACTCAGCCACCGGCATCGACCGCGGGCGCACCTAATTCGCAGCCTGCGACGCAGACCGAGACCCAAGTTATCCCGGCGACCGCGGAGCGCCATTTTCATCAGGGCGTACAGTTCGAGCACGACGGAAACATCGAGAATGCAATTGAAGAATACAAAGCCGCAATCAAGGAGTATCCCAACTACTTCAAAGCCCACGCTAACCTTGGACGTATCTACTTGGACCGCAAAGGCTATGGCGAAGCGATAGCCGAGCTGAAGACCGCTGTCAGCCTCGAACCCGGCAATGCCGACGTACACAATAACCTTGGCCTCGCGTTCAAGCGTAACGGCGACATCAAGGACGCTATCGTGCAATATCAGGATGCCGTGCGATTGAATCCGAAGATGGCTGATGCGCAGAATAACCTTGCCAACATTCTTTACAAGGAGCGCGACCTGCGTGGGGCAATCCAGCATTATCGTGCCGCCTTGGCCTTGCAGCCGAATAGCGCCGGCATCCACATGAACCTGGGCAGTGCATTGGACGATTCGGGCGACACGGATGGTGCGATGGCGGAGTACAAGGAAGCAATCCGTCTCGATCCGAAGAATGCCACCGCGCACTACAATCTCGCGATCCTTTACTTGAAGAAAAAGGACAACACGAACGCGGTAGCCGAACTACGCCAGGCGGCGAAGCTATCCCCTGATTGGCCTACGCCGCACATCATGCTGACCAATCTCCTTAAGGATTCCGACCTGAGGGCTGCTTACAGCGAGTGCGTTGTGGCCGATGGCCTTACCAACGATGCCAAGCTACACAATCTCTGTTCCGATCTGCAAAGGAAAATGCAGCAGAGCAACTGAGTTGCGTTTGCCGCACATCACACCGGCATTTCAGTGATCTGAGAGTCTTTTTTCTCGGACTATTCCGAAACGGCCCTGCTCCGTTTAAGATAGAAGGTTCCGCTTTAGCAGGAATCCGCGCCCTCTCCTGACTCCTCTTATACGTAAGAAGGGACTTATTCATGAACAGTTTTGGAAGTCGTTCCGTCTTTCGCGCGGGCAAGCGCGAGTTTGAGATCTATCGTCTCGACGTGCTGGAAAAACAGGGATTGGCAACCAGTCACCTGCCCTTCTCGCTCCGCATTCTGCTGGAGAATCTGCTGCGTCGCGAAGACGGCAAGACCGTGAAGGCCGATGATATTCGCGCTCTCACTTCCTGGACGAGGAAGTCGCACCCGTCGCAAGAAATCGCTTTCATGCCCAGTCGCGTGCTGCTGCAGGACTTCACCGGTGTTCCCGCGGTGGTCGATCTGGCAGCGATGCGGGACGCCATGAAGGCATTGGGTGGCGACCCGACGCTGATCAATCCGCTGCAGCCGGCGGAGCTGGTGATCGATCACTCCGTGCAGGTCGATGAGTTCGGCACTCCGCAGGCGATGCAGCTCAATGCCGAGCTGGAGTTCCACCGCAATAAAGAGCGCTACGCCTTCCTGCGCTGGGGGCAGACGGCATTCAAGAATTTCGCAATTGTTCCTCCGGACACCGGCATCGTCCACCAGATCAATCTCGAGTACCTGGCGCGCGTCGTGTTCGTCGGCGCCGAGGGCGAGACCGGCAAACCGCTCGCCTATCCTGACACGTTGGTTGGCACCGATTCGCATACCACGATGATCAATGGGCTGGGCGTGCTGGGTTGGGGCGTCGGCGGAATTGAAGCCGAGGCGGCCATGCTCGGCCAGCCAGTCTCAATGCTGATCCCGCAAGTCGTCGGCTTCCGCGTGAAGAACCAGCTCCGCGAAGGCTCAACCGCGACTGACCTGGTGCTGACGGTTACCGAGATGTTGCGCAAGAAAGGCGTGGTCGGAAAGTTCGTTGAGTTCTTCGGCCCCGGGCTGGAGACTCTTCCACTCGCCGATCGCGCGACCATCAGCAACATGGCGCCGGAGTACGGCGCCACTTGTGGCATCTTCCCGGTCGACAAGGAAACGCTCAACTACCTGAGGCTCAGCGGCCGCAGCGAAGAGCTGACCAATCTAGTGGAGGCTTATTACAAGGAGCAGGGGCTCTTCCATACCGCCGACACGCCGGAAGCCGAATACACCGACGTTTTGGAGCTGGACCTGGCAAGCGTCGAGCCCAGTATCGCCGGACCCAAGCGCCCACAGGACCGGGTTTCGCTCTCTAATGCTGCCAAATCTTTCGAGGAAGCGCTGCCCGGTCTCTTGAAGCCCGGACAGCATGTCCCGCCGAAGCAGGAAGCGCGGTGGGACGGGGAAGGCGGACATCCCGGAGGTATAGATTCGCAGCAGGATGGAGTGCAGGAGCACGTCAAGTTCGACAAGGCGCTGAGTCACGGAAGCGTAGTGATTGCTGCCATCACCAGCTGTACGAACACTTCAAACCCGTCTGTGCTGGTTGCCGCCGGATTGCTGGCGAAGAAAGCGGTAGAGAAAGGCCTCACCGTTCCGGCGTGGGTGAAGACATCGCTCGCTCCCGGATCGCTGGTAGTTACCGAGTACCTCACTCGCTCGGGCCTGATGCCGTATCTGGAGAAGCTGAAGTTCAACGTCGTGGGCTACGGCTGCACGACTTGCATCGGCAACTCCGGACCACTGCCGCAGGAAGTCTCTAACGTAGTGGTGGAGAAAGACCTGGTGGTAGCTTCGGTGCTCAGCGGCAATCGCAACTTTGAAGGTCGCATCAACTCCGAGGTACGCGCAAATTACCTCATGTCGCCGCCGCTGGTCGTCGCTTTCGCTCTGGCGGGCCGCATCGATCTCGATCTTTTCAAGGAGCCTCTGGGCTACGGTCAGAATGGCAAGCGCACGCCGGTCTATCTCAAGGACATTTGGCCGACCGCGGACGAAGTGGACGCGGTGGTTCGCAAATACATCACCGGCGATCTATTCCGTGGCGCGTACAGTGACGTTTTCAAGGGCGACGATCGCTGGCGCGGTCTTAACGTTCCCGAAGGCGAGACGTTCGCGTGGGATGAACAATCCACCTACGTCAAGAATCCCCCATACTTCGACAAAATGTCGGCCCAGCCCGAACCGGTGAAGAACATCTCGGGCGCTCGCGTGCTGTGTTATCTCGGCAACAGTGTGACCACCGATCACATTTCTCCTGCGGGATCGATCAAGGCCAGCAGTCCAGCAGGCCAGTATCTGATCGCCCATGGTGTGCAACCGGGAGATTTCAACTCCTACGGGTCGCGGCGCGGCAACCATGAAGTCATGATGCGCGGCACCTTCGCCAATGTTCGTCTGCGCAATAAACTCACTCCACACCGCGAAGGTGCGTTCACGCGGCATCTGCCGGAAGGCGAAGAAATGACGATCTTCGACGCTTCCGAAAAGTATCGCTCCGAGGGAACTTCGCTGATCGTCCTTGCCGGCAAGGAGTACGGATCAGGCTCGTCTCGCGACTGGGCAGCCAAAGGTCCGCGGCTTCTGGGAGTGCGCGCTGTCCTGGCTGAAAGCTTTGAGCGCATTCACCGCTCGAACCTGGTAGGCATGGGCATTCTGCCGCTCCAGTTCCTCGAGGAAGAAAGCGCCGAGAGCCACGGCCTGACCGGCGAGGAGACGTTCGATGTGGTGGGCTTGACCGAGGTGCTGGCGAACTTCGCTGCCGGCAAGACCGTAAGGGTTAGTGCGAAGAAGGCCGATGGCGCCGTCACGCAACTCGATGCAGTGTTGCGTATCGATACCCCACAGGAAGTGCAGTACTACCAGCACGGTGGAATTCTGCAGTACGTGCTACGCTCCCTGCAGACCAAGCCGCGAGCATCGAAAGCATAACCCGTCACGCCTGCAAAAGAAGCAACGCGGTCCCTCGAACGGACCGCGTTTGTGTTCTCGATGGGAAGACGTTTACGCCACTTTCTTCCGGGCGATGAGTGATTGCTCGTAGTGCTCCAGCAGGCCGGCGCAATCACGGTATATCTCGCTGTATCCAGCTACACGCAGGTCGGCTTCGGGAAATCCGCCGCTAAGCACTCCAATGCTCGTCATCCCCAGTTTCTTCGCGGCCAGTGCGTCGTAAGGAGAGTCGCCGATCGCAACCGCGTCCTTTGCAGTGACATCGCGCAGCCGCTGCAGCGCTGCTTCGAAGATGTCCGGGTGAGGCTTCGAGCGCGCCGCGTCATCGGATGACGTCTGTTCTTCGACGAGATCCTCGATATGCGCGATCCGCTTGTAGATTTCGACTTCATCTTCCTTGGCGGACGATGCCAAAGCGATCTGCTTGCCATCGTCCTTCACCCGCTCAAGGAGTTGGCGCACGCGTGGTAACGGTTTAACCTGCGAAAGATATTTGGACTTGAAGAGCTCACCGCGATACTCCTCAAGTTTCTTGCCGAAGCGCTCCTGCTCTTCGAGCGACAGGAATACGGGCAGGAGTTGATCGCCGCCCTTGCCGATTTGGCTGCGCGCCGATTCGAAGGACACTGATTTGCCGAACTTTGCGAATGCTTCCTGCCAAGCCCGGGCGTGCAGATCGACCGAGTCCACCAGCGTTCCGTCGATATCGAAGATGACCGCTTTCACCACTCAAAACTCTCCATCCCCTGTAGACAGAAAAACACCGGCGAATCTGCCGGTGTCCTCTCTTCAGGATTCTATGCTGCCTTCTTGCGCGGCACCTTGGCACCAGACTTGCGCGCCTCACTGATGCCGATGGCAATTGCCTGCTTGCGGTTTTTCACCTTGCTCTTGCCGCGCGACTTCAGCTTGCCATGCTTATACTCGCGCATGACCTTCCCGACCTTGCTCCGCGCTTTGCGGCTGTACTTGCGACCACTGCCGCTCGAAGTTGAAGATGAGGAACGCGAGCGGACTGACTTTTTCTTCGCCGACGTCGAGTGTCCCGAGCTCCGGTGCGAGGACTTGCTGCGGCTGCCCGCGCTTCGACGGCTGCTGCTGCTCTTGCCGCTGGCGGCACTCGATCTACCGGACCGGCTTCGACTCGAACTCGATTTTTTTGCGGTTGCCATGTAGGTTTAGCCTCCTCTAGAAATCAGACGCCTGCAATCCATGAACGGTTGTGCCGTGATATGGCGTCTAGCTTTTACGATAGTTCCGTCAATCTCTCTTCCCGTCATTGACCGTGTCATTCCACTTCACGTAACCTTGATGGTTATCGCCTAGAGCCCCTATGAAGATTGCTGAAATGCCCTCTCTCCGCGTTGCCGAAGAAATTACCGAGCTGGTCGGCGAAACCCCAATTCTTCATCTACGCAAGTTAAAGCCCACTGGCGCTGCTGACGTCTATGCCAAGCTGGAGTACCTGAATCCGGGTGGCAGCATCAAGGACCGCGCTGCGCTTGGCATGATCACTAAGGCCGAACGCGCTGGAACATTGCAACCGGGAGCTACGATCTTCGAAGCAACCGCCGGCAATACCGGAGTGGGGCTAGCTTTGATCGGCACAGGCCGCGGTTACAAGACCGTGCTCGCCGTTCCGGAGGGTTTCTCACAGGAGAAAGTCATCTTGATGGAGGCGCTGGGCGCCGAGGTGATTCGCACGCCCAAGTCCGGCGGGATGCAGGCTGCAATCGATTACGTGAAAGAGCGCGCCTCGCGCACACCCAATTCCTTCATCGCCGGCCAGTTCGAAAACCAGGATAATCCTGACTTCCATTACGAGACCACGGGCCGCGAATTGTATGAGCAGCTTGGCGGACAGGTAGATGCCGTCGTCATCGGCTGCGGAACCGGCGGGACCTTTACCGGCGTCGCTCGCTATGTGAAAGAACGCAACCCGAAGGCGCTCGCAATCGCGGTGGAAACAGAAGGTTCGGTGCTGGGCGGCGGTGAGAAGGGCGATCACGAAGTGGAAGGCATCGGCGCAAGCTTCATTCCTAAAACCTTTGACGGCTCACTGGCGGACGAGATCATCGCGGTGACTGACCGCGATGCCTTCGACATGGTGAAGAAGTTGGCAGCGACCGAGGGCGTGCTAGCCGGGTCTAGCGCAGGAGCAAATGTCTACGCGGCGATCGGAATCGCGAAACGATTAGGCGTGGGGAAGCGCGTGGCGACCATCATTCCGGACTCGGCGGAACGATATCTGTCGAAGGGTATCTACCAGTTCAACGACAAAAAGTGACCATGCCTAAAAAGAACGCTCCTGGTTTTTCCACTCGCGCCATCCATGCGGGCAATGAAGCTGACCCGTCCACGGGAGCCGTCGCTCCTCCTATTTTTGCCACTTCGACTTACGCTCAGGAAGAGCTTGGCAAGACGAAAGGTTACGACTACTCGAGAGCCGGTAATCCTACGCGCACGCGGTTGGAACAGAATCTGGCGTCGCTCGAAGGTGGAATCGCGGCGCCCGTATTCGCCAGCGGAATGGCGGCGGTCGGGGCGATCTGTCACCTGATGAAGGCGGGCGATCATATCGTGGCCTCCAACAATCTCTACGGCGGCGTGCCCCGGCTGTTTAACCAGCTCATGACCAACTTCGGCCTTGAGTTTACCTACGTGGACACGGCCGATGCGCGCAACGTCGAGCGCGCCATCCGCAAGAACACCCGCTACGTTTACATCGAAACGCCAACCAATCCGTTGATGGGACTCACCGACATTGCGGCCGTCAGCGAGATCGCGCATAAGCGTAGTTGCGAAGTCATTGTCGACAACACGTTCATGTCGCCGTATTTCCAGCAGCCCATTCGGCTGGGCGCAGACATGGTCATGCATTCGACCACCAAGTTTCTCAACGGACACAGCGACGGTCTGGGCGGTGTTCTCGTCTGCACGACTAAGGACCAGGCGGAGAAGCTGGCGTTCGTTCAGAAGGCTGCGGGGGCGATCATGTCTCCGTTTGAGTGCTGGCTGGTGCTGCGCGGGACCAAGACGCTCGCCGTGCGAATGAAGCAACACGACGACAACGGTCGCGTGATGGCTGACTACCTCAGCGGACATCGCAAGGTGAAGAAGGTCTTCTATCCCGGACTTAAGAGCCATCCACAGTACGAACTTGCCTGCCGGCAAATGTCGGGCTTCGGTTCGATGATCACCTTTGAAACCGGCTCGCTCGGCAACGCCAAACGCCTGCTCAAGCGAGTACGCTTATGCACCATGGGCGAATCACTCGGTGGCGTCGAAACCCTTATCTCGCATCCGGCGAGCATGACCCACGCTGCGTTGGGCGAGAAGGGCCGCCAAGCTATCGGCCTGACCGATGGTATGGTGCGAATCTCGGTGGGCATCGAAGACATCGAAGATGTGATTGCCGATCTGGAGCTGGCGCTGAGTTAGCGTCGGCTGTCAGCTATCGGCCATCAGCTCACGGTTAGCGGTGTCATCCAAACCGGCCCTGCCCGTGATGAGTGTGGTCAAAGGATCATCACGACAGTTGTGATTTTCAAGGAGAGTCGTGCCCGGCACCGAAGCTGAACAGATTACTCAACTATTGAAAACCGCTAAGACTATCGCCGTCGTCGGTCTAACGGATTCTCCTCTACGGCCTAGCTACGGGGTCACGCAGTACATGCGGTCGCAGGGCTATCGGATTATTCCTGTCAATCCGAATATCAGCGAGTGGGAGGGCGAAAAGGCCTACCCCTCCCTTATCGACGTGCCTGAGAAAGTTGACATCGTGGATGTATTCCGCCGCCCCGATGCGGTACCTGAGGTTGTGGAACAGGCCATCCAGATCAAGGCGCCAGCCATCTGGATGCAGGAAGGCGTTGTACACGAGGAGGCGGCTGAACGTGCCCGCCAGGCCGGAATTTTTGTCGTGATGGACCTTTGCATTCTGAAAGAACATCGCAAACGCCGATAGAAGGCTATTCGCCACAGAGACACAGAGGGCACTAAGGCGCGGTGCGGACATTTGCACCTCCGCTGGGGTGAAGGCGATATTCAGTCCCTCGCGATCGCGCCAGCCATGTTCGATCGCATCGAGCGCGGCGTGAGGTTAGGCTATGCCGGTGGTGATCTGTAGAGAGAAATCACCTTGGCCAGGCAGATTAAACCCGACGACGCTGTAAAAGATGTTGCTGCGGAGTTTCTGAAGAAATATTGTGTGGCAGAATAAGAGCGGTTCCACCACAGGGATGCCGTGGCCCGCAGAACTCGGATTCGCAACTTTCCTGGTATCGAAGTCCTAAGGTTCAGCGTTAGTAAACTACAAGGTCCTATTCCTCTTGTTTCTGATTTTTCTCCGAGTCTCTGCGCCTCTGTGGTGAATTCGTTTTCGCCTTCCGAATCTCTTCCAGCCGCGCCTTGATGCGCTTTTCGATTCCCTCTTCAGTGGGATAGTAGTAGACGCGATGCTTCAGGTTATCCGGTAGACACTGCATGTCAGCGACCTTGGATTCGAAGTCGTGTGCATACTGATATCCCTCACCGTAACCCAAACCTTTCATCAACCCGGTAGGCGCGTTGCGAAGATGCAGCGGCACGGGGTCCTGCGCTGTTCGCTCGACATCTTCCTGCACCGCTCCGTAGGCACGGTAGACCGCATTAGACTTCGGCGCTGCGCACAGATAAACCACCGCTTGGGCCAGGGCGAGGTCACCCTCCGGTACACCAAGAAATTCGAACGCGTCGCGAGCGGCGAGAGTAATGCCCAGCGCGTTGGGATCGGCGAGCCCGATGTCTTCAACGGCCATACGAACCACGCGACGTGCAACGTACAGCCGGTCCTCGCCCGCTTCGAGCATGCGACCTAACCAGTAAAGCGCAGCATCGGGATCGCTATTACGCACGCTTTTGTGCAGGGCGGAGATGATGTTGTAGTGCTCTTCACCCGCCTTGTCGTACACCAGCACGCGCTTCTGCAACGCGTCGGTCACGACGGCGTCGGTGATGTGCGAATCCGTTTCACGCGCCAGCGTCGCAGCAACCTCGAGAGCGTTGTACGCGCTGCGTGCATCACCGCTTGAATAGGTCGCAATCTTTCGCAATGCGCCCTCGTCTGCTCGCAGGTGCAAATCGCCCAGGCCACGCTCTTCGTCAACTAAAGCCCGCTGCAGCAAGCCAACAATCTGGTCCTCTCCAAGAGACTTGAGGACATACACGCGGGTACGCGAGAGCAGTGCGGAGATCACCTCGAACGACGGATTCTCGGTGGTGGCTCCTATAAGGCGAATGCTTCCCTTTTCGACGTAGGGCAGGAAGGCGTCTTGCTGTGCTTTGTTGAAGCGATGCACCTCGTCCACGAAGACAATGGTGCGCGTGCCATATTGCCGCGCGCGCTCGGCGTCGGCCATCACCTGCTTGATTTCCTTGATGCCGGCTAGCACGGCAGAAAACTCGATGAAATCCGCATGCGTCATGCGTGCGATGATTTTCGCCAGCGTAGTTTTACCGACCCCGGGAGGTCCCCAGAAGATGAGCGAGCCAGTGTCATCGCGCTCGATCTGCACGCGCAGAGACTTGCCGGGACCCAGAATGTGCTCCTGACCGGCAAATTCATCGAGTGTGCGCGGCCGCATGCGATCGGCTAGCGGGCGGGACTTGTCAATGGCTTCCTCGTTCGCCGGATTGTTCTGAAAGAGGCTCAAGCGCTTTGTTCACCACAGAAACGCAGGATAGCGGTTTTTTGGGCACGAAGCCTGTCCGTTAGTTGCGGGCATTTGACTCCTATTGGGATGCTTTTCTCTGTCTTGCCGCCTCATAGAGCAGGATTGACCCTGCGATTCCTGCATTCAGCGATTCAACATTTGCCGTCTGGGGAATGGCAACTATCTCGTCCGCTTGTTGCAGAACATACTTCGGCACGCCCGCCCCCTCGTTGCCAATGATGAATGCTACAGGCTGCCGGAGGTCGAAGTCTGAGACGGCTATCCCCTTGTGTGATGACGTGGCGAGCACGCGCACGCCGCGCGACTTGATCTGGGGCAATGCCGCTGCCAGGTCTGCCTTCGTCATCGGCAACCGAAAGAGCGAACCCGCGGAGGCCCGCAGCGCTTTCCAGTTCCATGGGCTCACGGTGCGCTCGCCCAGGAGCAGGCCAGTCACCCCAAAAGCCTCAGCCGAACGGGAGATCGTGCCGAGATTGCCGGGGTCCTGCAAACCCGCTGCTATCACCAGCAGAGCAGGCTGAGCGTCGAGAATATTCTCCAGCGTACTAGGCTTTGCCCGGACCAGAGCTGCCACGCCCTGAGGCGTCTCAGTAGGAACGGCGCTGGCGAAGGCAGAATCAAGCAGCAGCAAGACTTCGGTATGCGATGACAATTGCGGCATCAGCTTATGCACGCGCTCGCGTGCCGACTGGCTGAAGAAAACGGTCGCCAGCCTCAGGCCGCTGCGAATCGCCTCTTCTACCAGGTGCATGCCCTCGATCGCCACTTCGCCGTTCGCGTTGGGCGCAGCTTCGGCGAAGGCGCGACGCAATTCTTTGACGCGGGCGTTCTGACGGCTGTCTACGCGCCGCAGCCGAGTGCCGAAATCGGAAAGATCATCAGCCATGATCGGGAAGAAACCGCGTCTATCCTACACTGCGGCGCACAACTTCACGGCGCGGAACCATGCCAACGTGATAATCTGCTGAGTTGCCGTCCCGCGGAGCAGTAAGTGGTTTGTGCTCCGCAAACCCTCGCGTTAAGAAGAGGCACGGTTGCGTCCCGAAATAGTAAAAATGAATAGTCAGGCGCCGGAGGCCTCGCTGGTCACCTACGCAGCTGAGAAGATCCGCGCCGGCGAAGTGCTCGGCGTGCCGACAGACACGTTTTATGGCCTTGCCGTCGATCCCTTTAATCTCCATGCCGTTGACCGGGTGTATGAGATCAAAACCCGTTCGCGGCACAAGCCATTATCGCTGCTGATCGAATCCGTCGACCAGGCGGCCGACCTGGCTTGGCCCGTCCCGGAGATTTTCTATCTGCTGGCGCGCCGGTTTTGGCCGGGACCGCTGACAATTATCGTCAAAGCCGATCCCAAGTTGCCCCTAAAGGTAACTGCCAATACCGGTAACGTAGCCTTGCGCGTGCCGTCTGCAGAGATTCCGCTCGCCATTATCCGCTCGGCTGGGTTGCCGATAACGGCGACCTCAGCCAATCTCCACGGCGAAGTCGAGTGCAGTACGGCGATGCAGGTGCGGGACCAGTTGGGTGACTGCCTCTCGATTATCGTAGACGGCGGGCAGGTTCCGGGCGTGATGCCTTCGACCATTGTCGACCTGACGGGGGACGGCAGTTGGCGGCTGCTGCGCCAGGGCGCGATTCCCGAGGAACAGATCGTCGAGCTCCTGGGCCGGGAGTAGATCGCCACGGCAGCGCGAAGATCCAAATTTCATCCTGTGCGCTGGATTGCGGCACTCGCTGCCGTCCTGGCGATGGGGTTTCTGTTTGCTATCAGCACGAAAATCATGCGCGAGGCTGGGGTTGATGAGGAACATTCGGCCGACGCGATCGTCGTCTTCGGCGCAGCGGAGTACGTTGGTCATCCCTCGCCTGTGTTCCGCGCGCGCCTCGACCACGCTTACATGCTCTTCAAACGGGACCTGGCGCCGGTGATCATTACTACTGGCGGAGCGGGCAACGATCTTCGCTTCAGCGAGGGCCAGGTCGGACGGGACTATCTCGAGTCCCGCGGCATTCCGGACGCCGATCTCATTGCCGAAACCCAAGGCGGCGACACCGATGAGTCAACCCAACGCGTCGCCGTCATCATGCGCGCTAACGATATGCAGACTTGTCTTCTGGTGAGCGATGCCTACCACATGTTTCGAGCCAAGCAGATGATGGAGGCACAGGGGATCAAGGTGTATCTCTCGCCGCGCCCGGGCTCGATTCCCAAGACGACCGTCGGACGATTCCTGGCCGCCTTGCGCGAGAGCTTCAGCTATGTGCTTTATAAGGCGCATGTGCGGTAACGCGACTTTCGCTTTTCGCTCTTAGCCTTTTCGCAAGAGTTGCTGTGTCCACTCCCCTTTCAGCGACAACAAAGAGTTGGGGCAGATGATGAGTTCGGTGAACGTTTTTGGTATCAGGCGAAGACTGAAAAAGCGAATCGCGGCTTCACCCCACCAGCGCCAACACTCTCGCAGGACCGCCCGATCCTTTTTCCAGCTTGATCGGCGCGACGACAACTGTCGCTCCAGCGGCGGGCACCTGGGTGAGATTGGCTACGTTCTCCAAGTGGTAGATACCTAGCTGCGATGTAAACAAGTGGACGGGATAGGTCGTCGTTGCACCGATATCAACGCTCATGGTGTCGATGCCGAGGCCGACAACCTCGCGCGACTCCACCAGGAACTTAGCAGCGTCGAGCGAAAATCCCGGGTAGTGCGTGAGACCGTCGCTCTGCTGATTGCGAAAGTCCTCGTGCCGATCCCAGCGCCCATCCCATCCGGTATAAGCCATCACTACTGAACCTGGGCGGACCGGCCCGTGCGCCTCTTCCCAGGTGTTGATGTCCTCGACGCTCACTTCATAGTCCGGATCCCCAATCACTTTGCTGCATACGTCGAGGACCACAAGAGGTCGCACCAGACGGTCGGCCGGAATCTGGTCCACGGTCCACGCGCCAGCAGCGAAGTGCGCGGGGGCATCGAGATGCGTGCCGTAATGCTCCTGGGTGGAGAAGATTCGAGAGTAATACCCGTCACGTTCTATGTTGCCTAGCTCCTTCGCGTGGAAGGGCGATTTCGCTGTTCCTTCCCAATTTGGCGAGCGATCGTTGAGAGGGTGCGTCAGATCAATGACGGAGCGGAACACGAACGGATTGGACATAACGTTCCTTTTGCGAATGGTGTTACGAAACCCGCGTTGACGATTCAGCGAGCTTAACTGCCGACTCGCTGCATGATCAGCGCTACGATCATCCCTACGTCCGCGGCGAACACGGTGCTGATGAAGTTGACCCCGTCATTCCCGAGTCTGCCTGCATTTTCCCAGGTCGCCCCGATGATGCTATCGAGGAACATGCCGCCGATGGCGGCGAAGGTGATGACCGGCGTCCAGTGCCAGTCCACAAAACCGACCACAGCACTGATCCAGGCCACGATGCATGCGGCGACACATCCGCTGATGGTGCCTTCGATACTGACGGCGCCATTGGTACCAATCGGAACATCGCGGAAGTCGGTGATCATGTAGGCATTGCGGGCCGTCGCCTGTCCTAATTCGCTGGAAACGGTATCGGCCGCCGCCTCTGCCAAAGCGGCAACGGCAGCTACGAAGAGTAGATCGGCAAGCGTCGGAAACCAGATCACGGGCAGCGCACAGAGGGTGGCTGCCGCCAGGTTAGCCAGTACTTGCGAAGCCTTTCGACCCTTCTTGTGCTCGGCAATCCCCAGCCGTTGCTTGCGCTTGTACCCCCAGGCGGTAGAGATCACGGTCAGGGCGAACAGTGTCATCAGAGGTATGAACCCTGAAAAGCCTCCGGCCAGCATGAGAATGAAAGCGACCAGTACCCCTGCTATGGCCCCGGCGTCTGTAACAGAACCCATAGCTCGGGCCAGAATTGCGAAGCCGACCGCCACAACGCCAGCCGGCAAAGCCCTCGCATGTATAGGATTCATCACGCCTGACCCAGTATCGCATCCTCCGCAGGTTACGGTCACGATGCCAACCGGTGGTCGCCGGATACGGCAAAAGTTGGACTAGAATGCATCCCACAAGTGAAGTGCGACTTGCCTTAGGTTTGCAGGTCTTTGAAGAATAAGGCTTGACGAACGTCAGCGAAGCGCCGGATCATATCCTGCCCAGTTTTCCACAGGGCACAAACCTAATTTTGCGCTTCTGACGCGCGGACCGAGCCGGGGCGCTCTCCGCAAAGGATGAAAATATGGCATCTTCCGTGTGGTCTGGATATTTAACCTTTGGCCTGATCTCAATGCCGGTTCGACTATTCTCAGGCGCGCGCGGGAATCACATCTCCTTTCACATGCTGCACCGCGATGACAACACCCGCATCAAGCAGCAGCTTTGGTGCCCGCACGATGAGCGCGTCGTCGAGCGGAATGAAATCGTGAAGGGCTACGAGTACCGCAAGGGCGAGTACGTCATCATTGAGCCCGAAGAGATCAAGAAGATCGAGCCGAAAACTGCCAAAGCGATGGAGATCCTGGAATTCGTCAAGGCCGACGACGTAGATCCCATCTACTTCGAGTCATCGTACTTCCTGGTTCCGGAAGATCCCGGCAAGCGGCCTTACGCGCTATTGACCAAGGCACTGGAAGAAACCAAATACGTCGCCATCGCCAAGCTCACCATGCACAACCGCGAGTACACGGTGTTTCTGCGGCCGTACAAGGGCGGCATGATGCTGCATACCATGTACTACAAGGAAGAGGTGCGTGATCTGGAAAACTTTGGCGCTCCGGATGTCGAACTGAAGGATGCCGAGGTCAAAGTGGCCCATCAGCTTATCGAGGCGCTGGCCGGCGACTTCGAGCCGGAAAAGTACCACGACACTTTCGAGGAAAACGTCAAGAAGCTCATAAAGGCACGTCTGGAGGGCGAAGAGGTGACGCCGGTCGAGAAGCCGAAGAAGATGGCTCCCGTGGTCGACCTGATGGCGGCGCTCAAGGAAAGCCTGGCGCAGCTGCCCAAGAAACCACCGCAACGCGTGGAGGACGCTCAGCGTGCGTCTGAAGTGAAGACTGTAGCGAAGGGCAAGAAGAGTTCCCGCCGCAAACCAGCCGCATAAAACTAAGGGCGGCGCCAAGCCGCCCTTGCTTCTCCGCCTAGTAATAGTGCGAAGCTGCAGCTAGCAAACGCTCCCCTGCCAGCCGACCGTGGGATCGTCTTCTCCCCAGGCTTTTGCGCGTTCCAGCGTTGGAAACAACCACGATGTCGTCGGCCTTCTTGGCCGGTCCAGCACTTGCACTTATTGTTTCTTCTTCTTGCTGATTAGCATTCACGTGCCATGACTCGAGCTCCAATGCTTACTAAGGGAGTGACGCTACCATCGAAGGGTGATGGCGGATGATCAACATCATGTTCATCTAGAACAGGCTGAAGTACACTTCCGTTGCTCGATTTCATTGAGGGCGGGTCCGCACGTAATTAAGCATATGAACCCTGGGCACGTGCTTCGTCGCACCATTTGTGTGCTACGTAGTTGTATGCTAGAAAGTGCTATACGATCGACTTAAAAACAGGCGCCCTGGCGGACTATGAAATCATCAAAGCGAACCGTCATCCGCGTTTCTGTACTCGAAAGTGATCCTGTCCGTTTTCTCGGACTGCGAACTATCTTCGCATCGCAAAACGATATTCAAATTCATACGGGTACCGTATCCAGCGTCGTAGCTGGACCAGAGAACGAACTTGTCTTGATGACCGCTAATCGGGGTGCCGCATTTTACGCCGGCATGTCTGCCCTGAAGGCGGTTCGCCCGGAAATCTGCATCATCGTCACCGGGCCGGGCAATCGCGACGAAGATATTCTGCGGGCCGTCACAGCCGGCGCGAAAGGTTATGTTTGCGAGGAAGCTCCGGCCGACGAGTTTAAGAAGGCCATCCGCGAAGTCCATGCCGGTTCCTTGTGGATACCGCGACGGGTGCTGGCTCGCTTCATTGAACGGGCGACAATGTCGGCCCGCAGAGTCGAACCGCGCAGCGAAGCCAAGATCAGCGATCGTGAGCGCGAAGTTCTGCGACTGCTGGTCTCCGGCTGCTCCAATCGGGAGATCGCGCATGAACTCGGAATTATTGAACGAACCGTGAAGGCCCACGTCGCCCAACTGCTACGCAAAGTCGGTGTCACCAACCGAATCGCCTTATCGGTTCATGCTGTGACTCACTCACTCCTCTCCTCGCAACAATAACGTCGATTACTCTTACATATTGCAAGTGTCACCGATGATATCCCCGCCGCGCCGCCACATCGCCCAGCGCGTACATAGCGGCCGGAATTTGGTTACCATCAACGCGGGCCCTATTACGAAAGTACAATAGCCAGGACATGTACTTTCGTAATCTTGCGCGAATTACTTGTGCATACCATACTGCATTCACCTACCACAGAACCTGGGAGACAGGGCAGGAAGAGGTTACGAGGGTCTCCTCTTTCTGCCCTCTTGTTCGTGGTGACGAGCGAGGTCCTGGCCGTGGCTGGTTACTTGCGAGCTCCTTTCCGGGTGTACGGGTCACTAAAGAGTAACCAGCCAATCGCTTTCTTAACGCTCCCTCCCCGATAAAACACTCTAAGATGAATTTGGCTGGCGAAGGCCGGCGCGCGCCACGTCTTTTCACTTGGAGTCGTGCCATGAAGAAAATCCTTACTGTTTCGGCGATGTTGTTGTCGCTCGCTTCCGGCGTTTTCGCATCAGAGCGGCGGGACGCCGATCTGGACCGCGTTCAGACCGCCGGCACCGTCCTCAGCCAGATCATGTCAGCCCCAGACCACGCTATTCCCGATAGCATTATGTCCGGCGCGAAGTGTATCGCGGTCATTCCCTCGTCGTTGAAGGCGAGCTTTGTCTTCGGTGCGAACTATGGCAAAGGCGTAGCGACGTGTCGCACAGAGAAGGGATGGAGCGCCCCTGCCTTCTTCAAGCTGACGGGCGGCAGTTTCGGTTTTCAGGCTGGTGGTCAGGCATCGGATCTCGTGCTCATAATCCGTACCGATGACGGGATGCAGCACCTGTTGACCAGCAAGTTCAAGTTGGGTGCGGACGCCTCTGCCGCAGCCGGGCCTGTTGGCCGTGACGCACAGGCCATGACCGATCTGACCCTCCGCGCCCAAGTGCTTACCTACTCGCGTTCGCGCGGCCTGTTCCTTGGCGTCTCGCTCAGCGGCGGAGTGATCAAGCAGGATGATGCCGATACGCAGGCCTTTTACGGCAAAGACTGGACTTATTACTCGGTGCTGAACGGTGAGGTGCCGGCCCCGAAGGATGCTCAGCCTTTCCTGCATACGGTCGAGAAGTATGCCCCAACACCAAGACCGGCGACGACTCCAACTGCGGCTTCTATACCAACTCCTGCTGCTCCATTGACCGCGTCGAACTCCGCGGTGCCGGTTGCTGCTTCGACTGCCCCAGCAGATTCTGCCGGTGAACCGGTCCCGCAGCTCCGGCCAGCGAGACCACTCCGGCCGCAGCGCCAACACCGCCGCAACTCCTGCCGCGACTCCCGCGACCTCGGTGCCTTCTTCAACGGGGGCGGGCGGCAATCGGTAAATCTGACACTTCGCGTTTGAGAAAGCGGCGGCTTCGGCTGCCGCTTTTTCTTGTACGCGAGCACATTCTCGATCATCTCAGGGGCGGGGGAGGAGTAAAGTCTTGTGCTGCTCCTCACGCTGAATCTGCTGACGCAAATCGCGGATCAGAATCGTCCACATCTGCGAGTTCGTGCGCAGGAGGATCTGCAGATTTTGGTCGTGCAGAAACTCAATCTCGCTACTCATATTCATGTTCAGACTTTCCATCTTGTTCAGATCGTCCCGCATTTGCGCCAGGCCATCATTCGATTGAGATGATGGTTGCTGAATTGCATTTTGTGGGGAGGATGGCGCTGCGGGTTCCGCTGTCCCGCTATCGGTCGAACGCTGCGCGAGCAACAGTACGCCAAAGAAAGACCACAAACATATCCGCCGAATTGAAATTACAACTGGCATCACAGGCTCCTGCCTTTCGCAAAGTCGGAATGTTTCGTCCACGCGAAGATTCAGTATGATCAAGAACACACCTTTTCAGGAGACAAACATTGGACCGAACGACGCTGGGCGATTTCGAGCTGACAATTCTCTCCGATGGCAATTACTAGCTGGACGGCGGCGCGATGTATGGCGTGGTGCCGAAAGTTTTGTGGGAGAAGCGCATCACCCCCGACGATCACAACAACATCCCGATGGGCCTGAATTCCCTGCTGATCCAAACCGGCCGGCATAACGTTCTGGTTGAGACCGGGATCGGCAGCAAGCTCAGCGAGAAGAGCCAATCGATTTATCGCAACCAAGCGATGCTGATGAAAAGCTTCGAGGCCGCCAGTATCTCACCGGACGAAATCGACATCGTCATCAATACTCACTTGCATTTCGACCATTGCGGCTGGAACACCTATTACAAGGACGGCAAACCGGTGGCAACATTCCCTCGCGCCACATATTATGTGCAGGAAGGCGAGGTACAACACGCCCACGAACAGCACGAGCGCGACCGCGTCAGCTATATGACCGACAACTACGATCCCCTAATCAACAGCGGTCAGATGAAACTGCTGAACGGCGATTCCGAGGTTGTGCCCGGAATTTCTGTCAAGGTTTATCCCGGACACACGCGGGACTTGCAGGCCGTGATTATCCGCAGCGGCGGAAAGTCGCCGCCTATCCCAGCGATTTGCTTTCGGACTCCAAGCATCTGGATCCGACTTGGGTCCTGGGCTACGACCTGTATCCTCTGGAAAGCATCGCCAACAAACATCGCTTTAACGACGTCGCGATCCCCGAGCAATGGCTCGTGATCTTCACCCATGATCATGAGTTGCCTTGGGCCTATATCGCTATAGGAGAAAAGGGGAGGCCGATCGCACGCGCTATCCGTCAAAGGTAGCAGCGAACCACTGCGCTTAGGGGCTATTTACCGACATCCTCTCGCTCCTACAATGTAGGACAGTTCCAGATGAACTTGCAGGGAGAGCGAAGCCGATGAGCAAGAAGAGCAAGAAAGACAAGAAAAAGAACAAGAAGGAAGAACAACGTACATCGTTAACTGCGTCCGAGAAGAGTGGCGTCAAACTTGATCTTCGCTCGGTAGAACTTCCGCCCGGCCAAAGGCAATGAAACCAGCCGACATTCGTGCCGTCCGCGAAAGCCTGAACGCCAGCCAGAGCCTTTTCGCCCGGCTGCTGAACGTGAGCTCCAATGCCGTCGAAAGCTGGGAACAAGGTATCCGTGAGCCACGGCAGGCGACTCTGAAACTTCTGCACATCGCGCGCAAAAATCCTGACGTATTGCTGAGC
>CAWACF010000014.1:0-356963 GCA_963780495.1 uncultured Acidobacteriaceae bacterium
AGCGTCGCGCTCGGCTCAGTGAAATCGAACATTGGACACCTGAAAGGTGCGGCCGGCGCGGCCGGAATGTTGAAAGCGGCTTTGTCCCTGCATCACAAGATGCTGCCGCCCAGCCTGCACTGCGGCATCCCAGCCCTCACATCGACTTCGTGCACTCGCCACTCTATGTCAATACCGAATTGCAGCCGTGGGAGATCCCGGCCGATGTCACGCGGCGCGTGGGCGTCAGCGCGTTCGGATCGGTGGCACGAACTTTCACATGGTGATGGAAGAGCACATTCCCGGGAGGTTGAACGGTAACGGCAAGAAGTCGATTGCGTCGAGCCAACCTGCCGACGTCACAGCCGGTGACATGAGGCCGCGCCCCCAGCCATCTCCGCCACAACGTTGCGCAAAGCTCCTCTGCGGGGAGCGATGGTGATCGGCGCCACCTCTGAAGCGGAGTTGCTGGAGCGCCTGCGTTCCGTGCAGCAACAAGCCCAGGCCGGACAAACACCGGCGATTGCACCTCCCGCTGAAGCCGACTTACGTTCGCCGGAACGCCTGGCGATCGACTACGCCGATGCTGCCGAACTGGCGGCAAAATGCGCTATGGCACTGAAGGCGTTCGCGGCCAATCAACCTACCTTCTGGAAGGCCCTGCGCGCGCAAGGCATCTTTCGCGGACACGGGCCAGCACCCAAGGTGGCGTTCCTCTACACCGGCCAGGGTTCGCAGTACGTGAACATGATGCGAGGTCTTCGCCAGATCGAGCCCATCATCACCGAAACGTTTGCCGAGGCCGATCGCGTGATGACGCCGCTGCTGGACAAGCCACTCAGCGAAATCATGTTTGTCGATCCGGCGGATGCGGCCGCGGTAACGAAAGCGGAAAACGATCTCCGCCAGACTGCCATTACCCAGCCCGCTGTGATCACCATCAATATCGCTACCACCCGCCTGCTTGCGGCTTACGGTATTCGCCCCGACATGACCATGGGACACAGCGTCGGTGAGTACGGAGCGCTGGTCGCCGCCGGCGCCATGCCCTTCGAAGATGCGCTGGAAGCGGTGAGCGCGCGCGGACGCGAGATGACCCGCGTCTCCATGGCTGACAACGGCAAGATGGCGGCAGTGTTTGCCCCGATCGCCGAAGTCGAGCGCCTGCTGAAGACCATTGACGGCTATGTGGTGCTGGCCAACGTCAACAGCAACAGCCAGTCGGTAATCGGTGGCGGCAGCCGCGCCGTCGAGCAGGCATCGCAGATGTTCATGGCCGCCGGCTACAACGTAGTGGAGTTGCCGGTGAGCCACGCCTTCCACACCTCCATCGTGGCCCCGGCAAGCGAACCGTTGAAGCAGATGCTGCAGCGGCTGCGCCTGCGGACGCCGGTTACGCCGATCATCTCTAATGTCACCGGAGAGTTCTATCCCACCGGACCAGAGGTCGGCGCGAAGATACCTGACATGCTGGCCCAGCAAGTCGCCGCGCCCGTGCAGTTCGTTAAAGGTCTGCGCACCCTCTATGACGCCGGCGCGCGGGTCTTCGTCGAGGTCGGACCGAAGAAGGCGCTGCAGGGATTCGCGGACGACGTTCTCGGCAGCGACCCTGAGGTCTTCTCGCTCTTTACCAACCATCCCAAGCTGGACGATTCAACCGCGTTCAACCAGGCGTTGTGTGGAATGTACGCCGCAGGGCTGGGTACGGAATCCGCCGCGGTAAGCAGAGGGATTCCGGCTGCCACAACGGTTCCGGCTCCATCCCAGCCAGAAACAGTCAGAGCGTCACAAAACAATGCTCCTGCAAAACTGCCTGCAAATACGATTGCACCAATTGAGAACGGAAGCCGATATGACCGACTCGGACGAATGTTCGCCGACGTGCTCGATCGCGGATGGGAGCTCTATCACGGTGAGAAGCCGGCTGCGAAGAGCGAACCAATCGTCATCACCGGCGCAGCCATCGGCCTGCCCGGCACCGATCACATCTTCGACGATGGCAACATCGCACGCCTGCTGAAGGGCGATCAGTTCATCGCCGCCATTCCTGCCAGCTTCCGCCGTGCCATGCTCGACAAGAACATCACTCGCCTGCTCAAGAGCGAGAACGGCGAACCCACCTTCGAGCTGATCAATGACGTCGCCGAAGTAATCAAGCTCGCCGGACGCGGGCGGCTGTTCGATATGGAAAATGAGTTCGGCATCTCCGCCGATCGCCTGGCCGCGCTGGACCGCGTGACCTGCCTGGCGATCGCCGCGGGCATCGACGCTCTGCGCGATGCCGGCATTCCACTGGTCATGCGTTATAAGACCACGACCAAAGGAACGCAGCTCCCAGACCACTGGAGCCTGCCTGAGGATTTGCGCGACGACACCGGCGTGATCATGGGCTCTGCCTTCCCGGGTTACGACTCTTTCGCCCAAATCATGTCGGGCTATTACACCGACCATGCGCGCCGCGAGGAACTGGCCCGGCTGGAAAAGTGGAGCGCACAGAGCGCCAACGGACACTCCGCGATGGGTCAGCAAGTGGCGCAGCGCATCGATGAGTTGCGCGCCATCATCGAGGAAAAGCCGTATGTCTTCGACCGCCGCTTCCTCTTCCGTACTTTGTCGATGGGACATTCGCAGTTCGCCGAGTACATCGGCGCGCGCGGTCCCAATACCCAGATCAATTCGGCCTGCGCGACCACGACGCAAGCGGTTTCCTTGGCGGAGGACTGGATTCGCGCCGGCCGTTGCAAGCGCGTCATTGTCATTTCCGCCGACGACGTCACCTCCGACAACATGATCGAGTGGTTCGGCGCCGGCTTCCTGGCCAGCGGAGCCGCAGCCACCGACGAAGTCGTAGAAGAAGCTGCAACGCCCTTCGACAAGCGTCGTCATGGTTTGATCATGGGAATGGGAGCAGCAGCGCTGATCGTCGAGAGCGCTGAGGCGGCGCGCGAACGCGGCATCCGTCCTATCTGCGAGGTGCTCGGGGAAGTAACGGCCAACAGTGCCTTCCACGGCAGCCGTCTCGATGTGCAGCACATCACCCAAGTGATGGAGAAGCTGATCTCGGAGGTCGAGCGCAACTACGGTATCTCGCGGCAGGAGATCGCACCACGGACAGTGTTTGTCTCGCACGAGACCTACACTCCGGCACGAGGCGGCAGCGCCTCCGCCGAAGTCTTCGCTCTACGGAAGACCTTCGGTGCGGTTGCCGATCAGATCGTCATCGCCAACACCAAGGGCTACACCGGCCACGCCATGGCTACGGGCATCGAGGACGTGCTTGCAGTGAAGGCGCTGGAGACCGGCATTGTGCCCCCGGTCCCGAACTTCAAGGAGGTTGATCCTGAATTAGGCAAGCTCAACCTGTCGAAGGGTGGCCCCTACCCTGTCGAATATGCGTTGCGCCTGGGCGCGGGCTTCGGCTCGCAGATCAGCATGACGCTGATGCGCTGGACACGGACACCAGATGGAGCACGCGTTAGCCCGAAGGCATTGGGCTATGCCTCACGCGTGGCTGATGCAAAACGGTGGAGCCAGTGGCTGTGCGGCATTGCGGGATTCCCCACAGCGGAGTTGGAGGTGGTGAAGCGCACCCTGCGCGTGCGCGATCAGGGGCCGCATGCTCGCATTGCTGCGACCCCTGAGGCTACACACGCCGTCGCGTCACCGGCGGCGACTCAGCCGGTTACGCAGACCCCCGCGAAACCGGTAGCCAAAACTCCGGAGCCAGTGGTTACAAACGAAGTGAAGCCCGCACCTGCGGCAGTAGCGAAGGCAGTTCCTCCACCGGCGAAAGCGCAGTCGGTCGCGCCAGGTCCCGCCATCTCGAACCCGGACGCAGTGAAGGAGCGCATCTTGGCGCTGGCGGTCGAGAAGACCGGCTATCCCGCCGACATGCTCGATCTCGATCTGGACCTCGAAGCCGATCTTGGCGTGGACACGGTGAAGCAGGCGGAGATCTTTGCATCCATCCGCGAGATGTACAACATCCCGCGCGACGAGAACCGCAAGCTGCGCGATTATCCAACCCTGGCGCATGTGATCCGCTTCGTTTTTGAGAAGCGGCCCGACCTGGCAGCGAACGGCACGATAACTCCCCAGCAACCTGTCGTTAAGGAGCCTGCGAACCAAGCCGCAGCGCCGGTTGTGGCCTCAGCCGTCGTTGTGCCTGCTGCAGCCGCGGTCGCAGAAACGACGCCGATGCCCACCCCACAGCCCGCTGGGGAATCCGTTGAGGAGCGCATCCTTGCACTGGTGGTCGAAAAGACCGGTTACCCGAAAGAGATGCTCGACCTCGATCTCGATCTGGAAGCGGATTTGGGAGTAGACACCGTGAAGCAAGCGGAGTTGTTCGCAGCCATCCGCGGCATCTACAACATCCCGCGCGACGAGAACCTGAAGCTGCGCGATTACCCCACGCTGGCGCACGTCATCCGCTTCGTGCAGGAGAAGCGTCCGGATCTGTCAACTGCGATAGGGTCCGGCGCGGAAGTTAAAACGCCAGCCACCGAATTCGCGGAGGTATCCGTGGCTGCTGTGGCGACAGCCTCCCCCACGGCAGCACCGTCTGCCGATGCGGACGAGGTGAAAAAACGCATTCTTGCACTGGTCGTCGAAAAGACCGGTTATCCCGAGGACATGCTGGATCTGGAACTAGATCTGGAAGCCGATCTCGGCGTAGACACGGTCAAGCAAGCGGAGTTATTCGCGGCTATCCGAGGCATCTATAACATCCCGCGCGACGAGAACCTCAAGCTGCGCGACTATCCGACACTGGCCCATGTCATCCGCTTCGTCCAGGAAAAGCGGCCCGACTTGGCGGCGACAACTCCGGCACCCTCTCCTGCGGTCAAAGCGGCCGTCGCAGAAGTTGCGGACCAGGCGGCAACCGCAGCGCCTTCAGCTGCGCCGTCGTCAGCACCGGCAACGCCGTCTGCCGACGCGGACGAGGTGAAAAAGCGCATTCTCGCACTGGTTGTGGAGAAGACCGGTTACCCCGAGGACATGCTGGATCTGGAACTCGATCTGGAAGCCGACCTCGGCGTGGACACCGTGAAACAAGCAGAATTATTCGCGGCAATCCGCGGTATCTATAACATCCCGCGCGACGAGAACCTTAAGCTGCGCGACTACCCCACACTGGCTCACGTCATCCGCTTCGTCCAGGAAAAGCGGCCGGACAGAGCAGTTTCGGCAGCCACTGTAATCGCGGCCTCGAGCCTGGCGGAAGACAGAGCAACTCCCGCGTCGACCCCGACAGGTACGCCAGCCACGCCAGTCTCCCAGACGGCTGCTCCCGTGGCGACGACAGCCGAACCCGCGGCCTTCGACTTCGCAGCGATCCAGGAGAAGGTGCTCGACATTGTCGCCGAGAAGACCGGATATCCGAAAGAGATGCTGGACTTCGACCTTGATCTCGAAGCCGACCTCGGCATCGATACGGTCAAGCAGGCGGAGATGTTCGCCTCCGTGCGCGCTGCTTATAACATCCCGCGCGACGAGAACATGAAGCTGCGCGACTTTCCTACCCTGGCCCACGTCATCAAGTTCGCGCAGGACAGGGCGGGAACGGTGAAGCCAGCAACTGCAACTGCGACGGACAAGGTTGCCAGTGCCCCGCCCGTGCCAAAGGCCCCGGCTCCGCCGCTCCTGAACTTCGACGCCACCAACAAGGTTCCACGCCGCGTTCCGGTTCCAACGCTGCGCCCGCCTCTTGCACTGTGCAAGGCCACTGGTGTGAAGCTAGGCGCCGGCAGCCGCGTGCTGATCATGTCCGACAATGGCGGAGTCGCCAAATCTCTCGCCCAGCAACTGGGCCAAAAAGGTGTGGAGGTGCTCTCGCTCTTCGGATCGAACCCAAACACATTCTCAAGCGCGCTCGACCAACTCCTGAAAGACAAGCCGGTGCAGGGTGTGTACTGGCTGCCCGCGCTGGACAACGAAGGTCCGCTGTCGGGAATGGACATTGACAAGTGGCATGAGTCATTAGGCGTACGCGTGAAGTCGCTCTATATGGTCATGCGCAAGCTCTACGAACAGGTAGCCGCGCAGGGAACATTCCTGGTCTCGGCGACGCGACTGGGCGGACATCACGGCTACGACGAGGCCGGAGCCGTCGCTCCCATGGGCGGCGCCGTCAGCGGCTTCACCAAGGCTTACAAACGCGAGCATCCGGAAGCGCTGGTCAAAGCCGTGGACTTCGCGGCTGACAGCAGCGCGACGGAGATCGCTTCCCTTCTGATTGAAGAAACGCTTCGCGATCCGGGTGCCGTCGAGATCGGCTACAAGACCGACCTTCGGTGGACTATCGGATTGCAGGAACAGCCGGCCAACGACGGCAAGCCGGGAGTGAAGCTCAATGCCGACAGCGTGTTTGTGATCACCGGTGCAGCCGGCAGCATCGTCTCGGCGATCACCGCCGATCTGGCTGCAGCCTCGGGCGGCACTTTCTACCTGCTCGACCTGATTCCTGAGCCGGACGCCAACAGCGCCGACCTCTTGCGCTTCGTCAGCGACAAAGACGGCTTGAAACGTGACCTATTTGCGCGCATTCAGGCGCGCGGCGAGCGCGCCACCCCGGCCCTGGTCGAGAAAGAACTTGCTGTTCTGGAACGCGCACAGGCGGCACTCAGCGCGATCCAGGCGGTACAGGCCGCTGGTGGAACCGCGCATTACTTCAGCGTCAACATGGCGGATACGGCAGGTGTGGCCAAAGTCATCGATCAGGTTCGCCGACGCAGCGGACGTATCGACGTTCTGCTGCATGCCGCCGGACTTGAACGCAGCCACTTCCTGCCCGACAAGGACCAGCGCGAGTTCGACCTCGTCTTCGACGTGAAGGCCGACGGCTGGTTCAACTTGTTGCACGCCATCGGCGACATGCCGCTGGCTGCGACCGTCGCCTTCAGTTCCGTCGCCGGACGCTTCGGTAACGGTGGACAAACCGATTACAGCGCTGCCAACGACCTACTCTGTAAGTACACGTCGAGCTTCCGTACAACGCGCCCGGAGACCCGGGGCATTGTGATCGACTGGACGGCGTGGGGTGGCATTGGCATGGCCACTCGCGGCTCCATCCCCAAGATGATGGAGATCGCGGGTATTGAGATGCTGCCGCCCGATGCCGGCATTCCGCTGATCCGCCGAGAACTGACGAGCGGCGGGACGCGCGGCGAGGTTGTGGTCGGACTGCGCCTGGGCGCGCTGCTCAACGAGTGGGACCCAACCGGCGGCCTCGATACGACAGCGCTGTCCACTGCAAACGAACTTCTGTCCAGGCAAGGCCCGATGGGGAAAATCACCGGAGTCGGCATCTACAGTGGGCTGACCATGGAGACCACGCTCGATCCCACGGTACAACCTTTCCTGAACGATCACCGTATCGACGGCACACCGGTACTGCCGGGGGTCATGGGCATCGAGGCGTTCGCAGAAGCCGCGCTGTGCCTGCATCCCGGCTGGCATATCGAAAGCATTGAAGAGGTGAATTTCCTGGCCCCCTTCAAGTTCTACAAGGACGAGCCGCGCAAGGTGACCATCCAGTGCAACATTCGTCCGCAAGGCGAGAAGCTGATCGCCGAGTGCCGGCTAATCGGTCGGCGCAAGCTGGCGGGTCAAGCCGAACTGCAGGAAACGACGCACTTCACTGCCCGAGTGCGGGTCGCCGAGTTGGAGGGGGATGCGATCGTCGGGCCGAAGCCACGTTTAACCGCTGAAGGTCTCGTCGATGCTGCGCAGATCTACCAGATTTACTTCCACGGCCCCGCTTATCAGGTTGTCGAGAAAGCATGGTGGGATGGGGAGCACATGGTAGGCGAGTTGGCGCCAGGCTTGCCGGATGAGTGCAGTCCCGCCGAGGTAGCAACCATTATCGGTCCCAGGCTAATCGAGTTGTGCTTCCAGACGGCTGGCCTTTGGGAGATCGCAGCCGAAGGTCGGATGGGTCTGCCATGGCAGGTGGGTGAAATCTCCTGGCTGCGTACGCCTGAGGCCGCCGAGCAATCTTTTTATGCTGTGGTCAAGCCAGACCTGGACAAGAAAATATTCGATGCCGAGGTGGTAGATGCCGCGGGCAATCGTTATCTGCGGCTCCTTGGGTATCGTACGGCGGAGATCTCTTCCGGAATCGACAGCGATCCGTTGAAAGCTCTGCACGATGCAGTTGGTTCGCAAACCGTTTCCTAACCTCGACTCGCTTGCGCGAGCTGAACGGTGAATGCTTATGACCCGAAAGTTCGAACGAATTGCCATCGTCAATCGCGGTGAAGCCGCAATGCGTTTCATCCATGCGGCACGCGAATTCAACCAGGAACGCGGCGCTTCGTTGCGCATCATCGCGCTTTACACCGATCCTGACCGGAATGCGATGTTTGTCCGTCAGGCGGATGAAGCGGTTTCCCTGGGCGCAGCGCACATCGCTGATCCTGTTACCAATCAGCTAAAGAGCTGTTATGTCGACTACGCTCACCTGGAGCGTGCCTTGCGCCAGGCGAGAGCCGAAGCAGTCTGGGTCGGTTGGGGATTCGTAGCTGAGCACTCACAATTCGCTGATCTGTGCCGCGAGATGGGGATCGTTTTTATCGGTCCGGACGGCGACGTCATGCGCCGTTTAGGAGACAAAATCGCGGCCAAGCGACTGGCGGAGGAGGCACAGATCGACGTTGCCGACTGGAGCGGCGGGCCGGTGGAAACGCTGAGTGAGGCCTGGAAGCAGGCGCAGCGCCTTGGCTATCCGGTCTTCATCAAGGCGACGGCGGGAGGCGGAGGCCACGGCATACGGCGTGTGCAGTCTCCCGGTCAACTCGATCGTGCCTTAGCCGGCGCGCGCGGCGAAGCGTTTAAAGCGTTTGGCGATCCGACGGTGTTCCTGGAAAAAGTCGTGAGCGGCGCGCGTCACGTGGAAGTGCAGATCATAGCCGACCACCATGGCACAACCTGGGCGGTCGGCGTTCGCGACTGCACCATTCAACGCCGGCATCAGAAAATTCTGGAGGAAGCGCCCTCGCCCGCTTTGACCCGCGAACAGGATCATGAACTGCGTCGAACCGCGGTGCGCATCGCCCAGGCTGCCAAATATCGGAATGCGGGAACGGTTGAGTTTCTCTATGAGCCAAAGAGCAAGCGCTTCCTGTTCATGGAGATGAATACGCGCTTGCAGGTCGAACATCCGGTAACCGAATGCACGACGGGAGTTGATCTGGTCAAACTGCAGATCCATGTTGCCCTGGGCGGACGCCTGCAAGGTCATCCGCCGGTTACGAGCGGCCACGCGATCGAGGTGCGGCTGAATGCCGAGGATCCGGGAAACGGATTTGCGCCATCCCCCGGCGTGGTGGAGCGCTTTCGCCTGCTGACCGGACCCGGCGTGCGCATCGACACCGGCGTGGAGGAAAACGACGCCATTCCTGCGGAGTTCGATTCCATGATCGCAAAGATCATTGCCTTCGGGTCAAACCGCAAAGAAGCCTTGGCGCGGCTGCAGCGAGTACTGCAGGAAAGCGTGGTGGTGATCAAGGGCGGTAGCAGCAACCGCGCATTCTTGCTGGATCTGCTGCGCCGGAAAGAAGTGCAGCGCGGCAAAGTCGACATCGGCTGGATGGACCGCCTGACGGCCAAGGGCAAGCATATCTCGCATCGCCATGTTGATGTGGCGCTGATCCAGGCCGCGATTGAGGCTTACGAAGCCGAGTTACGAGTAGAGCAGTCGCTGTTTTACGCGTCCGCCCTGCGCGGCCGGCCCCAGGTGCGCGAAGAAATTGGGCATCGAATCGCGCTCCGCTGCGGCGCAGACGCTTATGCGATGACCGTCTATCTAATGGGCCTGCAGCAATACCGCGTTGAGGTGGACGGCGCACGGGTAGATGCCTCGATCGAGCCGATTGGCACATTCGAGCGCTGGCTCACAGTCTTTGGCCAACGCTTCCATGTGGTTGCGATCGAACAGGGAGCGAGCTTCCGTATTGAAGTGGACGGAGTATCGCATCGTATCGATCGCGACGACGGCGGGATCGTACGGGCGCCCGCACCGGCGGTCGTGGTCTCAATCGCGGTAAAGCCTGGCGATATGGTTTCGGCCGGCGATCGCCTCGCGGTAGTCGAAGCCATGAAGATGGAGACCCAGGTGGTCGCGCCCTTCTCTGGCAGGGTTCGCCAAGTATTGGCAATCCCGAATGTGCAGGTCTCTACTGGCGATCCACTTTTGCAGATCGATCCTTCCGTTCGCGGACACGACCGCGCGAAAATAGCGGCCGACAGGGTGACGTTCGAACCTGCCATTTCCGGCGGGATCGCCAGTGCGAATAGCGAGCTTCACTGGCGGCAAAACCTGGGCGAACTCCGGCAACTTGTGCTCGGTTTCGATGTGCCGCCGGAGCGCGCATCGCGGCTGCTGGCCGAGCTCAAACAGTTGGAGACGTCAGAGCCGGAGATGGACGAAGCGCGCCGGCTCGAAGACGACATTCTGAATATCTTTGTCGATCTGTGGACGTTATTCCGCAAGAAGCCGAAGGCGACCCATCAGATAGGCGTAGAGGCGCCGAGTACAGAGGCTTACCTGTTTTCCTATTTGCGGGTACTGAACAGCGGCGGTGAAGAGTTACCTGCTGAGTTCATCCAGGGGCTGCAGCGAGCGGTGTCACATTATGGCATCACCAATCTGGACGGCTCGCCTGAACTGAAAGAGGTCCTGCTCTGGATCTACAAGTCGCACCAGAAATCCGAACAGCAGATCGCCCCCCTTCTCGGGCTCTTAAAGCGCCGGCTGTCACAATCGAGCGGCAATCTGGAATGGGCCGACGAAGCCTTTCATACATTGCTCGATCGGATGATCTCGATTAGTCGTGAGCTCTTCCCGAGTCTGCACGACTTGGCTCGGGAGCTGCGTTATCGATGCTTCGAGCAGCCCTTCTTCGAACATACGCGGAGGCAAACGTATGCCGCGATGGAGGAGCACCTCGATTATCTTGCCCAGCACCCGGACGCTCTGGATCTAACCCAAAGAATGCGCGCCCTGGTCGAATGTCCGCATCCGCTGGCCAGCCTGCTCGCAGGAAAATTTCCTACCGCTTCAACCACGTTGCGTCAGCTCATGATGCAGATCATCACCACCCGGTACTACATGCGCCGGCTCACTAATTTTCGAACCCTCGCTATCGACGGGCATTGTTTCACCAGAGCGGAATATCACGAAGAGGGCAAGTGCATCCACGTGTTTATGGCCTATGGGGAATACCGTCGGCTGGAGGAGAACCTGCGAGACCTCTTTCCATTTCTCGCCGATGTGCCGGAAGGCGAGGGCATCGTGCTCGATTTCTTTACCTGGGCGCAGGATGCGTTGCCCGAGGCCGAGCGGGCGCAGAACGAGATCAAAGCAATCATCAACTCGGTCAAGTTCCCCTGTCCCATTCAACGCATCGTAGTGGCGATTGCCGGCGCCAATAACGAGCCTGGCATGGGAGGAATGCAGCACTTTACCTTCGAGTGGGGTGAGAGCGAATACGCGGAGGAAGGACTCTTTCGGGGCGTCCACCCGATGATGGGTGAACGTCTGCACCTGTGGAGGCTGAAGAATTTCAAGATCGACCGACTGCCCTCCGTTGAAGATGTTTACCTCTTGCACGCCGTCGCCAAGGACAATCCCAAGGACGAAAGATTGTTCGCTGTGGCCGAGGTGCGCGACCTGACGCCCGTCCGCGATAAGCACAAGCGCATCATTCAACTGCCGCATCTGGAGCGAATGTTCTCCGAGGCGGTGGCAGCCATAAGGCAATATCAGATGAATCGTTCGCAGCGGGAACGGCTCTACTGGAACCGTATCTTTCTTTACGTGTGGCCCACCCTCGGTTTGAAACCTGATGAGGTGACCGACATTGTGCATCGTCTGGCGCCTATGGCGGATGGTCTCGGTCTGGAACAGGTCGTAGTCCGCATGCGTATCCCCAACGCGCACACCGGGGAATTACGTGACAGCGTGATGCGCATCTCGGCACCCGGCGATGCCGGTCTGCTCATCACGTTCCGCCCAGCTAACAAACTGCAGGAATTGAAACCGTTGACAGCCTACGAGCAGAAAGTCATCAAAATGCGACAGCGTGGGCTGCTCTATCCCTTCGAGATCGTGAAGATGCTCACGCCCCCGGCTGCCGAAACGCGCGCCGAATTCCCCCCAGGCCAGTTCGTCGAGCACGATCTGGACGCTACCGGCAGCCTCGTTCCGGTCGAGCGACCTTATGGCCAGAACACCGCCAACATTATCGTGGGCACCATCCGCAACTTCACTGACAAGTATCCCGAGGGCATGAAGCGAGTTGTGCTGTTGGGCGATCCCAGCAAGGATCTGGGAGCGCTGGCCGAACCTGAATGTTTGCGCATTCTTGCAGCCATCGATCTCGCCACGTCGCTGCGGGCCCCGCTGGAATGGTTCACGCTGTCAGCGGGCGCGAAGATCTCCATGAATAGCGGCGTGGAGAACATGGATTGGATTGCCCGCGTGCTGCGATCGATCATCGACTTCACCCAGGGTGGCGGGGAAATCAACCTGATCGTGAACGGTATCAATGTGGGCGCGCAACCGTACTGGAATGCGGAAGCCACGATGCTGATGCACACCCGCGGCATACTCATCATGACTCCCAAGGCAGCAATGGTGCTCACCGGCAAGCGCGCTCTGGATTATTCCGGCAGTGTCTCGGCGGAAGATAACCAGGGCATAGGCGGCTACGACCGCATCATGGGTTTCAATGGTCAGGCGCAATATTTTGCCCGCGACATTGACGAGGCATGTCAGATTTTGATGCAGCATTATGAGCACACCTATGTCGCGCCGCAGGAGCGCTTCCCACGACGGTCTGTAACCTCCGACCCATTCGACCGCGACGTGCGAGTGTTCCCGCATGGAACCATCAACGGCGACAGTTTCGAACTTGTTGGCGACATCTTCTCCGATGAAACCAATCCCGGACGCAAAGCGTCGTTCGAGATCCGAAAGGTCATGCGGGCGGTTTCAGACCAGGACCACAAGCCACTGGAACGCTGGGCAGGACTGCGCTCGGCAGAGACGGCTGTCGTGTGGGATGCTCATGTCGGCGGCTACCCGGTTTGCATGCTCGGCATTGAATCCCGTCCGATCCCGAGATTCGGGTTCGTTCCGGCGGACGGTCCCGATCACTGGACCGCGGGGACGCTGTTTCCGCTCTCCTCGAAGAAACTCGCTCGTGCCATTAACTCAGCGAGTAACAACCGGCCACTGGTCGTACTGGCCAATCTTTCGGGATTTGATGGCTCGCCCGAATCCATGCGCTGCTTGCAATTGGAATACGGCGCTGAGATCGGTCGCGCCGTGGTGAACTTCAAGGGCCCCATGGTCTTCTGCGTGGTATCGCGCTATCACGGCGGCGCCTACGTCGTCTTCTCTCACGCTCTCAATGAGCAGTTGGAAGTTATCGCGCTGGAGGGCACCTACGCGTCGGTGATAGGCGGCGCTCCCGCTGCGGCAGTGGTCTTTGCCGGCGAAGTAGACGCCCGGGCAAAGAAAGATCCGCGCATGGCGGTACTTACCGAGGCGATCAACCAGGCGACAGGCACGGAGAAGAACCGGCTCCGCACCGAGTGGAATGAGCTGTTCAAGCTTGTACATTCGGAGAAGCTGGGCGAGATGGCCGCGGAGTTCGACCACATCCACAGCGTACACCGGGCCCTCGAAGTGGGAGCCCTGCACCGGATCATTCCGCCGGCACAGCTGCGGCCTTACCTGATCGACGCCATTACGCGGGGTATTAATAAGGAAGAAGAAGCGCGATCAGTCAAGAAGCTCGGTGTGCAGTCGGAGATTGACGAGGTAGTAGCAGATCTCATGCGGGCAGACTGATGAACCTGGCCTGGTATGAACAGTCGCTGGCTGACGTCAGCGGAGAGGACGACTGGCTCAGCGCTTGGGAAAAGTCGCATCTCGCAGGTCTGCGAATTCCCAAGCGGCGCGCTGACTGGCGACTGGGCCGGTGGACTTGCAAGCATGCGGTAGCGCACTACCTCGCTATTTTCAGCGATCCCGCCCGCCTTGCGACTATCGAGATACGGCCGGAACCCACCGGAGCTCCGGTGGTGTTCAACGAAGGCGTAGCAGCGGACGTCTCCATTTCGTTGAGCCATCGTGAAGGAGTGGCCGCTTGCGTCGTCGGACCTTCCGGAGCGATGTTTGGTTGCGATCTTGAAGCAATCGAGCCGCGCAGCGAAGCGTTCGTCGCCGACTATCTAACTCTCGAAGAACAGGCCACTGTAAGAAAATCATCCTCGTTACATCGTGCCCGGGTTGTGGCTCTGATCTGGAGCGCGAAGGAAAGTGCACTCAAGGCACTTCGCGTTGGATTACGAGCGAATACTGGCTGCGTTTCGGTCGACTTTGAGGATCATTCCGAACCCACATATTCTGAGCACGTGCGTATAGCAAGGTGCGAAGTTAGCGGCTCGGTTCGACCTGATCAGGAGTGGTATCCCCTGCGCGTCGCCTACTCCAACGCGGCTGCTTTTCGCGGGTGGTGGTTCTCCGAGAACGGCCTGGTGCGCACACTGGTCAACATTGATCCCGTGGTGAACGCTCCCCGGATCGCCAACAACGTGCTTTCCGCTAGAGAGTCGTCCATCCTGAGCGCAAGCCGTTAGCCCCGGCAACGAAGCGTCGCCGCGCCGGGGGCAATCTTCCCGACTGTAGAGGCCCTTCCGCTGGTTCGACGCCCCGTCTTCACTTCGTTCAGGATGACGAATTGGTTTGGGATCTCCTTAGCTGGCTTTGGAGGGTGCCTTCACATCTTCCACGCACCGAAATCCCAGGTGGTTCGTCCCGGTGCTGACCTCGCCCTTTCCGCGCGTGCCTACAATGTAGCGTGAGCAGTATTGGTCGGTACAGAGAAACGATCCCCCGCGGTGGACTTTCTTCGGTTCGGCCGGCTCGGAGGGATCGTAGGAGGAATTCGGTCCCTTGGGGTTGCGCGTCACGCTGTTGGCCGCAAGTTGCTTGTAGTAGTCCGGACGATACCAGTCGCTGGTCCACTGCCACACGTTGCCGGCCATGTCGTACAAGCCGTACCCGTTCGGGGGGAACTGCGCCACCGGCGCGATGCCTGGGTAGCCGTCGGCGCCTGTGTCCTGGTTGGGAAAGTTTCCCTGATGTGTATTCGCCATCCACTTGCCATTGGGCCGAAACTCGTCGCCCCAGACAAACGGTTTGCCGGCCAGGCCGCCGCGCGCGGCAAACTCCCACTCAGCTTCGGTCGGCAGACGTTTGCCCGCCCACTTGGCATAGGCCTGCGCATCTTCGTAGGCGATCTGTACCACGGGGAAGTTGTCCTTGCCTTGAATGCTGCTGCCGGGACCCAGCGGATGCCGCCAGTTCGCTCCGTGAACGTAGCTCCACCACTGCATGTGATCGTTGAGCGGCACGGGATGATCGGGCGGCGAGAAGACAACCGATCCGGCTACCAGGTTTTCGGGCGGAGCGCCTGGAAAATCCTCGGCCTTCGGTTTGCGCTCGGCCACGGTGACGTATCCGGTGGCCTTCACGAACTTCGCGAACTCCGCGTTGGTAACGTCGGTTTTGTCCATGAAGAAGCCGTCGACATAAACCCGATGCACCGGTCGGGAATCTTCGGTCGCCTTCATACCGACCTCATTCCCGTCTGGTGGATCATTGGCTCCCATGGAGAATTCGCCGCCGGGAATCCAGGTCATGCCCTTGGGAATGTTGACCGGAGGAGGCCCGGGATTAGGGACGGTCGGGCCGAACAGCGCCGTCGTCCTCGCCTCAGCGGCCGGCATTGCAGGAGTGGCCGCCGCAGCGGGGGCTCCAGCCTGGACCGAAGACGTGGCCGCCTCACTACTGGCTTTGGCGGCGGAGTGTTTAGCGGAGGAGAGCTTCCAGACAGCGAACCCGCAAGCAACCAGCGCCAGGACGAGGATGATCGGTCGATTGCTCTTCACAGCTTCATCCTTCGTGGATCATCCTGCCGGCGACTATCGTGGCCACGGCGCGTCCCGTAAAGTTCCAGCCGTCGAAGGGAGTGTTCCTCGATTTCGAGAGCGACTGCGAGGCGTCAAAGGTCCACTTTTTCTTCGGATCGAAGATGGTGACGTCGGCGTGCGCGCCCTTGGCCAGGGTGCCGCGTCCGCTGAGCCCGAAAATCTTCGCAGGATTGGTCGCCATCAGCTCGATGATACGCCACAGCGTGAGCTTGAAATGACCATGCAGAACTGTAAGAGCGATGGGCAACGCGGTCTCCAGCCCGGTAATGCCGAAGGCGGCACGCTCGAACTCGACCTGCTTCTCGTGGAAGGCGTGCGGCGCGTGGTCGGTTGCGATCACGTCAATGGTGCCGTCGAGGATGCCCTCGATCAGCGCATCGCGGTCAGCAGTCGACCGCAGCGGCGGATTCATCTTGTAATGCGTGTTGAACTCGCCTACGTTCTCATCGATCAGCGTGAAGTGATGCGGCGTGACCTCAGCAGTAACGCGCAGCTTCGCCTTCTTCGCCCGGCGCACGGCTTCGAGCGCTTCCCTGGTGGACAGATGCGCAACATGGATGTGGCCTTTGGTGGCACGGGCGAGAGCGATGTCGCGTTCGACGACGCTGCTCTCCGCCGAGTTCGGCATGCCGTGCACGCCCAGGCGGAATGATGTCGGCCCGTAATTCATCGAGCAGCCGGCAGTCACGCGTGTGTCTTCGGCGTGCTGCACCACGGGAATCTTCAGGCGCGCGGCGGCACTGAGCGCATCGCGCATGAGCTTGTCCTCGAGGATGGGCTTGCCATCATCACTGACGGCAACGGCGCCTGCGCGCTTCAGAGCGGCGAAGTCGGTCAGCTTCTCGCCCGCGCTGCCGACGGTCGCAGCGGCGATGGGGAAGACATTCACCAGCGCGCCGCGCTGCGGAGCCAGCATCCACTCCGTGATCTCGGCCGAGTCGTTCACCGGGTTGGTGTTGGGCATCGGGCAAACCGAGGTGAAGCCGCCCGCCGCCGCTGCGGCGGTTCCAGTGACGATGGTTTCCTTGTGCGACTGGCCGGGTTCGCGCAGATGGACGTGCAGATCGATCAGTCCGGGAGCGACGATGCAGCCGCGCGCGTTAAAAGTCTGGTCGGCCTGCCCGTGCAGTTTTCCCTGAGGCGCCACGGCGACCACGCGCCCATCGCGCAGCAGCACGTCCATGTCGTGATCAATGCCGCTGGCCGGATCAATCACCCGCCCGCGTTGTATCAGTAGGGATTCCATGATTTGTTATTTCTCGGGTGGAGCAGACCTTCAGGTCTGCAGTGTATGCCTGTCAAATCCACCCGCTTCAGCGGCTGAGGTAAATGCCCGCAGCGGCTAAAGCCGCGTCACAATGAAAATACCTGCCAGGCAGCGCTGAGCGCTGCTCCACCCAACTTCACTCACGCCGCCCCAAGCGCCATCGCCAGTATTGCCATGCGCGTCTTCACGCCGTTGCGCACCTGTTCGTGAATCACCGACTGCGGACCGTCGGCGACTTCGCTGGTCAGCTCCATGCCGCGGATCACCGGGCCGGGATGCATGAGGATCGCGTCGGGCTTGGCTAGCTTCATGCGTTGCGGAGTGATCTGGTAATTCGCAATGTAGTCTTCGACGCTATGATGCCGTCCGGCCAGCCGCTCTTTTTGCACGCGCAATGCCATCACAACGTCGGCACCCTGCAACGCGGTGTTCAGATCGTGACTCACGGTGACGCCCGGCGCGAGCGTCGACGCAACTTCAGGAACAAAATCGAGCGGCCCGCAGAAGATCACGTCGGCGCCGAAGCGCGACAGCAATTCCGCATTCGAGCGCGCGACCCGGCTGTGGTACACATCGCCAACAATCACCACTCGCAAACCGCGCAGCTGCTTCTTGTGATTCAGCATGGTCATCGCATCCAGCAATCCCTGCGAAGGATGCTGATGCATGCCGTCGCCGGCGTTGACGATAGGCACATGCATGTAGCGCGACATCAGGTGGGCCGAGCCGCTGTTGGGATGACGCATGACGATTACGTCGGCGCCGATGCATTCGACCGTCCAGCCGGTGTCGATCAGCGACTCGCCCTTCTCGATGCTGGACGATGTTGCCGTAACCAGCGTCGTCACTGCGCCCAGCGCCTTGGCGGCGAACTCGAAAGAGGTACGCGTGCGCGTCGACGACTCGTAGAAGAGCAGCACTACGCGCTTACCATGTAGCAACTTCGACGGCTTGTCGGGGTTCATGCGCCGCCCCAGGCGCAGGATGGACTCGATCTGCTCGGTCGTAAGCTGATTGATGCTCAGCAGTGAACCCAGTTTTGGCTTCATTTTCCTTCGGGCACCCGCTCCATCATCAACACCTTGTCGGCGCCGTCGCTCTCGCTCAGTTTGACTTCGATACTCTGGTCGGCCGTGGTCTGGATAGTGCGGCCAACAAAGCTGGCCTCGATCGGCAACTCGCGGTGGCCGCGATCGATCAGCACGCATAGTTGAATGCGACGAGGACGGCCGTGATCGAAGAGCGCGTCCAACGCGGCCCGGGTCGTGCGACCGGTATAAATCACGTCGTCAACCAGCACGATGTCCTTGTCCTGGATGTCGAATTCCATCTTGCTCTTCTTCACTTCGGGACGATGTCCCACGGTTGAAAGGTCATCACGATAGAGCGTGATGTCGAGCGTGCCCACCGGAACCTCGGTTTTCTCGATGCGGCCCAGGATCTTGGCCAGGCGCTGCGCCAAAGGCACGCCCCGCCGCATGATGCCGACCAGCCCAAGGTTGGCAACACCGTTGTTCTTCTCGACGATCTCGTGCGCCAGCCGAACCAGGGTCCGCTCGATCTCGGATCCGGAAAGAATTTGGCCTTTCTCGCGCAGGTTGGAAGGTTGCGTGGAGGCTTTGCTCATGCCGCTCGAATCATACGCAATGCGCAAGCCGCGGGGCAAATGGATCACAGGGCTGTGTGAGGTAGGGCTAACGTGTACCCGGTCGCCTTATGTCAGGAAGTTTTTAGTTGTCATCCCGAAGCAGAGCCGAGGAATCTGTGGTTGGCCCGCAGTGGCACGATTCTTCCAGGACAACGAACCGCAGATCCCTCGACTGCGCTCGGGATGACAATCGTGAAAAGCGAGTGACAATCGTGGAAAGTATAGGCGGGATGACAATCGTGAGAAGCGTAGGAAAGATGTCAGCGAAATTCGCGGCGGCTGCCGGTCATCGACGCGCCCAGCGCTCCGCCGGCCGCGGTAAACAGGATGAACACCACGCCCATGAACAGCAGCACTAACAGGATCATGATGGCGGCGCCTTGTGGCGTGCTCATCCAGGCGACCATGCGCTGCATCATTTCCTGCACCTTCGGATCGGGCGTGTTGGCCATCTGCTTCTTCATCTGCTCCTGCATGGCCTGTTGGAACTCGCCGCTTCCTCTGCGGCCCACGAAGGCCGCGGTGGTGACGATCGCATTGACCACGAAGCCGATGGCGCCGGAGAGCGCGCCGAGTCTCATGCCCATTCCCGGCGTGATGACCGTGCCCGGAACTTGGCGGCGATAGAGATTCACGCACATGGCGCCTGCGCCCAACATCCACAGGCAGCAGCCGAGCGAGACAAAGGGAATTGCAGTGAGAACCGCCGCGCCGATTCCGCAAAGCATGGCACCCTTCCATGCTAGGTTCCATTGGATTGCATTCGGCGGCGGAGCGTAGGCGGTGCTTCCCTGCGTCCACGGTGTGGGTGGCGGTGGCGGCGGAACGGAACCAGAAGCCACGTATGCGGGTGAATCAGGAATAGGCGTCGGAGCAGGCTCCGGCTCGCCTTCCGGCGGCGCTACGCGGATCTGTGGCGCGCCGCAGTGTGGACAGAAGGCTGTACCTTCAGGGATGTCGGTTTGACAGCGATAGCAGGGATGTTCCACTTGCCGAACGTTACAGGAAGCAGCGCGCGGTTAGCAAGGAGGGGCAGTGGGGAGAGGATTGTAATTCCGCGCTTGGGCGCCACAGATTTTCTGATACAAGAGAATCCACCTGGTGAGACATGCTTCCCACTCGAAGACCCGGCTTCTTGGTTTTCCCGCCCCGCAACCCTGTACGCGCGGCAGTTCAATCGCATCCGTAGATCCCAACGATGACCGAACCCGAAGGGGTGACTCTGTCGTTAGCCTACGACGCAGCGAAACGGAGTCCTGGGTAAGCTCATTCGGAGGCTCGAGTGCCGGACGATGCCAAACAAAAAAAGCCCCGGCCGCAGCCGGGGCTTGGTGCGTGGTTCGGTTATTGCGTTTGCGCCGACGAGAAGGTGCCGAGCACCGGGGTCGTGCCGCTCGGCAGCAGCACCACCTTCTTCGCCGAGACGACATACATGATGCCACCCAAGCCGCCGACTGTGGGATTCACAACCGCACGGCCGCTTGCATCCACCGAATACGTCGAGACAAGGTTCGTCTGTCCCGGCCCACCCGGAGCACTGTAGAACTGGATGCCGTTCAGGTTTCCGTTTCCATCAGCCTGGAAGAAGCTGACGGCGTCGGTGATCGCCGCCTCTACCGGAGTCAGCGTTCCGCCCACGTAAATACCGTTGATCGATTGCTGCCCGAGCGGTGGAACCGAGGTCTGCTGCTCGATCACGCCGGAGAGTACGCTGCTGTCCTGCCCGACGGCGAAGCCCTGATCGAAGTTGAACAGATACAGGATCGGGGAACTCGCGCCCAGCCCAGTGGTCGTCACTCGGCCAGTGGACTCGACGTTGTAATTGCCCTGCAAGGTCTGCCGCGTCATCGTCCCGCCCTGGTTTTCGTCGAGCGAGGTATTGCCTCCACCGCCCCCGTTCCAGTTAGCGAGTCCGAGCACAACGTCGGCAACCGGATTGCCTCCGTTGGGATTCAGGCCATTCATCTCCAGAATGGTGTTGCCGCTCAGCGAGGCATCCGTGAAGTTGGCCGCAAGCTGCGTTTGAATCGTGCCCAGCGTCCACGGGTCCTGAGAGCTCAATGGATCGGTTCCGATCAGGAGGTACTGGCCGTTCGACACGACGTAGTATGCGTAGTGATTGGTGATGCCGCCGGGGTAGGAGAACGACGCCTGTCCGCGGCCCAACTGCGTGACCGACGTGAAGCTTCCGGCATACGTGCGATTCAGCAGCGTACCGTTGTCGTTCACATCTTCCTCGCCGCTTTGGACAATGCCCGGCGATGACACGCTGAATTCACCTGCCTTGGCATAGCGCTTCATGCTGCCATCCGCGCCGTTCGATCCGATAATGTAATTACCGATGGCCGGCGCATGGAAAGCATCGATGCTCTGTACCAGGAAAACGCCCGAGCCGCGCGTTTGCGGATCAGCGTTATTCATGATGAGCTGTCCGTTGCCGACGTTCGACAGCGAGATGCTGAAGTTCATCGTTCCCAGGCTGCTGACGTTGAACTGCATGGTGCCCAATCCGTCCGCCTGCACCGTGTAGGTTCCGCTGAAGGGATATCCGGTTGGCGGACCCCCGCCCAGGCTGTTGATGTCGAGCACACCCGTCTGCAGGTGGCCGCTGCCGTCGGCGATAAAGCCGCCCGCCATGAAGAAGGGTACACCGTTGTTATAGCCGCTTAACGAGAAAGCATAGTGACCGTTAAGTCCGCCGAGGTTGGGAGCTGCGTTGATCACGATTTGCAGATTGGCGTTGGCGAATCCTCCCACCAAGTCCGCCACCTGCACCCCAAACAACGACGTGCCCGGCGTGGTTGGCGTGCCCGAGATCAGGCCGCTGCTCGCATTCAGGTTCAGTCCATCCGGCAGCGTTCCGGAGACGACGCTCCAGGTATAAGGTGGCGTGCCGCCCGCCGCTCCCAGGGTGGCGTTGTACGCAACCCCTTGCGTTCCGTTGGGCAGGCTTTGCGTGGTAATGATCAGCGTGCCCTGAATCACGGTGATGCTGAGGTTGGCGCTCGCCGTCTGGTTGAATTGATCGGTGGCCTGCACGGTAATCGGGTAGCTGCCGGCTGTGGTCGGAATGCCGCTGATGGCGCCCGCACTCGTCATGGTCAAACCCGGCGGAAGCGGTCCGGAGGTGATCTCCCAGGTGTACGGAGGCTCTCCGCCACTCGCTTGGAGTTGCACCGAATACTGTTGTCCTGTCGTGCCTTGCGGCAGCGTGGTTGTGGTCACGCTCAAGGGACCAAGCAACGCCATGTAGCCGGACAAGTCCAGCAACAGGTTGGTCGATCCGGAGGCATAGGCATCGATCGAGCCGTTGGTGGTTCCGACGATCGCCATGTTCGAGGTGTACGCTCCATCGATGGCGTTCAACGTCGAAGCCAGCGGCAGAGGAAGTCCGTCCGGCCACAAGGTAAGAAATCCGAGACGCGCCTGCGGCAGTGCCGTGGCGTTCATTACGTATGCGGCCGCGTTCGAAGAAGGTTGGCAGGCGCTGCCCTCGATGTTGAAGGTCTGCTGGCCGATGAAAGCTCCGATAGTTCCGCGCGTGTCGACGGCCCGGCAAGGCATCAACGAATTGAACGCCAACCCGTCCGTAGGTGTCGCCAGCGCGAAGTAGCCGTCGATGTCGATGACCAGGTCGGTGGTGTCGGAGGGGTAGACGGCGATCTCACCATCGGGGGTCCCGTTAGCCGGCAGCAGTGCGGCGTTGGCCACGATCGTTCCAGTGGGATCGTTCAGCGTCGAAACGGTCGGACGTGGACCGCCGGCAGGCCAGACCGTCAGATATCCCAGTCGATGACCCAGCGGATTAGGAATGGCGGTGAAGTTCAAAGAGTAGGCCTGCGCATTGCTCGGAATCCCGCAGCTAAGGTGGCTTTTAACAGGAAAGTCCGCTTCCTGCCCTCCCGGCAGCGGTTGTCCGCTGCGGGTGTCGGCCAGGCGGCAAGGCGTCGGCAAAGCATAGTAAGCGTAGGCCGCGGAATTCGCCGGCTCGAAGTAGCCGTTTACATCGAGGATCACGTCGGCGGTCTGGGTCACGAAGATGCTCACTCCGGTGTGGTCGCTGCCTCCACCGACGACGATCGCTGCATTGGCCTTGATGCGGCCATCATGCGAGTTCATCAGCGAGATCGTAGGCTGCTGCTGGCCTGCGGGCCAGATGGTGAGATAGCCAAGGAAACCGCGAGGTACGACTGTCACGTTGAGTGAGAAGGCGGTGCCCGGACTTAAACTCTGGGTGCAGCCGGCGGATTGTGCCAGGGCTGCCAGATCGAAGGTCGCTGGAGTTCCACCCACGATGGGATGGGATTGCCTGGTGTCCAACACCCTGCAGGGCGCCAACGGTACAAACTGCATCGCCTGTGACTGCGCCAGGATCGGCATGAGGATCGACAGCAATGGGACAGCACACAACACGGCCAACCGGATCGTTCGCATAGGGATCTCCGCTAACCTGCGATGAAGCAAGTGGTTTCTCCCGGAGGTGCCGCGCGTTGGGCTAAAAAGGCTGGTTAGCACTTTTCGGGAGCAGGTTTTTGATTAGGTCGGCTTGAACATACACCTGCGTTGCTGCTTGTTGCAATACTGCAAATACACTAAAAGGGGCGAATGTTCCTGAGTTGATATTGGTTCTGTTGCGGAACAGGAGTGGAAAATAATTCGGGTGCCCCGGGGCACCCGAATACACGACGACAAAACTATAACCGCGGCTAGATTTTCTCCAACACCGCCTTCAGATATTTCCAGAAGCCCTGCACCGACGAGATCTCAACTTTCTCGTGCGGGCTATGCGGGCCAACAATGGTCGGGCCGAAAGACACCATTTGCATGCCCGGATACTTCTCTCCAATCACGCCACACTCGAGGCCGGCATGCATGGCGATCAGTTCTGCCGGATGTCCGAAGACCTGCTCATGTACCGACTGGCATTTCTTCACGATGTCGCTGTTCGGTTCAGGCTTCCAGCCGGGATAGCTTCCGGTGTTCTCGGTCTCGAATCCGGCGAGGCGGCAAACCGTCGCGACCATCTTTGCCGCCGACACCTTGCTGCTTTCAATCGCGCTACGCTGGCTGGTGACAATCTCGACCACATCGTCCTTCGTGGCAACCGTGGCCAGGTTGGTCGAATCCTGTACCAGGCCCGGAACGTCGGGACTCATGGCGATGACGCCGTGATGCAAACTGGCGAGCAGATCGACGGAACGCGTAGCATCTTCCGCCGCGAAGACCTGCTTCGGCCGGTCGACCTTTTCCACCGTAATCTGCAGATCCGGGTCGAAGCCGCCGAGGTCGGCCTTGTATTCGCCTTCGAGTTTTGCGATCAGCGACTTCAGTTTCTGTTCGTCGGCTGCATTCAGGACCACGATAGCCGACGCTTCGCGCGGGATCGCATTCTGCGCGCTGCCGCCCGTCAGGTTCGCGATCTCCGCCGGCATGGCGTCCATCACGCCCTGTAAGGTGCCACCGAGAATTCTGAGCGCATTGCCGCGGCCCTGGTGAATATCGATGCCGGAGTGGCCGCCCTTCAGGCCCGAGATCTTGATGCGAAATGCAGCGTCAGCCTTGGCGGACTGCAACTTGATCTTGCGGCGCGCGGTAGTCTTGATGCCGCCTGCACAGCCGATGCAGAGCGTATCTTTCATCTCGTTGTCGAGGTTGAGGAAATACTTCGACTTCAGGAGGCCGCCGGGAAATTCCGCCGCGCCGGTCAGCCCGGTCTCTTCGTCGATGGTGAAGACGAATTCCAGTGGACCGTGCGCGATGTCCGTGCTTTCCATCACTGCCAGCGCAGCCGCAACGCCGACACCATTGTCCGCGCCTAGTGTGGTTCCTTCAGCCTTGAGCCAATCGCCTTCGCGGCGCACCTTGATTCCATCGGTGTCGAAGTTGAAGTTCGTGCCTTCATTCTTTTCGCACACCATGTCCAGGTGTCCCTGCAGCAGCGCCATGGCCGCCGACTCGCGGCCTTTGTGCGCAGGTTTGCGGATCACGGTATTGCCAACCTTGTCCTGCGCTGACTCGAGTCCGAGCCGCGAAGCCACGGAGAGAACATATTCACGTGCGGCAGCTTCCTTGGTGGAGGGGCGTGGAATCGCCGCCAGTGCGGCAAAGTGTTTCCAGATCGGTTTCGGTTCAAGTTCCGCAAGTGCAGGTGTCATGATTTCTCCAAAGGTTGAAGATCAACCTCCAATCCTACAGCGTGGAAGCACGGCTGGAGAAGAAGGGCTTCCCGTTCCGGAACGTCGAGACAAATCCAGCCCGATAACCATTGTGGAAGAAGATTTCTGTGCGCTAACGTCGATAAGAAGATCCTCTGTGTGGTAGGTGGCGGCGCGATTGCATTTGGGTAACGCATGCACTTGCGCCGCGCCCGACTTTTCTCCCGGCGGTCGGAACTCGCACCGCTTTCATCCCTCAGATCCTCCTCAGCCTTGCCGGTTGGCGCCTCGCGCTGAGCGAGTTGCGTCCGGGCAGTAGTCAAGACCTGAAGCCCTGGAGTTGGTGGGATGTCCAAAGAGTCATTGGGAAACACTGTAGTCATCTCGATCCGATTTGTTACCCTTACCGCCTTACTTGCAACCGTCGCCGCCGCGCAGAGCCTGCTCACGAATCTCACGGTAGGCTCAGACCCGGTAGCCGTCGCGATCAATTCGCGGACAAACAAGATTTATGTCGTCAACCAGAACAGCAACAACCTGACCATCATCGACGGGGCGACCAACCAGACCACAACGGTTGCAACCGGGCTTCAGCCCACTGCGCTTGCGATTAATCCGGTGACCGATAAGATTTATGTCGCGAACAGTAATAGCAACAGCGTGACGGTGGTCGATGGTCAAACTAACGGCACGACGAGTGTGCCGACCGGTAGCTACCCGATGGGAATCGACGTCAACCCGATCACCAATCGGATCTACGTCACCAATTTCTATTCGAATAACGTGACCGTAATCGACGGTGCGACGAACGTAACTTCGACCATCGGCGTAGGGCAGCGGCCTTTGCCCGTCGCCGTGAATTCGGCCACCAACACGATCTACGTCGGCAACCAGAGCCGGAACAGCGTCTGCATCATCGACGGAAATGCGGGTGTGGTAACGACCACGGTTGCTGTCGGGGCGCGGCCGCAGGCCATCGCGATCAACGCGCTCACGATCAGATTTACGTCGCGAACTACCAGGGCGCCAGTGTGTCGGCGATCGACGGTGCGACCAAGGTCGTCACTCCGGTTGCCGTGGGATCGTATCCGGCTGCGCTGGCCGTCGATGCCGTGCGCAATCGCGTGTACGTTGCCAACTCCGGCGACAACACCGCGACTCTTATCGACGGCGCCAGCTTTGCGACGAACACCATCACTGTCGGCGCGTATCCTGTAGCCGTTGATGTGGACCCCATTACCAACACAGCTTACTTCGCGACTCAGCAGAATTATGGCTCAGTCACGGCTGTGAATGGCGCAGATCTTTCCACGGTAAGCGTCGCGGTCGGTCGCAATCCATATGCGGTGGTTGTCGATGCCGTCAGCAACCGGATTTATACCGCGAATGAGCAGGACAACACTGCCTCCGTGCTGCTGGGCGCAAATTCAGTTCCGCTGCAATTTGTGGCGATCACGCCGTGCCGTCTGGTCGACACGCGTTCGACGCCGGGGCCGTTCGGCGGACCGGCAATGGCGGGAGGAAGCTCGCGCAGTTTTCCGCTGCCGCAAAGCCCCAACTGTGGTGTGCCGGCGACAGCGGCCGCTTACTCGCTCAATGTCACCGTGATTCCGAGTCAGCCCCTGGGCTATCTGACGATCTGGCCGACAGGAGAACCTCAGCCGTTGGTTTCAACCCTGAACTCGCCGGACCGGCGGATCAAGGCCAACGCAGCAATCGTTCCTGCCGGCGAGGAGGGCGCGGTCAGCGTCTATGCCAGCGATGCCACCGATCTGATTCTCGACATCGATGGCTACTTTCAGCCGGCGAACGATCAGTCCCTGCAGTTCTATCCTTTGACGCCGTGCCGCGTTCTCGATACGCGCAATCAGGAGGGCCATCTCGGCGGCCCGTATCTACATGGCACGCACGAACGCGATTTCCCTGTGCAGTGGAGCAACTGCCAGATTCCCAACAACGCGCAGGCGTACTCCCTCAACTTCACCGTGGTGCCCTGGCAGGGTCGCGCGCTGCAATACTTGTCGGTGTGGGCGGCGGGAGGAAATCAGCCGGTGGTTTCGACACTGAATAATCCAACCGCCACGGTGGTCGCCAATGCCGCTATCGTTCCCGCTGGAGCCGGCGGCGCGATCGCTGTCTATCCCAGCCAGGACACCGACCTTATCGCCGACATCAACGGATATTTCGCTGCGCCGGGTCAAGGCGGACTGTCGCTCTATCCGACGTCGCCTTGCCGCGTGCTCGATACACGCTCAAACGGCGGACCGTTCCGTGGCCAGCGCAATCCGCCGCTGAATGTCGCAGCAACACTGTGCGGCGTTGCAGGCAATGCCGCAGGCTATGTCTTCAATGCAACGGTCATACCGGTCGGCGGCCTGGGGTATCTGGCGTTGTGGCCCGACGGGCAACTTCAGCCATTGGTTTCGACGTTGAACGCGCCGGACGGCGTCACCGCGTCGAACATGGCCGTGTTGCCTGTTCAAGACGGTCAGGTCGACGCTTATGCTTCAGGAATGACGCAGCTTATCCTGGACCTCTTCGGCTACTTCGCGCCATAGACGGACTGCATAACGATCTCGAACCTTATCACCGCGAGGCGTGACCCGATTCACTGACAATTCAATGCGCAAGCATTAGTACTTCCACATAAGTCTTCTGGGCAGAGTGTGCCTTTGCGCTTGGCTTGTCGTCTGCCGAAACTTCCCGCCGCACCTGCCTGTGTGTGAGATCCATCTGGTTCGGATCTCCATCGAGAAAACACGCTCCCAAGAATTTCGGTACTGCGCTAAGCGAAGAGGACCCTCCCATGAAGATCTACGGTTTCCTGAACACGTTAGCCCTTTCCCTCGTGATCAGTGTGGCAACTGCGATCAACTCGTCTGCGCAGAGCTTGACCACGGTCTATAACTTCTGCTCGCAGTCGAGTTGCAACGATGGCTCCTATCCTCTCGGCTTGCTGGTGCAAGCTAATGACGGGAATTTCTACGGCACCACCTTCGTTTCCGGATCGAATGGCTGGGGCACCGTTTATAAGATCAGCCCGAGCGGCTCGTTCAACGTCCTTTGGAACTTGACGGGACTGTCGGACGGGGCGCAGCCTTACGCCGGAGTTGTCCAAGGCCACGATGGAAACTTCTACGGAGTCGACACCATCGGCGGTAATACGCCGTCCGGCTGCGGAGCGGCCTTCAAAGTCAGCTCCAGCGGGCAGGAGACCAGCCTGCACGCCTTCACGGGATATCCACATGACGGCTGCAATCCCTGGTCACCTTTGCTTCTGGCTAACGACGGCAACTTCTACGGCACAGCTCCATACGGAGGCAGCGCTAATGTGGGCGTGATCTTTAAAATGACGCCGAGCGGGTCGGTCAGCATCCTTTACAACTTTTGCACTCAGGCCAACTGTCCTGACGGCGCTTACCCTTCGGCCGGCCTTATTCAGGCCAGCGACGGCTACCTCTACGGAGAAGCCACCACGAACGGCGCCAACGGTTATGGAACCATCTTCAAGCTTTCGCTTAGCGGCAGCGGCTTTACGGTGGTGCATAACTTTACTTCCAGCGATGGATACCTCGCCACCGGCGGGATGGTCCAGACCAGCGACGGTAATCTCTACGGGACAACTAATGCCGGGGGCGCTAACAACTTCGGTACCGTATTCAAGATGACTCCCAGCGGTACTCTGACCACGCTGTACAGCTTCTGTTCCAAGCCTTTTTGCGCGGATGGCAGCGCGCCTTACGCCGGATTGACGCAAGGCGGGGATGGCAACTTGTACGGTACGACCTACGAGGGCGGCAACTTCGTCCAGGGCTCGACCTATGGGACCATCTTCGGTATTACTCCGGGCGGTTCGCTGAGCACGCTTTACAGCTTTTGTGCCCAAGCCAATTGCACAGACGGCGGATACCCCTACGCGGGCGTGACCCAAGGTTCCGACGGGAATCTGTACGGCGTAACCAAAGTAGGCGGCACGAACAACGCGGGAACTGTCTTCAAGCTAACCATGAACACGGATACGCTGACGGTCTCAACGGTAGGCGCCGGAACGGTGACCAGCACGGACGGCTTCATCAACTGTCCCGGCACCTGTAGTCACATCTATCAGCACAATGCGCAGGTAACGCTGACCGCCACTGCGGCGGCAGGATGGGCCTTCAGCGCCTGGGGCGGCGCGTGCAGCGGCAGTAATCCCTCCTGCACGTTCACCATGCCGCAGAATCAGGCAGTGACCGGGACCTTCACCCAACTCAGCTACACGCTGTCGGTCTCCACAACCGGTCAAGGCAGTGTGACCAGCAGCGATGGGAACATTAACTGTCCCGGAACCTGCACCCACACCTATCTATCCAGCACTGTTGTCCCACTCACCGCGAATCCCGCCCAGGGTTGGAGCTTGAACGCGTGGGGTGGCGCGTGCACCGGCAATAGTCCCACCTGCAATGTGACCATGACGGAAAACGAATCGGCGAGCGCGGCATTCACCCAGAACAGTTACACATTGACGGTCTCGATCAGTGGACAAGGCACTGTCACCAGCACCGACGGAAACATCAACTGTCCCGGAACCTGCACCCACACCTATCTTTCGCTGACCCAGGTGACGTTGAACGCATCAGCCGATCACGGCTGGAACTTCGCCGGCTGGAGCGGTGCCTGTAGCGGTGTCGGGCCATGCACTCTGACCATGCTCGGAAACTACGGCGTCAGCGCCTACCTCATTCAGCCAGGCAGTGGACTCGAGTTCAGCTCGGTCACGCCCTGCCGATTGGTGGACACGCGGCAAACCGGTATGCCCATCCAGGGCGGCACTTCGCAGAACTTCATTATTCCGCAGCTTGGCGGTTGTGGGATTCCGACCGGCGGCCAGGCCTATTCGCTGAACGTGACGGTCGTGCCCCACGGAGCGCTGGGCTACCTGACGGTCTGGCCTGCCGGGCTGGCGCAACCGGGCATCTCCACCATGAACTCGCGCGACGGACGAACCAAAGCTACCGCCGTGATTGTTCAGGCAGGCACGAACGATGCAATCAGCATCTTCGCCAGCAACACCACCGACGTCATCCTTGACGTTAACGGCTACTTCGGCGCTGCCGGAGCGCAGACCTATAAGTTCTACCGGCTCGCGCCTTGTCGGGTAATCGACACGCGCAACCCCAACGGCGAGTTGGGCGGCCCGGCGCTCCTCGGCGCACAGCAGAGAGACTTCGCGGTCGAGACCAGCCCATGTATGCCTCAAGGCACTACGATCCAGGCGTACTCGTTCAACTTCACGGTGGTGCCGCATCCCTACGGGCAGCCGCTGCGTTATCTGACGGTGTGGCCACAGGGGCAGAGCCAGCCTGTGGTCTCCACCCTGAACAACCGGACCGCGACGACCTTGGCTAATGCGGCGATCGTTCCCGCAGGTACCAATGGCGGCATCTCGGTGTATGCCTCAGACAGTACTCAGCTGGTGGTGGACATCAACGGCTACTTCGCAGCTCCGGCTACGGGAGGGCTGACGCTCTATCCCACCGCGCCCTGCCGCGTGCTGGACACGCGCAGCAACCACGGCCAACCGTTCCAGGGCGAGAAGACTGTTGACGTAGTGGACAGCGTGTGCGCTCCTCCAACCGACACGCAGGCGTATGTGTTCAACGCGACCGTGGTGCCGTCAGGACCGATGCACTATCTGACATTGTGGCCTGACCCGGGCCAGGCGCCGTTGGCGTCAACCTTGAATGCGATCGATGGGCTGATCACGTCGAATATGGCGATTGTTCCCAACTCCGATGGCAGCACCGATGCCTTCGCTTCGGAGCTGACCCACTTGATCATCGACATCTCGAGCTACTTTGCGCCGTAGATGACGGAGGTTTACAGGTCCATATATTCCGGGTGGTAGTCCTTCCAGATGCCGGTTCCGGCGGAGATCTGGCGGACGGGCATATCTTCGGCGTGCTTGGCGGTGCGTACCCATTCCCAGGCACGCAGCATTTCGGAGGTCTCGAAATAACGGGTCTCGGCTTCGAGCACCGCGGCGCCTGCGGTCAGCATCGCCATGATCTCTTCCCACTTGTCGGCGCCGACGACGGCCATGCGCGCAATGTGGTCGGTATGTTTTTGAAGGAAGCGCAGCTCTTCCCACCGGGCCTTCAGGTCTGCGCCATGCATCTGGGACAAATCGGTGAGAATACCGACCGGCTTGTGCTTGCGTTCCTGGATTAAAAACTCCAGTTGCGGCTCAAAATCCTTAATGTCTTCGGCCGTCAATTTACCAACCACTCGAAAACCCAGTACCCCACCCGAACTCTCACGAAGTCGTTCGATCATTCCGTTAACCGCTCCTTGGATGTTTGCATTAGGACGTGTCAGCAATGATGCAGGAGATTGCCGGGGATGGCCAGTGGAAAGCGCCCGCAATCATTGGTGACCGTGAGCATCGTATCGCAAACTCGCCGAGAGAGCGACTGCACTCTGCAGGTTCACGGAATGGAAAACAGCTTCCAGCCGTCAGCGTCAAGGTTGAAGATGAAGTCGATCAGGCCTGCGTTCGAGCATTGGTCGTTCTTGACCTCGGCCACCAGCACCGCTTGCTCCACTCCGTTACGGGTTACCTCACTGGAAGCGGTGCGGACTTTTTGAGAGTCCGTGAGCAGTTCGCGGTCGGAGCAGGTGCGGAGGCTGTTGCCCAGATTGACCTCGGCGTCAATACAGGACGACTCGAAGAGCGTGCAGAAAAGTCCGCGATGCGACTGGAACTGCTCTTTAATCTCCTTGCGGCTGACGTGCTGGGCGTTGGAGCCGACATTTACCCCGTGCTCCGGTATGTAGGACAGGACTTTGCCGGTATCTCCGCTGCTTAGGGCCGCGAAGAACTCCTGCTCCAGCGCCTTGGAGGATTCGGCGGGCTTCCCTGTGGGAGCCGCGGATTGGGCTGTCGCCACCGCTGTGACGAATACAAGCACGCACACTGCAAGCGTGACGCGGGGGCCGAACAACTTCATCTTTCTTTTCCTGCCCTGGCCGATTTTTTCTTTGCCGGCTTCGCTGTTGAATTAGCTTTCTTCTTAGCCGGCGGTTTCGCCTTCACCTTCTTTTTCTTCTGCGGACTCGGCTTGGCTTTCTTCTTCGCCGGACTCTCGACGACCGCACCCTGCAAGTCAAGCTGCCGCTTCTTCGGCAGACGGGCGAAAACCATGTGATAGGACTCCCGCAGCAGCTCGCGCAGCTCTGAGTCCGGGACAGCATTCAGTTCCTGAAGGGCCACCCACTGTGCGCGCGCCATATAGGGCGCGGGAATGATGCCGGGACGCTCGCACAGCTCGCTGAAGTTTTCCGGACTGGCCTTGAAGGAAAGCCGCACCGGCGCGGGTTCCAGTGGAGTTACGGCGAACAGCTTGCCGTCGATCTTGAAGCAGAGATCGTATCCCCACTGCACATTTTCGGTGGCGTGGGGAAATGCGAGGCAACAACGCCGAATGGTTTCGATGTCCATATTCGTTTATGTATCTGGCCAGGTGCGCATCATCACCGGCTTGGTGTACGCCACGTGGAAGCCGCGGCGCTCCATGTTGCGCTGCGAGCCGCTGCCCGGATTCGTGCTCACCACAGCATACTCGCAGCCCGCGAGCGCCGCCTCCTGCAGCCGCTTCGCGATCAGCGCACTCTGCACGCCGCGTCCGCGATACTCCGGCAAGGTTGCCGTGCCGAAGAATGCCGCGATGCGAGCTTCTGGAATCACGCGCCCGCCACACCCGCCGACCACCTTGTCTTCGATGCGCGCCAGGAAGGGCAGGGCTCCCGGGAGAACGGCAAATCCGCCGAAGACGCTTTCGGCGACCACGATGTCCTGCTCAAAACCTCTGGCGATCGCTCCCATCCACGGGCCCACGGTATCGTCGCTTACCCGTTCGATAGCAATGCCGGGGGGCGGCGAGAACGCTTCTTCCGGCTGAATGCGGCGAATCAGCACGGTATTGAATTCAGCGATGCTGTAGCCGCGTTCGCCCAGCAGGGCTCGCAGCGACGCGTGCGCCAGTGGCGAGAGAACCACCGAACAAGGCACCCCGCGGCTGCGAAAGAAGTCTTCCAGCTGATCGAGGTCCGCCGTAGTCACTTCGTCATACAGTCCCATGCCGACGATTTGGTTCACGGGATAATCCGGGCCGCAGCAGAAGGCGTAGCCTCCTGCGACCTTCAGCAGTGCGATGGGATCGGATGGACCATAACGGCGCAGCGCCTCGTAGCAATCGGGCAGGATCGTCTCGGCCATCTCCAGGCGGCGGGCTAAATCGAGATCGACAAAATCGAGCAGAGGCTTCTCTGCCCCAGCAGTACGTTCAGACATGCGAAACTCCTGGGAAACTGGTTAGGCAGACGGGTAGTCAGGCGCGAGCGGCGCGTGTTGGGAGCGGGAGTTTCGATTAGCGTACGGCAATTGTCACAGGCAGCTCAGGGAGCAGTGTAGCGCAGGAATTCGCGCCTGAGAAGCGTGTGCTAACGTTTTGCCATGACGACGCACAAGCAACCAACTCTCTCGCTCGAAGGACAAGTAGCCCTGGTCACCGGGGGCTCGCGCGGCATCGGCGCGGCTACGGTGCGGATGTTCGTAGCCGCGGGAGCCCGCGTAGTCTTCAACTACGTGCGCGCCAAGGCCGAGGCGGAGAAACTGGTCGCGGAGTGTGGGCACGACGTCTGCCGTACAGTTCAGGCCGACCTGAGGGGAACGCCGGGTGCAGAGAAGTTAGTTCGCGTGGCTATCGATGACTTTGGCGCGCTCCATGCGCTGGTTGTCAATCACGGTATCTGGCTTGGCAACGACGTGGATATCGACAGGATGCCCGATGAGCAGTGGCACACCACCATCGCCACCAACCTCGACAGTACGTTTGCTCTGGTTAAGCATGCGGTGGCGCAGATGAAGCAGCAGGCACGCGGCGGGACCATCGTGCTGATCAGCTCAACCGCCGGACAGCGGGGCGAGGCAGGCCACTGCGACTACGCCGCCAGCAAAGGCGCGCTGATCAGCATGACCAAGGGACTCTCGACCGAACTAGCGCCGCACGGCATTCGGGTGAACTGCGTTGCACCCGGATGGGTGGAAACTGACATGACTGCCGGAACGCTGAACGATGCCCAGCGCCGCAAGAAAATCTTTGCCGCGATTCCCGTGGGCCGCGTCGCTACACCGGACGAAATCGCCGCACCGATTCTGTTCTTGTGTACGATGCACGCCGGGTTCATCACCGGAGAGGTATTTAACGTGAACGGTGGAGCCGTCTTGGTGGGATGAGGCCGCGGAGGAGCAACGGGATCAGAAGCCACCATCTCAAGCGCGGTTTCACTAGCCCTCCGGCGACAGATCTTGAGAGAAGTCTGACTACACCAATCAGCGCAGGTTCAACTTACGGTGCAAAGTAGCCGGAAATGTCCAGAATCAACTGCGTCAGTCCGGCGGCGTATGCATCGATGGAGCCATTGGTTGTCGCCACAATCGCCATGTTGGATGTGATGGAGCCGTCATAGGCGTTCAGCGTCGACATCAACGGCTGCTGCTCCATATCTGGCCAGAGGGTGAGGTATGCCAGTGAGCCGCTCGGCACCACCGTCGCATTTAGTACGTAGCCCGTGGCATTGCTCGGTGGGGCACACGGCTCGGACGAGATGGTGATTGTCTGCTCTCCAAAGAATGGCTGGCCGTTATTGTTGCGGCTGTCGTAGATGCGGCAAGGAGGAACCGAATGGTACGAGTACCCTCCGGGACCTGGCGCCGCGAAATATCCGTTCACGTCGACCAGCAAATCGGTGTTGTTGCTGTTCGGGTAGAAAGCAACTGCCTGATTGTTCCCCGAAGACACGATAGCTGCGTTGGCAACCACCGTGCCGGTCGAGTCGTTAAGCGTCGAGACCAGAGGTCTGGGGTCGCCTTGTGACCATACGGTTAAGTAATCCAATCCGCCAGCAGCGGGAATCGCGGTGAGGTTCAGCGCATACGCCGCTGCGTTGCTGGGAATCGCACACTTGCCTGTCATCGCATAGTCGCGCTCCATGCCGGCCGGCAACGTCCCTCCATCCTGACCATTCCGCGTGTCCACCACGCGGCACGGCGTCAGCGGGTAAAACTGCAGCGTCTGGGCGCCGGGAGTTGTGAAGTAGCCGTTGATGTCGAGGATGAGATCGGTGGTAGCGCTCGCATAAAAGCTAACGTCCCCCCCTGGGTAATATCCGGATCCCGCTGGAACAATGGCCGCATTCGCTTTAATCCGGCCATCCGGAGAGTTCAATGTAGACACGTAAGGCAGGCCTAGCCCTGTCGGCCAAACCGTCAGATACCCTAGCGGTCCATGTGGAGCGACGGTTATGTTCAGGGAGAAAGCGGTCGCAGAACTCAGGTCGCCACAGCCAAAAGCTTGCGACAACTCCAAAAGGGAGAAAACGTTAACCGTCCCGCCCACCAGTGGGTCGCTCGGGCGTGAGTCCCAGAGCCGGCATGGTGTCAGAGGAACGAACTGGTACGCAGCGGAAGTAGGACCGGTAGTGAACACCGAGCCACAACCAGCGCCCCCATCACAGCTGCTCACTCCGCCGCCGAGCGCCGTCACCCCATAGAGCAGCCCTGAGGCGCCTTGGACTAGCGGCCCGGTCGGGTTTGTTCCATCAGCGCAATTCTGTTCCGAGCAGGCGCTGTGCAAGGTGCTCAACGTTCCGGTTGGAGTTATGCGGAAGACCGTACCGGCATCTGTCGGTCCCCCCAGGTAGGTTGTGCCGTAGAAATTTCCATCAGCAGCTTGCACCAGCCCAGCATTCGGAGAGGCGCCGTCCAACCCTGAGAAGGTGTGCAGCACGGTCAGGGCGCCGCCTGCGGTCATTTTGAAAACGGTGCCGCAGGTGCTCTCCGGGGGAGGACACGGGTTGGCCCCGCCAAGCTGCGTCGTGCCATAGAAATCTCCGTCCGTGGCCTGCACCAGGCTGCCATTGGGATTCGCACCGTCCGCAGTGGCGAAGCTGTACAAGGTGGTCAGCGTGCCGCTTGGGGTGATCTTGAAAACCGTGCCTTGGTTGTTAGCCCCGCCAGCCTGGGTAGTGCCGTAGAAGTCTCCATCCGTGGCTTGCACCAGCCCGCCTTGCGGCGACGAACCGTCCGCGCCGGCAAAGCTGTACAGCGCGGTCAGCACACCGCTCGGAGTCATCTTTGAAGATGGTGCCTTTTTGATCGGCTCCGCCTAATCCGCTTGCGCCATAGAGGTTGCCATCGGTGCCCACGACCAGCGCACCCACGCCCACCCAGCCGTCTGCCCCATCGAAGGTGTGCAGGAAAACCAACGATCCGTTGGGAGAAATCCTGAAGACAGATCCGGGGCCGTCGCAAAAGAGAATGGAGCTTGGCAATGACTTCTTGTTGCGCGAGTTTCCTGCCGGCAGTGGCAACCGTTTATGCCCCTGCTGCAGGCTGCAAAATGTCATGCCATAAAAGTTGCCGTCGCTGCCTTGCACCAGGCGTTCCGGATTGACCCCGTCAATGCCATTGAAGCTGTAAAGCGTGGTCAGCGCACCGTCGGGCGTGAGTTTGAAGATCGTGCCACAACCGTAGCCGCCACATGGGCTGAGGTTCCCACCGAAAAAGGTTGATCCGTAGAAGTTCCCGTCGGTCCCTAGGGTCAGAGGCCCGGGTTCCAAACCGTTGGTCAGGTCAAACCGGGTCACGTTAGTGAACGTTTGGGCAGACGACGGCATCGCGGTCGTTGCGCACAGCAATAGCAAGCCGATGACGATGTGTGAAGCGCAGCGGTTACGAATGCGCATGGAGATCTCCATGAAATCAACCACGCCGCTGAGCCGGGCCGAAGCTGGCGCGAATGCGAGTCGGCGTGCAGTTACGAAAGTGTAATTGTGGCCCCATCTGGGACGTGCGTCGGTGCGTTGGGTCACCACGTTTTGTGTTGCCTAGCTCAAGCAGGAATGGACTCTGGCTTGGTGCGAAAATGGGCTGGAGGGATGGTCCCAGTTTTGGGTTGTGGCGTAATCACCCTGTTGCACCCAAAACCCTCAACTGACGACCCGACACCATCGTGCCTGAGGACTTTTCGGATCCATGGGTAGGGGCATGAGTCTCCAGGTAAATAAGCCTCTCGTCATCCCCGTTTGTGGGTGTAATCTATAACCACTCTGTCACATTCTGTGTAAAGGAAACGTAGCGGATCTGCCGCTAACGTATCGCGCCACATGACGGATCACCCATTTGTGCCCGGAGATGTGCAGGATGCTTTGGGCCGGCGATATGTCGTCGGACCCGAAGTGGCGGTTGGTGGTCAGGGAGCCGTTTTCAAGGCGACCAGGGAGGCCCGGCCGGATGGCACCGTGGCGGGTGATCTTGTCGCTCTGAAGTTGCACATCTATCCCGGCCAGGACGTCCGCGTCCAGCGCGAGATCGCCGCAATGGAGAAGATCTCGCATCCCAACTTGCCCCGGGTAATTGAACATGGCTATTGCGACGTGGCCGGCAAGCGCACGTTATACGTTGCGTGGGAATTCATCGAAGGTCAACCGCTGAGCGAACGCCTGAAAGCCGGACGCATGCTGGAGTCCGAGGTGCTGTCGGTCGGGCGCGACGTAGCCTCGGCTATCGCGGCGATCTGGTCGCAACGCATTGTCCACGGCGACATCAAGCCGTCGAACATCATCCTGAAAGATTCCGGAGGCGCCGCACTCATCGACCTCGGCGCCGCCAGGCACCTGGAGCAGGACAATAGTCCCGCTGCGCGCAAACCGTTTGGGACCGTGGGCTACTTCTCACCGGAGCAGGCTCGCGGAGAAAAGGCGCTGTCCTCCGCTTCGGATATTTTTTCGCTGGGCGTAGTCCTGCTGCAAAGTTTGATTGGCCGGCATCCCACGGACTATCACCAGAGCGGCCTGGCACATGGCTTCCGCGCGAGCGACGTGAGGTTTGGCGCCAGCACCGCGCTGCTTTGCACGCTCGACAAGATGCTGTCGGAACGTCCGGGATTCCGCCCGATGCCCGCGGCGCTCAGCAGCTATTTTCAAAGGCTGCAAGACAGGATGGAAGCAGACTTCGCCATGGGCGCCCGCCCAGCTCGGGAAGATTGACGATTCACCTGAATCCGGGTGCTCCAGCGTCGGTCACCGCAGAACGGGAAGGTTTGTACTAAGCCGTCCGACGCCCCACAATAGAATCATGCTTCCACAGATAGCTCTCAGCCCTTCCGTCGGCCGCGCGCGTTTGCGTGTCCGTTATGCCGAGACCGACAAAATGGGTGTCGTCTACAACTCGAACTACCTGATCTGGTTCGAGATTGGTCGAGTTGAGTTGATGCGCGAACTTGGCCACAGCTATCGAGAGATCGAAGAGGAGGGATATCTGTTTCCGGTGGCCGAAGTGACGTGCCGCTATAAAGGAGCAGCGGTGTATGACGATGAGATTGTCGTACACACGAACATCCTGAAACTGCGCCGTTCGCTGATCCAGTTCGGGTACAAGATCGTCCGGGAATCCGACCAAAAGCTGTTGGCGACAGGAACGTCTTCTCATTTCGTGGTCGGTCGAGATATGGAGCGCAAACCGCTGCCGGACAAGTACATGGTTCCATTCTCACGGGCGATGGAAGCCTAAGGCTCGATGGGCCGGTGCCCCAGGTCTCGCGGTTTTCGAGAGACCGGGAGTTTTTGACTTTTTCGGAATCGGGTAACACCTCGCAAACTCCCAGAGCGCGAAAAGCCTCATTTCTGCGTCGTCCAGTGTTCGCAAATCCCCAGATCTCGAACAACGCGAAACCCGGGGCACCCGCATTACGTGAACTTGCGTCGGCATCACTCGCCGGATTTCTTTTCTCTTCGCACTGCAACAATTCGGTCCATGTTCTCCCGCATCAGCTTCACGCGCGCGCGGCTCTGCTCGGAGCATTCGGCGACCGATTGCAGGCTGCGCATCCATTCGGGCAGGTTCATCTTTTCGCGGAAGCCGTCGAGATAGGTCTGAATTTTCGCGTACTGGAAATACATTTCCTGGCAGGTGTCGTAGACCATGGGCTCGGAGAGCGCGCCGTGGATGACGAAGGCCGACACCATGTCCCAGTAACCGTAAACCTGCAGTATGAAGCCCGACCGCTGGTTACCGGTGCCGACCTGAGCGACCAGGTCGTCCACTGAGTGCGGCAGAAACTCGCCGCCAATAAAGCCGCGCGCCTGCCGCATAACTGCCTCGCGGCGAACTTCGTAGAGCTTCAGGATCAACTCAGCCTGTTGGATGGGTTGCGCAGTGGAACTGGTAATGGAAGAAAGCTGCATGAGCGCCCGCCTTGCGTTGAGATTCACCAGCACACGAAGGTAAGCCGGAGGGCGGTGCGAAGACAAGAGCTGGTAGACAGGCTTGGCGGGTAGAGCGGGCCTTCCGGCCCGCGTCCAGCGCGGTATATAGGTTTCATGAGCCGGCTTCAGCCGGCGACAGCGAGCGCCACAGCCGCATAGGATTGGATCGATAATTGTTCGCAACGATCCAAGCCGCGGAGCGGAGCCTATAGTTTGAGCCCGGGGCGCAAGCCCCGGGAAGGCATTCTCAATCGGGCCTGAGCCGCGTCAGCGGCGACAGATGCGCGATGGATGACTCAATCGCCGCTGTCCACTTTCCCCGTCGTAGACGACCGCCACGCTGTCTCCAGCGCATCGTGCAGCGCGATAAAACCTTCGCGAAAGCGGAACAGTTTAATCGGCTTCCCGCTTTGACGATTGATAACCACAGCCTGGAATTTGTTCCCGCGATAGCTGACCTCCTGAATCGCAATTCCGCTGATCGTGCCAAAAGGGATCGTCTGCCTCCAGCCTATATAGGTGATCACAACGCCGCCGGGAGTGATCAGCAGTCGCACAGGATCCCGTGCAAGCGCCCCGATCAGAAGAAGCAACATTATAAGAAACGCAAGGCGCTCGAATTGATTCAAACGGATCTCGCTAAACACAAGCACGGCACCGGCAATGAAAACCAGCAGTCCCGCTTTGTTAATCCAGCTCCGGTGAAAGTCGGTGACAGATTCGGGATGGAGGCGTGTTGCCGCTGTCGCGCGCTTCAGGATGAAGTCACGCAGCCCAGAGAAATCTTCGACCTGATAATCCACGCGGAAGCTTCTGCTCCCGGACACATCCCTCACCACCAGCCACTGCATGACGTCGTTCGCTCGTATATCTCCAACCTGGCTCCAGGCGAGATGGATTGGCTGCTGGCTGGAGGGCAAATACCAGATACCCACCGGGCTGACCGCGACGCTATAGCGAAGTCGGAAAGAGTCGTAAGCAAGCAGGACGCCCACTGGTAAAAACACCAAACTCACTGCTCCAATTATCCAGGAGCCCGCGTTCGGAGCGGAAAATACAGTCATTGCCAGGAACGTCAGGATGCTGAGTGCGCCAAAGAAACAGCCGCCGACCAGCACAATCCAACGCCGGCTGGAACGGAGCCGGTACACAGACACATCAGTCGGGAGGGCAGACGAAGTCTCAAGCGATGTCGGTTGGGCAGGCAGGCAAGCCTCCGTCCTGAAGCCAGAGCGGCGACAGCTACTCTTCGCTGGGGCTTTCGGCGAAGCCCATTTCGCCGAGATGGCTCTCGCCGATGTCGACGTTGGCTTCGGTGGTGTGGCCATCGTTGCGCAACTCGGCCATCATGTCCTGAATCTCTTCATCGGGCAAGGCGGCCGCGAGCTGCAGGAACTCCTCCAGGCGATCCGTCTCCATGACCTGCACCCACGAGTTTGCGCCAAGGTTGTAGTTCACCTGATACTGCAGCGGATCGGCCTTCAGGCGAAAGATGTGCAGTGTTCCTGGCATGGTGTTTTGTCCCCTGCTCAGTTGAAAAGTCCGCCATCACGGCGCCGTTGCATTCTATGATTGGCGTCCCTCTCTCCGCAAGCGGCGAGCGGGCAAAAGAATGGCGGGGATTCAACCCCGCCGCGACAGACGCTGAAACGAGACTCTTAGGATTCCATGCTGGAAGCTTCCGGGAAACGGAGCTTGCACTTTGCCAAAGACTTGTTCAGCATGTCCTCAACTTCCGACTCTTCCCAATTTTTCGACATTGCCAGCTCGCTGACCAGCAGGTAACGAGTGCGTTCGAGCATTTTCTTTTCGCGGAAACTTAGCGGTTTGTCCTGGGAGAGAAGAAGCAGGCCTTTCAGGACGACGGCGACATCCAGCAGGGAGCCGGTTCGCATCTTGTCGGAATTTTCTTTGAACCGGTACTTCCAGTCGGTGTGATTTTCACACTTTCCGTCGCTCAGAAAATCCAGAATCTTCTGCACCTCGCCGTTCCGTACCACCCGCCTGAGGCCCACACTGTCCACATTGTGGAAGGGCACCATGACCTTGAGGCTGCTGGCTGCAATTTTGAGGAGGTAGAACCGTTCGATTTGTGAGCCGATCGTTCTACTGCTGATTTGCTCGATGACGCCTACCCCATGATTCGGGTAAACGACCTTGTCTCCGATGCTGAAACTTTGGTTATTCATGAGGGCCGGAGATGCTGCTTCCAGAGGCTCACTCTGGAGTATGAGGGGAACAACTACATTATGTTTAGATTATACTTCTGCCTTTCCGAGATGGTCAATTGACGCGGGTCTCGGTGCGCCGAATTATGCCGCCACGGCCGCCGGACGGATTAGCGAAGGCCGGAAGACCGGACATGCTGCAGGCCCCAGCCGTCGAAGTTACCCCGCAATCGCGTATAATCGTCGGATGGCTCCGGCACGCCCGTGCGCCGGTCACGTCAATCCAGAAGCATGACTGAACACATTAAGAAGAAGCTGGCCGAGGAGATTTCGACCCTCGAACACGAGCTGAACCACGAGCTGCCGAAAGAGCTGAAGAAGGCCGTGGCCATGGGTGACCTCAGCGAAAACGCCGAGTATCACATGGCCAAGCAGCGTCAGGAGTTCGTGCGCGCCCGTCTGGGCCAGCTGAAACAGCGCATGGCTGACCTCTCCATGGTCAATATGTCCAACATTCCTAAGGACCGGGCGGCCATTGGTTCCACCGTGGTGGTATTTGATTCCACCAAAGGTGAGGAAATCCAGTACAAGCTGGTGACCAGCGAAGAATCCGATGTTACACAGGGATTAATCTCAACCAGCTCGCCTATCGGCCGCGCCTTGATGGGCAAGAAGGTCGGGGACGTTAGCGAGGTTGTAACACCGACGGGTAAGCGCGAGCTTGAGGTGCTTAAGCTGATCACCATTCACGACGAAGCGTAGCGATGAGTATGACCTGGACGAGCGCAGTTGGCCGGTCCTGTAAGTGGCTGTTGTACAAGATTGTCCACGGCCTTGCGCTCACCCGCATCTCGCCTAACGCACTCACTTTCATCGGACTTTTGATCAATATCGTAGCCGGCATTTTGTTCGGCTATGCTCACCCCGACAATCAGCGCAGGATGTTCCTGTACGCCGGACTGGTAATCATCGGTGCCGGCATCTTCGACATGGTCGATGGCCGCGTCGCCCGCGCCACCAACCAAGTGACCATCTTTGGGGGATTTTTCGATTCGGTGATCGACCGCTACAGCGATGTCGCGCTGTTCTTCGGATTGCTGGTCTATTATGCCCGCGCTAATCGATTCTTCTACGTGGTGCTGGTCGCAATCGTAATGGTTAGCTCGGTGATGATCAGTTACACGCGCGCCCGCGCAGAATCGCTGATCCCGCTCTGCAAGGTGGGCTTTATGGAACGGCCTGAGCGTATTGTGCTGATTATTATCGGCGCGCTGTTCAACCGCATGGGCCCGGTGTTGTGGGTGATCGCCGTTCTCGGAACCATCACCGTGATCCATCGCATTCGCTACACCTACCAGGTATTGCGAGAAATCGAGCCGCCGCCCGTGCCCGTACGTCCCGATCCGCTCAAGTTTGAAGAGATCGTCGGCTGACGGCGGCCCGTACTGCTGCCACTTCCTCCTGCTTTAGTGCATGGGACCGTTGTTCGCGCTATGGTATCCCTGGTCATAGCCGGTTTGGTAGGCGGTTAGATTGTCCCCATGCCAGGCGTCCGTGGCCGGATTCATGGCTTGGTTGCGCTGCGCATCGTTGATGCCGTTCTGATAGCCGGTTTGATACGCGCGCTGCTGTTCCCCCTGGTAAAGATTGGGATTGTAGCCCTGCGGGGAGGCCGCATGTTCGGCCCCGTGGCCCGGTCCGTACCCTTTGACGCTGTCATAGCCCTCACGATAGGCCTGCTGATAGATGTTCAGCCGATCGCCATGCCAATCGTCGGAGCTGACGTTCATGTTGCGATTGTTGCGGCCGTCGTTAATGCCATTCTGATAGCCGGCTTCGTACGCGCGCCGATCTTCCCCTTGATACTGCCCCGGTCCATTCGAGCCTTCTGGCCCATAGCCTTTTACGCTGTCGTAACCCTTTTGGTATCCGCGCTGATAGATGTTCAAGCGATTTCCGTGCCAATCGCCCGTATGCAGGTTCAGCGGTTTACCACTTTGCGCATCATTGACACCGTTCTGGTAACCGACCTGGTAGGCTCGCTGGTCTTCGTCCACCTGCTGTGCGTGACATAGAAGCGGGATCGCAACGAATGGAGTGGCACCCAAGGCGATGCAAATTGTGAGATTTCTGAGATGTTTTTTCACGATGACATTTCCTCCTGCTCCGCCGCGCGTCGCCGGCAGCGGGCAAATGCAATAAACCCTCATGCTTAAGGGTTAGAAGGTCAGTTTTCTGGAAAGTGTCGCCAGTGCCTTCGACGGATTCGACTTTTTTAATCGCGAGATCCCAACCCTCCAGTCCCTCCGCCGCAGTCGTTCCTCTGCTTCGTCCCTTACTTGGGCACCGTCCCGCGGCACAACGCCTCCCGGACGTTAGAATGGAGTGCATCTCTGAATTGCTGTTACGCAACAGGGTGGCTTAAGGCCGAGTGTGGTCAAGCGGTTAGGCTACTGCAGGTATGAACCTTTTCTCATTCCGGTGCGTATTACAGAGAGGTTCCATCAGCAACTAAGGCAGTCGAGAAAACGGGAACGGAGCTTCCGTTCCAGGAGATGGGAAATGTTTGTTGCAACATTGTTGAGGTCGGCGGCTCGCAAAGCGCTTTCATTGGGACTCATCGCATTGCTGGGCACGGCCGCCTGGGCGCAGGACGGAGCGCCGCAAAGTTCGCAGCCCGCTACGCCACAGAATGCACAGCCGAGCATGCCGCCGTTAACCCCGATGCCCCAGGCGCCGGCGCCACAGCACAATGCGCATTTGTATTCCGATCAGAACTACTCCAAGCCGATGTCAGGCTTTCCGAACTTTATTCAGCCGTACACGGCGCGGCGCGTGCCTCCGCCGAACCTTACGAATTCGTCGATGACCGACAAGCTGTTCCGCAACGGCACGATCTACCTGTCGATCAATGACGCGGTAGCCATGGCGATCGAGAACAACCTCGACATCACCTTACAGCGCTACAACCTGTCGATCGCCGACACCGATATCCTGCTGACCAGCTCCGGCTCACCCTCACGCGGTGTCAACGCCAGTGTGGTACAGGGAACGCCGGGAGGCGCCATCGGCACCACTTCCACCGGAGGAACCGGAAGCACCGCGACCGGCGCAAGCGGAACAGGTGCGGGTGGAACGCAGATTGGAGCGGGCGGAGCCGGCGCTGGCGCACTTGGCATCGTGTCGTCCACCTTGGGTGCAGGACCGCCGATCGACAACTTCGATCCAGCGCTCACCGGCAATATCCAGGGGCAGCGTGCGGCGACACCGCAGCAAAGCCCAATTTTCTATGGCGTGCCGGTGCTCACACAAAACACCAACGTCTACAACTTCGGCTACACGCAGGGGTTCTCCACTGGCACGCTGCTCAGCGTGACTTTCGACAACAGCTATATCACCACCAATTCCTTGTACCAATTGGTCAATCCGACCCTTCAACCCACCTTCAATTTCCAGTTGCGGCAACATCTCCTTCAGGGCTTCGGATTCGATCCCAACTTGCGTTACATTCGCATCGCGCGCAACAACCGCGAGATCACCGACGTGGTCTTCCGCCAACAGATCATCACCACAGTCTCGCAAGTCGAGAATATTTATTGGGACCTGGTGACGGCCTACGAAGCGGTGAAGGTCAATGAGCGCGCCCTGCAGCTGGCGGATAAAGTTCTCTCCGACGATCAGGAGCAGGTGAAGATTGGCACCATGGCGCCCATCACGCTGGCGCAGGCGCAGAGCGGCGTGGCTTCGGCCAAGCAAAACCTGATCCTGTCGCAGACCAATCTTCAGCTCGAACAACTGCTAATGAAGAATGCGATGACCAAGAACATGCAGGACCCGCTCCTGGCTGAAGCTCCGGTCATCCCGACAGATACACTCAAGCCCGACGAGCAATATCAGGTTCGGCCTATCCAGGATCTGATCGACGAGGCATTGCAAGGGCGGCCAGAGATCGCCTCGGCGCGTATCAACCTGACCAACCTGGAGATTTCGCGCAAATCGATCCGCAACTCGCTGCTGCCCACGCTCGACGCCTACGCGTTCTACGGCGCGTCCAGCTTGGCCGGTCCCCAAAACCCCGTGGTTCCCACCTGCCCGACGAACGAGCCCGCCTGCTATCAGCCCGGAATCATTCCGACGACCTACAACTCGGCCTTCGGCAACCTGTTCAACAGCACCGGGCCTAACAAGGGCGTTGGCGTGAACTTGAACATTCCGATCCGCAATCGCGCCGCGCAGGCTAACCAGGTGCGCTCTGATCTGGAGTATCGCCAGGCGCAGGTTGCTTTACAGCAGACCGAGAACACCATCACCCTGCAGGTGCGGCAGGCGCAGTTTGCCATGCAGCAGAACTATGCTGCGTTGCAGGCGGCCATCGCTGCGCGTGATTATGCGCGTGAGAGTCTGACCGCCGAGCAGAAGAAGTTCACCTACGGTGCGTCGACGCCCACGCTGGTGCTGCAGGCGTCGAGCAACCTGACGCAAGCGGAATCGAATGTATTGAATGCTGCCGCCAACTACGAAAAGTCGAAGGTGAATCTTGACTTCACCACTTCGGAAACGCTTTCGAAGCTGGGCATTGATATAAGCGATGCCGAGTCCGGCAAGGTGAAGCACGTGCCCACGGTGAACGGCGTGGTTCCGGCCAACCCGCAGAACGCTCCGGGCGCGCCCGAAGCAGAGCCGCAACAAAACAACGTGTTGGGCCCGCCGCCCGAATCGGCTACGCCGCCGGCAACGACTCCGGAGACCCAGCCGGTTACACCACAGCAGGATCAGCCGGCGCCGCCACAGCAGTAAAGACGACGCAAGCGACACATGGGAGCTTTGAAAGGGCGCACCTTCAGGTGCGCTCCTCGCGGTTTTATTGTTGGTCGTCATCTTGGGCGAATGAAGACGCGAAGCGTGTGCATGACGTCGAAGAGGCTGTCCCGTGCAAGCTGGAATCAACCGACAACTGATAACCGGCAACCGTTCCTTGCACTGCGCCCTGCCATCCCTCTAAACTTGAAACAACAATGAGCAAAGTTGGACAGACACTCCGGGGATATTTCTGGTGGACGTACCCTCGCGGCAGTGTCCATTACGATGTGATGGTCACCATCATCCTGGCGTTCATCTTCATCACGCCTGTCTGGGTCAACTTTCGCGACAAACCCCAGCAAAAGCCCGCGCGCCAATCCGAGGTTGTCGTACAACAAGTGGGCGACGGCTTCCTGTACAAGGTGGACGCCGCGACGGTAAAGACCGGCAACGACGTCGAGACTCGGGATTCTTTGCTGCGAATCATCGAACCCATTGCCGGATACGTCACCATCGAGAAGTACCAGCAAGTGCGTGACGGCAAGAATAATGTTGTGGCCTACAACGTGTGGGTACACCGCTAGGAAGTTTGCAGCTGCAAGCAACTCCCAAGGCAGTTCTGGTTTCTCTCTTAGGACAACATGAAAAAGCGAATGATTGCCGTGGTTGGATGGCTTGCTTTTTGCGCGGTCGCGGCGGCCCACGCCCAGGATCTGGAAACGGTGCTGACCTCGATGGACAAGGCAGCAGCGAACTTTCATAACGCACAAGCCGATTTTGTCGCAGACCAGTATCAGAAGGTGGTCGACGACCACGATTTTCAGAAGGGAACGATTTACTTCCGCAAGCAGGCTGACAACGTGGAGATGGCGGCCGCCTTCACCTCGCCGGACAAAAAATACGTTCTGTTTTCGAATGGGCTGGTCAGCTATTATCAGCCCGCCATCGATCAGGTAACCGAATACAACGCGGGCAAAAACAAAGCCGACTTCGAGAGCTTTCTGGTGCTGGGCTTCGGTGGCCGCGGCCATGACCTGGAAAAATCCTATGACGTGAAGTTTGGTGGCATGGAACAGGCGCAAGGCGTGAGCGCAGCGAAGCTTCAGCTGACCCCCAAGTCTCCCAAGGTCAAGAATATGTTCAACCTGATCACACTATGGATCGATCCTGCCCTGGGAGTCAGCGTGCAGCAACGCTTCGATGAGCCGTCAGGCGACTATCGCCTGACCAAGTACAGCGACATCCAGGTCAATAAGAAGATTTCGAATGACGTATTCAAGTTGAAGACCAATGGCAAGACCAAAGTCGTGAAGCCTAACGGGTAGGCATTCAGTACTCGGCACTCGCCAAGGCAACGCGCGCTAACATCCTTCTCAAAGAAACCAGAAAGCTTCTCTAACGGGAACCTCAGCGTTCGGCTGAAGGCCGAGTACTGACACCTGCTTCTTACTTCTTCTGCTCCGGCTTGGAGTTGTCCATGTGCTGCAGGTTCTGCGGATTCTGCTGCTGACCCGTGTCCTTCATCTGGCTCGAGTTCTTGATAAACACTACCGTCTTCCAGATATCGTCATCGCTCAACACATCGCTCCAACCAGGCATGCCGGTAAAGCGGATTCCATACTTGATGACATAGAACAGATTGCCGTCCGGATCGTCAGGCGTGTGCGTCATCAATTGCGGCACTGATGGATAAAACTGCTTGCGCATGGGCGAAACCGGCTGCTTCAAACTGCCATGACAGACGGCGCAATTCTTGTCGTAGGTCATGGAGCCGTCCATGACATTGTCCATCGTGGCCTGAAACGGATTGGACTGCTTGGGAGCGTTGGCATCTACCCATGCATCGACCGACTTGTTCGCTGTACGCCTCTCGAAGGTGCTGGGTGTGTTCCCGACGGCGCGAACATCGAAGTGTCCCGTTGTGCTGTAAAAGTAGGCGCCACCCAACCCGATCACGAGGGTGAAGAGGATACCGAGGATGAATCCGCGCATGTCGCTCCTTCGCGTCCAAGGCAAACTGTACTGCGGAGAATTGAATATCGTACTACGAGCCGACAGGCAGCTCGGACAGCTTTACAATTCGTAACGCTCGCGTAATACGGCTTCTTCCTAGGACGCCGAGAGCTTGCCAGGTGACGTTGGCCCGCTGGCGCGGAGCTGATGAGAACACGCGAACCTGGCGGATGGTTTCGGGCAAGCGGTTGACCTGCGACGCCGGTTTGGCGAAAGCCGAAAGCCGATGAGCAAAATGCTAAGATCAAGCCCTTCGGCTCAACCACCCATAAGGAACGATTTCGTGCGATACGACTCCGCCAAGTTGTTGCTGACCGTCGATCTAATCGGAACATTTGTGTTTGCCGTGGAAGGAGCGACGGCCGCCATTCAGGGAGAACTGGATCTGCTGGGATTGATGGTCCTGTCGTTTGCGACGGCGCTGGCCGGCGGCATCATACGCGACCTGCTGATCGGCGCCATCCCTCCGGGCGCGATTCGCGACTGGCGCTATCCGGCAGTGGCTTTCCTGGCGGGCGCAACAGTCTTCCTGTGGCATAACTACGTCAGCCGCGTGCCGCAATCGTTTCTGCTGGTCGTGGATGCAGCCGGACTGTCGCTGTTCGCGGTGGCTGGGGCGGCCAAAGCGCTCGACTATGGAATCCATCCATTCCTGGCGATCCTGATGGGCGGCATCACCGGCGTGGGAGGAGGAACCGTACGCGATCTGTTGCTGGCGCGAGTGCCGACGGTGCTGCGCTCCGATATTTATGCCGTGGCAGCGCTCGCTGGAGCGGCCGTCATGGTCGCAGGTCTCAGCGCCGGATTCGCTCCCACCCTGATGACCTTCGCCGGCGCAATCGCCTGCTTTGTTCTGCGGCTGGTCGCCGTCTGGCGGCACTGGAACCTGCCCAAGGTAGTGCATCCCTGAGGCGCAGTTCGAACCGCGCTGGACCTAATTCGAGGTTGTCGCCTCCGATGATTGCTTCTCGATCACGCTGACCGTCAGTGCGCCTGAGGTGTGGAGGAAGGATAACTGCTGAATCACCGTTCCCTGCGACACCGTGAATTCAAAGTCCCGCCCCATGGCGACGGAAGGCAGTGACAGCCGCGAGGTCGGCGCGCAAAGTGCCTTCACGCTGCCGCCCGCCATGTTCGCGAGCTCGCCTGCCGCATCGCGAATATCCTGGGCGGAGAGATCGGCGGCATCCAGTCCTACCAGGTTGGCGCACGCCTGCCGCGCCAACTCCAGGTCAATGTCCAGCCGCACCGCGCCCTGCCAGTCACCGACGATCTGCACCGCCGAGACGACATAGCCGGAATGCGTATCAAATTCGATCACAGTCGGAGTCGCCGTTAGCTGCATACCCGCCATTGAGCCGAAGATTTCATCTACCACCGACACCAGGTCAGCACTGCCGATTTCGCACATCATGAGCTCACCGGTCCTTTAGCTTGTAACAAATGTAATTACCCGCCTGCACCGTCTCAAATCCGGCGTCCAGGTTCAACGTCGTCTCCGCACAGCCGAGAAACAGGAATCCATCCGGACGCAATACCCTGCGCACGCGGGCAAGGATCGCCTTTCGGGTCTCGACCTCGAAATAGATCAGCACATTGCGCAGGAAGATGATGTCCGCCGGGGGTATGGTGCCGTTCCAGGGTTCGGCCAGGTTCAGGAACTGCAGCCTCACCATCGACAGAATCTCCGGCTTCAATTGCCAATGCAGCCCCTGCTGCTTGAAATAACGGGTCAGCAGCTTTGCCGGCAGACCGCGGTTGACTTCCATCTGCCGGTAAAGTCCAGTGCGGGCGCGTTCCAGAATCGCGGTGCAGAAGTCGGTGCCCAGAATGGAGAAGCTCCAGCCGGGCAGATTGAACTCCTCGCGCAACGCCATGGCGATGCTGTAAGGTTCCTGGCCGCTGGAAGAGGCGGCGCTCCAGATCGCCAGCTTGCGCTCCGCTGCCCGCCGCTTCATCATTTCGGGGAGGATGGATCCGGTCAACGCGCCGAAACAATTCACGTCGCGGAAAAACCAGGTCTCGTTGTTGGTCATGGCATCGAGCACCTTGCGATGCAGACCATTAAAACTTTGCCGTCGCAGCAACGACAGCAATTCCTGAACCGAACGGCAGTTGTGCTCGCCGAGCAGGGGAGCCAGACGCGTCTCCGCCAGATACTCTTTGCCGGCGTCGAGAACGATGGCGGTGTGATCCTTCACCAGCGCCCGCAGGTAATCGAACTCGACCGTCGCCAGGGTCATCGCGCCACCGCCGCTGAGCGGAGATATGAGCTGCCAAACCATCGGCGGGCGGCTACGCGCTCGACCACGTATGGGCAGATCTCCGCGATTGGCAGTATGGTGTCGGCGAGCCCTCCGCGGGCAACGAACCCAGGCATCCCCCACACCACCGAGGTCGCTTCATCCTGCACTACGATCTCTGCACCTCTAGTGGAAAGCTGCTCGCATCCGCGCAGGCCGTCCTGACCCATTCCCGTCAGCACAACTGCGAGCGCGCGATTGGGGAACGCTTCCGCCAGCGAGCGAAACAAAACATCCACGGAAGGACGGCAGGAGTTTTCCGGAGCGTCCTCGGTGATCCTGATTCTCGCCTCCTCTTCGATACGCTCCACAACCATGTGGTGTCCGCCGGGCGCGACCCAGATTTTTCCCGGATGCACTACTGTTCCCTGCTCCGCCTCCTCGACCGGCAGGTGACAGAGACCGCTCAGCCGTTGCGCCAGGAAACGGGTGAAGGCGGGAGGCATGTGCTGGACGATCAGGACTGGCACTGGAAAGTCCGGCGGGATCTCGGGCAGCAGTTGCGCGAGCGCGTTCGGTCCCCCGGTCGAACATCCGATGGCCACCACCTTCAGCGGTTCCGCTGTGAGCTTGCGCTGCAACGACCGCTGGCGGGATCGAGATGGCTCGGCATGCGCCTGCACGGCAACCCGTCTCCGGCAAAGCGCTTTGATCTTTGGCACCAATGCCTCGCGAATGCGCTCGCGCGCGGTGTCATAGTTGCCGGCTCCGGCCGGCTTAGCCACGTAATCGCTCGCGCCCAAGGCCAGCGCATCGATAGTTGCCTCCGCACCCCGGCTGGTGAGCGTGCTGAACATGATGACCGGCAGCCTGCGGCCTGCAGCCCGAACCGCCTTCAGCGTGGCCAACCCGTCCATCACCGGCATCTCGACGTCGAGCGTGATGACATCCGGGCTGAGCTGATCGAGCAACGACAGGGCGATCTGCCCGTTGGCCGCGTAGCCGGCGACCTCCAACTCGGGATCGGATGAGATCACCTCTGCCAGCAATCGGCGCATCACCACCGAGTCGTCGACCACCAGCACCCGAGTCTTCCGCGCCGCTTCACTCATAGTCCCAGCAATTCCAGTTTGTCCATCACCACGTCCGGCGTGAACGGCTTCATGATGTATTCGTTAGCGCCGGCCGAAAGTGCGTCGCTCATCTGCCCGGCACCGGTCTCCGTGGTCACCATCAGAATCTGCGTTCCGGCATACTGCGGCTGCCGCCGTATACGTTGCAACAGCTCCAGCCCGTTCATCCCGGGCATGTTCCAGTCGATCAGAATCAACTCGATGTTTCCGCTGCTGCCCAGGACGTTCAGCGCGTCCAGCCCGTCTTTCGCCTGCAGGATTTCGAAGCCTCTCCGCTTCAGCGTCATGCCCAGAATTGCCCGCATCGCGGAAGAGTCGTCCACCACCAGGGCACGCATCGAAACTCCTCTCGTCAGCGCCGCCAGGGTGGCGGCTGCAGGAAGCTTCCCGCAACCGCCATCGGCGATCTTCGATCAGTACTTGAATTGCGCGATCAGTCCTTGCAACTCGCCGGCCATCCTCTCCAGCGACTGCGCCGACTTCTGAGTATCGGTTGCGCCCGCCGTGGTGCTGCGCGCCGCCTCCGCTACGCCCGTAATATTCTTGGTGATCTCGGAGCTGCCCCGCGCCGCCTCGGCGAGATTACGGCTGATCTCGTTGGTGGTCGCGCTCTGCTCCTCAACCGCGCTGGCAATCGTGTTCTGGATATCGTTGATCTGCACGATCACGCTGCCGATCTGTCCGATCGCCTCCACCGCTCCCTTGGTGTCGGTCTGGATCGCCTCGATCTTGCGGCTGATGTCCTCGGTCGCCTTGGCCGTCTCCTTGGCCAGTTCTTTTACCTCGTTGGCCACCACCGCAAAGCCCTTGCCCGCCTCGCCCGCGCGCGCCGCTTCGATGGTCGCGTTCAGGGCCAGCAGGTTGGTCTGCTGGGCAATCGAGGTGATGACCTTGATCACCTGGCCGATCTCGGCGCTGCTCTGGCCGAGTTTGCTGATGGTTTCGTTGGTGGATTCCGCCGACTTCACTGCCGTGGTTGCGACCCGAGTGGCGTCAGCGGTGTTCTTGGCGATCTCCTTGATGCTGGCGCCCATCTCGTCGGCGCCGGTCGCCACCGTCTGCACGTTGCTGGCAACCTGTTCGGAAGCGGCTGAGACCACATTGGCCTGAGCGGCGGTTTCGTCGGCGCTGGCGCTCATCTGCTGGCTGACCCGGTTGAGTTCCTCTGCGGCCGAGACCAGCGCGGTGGCGTTGCTTCCGATCTGCTGGATGGCCTCGCGCACCTGTTTGGCCAGCGTGTTCACCGCAGTACGCAACCTTCCGAAGTCGCCGGCGTATTCATGAGTAACCTCCGCCGTCAGGTCCCCTACCGCCAGTTTGTCCAGTGTCTGGGCAACCTCTTGCAGCGGGCCGACGACTGCATCGAGCGTGGCGTTCACGCCTTCCACGATCTTGCGGAAGTCCCCTCCATGCTTGGAGGCGTCGGCCCGGGTGGACAGCTTACCCTCGACTGCAGCCTGCACCAGCAGGTCGGCATCGGTGATGAGGGCCTTCAGGTTCGCCCGCACCTGTTCGATGGTGTCGTTGATAAAGGCTTTCTTGCCAGGAAACTTCTCCAGGGGAGCTTCGAAGTTGCCCTGGCCGAACTGGGCGATGCAGGCCATCGCCTTCTTCTTCACGCTGATGTGGCCGCCGACCATTTCGTTTACCCCCGCGGCCATGGTGCGATACGCGCCCTGAAACTCGTTGACCGGGATCACGGCGTCAATGTCGCCGGCATTATGGGCATCAGACATGCGCGTCATCTCGGCAATGAATTTCTTGAGATTCGAGCGCAGCCGCTCGATGTTTTCGTTGATGAAAGCCTTTTTGCCCGGGAACTTCTCCAGCGCAGCATCGAGGTTGCCTTGGCCGAACTCGGCGATGCAGGCCATGGCTTTCTTCTTGACGCTGATATGGCCGCCAACCATCTGATTGATACTCGTGGCCACGTCTTGATAAACGCCTTGGAACTTTGCAGCATCGATGACCACGTCGATGTCGCCGAGATCGTGCTCATGGGACATGTGCCGGATCTCCTGCATCAGTCCCGTCAGCGAAGTGATGCATTCGTTCAGGTTGTGCTTGATCGCGCTGAAATCTCCGGCATAGTGTTCGCTGATTTGCGGCGGCAGATCGCCCTTGCTGATACGCTCAACGTATTTGCCGGCCACGGTCAATGGATCGACCACTGCGTCCAGCGTGGCATTGATGCCTTCTACCAACCTGCGGTATTCGCCCTGGTGCCGGGAGGCGTCCGCCCGGACGTCCATCTTGCCCGCCACCGCTGCCTGTGACAGCATTTGGGCGTCGGCTACCAGCGCATCAATACTCCTCATCAGTAGCAGAAAGGCCGGTACCAGCTCATCGTTCTCCGAGCGCCGGCTCACCTGACTCACCTCTTCCAGGTCCTTCTGGAAGTCTCCCTTCGCGATGTTCTGTAAGATCCTGGTGGAATTGCGCACCCGCTCCTGCGCCTGGTTCGCCGACAGGCACAACTCGCCGAAGATGCCCGGCAGGTTTTCCGGCGCTCGCTGCGACAAATCGTTGGCCGCCATTCTCATCAACACCCGGCTGAGTTCCGCTATCGGAGCGTTGATGGCGTCCACCATCTGGTTCATGCGCCGGGCCCGCTCCCGGTATCGTCCCTCGAAGAGTTCCTCCGGAATGCGCTGGTCCAGCTTGCCCTGGCTAACAGCATTTGCAATCCGCTCCGTTTCGGTGGAAAGGGCCGTCTCCGATTGTGCGGGGTAAAGCACCTCGACGATGCCGGTGATCTGCCCGTCGTTTCCGAAACAGGGCGCAGCGGTCACCAGCGCCGTTAACGTTTCTCCGTTCACGCGGGCCTGAACCACACCCTCGCAAGTCTCGCGAGTGCGCGCAGCCCGGGCGGCGGCACAGGTGCCAGCCCGGCAGTCCGGGTTGTCGAAAAGCTCCCAGGACTTCAACCCCACGCAGTCGGATTTCTTGCGGCCGGCAGAGAGCGCGGCAGCCTGGTTGAGGTTGAGGATCGTGTGGTCGGGGTCCGTGACCACGATCATGGCTGGAATCAAATCGAAGAGCTCGGCGGCATTGCCGTCGTGTAAGACATGACGCCCATTTTTCCTGCTGCGGACCGCGGCAATTGCGGTGTTCTCCAGTTGGGAAACTGCAACCGTGTGTGCCTGTGACATGAAATCTCCTTTGACTGCTAATGCCATACGGCGCTAGGCCGGATGGGTGCCCAAGACCGTCATGGTTTTGTCGGTGTCGAGTAAGAGCAGCAACTGCTCTTTGAGCTTGTAAACGCCACGAATAAATTCGCGGCCCCGGGAATGCAACGTGTCCGGCGCATCCTCGAATGATTGCTCATCGACCTCGACCACATCGCCAATTTCGTCGACCAGCAGGCTGATGGGGCCGTCGTCGCGACGAATTACCACGTTCATCGGGAGTTCGCCGCCGGCGCGAGCGGGTAAATCAAGTTGATGACGCAGGTCGATAGCGGTGACAATCTGCCCGCGCAAGTTGATCAGCCCGGCAATGACCGACGGCGACAAAGGAATCCGCGTCATCTCCTGATAGCGGATCACCTCCTGCACCTTTTCGACCTCCACGCCGAACAAGAGCTCCTGCAGATAGAACGTGCACACCTGCCGTGGCTGATTCATGCCTGCCCTCCCTTCGCGCACTCGAGGTGCTGCGCCGCCAGCAACGCCGGCACATCCAGAAGATCCGTCACCCGTTGCTGAATGACGGCCGCACCCTTCAGCTTCTCGGCCTCGCCGATTTGCTGCACGGCGGCCGACTGTTCGGCGATGTCCAGAATTTCGTCCACTACCAGCCCGATGTTCTGCCCTTGCCGGGAAGTCACTACCACTGGCAGCAGCTCGCCCGCCGTCGAGCCGCTGTAGCCGAGGGCGTCGCTTAGCCGCAACAGCGGCATGATCTGGTCCCGGTACTGGATAACCTCATGTCCGGCGAAGCGTTCCACCTGCGAGACGCTGAATTCTTCCAGCCGCGAGACCAGCGAGAGTGGAATAGCCATACGTCCGGAGCTGCCCAGCCGGAACAGCAGCCAGGACTCTCTGGCCCCGCCGGCGTCTCCTGACTTGTTCGTCTGCTGCGCCGTTGTCTGCTCATGTTGCTGGCTGACCACGTGCGTCATCTGCGCCAGGCCGAGCACATCGAGGATGAGGGCCACGCGTCCGTCTCCCATGATGGTGGCGCCGGCAAAACACGACACCGACTTCAACTGCTTGGAGAGCGGCTTCACCACGATCTCTTCGGTGTCGTTGATCTCGTCGACCACCAGTCCGAACTGCCGGTCGCCGGCTTGCAGCACCACGATGTTCACCGACTCCCCGTCCGGTTTCGAGGTTAGCTTCAATTCGCGGTTGAGATAGACGAGGGGCAGCAGGTTGCCACGCAGGCGGTAGACTGCGGCGCCATGCACGTTCTCGATACCGTGTATCGCCTGTTCTCCTTCGCAGCGCACCAACTCGATCAGGCTGACCTGGGGGATCGCGAAGCGCTCCGCTCCGCTGGTCACGATGAGCGCGGGAATGATCGCCAGGGTCAGGGGAATTTTGATCTTCAGCAGCGTGCCCTTGCCCCGGGCGCTCTGCAGGTCGATGGTGCCGCCGATCTTCTCGATGTTGGTCTTGACCACGTCCATGCCGACGCCGCGTCCGGAGATGTTGCTGACCTGCTCGGCGGTGGAAAGCCCCGGAGCAAAGGCCAGGTTCAGCAACTCGCGCTCGCCCATGCGCGCGGCCTGTTCGACACTGATCATGCCTTTCGCGATGGCTTTGGCTTTCAGCTTGTCGATGTCGATTCCGCGGCCATCGTCGGAGACCTCGATGTTGACCTGCCCGCCTTCGTGGAAGGCCCGCAGCACCAGATGGCCTTGCGCCGGCTTGCCGCTGCCCACGCGCTGCTTCGGCATCTCGATTCCGTGATCAATCGAGTTTCGGACGATGTGAGTCAGCGGATCCTTGATGGCTTCAATGATGGTCTTGTCGAGCTCGGTGTCGGCGCCCTCCATCAGCACCTCGACCTGTTTGCCGCATCCCACCGCCAGGTCACGCACCACGCGGGGGAGCTTGCTCCAGACGTTGCCGATGGGCTGCATGCGGGTCTTCATGACCCCTTCCTGCAACTCGGTGGTGATGAGGTTGAGCCGTTGGGCGGCGCTCAGAAAGGTGCTGTCCTCCTGCGTGTCGGTGAACTGCAAAACCTGGTTGCGTGCCAGCACCAGTTCTCCGACCAGGTTCATGACTTTGTCCAGCAGGGCCACATCCACTCGAATCGTGTTGCTGGCAATTTCGCGGTAGTCGCTCTGCACCTTCGAACCTTCGGCCACGGCGTCGGGAGCGGCGCAGTCTTGCGCTGCCAGAATCTCGCCAAGCAGCCGACGATCCCCCTCGCCCTGAGACTCGACGGCACTCTGAATGTCTTCCGGATCGCAGCCCTGCGAGTTGACCAGGATTTCTCCCAGCCGGGCCTGCGGCTCCTCGGGGTGCGGTGGGGCGCTGGCGGCCTGGGGTGCGGGCTCCAGCAGCCCTTTCAGTTTTTGCAGGACACAAGAGAAATCTTCTTCGCCTTCATTGCCCGAAACCGCGATGTCTTCGAGCATGCGGCGCAGAGAATCCGCCATGGCGAGCAGCACGGTGGCAATCTCCGGCGACAGCACCAGGGCGCCGTCGCGCATGCGGCTCAGCACGCTCTCGCCTACATGGGAAATCGAAACCAGCTTTTCAAGCCCAACACCCCGCCGGTACCCTTGATGGTGTGGACGGCGCGGAAGATGCTGTCCAGCAGCTCGCGCGAGGTCTTGTCTTTCTCGAGGGCGATCAGATCGCGATCGAAGCGGTCCAAACCTTCGTTGCTCTCCACCAGAAATTCCTGGATAACCTCAGCCATCTCGCTGGGCAGATCATTGGCAATACCAGCCGGGGGACTCGACTGCATCGAATATTTCCTCCAACCGCTGTTACATCGGCGAATCGCAGATTTCCTACAGGCAAATCAGTGACCAAGCTGGATTGAAGGTTGGCGATCCGTGCAGTCGCGTTCGGCATGCTTGAGCCAACAGCCAAGTGCCACAAAAGGCAGGGAAAGTCTCTGCCGTGTCGACGGCGGCCCGCGATTGAGTCTCGCTTTGGAAAGTTAAGGGGCGCTAATGCCGGGAATGTCGAAGACCAGTAGTGTTAGAACTGATTCATTGTCGCGGGTTCGGTCCACGATTCTTTCCTGGAGGGGCAATCGCGATTTGCGGCCGAGGTGGCGCGGCTGAAATCGATCCTCTCGACCTCACGCGACCAAAATACTCTTCTCCTGCTGGACCAGATTCTTGGCGAAACGAACTCCAGGGACCGGCTGTTTGGAACAGAAGCGATTATGAAGCAGGTCGTGCGCGGCGGCGCGATCGGCCTCATCAGCACGCACGATCTGGCCCTCACCGATCTGGTCGGGCAATACGGCGGTCGGGTAATCAATGTTCACTTTGCGGAATACTACGAGAATAGCGAGATGCGTTTCGATTACAGACTGCATCCGGGTGCGTTAACCCATACGAATGGGATGAATGTAATCGCTGCTCTGGGACTGGCAAGATTGTTGCGATGAGACGGTTAGCGCTGCGCATGTGATCTTGTACGGGCACCACCGTGCTTGCCGGCGGGCAAATGATTTCGCTCGCGGTCGCTAGTCGAACAAATCGCCCTTCACCAGCTTCTGTCCGGCCAGCGCGGTGTAGCAAGCCCAAATCGCCAGCGCCGCAATTAAGGCGAAGACGAAGATCGGCGCTCCGATATAGAAACTCGACCAGTCGGTCGTAATCGGAACGCCGCCCAGCAGGTCGACCGTAAAGATGCCGACGGCTAGCGCTACAAATCCGAAACGCAGGACGACGTATCCCGCGATGCCATAGACCAGCGCGTATGCCGGGACGGTCAGGTACCAGTGATGATCGTTGTAGCCTTTGATAGCGACCCAGAAGAGGACGAAGACCGTTGCCGCGATCCATGGCTTGCGGAAGATCACGCGGAAGACGAACATCAGGAAGAAGAATGCCAGCGTGGCTTCGACGGACGTGGAGACATGCATCAGGCAGGAACCGATAACCCGCCGCGGCCCCTCCATGAAGCTGGTGGAACCGAAGCCGGGAGCGGCGCCAATGCGATACATGAGAACGCTCATGAATCCGAAGATCACGGCCCACACTACGCCGAGGATCACCCCATAGAGGGTGTCGCGGCCGACCAGTGGGTCACGAATTCGTCCGGCCATCAGGCGCGACCACGAGATGATGGCGTGCGGCCAGTGCCGCCGCACATACGGCTCGATAGCCAGATAGACGATGTAGAACACGGCCGACAGGAAGACCGCTCCGCTCAACGCCTGGATGAACAAGCCAAACAGGCTCAGGCTGGGCACGAAGTGCGAAGTGAAGATCCACACCAGCATCTGGACGCTGAAGATCAGCAGGCCGAGCCGCAAGGCGCCCTGGGGATCGCTCTTGTCATTGCGGTAGTTATAACGCGCCAGCCAGACCGCGCCGCCCAGCAGCACCATCAGGAAAATCACCAGCAATACCTGCGGCGCCTTGGCGTGAACGCTGTCGCTCGTGGGCATGCGGTCCGGTTCGGTCCAGTCGCTGATCAGGCGGAAGAAGACGGGCAGGCCGTGCCAGGCCGCGGCCTCGACTCGCAGAGGTTCCGCAGTTCCGGGCCAGACACCGGTCCAGGCAGCGCGCTGATCGGCGGAGCCCAGCGAGTTCCACATCGGCTGGGCCGACTGGAACTGCGTGATGTCGAGACCGGCCAGGGTGAACAACTGCTTCCAGTCATACGGCTGCGTGGCCGGCGGCGTGGTGTCTTTCTGCGGTGGAACCGCAGAGAAGCGTATCAGGCGTCCTTCCGGATCGAGCGTCAGCGACACCATACCGGAGAGGATCGGCGCTGGATCGTCGCGATGCACCAGGCCGGGGGTCAGTAAATCGGTGTGAATGTCAGTGGCGACCAGGTAGTCAGGACTTTGCCGCCGCCAGTATTGCAGCAGGGTGGGACGGTGCTGCATCACCTCGTCCCAGTTAGGATGTTCTTGTCCGGCGTGATCGAGGTGTTCGAGGTAAGAGTCGTCCCACTCGAAGCCGCCCGCCGAGTCGACCGGCGGCGTAGTGTAGCCCAGTTGATGCGTAATCTCGCGCGCGTGCTCGGCGAGTGCCTCGGCAGACTTCGGCGTGTCGATCTTCGACATCCCGCTGGTGCGGGCGGAGCAGACGAAATAAATTGCCAGGCCGAGCATCACGCCGGCAATCGCCAGCAAAGCGGTCCGTACCGGTAAGCCAGTCGTAGCTCCGGCGGCGGCGACTACTTGCGGCGACGGCGTCTCGCCTGCGGCCAGCGCAGCGGCCAGCGGATCACCTCCCGGCAGCGCAGCGGCAACCATCAGCGCAGTCGCCGGCCGGTTCTCGGGATCGGCCTCCAGGCAGTGCAGGATCGCGCGCTCGACTAGCGGGTCCATGTCGCGCACCAGTGTCGAAGGCCGATGTGGCGTGCTGTCGCGGCGCGTGCGCACAATTTCGTCCAGCGTCTTGCCGTCGAAAGCGGCCTTGCCGGTGAATAACTCGTAGAGCACCAGGCCCAGCGAGTAGATGTCGCTGCGGACTGTAACCTCTTTGCCCGAAAGCTGCTCGGGCGCCATGTAGGCGGGCGTGCCGCTGCGCACGTCTTCGATCTCGTGCGCGATGCCCGCCAGGCCGAAGTCCATGATGAGCGCTTCGCCACGCCCGTCGAGCATGATGTTTGCCGGCTTCAGGTCGCGATGCAGCACGCCTTTGTCGTGAGCGGCGGCCAGCCCGGCACAGATCTTGCGCGCGATTTCCAGCGCCTTGTCGGAAGGCAGGCGGCCGATGCGACGCAGCAGCGACGAAAGATCTTCGCCATCGACGTATTCCATCGACAGGAAGACGCGGTCTTCGGCCTGCCCGATGTCGTAAACGCGGCAGACGTTGGGGTGCGAGATGCGGCGCGCGATGCGCACTTCGTTGCGAAAACGCTCGAGGGTGTACTCGTCGGTCTTGGCCTTGGGCAAAAACTTGAGTGCGACCGGCGAGCCCAGGCTGAGATCGTCGGCGCGATAGACCTCGCCCATGCCGCCGCGCCCGAGCAGTGCGATCAGGCGATAACGTTCGGCGATGACGAGGCCGGGCGTGTAGCGGCCCTCGTCGCGCGAACTATGTGATGAGGGATGCGACGCGGCACGCGGCGGCGTTGGCCGATAGGTTGGAGCGTCGGTGGTGACCGCGACCATGGTGGGCGCTTCGGAGATCGGCGAAGAAGTTTTTCGGAACGGACTTCCGCACTGTGCGCAAAATGGCGAAGCCTGCGCGCTTTCCGAACCGCATGTGGCACAACGCTGCATCTTCGAGGCTCCCACAACCGGGTATCGCTATATTACAGCGAGATTTGCCGAGAGCTTTGCGAAAAGCAGCACAACGATGAGAGGTCCTCCCCCCGCAACCGCAGATCCTTCGACTACGTTCTCCGCTGCGCGGACTCACTCCGCTCAGGATGACAATTTCTAAGAAGGAGAATGTTCAAGTGCATTGCGGGGCATTTCGGACGACCAACTCGGAAGGGGCAACCCGCACCTGACGGCTCAGAGCCGACAGCTAAATTGGAGGTGCGGGTCGGAGTCGAACCGACGAATAAAGGTTTTGCAGACCTTCCCCTTAACCACTTGGGTACCGCACCCCTTGGTGGAGCGCTATGCGAAAAACCCTCGCCGAGAAGCGAGGGAAGCATAAAGACTGGAGCGGGAGACGGGATTTGAACCCGCGACTTCGACCTTGGCAAGGTCGCACTCTACCACTGAGTTACTCCCGCTCGGTGAATGAATTATAGCGAATGCAGGAAGATACGGGCAAATCGGAGAGCAGCTTTTAGCTCTTAGCCATTAGCTCTTAGCTTGACCCTTCCGAGTGCGATCACGCAAAGCAGGCGCCGTTCATTCTCAGTTCATTTTTCAACGGTGTCATCCTGAGCGCAGGCGTCGCCGGGTTTGCGACGCCGGAGTCGAAGGACCGCTATACCAGTCAACGTTCCGCCGCTCCGCGGCTCTGCCCATCGTCGGGCTTTCACCGCGAGCTTACGCCCACGGCTAAAACAAATAACGCCCTTCTGGCTTACCTGCACTTGTGATCTTTGATGTGCTGCTGGAAATTCTTGTGAGCTTCGCCAAGTTGCCCTTGCAACTTCCTCAACTGCTCGGCGGTTTGCTGGTACGACGGCGCGTTCTTGTTCGTCTGCTTTAGTTCATCGCGCACCATGACAAATTGACTGTACAGGTCTGTGCTCCCCAGACCTAGCCGGTTGAGTTCCGCACATTCCGCCAACTTCTTCATGCGGGAGATTCCCGACGGCTGCTTCTAATACGCTCCGCCGTGTCCGGTCGCGTTCTCCGCATTCACCTTCGCCGTGATCTCGTTCCGCACATCCCACAGCTGACGATACAGCGGATACTCCATGCGCTGCTTCAGCACTTCCACCGGCGTTCCCATCGTGCCCACCACGCCGCCGCCGATGATGCGTTGCGCCAGCTTCAAATGCGCGTAGCGGAAGAGCTGGATCTGCTCGTCGTAATCGAGCAGCTCTTCGGCGATGTCGTGCAGCTCGAAAAACTCGGCGTGCCGGTAGTAAAGCTGCTCCAGCGTCAGGCCCGCCTGCTTAACCTGATCGAAAAACGCTTCGCCCAGCCGAGGCGAGATGTGCAGCAGCGCGAGAAATCCGGGCGAATCGAGACCGCTGCCGTGTCCCAGGCCCGCGCGAATGATGTGGTACTCGTAGGGTGTGATCGTTTCCAGCAGCGCCAGCATGCGCAGGGGATGGACGAGCATCTTGTTGGCCCGGCGCAGCAGCCGCGCGGCGTTCCGATAGTCGCCCTGTTGCATCGAGATGCGCGCACGATCCAGCTCCCAGGCTGCGCCCTTCATCAGCAGCTCTGACGCCTGGTGCGTCACCTGGAAGGTGAGCTCGTCGGGATGCAGCATCTCGTCCGGCGGCTTCTGCAGCGCCAGCAATTCGTCAGTGCGCAAGTAGCGCTCGTAGTCGGACGCGCCCTTTCCCTGCAGGATCGGGGTGCGCATATCTTCAGTCATGAGCGTGGCTCCATTGCGGATCTTTTTCCGGGGGCACGATTGAACCATCGCGCATGTGAATGATCCGGTCGCCGTAAGTGGCGGCTTCGGGATTGTGCGTGATCATCAGCACCGTTTGTCCCAGCTCCTGGTTCGAGCGGCGAAGCATGCTCAGCACGATTTCGGAATTTTCGGAATCAAGGTTGCCCGTGGGCTCGTCGGCCAGCACGATGGCCGGACTGTTCACCAGCGCCCGCGCCAGTGCCACGCGCTGCTGCTCGCCGCCGCTCATCTCCGAGGGACGATGGTCCATGCGCTTATCGATGCCCAACAACTGGGTGACGCGATGAATGCGCTCGCGGTCTGCGGCGTCATCGTCCAGGCCGGAGATGTCGCGTGCGATCTCGATGTTGCCCTCGGCGGTCAGCGTCGGCAGCAGATTGAACTTTTGGAAGACGAAGCCGATTTTTGTCCGCCGCAACTTAGTACGATCGGAATCCGACATCTCGGTGAAGTTCACGCCGTCGATGATGACGCGTCCGGTGTCGGCGTGGGTGAGGCCGCCGAGAATGTAGAACAGGGTCGACTTGCCGCTGCCTGATGGGCCAACGATGGTGACGAACTCGCCCTTCTCAACCTGTAGTGATACGCCCCGCAAGGCCGGCACATCGACTTTGCCGATGCGGTAGGTCTTGCGCACGTCCTCAGCTTGAATCATCCACCCCATGCGAATCTTCGATATTACACGATTTTGCGCGGCGGCCACTCGGCGGGTACTCCCAACGCGCGGCAATTCGCGCTACAACGTTGATGTGGCAAAAGCATCACCCGCAATGAAACACGCGCAGCTCGTGGCGCGCGCCGCCGACTGGCTGCGCCACCGTTATGGATGCGGCATCGTGCTGTCGGAGCAGTACTGCGCCACCGGCGAAGTTCCCGACGTGATCGGATGGAAAGCTTCGTGTCAGTCGGTGCTGGTGGAGTGCAAAGTGTCGCGCTCGGATTTTCTCGCCGATGCGAACAAGGCGTTTCGGCTTCGTCCGGAAGAAGGTTTGGGCAGCAAGCGGTTGTACATGGCTCCGGCGGGAATGATCCTGCCTGCCGAGTTGCCGAAGCATTGGGGGCTGCTGGAGTACCACGGTCGTGAAGTGGAGTTGATCGTGAAGCCGGCGCGCGTCGATCTTCGCACGCAGGTCGGGTTCACTAAGGAGATGAATCTGCTGCTGGCAAGTTTGCGCCGCGTTGAGGTTCGGATCGAGCCGCAGACCATCACCGATTTCTTGAAATGGAAGAACCGCATGGCCGACTACAACGGCGGCCAATTACCTGAAGGAATCACGGCGCCGGAAGAAGAGGCTAACGGGTATCTAGTGTCGTAGACCGGAGCGCCGCCGAAGGCGCATCTCTTCCTCTGCGAGCAACAGTAGATCCCTCCACTCCGCGTTCGCCGATCCGCAAAAGCAGCGGATCGAAAAACATCGCGAACGCTGCGGTCGGGATGACAACTCAATGTGGAATGGGAACGTCGGCGGAGTTGCTCGCTCAAAATAACAAGGCCCCGTCCTCAGCGGACAGGGCCTGAAACTTTTGCACTTCGATTCGGCTAGACGTTGAACGACGAGCCGCAGCCGCAGGTGCTCTTAACATTCGGGTTATCGAACTTGAAGCCCGCGCCTTCCAGCGTCTCCAGGTAATCGACGTTGACGCCCTTCAGATACATCAGCGAGGTCGCGTCGACGAAAACCTTCAGGCCATCGAAGTCGAAGGTCTTGTCCATCATGCCGGCGCCGTTCTCGAACGACATGGAGTAGGAGAAGCCCGAGCATCCTCCGCCTACCACGCCGACACGCAGTCCTGCCGGGACCGGATTTTGCTGAGCCATGATTTCCTTCACCTTGGAAATCGCATTCGGGGTGAAATTAACCGGCTTCGGCTCCGCGGTCGTCGGGGTTGTGGTGGTGGGTGTAGTTGTCGTTGTAGCCATGCTTCTGTCCTCCAAAATTCTAGCCGGATTATAGCAAAGTCTTGTTGCGTACCCTGGTCCAAATGGGCGGGGCACACATACTCTCAGCTAGTTGGATGCCTTTGGCAAGCAGCAGGTCGCAAAACGCTTTTCGCTTTGGGAACTCCGGTTTTGCCACTCGGGAATCTTGTTGCCTCTCTTGGCTGGCGGGAGTCATAATAGGTGGCCGTGAGGCCCATCCCGGTGGGTAAGGCCGACTCATCAGGCGGGGACTGGTTCATCCTGAACCGAGGTGGCTAATGTCGACTCTGATGATGTTGCTTATTGTCTGGGGAGTTCTGACTGTCCTGCTGGTCCTGCTGCTGATCTATCGCAGCACGCTCAGCATGCACGAAGATGATCAGTTGTTCCTCGACGATTCCAGCAAGAACATGCGCGAAGAACAAGAAGCTCTCCAAGTTCGCATGAAGAAGGTGACGCCCTGGGTTCGGGTCTTGGGGGCCGCATCCGCTGTGCTCATTCTGGTGATTGCGGGCATGGCGGCCTACCAGCAGCTGAACCAGGGATAGGTTGCAGAGTTCAGCCGCAGTCCGCTAACCCAGAGTTTCCAAGCGCTGGTTTGGGACATTCTCCCGATCCGCATAACATCCGTGAGCTTTTTTCTAAACGCGCAGCCAAGGGTTGCGCGTTTTCCTTTTGCTGACACTAAAAGGTACACCACCGAACCCGGCTCTAGCAGGAATGCAGGAGCTTCCCTCTGCTAAGATTATTCCATCACCGTGAGGCTGGCTACGCATAGATTTTCTCTTCTCTCTCAGCGTTTGCCGCCATTTTTGTGCGTTCTTGCGGCAGGATCGCGGGACAGCAGACGTAGACATCCAGACGGGTCGGGCGCACTACCTGTGCGCCGCGCTCGCAGGCGCACCTGGCTTCCGCCACAAAGAAGAAGCCATTGTGAAGGGCCTGCATCTGTAACTATTAGAACGAACGCAGACAATCAGTTTCTATATCTCGCGCCGCAACCATCGGCGCCACCACCGGCTTTCATAACGTCGTAGAGGACTGAGGGAACAGTGGCCACACAAGAGATTCATCAGGTACTTGAGTTTCCATCCACTCCAGAGATCGAATCGGAAGAAGAAGTTGCGGAATGGCTTGAGGCCTTCGACCAGGTCGTGGAAGGCGAAGGATCGCACCGCGGTTGCGAGTTGCTGGATGCGTTGATTCATCGCGCTCAAGAGTCCGGCGTTGAAGTTCCGGTGCAGCTCAATACGCCTTACGTAAATACGATCCCGGTTGACGAGGAAATTCCGTACCCCGGCGATCGCCACCTGGAGCGCCGCATCAAGAGCCTGGTGCGCTGGAACGCCATGGCCATGGTGCATCGTCAGAACAAGAAAGATCCCGGCATCGGCGGCCACATCTCGACTTACTCGTCTCTGGCGACTCTGCTGGAAGTCGGCTTCAACCATTTCTTCCACGCGCAGTATGGCGATCAGCCCGGCGACTTCATCTACTTCCAGGGCCACTCCTCGCCCGGCGTTTATGCGCGCGCGTACCTGGAAGGCCGCTTGAGCGAAGCCCAGATCAAGAATTTCCGGCACGAGCTTCGCGATACGCCCGGATTGCCGTCGTATCCGCATCCGTGGCTGCTGCCCGACTTCTGGCGCTTCCCGACGGTGTCGATGGGACTGGGTCCGCTGAACTCGATCTACCAGGCGCGCTTCATGCGCTATCTGGAGAACCGCGGCATCATTCCTGTGACCCCACGCAAAGTGTGGGCGTTCGTCGGCGACGGCGAAACCGATGAGCCCGAGTCCATGGGCTCGCTCACGCTGGCTGCGCGCGAGAAGCTCGACAACCTGATCTTCGTCATCAACTGCAATCTGCAGCGGCTCGATGGCCCGGTGCGCGGCAATGGCAAAATTATTCAGGAGCTCGAAGCTGCCTTCCGCGGCGCCGGCTGGAACGTGATCAAGCTGGTGTGGGGCTCAGACTGGGACAAGCTTTTCGCCCGCGACAAGAACGGCTTCCTGCTGAAGCGGATGGGAGAAGTCGTTGACGGCGAGTACCAGAGCTACAAAGCGAAGGGCGGCGAATACATTCGTCGCGAGTTCTTCGGGAAGTATCCCGAGCTGCTGGAGATGGTCTCCGACATGAGCGACGACGAACTGCATCGTCTGAGCCGCGGCGGCCACGACCCGCAGAAGGTTTACAACGCTTACAAGCGCGCGGTGGAACATCGCGGCGGACCGACGGTGATCCTGGCTCACACCGTCAAGGGCTACGGCCTGGGTTCGGCCGAGGCTCGCAACGCCACGCACCAGGAGAAGAAGCTTGCCGACCAGGCGCTGATCGCCTTCCGCACCCGCTTCGAGATCCCGATCCCTGAAGACGCTGCCCGCGAGGGCTGGCTCTATCGGCCCGCCGATGACAGTCCTGAGATCACCTACATGCGGCAGCGCCGGAAAGAGCTCGGCGGATTCATGCCGAGCCAGGCTGACCTGACCTCGAAAATCGAAACTCCTCCGCTCAGCGAGTTTGCCGAGTCGCTCGGCGGCTCCAAGGATCGGCTGGTCTCTACCACAATGGGGTACGTCAGCATGCTGCGGCAGTTGCTGAAGAATCCGCAGATCGGAAAGATGATCGTGCCCATCATCCCCGATGAGGGCCGCACCTTCGGCATGGAGTCGATCATCCGGCAGGTCGGCATTTACGCCAGCCAGGGCCAGCTCTATAAGCCGCACGATCAGGACATGCTGCTCTACTACCGCGAGGAAAAGAACGGCCAGATCCTGGAAGAGGGCATCACCGAAGCGGGTTCGATGGCGTCGTTCACCGCAGCGGGTACCGCGCACTTCAATTACAAAGTGCCGATGATTCCGTTCTTCACGTACTACTCGATGTTCGGATTCCAGCGGGTTGGCGACATGATCTGGGCATTTGCGGATGCGCGCGGCCGCGGCTTCCTGATGGGTGGTACAGCGGGCCGAACCACGCTTAACGGCGAAGGCCTGCAGCATCAGGACGGACACAGCCTCGTGCTCTCCAGTACGATTCCGACCTGCCACAGCTACGATCCCGCGTACGTCTACGAAATCGCCGTCATCGTGCAGGACGGCATGCGCCGCATGTATCAGGAAGCGGAAGACCGCTTCTACTACATCACGCTTTACAACGAAGATTATGCGATGCCGCAGATGCCGGCGGGCATGGAGGAAGGCATTCTGCGCGGCATCTACAAATTGCGGCCGGCCGCGAATGGCAATGCCGCGGTGCAGCTCTTCGGCAGCGGTCCAATCCTAAATGAGGCGCTGCGCGCCCAGGAGATGCTCGCTGAGAAGTACGGCGTCGGGGCCGATGTTTGGAGCGTGACCAGCTACAACGAACTGCGTCGCGATGCTCTGGCCGTCGAGCGCTGGAACCGTCTGCATCCGGCTGAGCCGCAGAAGCAGCCGCACATCCTCAAGGCGTTGGAGGGAGCGCAGGGACCGATCATCGCCGCGACGGATTATATGAAGGCGGTGCCCGATCAACTGGCGCCATGGCTGGCAGACCGCCTGGTGACACTGGGCACCGACGGCTTCGGGCGCAGCGACAATCGTCAGAATCTGCGGAGGCACTTCGAGGTGAACGCCGAATCGATCGCTGCGTCGTCGCTGTCGCGGCTGGCGCGCGAGGGCAAGTTCGATGCGCAGCGCGCGCAGGACGCGTTCGCGGAGTTGGACGTCGACACCGAGAAGATCGATCCGGCCACCGCGTAGTGCTACATCTTCCGAAACCGACTTCTGCGGGTGAAAAACGCCAGGTCGCGAAAACCGCGAGACCCGGGGCACCCGGAGATTCTTATCCAGCCAGCAGTTGCTCCAGCCGCTGCTGGCGGAATTTGAAGATGCTTTCCACATCGCGGCGCACCATCAACGCGTGCGCAATCTCGCCAAGAATTCCAAACGGCAACGCATAGTCGACGTGGTCGCGAATCAACGTCCCGCCGCTCTGCTCACTGAAAGTATGTTCGTGATGCCATAGCTTGTACGGCCCGCGCACCTGATTGTCGACGAAGCGATACGGCGGCTCCCAGTCAGTAATCTCGCTCGTCCATTGCATGGGCAATCCGTGAACGCGCAGCTTGTAGTTGATCAGCGAGCCGGCCTGCAATTGTTTGTCGGTGCGTACGATGTGGAAGGCAAGCCATGGCGGCGTGATCTCTTCCAGGTTCTCCGGCCGCGAGAAGAAGGCGAACGCCTGGTCGATCGGCTTGGGAATCCACTGCTCGCGAATCAATTGATAGATACGGGCCACAGACGTCTCGCTTTCACTATCCATGCTATTGGAGGCCAACTGAGCCTGCGGCGATGGCACTGGCGATTGTGATCCTGATTTGAGCCCCAGGAAAAATCCGGCCATGCCTATGGCATTCTCAGAAAGCATCGCGCCTGACGCTGGTATTCTCTTTCCATGTCACGCGCTAGTGCGCCAACACCATTTCGCGATGGCTTTGCCGCACTCGGGCACGAGCCAGCATTGCTGGCGGCCGAGCTGGCGTGGCGCTGGTGCTTCGGATTTTCCGCACTCGCTCTGGGTGTTGTCTCTATCGGACTTTATTTAGACAGCCTCAAGGTTTCCCGGGCTGATCAATTCCTGCTCGGCACGGTGCAGCCTCAGCTGCTGGCGGAGGCACTGCGCCACGTCTTTCGCGGCAGCCTCTCGCGGTTTCTTTTGCAGCAGGCGGTGCTCATCCTCGGCCTGACGTTGCTGTGGTCATTCGCCTCTGCGGTTGGGCGCGCAGCGACACTTCGCCGGCTGGTATCGATGTTCAGCCCTAGGGACGAACCGGAGTCGAGAGAGTGGCACTTCCGTTCGATCTTTCTGCTGCAGCTGATGCGGGCTATGTGGACGCAGATCGCGCTGGCCGTCGGCGTCGTGCTGTTCCTCTACGGCAGCGTGATGGCAGCCAGAGAACGGCCGCTCGCGGCTGCGCTGTCGGTCTCATTTGGTGTAGGCTTCGCGGCGCTAGTGGGTTTCTACTTGAACTGGTATCTAGGCATCGCCCCGCTGTTCTGCATTCGCAATGGAGCAAGGGCGAGAGATGCCCTTGATCAGGCGCTGTCATTTTCGGCTGCGCACGGCGGCCGCTTGTTCCTGATGGGAACAGGATTTTTCTTGCTTCGCCTGTTGTGGTGGGGAGCGATGTGGCTGGTGCTGCTGGCGCCACTCAATCTGGCAGGAAAGATCAATGACCGTTGGATTGGTTTGCTGATCTCGATGTTTGCGCTGGTCTACTTCGCCGGAGCCGATATGCTGAATCTGGCGCGATGGGGATCGTATGTTTCGCTGTCTTACGAGAACTTGAGCCCGGCTCCCGTGGAAGGTGTACCCCCGCAGACGGCGCAGCCGCCGGAGCTGCTGCCGCTCGAAGGGCTGGCTTAAGAACCCTCCCGCCGCAACTACATAGCTCTCTTGCTGTTGTTTTCTTGTTCCTTCAGGCTGACAAACCAGAGATAAAGCTCGTCAACTCGGGCGATGTCCTCGTTCAGCACAGGTTGGTCGGCGTACTTGTGGATGTCGGCTCCACTGTGGCGGCGCTTGAGGTTGGTGACGATCTGGTAAAGCTCGTCGACCTTGGAGTGCATGATGCGCAAGTCACTGACCAGCCTGACCTCGTCGACATCGAGCCAGCGTTCGGGAACTGGCTGCTTATTGTGATCGGATTTTTTCATATGCATCATTTGATTTCGGATCCGTGGCGCTGTAATCAACGCCAGTATCACAGCCAGCAGTATACTCCCGCTGCGCGACGGCGCACCTATTAGCCTTTTGGTTCATGCAACAAAGAAAAATCCCGCCCAGGCAACTCGGCTTGGGCGGGAAGCTTCGCACCGATGCGTCGAACCGCGGGTGTCGCTCATTCACGCCACTACATTGGGGGAATGAACGGCTTGATAATCGTGATGTAGGCGTCCCCCACAATCAGATCCAAACCTATCGGCAGGCCATAGCTATTGCTCTGGTCCACCTCAAGTTCGATGCTGCGTACCTCGATGCCCGGCGGGTTGTTGAGGTTGATGATCCGCTTGAGATACAACGTTCCCAGCCCCAGAAGCGGCACGCTGGTGTTCGCAGGGATGTTGTCGGTGATTTCCGGATGGCCGGCTACCGCGATACCGACGTAAGAGTCTTGGCCGTTCAGCGTGATATTGAAGTTATCGTCAACCGATGCATCGACCTGCGCTCGTAACAGGCTGGCTGTGATCAGACCGTTGAGCAGGTTCAGGCCCTGGATGGTCGAGGTGTTTTCTCCGCTGGAGAAAGCCGGGGTCAAGTTTGACTCGGCCGTGTCCACTACCGTTCCCGAAGTCAGGATGCCGGGCACCGTGATACCGACCTGGGTGTTCGTGGCCACTGCGCCGTTAGTTCCCTGGCAAGGCAGAACTTCAGGCACCGTGGTCGTGGAGTTGAGAAGAGATCCAAGTATCTGGCTTCCGAATGAACCGCCCTGGATGATTCCGGGCGCCTGCTCGTTGTAGATGCCGCTGGTAGCGTTCGAGACGATGAGCTCGGTGCCCACCTGCAAGCCAAGCAGATTTAGCCCGGTGATGTGAACGTGGATCATGTTGACGGTCATGGTCGCGTTCGAGCTGCCGATGTTCGGAGTCTGCTCGTTGAGCACGACATATCCCAGCAACGGCAGGTTGACACGCGTGTTCGCCGGCACCGTGCCGTTATAGACGTGTCCCAGGATGTTCAGATTGTTGAAGTTCGATCCGGCGGCGCTGACCTGGAAGTTGCCATTGTTGTCGATGGTTGTCGTACTGACAGCGGTGATCTCCTGGGCGGAGACCAGGCCACCGAGCAGGCTGATCGCGGTGGTATCGGCCTCGGCCTGCGCCTGTTGCGCAGAACTTGAGACCTGGGTGTTGACGGCGCCACCGGTTACGAGCGGGAGCAGAGTAACTCCGGCAGCGGTGGCCGATGAACTCAGCGGCTGCTGCGAGGTGCCGCAGTATCCTGCCAGCGATGCCGGCGCGGTTTGACCAACCAGCACTGTGTTACCCACGAACGCAGAGGTGCCATAGGCTGAGGGCAGATAGGTTTGGGTGTACACGCCTTGCGCGAAACCGTTGACGGGTGCAAATGCGATGGCCAGCAGCAGGATGCCAACTGCCGGCAACTGGGCGAGATCCGGAAGTCGTCGAGACGCAGCATTTCTTGTACAGGGCATTTCGATGTTCTCCTCATGTTTTAACGTTTCGCCTCGCCTCAGCACACTTGTCCAACGCGCGACGAAGCTGGCGATTGGCGAGTCGTGACATTGAGCGGCTGAGACGGAGGGTTGATGGTGAGAACTTGTAAGCGGACGCAGGCCAGGCAGTCGCACGGCAGGCGGCACGGCCAGAGCGCCGGAGGTCACTACTGAATTCAAAACGCGAGCACCTCGTCTCCATGTGACGCGATTCATGGAGCCCACATTTCTTTTGGGACCTGTCAGAACTTAAGCGTGGAGCTCGAGTCTTCTTACAGGTCCTGGCAAAACGGGGGACGCAGCCGAGGGTTTTGAATTGAGTGGGCGCTGAGTACCCGGTTCGCCTTTCGTTGCTTGGTTTTCTATTCTCAGGGAACGACAGGTCAGGTCCGAAGAATTCTTATGTATTTCTTATCCCACATTGTCGGAATCTGACAGTGTCGCACAGTATAGCGCGACTCAAAGTTCTTAACGCGAAAGGGAACTTATTTTTTCGAGAGGTCATTTTGGTGCTAGATAAAAATTGCGCAGAGAAGTGGTTACCTGATTCAACCTCGCCGGGCCTTTTGCAACGATGGCCGTCTTTGTTTTCTGTGGCTCAGGTTCCGAAATGGAACGAATCGACGGTTCTCTCGTAACCGGCACTTTCGCTGTACGTGTTTCTTGTCAAGACGCAAAATGCAACAGTATTGACGCAATTGCTTGATGCGATGGGAAATATAAAGTTCGGAATTTGTGCCAAAAAATGCCTGCAAAATGTTATGATGTATTCAGAGTCAGACAAGCGGAATGTGTCCGCGGTCTGGCTCTTTTGCTTTGGGAATCGAATTCGGAAATGCAGGGTGCGCCGGCTGAGTGACACCCTATCGCCAACTGAAGTCGGCTTGGGACAACAAGTAACTGTCTTGGACGCGGCTACGCACTACCCGGGCAAATAGCGTGCTTTTACCGGCGAGGACGCGACCCTGCGGGTCCGCATCCCCCGAGCAAAGGGGCGGGTTTGGTCCGTGAAAAAGATCTGCTTTGCTGGAATGTTCCAGCTTATTGGAAATTGATCGTTGTGATTGGGGATTAGGGATGCGATTTATGGAAAGTCGATTTGGCGCCGCTTTTTTGGTGCTCGCTATCATTGCGCTTTGCGGTTCCGTCGGCCAGGCTTCGAGCTCTACTTCCAGTCCGACCTTTGCTCCGCTCGACCAGTGGAGGGCAGCGGTGATCAGCGGTAATGCGTCCCTGCTGAAATCGATGTACAGCAGCAGCCCGGCTCCGCGCGTCATGACGATCAGCGGCGACAGCACTCCGGACGCCGAGGCGGCTTTCTGGACCGGACTGAAGGCGCGGCAGGTAAAGCTGAACGTCGGTCAGTCGGATTCTCCCCAACCCGGAGTGCAGCAGGTGGTGTTCGAGGCGGAAGTTCACTCCGGCACGGCAGCCAAGGATCACGTGGTGTGGGTGACCGAAGGTCAGTTATGGCAGGACCAGGGCGGCACCTGGAAGCTGCTGGCGACCAAGCGGACGGACGCGGCCCGGTTGCAGCAGCCGACTTCGACCGACAAGATCATCTATGCTCCCGGCCTCGACGCGCATGAGGAGATCAAGCAGGCCATCGCAGCGGCGGCGAAACAGCACAAGAACGTCCTGATCGTTTTCGGCGCGAACTGGTGCTACGACTGTCATGTGCTGGACCTGGCATTCCACCGGCCCGACCTCACCAGCGTCCTGCAGCATAACTACGAAGTGGTGCACGTGGATGTTGGCCAGGGCGACAAGAACCAGGACATCATGGAGCAATATCACGTGCCGATGAAGAAGGGGATTCCGGCGCTGGCTGTGCTCGACAGCCACGGGAAATTGCTATACAGCCAGCAGGGGGGCGAGTTCGAGAAGGCCCGCTCGCTCGCGCCCGAGGACCTTTTGGCCTTCCTGCAGCGGTGGAAACCGGCTTCGTAACTTATTGGTACGAATCGATTTCCGATACTGAACGCGTGCAGCGATTGGGGCTTACCGAATACGCGGACTTGGTGTATAGTTTCAGCCACTCTCCAGCGCTGAAAGTCCGGCGCATTCCTGGCACTTCGTTAAACTTTTGACCCGAGAAGAAGGAATATGAATCGCATGCTATGTCCCGGAAGTATGCTCCGCACCAGAATGTTTAGTGCCTGTCTGTGGGCCCTGATAGCCGTAACGGCTTTTGGCAATGCCGCCGCCGCCGCAACCCACGCTCCCAGCGTCACGGTAACCTTAACCCCCAGCATTCCCAGCCCGGTACTGCTTGGCACCACCGTCACATGGACGGCCATCCTCACCGGTGGGCAGCAGGGGCACGTCTACGACTACCAGTTCAGCGCCGCCCTGCAGGGCCAGAACCAGATTGTGCGCGATTTTGATCTGCCCAACTCGTTTCAGTGGACCCCTTGGCAGGTGGAAGGGACCTATGTCGTAACGGTAGTGGCGCGCGATATCACCAGCCAGCCGTACATCGTGTACCCGCCAGTGTCGGTGCAGTACGTGCTCAATCCCTGGGTAACTGCCCCAGGTGGGTCGTTGGTGAATCCGACCGGCCATCCTCTAGTGGCTTTGTTCAGCGCAGGCCCGTGTACGGTCGGACACTCCATCCGGGTTCGTTTTCAAAACCCTGCGTCGGCCGCCTCTAGTACCACCAATACAGTAGCTTGCTCAAGCAAGAGCGCCAACTTCCTGGTGGCTGGAATGCTGCCTTCGTCGCACTACCTGATGCACTGGGAAGAGCTCGCCGGCAACCAGTTGGTCCGCTCCGGGACTCAGTTGTCATTCGCCACCGGGCCGCTATCCCCGACTTTTCCGCCTGACGAACACTTCACGGTAACGATTCCGGCATCGCCGCATGACGGTGCATTTCCGGTGATTCTCTTCCAGTTGATCCCGGCCAAGGGACAAACTTCATACTTCTGGCCGGCGGCAACCGATGTTGGGGGCCATGTGATCTGGTATTACCCCGCGCAGGCTGGGATCACCCGCATGCAGCCCGGCGGCTTCTTCTTCACCCTGAACTTCACCGACTTGACCGAGTACGATCTTGCCGGGAATGAGGTTTTGCATACCAACGTCGAGATTCTGAACGAACAATTAGCGGCCAAAGGCTATCCCCAGATGACTTCGTTCAACGATCACGAGACCCGCGTCCTGCCGAATGGCAACATCCTAATCCTGGGCGGCCGCGATGAGACCTCCACCGTCTACCAGGGCGGGACCCCGAACGATCCGGTCGACATCGTCGGCGACATGATCCTGGTCCTCGATCACAACATGCAGTTGCTTTGGGCATGGGACTCGTTCGCCCATCAGGACCTTTCCCGCGAAGCCACGTTGGATGACAAGTGCTATCACTCTTCGGGCGGTTGTCCCATTTTCAATCCGAACTTCACGGTCGCCAACGATTGGACGCACGCCAACGCTCTGCAATACACGGCGGACGGAAACATCCTGCTCTCCGAACGCGACCAGGATTGGGCTTTCAAAATCAATTACGCCAACGGATCGGGAGACGGCTCAGTGATCTGGCGCATGGGTCCGTACGGTGACTTCACGATTGTGAATCCCCCGGGCAATCCCTGCGGCGACCCCAACGTTTTCCCCTGGTTCACCCATCAGCATGATCCTTCCTTCGCGAGCCAGGGCGGCCCGTCGGAGATCATGACCGTGTTCGACGATGGCAACACGCGAGTGTCCCAGTGCGGAAGCGGGAACAGTCGCGGCATGGTGCTCGACGTTAACGAGTCGGCGCACCAGGTCTTTATCCAGACGCTTGCCGACCTGGGCGCCTTCTCCCCGGCACTGGGATCTGCGCAAGTGCTGATCACGCCGCTGAACGGAGTTTTTGCCAGCTTCGACAACGGCTTCCTGCTTCGGCCGACGACTGAGGCCCAGGTCAGCGAAACCGACCTGCAAGGCAACATCGTTTTCCAGATCGTGGCGAACGATTGGTCGTACCGGTCCTATCGCCAACGCGATCTGTATACGCCGACTGTGCCCTAACCACGGATGGCGCGATACACCCTTAACCAGGCCGGAGACGAGTCACCGACTCCCTCCGGCTTTCTGTTTTCATAAACCGGCACACCGTACGCATCATTTCCGGTTGTCATCCTGAGCAAAGTGAGTAGGCACGGCCGAGGAACGCACCCCGGTTGTCATCCCCGCCCGGAGGCGGGCCGCTTCGCCCGCCGCAGTGGAGACCTGCTGTTCGCACACGACGAAACGAACTCTCGACCGCACCCAGCCGCGTCAGCGGCGCCATCTAGTGTTCCTTACCGAATCCCTTGCGGCGTTGATGGCTGTAGCGGGCGAGAGCGTCTTCGATGATGGGAAGGGCGTGCTTGCAGGGCTGGATGTCGTCGACTTCGACGGCTTTCCCTTCCAGCTGCTTGTAGTCGAGAAAAAAGCGCCGCAGCATGGCCAGGCGATGCTCGGGCATTTCCGCGGCCTCCTTGTAGGCGTTGAACTCCGGGTCCTGCGTGGCCACGGAGATGATCTTGTGGTCGCGCTTGCCGGAATCGATCATGGTCATCAACCCGATCACGCGCGCGTGGATCAGGGTCAGCGGCACCACGGCTTCCTGGCATAACACCAGCACGTCCAGAGGATCGTCATCCTCGGCGAGCGTCTGCGGAATGAATCCGTAGTTCGCCGGATAATACACCGCCGAATAGAGCACCCGATCGAGCTTGATCAGGCCGCTCTGCTTGTCGAGCTCGTACTTAACGCTGGAGCCGAAGGGAATTTCGATAACGGAATAGAACTCCAGCGGCAGGTGTTCGCCGGGAGAGATGTCGTGCCAGGCATGAGTCATAAAACGCGCGCCTCAGTAGGGCAAAAGTAGAACTCCAATTGTAGCCGAGCGGCAGCCGTGGTTGCGGCGCTCCGGGGACAAGCCAAAATTCCGGGACGAGAAGCGCCGTCTCCTATTGCTTTCCCATAAGAGGCGTGCGAGTATTCCTATGGGAAGCCAACAGGAGTTCGCATGGGCAACAAGAAAGACGTATGGCAGGGCACGCTTGCTCTGATGGTGTTGAAGACGCTGCAGACCATGGGGCCTCTGCACGGATACGGCATCGCCCGCCGCATCGAGCAAACCAGCGGCGACCTGCTCTCGCTGAATTACGGCACACTGTATCCGGCGCTGCTGAAGATGGAGCAAGAAGGTTCTATCAGCTCAGAGTGGGGAACGTCGGAGAACAATCGCAAGGCGAAGTTCTACCGCCTGACGCGCGCCGGCCGCAAACAGCTCGAGCAGGAAGCGCGCGAGTGGGAAGCGACGACCTCTATCCTGGCTCGCTTTCTCTCCCCTGGCGAGGAGCAGGCATGAAGAAATTGCGAGCGTTGGCGCTGCGCGTGGCAGGCGTGTTCTGGAAGGATCGCCGCGAACAGGAGTTTGCCGCAGAGATCGAGAGCCATCTGCAGATGCAGTATGACGACAATCTGCGTGCGGGCATGACTCCGGAAGAAGCGCGGCGCGCTGCCCTGGTGAAGTTGGGCGGCGTGGAACAGACCCGGCAGGCTTACCGCGAACGCGGTACCGTACCTTTCTTTGAGGTCGTGGCCCAGGACCTGAGATTCGCTCTGCGGCAACTGGTTAAGAATCCGGGGTTTGCCTTCACCGCGATTTTCGTGCTCGCGCTGGGCATGGGAGCGAGCATCGCCATCTTCGCCTTCGTCGATGCAGCTTTGCTGAAGCCGCTTCCCTATCGCGACGTCTCGCGGTTGCTCTACGTGACCGAAAGCGTGCCGATGATTCCGCTCGCCAACTTGTCCTACATGGACTACCAGGACTGGAAGAAGCTGAACCGGACATTGTCTTCGCTGGATGTTCTGACCGGCAGCGCGTATGGCATCAACACCTCCTCTGGCTTGCAGCTGGCGCCGGGCGCGCGCGTGAGTGCTGGCTTCTTTCACACTCTCGGCGTAACTCCGATTCTTGGTCGCGACTTCCTTCCCCAGGAAGACAGTTTGTCGGCGGCGCATGCCGTCATCCTGAGTTACGGCGGCTGGCAGAAGTGGTTCTCCGGACGGCCTGACGTCGTCGGTCAGTCGATCACGCTCAGTGGTGTCCCCTACACGGTCGTCGGTGTACTACCGAAGGAATTTCATTTCGCATTGCGAGGGCGCGCGGAATTCTGGGCGGCGCTGCAACCGCTGGGGGGCTGCGAGAAGCGGCGCAGCTGCCACAACCTAATCGGCGTTGCGCGGATGAAAGACGGCGTTTCCACGGCGATGGTGAAGGCGGATCTCAACGCTGTAGCCGCCGAGTTGACGAAGCAATATCCCGATTCCAACAACGGCCAAGGCGCCGCCGTGCTTTCGCTGAGCGACGCCATCCTGGGCGACATTCGTCCCTTACTGATGCTCCTGCTGGGTGGAGCGCTGTTGCTGCTGCTCATCGCCTGCGTTAACGTGGCCAGCCTGCTGCTGGTGCGCTCGGAAAACCGCAAGCGTGAGATCGCGGTGCGAGGTGCGCTGGGCGCGGGTCCGGCGCGGCTCGTCTGCCAGTTCATGACCGAAGGCTTCGTTCTGGTAGGAGCCGGTACAGCCTTGGGCCTGGCCGCCGCGTATGCCGCAATGCGCGTTCTTCTCGGCCTGATCTCGCATACCATGATGGGAAACATGCCCTTCCTGCAGGAAACGGGTCTCAGCCTGCGGGGGTTGGCTTTTGCCGGCGTGGTAGCGCTGATCGTTGCGATTCTGTTTTCACTTACGCCTCTGCTGCGCCTCTCGTTCGCTAACCTGCGCGATGGACTCAATGAGGGCAGTCGCGGTCATGCGGGACGCTCGTGGCAGCGGCTGGGAGCGAACATGGTGGTGCTCGAACTGGCCATGGCGGTGGTCCTGCTGGTAGGGGCCGGCCTGCTGGGCAAGAGCTTCTACAAATTGCTGCACGTTGAACTTAGTTTTCAGCCGGACCACCTGGCGACGGTTGGCGTGATGGCGCCTGACGTGGGCTACGAAAAAGATGAGCAGCTCCTTCCCCCTTCGCGCAAGATCCTGCAAAGTGTGTCGGCGCTGCCCGGAGTTCAGTCGGCAGCGCTCACTACCATGCTCCCTGTGACCTACAACGGCAACACCACCTGGATGCGCATCGTGGGTAAACCGTTTCATGGCGAACACAACGAGGTGAACGAGCGCGATGTCAGTGCGGACTATTTCCGTACGATCGGGGCGTCGCTGCTCAGCGGCCGCAGCTTTGCCGATACGGATGACGCCAAACATCCGGGTGTGGTCATCATCAACCGCAGGCTGGCGGAGCAGTATTTCCCGGGCGAGGATGCTGTCGGCAAGCAGATCGGCGACACCGACCTTTCGCAGAAGTCGCTGCGGCAGATTGTCGGCGTGGTCGACAACATTAAGGAAGGCTCGTTGGATGAGCCAATCTGGCCGGCAGTGTACATCCCCCTCGAGCAGAGCGCGAGCAGCTACTTCTCTGTCGTGGCGCGCACTTCGCAGGCGCCGGAAGCGGTGATTCCGAGCTTGCTGTCTGCCGTACACCGGGCTGCGCCTGACTTCGCCACGCTTGACGAGGACACCATGACTCGCCGTATGGGTGATTCGGAGTCGGCCTACCTGCATCGCTCGTCGGCGTGGCTGGTCGGAGGTTTCGCGATGCTGGCCCTGGTGTTGGGCGCGGTCGGACTCTATGGCGTGATTGCGTATTCGGTGAGCCAGCGCACGCGCGAGATTGGAGTGCGCATGGCGCTCGGCGCTCAGCGCGTTTCTGTCTATCAACTCATCATGAGCGAGGCCGGACGGTTGACAGGAATTGGTATCACGGCAGGCTTGGCGTGCGCCGTGGGAGTGGCGGCGTTGATGCGCAAGCTGCTGTTTGGCGTCGCCGCGTGGGACGTCTCAACGCTAATCGCTGTCAGCGTGTTGCTTGGCTTGTCGGCATTGCTGGCCAGCTATTTGCCGGCGCGGCGCGCTGCGTCGATTAATCCGGTGGATGCGTTGCGCGCGGAATAGAGAACAATTCGCATTGAAAAGCGAAAGGCGCGGACTGGTGAAAACCCTTCCGCGCCCCTCAGAAGATTGTGTCCACGTTTAGTAGCGGTGTGGTAATTTCTGCTCGGTCTCAACCGAGCTGGTCAAAGACCCCACGACATAACTAACAACGATGATCCCCACTACGGCGATCGTGACCAGGTCCATGTGGCCCTCCCCACCCGGCGGCTGGCGCCAGGCCATCTTCGCTCACCTGATTCGCAGAGCCGGAAGTGACAAATGCTCCGCAAACAGAAGTTGTGGATTGTTTGTAGCACGATTTGCACCAAAATTGCAGCATAAATCGCGGCCCGGCAAAACTTTGTTTAGCAAGGCTCTGCGGTGTGAGATGCAGTTGCTGGTTTGCTTGCGGATTGTTCGGAGTACAAAGAGCCGCGAGGCGGTAGATGACGCGATATAGAAGTGCGTCAGTCGCCGGTTTTCGCAGAGAGACTTGCCAGCCGGGCTGAGCTCTCGGCGATGCCCTCCGGTACTCCAACGGAGATGTAGAGCTCTCGGGCTTCTTCCCAGAGCTGGCGGGCTTCGTCCCGTTCTCCCAGTTCGCTCTTCAGCAGGGCCATACTGCGCATCGCATTGGCCACGTCGAGAGTCGCGCCTTCCGGGTGCGCGCGATAGACATCGAGAGCTTCGCGGTAACAAGGCTGAGCCAGCTCAGGCAGGTGCGACTCGTGATAGACGTCGCCCAAGTGACGAATCGCGTGCGCGAAGGCCAGCGGATCGGAAAGCCCGCGATACCGCGTTACTGCTTCTTCATAGTGCAAGCGCGCGGCCGCCGGCTCGTGCAGCTTGCGTTCGGTTTCGCCCAAAACCAACGCAAGGCGTTGGCCAACTCAGGCGAGCTGCCTTCCTGCCGCAGGAGTTCGACGGCGGTGGTCCATTCACTCTTTGCGTCGGTGAAGCGGCGTTCTTTTTGCGCCTCAAATGCGCGCCGCACGGCAAGATCGATTTCGTTCGACATAGTGCATTCAAACAGAGGTGGGTGGGGCCTGCGGTCCGCTCTCGGCGACGATCTTGATCAGGGCGTCCGGGCCGTCGGCTCCAACCACGTAGCGATCGGCTTCAACCTCCGGCCACTCTCCATAAATATGATTGATGTAGATCACCTTGCCATCACGTTTACCGTCTCGAAAGATGCGGATGACTTTTCGCGCGGTGGCGTTCGGCAGGTGGTGGCACACCAGGGCAACGTCGAAGGGAACATTCTTCTCCGCCGCCTCGACAACTTCCTTCTCGGTGACCAGAGCCGTGACTTGATGGCCGGCAGCTTCCAGCACCCGCTGGCGTAATAAGGCGAGTTCCTGGTCGGTGGTAAGAATGAGAATCTTCATGGGTACGTCCGGGGTGAGGGCTGAAAAACGGTTCTTGCGGAGGATATCAAAAGTAGGCAGAATCGGCAGCGGAAATCGTTGAATTCAAAGTTATTCGGCGATTCTTAACGTATTCTGCCCGAGCGCGGGACGGGCCCGTGATCACGCCGTTGTATGCCGCTTCCGTGGTATATTTGCCCCTAGAATGGTGAACAATTTTCTTTGGTGGCTGCACGACCACGCCCTCCCCTTGGAGGTTCTGCTGGTCCTACTTAGCGGGCTGATTGCCCTCTATGCTGACACCGTGCGGCACTTCTTGTCCCTGCCGGCGCAGCGCCTGAGCACCTGGATCTTGAAGGCACGATTGCTTTCCGTCAACTCCAAGCTCTTCAATCTGTGTGAGTGCCATAACAATTCGTTCAACACGCTGGTACACGTCGCCCGCGCATTCGTTTTTATTCTTCTGCTGATCGGGATGTTCATGGGCGGCATCTTCCTCGAAGTAGTTGCCATCCGTTCGGCGAACCGCGCCGGCGTAGAGGAAGCCTATAGCCGCTTTCACGCGAATCTCGACACCTCGCTGGCACTTGTGTTCATCGTGGTGGTCTGTTGCCGGTTGCTGCTACTGGGCGAATTCCTGTATCGTCTGCGCAACTTCAAGGGCTACGACCACTACCTGATGGAGCACGTGGCGGAGTTGGAAGAGAAGCTGGTGGTCGCCGAAAACTCTGGACCGGCTTCGGTTCCCGACTAAGCTGAATCGCAACTCCCTCGCGGTTTTCGCCGCGACGAAGAAATCATGTCCCGCAAGATCATTGCTCACATCGCTGTCAGTGCCGATGGCTTCATTGCCCGTGCGGATGGCGGAGTCGACTGGCTCGATCGCCCTGACCTGAAGGGCGACTACGGTATGACCGCGTTCTACAAATCCATCGACACAATTCTCTGGGGACGCAAGACCTACGACATGGCACTCGACTTCCAAAAGCGAGGCATCGCAGGCTCGGCTTTCGACACGCGGCTCAAGAACTTCGTGTTCACGCAGGAGCTTCCGAAGGCGGCGTCGCCTCCCGGTATTGAGTTTGTGAACCAGCCAGTGAAAGAGTTCGCCGACCAGTTGCGCTCACAACCCGGCAAGGATATCTGGATGATGGGCGGCGCCGGCGTTATCGCGTCGTTTCTCGATGCCGGCGAGATCGACGAGTTCGTGATGAACGTCATCCCTGTGTTCATCGGAGAAGGAATTCCGTTGGTCGCTCCGCGGCATCGCACGGTGCCGTTACGCCTGATTGCCAGCAACGCCTTCGCTGACGGAGTGGTCATGCTGCACTATGGCGTCGCCCGGTAGAGTCAAGTTCACAAGCGTTATCTGTCGCTCGTCCCACTCAAGGTGACAACCGCACCATTTCCGTAGCATCCTTAAAGGCGAGTCTTATGAAGCATCCGGCTATTTCCGGCAGGCATGTCCTCGCCTTGACGCTGCTGGCGTGTACTGTCAGCGCCACCGCGCAGGAACGGGCAGCGGCACTGCCTCCGCCTCCGCGAGTACCGGCGCAGTCGACTTCGGCGTCTTTAGCATCCACCCCGGTCCTGCCGCTCTACCACGCGTTGCGCGCGGCGGGTCTCGATCCGCAGGCGGTCTATAAGATTCGCGAAGCGGAAATCGATCGCGAAGATGTGCACATCTGGCTGAACGACGGCACTATCGCTTTCACCCAGTCGGTCGATGGCCATGTCACCGGCGCGTACTTCGAAGGCGAGGGTGAGATTTTGATCCGGCCTCCGGACCGCATGGAACGCGCGTCGCTGGGACTGTTCATCAAATCCGGTGTACTGGAGGAAGCATTCTCGTCGGCTTATTTGCGCTTCAACGACGACCTGGCGAAGGAGTTGCAGCCGTTCCTGCGAGCTGCCGAGGACGCTGCTGGCTTCGCTGCGCGCAATGATGCCACCGCCCGGAACCTTGCGCAGATTGACGCCATGCGGCTGTGCATCTCCTTCACCAGCGCGCCCCCGGCAGCCGCTCCCGGAGAGCCGCCGCCAATCTCAGACCAGTTGCTGCATGCCCGAATCGCAGGCAATCACTACGGCGTCTTCGATGTCTTCTTCGACACGCGCAGTCCGGAGCAGATTGTCGTCGGCAATGCGTCCACCCACCAGGATCAGACCTTTTACGACTTGTGGATGAGCTTTCCCATGCGCTCGCTGCGCAAAGCGTCGCTGTCGGACGCGCGCTTTGGAGGTCCGTCCGGACCGTTGTGGACGCCGCACGTTCTCACCATCAATAAGTACACCATCAATGCCACACTCGATCCTTCGCGTAGTCTCACAGCTGAAGCTACGCTGGACATCGACGTGAAGCAGGGCGGCAGCCGGGTGGTGCTCTTCGAATTGTCACGCTACCTGCAGGTGAAGCAGATCGAGTTTGAAGGTAAGCCGCTGGAGTTTATCCAGAACGAGGCAGTCGAAGGCAGCGAATTGTCGCGTCGCGGCAACGACACCATCGCGGTTGTGTTTCCGTCCCCGCTGTTGCCGGGCGCTCGCTTTCCGCTGCGGTTCAGCTATGCGGGATCGGTGCTGTCGGATGCCGGTGGAGGTTTGCTGTACGTCGGCGCGCGCGGAACCTGGTACCCGAACCGCGGCATGGTGATGGCAGATTACGATCTCACCTTCCACTTCCCCGAGACGTGGACGCTGATCGCGACCGGCAAACGCCTTTCTCTGGATCGCGATGGGAGCGGGTTTACAGGACATTGGGTCAGCGAGCAGCCCATTCCGATTGCCGGCTTCAACCTGGGGGTATACGTAAAGAACTCCGCCAGGTCGGGCACCGTCGAAGTCGATGCTTACGCCGCCCGGGGCAGCTTGTCGCAGCAATTGTCTCCGAATGCCGCCAACCCGTTTCCGCCGCTGCTTTCACCTCATGCTCCCGGAACAGTCGAGCCGGTGCCGATGCCGCCGCCCCTGCAGGATCCCTCCAGCACCGGGCAGTCGCTGGCTGACCGTGCCGCCCAGACACTGACCGATCTATCGCAGATGTTGGGGCCGTACCCCTACAGCACATTGTCGCTCACTGAAAATCCCAGCGTAGAAAGCCAGGGCTGGCCCGGCCTGATCTTCCTCTCCAGCTACGCTTACCTGCAACCAGCGCAGTTGCGCGCGATGAACCTCTCAGAGCCTGACGCCATCATCTACAGCGAAGTGATGATGCCGCACGAGCTCACGCATCAGTGGTACGGCGATAAAGTCTCGTGGGCCAGCTACCACGAGCAGTGGCTGCTGGAAGCGCTGGCGAACTACTGCTCGCTGCTTCTGCTCGAGCGCTCGCATCCTGCCGACGTGCAGCTTACGCTGGAAAACTATCGCGAGATCCTCGCCAGCCCCACGCGCGAAGGCCGCCGCATGTATGAGGCCGGTCCAGTGACGCTGGGCAGCCGATTGTCGTCTTCGCAATTTCCCAATGGCTACGAACTGATTGCCTACGGCCGCGGCACCTGGCTGATTCACATGTTGCGCTGGATGCTGCGCGACGCTTCGCGTTCGGAGGCAAATCCCAACGGCGACGATGCCGCTTTCCTTGGACTGCTGCGCAACCTGGTCGATCACTACCAGGGCAAGCAGATCACGAATGCAGACTTCGAAGAGGCGGTCGAGCAGGTATTGCCGAAATCGCTTTGGTTCGAGAATCGCAAATCGCTGGACTGGTTCTTCGACGGCTGGGTCAACGGAATCGCCTTCCCTCAGTTCGAAGTGTCCGGAGTACACTTCGCCCGCACTACCCGCGGGACCACGGCCAGCGGCACCATCCAGCAAGGTTCGGCGCCGTTCGATCTTGTGACCAGCGTGCCGGTGTATGGTGTTGTCGACGATCGCCAGGTTTACCTGGGCCGCGTTTTTGCCGAGGGCGCGGAGACCCGCTTCAGCCTGCCCGCTCCGGCCGGGGTGAAGCAGTTAGTGCTCGATCCATATCACACCATCCTGACCCTGCCGTAGAGTCATCTTGCCCTAGACGCCGACGGAACAACTTTCTACTTATCGAAATTCCGCCACACGAAAGTCTGTCGCGCGCTGGTTTGACTTGGGCTATTATTTCCCACGCTCATCCCACGAGGTGATAGTGACAGCGAAATTATCGCGCCGCGGATTTCTTGCGTCCGCGGCAGCTGGCGTTGGCGGACTTGCACTCCAGAAATCACGGTACGTCTATGCGCTCAACTTAATGGATCAGGCGCAGCCCGGCCCCAAGCCGATCACACTGCAAGCCACCACGCGCACGCTGGAGATCAACGGCAAAGCCGCATCGGTCATGGGTCTGCTGCAACCGAACGGCAAGCCGGGCATGGAGTCGGTAGTCGACAGTCCATTTCGGGTCAACCTCGAAAACAAGCTTTCGGTTCCCACTGCCATCCACTGGCACGGACTACATCCTCCCAACAATGAAGACGGGGTGCCCTTCGTGACGCAGCTTCCGATTCAGCCGAACGCCAGCGCACTCTACGATTTTCCTCTGGTTCCCTCGGGCACTCACTGGATGCACTCGCACTACGGATTACAGGAAGCAAGTCTGTTGGCTGCGCCGCTCATTGTTTATGACCGCGAGCAGCAGTCGGTGGATGAGCAGCAGATCGTCATCATGCTCGGCGACTATAGCTTTATGAAGCCGGAGGAGATTTATGCGAAGCTCCGCGCCGGTGCCGGCAAGAAGCCGATGAACGCGTCGGCAATGAAGATGGGCAAGCCCGACGCTAACGACTGGAACTATGACGCCTATCTCGCCAATGACCGCACCTTGAACGATCCGGAAGTCATCCAGGTTGAAAAATTCGCGCGCGTGCGCCTCAGGATTATCAACGGCAGCTCGGGGACAAACTACTTTATCGATCTCGGCAGTCTTCAGGGCGAACTCATCGCTACCGATGGAATGCCCATACAGCCAATCCGCGGCAACCGCTTTCCCGTCGCGATTGCGCAGCGCATCGATGTTAGAGTGCAGATTCCTGCCGATGGCGGCGCCTTTCCCATCCTGGCCCTGCGTGAATTGTCCCTTGAGCAAGCTGCGGTCATCCTTGCCACCGCGGGAGCAACTATCGCGCGCATCCCTGTCGAAGCCTCATTGTCCGCTGGCCTGATCACGCTCGATCAGGAGAAAACGTACGTTGCAGTTCACCCGCTCTCGCCGCGGGCGACTGACGTGTCGAGCGTGCTGCGCCTGGGCGGAAACATGGGCAACTACACCTGGACCATCAACGGACTTTCGATCGACGTAAACGATCCGCTGGCGACCAAACCTGCTGTGTTTGCGAAATACGGCGATCGCGTCGTAATCAAGTTTGTTAACGAAACGCCAATGTCGCATCCCATGCACCTGCACGGGCACAGTTTTCAGGTGATCGATATCAACGGTCAGCCGATTCGTGGAGCGCTACGCGATACCGTGCTGGTGACGGGCAAGAGCTCAGTCACGATCGCGTTCGACGCCAACAATCCAGGATTATGGTATCTGCACTGTCACGTGCTGTGGCATTTGGCGGCGGGGATGGCTACGCTGGTGCAATACCAGGCGTAACGTAACACTCCCAGCCTCAAGAATCTCTAGGCGGCTTTGGGATGCGGGAACTTCTTCCACGCGTCGGGATTGCGGCGCGCGATGTCGGCGTTAAGCACGGTCGCAAATCCAACCCAGGCGGCATAAGGTACGAAGCACAAGGCTGCACCTGTATCGACCTTGCGCGCGGTCGCGATGTAGCGGACGATCATGCTCTCCAGCGCAACCACATCGGCCAGTGCGCTAAGCGGCCGGTGTTTGCCGAAGAACAGCTTGGTCCATTCGGCGTTAGAAGCCAGCTGCGTCGCCCACAGGCGTAAAGCGCGCGAACGTTCCGGCGAGTCCTCGGCATTCCAAACCCGCCAGCCGGAGATCGCCATAAGCGTGTACAGGCTGCTCCACACGATCGGAAAAACGTAGTCCGGCGGATTGTAGCTGGGTTTATCCAAGCGGTTGTACCAGAGCTTCGTGCGTGGATCTTTCGGGCTGTAACGCGAACCGAACCAGGCGGCTCCGGCAACTGCTGCGCCGAATCCGGCAAGGGCAAGCAGGGACTTGGATTTGTTAGTCATGATGGGTCTCTGAAATGACGGACATTCTTTGAGGTGCAGTAAGGAGCAGAAATGTTGTCCGGAGGCATAAGGAATCTGCTTAGCGTGCGGGCCAGTTCCAGGCCGGCGCTCCAACCGCCCGCCCTCCCGCGACACTGGTCCCGCCAAACGACTTTTCCAGCACAATCGAATGACAGCCGGAGTGCTCCTGCAATGAGGCGATCAACGGCGAAGAGTGCGTAACGACGATGAGTTGTGAGTGCTCGCAGGCGCGAGCGATGAGCCGCGCCAAGGGTGCGAGTAAGTCCGGATGCAGGCTGGTCTCGGGCTCGTTCAACACCATCAATTCAGGCGGGCGCGGAGTAAGCAGCGCCGCAATCAGCAACAGGTAACGCAGCGTACCGTCTGAAAGCTCAGCCGTGCCCAGCGGGCGCAGCAGACCGTGCTGTTCCATCAGTAGGTTGAAGCGTCCGGCATCGCTGGTGACGTGCAGCCGGCTTCCGGGGAAAGCGTCGGTGACCGCCGACGCGACCGCGTCGCTATCGCCGATCTCCCGAATCGTTTCAATTGCAGCCGCAAGGTCGGCGCCGTCATTGCTCAGAATCAGAGTGCGGGTTCCGATCTGTGCTGCACGGGCGGGAGCATCGATGTCGGTACGGAAGTGATCATAGAAGCGCCAGGCACGAATCGACTCGCGCAGAGTCAGCACCTCGGGTGCCGTGCGCGCGTCGGCGACATAAGTCATCATGCTGTCGTACGTCGCAAGGTGGTCGGTGACAAGCCGCCACTCCTCCTGCTCGCCTCGAATCTTTATCAGGGGACCGCGCCGATCGACCAACAGCGTTGACGGCCGCAGCGTGGGGCCGTGCCATACGCATTCGCGCTTGATCTCAGGATCGAGTTTGAAGATCGTCGAGGACTCTCTTGTTTGTTGCGGCAACCCCAGGTCGATCAGATATCCAAACTCATCTCCCGCGAAGCCCATCCCGAGGCTAACCGGGCGCTGGCGTACTGTGGGCTCAATTGGATGATCCCCGCGCCGTACCGCACCCCCGATCGTTTCCGGTCCGGCCCAAAGCGTCGACTGCAGACCGCCCTCCCGCGCTAACGATGGGATCACACGTCCTTGCGCCGTGTCGGCGAGCAGCCGCAGCGCGCGGTACAGGTTAGATTTCCCGCTCCCGTTCGGCCCTGTGACGACGTTTAAGCGGCGCAGGGGGATGACGATATTCCGAAGGGAGCGGTAATTCGAGATGGCAAGAATGTTGAGCACTGAATAGTTGGGGCTGAAACCGTTTGATTCTAGCCGACAACTGCTAGGGCGGCACAACCCATGTATTTGTGACCTAAGTCATAGCCTCGCGTGATGCGATTTCGTAGCCTGAGTACATGGCGGTACAGGCACAGGAATCGCTTGGATGTTTAAGGCCAGCGTCCTTTCCCGGGTACAGGGGTCATTCGACTCCGCCCGCCGGAGCGGGCTGCCTTCAGGATGACACCCTCCGTATCGATGTCCCTGACACAAAGGGACAAGCGGTCGGCAAAGAGCAACCAGCAAAAGGCGAAGAGCGAATCGCGAAGAGCGGACAGCGGCCCCTTAAGAAGCTAGTGCGCCGCACCGATCGCGACTACTCGCAACGGCTGCGGCTTGGATTTCAGCTGGCGTTTCTGGTGCTGAATGTCTGGATTGGGATGCAGTTCTTTCAGTGGGTGCGGTGGGCGGAAACGGCCGGACGAACGCCTGCCGTTGAGCGGCCCGCCGGCGTTGAGGGTTGGCTGCCTATCGCCGGACTGATGCAGCTGAAGTATGTCATCGCCTCGCATCAATGGCCGTCGATTCACCCAGCCGGACTGTTTCTCTTCACGTCGTTTGTGCTGATGTCGTTCGTGCTGCGCAAGGCCTTCTGCAGCTGGCTGTGTCCGGTGGGCACGCTGTCGGAATATCTGTGGAAGTTGGGACGTTACACCTTCCGCCGCAGTTTCTCTCTCCCGCGGTGGCTTGATGTCGGGCTGCGTGGGATGAAATACCTGCTGCTGGGCTTCTTCGCGTACGCGGTCGCGATGATGTCGGCATCTGCGATCGCAGGCTTTCTCAGCGATCCATATGGTTTGATTGTCGACGTTCGCATGCTGAACTTCTTCCGCTTTCTGGGTGGAACAGCTGCGTTCGTCTTGCTCGGACTCCTCGTGGCATCGATCTTCGTGCAAAATTTCTGGTGCCGCTATCTGTGCCCGTACGGGGCGCTCATGGGATTGGTCTCGATGCTGAGCCCGGTAAAGGTTCGGCGTAGCGAACCTGCCTGTATCGACTGCGCCAAGTGCGCCAAGGCTTGCCCGTCGGCACTGCCGGTCGACAAGCTGGTGCAGATCCGCTCCGCCGAATGTACCGGGTGTCTGGAATGCGTCGCAGTCTGTCCGGCCAAGGATGCGCTGGTTATCTCGGTCCCGGGTCGCAAGACGATTCCCGTATGGACGGTGGCAGCAATGATCGCTTTGCTGTTCTTCAGCCTGGTAGGATATGCCAAGCTGAACGGCCATTGGGACACTCGGCTGCCACAACAGGTGTACTTCCAACTGGTACCGCAGGCCAGCCAAACGCTACATCCCTGATCTTGGGGTCTTACCTTGTGGGACGCGGGGTTAGTCCAATGCGGAAATAATGGCTTAGGCGCTGGCCTGAAGGCCAGCTCTACCGAACAGGTCGCCCTCAAGCGTTTTTCAGCAGCCTGCCATAGCGTCGGTATCACATTCGAAACGTCCAGAATTCACTTTTAAGTACCGAAATCCCGCGGCAGGCTGCAAAATCACAGGTCATGCTTCTCTTTTCCACTGGACCGCAGCTGGACTCCCCCTTATACGGCACAATTTTCGTCATCGGCTCAATGCTGGTTTCGGTCCTGGGCCTGTTGATTGTGCGCCGTTATGTCGACTTGGAATACCTGAAGAGGCATCTCGATATTGCCAGCTACTTTTTTCTGATGATTGGCACGCTGTACGCTGTACTGATCGCTTTCGCCATCTTCGTGGTCTGGACGCAGTTCCAGGATGCCGGCACCAATCTCGAGCGCGAGGTCAATGCGGTGGGGGATCTGTCGCGCATGTCGGCTGGCCTGCCCGAACTGCAACACACCCTGGTTCGCAATGCGCTGCTGGAATACACTCACGCAGTGCTCGAGGACGAGTTCCCGGCGATGGCAGAGGGCCGCGACAGTCCGCGAACCTGGGCCGCGGTGCAAAAGCTGATGGATGTCTACACCAGTGGCAGCATCTCCGACGTGAAGGAGCAGGTCTACACCGCCGAGTCGCTGAGGCACCTGAACGATCTGTCGAATTATCGCCGCATACGACTCTTTACCAGCCGCGGAACTGTGCCTCAGCTTTTGTGGTATCTGCTGTTCGGGGGTGGAATCGTGCTGATCGCTTTCACCTACTTCTTCGGACACGAGAGCATTGCCTGGCAGGCAGCCATGACGGCTGCGCTGGCCGGAACCTTGTCCTTCAGCTTGTTCCTCATTGTGGCGTACAACGGCCCATTTGACGGGACTACGCGAGTCAGCCCTGCTCCCTACGAGCTCGAACTGCAGCACATCACGGAGCGGCGATGAATTTGATCGCGGCCTTGGCAGGATTTACTTCGACAGCTGTTTGCCGGGGTTGTAGGTGATCCCCTTGGTTTCGAACAAGGTCGGAGCCATATTGGTGTTGTAGGTCGCCGAAGTGATGAATCGCTGGTTGGCCATCTCGCCGTTCAGATTGCGCACCGTACTGTACGGTGTCTGTACACCTTGCACCAGCTTGTAATTGCTGAAGACGACGGACTCATCGTCGAACTGGCGGTCCACGGGATCGCGCCAGCTATAGGAAATCTTCACAGGCAGCCGCGTGGTCGAATCGATAGAGATTGTGACACTGTCATTGTCGCCACTGAGAACGCTTACCTGATCGGCGAGATTGCGCTCCACCATGGCGGTGCCGGCGTAAAGAATCATGGTCTTCGGCGCGGGCAGCCAGTGGCGAAGCACCCATTCCAGCGAGTGGTCGCGGCGGCGAATATAGTCGTCCATGTCCTTTGGGTCCTGTGTGGCCGTGCCCTTATAGGTGATCTCGTAGCCCTTGTCGCCAACGAAGAGCTCCACTACATCACGCTGCTTGGTGAATTCGATCCGCTCCTTGTCTGGCCATTGCCAGAAGCGCCAGTAGACGGTGCCCATGCCGCTGGGCTGGCCATGATAGAAGCCGTAGGTTCGGCCTTCCGTCTGCATGTTCTGCACGTTCAGATAAGCGTCGCCGCCCAGAGCGCGAATCATCTGGTTGAGCAGGGCGTAGGCCTTCTGCACGCTTTCGTCTTTGGAAGAGGCGAACTGAGCCGTCGGCCAACTGGCAGGAGCGGCGGTTGCTGCCTGGGGCGCGAATGAAGGTGCCGGCGCCTGTGCCAGCAGCATCGATGCCGATAGGAGAATCAGGAGGACGGGGGCGACCCTGCGCATGCGCTTATTCTACGCGTCCTTCGGTAATGCCATTTATTCGCAAGGAGCCATACCGGAGCAGTTGAAACTGAATCTGGAAAACACGCTGATGCAGTTCTGCAATCTGCGCTGGGAATTACTCGACAAAACGCCCGTGCCCGTGGTCAGCAAGCGTGAGCAGGCCCAGCGCTTCGGTGAACGCCTGTTGCGGGCCCTCACGGTTTCCGTCCTGCCCGCCTCGATCCTGGCGGTGCGCCTGCTGGTACCGGCGGTCCAGCGGCTGGACCAGAAGAACATCGTATTACTGGGCGCACTCATCTGGCTGGGCTTCAACCTGCTTTTCATTTTGGACCCGGGATACAGTCTCACCAGGCAGATCTTGGGTTTGGCGGGGAAGATTCGATCGCTGGCTGGCGGCGGTGACGATTCGTCACCGGGGGCGGAAGCACACTAGTTGGCGGCACACTCGTGGCCGGTCACTTCAACTTCAAATTCGCAAGCCCCATCTGCGGTGGGGCCTGGTCCCAGTCGGCGGAGATGTGTTCCAAAGTCATGCGGACGGACTTGGTGTGGCCCGGCGCAATCGGCGAACGGGTCATGTCGACCAGGTCGGGGTAGCCGCCCATCTGGTTCTCCACCAGCACATGCAGCGGCAGCGTTTCCTTCTGCACGACCTCATTCATGGTGTTTTTGAAGACCAGGTTCATGTCCGCGCCGACCAGCGTCTTGTCGCCGGTATTGGTGATATCGGCGTCGAGATAGGTGACCGTGCCGCCAACATAGTTCTCTGCCGCGCTGACCTTGGCATTCGAGATCTGAAGCTTGGAAACGTAAGGATCGACCTGCTGCGCCGCAGGGCCCGAATTGCGCGTCACCAGCGCCAGGATGCCGACCACCACGATGACCGCAACCAGCCCGATGATGAAGGGCGTCCAGTTCCGTTCTTGCGCTTCCTGCCTGGCGGGGTTGAACAACTCGGCCATGTGGAGATTCTACTCCGCTGTATTAAGAATTATTGCCATCGCGAGTAACCTCCTTTGCGCTTCGAGGGACCTGGACGTGCCGATTCGCGCCGACGCACGAAAGGGCAGGCATACGCTCTGCGACAATTGGGAGATGTCGAAGCATATCGGAATTGTTGCCTGCAGCGCCGAGGGCGCTGCGCTCTGTTACCGCACCATCTGCGAGGAGGGCGACCTTCAACTTGGCGGATACCACCATCCCGAGATCAGCATGCACACGCATTCGCTCGGCGACTACATGGACTTCATCAACGCTGATGACTGGCGTGGCGTCGCCGATCTGATGCTGTCTTCGGCAAGCAAACTTGCGAAGGCGGGAGCCGAGTTCCTGATCTGCCCTGACAACACAATTCATGGCGCGTTCGAGATGGTTGCGCCTCAGTCGCCACTGCCGTGGCTGCACATTGTCGGGGAAGTGGCAGCCGAAGCCAAGCGCAGGGGCTTTCGCAAGCTGGCGGTGACGGGTACCCGCTACACCATGGAGGGCCGGGTGTATCCGCAGAAGTTGTCGGAGCAAGAAATTGAGTGCATGACTCCCAACGAGGAGGAGCGCGGGCGAATCAACGCGATCATCTTCGATGAGCTGGTCAAAGGGGAGTTCCTGGATGAATCGCGGAGGGTGTTTCATCGCATCATCCATCGCCTCATGGACGAGGGCTGCGACGCGGTAGTCCTCGGCTGCACCGAGATTCCACTGCTAATCGACGACACGACCAGTCCGCTCCCCACGCTGGATTCAACGCGCATTCTCGCCCGCGCGGCACTACGAAAAGCACTGGTGGAAGACTAAGGTAATACGGGTAGAGCTGGCCTTCAGGCCAGCGTCCCAGCGGCTCCTATGTTCTTGCGAGAGAGCTTCAGCTTCCGAGCCTTCAGAAGATCTTCACTTCGCCAAACGCAGTCAGCCGCTCGCCGACGCTCATGACATGCTGCGGTAAATTGAGCTTCGAACCTTCCTCGAGGATCGGTATCAGCTTGTCGAACTCCGGCCCGGAGTGCGATCCGGTCAACGCGATGCGCACCGGATGAAAGAGATCTTTGCCCTTGGCGCCGCTCTTTGCCTTGACTTCGTTCATGATGGCTTTGAACCGCTCCGGCGTCATAGGCGCGCTATCCGCCTGCGCCTGCTGCACAAAAGCTGCCAATACGTCGGTGGTGTTCGGAGCGGCCATCACTTCGGCGTTGTCGGGCGAGTTCACTGCGGCGGCCGGATCGTAGTGGAAGATCAGCGCCGCACGCTCCGGTAGCTGCTCCAACTTATCGACCGAGGGCGCAAGCAGCGCTATCACTTTCGAGAACCAGGCGCGCGTCGGCACATCGGGATTTTGCGGCAGCAGTCCGGCGCGCACGAAAAACGGCTCGGCCAGCCTCTCGATGCGTTCCGGCGAGCTTTGCTTGATGTAGTGCCGGTTCAGCCAGTAGAGCTTCTCCATGTCGAAAACCGCGGGCGATGGGGTGACGCGCTCCAGCGAGAACTCCTTCTTCAATTCGTCGGGCGAGAAGATTTCGCGCGTGCCGCCACTCGGCGCCCATCCCAGCAGCGCGAGATAGTTGATCAGCGCTTCGGGCAGCACTCCCATGTCGCGAAAATTAGCGATCGAAGTTGCGCCATGACGCTTCGACAGCCGCTCGCGATCGGCGCCGAGAATGGTGGATAGGTGCGCGAACTCGGGCACCGGCCAGTCCAACGCTTCGTACAGCGCGACCTGCTTCGGCGTATTGGACAGGTGATCGTCGCCGCGGATTACGTGCGTGATCTCCATCAGTGCGTCGTCAACCACGACCACGTAGTTGTAAACCGGAATGCCGGAGGAGCGCAGAATGATGGGATCGCTGACCACTTCATTCGAGAACTCGACTGCGCCGTGCACGATGTCGTGAAAGCGAAGCGGATGCTCGGGGATGCGCAGACGGATAGCCGCACCCTCGCCTTTCGCGCGGCGCTGCTGCGCTTCAGCCGGATCGAGCGCGCGGCACTTACCCGAGTAGATCGGCGGAAGCTGCGCCTTCAGCTTCTCGTCGCGATCACGCTCCAGCTCGTCCTGCGAGCAGAAGCAGTAATACGCCTTGCCCTCGCCGACCAGGCGCTCGGCGTGCTCCCGATAAATTGCGATGCGGTCGCTCTGGCGATAGGGCGCGTACTCGCCCCCGACGTCGGGACCTTCATCCCAGTCGATGCCCATCCACTTCAGGTCTTCGAGCAGCTGCGTTTCGAAGCGGGCCTCGCTGCGCTCGACATCGGTGTCTTCGATGCGCAACACCATCACGCCTCCCGCCTGGCGCGCGAAGAGCCAGTTGAAGAGCGCAGTGCGGGCGTTGCCGACGTGCAGTTGACCAGTGGGAGAAGGAGCGAAGCGGACGCGGACTTTCTTCGAAGAAGAGCTCACGATTCGATGGTAACAAGATATTCGGTGGGAGTGACGAAAACACCCTACCCTGGCCTAAGAACGGAGGTGCCCCGAGCGTGGAGCACCGCTTCAGCGGGGGCAGGCGAAAAGAATTGGTAAGCCAGGAGCAACGGGTGCAGCGGGCATTCCCACGGCTGAACCGGCGGCGGGCAGCAAATGCAACCTGAAGGCGTGCTGCACCGGGCTCGGCGTGCGCCCTGCCAGGCCACCCAGACTCTGGCGGCCGGTACCTTACTGCCCGCTCAACGGGAATGACTAAACGTTATGTTGGCGGCGTGGACTGAGCGTCGTCTTCAGCAATAGGCTCGCCGCTGTTGCGGGTCATCTCATCGGAGATGTCCTTGAGGACATCGTCTTTGCGCTCATCATCATGCATGCGCGCTTTCATCTCCTGCAGGGCAACATTCAACACGTGATAGTGATGCAGTTCGCGGTAGTGAGGATCGCTGGTCAGTTCCTTCCACAGGCCGTGCAGCAGGTCGACATCTTCCTGCCGCATGCGTGGGGTGTGCGGACCCAGCATGTATTCATGCCTGGTTCCATCGGGTTCAAACACCACCAGCCGCAAGCGCGGACGCGGCTCGGGCAAACGCTCCCACGCGTCCCCGGTAAGCTTGCCCTGCTCATCGGCGGTCAACTTATTCGATACGCCGCAAACGACTACCGAAGTGTGCAGCCGTTGCGCTGTCGCCACGATGCTCTCGAAGACATCATTCGTCGGTACGACCAGCAAGGAGACGTGTTTGCCCTCCTTTTCGGCGGCGGAAACTACGGCAGTAAACAACTCCTGTTCATACTTCTCGAAGACTTCGGACGTGTCCATCTCGATGCTGCCACTGAATGTATGTTCGCGGTGATACACCCGCGAGGTCATTACTACGACGTCCGTTTTGGTGGTGTCGGTCTTGGCTAGCACCTTTCGCAGGTAATACAGATTGCGAGGATCGCGCACCGCTACAAGAATGTTGCCCGGGCGCACTTCCATCGTTTCCGCATTCAGTTCGGCGTTCTGAGCGACGTTGAACTGGTCGAGGCCAGAATCTTCGCGTGCGTGCTGTTTGGCCGTGATGTGTTCGGAGACGGAGAAGATCGCGAAGAAGCAAACACTAAATGCGACGCCAGAGACGGTCGCCAGCGGTTTGGTGAACAGATTGACGCAAGCTGTGGCGAACAGCACCAGGCAAATTAGGAACAACCCAACGGGGATTTCCGTCCTACCGATGTGGAAGTTGCCCGGAACTTTCCACTGCCGGTTCTCCGGCTCGGTGTAGCGCAGCACAACCACAGCCAGTGACTTGAAGGCGAAGCTCCAGATCACGCCGAAGGCATACAGCGAAGCCAACAGGTAGACGTTTCCACCGCTGGCCACAATAGTCAGAATTTGCAGCCCAACGATCAAGTTGATGATGCGGAAACTGGTTCCGTATTTCTTCTGCGGCTTGCGAAACCATGGCGTCAGTACGCCATCTTCGCTCATGCGATTGAGCACGCCGTTCGCACCGACGATCGCGGTATTGACCGCCCCCGAAAGAATGAGGGCGCCGACCAGCACCACAAACCCCTGGAAAATCAGTCGCAGGCTATAAGGACCGACCACGTTCATCGCCAGGCCACTAATGAGGTTGGCGAAGTAGTCAGGCCGAACCTTGTCTGGAATGATCATCACGGCAAAGAAAGAGACCAGGGAGGTGAAGAACAGGCTGTAAAGGAAGATCACCAGTCCGGTCTTTTCCAGGTTCTTCAGCTTGGGGTGCTCGATTTCGCGATTGACCTGCGCCAGCGACTCCTCGCCACTCATGGCCAGTACCGAATGGCCGAAGCCCACCAGCATCATGATGAGAGGAATGCGCGCCGCCCAAGTGCCTAGAAGCCAGCCCAGCGACTCCCTGTCATGGTGCATGGTGGAGGCCGAAGGCAGCGGCGGCAGATGTGCACCGGTCTTAGCTATCGTAATCAGGCACCAGATGATGAGCACGACGACCATGACGGTCGTGATCTTCATGATCTGCAGCGCGCGTTCGCTCGATTCGTGTATTCCCTGGATGTTCTTCCACCAGAAGTACAACGTGACAACAATCGCGAAGCAAGCCGCGAAGAAGTTGTCAGGAAGAACAATCTTGTAGCCGAGATGATGGAAGGTGTCCGTCAGGAATCCGGAGACATACAGTCCGGCCGACACAGCGCTGATTGGTCCGGTAAGCACATAGTCAAACAGCAGGGCGGAGACGGACAGCTTGGCCAGCTTTCCACCCATGGCCTCCTTCACCACGCGGTAAACTCCGCCGCGGACAAACATCGAACTGGATTCGATATAGAGAGCGCGCACCGCGTAGCTGAACAGCATCACCGCCAGCACGAACCAGGGAGCGCTCCTGCCAATGACCTTCTCGGCGTCGCCGCCCACGTAATAGGCCGACGAAGCGAGATCGGAGAGGATAATGGCGGCCGCTCGCCAGTAGGAGATGAATGTCAGCATCACCGTAGTGGCGACGAAGACTTTGATTGCGGGTCGTTGGAGATTCTCGGGCTTTGAAGCCATAAGTGGTGGCCGCATTTTCGGGGCAGATTCCCCTGCACCCGCGTACCGGGCAAGGATGCTTACTCAGTGTACTGCCATTACTGATGCCAACGGCGGCTGGACGCATCGTCCGAAGGTCTCGCTTGAATGTATCTGTTTACGCAGAACTTGTCAGCAGACCGGAGATTACATCCCCGTTAATCAGCGGGGGGGGCAGACGATTTTCCCGGCAGGAAAGTCGTGCTAGTCCCGCCTAGTCAGATAGGTGTGGCTGATGCGGTCGTGCCAGCACAGTGCATCAACATCCACCAGAGACCACAGCAGTCCCATCATGAGCGACGCGGTCGAGAAATACAGACCGATGACGCGGCTTCGGCGGTGACGCCGGTTCGGAGCTCCGCCTTTGAAGGTGCTGAGGCGGATCTTGGTGATCTGCATACCGGCGGTGGTACCCGCATACATCACCATGAGGTATTGATAGACGGCCCAGAGCAGAACGGGAACCGTTGCAGCGCCGAGAATAAGCGGCTTGGTGAGTTGCAGCTTGGGCAGGAACTTGTAGGCAACGCCGCCGAAGGCGGCGCTGGCTGCCGCCACGATGGCAAAATCCAGAACTCCGGCGCTCAAGCGGCGAGAGATACTGGCCGCCTGGAATGGCAGCTCGATATGATCCGGAGACGGTGCCGCGGATTGCTGCGCAGCGGGAAGCTGAAGACCTTCGAGCAACGGCGTCGTCGGAAAGGGCTCCAGCTCTTCCGGCACATCGAGAATACGAGGCTGCTCGGGAATTATAGGGTCGGCGAGGCGATAGACCTCTTCCTGGTTCGTAGCCTGTCGCGGGAAGGCAATGATCTTACGCTTTGCCGGCGGACGAGGCAGAGGTGGAGGCAGGGGCTCGAGATCCGGCTCCAGTTCGAAGTCGGAATTCTTGGGCGTCTCTGGCTCGAACTCGACGGCCTCATGCGAAGAAACTTCGGGCTTCAACTCCGCAACCTGGGTCACAATCTCCGTCGACGCCTCGGTCCACTCGGCGACCGTCGCATGCCCCGCGGGGGAGACGCTGATCTCGCGCGTGGCGCTTTCGGTGGGAAGGTCGAGCACGTCGTTCAGCGCGACGGCCGGATCGTCGTGCGAAAACTCATCGATGTCCGTTTCGGAATCGACGACGGCGTTCGCCGTCGACTGCGAAGCCTTGAGCGCTTCCTCCCCGTCGCCTTCGAAGGGGAACCGCATGCTGTATGTTCCCTCAAGACGCCGTCCACGTCGGGTGCGATAGCGTGCGACTCTTGCCTGGATCTCATTTCGCCAGAGCTCGTCGGCGGATTGCGACGAATCAGAAGTGTCGGAGCGTAACATCTGCTGTTCGGTCATGTCGTGGCGCGACTATCCTTCTTGCCCGCAGCGTATATCGGGTCCTGGTTGCGGCCGTGAACGCACAAGTGATGAGAACAGGAGGTCACCCGCCGAATATTCGGACACAGCTAAACCGTGCACTCGAATTGCGTCGATTGCGCAACCAGCAAACATCGGGCGGGTTTAGAAGAACGTCCAGAGCGGCGTGGAACCAGCGGTGCGATTCGTATTTTGCCTGCTCCGCTGCAACGTGCTAAGTTGCAGGGTAACGCTAAACTAAAAGCCGGCAAAGGGACGCACGCCTGTCGATGATTCCCCGCACTCGATTGATTATCATGGCGCTGTTGTTGTGTCACGCCTTTGTGCTCCCTGGTGTATTAACCAGCCAGTTGCGTCCCGCCGAAGCTCAGCAAATTCAAGCGGAAAACGGTACGCCGGAAATCACCGTCAAAACCGATTCCGGCCGCGAAGATACCGCCACGGAGCAGCTGGTGCAGCAACGCCTGCAGGAAAGCGACCAGGACCTGGGTCCGCAGAAGCCGGCGATGAACGTTCCACTCGGTCGTAACGAAGTCCTGATCCGCGCCGATGAGCAGGAAAAAAACGAGGACATCTACAACGTGCGTGGCCACGTGGAGATTCGTTTCGGCCCGAATGACTTGCACGCCGATGAAGCGACGTATGACTCGTCCACAGGCATCCTGAAAGCCAAAGGGCACGTCGTCTTCGACAGCTCGCTGCACAACGCTCACCTGGTGGGGAGTAGTGCTATCTACGACATCAGCCGCGATACCGGCAAGTTTTACGACGTGACGGGCTCGACCGGCGTGAAGGTGAAGAACCGCCAAATGTTTCTCACCTCCTCGACGCCATTTTTCTTCACCGGCAAAGTGGTAGACAAACTGGGTCCGGACCTCTATCGGGTCAACCACGGATACGTGACCTCGTGTCAGTTGCCGAAACCGAGATGGCAGCTTGATTCCAAAACCGCCGATGTGGAAATGGGCGATGAAGCCATTCTGCACCACGCAACCTTAAAGCTGCATGGCGTTCCGGTTTTTTACTTCCCGTACATGGAGCATCCCGTCGACAATCTCGGCCGGAAGAGTGGCTTTCTGATTCCCACCATCGGATCGTCCAGCACGCGCGGAACGATTTTTGGAGACGGTTTTTATTGGGCCATCAGTCGCAATGCAGACGCGACGCTGGGCGCCGCGCTTTACTCCTCAAGAGGCTCGGCGGAGTTCGGCGACTTCCGCGCAATCGGCTACACCTGGGGAATTCAGGCCGCTTATTACGGAGTCATCGATAGCAAGGGCGCGCCCCCTGGGCCCTACTACAAGCAAAATCAAGGCGGCGAAGACCTGCGTGTCAATGCGTTCAAAAAGCTGGGCGATGACTTTCACGCGGTGCTCAACGTCGACTATCTTTCGTCATTTATTTTCCGGCAAGTGTTTGCTCTCGGATTCGCAGAGGCAATTCAGTCTGAAGTGCGCTCTACAGGCTTTGTCTATAAGAATTGGGATAGCTACGCCTTCAGCGTGATGGCCGACAGCTACCAGGACTATCAAAGCGATAATCCCGGTGATTACATTCAAATTGTGCACTCACCGTCGATTGAGTTCGCCACTGCGGAGCGGCCATTCAACCGATCGAACCTGGTGTATTCGTACGACTTGGTAGCGGGCGGCGTTTCGCGAAATGAGATTGGCTTCGAAACGGCGCCGTTCGTAGGCCGCCTGGATGCCGCGCCTTATATCGCATGGCCGAAGCTGTTCGACGGGTGGACGTTCCGTCCGGAGGTTGGAGCACGCGAAACTTACTATTCGCAGCGGCTGGAGCCAGGTACTTCGACGACCGTAATCGGCATCGCGGTCAATAATCCTATCAATCGCAACGTGGCGAATGCATCCTTCGAACTACGCCCGCCTACGGTCTCACGGATCTTCCAGCACAAGCCATTCGGCCATGCGATCAAGCATACGATCGAGCCGTACGCGATCTATCGATATCAGTCCGGCATCGAAAATTTCAGCCAGATTCTTCGCTTCGATGAACGCGACATCCTGGCCGATACAAACGAAGTCGAGTACGGCTTTGTGAACCGGCTCTTCTCGAAAAAGACGAAGCTCAGTCCCAAGTGCTTTCAGCATTCCGATCATTCGGAGTTTTCGGAGAAGCTCAAGTCATCTGAGGGCGGCGGCTTCGGTGTTTGCGAGGACAAGTCCGCGCCGGCCAGCGAAATATTCAGCTGGGCCATTGCGCAGAAGTACTTTGGCAACTCGAACTTCGGCGGAGCGCTGGTGCCGGGAACGCGGAATGTGTTTGACAGCACGGTAGACTTCACCGGTATCGCTTTCCTCACCGAGCCTCGCATCTGGTCGCCAATCATCTCCCGGCTGCGCGCCACGGCCGGTCTTACGGATTTCCAGTGGGATCTGGATTACGACCCGGTGCTGCACCAGATCAACGCCAGTTCAATTTATGCCGGATATCGCTTTTCTAACTTCTACGTGACGGCCGGACAAACATACGTGAATGCGCCGGGCGAGCCGGCCATCATTAACGGCGTGGTGGTTCCGAATGTATTTGACCAGTGGCGAATGGGTGTGATCTGGGGCGCCATGAGCCGAAGAGGTTTGAGTGCGGCGTTCAACGTCGGCGTGGATGCTCAATCGGACCTATTGCAGGCCGCGACAATCCAGACCAACTACAACTGGGACTGTTGCGGAATTGCGTTTCAATACTCGCGCTGGGCGTTCAGCCCGTTGAACACGGAAAACACCTTTCGCTTCTCCTTCAGCCTGACCAATGTCGGCACGTTTGGCAGTATCCGCAAGCTGGAACGTCTTTACTAACCCACAACCTTCCCCGGCCGCAGCTGTCTTACAATGAAGCTATGTCTGCTCTGCCGTCCCGACTGCCCTCTGTAGCGAAGGACCCACAACAGAAGCTGCTCTCCTTGCGCGCGAGCCTGCGGCGCATGGGGCGGTTGCTGGTTGCTTACTCCGGAGGCGTCGATTCCGCGTTCCTGGCATGGGTGGCTCACACGGAACTGGCGGGGAACATGATGGCGGTGCTGGCCGATTCACCCAGTCTTGCTCGCGCGCAGATGCGTGACGCGGTGGCGTTTGCGGACGAGCAGCAGATACCGCTCACCGTCATAAACACCGAAGAGTTGGATCGTCTGGACTATCGCCGCAACGATGGAGCTCGCTGCTTCCACTGCAAGGATGAACTGTTCACCGTGATGGAAGAGTTCCGGCACCAGAACGGATATGAGACGATCGCGTACGGCGTCAATGTGGACGATCAGGGTGACTACCGGCCGGGGCAGAAGGCAGCGCATCAGCACGGGGTTGCCGCTCCGTTACTGGACGCAAGCCTGACCAAACAAGACATTCGACTCCTGGCGGAGCAAGCCGGTCTTCGAGTGTGGGACAAGCCGGCGTCGGCCTGCCTGGCCTCGCGAATCGAGTACGGGCGCGCAGTGACGCGTGAAGCTCTCGCCGCGGTCGAGGAGGGCGAGGAGGCTCTGCGGCAGCTTGGCTTCCGGCAGTTTCGGGTGCGCCACCACGGTCAGATTGTGCGCCTAGAGATCGCGAAGGACGAATTGCCGCGCGCCATGACGACTGAGATGGCCGCGGAATTCACCCGCATCTTCAAAGCTCTCGGCTTCACCTATGTCACGCTCGATATGGAGGGCTTCCGCTCCGGATCCATGAATGCCTTGCTCTCCGTCGACTGCCTCAGGCGGTCCGGTTCTGAGCGGAGCTGACGGCGCGAATTCCGCCGGGTGGTCCCCGGTGCCGCCCGGTTCGCCAACTCTATCCATGAGATAATAACGGGGTACCATCGTTCCCTCCGAAAGGCGGTTTTCGCAGCTTGCTTCTACAGCGATTGGCAGTCGTGTGGCTGCTCTTGTGCACTTTTAGCCTGGCGCAAACGAACTCTGGCGCCTCCTCTTCCTTGCCAACTGTGCCTCCGAATGTCGCCGAGCACGTGCAGGAACAGATACGGGCTTATTTCAACATCCCGCCTGACGTAAGTATCTCGGTTGGCACACCGACCGGAAGCGAGTTTCCGAACTACGAGACCCTGCCGGTTACCATGAGCCGGGACGGAAAATCGCAAAAGGCGGAGTTTTTGCTGTCCAAGGATGGGAAAACGCTGATTCGATTTACCAAGATTGACTTGACCAAGGACATTTACGCGGAGACGATGGACAAGATCACCGTCGCTGGACGCCCAGTGCGTGGTAATCCCGATGCCAAGGTCACAGTTGTTAACTTCGACGATTTCGAGTGCCCATTCTGCGCTCGCATGCATGCCACACTGATGGGCGAGATCCTGCCGGAGTACAAAGACAAGATCAAGATCGTCTACAAGGACTTCCCGCTGCTCCAGATCCATCCCTGGGCGCAGCATGCAGCCAATGACGCCAACTGCCTGGCCGCCCAGAGCGGCACTGCGTACTGGCAACTGGCGGATTATCTGCATGCAAACCAGCGCGAGATCAGCGGCGGCCAGCAGAATGTACAGAATTCCTACAACAAGCTGGACCAGATCACCATGGATTTCGGCAAGAAAAACGACGCCGACGCGACCAAGCTGCAGGCGTGCATCAAGGCGCAGTCGGATACCGTGGTGAAGGCGTCGATGGCCGAAGGGGACAAGCTGAACATCAGCGCCACGCCGACGCTGTTCATCAATGGTGAAAAAGTTGAGGGCGCAATCGATGCCAACGACTTGCGCATGGCGTTGAATCGTCAGCTTAAGGCTGCGGGCGTGGAGCCTCCACCTCCGCCGCCTGCACCGGCCAAACCGCCGGCGCAAGCCCAGCCCGGTGGGGCCCAGCAGTAAGCCCGGTATCGCTCTGCGATACGCAGGGTGGTAGTACTTGCGGATTAATCCGGGTCGTATATCCCGCATTAGGGTGTGTGCCTCCCAGGAGGGGCGGAGTTTGGAACTGCAACGTAAGAGATCGGGAATTCTCGCGGCGATGGCCAGCCTGCTGGCAATGAGTACGCTTCTGCTAAGCCTTGGCTGCTCTAACAAAGAAGTCGGCAACGACGTAATGGCCACCGTTAACGGCCGGAACATCACCCGCACCGACGTGCAGAAGTTTTATGACGCACAAGTAGCCGGCTCTCCACAGCAGCCCAGCGCCGAGCAGTCGGATACGCTGCGTCTGAAGATCTTGAGCGATTTGATCGACAATGAAATCCTGATGCAGCGCGCCGAGAAGCTCGGCCTGCTGGCTACGGACGAGGAAGTCAATGCCAAGCTTACGGAGATCAAAGCGCCATTCACGCAGGAACAGTTCGATCAGCGCCTGAAGGAACGGCAGATCACGCTCGACGACTTCAAGAAGGATTTGCGGCGCTCGCTTACGATCGACAAAGTTCTGAATAAGGAAGTCACCTCGAAGATCAACGTCACCGACGACGACATCACCAACTACTACAACCAGCACAAGGCGGAATTTAATCTGATCGAGCCGCAGTATCACCTGGCGCAGATTCTGGTCACCACCCAGCCGAATCCGCAGGTGAAGAACATGAAGGCGCAAAACGAGGCGGAAGCGCGCAAGAAGATGCAGATGATCCAGAATCGCCTGGACAGCGGCGAAGATTTCGCCACGGTCGCCATGAGTTATTCGGAGCAGCCCGAGACCGCGCAAAACGGCGGCGATCTGGGCTTCATCCCGGAGTCATCCCTCAAGACCGACAAGCTCGCCTATGACGCGATTAACAAGCTTAAGCCGGGCCAGTACACTGCCGTGTTGCCGGTGCTCGATCCCAGCGCCAAAGGCGTCTTCGGGTTTCGCATCGTGAAGCTGATGAGCAGGGAAGTGGCCGGACAGCGGGAACTGAAAGATCCGCGAGTGCAGCAGGCCATCCGAGAGCAGTTACGCGATCGCCGCGAGCAGCTGCTGAAAGAAGCTTACTACGAGACCATCCGCGACCAGGCCAAGATAGAGAACTACTTTGCAGAAAACATCCTGAAGCAGGCAGGAACCTCGAAGTAGGATACTCGAAATCGTTTTACGTGACCGGCAGCCACTGCAGCCGGTCTTTTTTTATCCTCCCGCAATTGCCCCAATGATCAGGAGAGGCTCTTTTCCACTTACCACTTCGTCGGGTAAAGGACTATCCGGCGGGTCATGCGAGAGGTCTTCCTCACAGGCGAAGAAGCGCAGGAAGGGGCGGCGCTGCAGGGTGACATGGTCGCGGATGGTACCGCGTAGTGCGGGATAGCGCGCTTCCAGGGCGTCGAGGACCGAGCGCAGCGTGGCCCGGCCCTCCACCTCCAGTTGCACTTCTCCATTGACGTGGGCGAGAGTTCGCAGATGTTGCGGGAGGACGACTCGAATCATGCCAATGTTTGTACCTCAACCGACAGCACCGGGGGAAGATCCCGCACAATCGGCGACCAATTGTCCCCCGCATCGGGAGATAGGTACACCTGCCCACCAGTTGTACCGAAGTAGATGCCGCAGGAGTCGAGCGTGTCGACTGCCATGGCATCCCGCAGTACGTTTACGTAGCAATTGCTCTGCGGCAGTCCTTTGGTCAGCGGCTCCCACTCGTTGCCGCCGCTGCGGCTGCGGAAGACCTGTAGCTTGCCATCCAGCGGATAGTGTTCCGAGTCGCTCTTAATGGGCACCACGTAAATCGTCTCCGGCTCATGGGCATGAACGTCGATGACGAAGCCGAAGTCGGTGGGCAGGTTTCCGCTGACCTCCTGCCAATGGTCGCCGGCATTGTCGCTACGCATTACGTCCCAATGCTTCTGCATGAAGAGCACTCCGGGACGGGACGGATTCATCGCGATGTGGTGCACGCAATGACCGACCTCGGCATCCTGGTCGGGCATGAAGTTGGACCGCAAACCGCGATTGATCGGCTTCCAGGTCTTACCGCCGTCGTCGGTGCGAAACGCGCCGGCAGCGGAGATCGCGATGTAGATGCGGCTCGGATCGCTGGGATCGAGGATGATGGTGTGCAGACACATGCCGCCCGCGCCAGGCTGCCAACTGGGTCCAGTCCCGTGGCCACGCAGCCCGGACAGTTCCTGCCAACTTGCGCCACCATCTTTGGAGAGAAACAACGCTGCGTCTTCTACGCCCGCATAAACTGCGTTCGGGTCTGTGAGTGACGGCTCCAGATGCCAGACCCGCTTGAACTCCCAGGGATGCTGCGTGCCGTCGTACCACTGATGCGTCCTGAGGGTCTTGCCGCTGTCGGCCGAGGTGTCGTAGACGAACTTGTTACTTTCGCCCATCGGCCAGCCTTGCGGCGACTTCTCGGGGCCGCCGCCGGGCGTTTCCCAAGTCTTGCCGCCGTCGCTGGAGCGCTGGATAATTTGCCCAAACCAGCCGCTGGACTGCGAAGCGTAGATGCGGTTGGGATCGACCGGAGATCCCTTCAGGTGATAAAGCTCCCAGCCGGCGAAGTGCGGACCGCTGACCTCCCACTTGTCCCGCTTGCCATCCGCCTCCAAAATGAAAGCGCCCTTCTTCGTCCCAACCAGCGCACGTACTCTACTCATCCTTTCTCCTCCCTGCTGCCGTCGCCAGCAGCCCCACGAGCTAGACGTTTGACTTGAATGAAAATCGACAATCCGAGGTCAAAAATTTGCATTTTTCCGTAACGGAATGAGTTCACGCAGCCGCTCGTCCCGCAGAAACAGCCCGCCCCACACCAGCACGCCAACGTACACGGGAACCAGGATGTACGAAAACAGAGGAGTGCTGATGCGCAAGTTGGTGGCTACGGCCCCACCCAGATATCCGGTGAGGAGAATGGCCCCCAGCACCGCCGTCCGCGGAACGACATAGCAGATAAGGCAAACCAGCAGAATGATCCCGATTGGCAAGACCGCACTGGCGGGATAGCCCACCTTCACGGTGCCCTCCATAACCGGCGCTACTTGCGCGATCTTCATGACCGCGTCCATTAGCAGCAGCACGGTGATCAGGCCGCTGATCACGCGGCCTGCCCACAGCATCTTTTTCGACTCAACACGATTGCCTACTTCGATAGCCATCAATCTCCTCAGGGATGAATACTTCCTTTGTGGCGGCGGGACCCGCGCGACAGTTACATCACCGGCGCCGGGGTTCCGTCGGACCACTTGCCTACCGAAACTACCCAGACATCGATCGGCTCGGCGTCCTTGAACTGCGGGTTCAGCATGACCGGCGAATTCGCCACATCGTTACCCCAGGTCGCCGGATCCAGGTGTGGCGTGTAGATCATGATGTGGGCGAGGTTGCCGCCACTCGCCGTCAGATACGCCTGCTTCGACATCATGTAACTCATGGAGCCCGGTTCCAGCGGCGGCAGTTCCTTCTTGTCGTAGGCCAGCTTGTTGCCGGCAACGATCTCGGAGTTCGACTTGCCGGCAATCGCCAGCTTGGTGCGTTCATACGTCGCCGGAAGGATCGATCGCGCCGCCGGAGGATTGAAGCAGATCGGTCCACGCAGCTTCGGGTCCCAGAAGGTCGGGGAGTCCACGGGAGACATCCACGCGCGCTCCACGACGCAGACGAAGCCGTTCTTGCCTTCGACCGCTGTCACGTATCCGTGCTCGGTCAGGACCAGGACAGTCGCATCGCGCGAGATGGCGTCGGGCGCCGCACTGCGCGCCATTGCAATCTCGCTGTCGCGATCATCGAGATACATGCGGAGAGGCGCCATGCTGCTGTATTGCTCCTTGGTATCGGCCGGCGCACCGTAAGCTGAGCTCAGAGCAGCCAGCGCCATGACCACTAATGCCGTTGCTGTTGCTAATGTTCTCATGATGGATATCTCCTCAATCTCCGCTGTGACTACGTGATTCGGTTTTGCAACTCGCCCCGATTGCCTGAACTACATCGGCTTTTCGACGTTCACCATCCATGGAATTCCGAATTGATCGACCAGCATGCCGAAGCGAACGGCCCAAAAGGTTTCGCCGATCGGCATATGGATTTGGCCTTTTTCCGCCAGGGCGTTGAATACGCGCTCGGCTTCTGCCGCATCCTTCAAGCCGATGTTGACGGAGAAACCTGCCGGCTTCGAGTAGCGCCCCGGAGGCGCATCGGAGGCCATCAGCGTCTGATTGCCTATGGTCATCCGCGCATGCATGATTTTGTCTCCCCACTCGGCCGGCACCTGGCCTTCGGCGGGAGAACCCTTGTGCGGCATCATCATCTCGATCTTGCCGCCCAGATGCTTTTCGTAGAACTTGAATGCCGCTTCGCAGTCGCCATTAAAAAGGAGGTAGACGTTGATATCCATTTGCTCTCCGTGTTTGGTTGTTTGAATCCCTGTTCTTTACGGTCACTTCGCCGGATTCGGCAGCAGCCACTCGCCGGACTTGGCTTGTAGTGGAGTTCGATCGCTCTCGCGCCAGCGGCGCCGCACCTCGCCCAGGATGAGTTCGCGCTGCTCCGACATCTTCTTGACCGCGGCACACGGCGCTCCAGAATCTTCATACTGCGCACCCCAGAGCAGCAGTTCCAGCAGCACTGGCGCCAGGTCGATGCCCTTCCGCGTCAGTCGATAGTCCACCCTGCGGCCATCGCTTTCGCCCGCTTCGCCAGAGATGATCCCTGACTTTTCGAGCCTGCGCAGACGGTCGGCAAGCGTGTTGCTGGCAATCCCTTCGCCCGACTGCTGGAACTCGTTGAAGTTGCGCAGGCCGCGAATCATCAGATCGCGAATGATCAGCAACGACCAGCGATCTCCAAAAATTTCCAGCGAGCGGCTGACCGGACATCCGGAACGCCGTTTCGATTTCGGCTTTCCAGGCACGAGCGACACGTTAGCAAATGTAACTTGCAAAGTGCAAGTCAGTTTGGGATGAGCCGAGCGCCGCCGGGATGAAGTGCTGAGTTCGGGTGGCGAGCAGGGTTGTCGCGGTCAGAAGATGCCGCTGCGATAGATGACCCACCAACTTACAAAGACCGACGCGAAAGTCTCGCCTACGCCCCACCAGAAGGGCAAGAAGAAGGCGCCGATACTAAGCACTGTAAACAACAGCCAAAACGATTTTTTCTGCGAGTCCATGAGTCGGTAATTCCCGGAGAGAGGAGGTTGACAGGTCGCCTATAGTGCCAGAGATCTGTCTCATTCTAAGCTTTTGCGCGCGGTGCCATCGGGCTGGCGAATGAGCCATAATGATGACTCTGATAGGTCCTCCGGCGTTATTATTTGTTGACGGGAAGGTCGAAGCCAGTGCAAGTTAGCTGTCTCTCTGCATCATGCGCTCAATGATAAAGATCGCTGCTGTTGTCCTACTGCTGTGTGCCGTCGGCGCCGCCCAAGCGGAGGTGCGGGTCGGCGCTAACGGAGGTACGCGCGCTGTGGCGCTGCAATCCGTAGGGTCGGCACACCCGGCGATGTGCGCCAACAAGCTTGTAGCCACGGCGTTCGTCACGCTCCCTCTCGAAGATAAGCCGAAGACGCACTGGCCGTGGTGGCTGCGCATCCTGGCCGTGATCGGAGTGCTGGTGTTTATCCGCCTCGTGGCAGGCTCGGTTCGCAACAAACCTACCGGACCGCCGCCAGCCTGAGCCAGCATGGAAAGTTGCTTACACAACTTCAAAACCGTGCGGCCACTGAAAGGGCTCTCGCTCTAGGGAGCCAATAAATTGGACTCCCCCGTCGCGTATGAAGTGCCGGGCGCTCGCGGATGCGCTTGAACCTGTGCCGTGTATCCGGGCCGGGCCACAATCGAACACCGTCCGGGAGCGTCGTGGAACGCCCACACACAAATAACTACGCGGCGGGCTGACTTGCCCCGCCGCGCTTCCCATCTCTCGCGATGGTGGAACTTAGTACAAGCGAAAATTGACTTCGACGTTGATCATGACCGGCACGGGCTGTCCGTCTTTCTTGGCCGGCTCGAACCGCCACTGGCGCACCGCTTCAATTGCCTTCTCATCCAGCCCCATGCCCAGCGAACGTTGCACCCGGATCTGCTGCGGGTGGCCATCGGGGGCCACCACGAGCCACAGGACTACCGTTCCCTGATACTTCGCCTTGCGAGCTTCTTCGGAATATTCCGGGTCAGGATCGTAAACGACTTTGGGCGCGCTGACGCCGCCGCCGACGCGATAGGCTCCGCCACCGTAACCGCCGCCATGTCCGGGGCCAACTCCGGGGCCGGTGCCCGACCCAACGCCGCCGCCGCTACCGCTACCGATTCCGCCTCCCGATCCCGTGCCGTTCGAGGCTGGCCCAAGAACCTTGGAGAGCGGGTCGCCGATGGAACCCACAGTGGGCAGCTTGATCTGCGGAGGAACCACTACGCTGGGATCGACCGCGAGCTTTGGATTGTCGTTGCGAATGACGATGGCCGGAGGCACGATCTGATCTTTGGATAGCTTAGGAAGGGCACCCTTTGGGGCAGCGAGTTTGTCGCGGTCGCCACCGCCGCCACCTCCGCCCGCGCGCGTCTTCGATGCCGGCAGCGGGAGGTATGGGCTGATGTCCGTGACTACGCCGATCATCTGCTGCTTGATCTCGTCTTTATGCTCGAACGCCCAATGTCCCGACCAGATCAACAACACTACCGCCAGCATATGGATCACGAACGAGTAGACGAACGTATCCTTGCGCTGCGGATAGAGCCCCTCGCCTTCGCCGAACAGCGCGGGGATGACCTGATCCTGCGGCGCAATCTGAGGTACGGCGTCCTTCGCCGGTTTCACAGCTGCGGGGGTAGACATCGGCTTTTGCCAACAGTATAGACCCTGTGGCTTCAGATAAGTTCCAGAAAATGCAAGGTAACCTGGGCAATTTGTCCCACAAACGGCGTATTTCATCCCCGCCGTCAGTTTGGAACTCCCGATTGCAAAAGAGTTAGCGAGGAAGAATCACACGCAGGGCGTCCGGCTGCACCCCGAACTCGACCGGGGTTGTGCAGATAGATTCGCCGTCGGCGAAGACATCCATTAACGGATCGGCTGCTATCCGGAGGCGAGCGGCCTGGAAATACTCGACCTCTTTCATCCCGATATGTGCGCCGCGGTAGACGATCGGGAACAAACGGAGAAGACGCAGCTTCGGCATCTCGCGGACAAAACATAGATCGAGCAGACCGTCGTCCATGCGCGCCCGGTGTGTGATCCGCATGCCATGTCCGTACTGTGGTCCATTGCCGGCGGCGAGGAGAAATCCGCGCTCATCGATCATCTTGGTCCACGTACCGTGGCTCTCAGCCGCTACGGTGATGTGCGGCGGGCGAAAGCTGCCTAAAGTTCGCAGCAGTGCGACGATATAGCCGCCGTGCCCGCGCGTCCAGGCCGATTGCTTCAGCGCGCGACGATTTACCACCGCATCGAGCCCAGTACCGGCGATGCAGGAGAAGTAGATGGTGCGCGCGACGTCGCTTTCGGCCTCCGTCATGCGGCGCAGCTGGGATTGCATGATGCGCGCGCCTATCCGCGGCAGATCGTGCCGCGGGCCGTCGGAGACGAAGCGAATGGTTCCGAGCGATTCGCCCTGCCAGGGCTGCGCCTTCTCGCTGGCTTTCAGTGCGTCGTCTGAGGTATCTGACGCGAGAACAGCGCCCGCCTTGAGAGGCACTATTGTCCCCAGATCGATTGCCCGCACATTGTCACCGCTGGCACAGAAGTTCTGCCAGGCGGCTTTGGCGGTCTCGTAACTCGTCATGCCGATCGATTGCGCGAAATCGTTGGCGCTGCCAATCGGGACGACGAGGGTCGGGATTTGCTTTAGCGCCAAGCCCCCGAGGTGACGATGGATGGTTCCGTCGCCGCCGAAGATAAGCGCTGCTTCAGGTTGATCGGTGGGATCGAGCTCATTGCCGGAAAAAAGATTGACGCCCGGCAACTCGAATGGCCGGAGGTGGTGCTCTTTGGCATGAGGTCCCAGCAGGGCAACGGCGCGCACCGCGCTACTTTCGCACACATGGCGGGAAAAACAAAATACGGGTGCTTGACGACCGTAACGAATGGAGCTGTTCCGCGCAACCTGGTTGACTTGTCATCCCTCCACGCGAGCTGGAGCCCTTGGTCGGGAGGACAATACAAAACAGGTGGATGACCTTGCCGAAAACCGCCGACCTTTTCCCGATTTGTATTGCCCTACCCTGCCCATTTATACTCGGCTGCCCGTATGAAAGTTGTTGTGATCATTCCTGCTGCCGGGCTGGGGACGCGAATGTCCGCGGCGTCCGGCGCTTCCAAGAGCAAGAGCAAACAGTTCTTCGAGCTGCAGGGTACGCCGATTCTGGTGCATACCTTGCGCAAATTCGCCGCCTGCGACGCGGTCAGCGAGATCGTGGTAGCGCTGCGCAAGAACGAAGCGGCCGGCTTCCAGAAGCAGATCGAGAGCGAGAAGTTCGGCAAGCCGTTGCGCGTGGTCGAAGGCGGTGAGCACCGGCAGAACTCGGTCGCCAACGCGCTGGAAGCGATCAAAGCTGCCGACAGTGACATCGTCCTGGTGCACGACGCGGTCCGCCCATTCGTCGATCAGGAGACGATCGTCAACGTGATCGAGGCGGTGAAGAAGTATGACGCCGCCATCGCTGGTGTTCCCGCAATCGATACGGTCAAGCAGGTGGATCGCACCGCCGATGGCGCGGTGGTGATTGCGACCGTGCCGCGCGAGAAGATGGTGCTGGCGCAGACGCCGCAAGGCTTCCGCTTCGGACTGCTGAAGAAAGCCTTCGACGAAGCTATGGCCGATGGCTTCATGGGAACCGACGAGGCGTCGCTGATCGAGCGCAGCGGAAACCCCGTGCATGTAGTGATGGGCTCCCCGCGCAACATGAAGATCACCACGCCGGCAGATCTCGAACTGGCCGAATTCTTTCTCGCGCAGGAAAACCGCGAAGTCAGTTTGAGCGGATGAATCGGCTGTCGAGCCGTGAGCTCTGAAGCTTTGCGCCATGAGCGACGGCGGGTTTCCCGGCAATTGAATTGACTCCGGCGAGTCTATTGTCGTCGCCATAGGCAAGCGCCGTAGGCGCGTTACAAGGTGCTCCGCCCTGCAGGGCGGGGAATTAGGGACGACAGGATTTAGAAAGTGTCCTCAGAGGTTACCCGCATCCCGCGCATTGGCTTTGGTTGGGACTCGCACGAGTTCCGACCCGGAATCACGCTCAAGATTGGCGGCGTCACGCTGCCGCATCACAGCGGCCTTGCCGGCCACTCGGACGGCGATGTCCTTTTGCACGCGCTCACCGACGCTCTACTTGGTGCAATCGCTGCGGGGGACATCGGAACCTACTTTCCGCCGAGTGACCCCAAGTGGAAGGGCGCCGACTCAGCCCTCTTCGTGAAAGAGGCATTGCGGCTAGTCGATGGAGCCGGCTATCAGGTCGGCAATGTCGACAGCACGCTGATCCTGTCTGAACCGAAGATCGGCCCTCATGCTACGCAGATCCAGAAGAAGGTCGCCGAACTCACTGGCGTTGAACCCTCACGCGTGGGTGTCAAGGCCAAGACGCCGGAAGGCATGGGCACCGACCACGCTGCCATTGCGCATGTGGCTGTTCTGCTGGTCGAGATTAACTGGCCCTAAGCCCTGTTCTGGCTTCATCTTCACTTTCCGAATTGTCATCACGAGGAGGACTTCAGCCCGCCGAGGGATCTGTTTTTCGTTTGCCTGGTTCATACGTCGCGACAAAAAGCAGATCCCTCGCTACGCTCCTGATGACAAATCGAGCTTGGGTGAGCCAACAAATTCGCCTCTGCACCGCGTAAAATAAAGTTTTGGGCAATCGCGCGTGCGACTTGCCTTTGAATTGAGGCTACGCCATCATGTCTACATCCACTCGCGATGAGGCGGCTCCCGCGGCAACGCCGACCGAACCCACCGAGCGATCGAATTTTGTCCGCGACATCGTCCTCGAGGATCTGAAGACCAACAAATACCAGGGCCGCGTGCATACCCGCTTTCCTCCCGAGCCTAACGGCTATCTGCACATTGGCCATGCCAAGTCGATCTGCCTGAACTTCGGGCTGGCGAAGGAGTTTGGCGGCCAGACCAACCTGCGCTTCGACGACACCAATCCCGAGAAGGAAGAGCAGGAGTACGTCGACTCGATCATTACCGACGCGCGCTGGCTTGGTGCGGACTGGGGCGATCGCATGTTTTACGCCTCCGACTACTTCGACCAACTGCACGCCTGGGCGGTGCAGCTGATCAAGGCCGGCAAGGCGTACGTCGACGATCTGGGAGCGGAGGAAGTTCGCAAGTATCGTGGATCGCTGACCGAGCCGGGCAAGGAAAGTCCGTACCGCAATCGTTCGGTGGAAGAGAATCTCGATCTGTTCGAGCGCATGCGGAAAGGAGAATTCCCGGATGGCTCGCGCACGCTCCGCGCCAAGATCGATATGGCGTCGCCGAACCTGAACATGCGCGATCCGGTGATGTACCGCATCCTGCACGCCAGCCATCACCGCACCGGCGACAAGTGGTGCATCTATCCGATGTACGACTTCGCGCACGGCCAGTCAGATTCGCTGGAGCAGATCACCCACTCCGTCTGCACGCTGGAGTTCGAAGACCATCGCCCGCTCTACAACTGGTTCATCCAGCAGCTCGGCATCTTTCCGTCGCAGCAAATCGAATTCGATCGTTTGAACCTGACCTACACGCTGCTGAGCAAACGCAAGTTGCTGCAGTTGGTTCAAGAGGGGCGCGTCCGTGGTTGGGACGATCCTCGCATGCCGACAATCTCCGGCATCCGCCGCCGCGGCTACACCCCGGAGGCGATTCGCAACTTCTGCGGGGCCATCGGCGTTTCGAAGACGAACGGCATCATCGATCTCGCCATGTTGGAGCACTTCGTCCGCGATGACCTGAATAAGCACGCGGCCAGAGCGATGGCGGTGCTGCGTCCGCTGAAGGTCGTGATCGACAACTATCCTGAAGGCCAGACCGAAGAACTGGAAGCAGTCAACAACCCTGAAGATGCGGGAGCGGGAACGCGCAAGGTACCGTTCTCGCGCCTGCTTTACATCGAGCAGGACGATTTTCGCGAGGATCCTCCCAAGAAGTTCTTCCGGCTGTCGCCGGGACAGGAAGTTCGGTTGCGCGGCGGCTACTTCATCACCTGTAAGAGCGTCGTGAAGAACGATGCCGGTGAGCTCGTCGAGGTGCATTGCACGTACGATCCCGAGACGCGCAGCGGCAACGCTCCTGACAATCGCAAGGTGAAGGCGACGATCCACTGGGTGTCGGCGCAGCATGCGGTCGACGCCGAGGTGAGGGTGTATGAGAATTTGTTCTTGAAGGAAGATCCCGGTGACGTGCCCGAAGGTCAGGATTTCACAGCGAACCTGAATCCCAACTCATTGGAAATTATTAGCGACGCAAAGCTTGAGCCATCACTGGCGAATGCAAAGGCGGGTGACCGCTATCAGTTCGAGCGATTGGGATATTTCTGTGCAGATTTGGATTCCAAGCCGGGAGCGATAGTGTTTAACCGCACGGTACCGCTGCGCGATACCTGGGGGAAGATTGAGAAGCGGGATAAAGCTTAGCGTTTGCACTCCCCACAATTGTCATCCCGAGGGAGCGTAGCGAGTCGAGGGATCTGCGGTTTGTCTGCGTTGAGCCACTGTAGAGAACCTCAGAGCCCTCCGCTCGGGCTGAAGCCCCCGGGTCGGGATGACAACTTCATAGGGAGAGGTCCTGCCCAGATTTACGATGAGTCCTGATCAAGCAACTCCTACTACTCCCCGTCTCCGTTTTGCGCCTTCGCCTACCGGCTACCTGCATGTCGGCGGAGCGCGCACCGCTCTCTTCAACTGGCTGTATGCCCGCCACTACAGGGGCACGCTAATCCTTCGCATTGAGGATACCGATCTTGAGCGCTCTACGCCTGAGATGGTGGACGGCATCCTCGACGGCCTGCGCTGGCTCGGCATCGACTGGGACGAAGGTCCGTTTTTCCAGACCCAGCGACTGGAGCTTTATCGCGCGGCGGCAGGGCACCTCATCAACACCGCCCACGCCTATTACTGCTTCTGCACAAAAGAACAACTGGAGCAGCAACGCGCAGAGGGCATCGCCCAGGGACGGGTGACGCGCGATGCCTGCCGCACCTTATCTCGTGATGAGGCAAAGCGGCGGGTCGAGTTCGGAGAGGGGGCGGCGATTCGCTTTGCTGTCCCTGACGTCGGCAGCACCGCTTTCGATGACGCAGTCTTCGGGCGCGTCGAGTTCGCGAATTCTGAGATTGAGGACTTCGTTTTGCTGCGCTCCGACGGCGTGCCAACGTATCACCTCAGCGTGGTGGTAGACGACATCGACATGCGCATGACACATGTGGTGCGCGGCTCCGACCATCTCTCCAACACGCCCAAGCAGATGATGCTGTACCAGGCGCTGGGCAAGCCGTTGCCGGTGTTTGCCCACCTGCCGTTGATCCTTGGGCCCGACAAGACTCGCCTCAGCAAGCGCCATGGGGCCACTAGTGTCATCGCCTACAAGGAAGAAGGCATAGTTCCCGAAGCGTTCCGCAACTTCCTGGCGCTGTTGGGGTGGACGCCTCCGGATTCGACGCAGGAGATTCTGCACGACCGTAAGCTGATCGACCTGTTCGAACTGAGCGGCATCCAGAAGTCGAACGCCGTCTTCGACCGCTCGAAGCTGGATTGGTTCAACACCGAATATATTCGCGCCACCCCGGCGACCCTGCTGCTGCCGCTTATCGAAGAAGAATGGAAGAAGGTCGGGGTTGTCCCGTTTCAGACCAGCCGGGAAGCAATGGAAACCACGGTCGATTTGGTGAAGGCGCGCGCGCGAAACCTCCAAGATTTTGCGACACTCTGTCGCGCTTATTTCACCGACACGTTCGAGATTGATCCGGCCGCGCGCGAGAAATTTCTAAAGGATCCGGCAGTGTTGACGATGCTGGTGGAACTTGCGTCACGCTATGAGCAGGCGCCGGAGTTCACCGAGGCTTCGACGGAGCAGGTTCTGCGGGACTTTGCGGCGGAGAAGAATGTGAAAGCCGGAGCGCTGATCAACGGAGCGCGCGTGATGCTCACCGGACAAGGCGTCGCGCCGAGCTTGTTTGCCGTGATGGTGAATTTGGGGCAGGAACGGAGCGTGGCGCGGTTGAAGAAGCCGATTTCTTAGGGCTGTTTCCCGCTTAGGATTGCCATCGCTGCCAGATGTGGGCTAGGGTTGCCCGCCGGACTGGCGGGATCGGCGGTTCGTCGCGCAGTAGAATCACTTTCCGCGGCCGGCAAACCGCAGATGCCTCGACTCCGCTCGGGACGACAATGTCATAGCCCGGCGCCGACACAAAGCCTTACCCCAAAAGTCGCGCTGCTTCCTTCGCGAAGTAAGTCAGCGTGATCGACGCTCCGGCGCGTTGGATGCACAATAGCGATTCCATCATCACGCGCTCGTAATCGATCCAGCCATTCAGGGCAGCGGCCTTGATCATTGCGTACTCTCCGCTCACCTGGTACGCCGACAGGGGCACGTCGAAGCGCAGGCGCGCCTCATGCAGCACGTCGAGGTAGGGCATCGCCGGCTTCACCATGATCATGTCCGCGCCCTCTTCCAGATCGAGTTCGATCTCGCGCATGGCTTCGCGCAAGTTCGCCGGGTCCATCTGGTAAGAGCGGCGATCACCAAAATGCGGCGCCGAATCGGCAGCTTCTCGGAACGGCCCATAAAATCCGCTGGCGAACTTCGCTGCGTAAGAAAGCACCGGAATATTTTGGAAGCCGTTCTCGTCAAGTGCCGTACGAATGGCCGCGACGCGTCCGTCCATCATGTCGGAGGGAGCAATAATGTCCATACCGGCCTTGGCCTGCGAGACCGCGGTGCGAGCGAGCAGTTCCAGCGTAGCGTCGTTCAGAATTTCGTACTCTTCGGCAGCCGTTGCCACCGTTCCGGTGGCCACCGCAATCGCTGCGCCAAGGGACTGGGTGCCGGGATTGATGACGACCTTTCCCTTCGACTCCAGTTCGCGGATGAACTCCATCGCCTCTCCGCGCGCTTTGGCGCTGGGGTCGGAGGTGTCGACCAGTCCACAGTGTCCGTGAGACATGTACTCGCACAGGCAGACGTCGCCCATCAGCAACAGGCCAGGCACTTCGCGCTTGATAGCCCTTGTCGCTTTCTGCACGATGCCATCATCGGCCCAGGCGCCAGTGGCGACCTCGTCCTTGGTCTCCGGCAGGCCGAAGAGGATAACGCCGGGAATTCCCAGCGACTTCACCTCGGCGCACTCCTTCACCGCCTCATCGATCGATAGGTTGTACACCCCGGGCATGGATCGAACTTCCTTGCGAATGCCTTCGCCCGGGCAGACGAACAGCGGATAGACAAAGCCTTCCGGGGTAAGACGGGTTTCGCGGACAAAGGAACGCATCGCTTCGGTGCGACGCAGGCGGCGCGGACGATCAATAGGGAATGCCATAACAGTAAAATTCTACACCGCGAGACTAGCCGGAAGCCGCGAAAATAGCGGACGAAAGGAGTACGCCGATTGTGATGGAAATCACTGAAAAGCCATGGTGGTGATAGCACAGGGCTAGCAGTGCCGGCCTGTGGTAAGCCCTACTCGAAGAGACTACGGGTCTTCCCGCCGAATGGCTCCCCCGCCAGATCAGCCACCTGTGCAATGTATTTATCGGCATCGAATTTCTTAGCGGCGGCGTTGCCTGACATGTAACGGATGGTGCCGAAAATGGGCCGGTCGAACCATGGCCGATCGAATTTTCCTGCGATGGACCAGGCTATTCCGGCGTAGCCATCGGGATCGCGACCATCCAGAAAATATTTGTCGTTCAGATAGACGGCCGTCTGGTAGGAGACGGCTGGCGAGGAGCTCCACTCCAGTATTTTCTTGGCCCAGTACATGCGCATGTAGTTGTGCATCCATCCGGCGTAGAGCATCTGTTTCTGGGCAGCGTTCCATAGATCATCATGAGTTTCGGCACGTTCCAGTTGCTCGCGCGAATAAGTCACTGGCCGCTTGTCATGTGCGTGCTGGCTAAGAGTGCGATGCGCCCAGTCGGGTGCACTCTCGATAGAGTCGTAGAGTGGATTGAAGTGAACAAAGTTGATGGACAGTTCACGCCAGGTAATTAGCTGGTCGAGATAATCATCTTTCGCCGCTCGGGGCGCCTTGCTGTCTTCGACCGCTCGCACTACTGTGTGCGGTCCTATATGTCCGAAGTGGAGGTAAGGTGACAGGCGACTGGTACCGTCGAGTTCCGGCTTGCCATGCCGCTCGGGATAGAGTGCCAGCTTATTACTGACGAAATCATGAAGCAGCTTGAGAGCTTCGTCCGTTCCTCCAATGAAACTATCCACAGGTTCTACTGAACGATCCAGATCTTTCCAGTGTTCGGTCAAGTCAAGTGAGCCGTCATCCGGCAAAGATTTTAATCCCCGCGGATTCTCCCACCCCACCTTGGCTTTCAGATTCGACTCTCCGGCCAGGAATTCCTTCAAACGTTGCTTCAGCCGCGGACGAATGGTTCTTGCCGCATATTGTTCCTTCTCCAGCAGCTTCGAAGGCACAACAACATCGGCATCGACGGTCCATAAGGGTTGCTTTAGTTTCTTCGCCGCCAACTCGCGCCAGCGGGTGGGCTCGCGCATGGGATTTTCATCCCCTACGACAAGGGAAGCTTTTACCTCATCGCAAAACTTCAGCAGCGAATGCTCGGGATAGCGTCGAAGAACGTAACCGATGCCGCGCTTGCGGGCGCGATCCGCAGTGTCTGGAATGCCGTGAGCCAGGAAGGCGTAGTGGCGCAGATTGGCATGCGGATAAAACGGCACTGGCGCGAAGAAAATCACCACGGCCTGTTGCAGGATGTTCGCCGCCTCGACAGCGAGATCGAGCGCAGGATTATCCAGAGCACGTTGCGCGCGCTGCATCCAGTAGACCACGCAGCGGCCGCTGCTGGCCGGCGCGCCAGGGCGGCGCACGGTCACGCGTGGATTCGAGGTGAGCTGTTCAAGCGTCTTCATGCGGCGCCAGTGTACTTCGATTGGAACACGAGTGGGATGCGGTGGGAGAAGAGTCGCGTCCAGAAGCGCGAACATCGTTTTCCTGGGGAGAAAAAGAAAGGCCGACGCCCGCTAGAAAGTGCCGGCCTCGCATGCCGCCTGATTCTGGCTAGGGAGTGATCTCCCACACCGTGCCGCAGCCGGGACTCTGATCCGACGGGCAGTTATTGCTCTCGATGCCGCCATAGGCTGCTGTCCCGAACATATCTCCGCTTGAGTCCAGGGAGACGCCGCCGACGGGGTTAGCTCCATCGGACCCGCCAGTGAAATCGTGAAGGTCGGTGAAAGTCCAACCTCCATTCGTACGCGCTAGCTTGAAAATTGAGCCTTTCCCAAACGCGCCCACTGAGTAGGTCGTTCCATATAGGCTTCCGGCGGTATCGATGGCCAAGGTCGCTTGAGGGCCGTATGACCCGGTGAAGGAATGCAGCACCGTGAAGTTCCAGCTTCCTCCCGAAGGGGACAGTTCGAAGACAACCCCTCCGTTGCCCGCTCCGCCCTTTTCGGTTGTGCCGTAGAGATTGCCGGCTTGGTCGAACACCAAGCCTCCCACGGGGTTTTCGCCATCGGAGGTATTCCGGAAGGCGTATAAGGTAGTCAGCGTCCAGCCGGAGCCAGAGGACGCCAGGCGATAGACAGTTCCGAAGCCGTTCGGCCCTCCCATCCAAGTCGTTCCATAGACATTGCCTTGCGCGTCGAGGGTCACTCCGCTGTACGGTGATATGCCGTCCGGCCCGCTGAAGTTGTAGATGGTCGCGGGTGTCCATACACCGCCGCCGGCACGAGTTAATTGCACTATGTTTCCGTCGAAGAAGGTTCCGCCGGCTGTGGTCGTCACATACATGTTTCCAGCAGCATCAAAAGCCGGATCGACAAATCCAGGCTGATCACCATTGTCTCCAGTGAAGGAAACGAAGGTGGCAGCCCAAGGGCAATTTGAGGTCCGACAGATGGTCTGTGGCGGCCGAAGTCCATATACGGTTCCACAACCAAACTCGAAACAGTTTGGTGAAGTGCCCCCGGTATACGTCGTACCGTACAGTGCTCCGCCCGGACCCTGAACAATCCGGCTTTCTGGTAGCCACTCTCCGAAGCCAAACTGGTAGAGAGTGGCGAGGGTCCACTCACCACTCCGGTGTTTCATCTGGAAGACACTGCCGCGGACATATTCAGTCGTTGTGCCGTAAAGATTGCCACCTTGATCAATGGTCACACCAGCGTAAGGTTGAAAGCCGTCGATGCCGCCGGTGAACGAGTGAATCACATTGAAGGTTTGAGCGCGAGCTGGCAACGTCGACAGCGCTATCAGCAATAGAGGGGTTAATAGACGCAATTTGAGACTATGGACTGACGCAGTTTTCATAAGTGTTCCCGCTCCTCAATGCGGCCGAGCAACAGGTAAATGCAGAACCCAGACGATGCTGTTGGAGTGCTTGCGAAGGGAGATTGCCAACTTCCATTGGGAAGGCAATCCCAACGACGCCGGAGAATTTACCTCGATACCCGAGCTCGGTCAAAACAATTTTGAAGGCTCAGGCGCTTTCAGGGCCAAGAAATCACACTCGCCGAAATGCCTGGAAGCGATTTAGGCGAGATTCTGCGCTGATACCTGCAATACCGCGTCCGCAACCGCGGCCGCTTCGACGGCAGCTCGGACATCATGCACTCTGACAATGTGAGCGCCGCGCAGAATGCTGATGACCATGGCCGCGAGCGATCCGTAGAGACGTTCGCCAGGAGGCAGGTCGTGACCGGCTTTCTTACCTGCAATGCGGCCTATAAATGACTTGCGCGAGGTTCCTGTCAGGATGGGGAAGCCCAGACGCAGCAACTGGTCGAGGTGCGCGAGCAGCGGATAGTTTTCTTCGAAGTTTTTGCCGAAGCCAAAACCGGGATCGAGTACGATTCGCGAGCGTTGCACACCGCGTTCGAAGGCAACTTGCAGTCGATTTGCCAAGTCGTGCTCGACGATCTGCAGAGCATCGGCTTGCGGGGGCAACTTACGCCACTGTTCCGGAGTGCCGCGCGTGTGCATCATCACGACTCCGCACTCCAACTCCGCGCAGGTATCCGCCATGCGCGGATCCCACTGAAAGGCGCTGACGTCGTTGACCACCTCCGCGCCTGCGTTCACGGCGGCTCGGGCTACTCCGGCCTTGTAAGTGTCAACCGAAACCACCGCGTCCGGTCTGGAACGAAGGACGCCTTCGATAACCGGCAAGACGCGGCGCAATTCCGCTTCTTCGCTGACGGCAGTATGTTTTGCCGAAGGCTCCTCGCCAGCTATATGCGCGCCCGGCCGTGTCGATTCACCGCCAACGTCGAGGATGTCGGCGCCCTGGTTCAGCAATTGCAGCCCGTGTTCCACCGCTTGGCCAGGTACAAGGAAATTTCCGCCATCGTAAAAAGAGTCCGGAGTGACATTGACCACACCCATTACCAAGGTCTGTTCGCCTAGCGCAAGCGATCGGGAGCGTAGTTGCCATCGGTAATGTGGTCGCATCCAGCGATTGTACCCGTCGATTCGGCAGACGGAACCGACCATGAAGTTAATGGCTGTGTTACCGCGGCACGTTGCATTTAGCTGGTTCTATTTTGTGCCGATGCTAGAATTTTGAGAGTAGTCCTATGTTCCCGGTTCGCTATCTCGGGGTTCTTCTCGTCTGGCTGGCGGTGCTTCTGCCCGCTCAAGCGGCCGGCAAGAAACGGCCGTCGAGTCCTGCGAAGCTGGCCCACGACATCGAGGATATTCTCGCCGGTCCGGAAAGCGAGCGTGGTTTCTGGGGAGTCGACGCGATATCGCTCGACACAGGAAATCCGCTGGTCGCGTTGAACGAGGACAAGCTGTTTACGCCCGCCTCGAACGCCAAGCTTTTTACCACGGCCGCCGTCTTTGGATTGATCGGTCCCGACTACCGTTTCAAGACGACGGTCGAGTCGATGGGAACGCTGGACAAGTATGGCCGGCTGAATTCCGACCTGATCCTGGTCGGCCGTGGCGATCCCAACCTCTCCGGGCGCACGCTGCCCTACAACATGCATACCGAACGCAGAGCACCGCCGATCCAGGTACTACAGGCGCTGGCCGATCAATTAGTTCAGCATGGACTGAAGTATGTCGACGGCGACGTAATTGCCGACGACTCCTACTTCGTGTGGGAGCGCTACGGGGAGGGCTGGTCGCAGGATGACCTGGCGCGCGAGTGGGGCGCACCGGTTTCGGCGCTGACCATTAACGACAACGTGATCTTCGTGAACATCATGCCGGCGGACCGGCCAGGTGAGCGCGCTTTCCTGAACGTCACGCCGTTTCCCGAGTATTACAAGATCGACAATCGGGTTATTACGACGCCGGCGGGCAGCGGACCGCGTACGGTTTCCATCAATCGCGAACCTGGAGCGAATCTGCTGACTTTCTGGGGCAACATTCCGCAGGACGATCCCGGCTTCGGCGAAGCATTGGCCATCGACGATCCCGCCGACTTCGCCGCACGGCTGTTTCGACAGCTTCTGGAGCAACGAGGAGTAACGATCTATGGCAAGGCTCGTACCCACCACACCGAGTTGGCATCGATGCAGACGTTCAGCGTGACATCCATGGCCTCGGGGGGAGGTACGGATTCGCGTCCGCCAAATCCTGCTCCGATGATTCTGGCAAGCTACCAATCTCAGCCAATCGCTCAGGATTTGAGGGTCATTAACAAGGTCAGTCAGAACCTGCACGCCGAGCTGATGCTGCGCCTCTTGGGCAAGGAGAAAGGGAACTCGGGCTCAATTCAAGGCGGGCTCGAAGTGCTGCGTAGCTTCCTGGTGAATGCTGGCATCAAGCCGGACCAGTTCGTCTTTCTCGACGGATCAGGATTGTCCCGGGAGGACCTGGTGACGCCGGAAGCCATGGTGCTGTTGTTGCACTACTGCCATAAGCAGCCTTGGGGGCAGGCGTTCGAGGACACGCTACCCGTCGCCGCGACGGACGGTTCCCTTGCCGACCGCTTCCGCAATACTCCGGCGACGGGGATGGTACGGGCCAAGACCGGCTCGCTAAGCCACGTGTATTCGCTCTCCGGCTACGCAACCACGCAGTCGGGAGACCACATTGCGTTCTCGATCATGACTAACAACAACAACATGGCCACCAAGGAAGCGCTCGACACGATCGACGAAATTGTTTTGCGGCTGATCGAAGATAAATAACGAGCCGCAGACCTTAAATCCTCCTTAGCTTTTGTGGAACTCGAGCTGCTCGCTTCCACAACGCGAAACGCCTTCCTGTGCCCGGTGATCCTCCGGAACAGCTAGTCCCACGTGGGAGGGCGCTCTCGCTGGGAGGCGGTAATGTCGATTACCTCAGTGTCGGGTAGCAGCATTAACAGCATTAAAAACCAATATCAGCAGGTACGCAGTGAATTCAAACAGCTCGGTCAGGATCTCCAGAGCGGGAAACTGACGCAAGCTCAAACCGACTTTGTGACCCTGTCACAGTCCGTTACCAGCCAGCTCAGCGGTACCAGTCCGATAGCTCAGACGCTGAGCAGGATAGGGCAGGCATTGCAATCGGGCGATCTGTCTGCGGCACAGCAGGCATTTAGTTCGATGAGTACGGTTGGTCCGTCGACTCGTCACTCGCACGGCCATGGAGCGGCCGGGAAGCTCTCCCAGAGCCTTGACCAGCTTCGCGGAGCATTGCAGTCGGGCGATTTGTCGACAGCTCAGCAGGCATTTTCGGCCGTGCAGCAGATTTGGCAGCAGATGGCGGGCAGCGGCCTGTCTCCCAACGACACGGCGGTTCCGACGTCCACAACTAGCACCCCTGCATAGTTGGGAACCGACTGCAATAAATGCAACCATGCGGATGGCAAGGGGTCGCCTTTCGGCGAACCCTTGCTTGGCGTGGACGGAATTACTGATCGCGGTGCCGCTACTCGGGAGATTTTGGCCTTCCGACGGTTTTAACTCGTAACTCCAGTCATAGAAGAGACCTTGCCAGAAGTAGCCACCCTCGCGGGTTTGCGCCGAATTTTGTCCTATTCCGAAACAACCTGACCCGATCAGAGAGTTCCCGGTTGCGGTCTACCCCCTTTGGGGGATACGATGAAGGTGTTGGGGGTGGTTCCTCGTCCATTCCCAGACTAATCCTGAATCTGCAGTTCCACGTTCGACAGTCAGCATTCCCTCATGCACAGCATTCGTTCAATGTTGGTGTGCGAGTACTCCCAGGAGAGACTAAGATGGCGTGGTACGCGTACTGTATTACAGAGCAGCAGGGCCTTCAGAATGGAACACGAGCCCGGCGCCCCTTTGCGTTAGAGAATCTCCGAGGCGTGAACGGTGCCTCGGTGCTGGCGTATCCAAGCGGAGACTTCGCTGTCATCGTCAGCGACCATTCTCCCGAACAGACTCTCACCCAGCAAGCCATCGTTGATCACTCCCGAGTTATCAGCGAATGCTTTCGCACCCTGACCGTACTTCCTTTCCGTTTTGGCACGATTTTTGATTCGGATGAAGCGCTGCGTCGCGCCGTACGCGCCAATCGTAAGACCTTCCTGGAGACAGTCGACCGTCTGCGGGGCAAGGCTGAAATGCACTTCAAGCTGCTAGTGAAAGACGGCCACTTGGAAGAGGCAGTCTCTCAGTTGCCGAATGGCGTCGGCGGGGCCTATCTGCTCAAGTTGCGCGAGCAAGCCAGCCGGGAGAGGGAACGCCAGACAAAAGCGCGCGCGCTCTCGATGCAGGTACATAAGCTCTTCTCTCCCATCGAAGAAGATGTGATCTGCAAGCGCACCGACTCAGGCAGCATCCTCATTGATTTTGCCCACCTGATCGAATCCAACTCAGTTGCCAAATATCAGAATCGCTACGGCACGGCGACGCGCCATTTCAAGGATTGCCACGTTACGATTACGGGGCCGTGGCCTCCGTACCATTTCATGCCGGGCAAACTACGTACAGTGTCCGGCGGCAACTAATTGCTGACAGGGGCGGCCCAAGCCGGTCGCCCTGGTCCTCTCGCTCCTCACCCCTTCTCCCCTGAAAGCTCAAGGCAGCTGCTACCGCGGGGCTCGGCGTCGCGATACAATCTCCCCGCAGTCGTGATCCAGAGGTGCACCCGCTCGAAAGCCAGCAAGGAGGCATTCTGTTCAGCAGGTGCAACCCGGAAGTGGGTATTTCGATTCTCATAAGTGAAAGCTCATTTCCCTCTGTGGGGCCAAGGGTGCTTCCTCACAGCCGAAGTCGCAACTTGGGGGGCGGCATGGTTCCAACGCAAAAGCTCAGAGTGCTGGTGGTCGACGAGGACATCGCCACTGGCCGTCTCCTGGCCGCCCAGATGATCCGGCGCGGATTCGAGGTAAGTAGCGCCAGCGGAGGAGAGGAGGCTCTGCGCGCTCTGCGCGTATGCGATCCAGGTCTGGTATTGCTCGATCTCGCGGTTCCCGGCGCCACCGGGTTGGACTTATTGTGCCGTATCAAGCAAGCCAAACCGGCAGTGTGCATCGTGATGATCTCAGCCCGCCATGATCCGGAGGTCATTTTTACCGCTTCCAAACTCGGCGCCGACGAGTACCTGCCGAAGCCGTTTGAGGCCGCCGACCTCGATTTGCGGATTAACAAGATCCTGGACAAACAGCGGGTTTCGGGCGACGGCGTCCAGTTGCGTGACCAAGTTCGGCGCAACCGCGATTTCTCTGGTCTCTTTGGAACCAGTCCTCGCATGGAAGAGGTGAAGGAGACCATCGAGCAGGTGGCTGACACGACTGCCACCGTGCTGATTCGCGGAGAAAGCGGCACCGGAAAAGAAGTTGTCGCGCGAATGATCTATGCCCAGTCCGGCCGCGATGATAAACCGTTTGTGAAAGTGAACTGCGCCGCGATTCCCCACGAACTGCTGGAGAGTGAGCTCTTCGGATATGAGCCCGGCGCCTTCACCGGCGCGAACCGACAGAAGCTCGGCAAGTTTGACCTGGCGAATGCGGGCACCCTTTTTCTGGATGAGGTTAGCGAAATGCATCCCGCGCTACAGGCAAAACTCCTGCATGTTCTTCAGGACGGAGAGTTCTCACGTCTGGGCGGCAAGCGTGACATTTCGGTTGATGTGAGAGTGCTGGCGGCTACCAATAAGCCGTTGGAAAATGCGGTGCAGGAGGGCACTTTTCGCGAGGATCTTTTTTACCGGCTGAATGTAATTACGATCCATATTCCGCCGCTCCGTGAACGTCGGGAGGAGATACCGGTCTTCCTGGAGTTCTTCCTGCGCAAGTACAGCGAATTTTACGCCAAGCAGCCGCCTAGGTTTACCGACTACGCCATGAATCGCATGATGGAATACAGCTGGCCGGGCAACATCCGCGAGCTTGAGAACCTGGTAAAGCGCTATGTCATAGTCGGGAACGAGGCGCAGATTATTCGCGAACTCTCTACTCACAAGCCGATCATGAGCTCGGTATCCGGAGTGACGCCGCAGTCCAAGTCCAATGAAAATAAGGCCGGAATGGATCAGCCGCAAGGGGGCACTTCGGCCATTCCCATCACTGGGGGAAAATCTGGCGAGCCGGAAATCGAGTCTGCGTCGTTGTTGGAAATCGGCCGGCGCGCCGCTATGAAGGCGGAGCGGGAAGCCATCGAACGGGTGCTGAACCAAACCAGGTGGAATCGGCGACAGGCAGCAAAAATCTTGAAGATCAGCTATAAAGCTCTTCTGAACAAGCTTAAGTTGATCGAAGAGCAGAACGCAGCTCAAAATAAGAACCTCCCAGCCTAATCGTAAGTATCGTGATGCCACATACATTCCTTAAGCTGTGTCCCTAGCCTGTGTTTCTGCGGTTTGGAAATCGCAATATCGCCACTATTGACAACTACTTTGGACGGTGTCTCGTTAGCCGCCCGGCGGCGAAGGCCGTATGGAAGCGTAACTGCAGGAGCCTCCACATCAAAGAGGCACAAAACCTTGAAAATTACCCTCTACCGTCCGTCTCGACATCTCCCGGTATGTCCTGCAAAGCGGGAGCATACCTTGCATCGCCTTCCCTGAACGATCCCTACCTCGCTCGCCTCTTTCTGAAGAGCGGCCTAACGGCCGCTTTTTTGCTTTTTGACTGGGGATACGGTCTAAGATCAGCGGCATCCCACGGCAGGATAGACCCGATCTTGCCGAATCGTGCCGGCGGTTACAGTTGACGTGCGTTCTCCCGGACGCATATCATTCCGCTTCGCACATCGCATTTTGCCTTCAGCCATACGAGGGCGATCTTGCGACGGAATGGCAGGGTACAGACCATGGAAAAGAAGAAATTAGAGGCCTTTAAGAAGCGGCTGGAGGAAAGGCAGCGTGAGCTGCGCCACGCCGTGAGTCGGACCGCTCAGGATGGGCGTGACGCCGATCTGGAGTCGGCGCAGGACATTGCCGATCGCGCCGCCAATTCCTACAACAAGGAATTTTTGTTTCACCAAAGCAACAACGACCGCCAATTGCTGCTTATGGTGGACGGCGCACTGGACCGGATTCGTGAAGGCTCCTTCGGCCAATGTATCTCCTGTGGTGCGGAGATCAATCCCAAGCGCCTGGAGGCGGTACCATGGACCCGCCACTGTATTGAGTGCCAGGAAAAACTCGAGAATGGTATTCTGGAGCACTCCAGCACATAATTTTGCGCCTTATGAAATTAGAAGCCGCCCGTAAACGGGGCGGCTTTTGTTATGCAGCAATTGTCTTAGCCAAGCTCAGTCCTCCGAGTGCGGTTTCATGTGGCCCGTCCGCAGATAGCGGTTATGCCAGCCCAGCGATTCTCCCAACAGGTGAGGCGTGTGCCGTCCATAGGAGAGCCGTTCTGCCCTACCGAGATAGTCGGTCAATATCGGCTTGAAGTCCGGCGCGGCGCACTTCTCGATTATCAGATGAGCGCGTTGCCGTGGCGAAAGACCACGCAGGTCTGCCAGTCCCTGTTCCGTCACCACGACCGAAACATCGTGCTCGGTGTGGTCGACGTGTGAAGCCATGGGAACGATCGTCGAAATGCTGCCCTTCTGGGCTGTCGAAGGTGCCATGAAAATCGACAAGTATCCGTTGCGCGCAAAGTCGCCCGATCCACCAATGCCGTTCTGAATACGCGATCCCATCACATGGGTCGAGTTCACATTGCCGTAAATATCGGCTTCGATCATGCCGTTCATTGCGATAACGCCAAGCCGGCGAATGATCTCGGGGTGATTGGATATCTCCTGCGGGCGCAACACAATCTTTTTGCGGTAGCTGGCCATATCGGCATTTACTTCGTCGAGCTTTTCCGGGCTCAGCGAAAACGCCGTCGCCGATGCCGCCGTCAGCTTGCCAGAATTCAGCAGCCTAATCATTCCATCCTGGATAACTTCCGTGTAGGAGGTCAGATTCTCGAACGGTCCTTCCTCCAAGCCAAACAATACGGCGTTCGCGATGTTTCCGACGCCCGACTGTAACGGCAGGAGGTTGGAGGGAATACGGCCTTTCTTTACCTCCCACGAGAGGAATTCGAGAATATGTCCGGCGATCCGACGGGAGTTCTCGTCTGGTGCCTTGAAGGCGCTGTTGCGGTCGGGAGAGTCGGTCAGCACAACCGCGACAACCTTCTCTGGAGGCAGTTCGAGGTATGGGCTTCCGATGCGCTGTCCGGTATGCGTGAGAGGAATGGGTCCACGATTCGGCGGCGGCTGCAGTCCGTAATAAATGTCGTGCATGCCCTCCAAAGCCATCGGCTGCCAGGAATTCACCTCAATGATGACCTTGTCCGCCTGCTCAATCCAGGTTTTGTTGTTACCGATTGACGAGCTCGGCACCATGCGACCGTCTTCGAGTACCGCGGTCACTTCGATCAATGCGACATCGAGCTTGCCCAGAAATCCGTACTCGACGAACTGAGCGACATGGCTCAGATGGATGTCCATGTACTCCATTTCGCCGGCATTGATCCGCTTGCGGGTTTCGGGATCGGACTGATACGGAAGCCGCAGATGAATGCCGCCTGCCATGGCGAGTGCGCCGTCGAGTTCCGGTCCGGTAGAAGCGCCGGTAAAGATGCTGACCTGGAATTTCTGGCCGCGAAGATTGGCGTCGGCGATACGGCGCGCCAGTGCGAGCGGAACTGCCTTGGGATAGCCTGAGCCGGTGAAGCCGCTCATGCCTACTTGATGACCATGCACGATGAGCGCAGCCGCTTCGTCGGCGCTCATAATGCGATCGGCAATGCTGGAGTTGAGAATCCGAGAGGTGGTTGAAGCTACAGCGGGTGTTGACATCGCAAACCTTTCAGGCACAAGAAATGCGCCCTCGTATACTCGATAACGATAGGGTGGTCCGTCTGAGGGCGTCTGTGAGGCCGGTCACAAATGAATAGGCATGTCACAGGGGCTTGGCAGGTACGCTGTCGACTAGTGGGCAAATAAAAGACCCGGAGCGCTCCCACTCCGGGTCTCTTTATCACGTGATCGCGCGGATCACGGTCTCCGGGCCATCGGAGAGTCTGCTTCGCGCCGTGGCGCAATTCCTCCAGGAAAACTCTGTCTGTGCGCTTGTCTGAACCTCGGAGGCGCGGCTCGAATACACTGAGTGTTGCAAATCGGATGCCAAGAAGGCGGTGACTGGAGAGGCTATCAAATTACCTTAATTTGCAACGATATACCGCCTCGTGACCATACAAGCCTTCCCTTCCTGTCGGATTCCAGTTACTTTTACTATCTGGATGGATAGCGAAGACTATCCGTATGGTTTGTTCACTGCTATGGTCGCGCCACTGGATGACGAACTAAATTCGCTGCCCGGAGAGAGCGGCTTGAACTCCAGGGTTGTAGTGGTTGCGGGACCCGCAAAAGGGACCTTGGTAAAGTTCGTCGGCGATCAGCTTTGCGTTGGCCGGGATTCTGGTAACCAACTTTGCTTGCGCGATCGTGCAGTTTCCCGGCGGCACTTCGCCATCAGCAAAACCGATTCGGCATTTCAACTGATCGACCTCGAGAGCCATAACGGCACATTCGTCAACGGCATACCCGTCCGCCGTAAACTGCTGACCCACGGCGACACCATTCGCATCGGGCGCTGCGAACTGGTTTTTCTTATCACCGATGACGCCGACGATGTGACCCAGATGGTGCAGTTTCGCGAGGCAGAACCAGTTAGCCTGCTGACGACGACCAATATCCGGGCTTTTTCTTCTGTATCGCGTCCCAGTACCGACGTCGGACGCATGGCGCGTGATCTCAATGCCCTCTTCAAGATCACCTCGATCCTGAACTCGATTCGCGATCTGGAGGAACTGAAGCAGCGCTTGCTGGAGCTGCTGGGAGAGGTAATTCCTGCCGATTCGGGCGCGATTCTCATCCTGCGTCATGCCGACGAAGAGCCCAGTTCGAGCCGGGTATGGCATCGCCATGGCGGCAATTCGCAGCTGAGCATCCGCCGCGAACTGGTGCAGCGGGCTCTTTGGGAGCGTTCGCCCGTTCTCAGCCGGCCGTCAGAAGAATCGGGCGAGAAGGAGACCGTGTTGTGTGTGCCGTTGGTTGGTGTGGAACGGATCATCGGCGTTTTGTATCTGACTTCGGCTGAGAAGAAGGAGCGTTTTCAGGATGACCACGTCCACTTCCTTAGCTCCGTTGCGGGGATTGCCGCCGTCGCACTGGACAACGTTCTCGCCACCGAAGCTCTGCGCAACGAAAATCGGCGGTTGCAGGCGGAACTCGATCTGGAAGGGGTCATCATCGGCGAAAGCAAGGGAATGCGCCAAGTCGAAACTTTCATCGGCAAGGTAGCGAAGAGCGATGCCACCGTGCTTGTCCGCGGCGAGAGCGGTACCGGCAAAGAGCTGGTGGCGCGTGCCATCCATCGCAACAGTCCGCGCGCCGGCAAGCCGTTTGTCGCGATTAATTGCGCTGCCATTCCTGAGACCTTGCTGGAGAGCGAACTATTCGGACACGAGAAGGGAGCCTTCACCGGGGCGATCGGAATGAAGAAAGGCCGCCTGGAAGTTGCCGAAGGCGGCACGATCTTCCTCGACGAAATCGGGGAGATGTCGCCCTTACTCCAGGTCAAACTTTTGCGTGCCCTGCAGGAGCGTGAATTTGAGCGTGTGGGCGGCACGCGCACGCTTAAGCTCGAGGCGCGTGTGATTGCCGCGACCAACAAGAACCTCGAAGAGGCGATTAAGGACGGCGAGTTCCGCCAGGATCTTTATTACCGTCTCAAGGTGGTATCGATCACCGTGCCGCCTCTGCGCGAGCGTCCCGACGACATTCCGTTGCTGGCGATGTACTTCTCGTCAAAGTACGCTGAGAAATGTAAGCGCCCGCTGAAGGGAATTTCGTCAGCCGCGCGTGCTCTTTTGACCAGCTATAGCTGGCCCGGCAATGTGCGTGAACTAGAGAATGCGCTGGAGCATGCCATGGTTCTCGGCATCGGCGACGAAGTGGTTCCCGAAGACCTGCCCGAAGCTATCCTCGAAGTGCCGCCACCGCAAAGTGATGGTAAGACCTACCACGATAAGATTAATCAGCTGAAGAAGACGATGATCCTCGACGCGGTAAAGCAGCACAAGGGCAACTATACCGAAGCGGCGAAATCCCTCGGCGTCCATCCTAACTACCTGCACAGGTTGATCAGGAATTTGGACATCAAGGGCGAGATTCGCGGCGATAACGAATAGGCATTCGCTCTCCTGGTATAGCACTCCAGCCAGCCCCAATTTCGTGGCGATTAGTTTGGCACGAAGGTTGGACTGTCGTGCGTCTGCACAAATGTTTATCTTGACAGTCACTGACGGAGTGTTAACGTAGGCGGACGCAAGCCGACTTAAGGATTCTCGCAAGCGCAGCTATCGTATCGGTAATGGCGAGCAAGGCTGCATGGTAAGCATTGATGCCAGGTGCAATGCTTATCCCGCGAGGTGACCATCAGGAAAAATGGGCAGGCGGAGCGGAACTCGAGCAATGGTGGCGCGGGCATCTTCTCATCAGACACCGGTCATTCAAAACCACCTACACCGTCAGGATGCGAAAGCTAGCCAGGCATTGGCTGCAGTTCGCGGCAATAAGAGCTGCGGCAGTCATAGATGAACACCGGAGGTGAAAGATGAAATTGCTTAGAACATTGGGTTCAGTGGTTGCGATTGCCGTCGTTGCAGTAGGTGGTTACGTGGGGATTGAGGCACTGCAGGGACCTCCTGCGGCGTTCGTTGACATGCCTGATCCGATTTCCGGCAATTGCAAAGTAGCTGACGTGAGAATCTCAGCTAGCGCCGGCGATCAGGTGGCTTGGACAGTGCAAGGTAGTGATGTAGCCCTCGTTTTTCAGATCAGTCCCTTCACTCGTGGTAGTCAGATTCCCATTGCTGTGGGTCCTACCGCAACGCTATCCGGGACGCTGACTAAAACTGCCAAGGTATGTGCCGCGTTCTTTGGTATTTTCAATAAAACTTGTGATTATCCCTATACGGTTACCAGGAATAATACTAACTGCGATCCGAAGGTTATCGTGAGCAGATAGTTCGCCGGATATTAGCTCGTCGCGAGCAGCGCTTTGAACTGTGGATTCGACTGCAGCGAATCAAAGTCAGGGAAGTCTCTGGCTTCAGAGCGCGAGTAACCCTCCTGGATTGCTTTCTGTAGCCATTGGAGTGCTTCGGTAGTCTGGCCGAAGTGGTTATAGACGAGCGCTGAGCGGAACAGCACCTCGGAATTCTTCGGCTCCAGATGCACGGCTCGCTCCAAGCTATCCATAGCTTCAGACTTTTGGTCATTCATGGCGTAATAGTCAGCCATCATTGCCAGAGTTTCGCCATCGCGAGGATTCAGCCTTGCCTGCGCCTTGCCCAGTTCCAACGCTTTGTCATACGCAACTTTGGCCTCCGCGCGGCGGGCAACACTCCAGTAGAGTGCGTCGCCCAGGTTTCCCCAGACGACCATGTTGCGATCGTTGATCTTCGTCGCTTGCTGGAAGTTCTCAGCTGCGTCGGAGAAGCGTCGCAGCGAAAAATAAGCGGTGCCCAGATTGCTGTAGGCGTCGAGGTTCGGCCGCAGTGCAATTGACTTTTTCAACATCTCGATCGCGTCGCTATAGCGTCCTTCGTAGACGTATGTGCCGCCCAGATTGGAATAGCCGCGATAGTTGTCGGGTGCCAGTTCAATGACCTTGCTAAACATCTCGCTGGCTTCGTTGTATCGCGACTGATTTGTATAGAAGACACCCAGCCAGTTGTAAACGGCCCAATAGTTTGGACGAACGCTGATAGCCTTTTTGTAAGCCACCTCGGCTGCTGCGAGGTGCCCGAGTTTCTGGTAGGCGTCTGCCAACTGTCCGAGTGCATAGTCCTCGTTGGGATCAAGATCGAGCGAGCGTTGATACTGGGTCACAGCCTCTTCGTACCTGCCGGTTCCGAAGGCAACATTCCCCATGCAGGTGTGTGCTTCGGCTAACTGTGGAGCGAGATTGACGGCCTGCTGACAGTTCTGATTGGCCAGCGTCAACCAATCTCCTCCATGATTTTGCTGGAACCCCAGCCAGTGCGCTTGACCCAAGGCCGCGTAAGCGCGAGCGTATCGCGCATCAACCTTGAGCGACTGGTTGAATTCCGTGATCGCGTTGTCGATGTTCTCCGGCTTTTCGTATTCCAGCAGGTAGCCTCGGCCGCGAATATAGGCTTCATAGGCGGCGGGCTGCGTGTCTTGATGGGTGGCCAAAGCCTGCCTTTGCGCCCCGTTAATGCTCGCGGGCAGCATATCCAACGCGGCATTCACAACTTGGTCTTGCAGTCTGAAGGCGTCACCGGCCTCGGCTTCGATGGTTCGGGCAGCCAGTTGACGGTGAGTGCGAGAATCGACCAGATAGCAATTGATCCGCATGGTCTGGCCGGCGCTCTGCAAACTGCTCTCCAGAACATAGTCCGTTCCGAACTCGCGGCGGGCGTCGGCGGCGGTCTTTACCTTCTGGTCGCGAAGGTCACGCGGCGAAACCACTTGGATCGAGGTGGTGTCGCTGGCCTGGACTAGCTTGGCGGTCAGAGTCTCGGTCAGTCCGAGCCCCAGCGCATTTGTCGCAGCGTCCTGTCCAACCGTCTCGATAGGGAGCACCGCCAGAATCTTCTGATGGCCCGGAGGCGGGGGGGGCCATCGCTTTACGAAGTATCCGATCAAGAGTCCTACAACTAAGACCGCCAGAAAAACCAGCACGAACTTCCGCCGCCGCCGATACGCCGAAACTTCGACAACCTGCGACTGTCTCAGCGTGTCGGTGGCAATTTCTCCTCCTGCCAAGAGCCGCTGCAGATCCACGCGAAATTCGCGCGCCGATTGGTACCGCCGGTCAGGATCGCGGTCCAGAGCCTTCAGGATCACCGCCTCGAGCGACGCCGTCAGCTTTTTGTTGATCAGGGTCGGCCGCACCGGGTCATAGTGCAGAATCGCGTCGATGACCAGCGAGGGCTGTCTGTCGGGGAAGGCGCGGCGTCCCGTGGCCATCTCGTACAACACCGCGCCAGCCGCCCAGATGTCGGCGCGGGCATCGGCCTCTTCCGCGCGCAGCAGTTCGGGAGCCATATATGGCAATGTGCCGCTGATTGAGACACTGCTGGTGAGATTGACCGTGTCCGCGTTTTCGTCAAACGGCTCGGCGAGCTTCGCCAATCCAAAGTCGAGAATCTTCACCTGTCCATCGCGGTTCAGCCGAATATTGCCCGGCTTGAGGTCACGATGGACCACGTTCTCGCGATGCGCCGCCTCCAGCCCGCTGAGTATCTGGATGCCGAGTTCCAGCACCGTCTTCTGCGGAAGTGGCTGCTTGCCGATCTTCTCGTCGAGGTTGATGCCGGGAATGTACTCGGTAACCAGGTAGTCGACTCCGTTCTGCTCGCCGAAGTCGAAGGCCATGGCGATATTGGGATGGTTGAGCCGGCCGACGGCTAAGGCCTCTTTGCGGAAGCGTTCACGGCTGGCCGCGTCGGAGAACAGATCGTGAGGCAGGATCTTCACCGCGACGTCGCGCCGCAGTTGCTCATCATGCGCGCGAAAGACCACGCCCATGCCGCCGGCTCCGATCTGCTCGATCAGCCGATAGTGCCCAAATACCTGCCCGTCCATGGGAGCCAGCACCGACATTAGTCACGGATATTAGGCTGGAGACGGAACAAGCGTCAAACTTGCATTTTTCGCACAAAGTGACGGCGACGGTTCGCGGATTCGGCCTGGGTCAGACTTTGAGGAAGATCTTCTTGCGATACATCCACCAGACAGGTAGGAAGCAGAAGCAGAGAATCAGCAGCGAGTGCAACAAAGAACCCAGCGCTGGAGAATTGGAGGTCAGGTGTTGAAAGGCGAACAAATGGTCCCAGCCGAACCATCCGCCAATTAGTTGCGACAACACGTAAGCCGCGATCGCATTTGTACCCAGAATCACAAATGGCTTGGTCCACCATCCGCGATGCAGCTTGACATCGGTGACCCAGCAGCACAGAGCGAGGAAGATCAGCGCGCCGCCTGCCGTGAACACGACGTAAGAGCTGGTCCAAAGATTCTTGTTGATGGGAAACCACTGGCTCCAAATTTCGCCGGCAACCAGTCCAACGATTCCAAGCGCGAGCATACCCACAACCTTTTGCTCAGCCGTACGCTTGGTTTGCAGCCACTCGCCGGTCAGGACTCCGGATAGCGCACTAGCAATCGCAGGTATAGTGCTGAGCAGCCCTTCGGGATCGCGCGTCTTCTGCCACATGTGCCCGAGCATCAGCTTGCGGTCAAGGTAGGCAGCAAGATTGAAGTCGGGATGCAGCATCGGAACGTCGACCGTCGGCACCCCGTGACCAGGTACTGACACGAACCGCATGAGCGTCCAGTAGCCAACCGTGAGGACCGCAATCCAGAGCATGCGGGCGCGCGCGCCGGAGTACAAGGTAATCACCGATGCGATGCAGTAGACGATAGCGATCCTTTGCAGCACACCCGGAATGCGCCATGTGGATGGCTGTAGCGAAGCCATACCGTTGAGCAGGAGACCAATCAGAAACAGGATGGCACTACGACGTAGGGTGTGCAGAACCAGCTTTCGTCGCGAGTCCCCACGTTGCAGACGCGCCTGAAACGAGAAGACTAGTGAGACGCCGACAATAAATAAGAAGAATGGAAAGATCAGGTCAGTCGGCGTCCATCCATTCCAGGCAGCATGGCGCAGAGGCCAGTAGGCTTGCTCGCTATTCTGGTTGTTCACTACGATCATTGCCGCGATCGTGATGCCGCGGAAGAGGTCGAGGGAAAACAGTCGGTTCCTCACAGGGCTCGCCTGTTTGACCTGATCCACAACCGTCACTGCCGCGATGCTCATGGCGATCACGATTGTACAGGCAGAGCCGCGAGAACCGGCTGTCCCGATTACTCTCCGCCGAAGCGGAAGCGAAATCCTCCGCGGAAGTTCAGCCCTAGCGCGGGATATCCCAGCACCTCGTTGTAGTGGTTGTTGAATGCATTATCCAGGTTGGCGTACACCGTGATGTGCCGGCTGAAGTCGTACCATCCGCCGAAGTCGACGCGCGCGTAACCCGCTGCGTAATAGATCGGCGGAATCAGGCCGAAGAGGAAATCGGAGTCTGGGCGGCGGCCGACGGCTGTGACGCCGGCACTCGCGCCCCAGCGCGGACGGGTGTAGGTCACAAGCATGTTTCCGGCTTGCTTGGGGCGGCGCAGCAAGGGCGCGCCCACTCCGTAGATCAGCGGATCGCAACCAGCATTGGGATCACAGGGCGGAGCTTCCTGAATCTGAGTTGACGTGTATGTGTACGAAGCCGTCAGCGACAAATCATTTCGAATGCGGCCGCTCAACACGACCTCGGAACCCTGCGCCATTGATTTGTTGAAGTTCACGTACTGGCTTACAAACGTAACGCCGTTCAGCAGGTACTCGATTTGCTCGAGGAAGAGGTTGTGAAAGTAAAGTGCGCTCAGTGACAAGCGATTGTTGAACAGACCCTGCTCGATACCGGCTTCGACGGCGTGGTTCTGTTCGGGCTTCAAGTTTGGGTTTGGGATGACCGGGAACGTGCCTGCGATGCCGAAAGACTGTTCGAAACTGGGCTCCTTGATGCCCTCGGAATAGCCTGCGCGCAGTCGTGTGCCGCTGAAAGTGTCGTTGCCACGGAAAAGCAAATAAGAGCCCGAGACGCGTGGCGACACGTTATTGCCAAAGCTCTCATTATTCACATACCCCAGGCCCGCCAGGACCGACAGGCGCTTCCAAGTGATCGCCTCCTGGCCGAATAGATAGTTATTCCGCCGCAGTCCGTGCGTCACGCTGATGTCGGGGAGTTCCGCCGTTCCGTCGTTGCTGGTGATGTATCCGTTCTCATCTTCAAAGTTGTAGCCAACCGTCGTCTGCGCCCAGCTGCGCGGTGTCCAGATTCCCTGATACTTAAAGCCCGCGACGTTGTACTTCGTCAGGTTGCTGAAGGCTGTATCGAAGGGGCGGTTGAGATCGTCGACCGGATTATCGTTAAACGCGACATGGTGATACTCGTATCCAGAGAACTGATGCTGCCACGACCCCGGACCACTCACGGTGAGATCGCCGCTGGCCAGGAAGTTGTTCTGATGCGCGTACTGATTGGGGTCGGGAGGCAGAACAGGCGCGCCGTTGAACCACCAGTTCGAGGGCACTCCGGTCCAAGTGTTGTAGTGACGCATGCGCAGGCGGAACGCTACACGGTCGGAAATCTTCACCCCGAAATTGCCGCCCTGGAGAGAGTTTGAATATTGGTTGTTAATGCCCAGACCATTGGTATTGAACTGATCGGCAAAGGCGTTGTAGTCGAGGATGCCACGCGCGCCGGCAATCGAGGCGTACCCGTGCGCCGTGGAGAAATTGCCACCATCGGCGCCGACCGTCACCTCTGGCGTTCGCGTGCTGCCAGTCGTCGTCCACATCTGCACCACGCTGGTCATCGCGTCGGTACCGTATGCCGTGCTTTCCGGGCCGCGCTCAACCTCCATACGCTGGACGTTGCTCATCGGCACTACGCCGAAATCGAAATAGCCGCCGGGATCGTTCACGGGAACGCCGTCAATCAGAACCTTGTTATAGTTCGACTCACCGCCGCGAACGAACAAGCTGGAGATGGCGCCGGTTTGCCCCGAAGTGTCGACCACCGCCCCGGGAATGTAGCGTAGGGCGTCGCTGCTGGCGACCGGATTCAGCAGCTTGAGCTGATCGTGGTCGAGCAGTCCGACCGAGGCGCCGCTCTGCTCTACGGTCGACGGAGTCGCACTGCCGGTGACGACGACAGTCTGCGCTGTGGTCGTCAGCTTGAGTTCCACCGTGACCGCCTCTGTCTGCGGGAGTGTCAGTTGCTGCGACTGCTCGGCGAAGCCGGGCGCCAGAATGACGACGCGATAATTTCCGTCGGGAAGATTCTGGAATTGTGTGGTGCCGTCGCCAACCGTGGTCTGCGTCGCGAGGCCGGAGTCATCGGAGGCCCGAAACAGCTGGATCTGAACGCCGGAGACGCGATCTCCGAACGGGCTTTGCACGGTGACAGTGAGATCGGAAGCGGAGGCCGCTGAACAAAAAAGCAGCGCAAAAAACAACAGGCGAATCGTACGCAAGGACTCCTCCTTTTCACGCGAAAGGGGTTGGTAGCCGAGGTCCAGCGCACCTGCGAATGCGTGGAACCTTGTCGTTCGCGCCGGTCTCCTGGCTGGCGAGTTGCGATGGTGATCGCATATAGGTCCCCGACAACCACGGTTTTTGCGGTTGTTGGGGCAGAGCGGCGGGGCCTTCCCGTTTTCACAGTGGCCTGTTCGCCATGACTCGCTTACAGTTGCGCGGCAGCGCGGGCTTTACACCCGCTTCCCAGTTCCGTCGTAGACGGAACGCGCGAACGCTGATTGAGAAGGAACTGGCGAATCCGTAGCTTTGAGCGGATTCGTTGCGGGATACACCCGCAAATACCTCATCCCGCACCAAATCGGCATGGGGTGAGCTACGACTGTACTGGCGTAAGCGAGCCGGTGTCAATTGCGGGTAGCGGGAAATTGCGAATCGGCAAACTCGGTGATGCGGTCGAGGGCCGCCTGCATCTGGGCATGATATCGATCCATGGCGGCGTCGTCGGCGTCGGGAGGTACAAAGATCTTGCGGGCAAAGCGCACGTAGATCCGTGAGAAGGGTTTGGGAATGACCAGCTTGTCCCAGGTATTCAAAACCCAGGCCCGCTCGACCGCTACATAGAACGCGGTGATGGCCGCTCCGCTCATGCGGGCCAGCAGCACCGGTCCTTTCTTCGCCACGCCGCGCGGACCACGCGGACCGTCGATGGTGAATGCCACCGCGTTTCCTTCGGAGAGGAGCTTGTTCATCTCCAGCAGAGCACGTTGACCGCCGCGCGAACTTGAACCTCGCACCGGGACAAATCCGAAGCGTTGGATCACGCGCGCAATAAATTCGCCGTCGCGGCTCCGGCTGGTCATAACCGCCGGATGCTGGTGCCGGTAGATCCACGTTGCGGGCAGCACGCAGCGATGCCAGAAGGGAAAGATGCCGGGGTAGACCTCGTCGAGGCTTTGGATTGCGCCTTCCTCGTAGGTTGTCGTCTCGCGCAGGGTACAGCCGATCAGCCGCAGGATTGCTGGTACCAGCCACGACACCAGCGCGAGCTGCATTCGCTGCGACAGGGTGAAGCGTGATTCGCCTTCGGCGCTCGCTCGATCGGCCACGCCTGAATTCTAACCTGCGTACTTTAGCCAGCGTCGCAGTTCGGGCAGAGTCGGCCGTTTCCCGTACATCAGGATGCCGACGCGGTAGATGCGTGCCGACAGCGAGAGCAGACCGTAGATGGTCGCCAGCATGAGTCCGATACAGAGCACAATCTGCCACATGGGTGGCTGCTCGATCAGAATGCGCACCAGCATCAGGATGGGCGCGAAGAACGGGATAATCGACAGCCAGAAGGAGAGCGGAGCATTCGGATGCTGGATGACCGCGTTCATCAGGAAGATGGCGATCAGGATCGGCATCATCGCCGGCCATTGCATCTGCTGTGCCTCCTGATCGGTATTGACCATGGAGCCGATGGCCGCGTACATGGAGCTGTAAAGCAGGTAGCCGAGCAGAAAGAAGATGGCAAACGCGAACATGCCGACCATGGGGATGTGAACTTCGCCCAGGAGAGACTTTGCTGCGACTAGACCCGGCACGGAGAAGAGCGCGGCGAAGATCACCCACACGAGGATTTGCGTTAGACCGACCGCGCCGACGCCGAGAATCTTTCCGGCCAGTAATTCCTTCGCGGTGACGGATGAGAGCAGCACCTCCAGAATGCGGGTGCTCTTTTCTTCGATGACGGAGCGCATCACCGACATGCCGTAAACGAGTACAACCGCGTAGAGCAGCATCACCATGCCGAAAGCAGTCAGAAAAATCGTGGCGCCACTGGCTCCCCGGTGACCCTTTTCGACCCGAATCGTTTCCAGCTTGATCGGCTTGAGCAGCGAATCAATGTCGTCGCCGCTCATCCCCTTTTGCTGCAGATGTTGCTTGGTAACAGCCGCTCGGACGGCGCTGCGCAGCTCGGAAGACTGGCTGAAGTCGGCAGCTTCTTTCGTGCTGTAAACGATCCTGCGGTTCGTGAGCGCGTCATTGGTCAGCCACAGAAATCCCGTGATCTGCCCGTCGGATACCTGCTTATTCAGACGGTCGCGTTCCGCATCGCTGGTATCGGTAACAACCTGAATGGCATACGTTGTTGGCGCGGCGTACTCCTGATCAAACTCCGCGTCGGTTGTTGCCTGTTGCGCCGACAGTTGCTGGCCCACAGCTTCTCCCAGCTTCATATCGTTGGTCACGATGACCAGGCGCCGCTCACCGCCCGAGCTCATCTGCGCGATCTTCGTGGGAATGAAAACGATTCCGGCCATAGCCGCCGGCATCAGCAATGTGAAGATGACGAAGGAGCGGGTGCGCACACGCTCGAGGTATTCTCGCTGAACCAGCGTCCAGACGTTATGCATGGTTACCAACCTGCTGGATGAAGATCTCTTCCAATGAAGGCTCAACGATTTCGAAACGGCTGATGCGGGCGTTCTCTGCGGCGATGCGCAATAGCTGCTGGGCATCGGCTCCCGGCATCAATCGCACTTCTACGTAGTTGCCATAATCGTTGAACGATTGCACTAGCGCGCATCCCTGCAAACGCGGGTCACCTTCAAACTGCATCTGCACATGGTTGTTTCCGTAGCTGGACTTGATCTTTTTCAGGTCGCCTTCCAGAACCGCGCGCCCGTGATCGATGAGGCAGATGGAATCGCACAATCGTTCCACCTGATCCATGCGATGGGTGGAGAAGAGGATAGTCTTGCCTGCCTTCTTCAATTCGATCAGCACATCTTTCAGCATGACGGCGTTCGCCGGGTCCAGTCCGGAGAACGGTTCGTCCATGATGATGAGATCGGGCTCGTGCAGCAACGTCGCGGCAAACTGGATCTTCTGCTGCATCCCCTTCGACAGCTCTTCCACTTTCTTCTGCGTCCACTCGGTCATCTGCAGGCGTTCGCACCACACGAGCGAACGCTTGCGAGCTTCCTGCTCCGAAAGGTTGTGCAGCCGGCCAAGAAAGATGAGGTGGTCCAGCACCTTCATCTTCTTATAAAGGCCGCGCTCCTCCGGCAGATAGCCGATGCGATCGAGTTGCTCACGATGAAACGGCTCGCCGAAAAGCCGCACCTCGCCCTCGTCGGGCATGGTGATGCCGATCATCATACGGATGGTGGAAGTCTTGCCGGCGCCGTTAGGACCGAGCAGGCCATAGACCCCGCCCTGGCGAATGCTCAGCGACAGACGCTCCACGGCGACAAAGTGGTCATACGTTTTGCGGATTCCACGCAGTTCTACGGCGTCGGCCATTCAGTTCCAGTTCTAATTTCGAAGTTCAAGTTTCGAAGGTAACGGCAGGTTTACCTGGAACTCGAAGCTTCTGAAGGTCACTATACGTTCGGGCGTTGTAGCTGTCGACATGGATCACTGCTCGAGAAAGTTACGAACTAACTGTTTTCCCTGATCGGTGAGTACGCTTTCAGGATGGAACTGCACCCCCTCGACAGCGAAGTTACGGTGACGTAGTCCCATGATGACCCTAGCGCCATCGCGGTCACGACAGGTCGCCGAAATTTCCAGTTCTTTGGGTAGGCCCTTGTCCTGAACGATCAGTGAGTGGTAGCGCGTAGCCGTCATCGGCGAAGGAATGCCGCGGAAGATGGTCTTGCCATCGTGCTCCACGGAGCTGGTTTTGCCATGCATCAGATTTGGCGCGCGAACGATCTTGCCACCGAAAGCTGCGCCAATGGCTTGATGACCGAGACAAACGCCCAACAGCGGTATTTTTCCAGCGAAGTGTCGGATTACTTCGATACTGATACCGGCTTCGTTGGGAGTGCATGGACCGGGGGAGACGACGATGTGGTCGGGCTTCATCCCTGCAATCTCGGCGACAGTAATCTCGTCGTTACGGCGTACTTCCACGCCACAGCCTAATTCGCCGATGTACTGAACGAGGTTGTAAGTGAAAGAGTCGTAATTGTCCAGAACGAATACCATCTAGTCCCTCGCTCTCTCACAGGCGCGCAATAGCGCGCTCGCCTTATTCATGCACTCCTGATACTCACTCTCCGGATCGGAGTCGGCTACGATGCCTGCACCAGCTTGAACATACGCGTGGTTGTTGTGGAGGACCATTGTACGTATGGCAATGCACGAATCGAGATTACCCGCGTGATCTGCATAAAGCACCGAACCGCCGTAGACCCCCCGACGCACTGGTTCGAGTTCTTCGATGATCTCCATGGCGCGGACCTTCGGCGCGCCGCTCAACGTTCCGGCTGGGAAGCACGCTGCCAGCGCATCAAGCGCGTCCAGATTGTCGCGCAGTCGGCTTTCGAGGGCGGACACCAGGTGCATCACGTGCGAGTATTTCTCGACATACATCAGGTTGCTGACTTTCACCGAGCCATAGTCGCTGACGCGTCCCAAATCGTTGCGGCCGAGATCGACCAGCATTACGTGCTCGGCGCGCTCTTTTTCATCGCTGCGTAGCTGCTCGATCAGTCGCTCGTCTTCGGCAGCATCCGCTCCGCGCTTGTGTGTGCCGGCGATTGGACGGTATTCCAGCTTGCGCCCCGACACTCTCACCAGCATCTCCGGCGACGCTCCTAGTACGTGCATGTCGTCGAGCTTGAGGAAGAACATGTACGGCGACGGATTCACCGCCCGCAACGCGCGATAAATCTGGAAGGGCTCGGCGGGAGGCTTGAAGTCCAGACGCTGCGACAACACGACTTGGAAGACATCGCCGGCCGCGATGTATTCCTTTGCCCGTCGAACGCTCTTCACGAAATCGTCGTGGCTGGTGCTGCTGTGGATCCTGATTGCCTTAGCTTTGCCGTTGCCGGCCCACTTAAGCCGCTGTCCGCGCAGCCCGCGATCTAGCTTCTGCTCAATCGCCTCAATGTCGGCCAGCGCGCGATCGTAGGCTTTACGCGGCGACTCCGAACGAACATCGGCCGCGGCGAGGATGTGCACCTGATGCCGCAGATGGTCGAAGGCCAGCAGTCGGTCGTAAAAGGTGAACACACAATCCGGGAAATGCGTGTCGTCCTTGGTGGTCGCGGGCAGGCGCTCGAACTGCCGCACCATGTCATACGCGAAGTAGCCGACGCCGCCGGAGGTGAATGGCGGTAATCCCGCGATGGTAGCTGGTTTGTGCTGGCGTAGCTGTTTGCGCAGCAACTCGATTACACTGCCTTGCTGCTTCCTGACTTTGGAGCCCTCGCGAATCGTGAGCTCCTGCCCGCGCGCGGTAATTACTGCGCGTGGCTGAGCTCCCAGGAACGTGTAGCGCCCAATCTTCTCGCCACCCTCTACCGACTCCAGCAAGAACGCGTACTTCTGGCGCTCGGCGATGCTCAAGAACGCGCCGACCGGGGTAAGCAAATCCGCGCTCAAGGTTTTCGCAACAGGAGTGAGCGTGGCGTTACGACTGCGCTCGAGGAAGGTGCGGTAGTCAGGTGTGTGCATGGCTGAGCTTGTCCGGATTATAAGGGACTCGGAAACTTGGCTTGCAGGCACTGTAACTTATAAATTACAATGAGTACGTGATAGAGGTTCGCCGATACGTGACACCGGAAGGTAAGGATGTGATTGGCGAGTGGCTGGCCCGATTAAGAGACAATCGTGCGCATGCCCGAATCCTTGTACGCCTCAATCGGCTTTCAGCCGGTAACTTCGGAGATTGCAAGCCAATGCGCGAAGGTGTTTCGGAACTGCGCATCCACTATGGGCCAGGCTATCGCTTGTATTACTCATGGCTTGGCCGCACATGCATCTTGCTCTTGTGTGGGGGAGACAAACGGGCTCAATCGGCCGACGTCGCCCGCGCCGTCGAGTACCTTCAAGATTACAGGCAAAGGAGTACCAGATGAAAGGCCGAGCCAGTATTTCCCATGATGCAGCCGTAATTCGCGAACTGCGCAAAGAGCGAGAGTTGGCCGCTGAATATCTGAAGGCTGCACTCGAAGAGACAGACGAGCCGCAGGCTTTATTGATCGCATTGCGTCACGTCGCCGAAGCCAGAGGGGGCCTTGCTAAAGTGGCCAAAGCGGCTGGTGTCGAACGAGAGAGCCTATATCGTGCCCTCTCACAGCGTGGTAACCCGCGGTTGTCTACTCTTGTTGCCGTGACTAAGGCCATGGGATTGAAACTGACTGTCGAAGCGACCTAACACTTTCAGCAGCTGATCGCCTCATGCATGAACCGTTCGTCAATGTCACGAAGCCTCGAATAGAGGGAGTTACATACCCATGCCCCTGTTGCGGTTATCTGACGTTACCGGAACGGGGCGGGGACGAAATTTGTCCCGTATGTTTCTGGGAGGATGATGGCCAGGACGAACATGACGCTGAAATCGTACGCGGTGGTCCAAACTATCATCTCAGCTTGACTCAAGCTCGAAAAAACTTCGCAGCCATCGGCGCCTGCGAGGTTCGTTTTCTCGAGAATGTCCGTCCACCGAGAGCTGACGAGCGGGTCACGTGAATGTCGCCCCAAACGTACCCGAACCTCGGGCCGAACTTGCGGCCCTTCTAAACCCTGCATATACTTTGAAAGTTTGGCCTTAGAGCAGGACGCGCGCCCAACCAAGCACGTCCCAATACACGAACGGCATCCGCAATTCATTCGGAGACAGTATGGCTACCGTACACTCGCTGGAACAGGAAAGTAACCCGTGGGAACAACAAGCCGCGCGCTTTAATCTGGCGGCCGAGAAATTACAGCTTGATGAAGGTCTGTGGCGCGTGCTGCGCCAGCCTAACCGCGAGATCATCGTCCACATCCCGGTCAACATGGACAACGGGCAATTGGAAGTCTTTACCGGCTACCGAGTGCAGCACTCCATTGCGCGTGGGCCGGCGAAGGGCGGCGTACGTTACTCGCCAGATGTAACGCTGGACGAAGTCCGCGCGCTGGCGAGCTGGATGACCTGGAAGTGCGCGGTCGTCAACATCCCCTTCGGCGGGGCCAAGGGCGGCATTATCTGCGATCCCAAGAACATGTCCAAGGGCGAGCTGGAACGCATGACCCGCCGCTACACCTCCGAGCTCATTGAGTTCATCGGCCCGGAAAAGGATGTTCCCGCACCCGATGTCAACACCAACGAGCAGACCATGGCCTGGATGATGGACACCTACTCCATGCACATGCGCCAGACTGTCACGGCGGTAGTTACGGGTAAGCCGCTGAACATGGGCGGATCGCGCGGTCGTCGTGAGGCCACCGGACGCGGGGTCATGATCATCTGCGACGAATCAATCAAGAAGAACAACATGACCCGCGAGTCCAGCCGCGTGATCATCCAGGGCTTTGGCAATGTCGGTTCCAACGCTGCCTTGTTGATGCACAACGCCGGGTACAAGGTCATCGGTATCGGCGAGTGGGATGGCGGTCTATACAACGCCAACGGCATCGACGTGCATGCTCTATGGGAGTACCGGCAGAAGGAAGGAACGATCCACGGCTTCAAGGAAGCCGAGAAGGCCACCACTCCGGATCTGCTGATCACCGACTGCGAGATCCTGATTCCGGCAGCGACCGAGAACGTCATCACCTCGGCCAACGCCAGCAAAGTGAAGGCGAAGGTCCTGGTCGAAGGCGCCAACGGGCCGACTACCGCTGCCGCCGACGACATCTTGGCAGACAAGGGCGTCTTCGTCATGCCGGACATCCTGGCGAACGCAGGCGGCGTGACGGCTTCCTACTTCGAGTGGGTGCAGGACCGGCAGGGATACTTCTGGAAGGAATCCGTGGTCAACGAACAGTTGGAGCACATCATGGTTTCGTCGTTTGAAGACGTGGTGCGTTACGCCGAAACCCACCACGTCAATAATCGGATCGCCGCCTATATGCTGGCCATCGACCGGGTGGCATATACGATTCGTCAACGCGGCATTTACGCGTAGTTACGGTTCGGTAAACTTTTGTGGCCGAGCAGCTCCCCATGCGGGAGCTGTTCTCGGTTTCGGACAAAAATATTTTCGGCGACCCTGCAGCCGCGAACCTCCAGTTGGGGCATAATAGCGTCCAAGTTGTACAGCCAGTGGAAAAGTTCACTCCGTATAGAGTCATCATGCCACGCCTGCATTTCTATCTACGCCTGGTTGCCGTCGCTATTGCCAGCCCCTTTATTGCGATTTACATTGTTGCAGTTGCGAGTGCGCATTTCCTCAGCGCTGCACAGCGGGGCGCTCGCCGTACCCGCGAAGTCCGCCGTCTGTGGATGAGCGTCAGCGACTGGGTGAAGGGAATTCCGGTTGGATACAGCTATTGGGAGCAGTACGAAGCACCCGTCATGCTTGACGAGATAGTAGTACACCACGACGAATAGTGGTATCCGGGCTTCTTTTCTGCAATTGCTTTCAATCTAACCTGTAGCGCATAATCGGCTGTTGCGGCGTCGCAGCAGGCGCGGACGTGTGCCACCCTGGTTTTTGTGAACCTCCCGACTTACATCACGCTGGTCCGCATCCTCAGCATTCCTGTGCTGATCTGGGTACTCACCAGCAGTCGTTTCAGTTCTACTAACGGCCAACGCGAGCTGCTGGCCTGCGCGGTTTTTCTCGCCGCTTCACTCACTGACGCCCTCGACGGATACCTCGCCAGGCGGCGCGCCCAGGTCACGACGCTAGGAATGCTGCTGGACCCGGTGGCAGATAAGCTTCTGATCGCCGCTGCATTCGTTACGCTGGTACAGTTCAATCCCCGCGTCGTGCCTGCGTGGATGGTCGTCATCATCGTTGGGAGGGAGTTCCTGGTGAGCGGGTTGCGGTCCATCGCTGCCTCCGAGGGCTTTACCATTCAGGCCAGCGATCTGGGCAAGCTAAAGATGTGCGTCCAGGTCTTTTGCGTGCTTGCCGCCATCATTGACCATCACTGGGCCTACGTGCTCGGCATTCCGGTTTATCCTGTCGCCGTCGTTTCGATATGGCTGATGGCAGGACTGTCTCTGTGGTCTGCCGGCGACTACTTTGTCGCATTCTGGAAACGGGTCGACCAAGTCTCCGAGCGGCGTCGCCGCAAACGTTCCTTTGTGCTGAGCCGGCGAAGGAAGCGCAACGATGTCCCCGCAATCTGAATCCGCGCCACCGCCACTCGCTTCCGAGGTTTCGGAGTTCCTACCTCAGGAGCGTCAGCTTCTCTTACGCTTGGCGCATCAGTCGATCGAGACAGCTCTTGAAGGGCGTCAACTCGATCCCACTCCTCCGAGCGAGCATCTTGCCGAACAGCGTGGCGCGTTCACCACGCTCCACCTGCACGGCAAACTGCGCGGCTGCATCGGTTATGTCTTCCCGACGCAATCGCTCTACCGGACGGTAGCTGAGACAGCTCGAGCGGCGGCGTTTGACGATCCGCGCTTCGAGCCGGTAACGGCGGATCAAGCCCCGGAACTGAAGATCGAGATCAGCGTGCTTTCGACCTTGAAGCCGATCTCAGCGGAGCACGTTATAGTCGGGAAGCATGGGTTAGTTGTCATGCAGGGCAGCCGTCGCGGGTTGCTTCTGCCGCAGGTCCCGGTGGAATGGGAATGGAACCGCGAGACCTTCCTGTCGCAAACCTGCATGAAGGCGGGGCTGGCCCCCGATGCCTGGCTTCGCGGGGCAGAATTGCAGGCGTTCACAGCGGAAGTGTTCGGAGAAGACTAACAGAGTTGATAGGAATGTCCCACTTAGCTCGACCAGATGCCGATCTGAGAGTTAATTTGGTCCACTTTGCCTTGTCTTGAATCGATACCTTCGGGTTTCTGCTAGACATACCCTGTCGACCGGATTCCCGGTAGTACCACCCCTGATTCGTATCATTTCATGGGCTTAGTTGAGCTGTTCTTCATTTTTCCATAATAACGTGTTGCAACTTTCTTTGTGCATCGGTACGATCTTGCAGCTACATGCGCGAGTCTTCAAGCACTTACGCATCACGAATCCGTCGTTTCCGGCTCCCCCGGCTCTGTATCGCGGTGGTGGGAGTCGACGCACCCACGATGGTCGAACGCGCCGAATCTCTGGTGCGCGACAACCCCTTTTTAGAGCTAAGGTTAGACTACATTATCCATCCCTTGGAGGCGTTGCCGAAGCTGAAGAACTTTGTCGAGCTTCACCCCGAGGCGACCTTCATTGCCACCTGCCGACGCGCAGTAAATGGCGGGAAATTTAAGGGTACCGTCGCCGCCCAGATCGCAGTGCTGCGCAAAGCGGCCGACATAGGCTTCCAACTCGTCGATCTTGAACTGCAGAGTGTGGAATCGCTGAAAGCAAATGATTTGCGCGAGCTTTACGACCGCGTCGGCCTGATCATTTCCTATCACGACTTCAAGGCCACCAAGAACATCGACCGCCAGTTCAAAGAGATCTCCAAGTATCCGTCCGATTTCTACAAGCTGGTTTCGACCGCCACCAGCCTCCACGACAACGTGGTCATGATGAAGCTGTTGGAGGGAAACTCGGGCAAGCACGAGATGGTCGGCCTGTGCATGGGCGAGCAGGGCATCATCAGCCGTGTACTGGGCGTTCGGGCGGGAAGTGTCTTTACCTTCGGATCGGCAGCCAAGGGCGAGGAGACGGCTCCCGGGCAGGTACTGGCGAGCGAGCTCCGTGACGTTTATCGCATCGAGATGGTCGACCAGGCGACGCAGGTGTACGGCGTGGCAGGCGACCCGGTCTCGCATTCCCTATCGCCCGTGATGATGAACGCCGCCTTTCGACGGGAAACCGTCAACGCGGTATATCTGGCATTGCACGCCCGGAGCCTGAAGGATCTGATGGCCTGCGTGCAGGACATTCCCATCCGCGGCCTCAGCATCACCATGCCGTATAAGCAGGAGATTCTCTCGCTACTCGAAAACTCCGACCCGCTGACCCGGCAGATTGGCGCCTGCAACACATTGGTACGCGCAGCCGACGGCAAGCTATACGGATTCAACACCGACGTTGCGGGAGTGATCGTGCCGCTTGAGCAGCGGATGAACTTGGCCGGCATTCGCGTGCTCATCGTCGGCGCGGGCGGAGTAGCGCGGGCGGCGGCCTTCGGGCTGAAGACGAAGGGCGCCGAGGTATTCATCACTAACCGCACGATGGAAAAAGGACAGTCGCTGGCCCGGCAGGCGAAGGTGAAGTACATGAAGCGCGCCGACGTTGCCAAGCAACAGTTCGACGTGATCATCAACGCCACGCCAGTGGGGATGAACAATACCAAGCAGTCACCGCTGGAAGAGAAAGAACTGAACACCAAGTACGTGTTCGACCTGGTGTACACGCCCGCTGAGACCAGGCTGGTCAAGATGGCCCGTGCCAAGAATATCCAGGTAATTCCGGGGCTGGAGATGTTTGTGCAGCAGGGTGCACGACAGTTTGAGATCTGGACGGGCAAGCCGTCGCCGGTGGCCGAGATGGCCTACGTCGTAACCAAGGCGCTGGAGCGCCGCGCGGCGGAAGACGTTGAGGAAGAAGTTCCGCTCCCATCAAAAAAAGTCGCCAAGAAGATCGTTAGGAAAGCCGCCAAAACCGCGAAGAAAAAATAATTAGCCGGCTTTGCCTGCTTCCGCCTTCTTTACTTCCTTCTCCGTACTGGTCGCGATCTCGAATTTGCACTCCGGAGCCTTCTTATCCAGACGCAATCCCTGAAACACGGGAGCGCGCATCTTGATCCCGCCGCTCTGTCCTTCGTGCGTCCACTCGGTGAACTTGATCTCTGCGACCAGTTCCGGCTTCACAAAATGCACTCGCCGATCGCTCTCGATCTTGCCGACAAACGGATTCATTGAAGTTTCGAGCGCATGCAGCTTCTTCCACATCTGCCGGTGGCTCTGCTCGGTAAAGCCGCTGCCTGCCTGGCCGACGGGAATTAATCGCCCCTTATCGTCGTAGAGACCTAGCACCAGCGATCCAAAGTTTTCGCGCGAGCCGCGGGGGTCGGTGTAGCCGCCGATCACGCACTCCTGCCGCCGGACTACCTTGATCTTCAGCCACTCGCTGCTGCGCTTTTGTAAGTAGCAACTCGCGCGGCGTTTGGCCACTATGCCCTCCAACCCCCGTTGGGCGGCGGCCTGAAACAGCGCCGTCCCTTGACCAACGTAATGATCGGAGTAGCGAATCAGATTGCTGGAGGTAACAACAGAAGCGAGCAGCTGTTTGCGAAGTTCGAGGTCGGCCTGCGTCAGGTCGTAGCCGTCGAGGTACAGCAGGTCGAAGACGTAATACACCACCGGGATGTCCTCGCGGGTACGTCGAATCCGGCGTCCACCTTCGCCTACCCCGGTGCGCTGCTGCATCAGTCCGAAGGACGAGCGGCCTTCGTCGTCGAGCGCCACGATCTCACCATCCAAAATAGCGCTGCGCGCTTTGATGGACTTTGGAATGTCGTGCAGCTCAGGATAGGCCGCAGTCAGGTCGTTCTGGTTGCGCGAGACCAGGCGCACTGATCTGCCGTCCAGGAACGCCACTGCGCGATAGCCGTCCCACTTGACCTCGTAGAGCCACTCATCGCTGTCGAAGGGCTTGTCGACGAGCGTGGCCAGCATGGGACGGATCGCGTGCGGCATCGGAACCTTACGCCCGATATTTGCCGCATCAGGGACTAGGCCGTCTTTCGCGCTTGGGAGTTTTTTTTTCCTGCCTTAACCGGAGCGGGTGCGCTCTTCTTCACCGCTGGTTTCGCCGTGGCCGCTGTCCCCGCGGACGATGTCTTGGTTGTCTTCTTGTTCGCTCGCGCCTTCTTGGCGTCGGCCTTGGCGATCGAGTCCGCCAGCCAGTCGTTCTTGTTCGATGCGCCGCGTCCCGCGGCTTTCCTGCTGCTAGTCCACTCCGCCGAACCCGCGTCCCCCGCGATCTCCTTCAACGAACGCTTGGTCAGCACCGAGTAGTCATACTTGTCGATGTCATAGCCGGGCTGCACGGCGGCATCGCGATGCTTGATCAGCAGCCACTCGGTGCCCTTACTCCCGGGTTTGCGAGACTTGATGTGGATAAGGGCGAAGCTACCCTTCAGTTTCTGGCCATCGAGACTAAACTTAAGGTCACCTTTGGCCAGCATCTCTCGCGCGTTGCCCTCTGGCTCCCATGTACCGACATCCCAGACCATTACTGTTCCGGCGCCATAATTGCCCTCGGGAATTGTCCCTTCGAAATCGAAGTACGACACGGGATGATCTTCCACCTGCATGGCCAGCCGTTTGTCCGCCGGATCAAGCGATGGACCCTTGGGAACGGCCCAGGACTTCAACACTCCATCCATCTCCAGGCGAAAGTCGTAGTGCAGCCGCGTAGCCCGATGTTTCTGCACCACGAATCGCCGTTGCCCGGGCTTGCCAACCTTGGGAGGAGGCTCGGGTGTTTGTCTGAAATCTCGTTTCCGCTTATATTCTTCGAGCGCCATGCGCACTTAGATGAACACAGGAGTGCACGGTGCTGCAAGCTGTTCTGCAGGAGTTGTCCTCAACCATAAAATCGGAGATTTGCGCTTCCAAGTGCTTTACTGGGAACGGGCGGGAAGAGTGGCCATTGTTCACAAGAAGTCGAGAGCTGAGGCTCGTGGAAAGAGTGCCGTTCAAAACCGGCCACAATGGTTTTTGTCTCAGCGAGGCAGAATCCTGCTGCTCTGCACGTGCCTTGTCGTAGCCGTCGTTGCGGTCTACTACCCGGTCAGCACGCATCCCTTCATCAATTACGACGACGATGTTTATATCCTGCATAACTCTCACATAAAAGCGGGCTTGAATTTGCCGACGGTGAAGTGGGCGTTCACTTCTTTTTACGCTTCGAATTGGCACCCGCTCACCTGGATTTCCCATGCGGTCGACTATGAATTGTTCGGCCAAGATGCGGGTAAGCAACACGACGTCAATCTGTTGCTCCATGTGATCAATTTGCTGCTGCTCTTCTGGGTCCTTTGGCGAGCCACTGGATACCCGGGCCGTAGCGCGATGGTAGCCGCGCTCTTCGCGCTTCATCCCGTTAACGTCGAGACAGTAGCCTGGATTGCCGAACGCAAGAACCTGCTCAGCATGATGTTTTTCCTGCTGGCGCTGGGAGCATATACCTGGTACGCCCGTAGCCCGCGGCTGTCGCGATACTTTACGGTCGCCATTCTCTTCGTCTCAGGCCTGATGTCCAAACCGCAAATCATCACCCTGCCTTTTGTGGTTCTGCTGTGGGACTACTGGCCGCTACAACGGATGTTTAAGCCGAAAGAGGCGACATCAGGCTCAGCCGGCGTCGAGGAGTTCCCGGCCAAGCCTCTCTCGTGGCTCGTGCTGGAAAAGCTTCCGCTACTGGCTCTTTCGGCGGCCAGCGCCGTGATCACGGTCCTCGCACAATACGAGTCGGGGTCGATGAGCGGACCACATTGGCAGCCGTTTCCCGCGCGCCTCGAAAACGCCATCGTGGCATACGCTCGTTATGTCGGAAAAGCTTTCTGGCCCACAAACCTAGTTGCGATTTATCCCCACCCAGGGAACTCGCTCAGAGCATGGCAGGTATCGGCTGCGTTCCTCTTGTTGCTGGCGATCACGACGATGGTAATTGCCGCTCGCGGACAGCGGCGATATCTCCTCATGGGCTGGTTATGGTTCCTGGGAACTCTGGTGCCCATGATCGGAGTACTGCAAGTAGGAGTGCAGGCCATGGCCGATCGTTACGCATATCTGCCTTTCATTGGCCTGTTCATTATGATCTGCTGGGGAGCGGCGGACGCGGCGGAGCAGCGACACATCGCTCCGGCCTGGCAGGTCGCAGCGTTTGTGGCCATTCTGCTGCCGCTCGCCGTGGCCTCGCGCAAGCAACTAACCTACTGGAGCGATGATGCCGTCTTCTGGTCGCGCATCGTCGAGGTCGAGTCGCAAGCCTTACGGAACAATCCCAAGAACTGGGTCGCGGAGGATGTTCTTGGCCACGCCTTGCTCAATATTGGCGCCGAGGAAGCAGCGATTCCACACTTCCGAGCCGCTGCCGCGCTCAACCCATCCGATCCCGACAGCAATCTGAACGTGGGCACCGCTGAGCAGCGGAATGGCAACCTAACCGCTGCGATAGCGCAGTACAAAAAAGTCATCGAGGTGACACGGGACGCGCCGCGTCAGAACGCGCAAAGCCGGGCCCAGGCATTCAGCAACATGGGCTTCGCCTATCGCAAACTCAAGGACTATACCGAAGCGCAAGAGAGCTTCGAACATGCCGTACAGATCAATCCAGACGATGCACGCTCGTGGCTGGCGATCGGCATCTTGGCCTACAAGTCAGGAGATTCCAATGCCGCCGTCTCTGCGTATGCCAAGGCACTGAAAATCGATTCCATCGACTGGGGATATTTGTTGCTGGCCCGAGCGCTGGACGCAACCGGACAGCAAGAGCAAGCGGAAGCCGCGAGACTGAAGGCTGCGGCCATCTCACAAAATATGCAAGAAGCCCGCACGATGGCGGACACCGTTCTGGCCCAGTGAGGTACGATACTTTTGTACTTTTGCCTCTCACTCGCCTGTCTGCTAAAGTTGGAAATGGTTGAGCCTAAACACTTGGGCGCTTAACTCAGCGGTAGAGTGCCACCTTCACACGGTGGAAGTCACAGGTTCGAATCCTGTAGCGCCCACCATCACCATGAATCTCTCGCAGTTCTGCTAAGAGTGTTCTTACTGTCGCGTGGATGGCGAAATTCGTCCGACTTCAGTTCCCCCCGTACTTCGTTGACGGCATTTAGCCCCGTGCGCGGCCATCCCAAGTCCGCCCGACCTCGCGCAGCCCTGCATGGTATTCTTGCGCCGCACTGCTGCGACATGCCATGCTACAGAATCCAAATTCTGATCGGAGGCTGAAGGCGTGGCTCGTGGTGGTCGCCGCCTTCCTTGGAGCATTCGTCAGCTTCGGAGTTACCTACACCTTTGGCGTCTTTCTCCGGCCTATTGCCAGCACATTTCACGTCACACACACCGTTATGTCGGTGCTGTTTGCCGTGATTGCGGCGCTGACCTTCTTCCTTGCTCCCATCACCGGCGAGCTGGCCGACCGTTACGACTCTCGTCCGGTTGTAGCCTTCGGCGCAGTGCTAATGTGTATCGCGCTGGTGGCGACCGGCCGGGTTCACTCCTTCTGGCTACTCATGCTCACCTATGGCGGGGGACTGGGCACCGCTGCGGCCTGTATCTACATCCCTGCGATTTCCGCTGTGGGCGAGTGGTTCACAAAAGGGCGCGACATCGCGATGGGCATCGCTATCAGCGGAATCGGCTGCGGGACGCTCGTCGCCGCGCCATTGTCCGCAGTCCTCATCAATCGTTATGGCTGGCGCACGGCTATGGAGGTCTTCGGATGGGCCAGCGGCGTGCTACTTCTTTTGTCGGCAGCACTGCTTTCGCCACCACCAGACATCGCTGAGAAAAAGGAAGTCGCGATCTCGACCGAGCTGCGCACGCCGGCGTTCCTGCTGCTTTATGTCAGCCTGATGTTCGCCGGAGTTGCGGTCTACGTTTCGCTCGTCTACATGCCGGCGTACGCTGCCGACATCGGCATCAGTCGTGTCGCCGGCGCCGCTGTGATCGGCTACATCGGGGCGGCCAGCGTTGTGGGGCGCCTGGGCCTCAACGCGCTGGCGCCGCGCTTCGGGCTGGTGTTCATGTACCAGCTCGCCTACGGCATACTGCTGATGAGTTTCGTAGTGTGGCTCACCGCGCATTCGTACGCTGTGCTGGTGATGTTTGGGATTGTGATGGGCGTCGGGTATGGAGGCATCGCGGCCATGGCTCCGCCGGTGGCAGCCGTCCTCTTCGGTGTCGCCGGACTGGGAGAGCTCCTGGGGATCATGTTCACCGGCTTCGGATTGGCCTGCATCGTCGGCCCACCGTTAGCAGGAATATTGGTCGACTACACGCACGATTTCAAATGGCCGGTGTTTGTCGCAGCGGGAGCCGCGGTTCTGGCCCTGGCGTTCGTAATTCCACTGGGGAAATACAAGACTCAACCCGCGAAGCAACGCGCCACGGCAGCGTAACGTTCACACCCCAATCGCCTGCTGGATCGCGTCAGCAATCGCGTCGGTATGACGCCGCATGGCCGTTTCGGATTCCGCTTCTATCATCACCCGCGCCAGCTTCTCCGTGCCCGAGTAGCGAACCACTACACGACCATTACCATCGAGGTCGCGCTCGGCCGCGTGAATGGTTTCCATCACCGCTGGCAACTCTTCCAGCGGCTTCTTCTCGCGCACGTGGACATTCTTGATCTCCTGGGGAAAGACCTTCATGTCAGCCACCAGATCGGCGAGCATCTTGTCGGTCCGCGCCATCACTTCCAGCACGCGCAGCGCGGTCAGAATGCCGTCGCCTGTGGTGGTATCGATGTCGCGAAAGAGGATGTGTCCCGACTGCTCGCCCCCGAGCGTCGCGGCGGTCTTCAGCATCTGCTCCAGCACGTACTTGTCGCCCACGGGCGCGCGCATCATGGCGATGCCGCTGCGCTTCAGCGCCGCCTCCAGGCCCATGTTCGACATAGTCGTGGCCACTACGGTTTCGCCATGCAACCGCCCCCGGGTCTTCATGTCGCGTGCGGCCAGCAAGAGCACCGCATCACCATTCACCACGCGCCCCGCAGCATCGGAAAACAGCGCCCGATCGGCATCGCCATCGAAGGTAATGCCGAGGTCGTACTTGCCGTTCGAGGCAGCGACGGCTTGCGCGACGTGTTCAGGGTGCAAGGCCCCGCAGCCGGCATTGATATTCCGTCCGTTCGGCTCGACGTGGAGAAAGTCGGCATCGATGCCGCAGTCGCGAAACACCAGCGGCGCGATGGTGCTGGCAGCGCCATTTGCGCAATCCACCAGGACACGCAAACGGCTGAAGTCCAAGCCCACCACAAAGTCGGCAAGCCATTGCGCATATTGCTCGCGCAAGCGGGTGTTCCCGGGAAGGATCTCGGATGCAGGTACTACGTTGTGGGATGCACTCTCCGCCAGCTGCTCGATGTGGGCGAAGATGTCAGCTTCGATGGCATGTTCCAGTTCATCGGAGAGCTTGTAGCCATCGGCGCCGAAGACCTTAATACCATTGTCCTGCCAGGGATTGTGCGATGCGGAAATCACGATGCCTGCAGAAAACTTGTCGGAGCGCGTGAGATAGGCGATGCCCGGGGTCGTAATCACGCCAGCGCTTACCACGTGCACGTTCGCTGATTCCAGGCCTGCCGCCAAAGCTGCGCCAATCCATGCGCTCGACTCACGCGTATCCTGCCCGATCATCACCCGCGCGGATTTGTCGCGTGCTGCGAGGCGCTCGCCCAGCGCCCGTCCGATGGCGACAACCGTTCTCTGGTCGAGTGGATACTCGCCAGCCACACCCCGAATCCCATCTGTGCCGAATAGTTGTCGCATCTTTCCTGTCGTTGCTGCACTGCTCAAGGTTGCCCCGCTCTCCCGGAGGTCTTGGCCGTATTCACGATCACGCGAATCGTTGCGGGAGTGTGGACCCGCACCAACGGATCAGCCACGTATACGTGCGTGGTGAATGCTGCCTTGCCGACCACGCCGGTCGCGTCCACCGGGTCCGTCATCGCCGCCTGAATCGAGTCGACCCGGCGTTCCGGCCCGACAATCGTGATGGTCGGCGGCTCCACCGACACATCTGTTATGCCATAGCCGCTCAATAACGTGCCAATCACCCGCGGCTGCACCGGCACCGTACGCGTGACGCTGCGGTCGAAGCTGACGTGGAACTGCGAGGGAATAACCTGCACTACCTTCACGTCTCGCGGCACGTGAATTTCGCTGCGCGTGAGATCGAAGGTGCTTTCCCCGGGCCCGGCGCCCTGCAAATCGAGGACCACGTGCACCTCGGATGGATGCAGTTCCTGCATCATGCGCTGGGGACCGCGCAATGTGACTCGCGCCTCGAATGGATAATTTGAATTGATTTCGAGGTTGGCAGGGGCGTTCTGAAATTCCAGGGGCACGGTCATGGGGATCTCGATTGGCTGATCGCGTCCCACCGCCCACCAGAGAAGAATGGCAATGGCCAGCGAGACCAGCTTGAAAGGCAGGTTTTTCAGGACGTACTTGCGGAAGAATTTGCCCATCGGCTAGCGCTCCGCTCCATCGGCGAGATCGCGGTCGCGGCTCAGGTGCTCGATGTCGCGCACATCGGTCGACAGTTCGCGATCGGTGATCGTGGTGGGTAACGTCGCGGTCGGCACATAGCGCCGCAGCACTTCGCTCAGGCGCTCGCGCAGATACTCGACCGTGATGTCGCGCTCGATGGCGCCGCCGACGGCCAGGCTGATCGAGCCGGTCTCCTCTGACACAACCACAGAAATAGCGTCGGTCTCTTCGGTGATGCCAATCGCCGCACGGTGCCGCGTGCCGTATTGCGTTGACAGCACCGGATTCATCGACAGCGGCAGAAAGCAGGCGGCGGCGGCGATCCGGCCCTTCTGAACGATGACGGCTCCATCGTGCAAAGGCGCGCTAGGGCGAAAAATCGTAATCAGCAGATCGTACGAGAGATTCGCGTCAAGAGGAACACCACTCTCGATGAACGTGCGCAGACCGATCTCACGCTCGATAATAATCAGAGCGCCGGTCGCAGTCTTGGAGAAGTGATCGGCGGCGAGCACTATGTCTTCGTAGCTGTCAGCGCCGCTAAAGACACCACCGCGCCGGGCTGAGAGCCTGCGCCCCAAGCGCGCCAACGCGTGCCGGATTTCTGCGCCAAAGACGACGATCAGCGCGAATACCGCGTAAGGAAATAACGTAGTGATAAGCCAGTCGACGGTGCGCAGTTGCTCGATGTGCGCGATCCAGAACGCGCCGACTATCAATACGACGGCAGCGAGCATGGGTATTGCGCGCGTACCCTTGATGAGCTTGAGGAATTCGTAGATAAGGAATGCCACCACCAGAATGTCGATGACGGAGATCATCGAGAACTGCGGGATGTGGTGGAAGTTTTGCAGCACAGGTTTCCTCGGGCGGAATATCCCGCCGATTGTCCTCATTCTAAAGCATAGAGAAATGACGGCGGGGAATTGTTGTGAGCTGCGGTGGACTAGAGCTCTGGTTGTAGTCTTGCACTAATAATTAACAAGGCTAGAAGCGCGACCGCGAAAAATCAGCTTTATTGAATAAGACAAAGTAGACTCTAACTGCTCTCGTTCTTGATCCGTTCTACCTTGGACGTGAATTCGCCGCTTCCAAGTTGCGTCCGAACCTGCTCACCAGTCTTCAACTGAGACGCCTGCTTCACTAGCTGCCCTTTCTCGTCGAATACCAGGGCGTAACCACGGTCGAGGATTGCTTTAGGTGAGAGCGCCTGAAGGTTGCTGTGCAGGCGTTCCCAATGCGAGCGGCGGCGCAACAGCAGGTTGGGGCCTGCGCTTCCCAGCGATGTAACCAGACGGTGGACCTTGGTGCGCCGCGCGACCAGCAGTCGCGCCATCGTGGTGTTCAACTGCGCGGAACGGCTTTCGAGTTGGCGCCGCATTTCGCCGGTGCGGCCGCGGAGGTCGTGGCGGCGCAGACTGGCTTCGAGCGCATCGACTCGCCGCCGCTGGTTCTTCAGCACGCGAGACTGCGCCTGTGCGAGCCGGAAGACCAGGTCATCGGTGCGCTGCTGGCGACGGGCAATCGAGTCCTGCATGCGCGCGAATACCGCGTGCTGTGCCAGGTTCGACAGCGCATTGTTGGCTCGCAGCAGCTTGTAGTTCACTGCGTGCGTCAGGCGCTTATGCAAGCCTATAAGCTTCTCCGACAACTCATGCTTCGAACGGATAACGATTTCGGCCGCCGCGGATGGCGTCGGAGCACGCATATCGGCGACAAAATCGCAGATGGTGAAATCGGTCTCGTGCCCCACGGCCGATATGACGGGGATCTCCGAGGCAGCGATCGTGCGCGCCAGGCCTTCCTCGTTAAAGGCGAACAGGTCCTCGAACGAGCCACCGCCGCGTGTAACGATGATGACATCAACGTCGCCCTGCCGGTTGAACCAGCGCACGCCGCTGCCGACCTCGTGCGCCGCTGTCTCGCCCTGGACCTGCGCGGGATAGATCAGCACGTTCACCGACTCGTGCCGGCGGCGAAGAATGTTGAGGATGTCCTGTAGGGCTGCACCGCGAGCCGATGTGACCAGACCGATGCGGCGAGGCAGTGCCGGAATCGGCTTGCGGCGCGCCGGATCGAACAGGCCCTCGGCGGCGAGCCTGGCCTTTAACTGCTCGAAGGCGATCTGCAGCGCGCCCGCGCCCTTAGGTTCGAGGTGCTCGGCCTGGAACTGAAGGTCGCCACGCTCGTCGTAAACGGTGACACGTCCGCGGGCGATGATCTGCAACCCATTCTCGGGACGGAAGCGCAGCAATCGCGCCTGCACCCGCCACATCACGATGCGCAGCTGCGCCGAGCCATCCTTCAAGCTGAAGTACAGATGGCCGGACCCCGCAGGGCGGTAGTTCGAAATTTCGCCTTCGACGTAGACATCGGTAAAGGATCGTTCCACCTGGGTGCGCACAGCGGCCACCAGTTCGCGCACTGGATATACCTTGCGCTGCGGCAGCTGAAAAATGAGTCCGAGTTGTTCCGTCTCGGCCATGGGAGCTATGAGGGCAGTGTATCAAGGCCGAAGACGCTCTTCGCCTTTCGCTCCTCGCATCTCGCCAAAGGGCTCTTCCTCTCGGTTCTTAGCTCGTAGCAGTTGATTCCCCGGCAAAAAGCGTGCAGGGTGGTTGTTTTCTGAAGTTCGCACGCCCCTCCAAACGTAGCAGCTAATCTAGGCGGGCTAAGTGCCAATACCGAAAGGCTAAAAGCGAACAGCGCTATTCCTATCTCATTCGATTCACGAAGTACAACACCAACGAGAGGATCACGCTCAGCAGGATAGACGTCATCAGGGGAAAGTAAAACGTGGTGTGTTTGCCGCGATAGATGATGTCGCCGGGCAGGCGTCCGATCGGCAGGTTGGCTTTGCCCGCCAAGACGAGGATAAGCCCAACGACGAGGATGATCCCCCCGAGAATCACCAGCATGCGGCCGAGGTCGCCCATAGCAATAGTTTACGCGCGGCAGAGCCACGACCAGGTAAAGCTAGCTGACGCTAGCGGACTGCGCTGCAGTCGCCCGTGTGATGATCCGTGATCTGGAAGCGGAGGAAATCGTGCACAGCATCCAAGGCTTCTTTGTTATCCGCCACAACCGTCAGCTTGGCGCCACGTGCGGTATCTTGGAGCTGCCAATGCAGCTTGTTTTTCAATGTCGCCATCGTTGCCGTTCCCGGGATGTCGTGTTGGTCGTGCACCAGCATGGGCGCGGAGAAATTGCCCGCGGCAAACATTTGGGCGAGATGATGAAAGTGTTTCTGAATCTCGTCGCGGCTGGCAACGTCGTCGATGTCATTGTTCCGGACTTCGATTGACCCGCCGTCCTGCGTCAGTTCGAAATGGTGAGTTGCCTTCTCGTGCGAGAAGCCCATCACCTGGTCGCCGTGCTGGTTCAACATGTCGTCATGACCCTGCTGGGCAAATGCCAAGCCCGCCGACAGAATGAATAAAGCTGCCACATTACGCATAGTTGCGCTCCTGCGTCCCATTAGACGGAACCGTTTTGGTTAGGTTATCGCTGATCGAAACGCGACTGGTTATCGAGGCAAGGCTTAATCGGTGCGCAGGCGAAACGGTCCGGGGGTGGCACTCGGCATACTTGAAGCCGGACGATTCGCATTGAGGCCCCTTCTGGAAGTGACGGTGCCAACGCCGCAAAGCAAGGTCTTCAGTTCCAACTCCACTTTCGCCGAACCTCCCATGGCGAGCATAGCAGCCCTCGAACATCGTCGCGTTGCGTCTCCCCCTCGACCGACTTTTCTTCATGCACTATTCGCGCGAAGTCGACTGCCGAATGACCCGTGAAAAATAGTATGATCAGATGGAAGAGTACGTGCTTTCGAGGCGAAACGGCGACACATTTGTGACCTGCAAAAAGTTGAGTCAGTTAAACTCAACTTTCAGTCTCGGCCGATCAGCCCTGTTATAATCGGTTGCATACATGCCCGGAAAGCGTTTAATCCGTTCTACTACAGTTCTTTGCGTTCGTCGGGACGATAAGGTGGTGATGGCCGGAGATGGCCAGGTCACGCTCGGCGAAGGCGTTATCAAGCACACGGCTCGCAAGATTCGCCGCCTCTATCAGGACAAGATTCTGGCGGGATTTGCCGGATCGACCGCCGACGCTTTCTCCCTATTCGCGCGCTTTGAGTCCAAGCTGGAGCAGTATCACGGCAACCTGGGCCGGGCAGCTGTTGAACTGGGGAAAGACTGGCGCACGGATAAAATGTTGCGCCAACTCGAGGCGCTTCTGCTGGTGGCCGATCAGGGTCAGACGTTCCTGATTAGCGGGCAGGGTGATGTGATCGAGCCGGATACCGGCATCGCAGCCATCGGCAGCGGAGGACCCTACGCGACCGCGGCAGCGACTGCGCTTTACGAGCACACGCAGATGTCGGCGCGCGCCATCGCCGAAGAAGCAATGAAGATTGCCGGCAAGATCTGTATCTACACCAACGACCGGATCACGATTGAAGAGCTTTAACGACAGTTGTCAGTGGCTGGTTGTCAGTTGTTAGCATATGGACAGCTGAAACTGAGAACTAGCAACTGAGAACTGGCAACTGAATTATGGCAATTTATCTTCCCGCAACTGCCGATGATGAGCACGTCGCACTCGACGAACTCACCCCACGCGAAATCGTTCGCGAACTCGACAAGTACGTCGTAGGCCAGCATCAGGCCAAGCGCGCTGTCGCGATCGCTTTGCGCAATCGCATGCGCCGCCAGAAGCTGACGCCGGAACTGGCCGAGGAAGTCATCCCTAAGAACATCATCATGATGGGGCCCACCGGCGTAGGTAAGACCGAGATCGCCCGTCGGCTGGCGAAGCTTGCCAACTCCCCCTTTATGAAAGTCGAAGCCTCGAAGTTCACCGAGGTCGGCTACGTCGGACGCGACGTAGAGTCGATGATCCGCGACCTGGTGGAGATTGCTATCGACATGGTGCGCGAGGAGAAGCTGGAAGACGTAGCCGACAAGGCCGAGCTGAACGCGGAAGAACGCTTGCTCGACTTGCTGCTCCCGTCGATGCCGGCGCAGGTTCCGCCGAAGCCGGTGGACCAGCAAATCGGCTTCAACATCGACAATCAGCCGATGCTGGCCGGAGAGCCGGGTTCGCGCACACGTGAGAAACTGCGTCAGCAATTGCGCGAGGGGAAGCTCGACGAGCGCATGGTTGAGCTCGATGTTCGCGAGAAGTCCATGCCTTCGTTCGAGATCATCAGTAACCAGGGAGTGGAGGAGATGGACGTCAACATCAAAGACATGTTGCCGAACATCTTTGGCCAGCGCACTAAGAAGCGGAAGATGAAGGTCAGTGAAGCCTTCGAATATCTGATACAGGAAGAAGAGCAGCGCCTGGTCGATATGGACCAGGTCACGCGCATCGCCGTCGAGCGCGTGGAGAACTCCGGCATCATCTTCCTCGATGAAATCGATAAGATTGCCGGTCGCGAAGGCGGACACGGACCTGATGTGTCACGTGAGGGCGTGCAACGCGACATTCTCCCGATCGTCGAGGGGACGACCGTCAACACACGCTACGGCATGGTGCGGACTGATCACATCCTGTTCATTGCGGCGGGCGCGTTCCACGTATCAAAGCCTAGCGACCTCATCCCTGAGTTACAGGGCCGCTTTCCGATTCGCGTGGAGTTGCAGTCGCTCACTGTCGAAGACTTCATCAAGATTCTCACCGAGCCGAAGTCGTCGCTCACTAAGCAGTACACGGCGCTGCTCGATACCGAAGGTTTGAAACTGGAGTTCACGCCTGAGGCGCTGCAGGAGGTCGCAAACTTTGCCTTCAAGGTCAACGAAGGCACGGAGAACATCGGTGCGCGGCGTCTGCATACGATCATGGAGAAGGTGCTCGACATCATCAGCTTTGAAGCGCCCGACATGAAGGAAAAGCATGTGGTCGTCGACGCTGACTATGTGCGCAACGCGCTCACGGATATCGTGAAGGACCAGGATCTTTCGCGTTACATCCTGTAGACATACTCTGATTTAGAGGTAAGGGGTGCGGATCAACTCCGCACCCTTTTTATCTTCATCCGTCCTATCCCGTTCACAAACAGAGCGCAGGAACCTCTTGTACTGCCTCCTCGTGATAGCGGTCACAGACGGCACACTGTTGCAGGCATAGCGTTGGTCTGCAGAAGGTTGTCTCTCCACGAGACTGAAAGAGGAGGTGTAGTTTGAAACCCACAAATACCGACAAGAGCAACGTTGCCGTTGAGGAGCGGCCGACGGTTGCTGAGCCAGAAGAAGTAACCAAGATTACCACATCGATTTTCCCCGGGCGCTACGTGCAGGGAGCCGGCGCGCTGCGTTCGTTGCGCGAGGAAATCGGCCGTCTGGGCAAGAAAGCCCTGGCCATTGTCGATCGCTCCGTCGACAAATTGGTCGCTCCTTATTTGAAATCGGCCGATGGCGTCACTTTCGTCTGCAATGAGTTTTGCGGTGAGTGTTGCGATCCGGAGATCGAGCGCCTGTCGAATCTGGCGCGCAAGGAGAACTGCACTGTAATCCTCGGCATTGGCGGCGGCAAGGCACTGGATACGGCAAAAGCAGTTGGACACACGATCGGCAAGCCGGTTGCAATTGTCCCGACACTGGCTTCCACTGACGCACCTTGCAGCGCCCTCTCGGTAATTTACACGCCGACGGGTGAGTTTGCCCGTTACCTTGTACTGCCAAACAATCCTTCAGTAGTGCTGGTAGATACCGCCATCATCTGCAAGGCTCCTGTGCGCTTCCTGGTGTCCGGTATGGGCGATGCTCTCTCGACCTGGTTCGAGGCGGAGGATTGCCAGATCAAGCAGGCGGGCAACATGACTGGCCGCGTAGGTTCGATGTCGGCCTATGCGCTGGCGAAGCTGTGCTACGACACCCTGCTGAATTACGGCCCGGCTGCCAAGCTGGCCTGTGAGGCCGGCGTCGTGACTCCGGCGCTGGAGCATATTGTGGAAGCCAACACGCTGCTGAGCGGACTTGGCTTTGAGAGCGGCGGCCTGTCCGGCGCGCATGCCATTCACAATGGCCTGACCATTCTGCCGGAGACACATCATTTCTGGCATGGGGAGAAGGTCGCCATCGGAACGCTGGCTCTGTTGATGCTGACCGACCGACCGCCCTGTGTCATCAAGCAAGCGTTCGACTTCTGCGAGGAAGTGGGACTGCCTATCACTCTGGCACAAATCGGATTGGGCAAGGTCACCGACAAGCAGTTGATGGATGTCGCCACGGCAGCCTGCGCGCCCGGAGAGACGATCCACAACGCTCCGTGCGAAGTAACGCCGAAACGCGTATTCGCGGCCATCAAGGCTGCCGATGCCGAGGGGCGTTGCCGCACGGAAAAACATGCCCACGCACATGCGTAAACGCCAACCAATAGAACCGATTTCTTGGTTTCAAAGCTGCGGTCGTATGCTGGCGAATTAGCCGCGACGCGGCGGCCATGAAGTGAACCCGGGGCGTAAGCCCCGGGTTAGTTTTCTGGATGGACTGAGTCCTTGAGGGACGACAGGCATTTCATCAAGTCAGAGTTGCTCTGTATTCAGTCAGCCGCAAGGCCATATACTCCTCATCGAGATAAGCTGGCCAACTTTCAAAGCGTGCGCTTCGCGACCGAACGGAACAAAACCAAATGAACGGTATAAAGCGATGGCGGCTGTCTGCTCCGTTGCCACGGCGAGCGCAATCTGTTCTAGGCCATCGATACCAGCGGCGCGATCCAGAAGTGCTTTCATCATGCTGCGGCCCACGCCTTTGCCGCGCAAGTCTGCCTTCAGGTAAACGCCCCACACTCGGCCCTTGTGACGTTCTTTGGTCCCGCTTTCCCGAACGAAACCCATCGTCCCCATCAGCTTTCCATCCAGGAACGCTCCTACGACGAACTTATTATCGGGATCCAAGGCTAGCCGTGACTGTATCTCGTCCCGGCTAAGTTTGTGGTGCGCTTCCACGGAGGCGCTGAATGCCTGCGGCTCGCGCTCGAGAGCCTCTAGACGAATATTCCACCACGCGGGCGCGTCGTCGGTGTCGAGCAGTCGAATTTCAACGGGAGTCCTTCGGAATTAGACTGACGTCCTCGCGGTTGGGCTTCGCGATTAATCTTCGCCGACGCGCAGCACGGCAAGAAATGCTTCCTGCGGGATGTCCACGCGCCCGATGCGCTTCATCCGCCTCTTGCCCTCTTTCTGCTTCTCCAGCAGTTTGCGTTTGCGGCTGATGTCGCCGCCGTAGCACTTGGCGATGACGTTCTTGCGCATGGCTGCCACGGTTTCGCGCGCAATAACCTTGGCGCCGATCGCCGCCTGGATCGCAACTTCGAACATTTGCCGCGGAATCAATTCGCGCATCTTCGACACCAGAGCGCGCCCGCGGTCGTAGGCGAAATCCTTGTGTACGATGATCGAAAGCGCGTCCACAGGATCACCGGACACGAGGATGTCGAGTTTCACCATGGGCGATTCCCACATTCCCGCCAGATGGTAGTCGAGCGATGCGTAGCCACGGGAAACGGTCTTCAGCCGGTCGTAGAAATCGAGCACAATCTCGTTCAGCGGCAGTTCGTAGGTCAACATGACGCGCGTGGCGCTGACATACTCAAATGCCTTCTGCTTGCCGCGCTTGTCCTCGACGAGTTTCAGAATGCCGCCGACGTACTCTTCGTTCGTGAGGATCGTCGCCAGGATCACCGGTTCTTCGATCTTCGCGATCTCGCTGGGATCGGGCCAGCGAGAGGGGTTGTCGACTTCAATGACCGATCCGTCCGTCAACGTAATCCGGTAGCGCACACTCGGGGCGGTGGTGATCAAGTCAAGATCGTACTCGCGCTCCAGCCGCTCCTGGATAATCTCCATGTGCAGCAGACCGAGGAAGCCGCAGCGAAAGCCGAAGCCCAGCGCTACCGAACTTTCCGGCTCGAAGAAGAAGGACGAATCGTTGAGCCGCAGCTTCTCCAGCGCTTCGCGCAGCAGCGTGTGCTCGTGCGCGTCGACGGTGTAGATTCCGGCGAAGACCATCGGCTTCAACTCTTCAAAGCCGGGCAGCGCCTCAATCGCCGGATGATGATCGTCCGTGATGGTGTCGCCGATCTTCGTGTCCGCAACGTTCTTGATGTTGGCAATCAAGAAGCCGACTTCGCCGGCGGACAGTGCATCGACTTCTACCGGCTTGGGAGTCAGAACGCCCAGAGTTTCCACGTCGAAGGTGCGACCATTCGACATCAGGCGAATACGCTGGCCCTTGCTGAGCACGCCTTGAATTACACGTGCCAGCACGATGACCCCGCGATACGAATCGAACCATGAATCGAAGATGAGCGCCTGAAGTTGGTTCGCAGCGCGGCCTTTCGGCGGAGGCACGTGTTGAACAATGGCCTCCAATATGTCGGGCACGCCTTGGCCGGTCTTGGCGCTTATCGGCAACGCGTGCGATGCATCCAGCCCAACAGCACTCTCGATCATCTCCTTGGTGCGCTCGACGTCAGCGCTCGGCAGATCGATCTTGTTGATGACCGGAATAATTTCCAGCCCATTGTTGATCGCGATGTAAGCGTTGGCGAGAGTCTGCGCCTCGACGCCCTGTGATGCATCGACCACCAGCAGCGCACCTTCGCACGAGGCCAGCGAGCGCGAAACTTCGTAGCTGAAATCCACGTGGCCGGGGGTATCGATCAAGTTGAGCTGATAAATCTTCCCATCGGCGGCCGGATACATCATGCGTACCGAGTGCGCCTTGATGGTGATGCCGCGCTCGCGCTCCAGGTCCATCGCGTCCAGCACCTGCGCCTGCATCTCGCGCGCCGTCAGTGAGCCGGTAAGCTCGAGCAGGCGATCGGCGAGCGTGCTCTTCCCATGATCGATATGGGCGATGATGGCGAAGTTTCGGATGAGTGAAGGATCCATGCGGGCTAGCTGAGTGCTGTATTGATTCTAACAGTTAAACAGGCCTTAGCTTTTGACGCGCGGTAACATCAACGGTATGAACGCCATTCCATTTTCTGCGATCGATCATGTGCAGTTAGCCGCTCCACCAGGCAGCGAAGATGCGGCGCGGCGCTTCTATGGCGAACTGCTAGGGATGCGCGAGATACCCAAGCCCGCGCTGCTCGCGCAGCGGGGCGGCGTGTGGTTCGCCAGCGGCGAGGTGCAAATCCACATCGGCATCGAACCGGGTTTCAGGCCAGCTCGTAAAGCGCATCCGGCGCTTCGCTGTGTCGACTATGAGGGTCTGCTGGCGAGGCTGCGTGCGGCCGGCGTTGAGGTGAGCGAAGCCCATGACATTCCGGACGTGCGCCGCGCCCATGTGAATGATCCCTTCGGTAATCGCATCGAACTGATCGCCGAGCGAAACAGTTTCTGAATGTCGAGAGCCGCATTGACTCTGCGCGAACCCTTGGATTTGATCGGCGCTACTCACGCAGTCCAACCACGATTGCATGCCGCATGCGAAAGATTCCGTACCAGGCCACGTGTTCGGCGTGCTGCTGAACGTGAAAGCCGGCCTGCGTCATCAGATCCACCCATTCGGTCAAGGTGCGGTTTGCGTGCGGATGTCCTGCGAACTCTCCGTTCATTACGCTGTCTGAGAACTTGGTGACCTCACGCTCGATCGCGCCGTGGAACGTATCCTCCATCACGATAAGCGTGCCCCCGGGTTTGAGCACTCGCGCGGATTCGTTGAGGAAGCGGGCGTGCAGTGCTTTCGGAACGTGATGAAGCACGGTCACCAGTAACGCGGCGTCAAGCGAAGCGGAGAGAAACGGCAATTGACCGCCGTCCGCCAGAACATACGGCAGAGGCAACATCAGCAAGTTTATGACGTCGCAGCCGACCATCCTGCGCTCCCGACTTTGCAAAAGTGCGGCGACGTGGCCGGTACCCGTTCCGATATCGAGGAACCTACCTTGCTTTGGGAGAAAGGATTCGAAATACGAGACGACCTTGCGCGAACGGCTGAAGGTGATAGCGTTGAAGCTGCTGCCGAACCACTGGTGCCGCCGCGCAAAATCGACGAGACGTTGTTGAAACTGTCTGCGTGCGGGCCCGGGATCGACGGAAGCTGTCACTCGTCCCCGCCGATCTCAAGCGCCACTCGTCCCGCAATCATGTTCAATACATGTTTCAGGGTGCGTTCCATTCCCTGGCTGATCGATTTGGCAGCTCCGGCGCTGCGGTAAGCCCCGGCAACTTGTACACGAAATTGTTCGGACGCAATCATCTGCGCGTTCACAAAATTATCGATCCAATTGAAGGTATCGGCTGCACGGATTGACGGCGTCGCCGAGAGCACGCGGGTGGTGAGGTCGGCGCCCGCATGCTGTGCCAGAAAACGGTCGACCGCGGCTTCATCATAAAAACGAATGTTCGCCAGCAGATCGACCAGAGTCTCACGCAACTGCGGTTTGGGAAAGGCGGCAGCGTCTTCCAGCGCCAGTAGTGCGAGGTCGTGCCGATCGTAGGAATGCGAGAGCACGCCGGCGGCCCGAAGCGCGCGTCGTGCGTATTCAATGTCGCCCAGACCTAGTGCTTCGCGATAGAACTGCGGAATAAACTGTGCCTTCCCAGTTGGACGATGCTGATCGAAAATAATCTCCGCCCATCCCATGTGCGGCAGCAGCGGAAATTTGTTTCGGGGCGTGACGAACAGCCCGCGCGATTCGGCGACGGTGTCGCGTGTCATCGCCTTGTATTCGTCCAGTAGCGAATCTTCCGGATTGGGCACGGTCCGCAGAATGTGGAAGCAGGTGTACAGCACCGATTGATGAAACCAAGCGCAACCCTCGTGGTAGATACGCGAGAGCTCACGCACAATGCGTTCCGGATCGCTGCAGCCGTGGACGAAAAGAACGCGCTCGGCCACCTGCATCAGGAACACGTCGAAGGCCGTGCCCTTATCGAGCAACACGCGAATCGTGCGCTCGCAGCCGCCATCCACATCTTCCAGCTCGGCCAGACATTCCACCCCAAGCTTGCGGCTCGCCACCTGGCGCGGATCGCGTGAAAATGAGGCGAGCAGTTCGTCGAGGTTCAGAGGCTGAAAGTCCGCCTGCGCGGCCATTACGTGACGCAATGCGTACTGGAAAACAAACAGCGCCGGCGGCAGGATGAGTCGCGACAGTTTGGTGAGCCGCTCCAGCCGATTGACGTTTTCGACCCAGCGTTCGCGCAGCCGTTCCAACGTAGGTTGATCGTCGGAATGATGAATCATAATCATCACCGACATCAGCGTGCAGCTCTCAATCTTGTGAAAGTTCGGCAGGCCGAAGGGCAGCACCATGTTGTGCGCCAAGTCACCGAGCAGCTTCCAGCCGGGCTCCGGCTCCTTCTTCCAGAAGCGGTAGAGGTACGGCCCGGCGAGAATACGGACGGCGCGTGAACGATCGAGCGCGGCGGCTTCAAGTTTGTCCCCTAACCCGAAGTGATAGGCGACCTCAATCGCAACGCGACGCGCGTTGAGCGCCGGCGGCGACAACTCTTTGCCGCGCAACGCAGCGATCAGACCCAGCCGCGAGTAGGCCAGCAGGCGCTCGACGATTGCAGCGACTCTCTCCTGCTCGATGCTCGCGGCAGCGCGTACTCCAGAAGCCACGCCGTCCCGGTAGAAGGCATCCTCCTTCGCTGCCAGCGCGACCACATCGGCGTCGCGATTCGCCTGCAACAGCACGCGCACCAGGAACGAGACATCATCGGCGGCGAGAAAGGGATCGTCCATGCGACGAACCTTCTCGGACAGGAAGTTTGTACTCGTCAGCAGGTGCTCCAGCTGCTGATTTGCGTCGCTCTCGAATAAGTGTCCCGAGTAGTAGCGGAGGGGGTAGGTGTCCTGCACCTCGGCCCATTTGCCGCAATAGTCGAGGATCTGCTGTCGCATGTGCAGGAGATGATCGGGTGACACTGCCGGATCGGAGGCACGGCCTTCGTTCATCCGCTTGGCCGTCACCGTAATTTTGCCGGAGAACAGCGCCAGCAGGAACTCGCGAAACTTGGCATGGAACAGCCGGAACGTGGGCACGCGCTCGGCCGTTTCGGCTTCACTGAGCAGCGCTACTAATTCGTAGTCCACCGCGGCCTCGACATCCGCTTGCGTTAGTTGGGCAATGGCCGCGATCTGAGCAACCGTCAGCGGTCCGTGCGCGACACAGAGCAGTAACAAGGTATCGCGCAGCGCCGCCCAGTGGCGGTTTGACGCGAAGCGCAGCAGTAACTTTTCGAAGTAACCCTCGATGCCGAGCGGCAAATGATCGACATCTTCCAGGTACAGCCGACCCTGAGAGAAGTCCTCTGCCAGCATGCGGATGTACAGCGGATTGCCCGCCGACACCCGCGCGATCGCCTCGACGTGACGGTCTTCCAAGTCATACTTCGAGACCACCCGAAACAACAGCCGGCGAATCTCGCGCTCAGGCAAGCCGGATAGTTCCAACGTCAGGGTTGGAATCTCGGGATCGCGCAGCTGCTGCACCGCCCCGCGACGTGTCCCCAGCAGAACGAAGACATTCGACGGCAGACGCTCGCCCTCAAACAACAGCGCGCTGAGAATGCTTTGACGCTCTGCGCTGGTGCGTCCCACAAGCGCCTCGTCGACGCCGTCGATCACGAGTAGCAATTTGCCACGAATCTGTTCGACCGTCGCCCGGGCCGCGTTTGCCAGGTCGGAAGCCACCGCCGTTGTGGCGGCACCTCTTGCCGGAAGCTGATTAATCAAGGACGACAGGATTGCCGATAACTCGAGGCTGCTCTTGTCTGCCCCGCAGAGATGAAATGCCACCTGCAGCCTTGCGTCCTGCAGATGCGCAGCGTACCGGCCAACGTCTTCCGAACGCCCATACGCCGACTTCGGACCGAGCAGATCGTGAACGATGCGCGACAACAGCGCCGTTTTGCCGATGCCGGGATCGCCCTCGACTACCAGGAATCCGCGAGCACGTCCGGCGATGAACTCCAGCAGTTGCAACTCTTCCGTGATCCGGCCAACTAGGTCTTCCGCGCGCTCCTGCAGCAACTCCCACGATGTGGTGCTTGCGCCTTCGGGCGCTGCAATATCGATTTTCTCTGCGCTGGTTTCGATAATGGCGCGCAGCCGCTCGGTCACGTCGGTAGCCCAGCGATGGTGGGCCATGGAGTAGTCGAGAAAATCCGGCCGACGCTTGACGCTGTTGAAGAAGAAAATTTTGCTCAGCTCGCACGAACCGTGGCGAGTCGGATAACCGCAGCGCGCATGCAGCAATAAAGGCGAGAGGGGCAGCATGCGATCGCCGTAAACCAGGCAGAGTTGACCGCGCGGCACGGCCGCTGCGGCGGCCGGAAGTTTTACGACTTTCGGCTCGGTTCCCATCAGCAAGCGGCCCGAGTCGTCTTCGTCATGCAATATCAAGTCATAGGACGCCAGGAAGCCGAGGTCTGTTAACACGGTCGCGAGCAGCGGCCAGTACTTTTCGAACTCTTCCTCAGCCTCCTCGTCGGAGCGCCGCGCGCTGTGCGCCAGCCGATTACGCAGGTTGATGAGCTCATCGATTCTCTGCTGCTGCTTTGCGAGAGGCCGGCCGCGCGCGTCGAAATAGAAATTGACCAGCGCAGGAATGAGCAACTGATCCTGCAGCCCGCGAAAGCAGCGCAGCACCTCTCGCAGGAAGGCATTCCACGATCCTAACGAAGGAATACGGAAGTGGAGCGCTATCTCTTCGTCAACCTCTGGCGAACGTAGGCCGAGCCGCACGTATTCTTGAATGGCGATGATGGCGCAATACTTCAGCGAGACTTCGAAGACGTCGGTCAGGCCGAAGAGCCGGTGCAGAGGGCTGGGAGTCTCTTGCAGTTTGGTCTTGTAGGTGAGAGCAATGGGGATGGGATACTTCGCCAGGATCACTTTCGGATCGAAGTTTTCTACTCTCGACGGTGGGGTGGTTGCCATCGCGATACCGGCGTCGCGTTCCGGCTTATTTAACCAGAATGGCTTTGAGAACAAGCCAGCTGATAGCCGCTATCCATACAACCAAGGCAAGAAGCAGGACGCTAAACGGTTTCTCCTCGATTATTGGTGATTGACCAGGTTTTCGTTTCCATGGCACCAGCTTCCACGCGGTGAAAGCCAGGAACAGGAAACTTCCCAGCATCGTTACGAAGCCCTGCACCACCTCATTTCGCGAGACGAACTTAGTGAAGATCTCGAACATCTCGACGGCGTATACGCCTACGATGAAGACCTCAAGGTATTCGAGCTTGCTCTGAACCTCAGCTACCGTCTCCGTACTTTCTCTTGTCTTGCGCGCCTGTTCATCCATCTGTTCGCGACGCAGATGTTCGGCGGCTGTTTGATTCAGGTCGCGCAAGGTTGTCAGCAACTCATCAATTCCGGTCGCGTCATAGAAGCGGCGCAGCAGATCATTGTGCGGCAGTGTCAGGTTGTGTTTGATTCGCGCCGCAGCACGTGCCAGGAGCTCTCCTTCAGCGGTGATCTGCCGCGGAAGATTGGACAAAGTCGACTCGCTTACCTCGACCGAATGTTGTGGGGCCAACTTGCGTCCAACTTCGCCGAGATCTTCGCTCTTAGCAATCAGTTCGTCGATTTGGCGGGCTAGCGCGACGATCCTGACAAAGTCCTCTTCGACCGCGTTGTCGCAATCCGGTGCGACCTGGGGCCGCGCCGCATTCCGCCGGTCGGGTTTGTACGCGATGGCAATGCCACGGTCCCCCCAAACGCCCACACATCCTGGAGCGACGACCAAGTGCCGTTCCGCAAAATCATGCGGCTTGGCCGAATGTAAATCTGGATATAAGGTCCGCCACAAGGTTGCGCCGATTTGTCGCGACAGATCGTTGCCGCCTGCCATTGCGATCGGAACATCGTCGCGCAGCGGAATGCGCGCGAAGCGAAAGCGGCGTTCCGCCGGAGGCGCGATCTTCGTCAGTTCCGCGATAGCGTAGTCGAGCGGGGCGGCGTCTGACTCGTCTCGAGCGGCTGACAGATCACACACCGTGATGACCGCGCTGTCGCTGCCCGCCTTGGGGAGGTAGACCGAATGCTCAACTTCGCTCCGTACTATCTCGGCAATAAGGTCGTCCTCAAGGCCGGCGTCGACGCCCGGTGCAGCAATCTGTGTGCCATGGTTCGGAGTGGCTACGATGGTGCAAAGATAGTTCTGCCCGTCGAACCAGGGATCGCTGAAGTACTTCGCGAGCGTTCCGGCGCGGCCTTCAAACCCGCGGCGAGCCGGCTTCTCCGAGACTGGCTGTTCGCGCAGAGCCGCAACTTCTCTGGCCTGGAGTCGAGCCCACGTGCGATACAAGTGCCGCCCATTGGCGCGTTCGGGATCGACGGCGAAGAAGTAGTCCGTGTGATTGCAGTGTCCTTCGGGCCGACCATTCGAGTACGCGACGGCAGTGAATTCGAAGCCGCGGCCGAGCGAGGAGTTCTCCAGGTCGAGCCGTGCCCATTCCTTGAATAACAGGCACTCGGGATCGCGGAGATAAATTCCGTCGGTGGCGACGCGGGGCTGGTCGGGCAAAAGGTGCTCGGGATTGATAGCGCCACTTCCGGCAAGCAGTGACCTCTGTTTCAGCTTGTCGAAGAAGACCGCAAACGGCTCTTCCGATCGTTGCAGGTATACGATCGATTTCCGCGCACGTCGCACGTCGCGATGATAGGCTGCGACCTCACGGTCCAGCATCTCCAGTTCCGGCGCGAACTCCTGGCTGTTCTCCAACACCGAGTCGAAGATCGGATTTCTTTTCTTGTCCCGTATGGCAATCTTGATTTCGTCGAACAACTCGACGGCACCGCTGGTCTCGCCTAAGTAGCCGCGGCCGCGCTGTAGTGCCGCGTACAGCACGGAGTGCAGCGCTCGATTCCGTGGGCAAGGAAAGTGCTGACCGTTATCGACAATGGAGGCGTAGCTGGCCATCAACAACGGCCAGCGCGGCTCGGCGCTAACGGCGTGGAGATCGGGATGAAACCAATCGATCTTCCCCCGATTGTCAAAACTCTTCCAGCCGTCGGGATGGAGACCGCAATCCTGCCATTCCACGATAGCGTTTGGATCGTCCAGAACCCAACGCGCCAGGTACATCGAGCAGAAGGCGTCAAAGTCCGGCTGCTTGTGCGTCACCAGCCAGAACACGCCATCGTGCTTTCCGATGAATCGACTGCAAATCAATTTCGCTTTGTGAAGGACTGCGGCCGAGGCCGATGGGAACTGGGCTTCACGGGTGAAGTGGTGGTCGATGACGGCCAACTCTTCGCCGCCGTTAAGACAGGTGCCGCCCACGTCAGTGACCAGTTCATTCGCAAACAGCGCGCAGGGATTCTCCGAACCCCCGTCTGCTGCCCGAATGCCGGCGCCCGGCGTGAACACCGTACCGAAGTCGACGAATCGGTAACGAAAAGTGAAGGGCATGGCACAATCTAAGGGACCTGCGAAGGGACATCCGCGATGTGGCCTAGTATTTTGCCAGAGAGCACCACCGCGAACAAATGAATTGACGATTGCCGCGTTTCTACCGCTATTGGTCACATCGGTTTGGCAATCTCACCCGCGCTCCGTGGGATAATCGAGGCCGGATTTGTGTCCTATGAAGCGAACCGTCCATGCCGCTTGCCCCCACGACTGTCCCGACGCCTGTGCTGTCCTGATCACCATCGCCGACGGCCGTGCCACTCGCATTCAGGGCGACCCTGGGCATCCGGTCACGCGCGGATTTTTATGCGGCAAAGTGGCCAAGTATGTTGACCGCGTCTACTCACCGGATCGCGTGATGTACCCCATGAGACGCACCGGTCCGAAGGGCACACGTGGGGATGCTGCCTTCCGGCGCATCACCTGGGACGAGGCCTTCAACGAAATCGTAACCCGGCTAAAAGGGGTCAGTGAGGAGTTCGGCCCCGAAGCTGTCCTGCCCTATTCTTATGCCGGCAACATGGGCGTGCTCAACGGCGGCTCAATGGACATGCGCTTCTTCCACAGGCTCGGCGCGTCGCAGCTCCATCGCAGCATCTGCTCGGAGACCGGCGGCGCAGCCATGATCTCGATCTATGGCCGCAAGCTGGGCACCGAGCCGGAGCAATTCCGCCACTCGAAGTACATCATCGCCTGGGGCGCGAACATCCACGGAAACAACATTCATCTGTGGCCTTTCATCGAGGAAGCGCGGCGCAATGGCGCGAAGCTGGTGGTGATCGATCCGTACCGCACGCGTACGGCACGCGCTGCCGACTGGTACATCCCGATCAATCCGGGGACCGACGTCGCGCTGGCTCTTGGCCTGATGCATATCATCGTGCGCGAAGGCTGGCACGATCTTGACTACATCACGCGCTACGCCGAGGGCTTCGACGAACTGCGCAAGCGTCTGCCGGAGTTCACGCCCGAACGCGTGGCCGAACTGACGGGCATTAGTAAAGGAAATATCGAGACCCTGGCGCGCGAGTATGCCACAACCCGCCCGGCGGTGATTCGCGTGAATTACGGCATCCAGCGCTCGCAGAACGGCGGCGCTGCTATGCGCGCGGTCTGCATGCTGCCGGTAATCACCGGATCGTTCAAAGAGATTGGCGGGGGACTGCAGCTTTCAACCAGTGGCGCCTTCCAGATCAACCGTGAGGGGCTCCAGCGCCCTGACCTGATGCTGAAAAGCCCGCTTGGACGTGTGGCGCGCACCATCAATATGGTGGAGTTGGGTAAGGCGCTCACGGAAGTGAGCGATCCTCCGGTCAAGGCGCTGGTCGTTTACAACTCCAATCCAGGCGCCGTCTGCCCCGATCAGCATCGAGTGATACGCGGCCTTATGCGCGACGACCTTTTCACCGTCGTGCACGAGCAGTTCTTGACGGACACCACCGACTATGCCGACATCGTTCTCCCGGCGACGACCTTCTTCGAGCAGAAAGACCTGGTGCTGGCCTACGGACACTACTATCTGCAGGTATCCCATCAGGCGATCGAGGCGCTGGGCGAGTGCAGGTCGAACGTCGATTTCTTCCGCGAACTGGCGCTGCGGATGGGCTTTGAAGACGATTGCTTCCACGAGAGCACGGACGATCTCATTGATCTCGCCCTTTCCGCCGGTGTGCCGCAACTGGAGGGCATCACGCGTGAACGGCTGGAAAGTGATCCCAATGTCCGGTTAAACCTCGACGCCGAGGCCGGCGCGTGGCTACCCTTCGCTAACGGCTTCGCAACCTCAAACGGCAAAGCGCGTATCTACAACGAGGAGCTGATCGCCGACGGCATGGATCCGGTGGCGTCGTTCGTTGCACCTGAGGAGTCGCGGCACCACGCCGATGCCGGCAAGTATCCGCTCGAGCTGCTGGCGCGCAAGTCCGACAACTTCCTTAACTCGACGTTCATCAACCTGCCCTCGCATCAGAAGATGGAGCCGCACCAGCACGAGCTGGAAATTGCTGATGAAGATGCGAAGCCGCGCGGAATCGCTGACGGCGACCGGGTGCGTGTCTTCAATCAGCGGGGCGAGATCTTTTTACGTGCGCGCGTCGATGGTGCTGTACAACCGGGAGTCGTTGGCGCCCGGCTAGGCTGGGCAAAGCTTTCGGAGAACGGCGTCAACATCAATGTACTGACGTCGTCCCGGTTGGCGGACATGGGCGGTGGTGCTACCTTCTACTCCACTCTGGTGGAAGTAGAGCGAGTTGCTTCCCAGCCATTGGGGCCAGGCGAGAGCGAGCAGCGGTAGCCGCCTCGCAACTTCCAACGGCAGCGAGGGTTAGCGTAGCCGTCGCGTGAGTTTGGCGATGCCTCTTTGGTTTCCGAACCAGAGCACCCGTACCGTATAATTGCGCTTTCATCAACTTAGCAAAGAGGTTTCGTCATTTCTTGCCACGATCAGGTAAGACCCGCAAGGTTGTGGATTTGCGGGGCACGCGGTTGCGCCACGGCGATTTGCTTTCTACTCGCTCTTATCTTCCTTGCTGGATCGTGCCTGGCGCAGCAAGAGGTCGTGTCGGAAATCATGATCCACGGTAATCGACGGATCCCGGCCGATACGATACGTGCCCGCATGTTCACCAAACCTGGCGATGTGTACGACCAGGCCGCACTCGAACGCGACTTCAATTCCCTGTGGAATACCGGTTACTTTGACGACCTGCGCATCGAGCGCGAAGAGTCCTCCAAAGGCTGGATTATTCACGTTTACGTGAAAGAAAAGCCCACCATTCGTGAAATCAAGTACACCGGCTTAAGCTCCATTACTCAGAGTGACATTCTCGACAAGTTCAAGGAACAGAAGGTCGGGCTGACTCAGGAAAGTCAGTACGATCCGACGAAGGTGAAGCGCGCAGAAGTTGTGATCAAGCAACTGGAAGCGGCGCATGGCCATCAGTTCGCGACGGTTCGCTCCGAGGTCCATCCAATTCCCCCGGCCGCCGTATCGCTAAACTTTGTGGTGAAGGAAGGTCCCAAGGTCAAGGTCGGCAAGATCAAGTTCGAAGGGAACAAGGCGATTAAGAGTCGCGAGCTGCAAAGCGCGATGAAGAATTTGAAGCCGATCGGAATCCCGCACTCGATCTTCCTGGAAAATCTGTTTCCGCGCACTTACGACTCCACCAAGCTCACGGAAGACGCCGAGCGCGTCCGCTACTACTACCAGACGAAGGGTTACTTCAAAGCGCTGGTTGGCGATCCCAAGACGCAGATCCACGACACCAACGGCGTGAAGTGGTACTTCCCGTTCAAGTCGTCGCCGGGTAAAGCAGTCGACATCACTCTTCCGGTCGAAGAGGGTCAGCGCTACCGGTTGAAGGACATCACCTTCACCGGCAACAAAGCGGTGAAGAATACCCAGGCTCTGCGCAATCTGTTCAAGATAAAAGACGGCGACATCTTCGACACCGAAGCTATCCGTAAAGGCCTGGAAGCGTTGCGCAAGGCTTACGCCGCGCTCGGCTACATTAACTTCACGCCTGTTCCGAATACTGACGCCGATGACGAGAAGCGCACCATCAGCCTGCGCATCGATCTCGACGAGGGCAAGCAGTTCTACGTTCGCCGCATTGAGTTCCAGGGCAACACCACGACACGCGACAAGGTCATTCGTCGCGAACTTGCGCTCGAGGAAGGACAGGTCTACAACGGCAACTTGTGGGAACTCAGCCTGCTGCGTCTGAACCAGTTACAGTACTTCGATCAGCTCAAGCCCGAGCAGGATTCCGAGATCAAGCAGAACCCGCAGGACGGCACGGTCGACATTACGCTGAAGGTGAAAGAGAAGGGTAAGAACAGCATCGGCTTGACCGGCGGTGTCAGCGGACTGGCGGGCGCATTCATCGGCATCAACTACACCACGAACAATCTGTTCGGCAAAGGTGAGAGCCTGACCTTGCAGTTCCAGGTGGGCCAGTATCAGCGTAACGAGCAACTGTCGTTCACGCAGCCCTATTTGTTTGATCGTCCGTTGCAGTTCGGCTGGACGGTGTATCACAACAGTTACAACTACAACCAGGCGGCGCTGACTTCCCAGCAACTGAATCAGCAGGTCAACTTCCCCGCCAGCTACCAAGCTTATCTTCAGAATTACACGCAGACGGCCACAGGTTTTACTACATCGCTCACCTACCCGATTAAGCGATCGTTCAAACGCGTCGGCATCACGTACGGATGGGATGATTCCTCGTTGCAGACGTTCAGCACTGCGTCGTCGGATTACTTCGAGGCTCTCGAGTTCCGCGGTATTCAGGGCCCGAACGCGCTGAACGGAATCATTACCAGCAAGATTGTTCCGAACTTCTCGTACAACAAGATCGACAACCCGCAGCGTCCGCACGCCGGCCAGAGTCTATATTTCGCCACGGAATTTGCAGGCATTGGCGGAAACGTCAAGTACATCAAGCCGGTCTCCGAATACAAGAAGTTCCTGCCCGTAAACAAGGGTCGCAACACGCTTGGCTTCCGAGTGTTGGGCTCGTGGATTTCGGGCTACGGCGGCCTGGTGGCGCCTCCTGCCGACCGCTTCTATATGGGCGGCGACACCGACATCCGCGGTTTCGACATTCGCGCCATCTCGCCGGTTTCGTTTTTCCCGACCACGATTAGCATTCCCTTGCAAAACCCCGACGGTTCAACGGTTCCGCTAAATCCGGCGAACCCGCGTCAGGGCGTCTACACGGTTCCGATCCCCGTATCGCAGATCATCTTCCCGGGCGGCGACACCAACATCGTGACCAATCTCGAATACCGCGTCCCGATTGTGGGCCCAGTCACGCTGGCGCCATTCGTCGATACCGGATGGGACTTCGTCTCTCAAGAATCGCAACTGGGGATTGCCTCTCAGCAGGTGCAAGTTCTGAACAGTACCCTGTTCGGCTGTCCCACACTTACGTCGACCTTCACATGCGTCGGCGGCGTACATATTCCGTATAGCGGAAGCCTTCCAATCGTGCCAGGAACCAACTACCAGACGCGCATGTCAACCGGCTTGGAGCTACAGGTTATCCTGCCGATCGTGAATGCACCGTTCCGCGTGTACTGGGCCTACAACCCCATGCGCATTAACGAGACCGTAAATTCGCCGAACCCGATCACTCGTTCCATGTTCCCAGCCGGAGCGGCTGGCGACTACACTTATGCGCAGGCGATCGCAACTTACCAGCCGAAGTATTATTTGGCCGAACCGCTGAAGACCTTCCGCTTCACAGTGGCGACGACCTTCTAGGAGAAGTATTTCGTGTCAAAAGCTGCGGCTGCCATTGCGATCTGTCTTTTTATTGGTACTGCAGCTATCGCACAGAGGAATCAGCCGCAGGCTCAACCGCAAGCGGCGGCTCAGCCCAGTCCGCAGCAACTGGCGATGGGATACTTCGCCGGCCCCTGGAAGCTGACCGGCACAACCAAAATCAGCCCAACGTCGCCGGCAGCCGAGTACCGCGCCACCGCAACTGGCGAATGGATCCCGGGAAACTTCTTCCTGGAAATTCGTTATGTGACGCATGGGCCCATGGGCGATATCCACATGGTGCGCATGATGGAGTACAACCCCGCCGACAGCGTCTACACCTACAACGAGTACAACAGCCTGGGCGAGCATGTCGTGGCAGTCGGCAAGATCGAAGGCCAGAAGTGGGTCTGGAATACGACGAAAAAATTGAATGGGTTGATGACCAAGGGCCGCTACATAACAACCTTCGTAACCCAGGATGCCTATTCGTTCAAATCGGAAGTGCAGAAACCCGGGGGCGGCTGGCTCACGGTGACTGAGGGTACGGCAACCAGAATGCCTGCGCAAAGCCAGTAAGGGCCGACTGATTCGGCATCTACCCGGTTCGTGGCAAGGATGTGTTTGACGCTGAGAAGCCGCTTTTCCTATAATCGAGGTATCCGCACCGCCGAATTTTCCGGTAGGGAAGCGTTCTGGGCCGTGTTCCAAGCCAAGCGCCGTTACCCGGCAGTCCAGAAAAAAGAGACGCAGGTAGAACCGCCGTCATCGCTGGAAAACCTGAAGAATTCCCGGAGCAGTTCAAGGAGCTACACCAACTAAATGAAGCGCACGTACGTAAGCACAGCTGTGCTCACACTGGTTCTCGGAACCTTTTCCTTGGCCCAAACGGCTCCCGCCGCAGGTGCCGCCGCTACGCCGGCCAGCACCACCACCGCCGCAACCACGCCTGGCGGCGTTAAAGTCGGCATCATTGACATCCAGCAGGCCATCGTTGCGACTAACGAAGGTGCTCGCGATTTTGACACGCTGCAGAAGAAGTTCGAACCCAAGCGAAACGAACTAAACGGCCTCAACGCGGATGTTGAGAACTTGAAAAAGCAGCTCAACACCCAGGGCGACAAGATGAATGCCGAAGCCCGTGATGCCCTGGTGAAGCAGATCGAAAGCAAGCAGAAGACTCTACAGCGTACTGGCGAAGATGCCAAGAACGACTACGAGCAGCAGCAGAACGAGATCGCCCAGCGCATTCTTCAGAAGATGGCTCCGGTGATCGATAAGTATGCCAAATCCAACGGATACGGACTGCTGTTCGATTCATCAAACCCCTGGCCGCAGGGACCACTTCTCTGGGCGACGGCGGGTGTCGATCTGACCAAGGCTATTGTGGATGCCTATAACGCCCAGTCGGGAGTCGCCGCTCCCCCGCGTCCGGCTGGCGCTCCAGCCCCGGGCAAGCCCGTCGGTACCGCGACCCCCCCGGCAGGAACCAAGCCCGCTTCGGCCTCGACGGCCCACTAGACGGCTGGACAGCATCGCAACTACTACGGTGCCCTCGCGTAAAGCGGGGGCATCACTTTTGTTTGGCCCCTCGTGACTTCGTTAGCACCAGCAGGGACGAAAAGCTGGTTTTGAGGGCTAAAACGCAAATTGTTTAATTTATGGATCGAATTGCTGCTTGCGTTTCATCCCCTGAACGGGAGTATGATTCATAAACCGTCTGGCCGCCTCATGCAGTTTGTGGGAGAAGGCACTATGACTCGCAAAATACTTGCCGTTTTGGTCGTGTTCCTCGCCGCGGTTTCTCTGCCATGTCTGGCGAAGATGCACAGTCCTTCCTCGCTAGGGGACCGAGACCGCGTGGTCGACTACACCCGCAGCCTGGAAGAGCATCCTCTCGCGAAAGACAGTTTGGAAAAGAGAATGTGGCTCAGTGAGTGGATCGTCAAAGCTCCCACGTTGAACGTCGACGTTTGCTGCGCCGAGCTTAGCTCGCTTGATGCCATCAACAACACATACTCGCAGCAGCTACGCATGCAGGCCATGTACTCGCAGGCTGCTTTCCAACTCGAGCACCCGAAGGTGAAGGACACTGCGGCGATTCAGGCCGCCGGATTGGCTGGAACCCTGCGCGCGTATCGCGCGATCCAGCGCTTTGATCCTTCGGCCAGCTATCCCTTGCTCGATGAATTGATGACGCTGGAGCGCAAAGGCAAGCTGCAGAAGTATGTCGCAAATCAGTCGCGCTGCGTAGAAGATTAAGCTGCGGATATTGGGTTGAACCAGGGCGCGATGATCGCGCCCTTTTTATTTGGCGAGGTGTTCTGCATGCATTATGACTTCATCGCGATACCTGATCAGGATGTCCCCCGCGCCACCAATCCCATCTTTCAGCACTTGCTCGATACCTACGCCAGCGAGACCGATAAGGTCATCTCGGTGTGGCGCAGCTTCTCCCAGGAAGATCTCGGCTTCCGGCCGCATCCCAAATCGTCCACAGTCGCCGAGATCCTGAAGCATCAACTGCTCTCCGAGCGGCGCTTCTTCGGTGAGTTCGTCGGTACGCCGGAGCCTCCGGCCGACCAGGTCCTCCCCAAGGCTCAAGAGATCGGTGCCTATACGGAGCGCATGGCACAACTGGCACGACCGCGACTGCCGTTCTTCGCGCAGCAGTCAGCGGAGTGGTGGATGGAGGAGGTTTCGTTCTTCGAAACCACGCGCCAGCGGATATGGGTCTTCTGGCGGCGGGTGCTGCATACCTGCCATCACCGCACCCAACTCACCGTATATCTACGCCTGCTGAATAAACCGGTTCTGTCGACCTACGGCCCGACTGCGGACCAGACTTGGGATGGCGCCGATCCGACCAACTCGGTTGAAGCGGCGGGGAGGAAGTAGCTCGCGGCTCATCACGGCGTAATTTCAAACACCGCATAGTTGGCCGTCGCATATCCGTTGCCTGCCCCGTCGAACACCAAATTACTTATCGGAGATCCCCCGCATTACCCGGAAATCCGAGGATCCGCTTTGTACTCTGACAATGGAGTCCGCAAGCAATCTCTACGCAACAATCTTTAGCGCTCATAATGGATTGAGTCTTGAGGGCTTATGCTTTTTTTGAGCGCGCACTATTCTGTGGACGCATCCCCGGCTCGTTTCATAATCTCGTCACTATGAGAAACATCGCTATCGCCACCGTTGTTCTGTTGCTGGGCTGCGCTCCGGCTTGGAGCCAGCAGTCGTCGAATCCGAGTCCCGCCACCAAACAGGATATTGAGGAAGTGCTGACCTTGACGGGTGCAAAAGCGCGCGTCCAGCAGATCTGGGTCCAGATGGGCCAGCAGATGGCCACGACCGCCGCCGATAGCTACCATCTGAAACATCCGGACGCCACTCCTTTGCAGCTCTACAAAGTCTCCCAGATTGCCGGCAAGAGCTTCCAAAGCGGTGTTGGCGTGTTCTCGGTGGACGAAATGATCGCCGCCATCATCCCGATCTACCAGCAGCATCTTAGCCATGCGGACGTGCAGGCAATCATCGCGTTCTACCACTCGCCGGCGGGCGAGAAGTTTTTGAAGGAACAGCCGGCAATGCAGAGCGAATCCATGAAAGCCATGGAGCCGATCATCAAGAAGCACCTCCCCGAGATGCAGGCTGCCATGGACAAGGCGGTTCAGAAGGCAATGTATCCCTCTGCGGCCAGTTCTCGCTAGGCCGCCAGGGCCTGAGAAGTGAGCCCCGCCGGTTGACCTACAATGCCAAAACCCGCTATACTTCTATGGTTTGCCTGTACTACCAGCTCCCGTCAGGGACGCCCCACAGCCAGGCTCGCAGAGAATGCGTAGGAGCCGGACCACTCGGTCCATGAAGGTTCCCATTCTGGCTGGGGAAGTGCAAGCGCACAATGAGTTTAGGGCTGTCTGCCGCCACGTGCGAGACGCAGCCTTTGGAGGCATTGCCATGTACGCGGTCATCCGCGCCGGGGGAAAGCAGTATCGCGTCGCACCCGGCGACGTAATCAAAATTGAGAAGCTGTCGCAGGCTGACGGCGAAAACGTACAGTTCGACGAGGTGCTGGCGGTTAGCGGCTCTGAAGGCGAACTGGGCAAGCCGTCCAAGGCCTTTGTGACCGGGCAGGTGCTCGGGCAGGGCCGCGCCGACAAGATTCTGGTCTTCCACTTCAAGCGCAAGAAGCAGTACAAGAAGCTGAATGGGCATCGCCAGCCGTTCACGTCCGTGAAGATTACCGGGATTAACGTGAATGGGCGGGAGCTCCAAGCTTAACGGCGGATGCTGCTTCATCAGTTCATCCTGGTGTTTGTCTCCGCCTTCAGGCGCTTCGAGTCGGTGCTGCTGGCCATTCCCGACCGCCTGCGGCAAATGATGTTGCGGAGTGAGATCGCCGCCGCGGAGATAGAAGATCCGGAGACGGAGCAGGCGGCGTAGGCTGCTGCTCGGTGCCTGCGATACGGGTGGAATAGCTGGCTTTTGGTCCAGCGTTGAAGCAAATTCAATCCGTTGACGATCGGGCTTTAGCCCGCGACACAGTTTTGAAAGGGCACAGCTTTTCGCTGCGCCGAACAATCGGTTTTTAGAGAGCGGGTTTCAACCGGCAGTACGAACCGGCTTCAGCCGGCGACAGATTTTGAGGACATTGCAATGGCACATAAAAAAGGTTTAGGCAGTTCTAGAAACGGCCGCGATTCTAATGCACAGCGGCTTGGAGTAAAGTCTTTCGGCGGCCAGCTCGTCTCCGGAGGCTCCATCATCGTGCGGCAGCGCGGCACCCGCATCAAGCCCGGCTTGAATGTCGGCCGCGGCAAGGACGACACTCTATTCGCCAAGGTTACCGGCGTAGTCGAATTCAAGGATCGCGGCTCGATGGGCAAGTTCGTCTCCATCGTTGCGCAGGAAGAAGCCAGCAACTAGCTGCTAGCAATTGGCAACTGGCGTACCCGGTTACGAGAAGCTTTGAAGCGGAACAAACGTCGCATCGCGAGTCCGGGTTGGCAAGTAGAACTTTGCGGGTCACAGAGCGGCGGTACGGTTTTGGTCGATTTTGGAAGGCCTCGTCACGGCGAGGCCTTTGTTGTTGATAATTGCTGGTCGCTAGTTGCTAGTCGCAGCTTTCCCCATGTTCGTTGACGAGGCAAAAATTCGGGTCAAGGCTGGCGATGGCGGCAACGGCTGCATGGCCTTTCGTCGCGAGAAGTTCGTTCCCCGCGGGGGCCCCTCCGGTGGCGACGGCGGACACGGCGGCGATGTCATTATGGAGTCCAGCGAGCGTCACAACACGCTGGTCCATTTCCGCTTCAATCCCGAATACAAGGGCGAGCGCGGCCGTCACGGCGAAGGCTCCAACAAAACGGGACGCGAGGGCGAGAGCGTCGTCCTGAAGGTTCCAGTGGGAACTATCGTCTACGACGATTTCACCGGCGAGCTAGTCCACGACTTCTCCCACCCCGACGAGCGTGTCGTCGTTGCGCGCGGGGGACGTGGGGGACGCGGCAACGCCCAGTTTGCCACCTCAACCCATCAGGCTCCCCGCGAGCACGAAGAAGGCCGCCCCGGCGAAGAGCGCGAACTACGGCTGGAGCTTAAGCTGCTGGCCGACGTGGGTCTCGTTGGCTATCCCAACGCTGGCAAGAGCACGCTCATCTCCCGCATCTCCGCAGCCAAGCCGAAGATCGCCGACTATCCTTTCACCACGCTCCAGCCAAATCTCGGAGTGGTCGTCGTGGGCGAGCCACCCGACGACGTCAGCTTCGTGGTCGCCGACATTCCCGGCCTCATCGAGGGTGCCAGCGAAGGCGCGGGCCTGGGAACGCAATTTCTGCGGCACATCGAGCGCACGCGCTTTCTCGTGCATCTGGTCGATGTATCGGACGCCAGTGGACGGCCTGATCCGGTGCTGGATTATGAAGTGATCAATCGGGAGCTGGCGAACTTCGGCGGCGGGCTCGACGGCAAGCCGACAATTGTCGTGGCCTCGAAGATGGATGCGGCGAACAAGGACAAGCTGGCCAAGCTGAAGCGCTACTGCAAGCGCAAGAAGCTGGAACTGTATCCGATTTCGGCCGTGACCGGCGAAGGCATCGACGACCTGAAGTACGCGATGGCGAAGAAGCTGGCCGCGATCAAAGCGGAATAAACGATCCGTCAGTATTCGGGATGACACGGTTTATATTGGTTGCGATTAGCCCGGGTCTCGAAAACCGCGAGAACTGATGCACCCGGCGACGGCAGATTTCCATGAACATCGCGCTCTTCGGCGGGACCTTCGACCCGATTCACCGCGGACACCTCATCGTCGCTCGCGCCGCAGTCGCAGCTTTCGAGTTGAAGCAGGTCTGGTTCATCCCCGCCGATATTCCGCCGCATAAGCAGAAGACGCCGATCACGTCGTTCTACCATCGTTATGCCATGGTGTCGCTGGCGCTGGCGGACGAGAAGGAGTTCATCCCGTCGCTGGTCGAAGCCCCCGATCTCGAGGTCAAGGAGCGCAAGCCAAGCTACTCGCTGGAAACCGTGCGCCGGGTAAAAAAGTCGCTGGGCAAGAGTGACCACTTATACTTCCTTATCGGTATGGACGCGTTCAAAGACATCGCGAAGTGGTACAAGTCCGAAGAACTGCTGGCGGAGTGTGACTTCATCGTCGCTGCGCGGCCGGGATTCTCGCTCGCCGACGTGGCGTCGTCGCTGCCGCCCAAACTGAGGCCGTCGGCCAGCGTGACCAAGCTGTTTCGCAAAGAAAGAATCGAGGGCCCGCTGGTACTCTCGGGCGCTACGCTGTACATGCTGCCGGAGACACACGAGAAAGTCTCGGCAACGCAGATTCGCGCGGCCGCCGAAAAAGGCGGGGCCTTGAAGCGATTGGTACCCGATTCCGTGGCAGACTACATCCAGAAGGAGCGGCTGTACCGAAAGGCAGGGGGATAGAGGCTAGAAATCAGACACGCAGTTCGTGAACCCTTGTAAGCCGACGGAAGTCGGAAGGCGACAGCTGATGTTAGACTGCCGATTCCACAACGACTCAAGCGCCGTAGGCGGGACGACAGTTTAGCCCAGGACAAGCGCGACGCGGCCCTTGGCGTGGCCCGATTTGATGGAGAGCCGGCTTCATCCGGCGGCACTCCGGATAACGAAGTAGAATTCAGGAAGCCGGATAGCTGAGGACGAGAAGACTTTCACGCATGAAAAAATCCGAGATCCGATCACAGGTGGCCATCGCCGTACAGGCTTGCCAGGAAAAGAAGGCTGAAAACATTACCGTGCTGGAACTGGATGAGCAGTCCAGCGGCTTCACCGACTACTTCCTGCTGTGCTCGGGCTCTAACCCGCGCCAGGTGCAGGCGATCGCCGATGAGATCGATCACAAGCTCAGCGCCGCTGGCTTCGAACCCAAGCACACCGAGGGTTACAACCAGGCCGAATGGCTGCTAATGGACTACGTCGACTTCGTGGTCCACATCTTCTCGGAGAACGCGCGCAAGTTCTACGACTTGGAGCGCTTGTGGAAGACTGCGACCCGCATCGATCCTGCCGATCTGCTGAAGCCCGCTGCGAAAAAGGCGACTAAGCGCGTGCCTGCGAAGGCTAGCAAGCCGGCGAAGAAGACTGCAGCGAAGAAGCGCGCGCCTGCCAAGCGCAAGAGCTCCTGAGCGTGAGACTGCACATTGCCTGGATCGGCCGGACGAAGAGCACGCCCATCCAATCGCTGACGGCGGAATACCTGAAGCGGCTGACGCCCTTCGCATCCTGCGACGCCCACGAACTCGCGTCAGAAGCCGCCTTGCTCAAACTGCTGGAGAAAAGCACGAAGCGCACTAAGCCGGTGCTGGTGCTGCTCGATTCGCGCGGCCAGCAGTTAACCTCGGAAGAAATCGCCAACTTCCTCGACTATCATCAGTCGCACGATACGCAGGAGATGCTCTTTGCCGTGGGCCCAGCCGATGGCTGGAGCGATGAAATGCGCAAGGCTGCCGGCACGATCCTCTCATTCGGGAAAATCACTTTGCCGCACGAACTGGCGCGGGTCGTCCTGCTGGAGCAGCTCTATCGCGGATTCACGATCCTAAAGGGCCATCCGTACCACGGGGGCCATTAGTGAAGGACCTGCCTTTACTACGCTTGCGGCACGCGTCAATGACGAGCCCCGACGCTTTGGCTGACTGCGGGGTCGGGCTCGAACCGAAGGCCTCGATCAGGCGGCTCGTTGCCCGAACTCCTCGGCGAAGGGATCGCTAATAGCCGGACTCAGCTCTGCGAACTGGAGCGTAAGCAGACGACGCGGGTCAAGCCTCATGCGAAGCAGGCCGGCAATTCTGGCCGTTTTCGACTGCAATAACGGAGAAAGCTTGGTAAGGGCGTCCTCGCGGAATGCTCGTTTCTTTCCGTCCGTCAGTTGATGAGCAATCACCTCCAGGACGAAGTCGGTGGGGTGCGAAAACGGCGTTGGATCGCCGTCGATGTCACTTGTCTGAGGCGGTGGGATGAACTGGACTGTTATTGAATGACGCTCCTCCGGTCGAAGGTGAAACGCGCGAAGCGTTATCTCAATAAGTTTCTGGGTTATGGCGCGCTTCCGCTCAATCGGCAAGTCTGGCGAGTGGAGTCGTAGGTAAGGAACTGAGCACCTCCTGCTACATTCTCAAGCCAGTAAGAGCATTCCTTGTGCCAAGTATTTCGTTCGATGAAAGTAAGGAAATAAAGGGGGTTACCGAAGCAGCAATCCGAGCGGCTGAGGAGAAACTGCGGGCCATCTGTAGTTATTTCGGTCTAAGTAGGGATGATGGCACGCCAATGACTCATCAGGATTCCAGTGCACCGCTGACCAGTCCAAGTTCCTCAAGGCAATTCAGAAACTACGGATGGAATTCGAGCAAGTATGAGGATCGAACTGATCCGGAACCATCCACCCTGCCGTGTAAAATCGCAGTTTGATGCCGCCTTCCACCCCAGGAAATTCCAGCGCAAGCCAACCCGGCTTCGGGGCTCGGCTGCTGCGCGTTCTGCGGCCTTCGCATCAGCATTCAGTTTTTTCGGCCACGGTCCTTTTAATGGGTTCGGTGATGGCCTCGCGCGCGCTGGGGTACTTGCGCGAGATGTACATCGCGTGGGCCTTCGGCGCCGGGCATCAAACGGACGCCTACTTTGCCGCTTTCCAGATCCCTGATTTCCTCAACTACATCCTGGCGGGCGGCACCGCCTCGATCACCTTCATCTCGATCTACACCCGCCACGTCTCGCGCGATGACGAGGCAGGCGCACAGCACGCCTTCGATGTGACCGTCACCATCATGAGCGCGGTGCTGTGTATCGGCACCGTCTTCCTCGAGATATTCACGCCGCAACTCGTCCGCCTGGTCTTCCCCAAATTTGCCCCCGACCAGGTTGAGCTTTGCGTCCACCTGACGCGCATTCTTCTGCCGGGCCAGATCTTTTTCTATGCCGGCGGAATCGTCTCGGCGGTGCTGCTGGCCAAGCGGATGTTCCTGTACCCGGCGCTCAGCCCTGCACTCTACAACGTCTTCATCATCCTTGGCGGAGTGATTGGCGCGAAGTATCTAGGCATCGAGTCGCTGGCTTGGGGCGCGTTGGCAGGTGCCTTCCTCGGTCCGTTCCTGATCAACGCCATCGGCGCGGCGCAGGGCGGCCTGCGCTACGCCTTCAGCTTCGACTGGCGCAATCCGGGCTTCCGCGAGTGGGTAAAGCTGTCGATTCCGCTGATGCTCGGCGTTTCGCTGGTTTCCGCCGACGACTGGATCCTGCGCTACTTCGCTTCAGGCGGCGCGGGCGACATCTCACGCCTGAACTACGCCAAGCGCCTGTTCGCGGTGCCAATCTCGATCCTGGGTCAGGCGACGGGCCAAGCCTCAATGCCGTTCTTCGCCTCTCTATGGGAGCAAGGGAAGCGCAAGCTCTTCGCCGATACCGTCAACCAGACCGTGTATCGAATATCGGCATTATCGTTTCTGGCTTCCGCCTGGATGATGGCCGCGGCGCTGCCGATCATCGACCTGGCTTTCCACCACGGACATTTCACCTTTGCCGACGCGCAGGAAACAGCAGCCTATTTCTTCTGGTTCGCCCTCTCGCTGGCGTTGTGGTCCGCGCAGGCGCAGTATGCGCGCGCGTTCTACAGTGCAGGCGACACGCTTACGCCGATGGTGGCTAGCACCATCATCGTTGCGCTCTCGCTTCCGATTTATCGCAGCTTCTTCCATCAGTTCGGCGTGACCGGCCTGGCAATCGCCTCCGACGTAGGCATCCTGATGCATACCGTTGTTCTGGCGTGGCTGTTGCATCGCAAGAAGATGGTGTCGCTCGGCGAGTTGCCTTGGGGAGAGCTATCCAAGGCGCTGCTTACAGCGGCGTTTGCCGGATTCGCGGCCTACGGCGCCAGCCGGCTGATTACAATCCATGGTGGTCTGAAGAACGATTCGCTGGCCTTGGTTTTGATCAGCGTGGTCTGGGCGGTCGCGATCGCGATCGGATTGTGGATCACGAAATCGAATCTGCCCGGCGAACTGCGTCGTAGAAAGAAGCCCGCAGCGGTTACGCAACCGGAGCCGATAGTGGATCGCACGACCGGCGGAGTGGAGCCGTAAGGCAGTGGCTTGTGTTTGGTCGAAATGCTATCTTCGGTTGCTGCTTTCAACACGCCAAATTACTGTCACCCCGACCGGAGGCGGTCACCCTTTGGCCGCCGGAGCTGAGGGGCCTGCGGTTCGTTCGCTGTGGGCGTGCTGCCGGCAGACCGCAGGTCCCTCGACTGCGTTTCGTTCGCTGCGCGAACTCGACTGCGCTCGGGATGACAATTCGAAAACCTGAGTACCTGCCGTCCGACTTTAGCTCACGGCTTAGGGCTACTTCACTACTCTCATCCGCGACCAGTCGTAGTCAAAGTGCTTGCCGCAATCCAGGCACACAACATAAGGCTGTGAACTGTGACCGCCGATATTGTCCCACGACCCTCCATCTGTATTTTTGCGCGCGGACGAGTTGGTGGAGAATGGCAGGGACATGTGACGATGACGGCAACCTACCGGAAGCAACTGAAGGATTCGGTCCCACATGACATACGCCTTCATCCCGAGATAGCGGGCGGCGGCACGCGGCAGCCGCCCACAATCCAGAGACTCTCTCCTGCCTGCGCCGCAGTCAACAGGCGGATTACCTTAGAGCGCGAATTAACAGCCGCTTTTGGAACAGCCGTCCTCAGCCCTCTAACGGGAAACTTACGCCCGCGCCGCCACAACCGTCGGTCCAGTCTCGGTGGTCGTCGCCGAAGCATTTTCCTTGGCCTCGCCATTGACCTTCTGGCCGGGCTTGCGGATGTCGATGCCGCCTTTGAAGTACGCGCCGTCTTCGATGCTGATGCGCTGCGCCACCACGTCGCCCGTCAGCGAACCTTCGCCGCGGATGTCGACCCGGTCACTGGCTGTCATGTTGCCGCGAACCTTGCCCAGCACGACGATCTCGCGTGCCGAGATGTTAGCGGACACGACGCCGTTGCGGCCTACGGTCACGCGGTTTCCGGGCAAATTGATGGAGCCCTCGACGCGGCCGTCGATATACAGCGACTCCGACCCGGTAACCTCGCCCTTGATGACCAGCGATTTTCCGAGGGTCGCCTGCTCCTGCGTGTTCAGGGGAGCGCTGGCCGGACGCGGAACGTTCAGCGGCTCAGCGGGAGGGGTAAACGTGCGCTGCTGCGGCTCGGGGCTCGGGGTCTGATTGGGAGAAGGGCTATTCGTAGGTTTCCACATGATGGGTACTCAAAATCCTTTCTGAAGGTGTAAGTGCTTGGAGAGGCACTTGGTTTGCCAAACCGAAACTCCACAGCTCTTCTTCAGAACCTGCTGGTTTGGTGCGGCTGTTCTGGGATTATCGCCTCGCTCGCGCGCGCGCCGCGGAGCGCCTTGCGATGTAATTATTGCTACCATACAGCGAGTTCTTATATCAGGGAATACCCCTACGTACTTTTTCCCAGTGACCTAGTTGGTAATCCGGGAACATGCTACGGGAATGGAACTAGAGGCGGTTGTCAGTTTGCGGTTATCAGCTGTCGGTTCTCGGGACGATGTGAGGAAGTCTTGGAAACGCATCACGCCTTCTGACAACCGACAACCGAAAACCGGCCACTGACAACCGAAAACCAAACACTATGCTTACCGACCAGGCCATTCTCCAGCACATCGAGCGCCAGCCTCACCACTCGGCTGGCTACAAGCAACTCGTCCGCGAGATGGCTTTGCGTGGCCAGGAGCGGAACCAACTCGCCGAACGTCTGCGAGCGCTGGTCAAGAGCGCCAAGCTCATCGAGACTGGCCGCGACCGCTACACTCTCGCCCAGTACGCAGCCGCTCGCCAGAACCTCATTGCCGGCCGCCTGACCATGCATCGCGACGGCTACGGCTTCGTCATCCCGAATCCCGACCAGCGGGCCACCATTGAGGGCGACGTGTTCATTCCGCCTCCGGCTATCGGCTCGGCCATGCACGGCGACCAGGTGCTGGTCGAACTGGGCCGCAAAAAGGAAGACGGCCGCGCCGAAGGCCGGATCCTGCGCGTCCTGACTCGCGGCAATCCGACGGTGGTCGGCACCTTCCATCGCGGCCCCAGGCAAAACTACGTGACGCCCATCGACGAAAAGGTCCAGCAGGACGTAATCATCTCCAGAGGGATGGAGTGGCCTTCGAATGAAGCGCAACACGAAGCGGGTGGACCATCCAAACCGTCGCCGGTGGAAAAGGAGAAGCGTGAGAAAAAGGGGGTGCCCCGTTCTAGCCCTCCTTTGGCCAGGGCGGGCGGGAACACCGATCGTGACCGAGTTCTCGGCACCGAGGCTGGCCGCCACGAATGGACCGATCTGGACAAAGTTGTCGTCGAAGTCGAGATCACCGACTGGCCATCACCTACTCAGCAACCGCGTGGCCGGGTCATCGAGATCCTCGGCTACGAAGACGATTTCGGCGTCGACGTCGAGATCATGATCCGCAAGTTCCACCTGCCGCACCACTTTCCTGTCGAGGTGCTGCAAGAGGCGCAACGTTTCGACCCGGTCCTTCACTCCGGCGAACTGCGCCATCGCCACGACTATCGCTCGTTGCCCATCGTCACCATCGACGGCGAATCTGCTCGCGATTTCGACGACGCGGTCCACGTCCGCAACCTGCCGAACGGTAATTTCGAATTGCAAGTACATATTGCCGACGTCGCGCATTACGTCCGCGAAGGTTCGCCAATAGATCTGGAAGCCCGTCTGCGGGGGACGTCCGTGTACTTTCCCGACCGCGCCGTCCCTATGCTGCCCATGGAGCTCTCCACCGATCTCTGCTCGCTGCGGCCGCAAGTGGACCGCATGGTGCTTTCCTGTGTGATGGAGATCGACCACCAGGGCGAGATCGTCGGCTACACATTGAACGAAGGCGTGATCCGCTCCGCCGAGCGCATGACCTACACCAACGTCAAACTCATCCTCGACGGAGACCCCGCGCAGCGCGAGCGCTATGGCCGCCTGGTCGATGGCTTCGAGCTCATGCGCGACTTGGCGATGATCCTCAACCGCAAACGCGAGCGCCGCGGCTCCATCGACTTTGATTTGCCGGAGCCGGTCATCGAGTTCGACGAGAGCGGGCTGATGAAGAGCATCACGCGTTCGGAGCGCAATATCGCCAACCGCATCATCGAGGAGTTCATGCTCTCGGCCAACGAGTGCGTGGCCAGCTACCTCGAGAACAAGGGCATTGCCTCGCTTTACCGCATCCACGAAAGGCCGGATCCCAAGCGGGTTTACGATTTCGAGACCATCGCCGCGAAGTTCGGCTACTCGTTGGGTGTAGGCGCTTTGCCCATCAAGCGCGTGCAGTTTAAAGCCGAGCGGCGGGAACGCGCCGGCACCGGACGCAGCGCCAAGACCGTCGAGATTCCCGAGGAAGTTCACATCACGCCGCGCATGTACCAGAAGCTGACCGAGAAGATCGCCGGCAAACCGGAAGAGCGCATCCTTTCGTACCTCATGCTGCGCTCGCTGAAGCAGGCGCGCTACTCCGAGATCAACGAAGGCCACTTCGCGCTGGCCGCTCTCACCTACACGCACTTCACTTCGCCCATCCGCCGCTATCCCGACCTCATCGTGCATCGCATTCTAAAAGACGTCCTGCACGAGTCGCCGGAGCAGGAAGACAACGGCGTGCCGATTGGTACGGGAGGGGTCGCGCACAGCGGAACGCCATCACCGTGGTCGAAAAGAGTCAAAACCCCTACCCAAGCAAACGACGGTTGGATGGGGCACCCTCAGGGTTCTCGATCAAAACGACCGGGTGCCCCGTTCAAGCAGGGTTTGCTTGAGCGGGGTATTTCCGGACAACTCTCCGGCCCCATCCCCGAAGACGAACTCCACAACATTGCCGACGAATCTTCGCAGTCCGAGCGCCGCGCCGACGACGCCGAACGCGAGCTGATGGAATGGAAGAAGATGAAGTTCATGGAGCAGCATATCGGCGAGGAGTACACCGGGCTGATCGTGAGCGTCACCAAGTTCGGCATGTTCGTCGAACTCAACGACATGTTCATCGAAGGCCTCGTGCCGCTCGCCTCGCTCACCGACGACCGCTACCAGTATCACGAGAACACGCGTCAGATCATCGGTGCACGCACCCGAAAGACCTATTCCATGGGAGACGGAATCCGGGTTATAGTCGACCGCCTCGACCGCATGCAGCACCGCATCCAGTTCGCCGTGGTCGAGGAGCGCCCGGTACATACCAAGCGTCAGAAGAAGCATTGACGTCGGTTACATGAAGTCGAGGTCACAATATGCTGTGCGATCGAACGATAAAGTTGTCATCCTGAGCCGAGCCGCGCCTTTTGCGGTGGCGTCGAAGGATCTGCTGTTCGTCACAGGACGCAACTCTTTCGCGCAGTATGCAGCCCTTCGTGGCCATGGTCTTCCACTCGCGAACCGCGGCAGCGTGGCCTTTCATCTCCCGTTCCAGCCAGTTCTGCGTGCTAGGGTCGCCGGTGCGTAATCGCTGAACCAGCGGGTCTTCCATTAGGAAGGCCACCTGCTCCATATTGCTCATGAATTTGGCGATACGGTTGGGATGCTGGAAGCTGCTGACCTGGAGAGGAAGCAGATCTAATAGCCCCTCGAAAATGAAGATCGAGGGATGCGCCCGCCAGACTTGGCGCTCGACAAAGTGCAGCAGAAGAACCATTCCAAAAAGCCAGATTACCGAGGCGGCGAGGAAGAGGGTGAAAACAAAAATTGCCGTCTGCAGGGCAAAAACAATTACCGGATGGTAGGACGAAAGCCGCAGATAATGCGCGCCGATCAGGCACAGCAGGACGAAGAATCCGACCGGTCCGAAGATTGCCGCGTTCTGTGCAGCATCGGTAAACGCGTCCTCGAAGAACTTCGTGAAGAGCTTATCCGAGATGGCCATCGCGAGCAGACAAGCTCCCACTACGGCGGCGGTCGCCAAAAGCGTCCAGCCCCAAACCATCCAGGGCTGGTGAATGTGCCACCTGCTCCTGGCGATGCAACAGCCCACTACCGTGGTTGTGATGGCGCCGGCCACAAACGCCCAGAGCAGCCAATCGCCGAGTTCCTTGCGCCAGAAACTGAGACGCGCCGCCTTTGCCACAAACAGGATCTTGATGCCTTCGTCGGTGAACCGTAGGCGTGGATCTTCGCCGGGCTGATTGTCAGGAAAAATGGCACGCAGACTTTCGATGAGATTCTTTTCGATCTTGGCGACCGCTTCGTCTTTGCGCTTTTCGTAGGCAGCCGTACCGGGCAGGTTCGCGAGAATGCGTTGGAGCAAATCGGGAACGCGGGCAGGCTCGGCCGGGGAAGGTTCGGGCGGCTTCGAACTCGTAGCAGTAGCCATAGGCCATCGTCCTTGCCTGGGTAAGATTGCGCTAAAGAGTACTGCTGCCGACGATGCGATGCAAGACGGCTCGGCCTGAGCGCAACCTGTCTGCAACCGTACGCTGATAAGCTGTTGCCATGTCGCAAGCCGGTATCACCGCACGGATTGCCGCTGTCGTCCTGATCGCTGCCGCCGCATTACCGGCGCAGCAGAAGAAATCGAAGCCGAAGAACCCACCCGCGGTCGACTCCGGCGTGGTCACCGTCACTTCGTTCGACAAGGACCACACGGTCATTGGCTGGCTTGAGATCGTTCCTTTCGAGAGCAAGGTCGATCACACGAGGTGCATGCTGCGCGTGCTGGTGCCAGCCAACTACTTCTCGCCACACAACCGGAGCCGCAGCTATCCCGTGCTGTATATGCAGGACGGCCAGAATCTTTTCGATGAGGCCACCGCAAACGCCGGTGAGTGGCATATGGACGAGACGGTCGAGCATCTGGTCGGCGGATTCAAGATTCCGCCGATGTTTGTAGTCGGCATCGACAACGCCGGAGACAAGCGCAGCGCCGAGTACCTGCCCTATCCCGATCCGCTCAACACCAAGGACGCCGTCTCCAACGAGAAGGACGTTCACGGCAAGGAGTACGCGCGCTATGTCGTGACCGAGGTGATGCCGTTTATCGAGAAGCGATATCGCGTCTCGCGCGGCGCCGTGAACACCGGCATCGGCGGCTCGTCCTACGGCGCGGTGGCAGCGCTCTACACAGCGCTGCAATATCCGGGAACCTTCGGGCATCTGCTGCTTGAAAGTCCGACGCTCTGGATCGGAGACGATCAACTATTGAAGGATGTGGAGAAGGAAAAGGTGCTGCCCCACAAAATCTATGTCGGCATCGGAACGAACGATGATCCCGCCGACCCGAAGCTCAGTGCGGAGGCGGTCAAGCAGGTACAGGACCTCGAAGCCGATCTGCGCAAGAAGGGTCTGGGTCCGACGCGGCTCAAGGTCGTAGTGGACGAAGGCGGCGAGCACAACGAGGCAGCATGGTCGCGGCGTCTGCCGGAGGCGATGCTGTTCTTGTTTGGTGAGTGACGGCCGACTTGCGAATGCCCCCTAAGAACATGACTGTCGCCGACTAAAGTCGACTCGTTAAATACCAGGTTACGTCGTGAACGCGGACCGAAGGTCGCGAGACGAACTTGTCGCCGGAGAAATTTAGCGCACTGTGCAGGCACACTGACTCTAGTCACTCTACTTCAGCCCAAACGTGAAGCTCAGTCCCGAGCTCGTTCCGTAATCGCTGCCTGAGAGATGCAGGGGCGGCTGGTTGTCCCAGTTGCCGTAGAACGATATGTTCCACGAGAGGTCGCCGGTGATCTTGATGTAGTAGGTCGCGTTGGTGTTCACGAAGATGCGGCCCGGCACGGTTAGCGCCGGAAATGCGGTCGCCCTGACATCCAGGTTGGTCTTGTTGAATTTGAAAAATTTCATCTCGGCCCCGACCATGGCTGCGCCTACATTCTGCGTGGGTACCGGACCCTGACTCTGATCATATTTCGTGCCCTGCCAAGCCAGGCCACCGATGAGGGCAATGGTCGAGCGATTGGTGTTCTTCAGGTAACGCCCGATGCCTCCGCCAATATTGCTCTGCAAGCGAATGTCCTGCTCGGAGCTCTGCAGGAACGATCCAATGCCGGTGTAGAACCAGTTATTCCAGCGGAGCAACCTCAAGCCACTCAGGTTCAGCTGATTGCGGGTGGCCGCCGACCGGTCGCCGCTGCTGGATGACAGTGTGGAGTTGTAATCCGCGTTCGCTGACCAGCGCTCGCGCAGATAGGCCACGTCGGCCCCAAGATTGTATTGAGTGGTCTGGTTCCCCTTGGAGTAAATGATGCCCGAGTTCAGGTCGCCGCTGAAGCGTTGCCAAAACCTGTCGGAGGTTTCTCCCATCTGCACGATTTGGGGGCGCGAGAGTACTACCTGCTCGTCCGGAGCTTCCGTTACTTCAATCTTGATCGGCCGCTTGTCTTCCACTTCGGCCGTGCTGAGTGTCCCCGTATAGGACGAGCCGTCCTGGGTCTTTACGATGAAGAGCTGCTTGCTTTCGATGTAGGCGACCTTCGACCACTGTACCGAGGACGTGCCCAGGATGTAGTCGAACTTAACGTAGAGTACTCCGTCGGCAAGACCCTTGATTCGGCAAGTCAGATGATCGCCGTTCTTCATTACCAGCACGTCGGTCTTGTCGCGCGCAAACGATGGCGCAGCAGCGACGATCACAAGTATCAGAACAGTGGCGCGAAAATTCATGGCCTCTCCTCTTCGGTGAGCAGAGTAGCGGAGACGGCTGCTCAACGCGCAGCGACGGCAGTCGCAATTCCGCGTTAGATTTATTTGGGCAAGCTTATGGTATAGGGACGCCACGGGCTTGGGAATCTACAACCACGGTCCCAGGCCGCAGCGGTTACACCCGCTCCGCTAGGAAAGACGAATTGCCTCTCAATGACAACCGGGAAATCCTGCTGAAGCGATCTCGGTGCTCCAGTCGCGAGCCAGGGTGGCCGTGTAGTACTCGTTGGTGTACCAGAAGGTGCAGCCATCCGGATCGACGCGCATACTGGTGAAGTTCCCCCACTGCGTCCCGACTTGCGCGCCGCCGCCGGGTTGCACAATGATCTCGTTCTCCATCATGCCCAGAGGATCACTCAGCACCCGGCCGGTAATCGCGATCGACGGGTACATGCTCGAACTGGATTCGCTGTATCCCAGCAGCAGGTCGCGAAGCTTATCGCGCGCGATAGAGCCCATCCAGCGGTAGTTGGCGTCGGGGGCGAAGGTACCCGACTGGGCCAACGAAATACCGGTGACTGGCACCCTTTGCACGGCAGCGATGAACTCGTACCAGCGGGGGGCTTCATTGCCGCCCGCCGCCGTGGAATCGTGCACGACATACCAGTGTTGCAAAGGCGGAGGGTTCGGTGGGATCGCACGAATGATGGGTTCGGGCGTGTCCTCCCAGTACGCCAGCCGGAAGAGCAGCCGGTCTCCCAAAACCTGCAACTCGCTGGAACCGTTCTTCTGCGGCACACAATTGCCGCCGTAAGCGCCGTTGCAGGCCGGAGTGAAAGTGGGTACGGTGATCAACTGCGAACCGTTGTTGCCGGTCACCGTCGAGTTCTGCGGGTCCTGATAGTCGGGATGCAAGGAGTACAGCGACAGATGAGAGGCGTCCCAGAGGCTCATGAAGAACTCATCTTCATTCGCCGGAGGCGCGAGATTAGAATCAATGTCCGCCGGCAAGGGCAGTCCGTCGGCAGGTGACAGGGTGAAGCAGATCTGCTCCGCGCTCCCATCGCCGACGATCAGCTTGGCGCTGTTGTAGGCGCACAACTCAGGCCCCACGTATCCCGAGTTCGAGAACACGCCTTGCGACTGGTAATAACCGTTCCACCAAACTCCCCACTTCGGCGACTCTGAAATTAGCGATCCCAGCGGGAAGGCGTAAAGATAATACGAACCCGTGGCATCGGCACTGGTTGAGACGGCGATACACGTGTGGTACGGGTTCCCAGTCATGGTGTTCTGCGACAGCAGCCAGCGCTGATGCGCGCGGTCCCACTGCACGATCAGTTCGCTGGAGGCATTGCTGCCGTTCTTGCATGCGCCGCCAATGCTCGCCCAGAGGGTGCTGGTAAATATGGGACCTGATTCCAGCACACCGGTACTCTTGTTAAAGACCGCGAACTCAATATTGGCCCATTGCACAATCTGACTGCTTCCGACGGCGAGGTTTGCATCCGGAGCCTCAGCTGAAACGGTGAAGTTAGGAAAGCCGTTTCCCAGACCGAGGACCTGCTCGCCTACAGCGAAGTGCGAACCGGAATACCGAAGCGCTTGCGAAGGTCTATCCGTGGTTCCTCGAACCATGCTTCCCGCGAATCCCGGCGGCTCAGCCAGTTCGCGTAGCGGAGGCGAAACCGCGAAGGCGCTGGCGCGCCCAACCGTTGTCATTGGATTTTCTTGCGAGGCGACAGGCGTCGCGAAAAGAGTGGAGCAAAGAACTGTCAGGCCAAGACTCAGAGGTCCCAAAGAGGATCGCATGAGGACACCTCCGTGTTTCGCCTGTTCCTCTTATCAAGGGCGTGGTTGGGGGGTCAAGAAGAAACGGTAAGACGGAAAAACATTAACGTCGCGACAGCGCCGCCATGGCGAAGAAGCCAAGCGCTCGTCATGGGACTTGGTTCGGGCAAAATTTCAGTGGCAAACCGCCGTAAACGGTGAGAGCCCCAGGGTCTTATCGTCCTTCTGGACCCACAGGTTGGCCTTGTCGGCTACCCGCTCATTCACCGTAACCACCACGACCACGCCGCTGGCGGTTGCGAACGGCGAACCGCTATAACCGCTGGGAACCGCGGTGCACTCGATGCGATGACTCTTGATGATGCCCCACTCACCGCCCGGGCCCCAGTCCTTGAGAAAGTCGTTGTAGGAATAGCGCGTGAAGCGGTCGGGATGCTGCTTCCAGTCGGGGTCGTGCATCCACACTCCGTAAGCCTTCTCGAAGCTTTGCTGCTGCAAGGCCTCGAAAAACTGGTTGACGGCGTGCTCTTCGGGATAGAAGCGGTTCAGCCACAACAACCCAGCAATGACGATGACCGCCGCGACGGAGATAAGAATGATTGCCTTGCGCTTCCGGGCGCGTGCCTCATCGTAGGGCTGGGCTTCAAACAAAGTCATCGAGGTTCAGTTTACTCGCTTCGCGGCAGCCTGATAAGTCAGAAGCGCAAACACTTCGAGCCACCCCAACCGAGGTGGCTCGAAAACATTCGCTCCGTCGAACGATGCTTACTGATTCTTGGCCAGCATCTGCAGTTTCTGGCCGGCAATCTCGGCCGTGATGCTGGCAGGAGCTTCCTTTTGCATCTGTTCGTAGATATGGCGAGCGTCGTCGGGCCGCGCCATCGCCTCATAGAGCGATGCCAGCGCCAGCTGCGCCGTGCTCTTGCCCACCGAAACCGTCGGGTGATCGATCAGCTGTTTGTAGACATCGATCGCATCGATGTTCTTGCCGGTGTCGTGATAGATCTGTGCCAGCGCCATCTTGGCCAGACTGGCAACCTCCTTGTACCGGCTGCCGGAAACTTGCTGAAGATCGTTCACGGCTGCGGTATCGTTGCCCAGGTCGCGAGAGGTCAGGCCGGCAAAATAGCGGGCCAGTTGCGCCGTCTGCGTGAAGGTGTACTTGTCGGCGATGCGGATAAACTCGGCGTTGGTAACCTGGTCGCGCTCTTGCGTGGAAGCAAAGCTGAGCATGTCGGCCGAGGCCGGCGTTCCGGCCGGACGGACCGGAGCCTTATACTTCTGCAGGGCCAGCGCCAGATCGTTCTTCGCGGCGGCGTCACGATAGTTGATATAAGCCCATCCGCCGCCCACTAGCGCCAGAATAACGACAACAATAATGCCGGCAACGATGACCGGCTTGCGGTTGTCCCGCGCCCAAGTAATCGTCTCGGCGGTGGACGTAGTAAACGAGTCCTGCTTAAGCTGATGTCGAGTGTAACTGCGCACGGGAAGTCCTTCTCTGATTTGCCACTAAGGTGGGAAAAGGTAAGTGTACCAGCCTGTGGAATTGGGGGTCAAACGTACGGTCCGGCTTCGTGCGTGGGCTTCTGTTTGGCGCTCGTATGGTGCCTGAAGGAACTGGACATTTATTTGCACCGCGTCCGCGCTGGACTAATCACCTGCGCTTCGCCTCGACGGAGTTTCCTGAATCTTGGCATGCGCTCAGTCGACACACACCTACCCCTTCACCTCAGCCTTCGCCTTCTGCCGCAGCTGCTGCTGCTCGAGCGCCAGCTTGTAGGCCACGTAATACTTGTAGATATTCCCAACGTAGGTCACCGTTTCCTGCCCGATGTCCTTCGCGGCCACCAGCTCCACGTTTCCGAACCATACATTCGGATTCAGCCCCATGTCCGCCGCCTCCTTGCGCAGGCGGGCGATCCGGTTTGGACCGGCATTGTAGCTGGCGAAGACCATCAGAGTGCGGTTCACCGGATCGATCTTTGGATCGTTGAAGTAGGTGTCGGCGATGTTGCGCAACATCTTCGCGCCGGCATGAATGTTTCCATCAGCCACATTCACATTTGGAATGCTGATCGGCGGCGCCGCCGCGTACTTGGGCTGCACCTGCATGATGCCCACGGCTCCGCGTGGACTTCTGCGGTCCTGCTGCAGCATCGACTCCTGGTAGCCCTGCGCGGCCAGCATCAGGTAGTCGAAGTCGTATTCCGCCGCGTACTTCTTGAACAAATCCACGGTTTGCAGGAACCGCTGCATGTCTTTCTGCGAGGTGGCATCAGTCACCCACTTTGTGTTTTGCAGGTAGCGCCGCATGAGCGTGTTGCCGAACGACGTTCCCGCGGCATGCGTGGTGATGTACTCGTCGAGCAGTGCCTTGAATTGCGGATTGTTCCGCCGCACGACCATTGCCATGTCGACATTGGTACCGATAGGTACGGCGGTCTGCGGGTACAGGTTGTCGAAGACCTTCGACCACAGGGCTGCGCGCTGGGTCGTTGTCACCGTGGCCGGCAAGAGCCCCGCGTGCACCATCTGAATCAGATCTTCGTCGACCAGGTTTTTGTCCGCAGCTTTGATCTGAATAGGAGCTTTGCCTGTTTTTTTAAGCTCCTCGTTCACCTTTTGCAGATTTTCGTAATACGTAGACAGCGGATTAACGTAGATGACCTTGCCGGAAAGATCTGAGATGTCGGATACCGTTCCGAAGTCCGGACCGCTCAAGATGATCTGGTTGACGCCGGTCATGATTGGCGTCGAGAAGGCGACCCTCTTCTCGCGCTCAGGAGTGACTGCGATGCCGTTCACAATCACGTCTCCCATGCCCGAGATCAGGGCTGCCTCGGCCTGCCCGGGCGCAACCGGCAGGAACGTGACTTTCAGACCTGGTGTCCCTAGCTTCAGCTTCTTATTGGCGAAGTGCTGAAAGTCCTCCATCGTCTCGTACATGATTCCGTGAGGCTGCCCCTGGTCGTAGAAGAACGCGACCGGGTTCAGCATGACCAGCGCGCGAATGTTCTTCCGCTTCACCATCTCGTCCAGATCGCCGGTGTGCTTGTCGAAGTTGAGCGGCAACTGCATCGAGTTCGAAGGCGCTGGCGGCTCGTCGGGCGACGACGGCGGAGGAGCTGACTCTTTCACGGTCTGTGGCTGGGCTGAAGCTTCCGGCCTGGCGGGAGTTGCTGCTTTCTTGCCGCAAGCGCCAAGCAGGACAAGAGCAAACAAGGACAGCACAAGCGAAAATCGCCCGGAATACGACCTAGTGCAGGGGAACATGTTGGTTGTCTGGAATCACTGTAGCGGATTTGCGCGGAAATGTTGAGGGTTTTTGGGTGAGCGAAAGAAGCTTGTGCCCGCCGGGGCAATGCCGGGACGACCTCAGGGAAGAAAAACGCCGAAGCTCCAGGATGCCTCGGCGGGGTTGGTAGTCGATTTGGATCTTTGTGTTAGTCAGCGCTGGCTGCGCGCGCATCTTCCATCGGCATCGCCGTGGAGACGATGGTCAGCATGTCTGTCTGAACCTTGTCCCATTGCTGGATGAGCAAACCCTTGTCTTCAAAGGCTTCACGGATCCGCGCCGTATCCCAGCCCACAACTTCTTCCAGGATAGGCACCAGAATCGCCAGCGCGCTGTCGCTGATCACCGAACGCTTCGCGATTGGCGCCAGATACCGGTTTTCCGAGACGGCGATGGTGAAACCATCGCGCCGGTTGATGTGGAGCATGACATGAATGTCGGAACTGCCATCGCCGACATACACGATGCGGTCAGGCCCGGTGCGAAGCGTTTCCAGCAACTGATCGATGACGGCGACTTTGCCGTAACCGGCGGTCACCTGCTTGATGCGCTCGATCTCGCCGTCGGCGTTGTACTCGAACTCGGTGCCGAAAATGTGATCCGCCGGAATGATGCCTTCGAGCGCCGAGCGGATCACCTCCACCGGCCCTGCCGAGATCACGTAGAAGTCGAAATGAAAGCCCTCGACCTCTTCCGACAGAAAGCGGTAGAGCAGGTCAATGTTCGGCTTCAGGCGCACGCGCTTGCCGGCTTCATACAAATGCTCGGGCCGGACCTTGGACCTGAACTCGGGGTCGTGCAGCAGCAGATAGGCGAGTTCGCCCCCCTGCTGCACCAGGTTGAGCTTGGTCATCCCGGTGGTCTTGCGCTCAAATTCGCTGCCCGAAATGCCGACCAGCTCAGCCAGCACATAGCCCGAGTCGTTGAAGCTCAACGTCTGGTCAAAATCGCTGGCGAAGATGTAGCGCTTCCTGGGTTGTAACTTTTCCTGCATAAACTCGAATTCGGGTAAATCGTTTCGCTGCTGCATACGCACACGCAGCCCTCGTAAGCTGTCACTTGTCATCGTTACATGATTAGATTCGAGCCGTGGTTGAAGGATGATGAAATTGCCGTGGAAACGCATAAGCAGCTCTGAATCATTGCGTTAGGTAATCCGGGCGCCCCAGGTCTCGCGGTTTTCGAGACCTGGGAGTTTGTTTCAAAAGTAACGAGCGATTTCTGGAGGTCGGAAGTCAAAAACCTAAGGTCTCGCGGTTTTCGAGATCTTGGGCACCCGGATTACGGCCTGGATCATCTATCTGTCCGAATATCTACATCGTCAGCACGACGCGGAACTGCGCTTGTCCGCTCAGCATGCGCGCGTAAGCTTCGGCTGCCTTTTCCAGCGGATACGTTTCGATCATGGGACGCACGCCGGTCAGCTCGGAGAAGTGCAGTGTGTCTTCGGAATCAGCCGGGGTTCCCGCAGCCCATCCCTGAATCGTCTTACTTCCGTTGATAAGCTGGATAGGGCTGACCTCGATAGGATCGAATGCGGCACCAATGACCATAAGCTCGCCGTTCGGACCCAGGCCGTCGATCAACTGGGACATCGCCTTCGAGTTAGGAGCTGTTGCCAGAATCACCCTTGCCCCGCCCAGCTTCTGCAACTCTTCGGCGGCGTTCTTACCCTGGCTGTCAAGGTAAACGTGCGCCCCCAGCTTCTTCGCTAGCTCCGCGTTTTCGGGCCCGCGCCCGATAGCGACGACATCGTAACCAAACTTACTTGCAAATTGAATTCCCAGGTGACCCAGACCGCCGATACCCTGTACGGCAACCAGATCGCCTGGCATAGCGCCGCTGTGACGCAGTGCATTGTAGGTGGTGATTCCGGCGCAGAGCAGCGGCGCCGCATCGACGTCTTTAAGGCCATCTGGTATTGCTACCAGCGCCTCAACCGGAGCAATCATGTATTGCTGGTAGCCTCCGTCGTAGTTGATGCCGCAGACTTTCACGTTGCGGCAATTGCGAAAATCGCCGCGCCGGCATTCTCGGCAGGTGTTGTCCTGGCCGCCATGCCAGCCCACGCCGACACGCTGTCCTTTCTTCCAGGCCGTAACGCCCTCGCCCACTTCGTCCACGACTCCGGCAACTTCATGTCCCGGGATGCGGGGATATTCAATCCCCGGCCACAAGCCATCCTTCGTGAGGACATCGCTGTGACAAACGCCACAAGCCTGCACCTTGATGCGTATATGTCCCGCATCCGGCGATGGAATCGCTCGCTCGACGATCTGGAAATCCGCTCCCGGCTTGGGTACTTGCGCCACTTTCATTGTCGCCACTGCAGTCGCTGCCATGTAATCCTCCTTATAAATTCTTTAGTCATCCTCGAAAGAACGTAATGCTTCGATGCTTCGCCATCGGCGATAGCGCGAAAAAATAACCGACGGACATTACCAGCGTGTGACTGATGCCCGATGGAATCCGGTGCCCCGGGTCTCGCGGGGTTTGAGACCTGGGGATTTTATTCCCCACGGGAATACGGTTCTTTGAGGGGCTTAGTGCTGCCTCTGGAAAGTCACCAGCAACCGGGTGTAAAGTTCCTACGCCCAGAACGCGGGAGGGTGACAGTCACACCAGAAAAGAGGACTTCCATGCTGAACTCCCCCAGATTCCTTGCACCGCCGATACTGCGTCGTGCCCCTAGGTTCTCAGCAACGCGAGCCACGCTCGTCCTGCTTTGTTTGCTCTTGTCGGCAGCTCTGGCGGAAGCCCAAACCTTCAGCGTTTTGCATACATTCACAGGGCTGATAGACGGAATAGGTCCTAACGGGCTGAACATAGACCGCAGCGGTAACTTGTATGGAGCCACCGGTAGTGGCGGCGTGAACAATGCCGGCACGGTCTTCAAGATGTCTTACAGGAACTCGGTTTGGGCGCTGACGCCACTGTACGACTTTACCGGCGGGTATAACGGTGACGGACAGCAACCGCTCGGGGTTGTGGTCGGGCCTGATGGACGGCTCTACGGCGCCACGGTTCATGGCGGATCGTCTGCCTGTACCTTCGGTTGCGGCACGGTGTTCAGTCTATCGCCGCCACTAGCCATCTGCAGGAGTACTTTCTGTCCCTGGAGAGAAACCCAACTGTACGTTTTCCAAGGTACCGATGGGGCCTTGCCGACGAACGCCGATCTGGTTTTTGGTCCGTCGGGCAGCATTTACGGAACTACCGTGCAGGGTGGAACCGCGGGGTTGTGCGCTGCGTACGGTTGCGGCGCGGCCTATCAGCTTTCAGAATCCAACGGAAGCTGGACTGGACAGATCATCTATCACTTTGAGAAAGGCCCTGGATTTGAGCCCTATGCAGGCATGATCTTCGACAGCGCGGGGAATCTTTACGGCACCACAGTTGGAGGCGGGACATATAACTACGGTACCGTCTACAAACTGACTCAGCAGAACGGCGCCTGGACTGAAAGCACTGTCTATGACTACACTCCAAGCCCCGACTTTGGAGCGTGGCCGCAGGCCGGCCTGACCAGAGATGCTCACGGCAATCTCTTCGCCGCAACCTGGAGTTCCGGTCCGGAAGGCGGCGGCGTTGCTATCCAGCTCTCACCTCTCGGCCAAGGCTGGAACGCCAGCCTGGTCTACGCTTTCCTGGGAGCCGGCGACAATCCGGCGGGACCGACTTACTCGCTCACCTCAGACGGGGCCGGGAACTTGTATGGAACCACGGAAACGGACGGCACCTTCGACTACGGCACAGTTTTCAAACTGAGTTATCAGAATGGCGCATGGGTATACACGTTACTGCATGAGTTTACCGGCGGTAGTGACGGCGCCTATCCCAGCAGCAAGGTCATCTTGGATTCGCAAGGCAATCTCTATGGCTCTACGTCTGCAGGAGGAGATAACACACCCAGTTGCAGTGGCGGTTGCGGAGTAGTTTGGGAAATTACGCCTTAAGAAACCTGCCAATCGTTGGCGTGTGGTCGTGACGAAATCCGCGAGAGGTCGCTTGGTTGTCATACAATCGGCACCCTCGAGAAATCATCTCCAAGGAGTTCGTGATGAGAAGAGAGCGATCGCTGCTCGAAAGTTCTGGGTTCTACTTCCAGGTCTCGGGCTCCTGCTTGCCACCGGCTTGGCATACGTGCGGACGGGCAGCCACTTCGTAAGAACCGCAATTGCCCGGGACCGTTGCGGTATGCCATGAACCGTCGATCCGCAAAGAACGGCCTCCCTAGGAGCGAAATTCCCAGGTTTCGAAAGCCGCGAGACCTGGGACAAGCGGCCTAATTCATAGCGCACTCGGGATGCTTCTCGAATTCCCTTCGTAGTCCAGTCAGGTCGAATGTGCTCGAAGCAGGTATGCCTGTGAGGAACGGTGTAAAGGCGATGGAGACAGCTGGCACACTCAGCAGAGATTGCAGTAACTGGACGCGCTCGGGCTCAGTCTTGCCGACGTAGTCGAAGGAAGCGAACTTGGTGGATCCGAAAGATTGGTAGGTCTGATGCACCCAATTCGTCGATTGCCTGTGGTCCCCGATGGTCATCTCCAGCTCCAGCGAAGTCGAGTTTCCGAAGGATGAGACTTCCTGCTCGGTCACAAAACCATCCGGCGAAAACACGATGGCGTGCGTGATTTTCTTCCCCTTCAGCTGGCAGACCACGCTCAAGACTGGGGTCTTCGTCTGGCCAGCAACATAGCCCTTCCGCGCCATCACACTCAGCGTGGTAATCCCTTTATCGGAGGTCACTTGTACGTCTTGTCCCAAGAGGTTGGGCGACCACAACGCACAGCCGATCGCCCCAGACAACAATGTGGCTCGTACCGTTTTCATGTCGCTCCTTGCCGGACCGGGAAAGTGCTGAATGGTATTTGAGCAAGTTCAGAATAGCACCGCGCCCAAGCTGTTGCGCCAGCCAGGAACTTGGGTTAGCCAACTGGGCGCAATACTTCGAGACTGCGGCGCGGTGAAAACGGTTTGCCCGATGGGTTGCTTTAACTGCGTAGTGTCGCAAAAAGCCCCAGCTCTCGGAAACCGCGAGACCCGGGGCACTCGGATTTAGGTCTCGGACTTACTTCCCGGATTTACTTGATGAGGTTATTCGTAGCGCAGGCTTTCTATAGGATCGAACTTGGCGGCTCTTGTTGCCGGCGCGGTGCCGAACAATACACCTACCAAGCTCGATACGGCGACGGCGATCACTACCGACCAGCCTGACACCGGCACGCGATAGTTGGTGATGAACCGCACCGAGAATGGCAGCGCCAGTCCGACAATAATTCCCACGATCCCGCCCGACAATGAGATCAGGATCGCTTCCATGAGGAACTGCGCGCGAATTTCGCCTTTGGTCGCGCCCACGGCCTTGCGCACGCCGATCTCGCGCGTGCGGGCATTGACCGTTGCCAACATGATGTTCATGATGCCGACGCCGCTGACGATCAGCGTCAGTACCGAGATCAGCAGCAACACGGTGGTGAGCGTATTCGCGGTCTTGGCCGCCACGGTGAGCAGTTGCGTCAGGTTGTCCACGCGATAGACCGACTCCGGCCGATGGCGTGATTGCAGCACCTCGCGGATCTGGCGCGTCGCTCGCGGAACTTCGTTCGAATCCGACACCGAGAAGAACAACTGCTTCACCTGGTCGGTAGGCGTGAAGTAGCGCGCGACCGTGTAGGGCACCAGGATCGTGTCGTCGGAAATTTCGGTCTGGCCGAAGGTGTCGACGCGCTCGCGGAAGACACCGATCACGGTAAACGGCAATCCGCTGAGCTTCACCTCTTTGCCGATCGCGTTGTCTTCGGAGCCGTAAAGCGTGATGGCCAGCTTCTGCGTGATGACAGCGACCTTGTCGCGGGCCTGCGTGTCGGAGTCGTCGAAGAAGCGCCCGGCCAGCACCTGCAGGTTGCGCACGTACAGGTACTCCCACGACACGCCGAGCACCAGGATGTCGCGCTCCTTACCGCCGGGAACCACGATGCGGTCGTGGAACTCGATCATGGGCGAAGCGTTGCTGATGCCGGGAACCTGCTCGCGCACCGCATTCAAATCGTCGAGCCGGAGATAGTCGCTGGTGTCGTTGCGGCCGTAGATACCACCGCCCGCGTACTCGGCCACCATCATGTTCGACCCGATGTTCTGGATCTGTTGCAGCAGATATTGTTTGCCCGTCAGGCCGATGGTCACCACCAGGATCAGCGACGCCGTCCCAATGACCATGCCCAGCGAGGTCAGGATGAATCGCACCTTGCTCACCCGAAAGGTCTCGATGGCGACGGTGAGCGTCTCGCCAAAGACGAGCTTGGGATAGCGATGCTGGGGTTGGGCTTTGACGGCCATGCCTGAGCTTTAGACTACTTGTTCGTCGGCGGGGCTTCAATCATGCCGGCATGATGCGAGGCTTTGGCCATCGGCTGAAGCCGACTCAAATACAGGAATAAACGTCTTGGACGCTGCCCTGAAGGCCAGCTCTACCCGACCAACTGGCTGCGTTGTTGAACCCGCTCCACGGTGGTATCGTCAAGGTGGTGTCGCTCGGCGCCTCGAACTGATGCAGTCGTCTCTCCATTGCCTCGTCCTTCCGCTGACTTTGTCGATATGCATGATGCCTGTCGCGGCCTCTGGCCAGCAGGCTCAGCCGATCGGACAACTCTTCGCCAGTGATGCCAGTGTGAAGGGATCGGTAATGCTTGCCGGATCGGGCACCAGCGTCCTGAGCGGCTCGTCGATCGAGGCTGGGACGCAGGCAGCTACCCTGAAGCTCGACCGCGGCGGCAGCTTGCTGGTGTGCGAGGGCACGAAGCTCGCGATCACCTCCTCACAGAACGGAAGGCAACTGCTGCTCAGCCTGAACAGCGGCAACCTGGAGCTGGACTACCCGCTGGGCACCGAAGCCGATACCCTGCTCACACCCGACGTGCGCCTGCTGCTGCCGGGCCCGGGAACCGTCCACGTCGCCGTGCGCGTCTCGCCGAATGGAGACACCTGTGTGCAGTCATTGCCATGGAACGCCGCCGCCGTCGTCGTCTCCGAGAGCATGGGCGATGCCACCTACCAGGTAAAACCCGACGAGGCGGTGATCTTTAAGGGCGGCCACTTGCAGCAGGCCAGCGCATCGAAGAGCAATTGCGGATGTCCGAAGGAGGTTCCGACACAAGTTGCGAAAGCGGCCCCCTCGCCCACGCCACCGCCTGCGGCTAAGCCGACAACCGCCGTCGCTCCGGCAGCAACCATGCTGCCGCCCGCGCCCCATCCGCCTAGCAATCAGCAATTGGCCTCAGCGCCGCCTCCCGAACAACACATGACGGTGGACACGCCGCTGATCTTTCATGGCGACGATCCCAGCCCCGATTTGCAGCCGATCATCATGACGCTGAAGCTGGAGAACACCAAGGTGGTACCGCTTCAGCCGACAGTGTTGCCGCCTCCAGCGAACAAGAAGAAGGCAGCCCCCGCGACTCAAAGCACCCAAAACCAGCCGGCCGCCAAGCCACAGTCGCACGGTTTCTTCAGCAAGGTCGGCGCGTTTTTCGCGTCGATATTTCACTAGAGGCCGCTGGTCGCCTTTCGCTCCTCGGGTACCCACAGCTGCTTCTGCTAAACTTGCTCTTTCCTTATGCCCGACCAGCCGCGTTCCCGCATGTTTCTCTGGGTTTTGCTTGGTGGAGGAGCGTTCTTCCTGTTCCTCGTCGGGATCTTCGCGCTGGTTTATTTCTCGGTGCGCTCGCAACAGAAAGACACTTTCAGCGGCTTTGGCGACAAGATCGGTGTCGTCGATCTCGAAGGCGTCATCATAGATCCAAAAGACGTTGTCGAACAGCTCAGGAAGTTTGCCGACGACAGTTCCATCAAGGCCATCATCATTCATGTGAACTCGCCCGGCGGCGGGGCAGCGGCTTCCGAAGAGATCTATCGCGAGGTCCTGCGCATTCGCGATAAAAGCAAGAAGCCGATTGTTGCTTCCATCGAGACCGTAGGCGCCAGCGGCGCGTACTACGTCTCCTCAGCGACCAGCAAGATCTTCGCCGACGACGCCAGCATCATCGGCTCCATCGGTGTTATTGCCGAGTGGTACAACTACGAAGAATTGCTGAAGTGGGCCAAGCTCCAGCAGATCACGCTGAAGGCCGGAGAGTTCAAGGACACCGGCTCGCCCACGCGACCGATGACGCCCGAAGAGCGCGCCTACATGCAGGGCCTGATCGACAACATGCACACGCAGTTCATCCATAGCGTGGCCGTGGGCCGCAAGCTGAAAGACGATCAGATCCTTCCTCTCGCCAACGGCAAGGTGTGGACCGGACAGGAAGCGCTTCCGCTGAAGTTGATCGATCAGATCGGTGACTTCCGCGCCGCCGTGGAAGACACCGCGAAGTCGGTAGGCATCAAGGGCGAACCCACGCTGGTGCATCCCGAGAAAGACCGCAAGAGCCTGCTCGACTTGTTGTTTGGCGATCTCTCCGAATATCTCCCTGACCGCGCGAAGCTCATGCAAACCAACGTAGGCTTCTATTACCTATGGAAATAGTTCGCTCCCGGGAAGCTATGGTAATTCGGCAAGTTCAATGTAAACTTCTACTTGCCAACCCGATAGCAATTTGAGAGTATCCGTTGTACCGCTGAAGCGTTGGCGGTCGCCGACCTGCCGTGGGCTGGGGTGGGAACGGCGAATGTGACTTTGCATCGCGACGAGGGGCGTGCGAGATGACCAAGGCTGACTTGATCGATGAAGTTTCCCGGCTGACTGAACTCACCCGTAAGGACAGTGAGGTCATCGTCGAGACAATCTTCGAGAGCGTGGTGCGCTCGCTGCGCGCCGGCGACAAGATCGAGATCCGGGGCTTTGGCAGCTTCCGCACCCGGCAGCGTAAACCGCGCGTCGGCCGCAATCCCAAGACCGGCGACCGGGTAGAAGTTCCCGCGAAGAAAATCCCCTTCTTTAAGCCCAGCAAGGAGCTGAAAGACATGGTGAACACCTATGTCGAAGCTCCCGGCCAGGCACAGGCCGCTCCGGCGCCCCCCGCAGACGGCAATGGCGCCGGAAATTTGTAAGCTTTCCGCTCTTAGAACTTCAAACACTACCAACGCGTGAACGCGTCGCGCATGATCGCTGCCCCGCTACAGCCAAATCTTGTAGCAGGTTCGCCGCTACTTCACGGCAGGGTGGTCTTCTGCTTCCGAGGCATTGGTTCGCACGGTGTCTTTAAAGGCCCGAATACCATCGCCCAGTCCTTTACCCAGTTCAGGCAGTTTCTTAGGACCGAAGACCAGCAGCGCGATGAACAAAATCACGAGTAAGTGCATGGGCTGAAACAAACCTTCGAGCATCGGAATTTCTCCTTTTTTTCTGGGCTGCATCCCCCGATGCAGCCCATTGCTGATCTTGGCCTAGTAGAGTGTCGGATCCGGCAACGTCATCAGGATGTTCGCCCCAAGCGCTACGCTGCCCTGATTCGCCAGCGCGGTTTGCAGTGAGTACGCGGGTCCGGTAGATGGATTCAGGAAAGGCGCGAGAGCATCCTCGGCGGAGTGCGATCCATGCGCCAGGCTGGTCAGACCATCGGTCTGTTCATAGGCCTTGTTGTTCGCCGGATTCATATTTCCAATGACCCGTCCCAGCACACGATGTTCGGATTCAACACAGCCGATCGACGCGGCCACCTTGGCGAAATACTCGAGCTGATCGGAGGTATAACCCGGGGCGCCATTCACGGCGAGTACCGCAAATTCCTGCGTGGCGACCAGGTAAGCGCCGATGAACGCGTTCTCCAGCGCGTCCAGAATTGCCAGGAAGGGCGTCAGGCTATCGAACGTTCCCGTCGGGAAATAGAAAGTCTGATAGGGATCCTGTCCTGAGTTCCCAATTCCTAGAAGGCTGCGCATCAGGTTCGCGTGATAGATCTCCTCCATGAACGCCGCCTGCAAGTATGCGACGTTGCCCACGTTGGAATCGTTTGGATTCGGATGATGCGGCGTTCCCCCCGGTCCCGCCAGGTTCGGATCCTGAATCACCGCTCCCACCAGACCGTTGTAGTAGAAGGTTGTTGCCAAGTCTTCAGCCACCAGCGCGGCAGTGAAGATGTCGGTGGGAGTGTCGTGAATAGCGGTGGGAGTCTTGCCAGTGCCGGCAACGGAGGCGTTGTTGCCCGATGCCATTCCGAACAGCGGGCTCAGGCTGCCGCCGACCAGTCCAGCGGAAGCAACTCCCAGTCCAGCCATTCCGGTGCCTTTAAGAAAGTTGCGGCGATTCAGAGCCTTCTCTGTGAGGTTGGTTATCTTGGCCCAGTCCATAAAAGATATCTCCTGCGCGAGATGGGATTGGAAGGCGAGACGGTCGAAAGCGGGCGCAATCTGGATGACCGTCCGCCTTCCGGAGTGAGTACGCTCGCGGTGCGAAAGGCGGATTGGCAGTCAGAAGTTATTTCTGGATTACAAATTCGACGAGGATATTTCTGGAATCGAGTAATCCGGGTGTCCCAGGCGTCGCGCTTTTCGGGACTTGGGCTTTTTTGGCCACATTTTAAAAACAGGAGAGCTGACGTAACATGGAGACCTGGCGTCCGCTCTGACCTACAATCGAATGCATCATCCGGATAAGTAACTCCCAAATCGACATTGATAAGCTGCCGCACACCAGCAGCCACTTCGTCTTTCCCCAACTCCAGCAAACTCTGCTTCCGGCACGGCGCATCATAGCCCTTGTCGGACAGCAACGCCCTTCTTGCTCCAGGGCCTCGTCTGGGCAGCACACATCGACATCTTAGGAGGATGGTTATGAAGAGTTTTCTGGTTGGGCTGGGGCTGGGGGTTGGCCTCGGTCTTCTTTTCGCGCCCATGAGCGGCGAAGAAACACGGACGAATCTGGCGGACCGCGCCAGTGATTTGGCCAACTCGGCCCGTGACACCTATGAGCAGGGCCGCGATCGCGTGCAACGTGGCGTGGAAAGTATCCGCGGCACAGCCGAGCGCGCCGCCGGTCAGGTGCGCAACACCGTCAATGATGCGGCAAGCCAGGTACGCAGTACCGTGAGCGATACGGTTCGCGCCACCGGCACGGAGAGCAGCTCTCCCAGCCGTCAGACCACCTAGCGTCTCGCCGTCGCAACTTCTCCTCAACCGGGGCGGGTAACTTGCAGCTAAGTTGCCCGCCCCTTTTTCGCGCTAGCTTCGCAAATACACACGTAACGGCACGATCCCCCGCGAGGATTTATCCTAGAAACTCATACCGTGGAGGAATCTTACATGCAGGTTTTAGAGAACTGGCAACCGAAGGGCGTCACGGTTTACATGGACGACAAGCGCTTCATCAACTGCGTGCTCACCGAATGCCGCCTGGTCTACGGGGGAGGCGACGTTACCTGGGAGAACACGCAGTTCGTCAACTGCCAGCTCACCTTCGACGGCGCGGCGCAACGCACGGTGGCGTATTTGCAGAACTTCGGCCTGATGCGTCCGCCGGAGAAGCAGGGCGCACCCACCATCCAGTCGAATTCCGGCATCAACTGAACCAACTGTCGCCTGAACACTCCGTCTGCCGTCAGCTGTCGGCTGTCAGTGTTTGCTCTCCCGGGAGACTTTCCGGAGGAGGCTCTTTGTGCTGCCATGAGATTTGGATCAAAACCGAGGGGCACTACGTCAGTGAGTGCTATGGCGATTTTACGTACGTTGCCGCACGGTTCCTGCTCTTGGGGGTGCAACAATGCTTACTGAATGTTGAAGTTAGCTGCTCGCCATTCGGACTCTCGTCCTGCTGAATCGGAAGCCTGCACTTCGAGCTTATAAGCGCCCGGCTGGAGTGCGGAGGTATCGAGCTTCACTCCAACGGGTACAACGCTATCTCCGGGCGTCACGAAATCTGTCGTGGAGCTTCGCCCGGTATTCATCGCGGTTGCGCCGGTTTTCAGATCGGTAATTCTCATCCGGTAGTACATCTCAGCGTCGCCCGTCTCCGGCACAGGCTTGTAGATCTCGAAATAAACGGGAAGCGGAGTTCCCTTCCACACCTGTGCATAGGGGAACGGCAGGAACTGCACATCTTGCACGAGTGGCGGCGCGGAAGGCACAGGCGGGGGGGTGACCATCTTGCCGACAAGCGGTGCGGGCACGAGCGGCTGAGGCGTGACTTCCGTCGCAAGACGAACGATCAAAGCCGCGTCGACGGTAATGCTGTTCACTGCAAGGTCGCTCACATTTAGGCGGTTGCTGTCCAAGGGCTGCACCTGCAAATCGGCGTACGCTCGTCCGAAGTCCTTGCCGTCGGTGACGAGCACGCGTAGCCTGTACTTTCCAGGTCGCAAGTCAATTTCTGTGTTCCACACACTCGGAATCGTGAGAAATGGTGCGCTCACTTTTGCAAGCCGCACTGAAATAGGGTCGTCCCCTTCGCGGCATCGAAGCGTGTCGCCGAACTCCCCTGCAATCTGACCATTCGTAGCGTTAAAGACGGCGCCCAGAATGTGTATGGCAGCATTCTTGGGACAGGGCCTTTTCCACGTCTGCTTCGGCAAAAGGATTTGTGTAGCGATCTGCACGGTCGCCGGTGCTTTCGAATCGTGCACATCGACGACATACTTGAAGTCCGTCGTCGGCAGCTCAACCGCGCTACCACCGGGTGGAGATAGCTTGGTAAGGGACAACTCACCCGATGACCAAAAAGCGAAGCCTCTAACGAAAACGTGGATTTTCCCGGGTGCGGTGGAATTTGCGAAGCTTCGCATTCGCGTAAAAAGGTTCACTTCCTCCTGCGTCATTTGGGCACCGGAGTCTTTCGACGCGCAGTACTGTTTACGGTTCTGCTGCACATAATGATTTGGCACGACGATCTGGATTGTGTGGCATTCGCCGGGCGGGAGGAGTGGGGGGGCATAACCAATCAGGTAGCTTGCCTGATGCGCGTAAAAGCCATGAAGCGCCGGGGTTCCCCAGGTTCCGCGTGTAGAAGGAGTGAGGAGCCAAACGGTTGTTAAACCCGAAATAGCCGGGAAATCAGCTGCCTTGAAGTAATTGATTTTTTGCTCCACGCCGTTGTCAAGCACTCGAAAGTCGCTTGCGATTAGGTCCCGAGCCGGCGGCGGCAGACGCAGAGCTTTGATCGTTTTCAAACCCTGTGCCCCGTACTTGGGGGCGCCTATGATTGATAGGGGAGGAACGAAGTAGTCGTCACCCCCACTATCCTTGCCCACGTGCTTCCAGACGGTCGCTTCGACAAGAAGCTGACGCGACTCGGTATGAAACTTCGGGATTTCAGTTGTCTGATCGTTACTCTGAACGGATGTCGATGGGCTCTGTGCTACCGCCAATAGAGCAAACTTCAGCACCAATCCGCATACGATGAGACCTGCGACGACCGGCTGCCGACTCACGGATTGCCTCCCGCGGAGAGCATTCAAATTCTAAGTACACGGACAGCGGCTCGTGTGCTAAGTCCCGTGAAATTGTGTAAAGGTTGTTCGATTGGTAATGGCGAACTTCGTCCCACTATTGTGACAGGGCATAGCGTAAACAACGCCCCGCCAGCGGTCAATAAGGGTAACCGGGGTTTTCGCTATTTGCAGCTTTGAGCCGGGGTCGTCCGATTTGGTTCGGACTATTACGAAGGCTTCGGGACAAGTCATGGATGCCGACATCACACGGGCCTGTGATTCCATACACAGACGTCCTCTACCTCAGAAGCGCAGCCTAATGTCGCGGTAGCCAGACGTCTGTCCAACGGACGTCGCGCGAGGCGCCTACGCTCTTCGAGTTTCTACGCACGATCCCATGCCTCACCGTACCTTCTTTCCCCGACAAGGAGGCGCGGCGTAGACTGGCAGCTGAAGATCGACTTTTCCTTCCCGATCAGTCGTTTAGGTTCACGGCCCCCTGCGGCACCTGCCGCCGATTGCGAAGGGAACGCCAGGCGTTCTACCGCATGTTGTTTCCTGGAGGTTTTTATGCTTCACCTCGACACCGGTAATACCGGGTTCATGATTTTGTGTACCAGCCTGGTCATGCTGATGACGCCGGGCCTCGCCTTCTTCTACGGCGGGCTGGTGGGTCGCAAGAACGTTCTGGCCATCATGATCCAGAGCTTTGTCTCCATGGGCTGGACCACCGTTATCTGGTACCTGTACGGCTACTCGCTCTGCTTCAGCGGCGACTGGCACGGCATCATCGGCAATCTCGATAACGTCTGCCTGCGCGGCATCAACCTGTCGACCCCGTCCGGGCCGAACAACACCGTACCGGCGATGGTCTTCATTGCCTACCAGATGATGTTCGCCATCATCACGCCAGCCCTGATTTCTGGCGCCTTCACCAATCGTGTGACCTTCAAGGCCTACTGCCTGTTCCTCACCGGATGGCTGACGCTGGTGTATTTCCCCTTCGTTCACATGGTTTGGGGCGGAGGCATTTTGCAACGCTGGGGCGTGGAAGATTTCGCCGGCGGCATCGTGGTGCACAACATTGCGGGCATGGCGGCGCTGGCATCCATCCTGTATGTCGGAAAGCGGCGGGTGCTGGATCGCGGGCCGCACAGCATTCCACTGGTAGCACTGGGCACCGGCCTGCTGTGGTTTGGATGGTACGGCTTCAACGCGGGCAGCGAAATGCGCGTGGATTCCGTCACCGGCACCGCATTCCTCAACACGGATATCGCGGCATCGTTCGCAGCCGTAGCCTGGCTGATCGTTGCCTGGAATCGCGAGCGTAAGCCGAAGTTCCTCGGCCTGCTGACCGGCGCGGTTGCCGGACTGGCGACCATCACTCCGGCCGCAGGCTATGTTTCACCGACTACCGCTGTCATCATCGGCGTGGTTGCGGGCGTGGTCTGTTACTTCGCGGTGGAGATGAAGAACAAGCTGCACTGGGACGATGCGCTTGATGTATGGGGCGTACACGGAGTCGGCGGATTCCTCGGCATTCTGCTCCTGGGACTATTCGCCAACAGCGCCTTCAACCCCGCTGGCACTAATGGGCTGCTCTATGGCAATCCGGGCTTCTTCGGCAAACAGGTGGTCGCAGTATTGTTCTCGTCGGTATGGGCCTTCGGCTTCACCTACGGCATGTTACGGATCATCGACATGTTCACGCCGGTCAAAGTCGAGATGATGAGCGAAGAGATCGGACTGGATGAGTCGATCCACGGCGAGCATGCCTATGAAACCCTTGAAGTCGAAGAAATGTTTCACAGCGAGAGTTTGCCCAAGTAACTAAGTAGCTGCAAGTGGGAGAGGCGCGGGCCGATCCCACTTGGTTGTGTCGCCCCGGCGAGGGAGCCCGCCTCCACCCCTGGTCGTCGGCCCTGGCGCCGACCTCTTTCTATTGACGCGAAACGGCGACATTCAGCACGAAAGCCTCGTACCTTGCCAGCGGAATGAATAATGCCGATCAACACATCTGTCCTTGCCGCGAGCAAAACGTGCGAGATAAAGTCGTAGCTATGAAACGTCTGATCCCTGTCCTTCTACTTGCGACCGCCGCTCTTGCGCAAATGGTGATGACAAATGTGGCCGACATTCGGAAAATTTATATCGAGCCGATGCCGAACAATCTCAACCAGTACCTCACCTCGGAGATCTCGAAGCAGTTTCATGGAAGATTGACCGTCGTTCTGGAGAAATCCGATGCCGACGCGATTATGAAAGGCGTGAACGCGGCAGCGCAGGATACGACGATCGGTACGGTTCAGATCGTGGACCTTAACGGGAAGACCATTCTGTGGTCGGGCACGGCCAAAGATGGGGACAAAGTCTTGCTCAGTCTGAATCATCGCGGCGAAGACAAGGTCGCCGCCAACCTGATCGGTCAACTGAAGAAAGCGATGCAGGGCAAGTAGGTGGCCGCGATTCTCTACTGGTTCACCGGCACCTTGATGATCTTCTTCTGAATTGCATAGGTCACCAGCTGCGCCTTGTTGTGGATGTCGAGTTTGCGCATCAGGTTGAACTTGTGCGCCTCGACCGTCTTCACGCTGAGACCCAGCAGCACCGCGATCTCCTTCACCGAGTTGCCTTCGGCCAGCAGCTTCAGGATCTCGCGCTCGCGCGGGGTCAGCGTCGACATGCGCGGCTGCATGCGGGTATCGCGCACACGCGCGCGGAAATCCTCGACGAGTTTTCCCAGCACCTGCGAGCTGAGATATTTTCCGCCCTTGTAGACATCGCGCACCGCGCTGACGAGCTGCGGCGCAGGCGTGTCCTTCAACACGTATCCAGCGGCGCCGACCTCGAGACACTGCAACAGGTAGTCCTCGTCCTCGTACATGGTGAGGAACAGAACTTTCGTCTCGGGGCGGTTCTTCTTGATGTGCCGGGTAGCCTCGAATGACGACAGTCCGGGCATGCCGATATCCATCAGCACGACATCGGGGCGCAGATCGCGCGCCTTGTCCACGGCATCGCCGCCATCCGGCGACTCGCCCACAACTTCAAAGTCACTTTCGCTCTCCAGCAGGCGGCGTACCCCTTGCCGGAACAGCGTATGGTCATCCACTAACAGGCATCTGATTTTTGGCATCTCACACCCGGGTCTTCGTTCTCTGCGCTTCTCGCGGCGATGGCCTATGCACCTCGTGCCACTGCACCGCTTCCGCTCGCTGCTTCCTTGCCGGCGAATATTCCATTGCTCGACACAGGCGCATTTACTTCGATGCGAGTTCCCTGTCCCCGCGCCGAGCTAACTTTCACCTTTCCCCCAATGTTTCCGATCCGCTCCCGCATCCCGGCCATCCCAAAGGTCTGCCGGCCGGTACTGGGCTTGGGGGTAATTCCTACGCCGTCATCGTCAATCGTGAGCCTGACGAGATCGCCGTCACGCTTCATCTCGATGTTTACCGTGGTCGCATTTGCGTGTTTGGCGACATTATGCAGCGCCTCCTGCACCACACGATAGAACGCGGCCTCTACCGGGGCGGGCAGGCGGCCGAACTCGGCAGAGACGCTGACCTTTGCCTTCACACCCGCGCTCTTGGCCAGGTCTTTGGCCTCCTTGCGGACTGCGGCGATCAGCCCCAACTCCTGCAGCACCAGCGGCGACAGTCGAGCGATAATCCGCCGAATACCTTCGATAGTGCGGTCCACCACGTCGAGGGTCTCGCGAATTTTCGCCTTGCCGCCGCGCGTGGTGACCGTCGTCTCCAGCATGCCGAGATAAAGCCGGATGACCATCAGCGCCTGGCCGGTCTCGTCGTGCAGCTCGCGGCTGATGCGCTTTCGCTCCTCTTCCTGAGCGTGCATCAGGTGACCCGACAGCTCGGCTATACGCATCTCGCGCTCGCGTAGCGCGTCGTTCATGCCGGCGCGATCAATAGCCAGGGCGGAGCGGTCGGCGATGGCGCGCAGCAAATTGCGCTCCGTGGGAAGCCAGTCGAGCGGCCGCGAGAAGCCGATTACCAGCACACCGATAACTTTTTCCTTCGAGCGCAGGGGCACGCCCCAGAGCGCCAGCGCACGATCCTGCAGGATGGGATGGAGGCCGTCGGGCGTGATGGCCCGCAGATCGGGAAAAATCGCAGGCTCGCCCGTGGCGGCAATCTTGCCGGCAAAACCTTCGCCGATGTTCGTGGTCTTTCCCAACTCTTCCGCCTCTTCCGCAAATCCGAAGTGCGACTCGATCCGCAGCAACTGCTGCTCGGTGTCACACATCAGGATCAACCCCAGATTTGCGTTGAAGGTATAGGTGGCCGTCTTCAGCACGCGATCCAGCAGGATGTCGAGATTTTCAGCCGAGAGCTCGGCGTCGAGTACCGACAGCAGCGTCTCGGCCTCAATCTTTTGGGCATCGGAATGAGCCGCCGACACGGCAACGTACGTCGCCCAAGAGAGTGTCTCCATGGCTGCCGACATCTCGGGCAACCGATTGGGCGGGAAGAGCTTTTCGAGATAGGGATCGATGAGCTGCTGATAGATCTCCAGCGAGCGGGCGACGGCCCGGGCACCCACTTCCAGCTTCGCCAGGCGTTCGCCGAAATGCTGCAGATTGCTGTAGAAAGCGGCGAAGTCGGTCTGGGAGAAGATGGAGAACCCGGTGCCGATAGTGAGCCGCTCCAGCGCGGCCATAGCGCGACCATCGAGGTTGAACTCAGTGAACATCTGCTGCCGCCACGCCGCCGTGATCTCCGGAAACCAGGGCTGAAGGGTGCGGGCGACTTCCAGCACCACTTCGCGCGACGTCTCTTTCATGGGCAGCAGAGAAGACATGATGCTCCTACGGGAATAACAACGTTGATGCGGCTGAGCTTACGGCAGGATGGCGTTACTACCTACACAACTCACACCCGGGAGGAAAATGCCGCATTCTCAAACGGGTTCCGCATCATCTACTAGTAGATATTACCTAGATTGTACATACCTTGCCAGAGCAGAACCGGGACGAGCCGCGAATCGGGTGCGGTGCGTGGGACATCGGTATCATGTTGAAGGCTTCGGTTCACCCCCTAAGGTACGGAAGTTTGTTTTCTATTCCGTCCATGACCTCCGAGTCTCCGTGGTGAACCCAAGCCGTCTGATTCAAATTATGGCTGAAATAACGACAACATCCTCGATGCTCACCAACGACGAGGTCCTGCGCTATTCGCGCCACCTCATCATGCCCGAGGTCGGCATGGAGGGGCAGCTCAAGCTGAAGCAGGCGAAGGTTCTCTGCATCGGCGCCGGCGGACTGGGCTCGCCCGTCGCGATGTACCTCGCCGCCGCAGGAGTCGGAACGCTTGGTATTGTCGATTTCGATATTGTTGATTTCACTAATTTACAGCGCCAGATTATCCATTCAACCGACGATGTCGGGCGAAAGAAACTCGATTCGGCGGCCGAGAGCATCTCCGCCATCAATCCCAATGTCGAGATCCGAAAATTCCAAACCCGCCTGACCAGCCAGAATGCCTTCGACATCATTCGCGAATTCGACATCGTGGTCGACGGCACCGACAACTTCGCTACCCGCTATCTGGTGAACGACGCCTGCGTGCTGACCGGCAAGCCCAACGTTTACGGATCGATCTTCCGCTTTGAAGGACAGGCTAGCGTCTTCGCCACCAAAGACGGTCCGTGCTATCGCTGCCTCTATCCCGAGCCGCCCCCGCCGGGCGTAGTGCCGTCGTGCGCCGAGGGCGGCGTGCTGGGAATTCTGCCCGGACTCATCGGCGTCATGCAGGCGACCGAGACCATCAAGCTGATTCTCGGCACGGGCGAACCGTTGATCGGGCGGCTGCTGCTGGTCGACGCGCTGGCTATGCGCTTCCGCGAGCTCAAGCTGCGCAGAAATCCCGACTGTCCAGTCTGCGGCGATCATCCCACCGTGACCGCACTGATCGACTACGACCAGTTCTGCGGCATCCGTGGCGAAGAAAAGGCCGCCAATGCTAACATCGGCGACATGACACCGGAAGAGCTGAAACAGAAGATGGACGCCGGCGACAAGAACCTGTTCGTGCTGGATGTGCGCGAGCCTAACGAATACCAGATCTGTAATCTTGGCGGAACGCTGATCCCGCTGAACGACCTGCCGAAGCGCGTCGGCGAACTCGACAAATCCAAAGAGATTGTCGTGCACTGCAAGATGGGCGGCCGCAGCGCCAAGGCGGTCGACTACCTGAAGCAGCAGGGCTTCAGCAACGTACACAACCTGGTTGGCGGCATCAATGCTTGGGCCGAGCGCATCGATCCCACGATGCCGAAGTACTAAAGGCAGGAATTAGCTTCCAGCCAAGGCCCAAAGGGCGAGGTGATTAGCGGTGCGCGTCAGCACTGGGTCAGCCGCGTTTTTTCGTGACCCACGCCTCATCCCCGCGAAGTCGTGCACCCGGTAACTCTTGCGTTTCCAATTCCTTCTACTCTGCTTTTCTGCCCCTTTCCGGGCATACGGCCTGGGTCCGGAGCATGGTAAAATCAGTGCGGAATCTCGCGTGAGAGAAGTTTTGTTTTGATCGAGATAGCGCCGTCCATTCTGTCGGCCGACTTCGCCCGCTTGGCGGAAGATGCTAACGCTGCGGTGCGAGGTGGCGCCACCCTCCTTCATGTTGACGTGATGGATGGTCATTTTGTGCCCAATATTACGATTGGGCCGCCCGTGGTCGCCTCTCTTCGCAAGGCTGTCGAAGTCCCCCTCGACTGTCACCTGATGATCGAACATCCCGACGAATTCATCCCGGCCTTTGCAGATGCGGGCGCGAACTGGGTTTCGGTCCATCAGGAAGCCTGCGTTCACCTGAACCGCACGCTGGAGCTGATTCGCAGCCTGGGCATGTCTCCGGGCGTGGTGATCAATCCCGCGACGCCGGTGCAGACCCTCGGAGAGGTACTCGATATCGTAGACCGGGTGCTGGTGATGTCGGTGAATCCCGGTTTTGGCGGTCAGAAGTTCATTCCCGGCGCGCTGGAGAAAGCGCGCAAGCTGGTAACGATGCGCAATGCGAAGGGTGTGGACTTCCGCATTGAAATCGACGGCGGCATCGATCTGGAGACGGTAGGACCCGCGGCCCGGGCAGGAGTGGAACTGTTCGTGGCCGGCAGTCACGTCTTCGGCAAGGGCGACCCGGCACACAACGTTGAGTCGTTGCTACGGGCAGCCCAGGACGCGACATTGCAGCGCGTCTGACGGCAGGAAATAAAATCCCGGCCGCACCCTCCCTGCGAGCGCCGGGTTAATACAGCAAGTTCCCAGAGGTGGTCAGGATGGTTCGTCGCGTACTCATAACAGGTCTTACAGGCTTCATGCTGGCCGCGCTGTGCGCCGCGCAGGATGCCCCCGGCGCTCCGCCTCAAACCAGCAGCGGCAACGTGGCTGGGAGCGGAAGCAGCACTCAGACCACTACAACTACCGTGCCTTTGCACAGTAGCAAAAAGAAGCAGAAGAAAAACGCCAAGTACCAGAACCCCATCGCCAACGTCGACTCCAAGCAGCCTGACAAGGTGCTCTTCGACCGGGCCGAAGATGCCATGAAGCATGGCAAGTACGACATCGCGCGCCTCAGCCTGCAGACGCTCATCAACACCTATCCCGACTCGGAGTATGTCGCCCGCGCCAAGCTGGCGATCGGCGATTCCTGGTATGACGAAGGCGGCGCCGCTGCTTACGCCCAGGCTGAAAGCGAATACAAGGACTTCATCACCTTCTTCCCCAATATGCCTGAGGCGGCCGAAGCGCAGATGAAGATCGCCAACATCCACTTCCGCGAGATGGAGAAGGCCGATCGCGATCCTACGCACGCCCTGCGCGCCGAGGACGAATACCGCCAGATGATTCTGCAGTTCCCCGACAGCCCGCTGATCCCGCAGGCCAAAGAACGCCTGCTGGAGGTGCAGGAAGTCCTCGCCCGCCGCGAATACGACATCGGACACTTCTATTACATGCGCGACAGCTATCCGGCTGCCATCGCGCGCCTGAAGTCGGTCACCGACACGTATCCCCTTTACAGCGGAGTCGACGACGCGCTGTTCGAGTTGGGTGGCGCCTATGAGAAAGAAATCGAGATCATCCGGCACTCCAAGCTTCCCGAAGCCGCCAAGGGTCCGCTCATCAAGAGGTACACGCAGGGCGCGGTTGCGGCTTACGACCGGATTCTGACCCAATATCCGCTGGAGGGCCGGGCCCCGGACGCCAAGAAGCGACTGGTGGCTATGAAGCAGCCTGTCCCTAAAGCGACGCCGCAGGCCATTGCTGCGGACAAAGCTGCGATCGCAAGCCGCGGCTCGCTCGGCACCGTAGGCAAGGTCATGGAAAACTTCCACAAGGGGCCGGACGTTTCCGAGACCACCAGGATTGGCGAGCCGACGCTGGTCGATCCCAAGCAGGCCAGCGCTCCGGAAATGGTTCGCTCGGCGAGCGAAAGTGTGAAGACTTATCTGCAAGGCGCTGGTGCGGGCAATCAGGTCACTGTCGAAACCGTGAACAACGGGGCACCGCCGCCGGAGAACGCTCCGACGCCGCACTCCGACGCCGCGGCGGGTAACACCGACGCCACCGGCACCACTGCGGCACCGCCGCCGGATGCGACTACCAGCGGAGCAGCTTCCGATGCTGCCGCTCCCGCCGGACAACCCGCGGGCAGCGAAATGCGGAACGATTTGCCTGCCTCGGGCGACGCGACTTCGGCACCGCTGCCGCCACCAACGCAGGTGAACGATCTGGCTAGTACGCCTCAAGCCGGCGGCACTGCGGCGACCTCCGGCGACACAGCCGCAAGTTCGTCGTCCGCATCAACCGCTCCTCCAGCCAACACCGACACGGAGAGTTCGTCGAAGAAAAAGAAGAAGAGCCACCTGTGGCCGTTCTAGGTGTGCGAAGAAAAACTGGGCCGCTGCGTATCAACGTGGCGGCCCTTTTTGTTTTCCGTCGCGCGGCCCCGCCTTAGCCGCAAACGCTGTATTCTGTTCGCTGCCTAGGAGAGTTGAACGATGCGTCTGCTCCTGAACTGGTTGTTGAGCGCGATCGGATTGCTGATCGTTTCCTATTTCATGCCGGGCTTCCACGTGCGCGGCTTCGGTGCGGCGCTGATGGCCGCGCTGGTCATCGGCCTGGTGAACGCCACGCTCGGATTATTCCTGAAGATCATCACGCTGCCCCTGACCATTCTTACGCTGGGCATCTTCTGGTGGGTGATCAATGCGCTGATGCTCTTGTTCGCCTCGGCTATCCTGGCGCCCAGCTTCGTGGTAACCGGCTTCTGGCCGGCGTTCCTGGGCGCGATTGTGCTGTCGCTGATCAATACAGTGTTGAAAGCCGTCGCGCGGGATGTGGAGAGAGCGTAGATGGGGAAGAACGCTACTTTTTTGCTGTGATGCTTTTGGGTGTCATCCTGAGCGCAGCAGCGCCGCCTTTGGCGCTGCGGAGTCGAAGGACCCCTACCTTAACACGAAGCTTGCCGGCGATAGCGGTCCTTCGACTCTTTCGCTCGCTTCGCGAACTCACTTCGCTCAGGATGGAGCGTGCGGCCGGATAGATCATGCGCGGTAGGTCTCAACCGCGCAGCCGTCTCACGGTCTCAAACACATCTCCGACTTGAAACAGGCGGATCCCCGCCACCCCGGCCGCTCCCGCTGCTATGCAACTGCCCGCATTGGCGAGATTCACGCCTCCCAACGCCAGCACACGAAAGCCACCCTGGTATGGCGCTTCCACATCTCCCGGAGCAGCCGGCACCGAACACGCCTCGCGCAATGTTGCGAGGCCAGTGGCGCTCGCCGATGTCCCGGGCTTCTCGAAGACCGGCGCCAGGACCGCGAAATCGGCGCCGTGCGCTTCGGCATAACGCGCGCCAGCGACAGAGTGCGCCGACACGCCGATCAACGGCGAGCGGTTAGAACACTTCATCCACAGCGTGCGCAACTCGGAGGCAGGAAGATCGCCGTCGGGCAGGTGAACGCCGTCGGCATCGCAGGCAAGAGCGATGTCCGTGCGGCCATTGATCAGCAGCCTGGTGGCCGCGGAACTTTCGCGGACCATCTTCACGGATTGGCGAGCGAGCGATTCCAACTCGCGCGGCGCCAGATCCTTCTCGCGAAGCTGGATGTAGTCCACGCCCGCGCGTGCAGCTTCACCGATCCGGCGGAGCAAAGCCGTACGCTGCTCCGCGCCGGTTCCGGCGAATTGCCTGCGGTCGGTGATGTAGCAGAGAAGCATCGCGCCCAGACGATTGTACCCAGTGCCTCACGTCTGCTGGTGGCTGATACGGGCGGCGCATGTCTCGGCCCTCACAACGTTCGTCCGAAAAGCCAGGGCATACAAACTTCTCTCAGCGGAACTTGGATAAGTTACGATAACGCTGATTTCGCCAAGTATGGAGCAAGTCGGAGGGGTGCGGTGTCTATTCGGTTATGGGCAAACGTATAGCGTTCTTGATTTGGCTGTCCTGTTCTTCACTCGCTCTCGGGCAGTTGAACGGTCACCTTTTTCTCGACGAAACATCTTCAACTGTTCCCGCCTATGTCGATCCAGACGTGTACGCGGTTTACTCCGTTGTCATCAACTCCATTCTCCTGCAGCCCAACTTCCAGCAGGAAACGACGATTGCTATAGACGATCAGACGGCCACCGAGATGGAGATTTGCACAACTCCAAACGGAGCGCACAAGGCGAAGCTTGCTTCGGTCATTGCGAACTATGTGAAGGCGAACAAAGTAGAGCGGAGCCTCCTCCCGCGGTTCATTCTTGACAAGCCTTACGAGTTGGTTCAATCGTCACCAAACGGAATTTACTTGTCCAGCATAGGATTTAACAAGCGCAAGACGTTGGCCGTCGTTTCGGCGTTCGCCGGAAGTGGACGCAACTACTTCCTCGTCAAGAACAGTGGCAAATGGGAATTCTTGAAAAATTGGCTTGGAGCGGGATGTGTGTGGGCCTCTTAACCGCAATTTCTGTCGGTATTCATCGCTTAGGGGTGGCCATACCGGATAGTTTGCGAAACATCGCCTTATCACAAGCTATGCCTTAAGGCGTGCTCCGGCATATGAACCTCGCTGTAACAAACTTCCTCTACAATTAGGGTGTGCCTGTATCCGTTCGCCGCAAAACACAAACATCCCCGCGTTCCGCGCGCCGACCGGCTCAATCCGCGACTGGGCCGCTCGAAATCCCCCGCGCTCCGGTTTTCGCCTCCCTGCCTTGGCTGGTCCACGGCTTCAGCACGAGGCGGGGCGGCGCTTCGAACTGCTACGGCGGTAAGTCGCTCAACCTGGGATTGACGCCGCACGATACCAAGACCAACGTTGAACGCAATCGCCGCGAGTTTCTAAAGGCGGTGAAAGCTCTCGACGCCAATGGCGACCCATGGCCGCTGGTGCAGGTGAAGCAGATTCACTCGTCGATCATCCATCGCGTCAGTGAGGTACCGCACGAGCCGCTCGCCGGTGACGGCCTGATCACCAACGCTCCCGGATTGCTACTGGCGATCAAGACCGCTGACTGCGTGCCTGTGCTGGTGTGCGATGTGAAACGGCGCGTCGTTGGGGCGTTTCATGCAGGATGGCGCGGGACCGCCGCTCGCATCGTGCAAAAAGGCGTGGGCGAGATGCGGCGTCACTTCGGAAGCCTGCCGCGTGACCTGCGCGCCGCCATCGGACCGTGCGTGCGGAAGTGCTGTTATTCCGTCGGCCCCGAGGTAATCGCCGAATTCCAGTCGCAGTTCAACTACGCCGACGACCTCTTCGAAGAAGTCTTCGACTCGAACGCAATCCATATTCGCTACCCCCTGCTGTTTCTCAATCAGCGGGCGCCCGGCCATGGCGATCTGGGCCCGGAGATCCATCTTGACCTGGTGGAGGCGAACCGGCGGCAGCTCGCAGATGCCGGCGTTCGCGAAGAACACATCAGCGTGATTGACGGATGCACTGCCTGCGACACGAAGAGGTTCTTCTCGCATCGTGCGGAGTTTGGGAAGACGGGCAGGATGATGGCCGTGGCAGGAATTCGCGAGTAATGTTCTAATCCGCAGCTTCAGCTCAAAATGCTGGTTGTCACCCCGACCGAAGTGGAGGCATCTGCTGTCGGCCCGCAGCAGAAGGTCGACGGCAACGCATTCTGGAATTCTTGGCGTCATCCTGAACGCAGCAGCGCCCGCTTTTGCGCGATGCGGAGTCGAAGGCTCGCCTTATTCCGACCAGGCAGCGTACCGGCTATAGCAGTCCAATGGAATAAGCCGATAACGTGCGTGCGCCGCACTTCGAACTCTCTACAGCGTCCGCTTGAACAGTGCCGTCGCAATCGTGATCATGATGGCCGCTGACACCGTCAGGTAGAGCAGGTCCATGCGGATCGCCACGAAGCCTGCATCCTTCAGCAGAATCGCCTTGAAGCCGTGCACCGAATAGGTGAAGGGATCAATGCTCGCGATGAACTGCAGCCACTTGGGAAATGCCTTGATGGGATAGATTGCGCCGCTGGGGAAAAATAGCAGCGTATTCAGCACGCCGAAGGTGGCGCGCGGGACCAGCGGGTCTTCTACGCGCACCATCATCAGGAACATCATGGTGTTGAAGGCCAGCGAAGTGGCCAGCACCATCAGGAAAACGTAGAACAGGTTCAGCGGGGTGAATAACGTGCCCAGACCCGACAGCAGTGCTCCCAATATCGTGATCACTACGCCCGCCAGGATCGCCTTGATCGCGCCCGCGATGTTCAGCCCGGCCACCAGCTCGAACTTCGTGATCGGGGTTACCAGGTAGCCTTCGTGCACGCCGCGCGCCTTGTCGTCGATGTACAGCATGCCGCCGCCGATCATCACCGAAACGAACATGGCCAGCGCGATCGAGCCGGGCAACAGGTATTTCATGTACTCGATGTAGGGATATAGCTCGACGGTGTCGAGCGTAATCTGCTGCAGGATGCGCGAAGGGTCGACATCAGGTTGGTTCAGCGCTTTGACAATGTCGCTGAACTGCTGCTCCAGCGTCGAGCTCATGAAGTTGTCGGTATTGTCGACGATGAGGGCAATGCGCGGATGGTTCTCTTCGTAGACGCGCCGCGAGTACTCGGGTGGAATGACGATGGCCCCGTCGAGCTTGCCGGTACGCACATCTTCCATGGCTTGCTGATCACTGTGATACGGCACGGTGTAGAAGGTGTTCGCATTCGACTGCACTGCGGCCAGCGCCTCGCGCACCTTCACTGACTGCGTTCCCTGGTCCTGGTCGACTACGCCCAGCCGTGCCTCTTTGATCTTGCCGCCAAAGGCGTTGCCCAGCACGATGAGCTGTACCAGCGGAAACACCATCGACACCAGCATCAGCGCCGGCGAGCGGAAGAACTTGCGCAGCTCGCGCTCGACAATCGCCCACATTCGATTCATAAGCGACTAAACCTCTCTGCCAAATCGATCAGCTTCGTATCCGCATGCGACTTCACCGGGCCCCTAGCAGACGCCGTATTTGCGTCTGTTGGGGTGGGTTCATGGCCGCATCCCTGGACGGTCAGGCATCATGAAGCTGTAGGCCTTCACCTGCTCGTCGCGCAACTGCCGTCCCGTGAAGTGGACGAAGACATCGTCCAGCGTGGTGTTCTGAACCGAGAGCGACTTGACCTCGACCTTTTCGCGCACAGCCATCTCCACCAGTTCGGTCGTAGTCTTGGATCCACTCGAAGTCAGGATGCGATACATGTTCGCCGCCTCCGGCTGCACCGAAGTTACATCGTCGAGCTTCTCCAGTTGCTGTTGCCAATCGGCGGGAGCGTTGCTGAACTGCGCTTCGATGACATTCGTGCCAGGCACGCTTGCCTTCAGCGCCGCCGGCGAGTCGAGCGCCACCAGCTTGCCGTGATCGACGATGGCGATGCGGTCGCAGAGGCGATCAGCCTCGTCCATGTAATGCGTGGTGATCAGGATGGTGAGCGCGCGCTTGTCCTTGATCGCTGTCAGCATCTCCCACACGGCGACGCGGGAGACGGGGTCGAGACCGGTGGTGGGCTCGTCGAGGAAGAAAATCTTGGGGCTATGTACCAGCCCGCGTGCAATCTCCAGACGGCGCCGCATGCCGCCCGAGAGCGTTTTGGTCTGCGCGCCGCGCCACTTGGTGAGGTCGACGGTCTCCAGCAGGTCGTCGATGTTGCGCTTGCGATCTTCGGTGCTCACGCCGTACAGCTTGGCGTAGATGTTAAGGTTCTCTTCGACCGTGAGATCGATGTCGCTGGTCAACGCCTGCGGGATGACGCCCATGCACTGCCGGGCGGAGTCCGGCGCCTTGGACACGTCGAAGCCATTGATCAGCGCGTGCCCGGCCGTAATGGGCAGCAACGTCGTCATCATGCGAATGAGCGTCGACTTGCCCGCGCCGTTCGGACCGAGCAGGCCGAAGATCTCGCCCTGATGCACGTTGAACGAGACATCGTCGACGGCCGTGAAGTCGCCGTACTTCTTGGTGATGTGGTCGACGACGATGGCATCGCCGGTGTACGCGGACGTGTTAAGTTTTGCAGTCATGATTACGTCCTTAGGTGCCGTGAGACGCGCGCCTCAAGCTGTCCCGCCGTGAATTGTCATCCCGACCAGGCGGGCTGTTGTCGCCCGCCGGAGCGGAGGGACCTGCGGTCTGCCGCGGTGACAACATCCCTTCGCTGCGAACGAACCGCAGATCCCTTGGCTCCGCTCGGGATGACAATTCCTGGAGGAATCGCACACGGCGCAGCTTAAACTGCCGGGTGCCCCATCCTAGCCTTCTGTTGGCTAGGGTGGGATGACGAACCTCCAAGCTGAATCGGGCCCCGGATTCTGTCGTACCAGCAGCTCACTACTTTCCCTTTCCCAAATCCGCTGGCAGGAGAACTTCCGCCGTCATGCCCGGGACGAGCGCTCCATCCGGGTTATCGACCTTCAGCTTCAAGCCGATGGTCTTGATATCACGCTTGCGGCGGCTGACGTCGCGCTGCGTCGCGAAGTCGCTTTCGACCGCCTTGAAGATCACCGTGCCCTCGATGGGATTGCCTTGTGGCAGACGGACTTTGAGGCGGTCGCCGACACTGACGAAGCGGCTCTCGGTCTCCGGCGCCTCGGCGCGCACCCAAGTGTCATTGAAGTCGATGATGGTGACGATCGGAGTGCCGGGATTTACGACTTCACCCTGCCGCGTCGCGCGCACCGAAACCGTACCGCTGACCGGCGCGTAGATTTTCGTATAGCCCAGGCGCGTGTCGGCTTCGGCCAGTTGCGCCTTCGCGTTCGCCACTTGCGCTTCATTCATCGCAACATTGCTGGCGGCGGCTCGCTGCTGATGCAGTCGAGCGTTGGCGGTGTTGAGATCGGCCTGCGCGGCGTCGACGTTTTTCTGCGCGCTAATAACGACGGCCTTCTGCGCGTTAAGCTGCTCCTCGGCGCGCACTCGGTCCTGCTCGGAGGCGATTTGTGCGTCCGCCATCTTGATCATGCGCTGCGAGTCGCTTTGCACGCGGACGAGATCGGCCTGCGCCTGCACCAGCGCGGCCTTCGCGGCTGCCAGGCGGGCATCGGCGTTCACTACGCCGCTGTTAGTCTCGCCTAGGGTCTGCGCCTCGGTCGCCCGCATCGACGACACCTGCGAGCCATAAGCATTGATGGTGGCTGCGGCGGCGTTCTTCTGGGCTTCGAGTTCGGCGGAGTCGATCTCTGCGATCAGATCGCCCTCCTTTACTTTCGAGCCCTCGTCGACGTAAAGCTTCTCGACACGGCCCATGATCTTGGAGCTGACGATCACCTGGTTGGCGTCGACAATGCCGATCAGCACCGTCTCGCTGGTGCGGTCGGTGGAGTAGAAGTAGTAGCCGGCGGCAATGCCGAAAAGAATCAGTAAAAAGAAAAAGAATTTATGCGGTCTCATTTGCGTTTCCCTTTCGTACGGGACAGCGCTGGTTTTAACGGCTGGGGCGACGACAGTTCGGCAGAAATTCTGGCGGCCAGCTTGATCCCCGCTTCGCGATCGGCGAACAAGGCAGCGGCGATGAAATCCAGCACGGCGGAGCGGCGGTCTTCGATGGACGGCTCCGGCATGGGCATGAGCTTGAGGAAGCGCTGCCGCAGCGGCGCGGTGAGAAAGTAGTGCACGATGGAGCCGATCGCCGTGGGCACAAATTGTGCTGGATCGACCGGGCGGAACTCGCCGCTGTCGACTCCTTCCTGCAGCAGGGCGAGCACGCGCATTCCGATGGGCAGCATGTAGCTGCTGAGAATGCGGTCCATGTAGGTCTTGCCCCCGCGGCTGAAGCTCATCAGTTCGCCCATGAAGATTCGGCCATGATGCGGCGACGCGGCAATGGAATCGAAGTGCTCGCGGGCATAACTCAGAAAGCGCTCGCCCGCAGTACCCGGCCGGTCGCAAACCTCCATGACGCGCCGGTGCAGGGGCGCGAAGAAATTTTCCAGGGTCGCGCCGTAAAGCGTTTCCTTGTCGTGAAAGTAGTAATAGAGCAGCGCCTTGTTGACGCCCGCGGCTTCGGCGATGGCGTCGACGCGCGCCCCGGCCAGTCCTTCCTGGGCGAACTCGGCCAGCGCGGCCTTCAGGATGGCGTTGCGGCTGAGTTCAGGCTGGCGGCGGCTGCCGCGACGGGGCTCGGCGGATGTAAGCTTGCTGATCATTTAATTAACTAGTTAGTTAGTTTAGCAGAAGAAGAAGCTCTTGAACAAGCTGCCTCCCCCGGATGGGTGGGGGACGCGATTGCACCAATTTCATCGGTGCGACCGGGGCTTTATAACTCCGCGCGCGCACGTCAATCTCGGCTGCCCTGGCGCATCGGTGATCGAACCGTCGAAGCCCGAAGCCCGAAAGGCTGGTTGTGCCGTTAGCCCAGGACGGAGCGAAGCGGAGTCCTGGTAAGTTGTCCTCCTCGACCAGGCAATAGCCTTCCGCCCCTGAAGGGTCTGAGGCCCTTGAGAGCGATGGTAACCCCGGGCTGCAGCGTGAAGCTGGAGAAGTCAACACCCTTCGAGTCCGTCGTGGATTTCAGCCGAATCGAAACAAGCTTTATCTTTGAACAAACGGTCGCAACAGACTTGACCTTGGACAATCGGCCCCGAGAATACTCAAACGCATGAATATTCCTTCCCAATGTGGTACGGCGAGGGGCGGATCGCTGAATTTATGAAATCTTTATTTCCGCTTTGCTACAATAGCGCCCTCCATGAGACCCGCAATCGTTTCCCTACTTCTCCTCGCAGCCGCCGTTCTTGTCTACGGACAGACGGCGCCGCCGCCGACCGCCAAACCTAACTATTCCGGCACCTGGATTTTTGACGCGCATAAGAGCAAGCTGGTGGTACCGCCTCCGTCGAGCATGACGCTCGAGATCAAGCAGGAAGATCCCCAGATCAGCTTCATGCGCACCCAGGCGTATGGCGATCAGAGTTTCAACTGGAAGCTGGCCGCCACGGTCGACGATCCCAAGCCGGTTCAGGAGGATGGCCCTGGCTACGTCACCGACAGCCGCGTCTACTGGCAGCAGAACGCGCTGGTGCTCGACCAGAAGATGACGGCCTCGGACGGAACGAAGGTGAGCGACGTCGTTACCTATACACTGCTGCCGGACGGATCGTTGCAGGCCTTTGAGTCGCAGACCACGGTCGGCGGAAAGGGCGCCAACAACAACAAGTGGATCTACGACAAGAAGCAGTAGCCAGGCGGTTGTCAGTGACCGTGGCCGGTTGTCAGTTTAGCTGTAACACTTAGCCTCTCCGGCTGAGTGTATTCACTTGTTCAGACGAGTTTTTTCCTCTTGAAGTATCCCGGTCGTTAAAATCGCCTGTTACAGGTAACCCAGACTGGGTTGCGTTTGTGAAATGACCTGATGTCGCCAACAGTCCTCAATTCACTCTGCATGATGAATAGCGAGACCCAGCAAGACACGCCGAAATCAGGATTCAACTGGCAGAATCCGTCATGGGTGCTTTTGCTAGTCGTCCTACCGTGGGCAATTGGCATTGTCTACAGTTTGTATCAGTGGCGGCTAGACTCCGCGGTTGCTGCGCGGCAGCAAACAACAAAGGGCACAATTACGGCGCACGAGCCAGCTAATCACAACCGCTACGGTTACGCGTTCAGCACGGGCGGGAGCACATATCGCGGGTGGGAGTATCCTCAAAAGAGAGAATACTCGGTTGGCGAACAGGTAACGGTTTACTACGATCCGACAAAGCCCTCTCGAAGCTCGCTCACCGAGTTCAATGAGTTGAGCCTTCGCGCATTCGGCCCGGTTCCGCTGCTCCTATTCGGCACCGGAGGCGTTGGCTTCTACATCTACATGCGACTTAAGCACTTGCGCATGGCTGCACATCAGCCCTAGCTGACTAAGAGCGAATGCGTTGCTGGTCGCTGTTGTAACATCTCCTTATCACAAGCAATCAAATAGAACGGATGCGCTTCGACAGTCAAAGTTTGCGGTTCGGCAATTACGAACTTAGAATTCTTGAATTTCTAGGTGAGTACAGATACGAGGTATTGTGCATACCGAAACAGCGCTGACTCTTGTTGGAAAGGGTTCTGAGAAGTACCCGGACGTCTACGACGCCCGATACTCAGCCGTTCTTCATTTGGCGAACATTCTCCCCAAACCGCAGTCGGAGAGATTGATTGCGTCTCACGCTGAACTTATATGGGAGCCGTGGCCTTGAATGTCGCTAGCGTAACATCCCTATTACGCAAGCGACTTGTTCTCCGGTTCCAGCCGATGACGAGGTTGGATTTACACTATCTACGATGAATGACAAAGCTCAAGACGTTCAATGCCCTACTTGTGGCGCTCTGCCGCGAACTCCTTGCCGCCGGGAGAGCGGAGCGTCATTGTCGGAGTCGCACCTGGCACGAAAGACTTTCGCCAGCGTTGAGATCGCCAAGGCAAAGAAGAAGGCGTCTCAAGCTGACCATTCCGCAAAGATTAAGAGTGCAGGTCCTGACTGAGCAGCGTAGGCGAGGTCAGCATGCAGCCACAAGTTGGCTACGCTGTCGCCTGACGAACAGCAGAAATCCGCTTCTATTAAAAGACGGCCGTGGCTGTAGTCCTATCCACTTACACTTGTGATCGATGCAACAGACAACGAAAAAACGGCCTGACTTTCGTCAGGCCGCCGGTTATCCCAGAAGATTTCTTAGAACGCTAACTACTTGAGAGACGCCAGGGTCTTCTGCGCGTCCGCTGCGTCGGGCCCCTTCAGGTTCAAGCTGAGGGCCTTCTGCAGTTCGGTGCGGGCACGATCCTTGTCGCCGGCGCCGGTGAGGGCCATGCCCAGGTGGTAGCGGAAGCTCGGGTTGTCGGGAGCGCGCCGTACCGCATCCTCGGCGAACGAAACCGAGACCTGGTAGTTGCCCTTCTTGTACTGAATCCAAGCCAACGTGTCGTTGACGGAGTTCATCTCCGGCGCCATCTGCTTGGCCTGGGTTGCAAGGCTCAGAGCCATGTCGAGGTTGTCACCCTGCTGGGCATAGACCCAGGCCAGGTTGTTGGCCGCGATCGGATCGTGAGCATTCTCTGACAGAGCTGCCTGGAAGTACTTGCCCGCCGACTTCAGATCGCCCTTCTCGAGGTAAGCATCGCCAACCGCATTGTTGAGGGTGGTGGACGACGGCTGCAAAGCGAGAGCCTTCTGGTAGGCATCCAGTGCATTGTCAGGTTTACCCAAGGCCTGGTAGATCTGCCCCATGTGCAGGTAAGCAGCGGCGTTCTTCGGATCGGTAGTAGCCGCTTTCTGATACTCCGTCAAAGCCTGATCGTACTTCTTGGTGGTAGCCAGAGCTCCGGCGTAGATAAACATGGCCGGCACGCGGGTGGGATTGGCAGAGGCGTACTGCTGGGCCACGGCCACCGCCTTCGCCGGCTCGTTCATGGTGAACAACATGGCAATGTAGCCCGCCCAGGCCGTATCGAAAGTAGGGTTGGCGTGGGTCGAGGCCAGGAACATTTTCTCGGCTTCGGGATAATTCTTCTGACCCTCATAGGCGTAGGCCAGATTGATCATGACGGCAGGATCGTTGGGAGCCAGCTTCTGCAACTGCTTCAGCTCATCCAGCGCCTTGTCGTACTGCTTGCTGCCCAGATAGATGGTCGCAATGAGGAAGTGGGCGCTGGGATTGTCGTCGTTCAAACGCTGCAGCTTATCGGCATATTCCATCGCGGTATCGAAGTCGCGGCTATCGCGATAGACCTCAGCCAGGGCCTGCAGGGTCATGGGATTGCTGGGCTGAATCCGATTGGCTTCCTGCAACTCGCTCTTGGCTCCAGCGATGTCGCCTGACTGACGCAGGATGAGTCCGAGGATGTAGTGGGCCTGGGGATTCTCGGGGGCGTCCTTCACCACGCCGCGCAAGGTGGTGGTGGCGTCAGGCAGGTTGCCCTTGATCGCCATGAGGCGGCCATTGGTCATGCGCGCGGTGGTGTCGCCTGGGTCTTCCTTCAGCAGGCTGTCGACCATCTTCTGCGCTTCGTCGGTGCGGCCGGAATTGATATACGTCTCCAGCACGCGTACCTGCAGCATCTGGTTCTTGGGATCGTACGACAGACCACGCTGATACTCTTTCAGCGCGGCGTCAACGTTACGACCAGCGAGGTAGAAGTCGCCGATCGAGGAAGCCACGTCGGCAGAGGACGGCTGCTTGGCGCGCAACTGCTGTACGATGGCATCGCCTTCGTCCTTGCGGCCTTCGCGCAGCAGCAAGCCGGCCAGGCGGAGATACGGCACCGGCGAATCTGGATTGTTCGCCATCTCGTCGCGGTACACCTCCTCGGCCTGCTTCGGGTCTTTCTTGTACAAGTAGTAGCCGGCGAGATTGGCATAGGCGGGAAGCGAGTGCGGATCCATCTCGACTGCCTTCTTGAAGTCCTTCAGGGCCGCATCGTCCTGCTTCAGGAGAGCGTACACGGTGCCGCGGTTCATGTACGGACTGGAATCGGAGGGCTTGATGGCGATAGCCTTGCTGAAAGCGGACAGAGCGTCGTCATACTTTTTCTGGGCCATCATCACATTGCCCAGCAGGATATAGCCTTCCGGATTGTCGGTGTCGTGATCGACGACGTAACGGGCCTGCTCTTCGGCGTTGGGGTAGAAATGTGAACCTGAGGCCAGATACATCCCGCCAAGGGCGACGCGGGCTTTGAAGTGGTTGGGGTCGAGCTCGACCACCTGACTCATTTCGCGGAAGGCGTCCTGGTTATGGGTCAGCTTCATATCGGCCAGAGCCAGCTGATAGTGGGCTTCAGCAAACTTCGGGTCGATTTGTATGGCCTTCCGGAATTGGATGACCGCAGAATCGTACTTGCTGTCGTCCATGTACTTCATGCCGCTTTCGAGATACTTCTTCTTGGCGACTTCGGGGTTCTTGCTGCAGCCGACGAGAGCGAAGGCCAGCAGCGTGCTGGTGATGAAAACAACGTAGCGATTCCGCATGACTTCTCCTGGGTTTACCGTGGGATGACCTGGTCCAGATCACCTGTAATTTGTTTTGCGAAGGAAAGCGCGCGCTCCTGGGCCGTGGCCTCGTCGCCATTTTGGACCGGCACGGTGATGCGAACCAGTGCGGCGTCGGTACGGTTCAAGCGCAACGCATCATACACTAAATAAAATTTGCCCCAGTATTCGCTGGCGATGATGCGGCCATGCGACTGGTACCAGTACAACACTACCTCGGATTCCAGACCTTTGCGGATGAGGTAGAGGTTGATGGGAACTTTGCGGCCGTCGTCCAGGGGCAACATGTAGATGGACGACTGGGCTGGATTCCATCCTGCGCCGGGCAGACAATTCTTGGGCGAGTGAATGGTCGCGCCCGTCCGTTGGCTGCGGAAGTATCCGATATAAAGGCCCACCAGATTCCGGTTCAATCCAGGTTCCCAGTATCCGCGGTTCAGGTAGTCGGTTACCTTCAGGAGATCGATAGTCTCCTTATCCAGCGGCCACTCGGTCACCATGCCCCAATGACCGATCTGTTTGGGAAACTCCGCCAGCGGCCTGGCCGGCGGCGTAGCTTCGCCGTGAGACAAATGGGCCAGCCCCGCGGTCGCCAACACCAGCACCGCCACCATCGCCCAGTAACGTCCGCCCGCCTTCATCGCGCCACCTTCACCGGAGCCAGGTCCGGATTGCCTGCGCCGTCATACCAGCCCAGCTTCTTGCGGATGTAGGTGACCAGGCTGTGCAGGAGGAGGAACAAGATGGTTGCCACAACGAAAATCACCCAGCCGGAAAACTCGTGCATGAAACCTTCCGCGGCCTTCGGACCAATGTAGTGCGCCATGACGGCCGTGATCATAATGCGCATGCCGTTGCTGACGATAGCCAGCGGCACCATGGCCAATACCATAAACCAGCGCACTGGCACGCTACGCTCAACAACATAGCCGTAGCCGGCAGCCAGGGCAAGCAACGACATCAGCGAGCGGATACCGCTGCAGGCTTCCACCACCTCCAGTCGCATGCCGGGCAGAATCAGTACATTGCCCTCGCGCATGATGGGGAAGAGGTTCAGGATCTCGAGCGTTCGGGTCGCGAACTTCGAGGCGATGAACTGCAGCGGGAAGACGATTTCGTTGTAGATCAGCACCGGCATGGGAACGGCGAAGAGCAAGAACGCGATGGGGAAGGCCATCGCGCGCAGCATCTTCGATCCCGCAAAGTAAACCACCAACCCGCAGATACAGCCGATGAACGACAACCGCGCGAGCGACAGCTCCGCGCCCAGGCTGCCGAGGAACAGCACCGCGAGCGAGAACAGCACAATGACCATTCCCCAGGCCGACGGCGCACGCGGAATCTGGCGGAGCTTGTCGCGCCGCGCCCAGATCAGGTATGCGGACAAAACCGGAACCAGAAATCCGTGGGAGTAGTCGGCGTCGTTGTACCATTGCCAGACCAGCAGCTTAAGGACGGGGGCGTACAGGAAAATCAGCACCGCCGTCAGTAGCAGTCCCTGCCAGCCAAATGGCTTTAACGTCTGCCAAAAGGTCGCTAATTTTGATGGAGGCTTCCCGCCAGGTAAAACTTCTTCGTCCGAAGACAGCGCGGTACCCGAGGTCTTGGTGCCAGCCAGCGCCACAGTTATGAATGCCCCTTATGGTTTTCAGTCGCGGAACGAACGAGTATGTGCAATTGTTTGGCCGAGTCTCTGAAATAGCATGTGGTAAATGCACTTTATGATCAATAGGTTACGTCACCTGATTTAGGGAAGCGCAAGACCTTAGTCATTTCATGTGCAATCTGTTGCACACAAAGTTCCAGCAGAATTCCTTTGGTTGAGGCAACCTTTCGATCGCCTCACCCGGCTAGAACCGGATTTTCAAATCGCATGATCGCATATGGACATTTAGAGACCTCCGGCCAGCGATGACGAGTTTCGCCGGAGTCGCCGAGGCCAGAGTCACCCGGTCCAGTTATGGCTTTAGAATAAACGGTTTGCTGCCTGCTCATCCGTGTAAGCGCGAGCCGATCCGAGCTATTCAGTGGTGTTACTATCACTACCGGTAACTTTTACATGTCAATACCTAGAAACGCAACAATAGCTTGTAATCGCCTCATTTTAATGCAAATATAAAGTTGCCAAAATGTGCCAAATAGCCCTCTGAATGTGCTATAGTGTAAGCAGAGTCAGATAAGCGAAGCCACGCTTGTCTGGCTCTTTTTCTTTGCCTGCGTAATCGCGACGGCGGGCCTCCTGACGTCTACCGCCACCACCGAACCAGCCAACTAAACAACAGAAAATAATGGCCTACTGGCAGCCAAATGAGCTTGGCGGCAGCGCTGCTGCCCCCTTTTGCCAGGCGTCCTGGTATCACACAGACATGTGTAAATTGTCACCAAAGATGTATTAATAAATGGCCTATAAATGCCATATCTAGCACACGAATGAATACGGCTTTTATGCCGATAGGTACAGAGACCGTGTTTGCCTCCCGCACAACAACTGCGAGAGTGCGGCATCGTTTGCCATACGAGGACTGATTGACGTGAAAACGAACATTCTCGCTTTGATCATCGCGTGTTTGTGCGCCCCGGTCTGGTCGCAGACCTGTAGCATCTCGCCGTCTACCCCGCAGCCGGCGCTTCCAGGGCAGTGCGTGCAGTTCACTGCGGCCGGATGTCAGTCTGAAGTGTGGACTCTCAACGGCGCTGGAACTCTCGATCAGTCTGGGCGCTACTGCGCTCCCAGCACGGTGTACGCATTGAACTACACTCGGGGCGTTCAGGTACTCCCCAACAGTAACGCAATCAACGCCCCGATTAATAACTGGCCTGTTTTCCCGCATCGCCGCTGGCTGGACCGGGTGGCTACCGATGCTCCTGCACAGTCGAGCTACCACAACTTCAAGATGACCAGTCCTCCGCGCTTCTTCGAGGGACTGTATGTGAATCCGGTCGATTCAACGACGCCGCAGCAGAAGGTCCATGCCCAGTACCCTTGGCCGGCCTCACTGCAAGACACACTGATGCCGTTCAGCCAGCCTCCGTACATGCACATCCAGTCCGGCGCGAGCATGGATGTCTACGGCGCCACCAACGGGGGCACCGGGCCTGATCGTCACTTCTTCGAGTGCAACCCGTCCGAAGCCAAGTGCTACGAGTTCTATCAAGTCGTTGTGGACTCACACAACTATTCATGGCGGACAACAGGGGCGGCGGTGATTGTTGACTTTGACACGAACGTCATTCGTGGGCAGATTCCTACCCCGCTTCGCGTGAACGTCAATGGAGCCACCGGCGCATGCTCTGGCATGAACTTCAACGGCTACCCGTATAGCAGCTTCTTAGCTACGGTTGTCAGTCAGACTCCGGCAGAAAACGGCTATGCCCAGCACTTGCAGATCAGCATTCCCTACAACGCGGCTAACTGTGCAGCAGGTAACTTCGCTTCCGCGACACTGGCGACCAGCGGCACCAATAATCCGCTGATGAACGTCGGTTCCATGAGCACGACGTCGGCGACCGACAACAGCGCCTACGGTGGAACGGACGCGGCCGGCACGAGCTTCATCGCAACCAGCGGCGATCCTCAACAGTGGTACAGCAACGTCGTCAACAACATTGGCGACCCGAATTGTAATGGTTGTGTCACCGGACCTCGTCACGCGCTACGCACTACTCTGGGCAACCAAATGTTGCGCGCCGATGTGATGATGCCGGCCACGAACTACGCGACTGGTGGACATCCGCGGATGCAGCTGGCTAGCTGCACGCCGACGAACCCCGTGGTGTGCAAGTCGAACTACAACTTAGCTACCCAGGGATTGGCCGCTTGCGAATCTCCGACGCCGTGGTTGACGATCAGCCCGAGTAACTGCCCGAACTTCCACGTTGCCTTCGTGGGTATGACAAGTGTAGGCGCCGGCTGGGCGAGGTTGCAGGACGACATCTACCACAAGAACTCGTTCGCGGCGACCGCCGTCACGGACACATATCACTTCACGATCCCGGTCGATGGCCGCACCTTCGGAGCAGGGAACTGGAACGGAAACCAGTACATCATGTTCGACTGGGCGCCGTACGGCACCCGTATTCGCCTGAAGGCCAGTTTCAACGTCGACGGGTTCTGCTCAGACACGCTGCCCGAGTGCAAGTTCACCAAAGCCTATCTGCGTACCTTGCAGGTATATGGAATGATTATCGCGGACGGCACAATGCCATCGGACGACTGGGATACAGCGCTGCTGACCAACGGCTTCGCTCCTCCAGAATTAGTTGAGACGGCATACGATCTGCATAGCTGGTATTCCATCGAGCAGTATTTTGAGGTTGTCGACCCTACCGGCAGCGAGCCGTACTGGACTCCGAACGGCGCGGGTATTCCGAACAACCAGGAGAACACCAGCATTTATAACCGCGTGCAAGTTTGCGTCGGGGGAACGGCTTGCGCAGACGTCAACGTGCAGGGGACGGCCATCGATATTGATCCTGAATCGATCCTGATTCCCGGCGGTGGAACGTTCACCCCGAAGGTCATTGTCACCGGAACGCAAAGTCCGGACTACAGTTGCACTTTCTCAATACCGATTCCTGGCGCCTCTGTATCTCCGGATGGCACGATCACTGCGCCTGCCGACTCAGCGATGACGCAGACGGTGAATGGCCAGGTTGTTTGCTCAGTGGATGCCGCGCCTCAAGCTAAGGCATACCTGGATGTTTACTCGACTCCGCATGATGCGGATGGATCGCTGCGCCTGCTATTTGGTCATCTGAAACCCACCTACACTGATCGCAGTGGGAAGATCTGGTTTGCCGGCATGGATCATGGATCGGGCAATGGTCAATACGCGGCGCAGGGTTGGGCCTGGGAAATACCCGGACTCAGTTACGGCCCCATATATCCTACATGGAATATGTTCCGCAATAGCTGGGGTTCCTATCCAGACGGCGAACTGTATGGCTCTGGTGTCAGCCACAAGAACGACATCACCTTCACTACACCACTGCCGAACGGCTCTTATACCGTAACTCTGGTTGGTGAGGCCGGTGCGGAGACGGGTGGAGTTGGTTGCAACGTGTTCGACGTTGAGATCAACGGCAGCATTCGCGCTTCCTGGCTCGATGGTTGGCTGCTGGCGGGTGGGGCTTTCAAGGGCTATACCAAGGACTTCAGCGTGACCATAACCGACAACGTTTTGCGCTTCATCGCGAGGGACCGGCAAGACTCGTCATGCAGCCCGTTGGGTATGTCGATTACCGGCCTGAAGATCACGCAGTCCGGATCTCAGCCTTTGCAGTTCAATCCACCGTCGCAATTGACGGGCGCGACACTGGGCCATCCGTATTCCTACCAGTTCATGGCGAGCGGCGGAGTGACGCCGTATGCATTCACGCTGACGCAGGGTTCGCTGCCAACCGGCATGCAGTTGACGGGGCAAGGTCTGCTGACCGGCACGCCCACGCAGGCAGGGCTGTACACCTTCACCGTCGAGGTTTGTGACAGCAGCACGCCGCAGCCGCAATGCCTGAGCGGCACCAGCAGCATGGGCATCAATGCGCCGGCTCCGCCGTTGCAGATCCTGACGACCTCGCTTCCGAACGGGATGAACGGTGTCGCCTACGATGTGTTCCTGTACGGCAGCGGAGGAGTGCCGCCGTATCGCTGGGGCAGCTCGTCGATGATGCCTCCAGGCTTGCAGCTGACCACCGCCGGCGAGATCAAAGGGACGCCGACACAGGCAGGTGCATACCTCCTGAACATCACGCTGTCGGATTCGCAGGGCACTCCGGCGGCGACGGCGAAGCTGTCGCTGACGATCGCGCAGCCGGCGCCTCCGGTGATCACGACTACGAGCCTGCCGGATGGTACGGTGGGCAAGGCATACCCGGTGACGCAGTTGCAGGTTTCGGGTGGACTGCTGCCTTATCGCTGGACGGTCGCTTCCGGCTCGCTCCCACCGGGACTGCTGCTGAGCGGGACGGGTGCTATCTCCGGGACGCCGAAGGCCAGCGGAACGCAGCCGAGTAAAACCTATCTATTTACGGTGAAGGTCACCGACGCGAACAACCAAACCGCCACGGCGAACCTGTCGATTACCGTGCGCATAAGCTCAGGAGCAGGACCAGCGGGAGTTGCGTCGGCTAAGAGGTAGCGCGGCTTAACCGGCAGCGTCACGTGAGTCGGCAACTGTGACGACAACACTCTCCGGCCTTCATCTTGAGCGGAGGCGGCCCGGGTTTGGCCGGCAGGCTGAAAACAGTGTTTACAACCGCACAATCTTCTCCGAGTCAAACTTCTTCATCGCGTTGCGGGTGTCGACGATCAGCTTCGACGAGTCAAGCAGCGATTGATAATCGAAGTCGGTATGGTCGGTCACGATCACCACGCAGTCGGCCTTAGCCGCCGTCGCCGTTAGAGGCTCGGACTTCAGCGAGATGCCGTCCAACCGTAACTGCGGCACGTAGGGATCGCTGTAAGTGATCTTCGCCCCGCGCTTCTGCAGAAGCAGAATGACATCGAGGGCGGGTGACTCCCGCATGTCGTCGATGTTGCGCTTATAGGCCACGCCCGCTACGTGTACGTGCGAGCCTTTCACCGGCTTCGAGTGATTGTTCAGCGCGCTCTGCACCTTGTCGACGACGAAGTGCGGCATGTTGCCGTTGATGTATCCGGCCAATTCAATGAAGCGTGCCTCGATTCCCGACTGCTTGGTCTTCCAAGAAAGATAGAACGGGTCGATGGGAATGCAGTGGCCGCCAAGCCCGGGGCCGGGATAAAACGGCATGAAACCGAATGGTTTGGTGGCGGCCGCGTCGATGACTTCCCAGACGTTGATTCCCATGCCGTCGCACATCAGCGCCATTTCGTTCACCAGGCCGATGTTGATCATGCGGAAGGTGTTCTCCAGCAGCTTCACCATCTCGGCGACGCGAGTGCTGGCGACGGGTACAACTTTTTCCAGCGCCTGCGAGAAGAACATCTCGCCCATTTGTGTGCAGGCGGGCGTGACACCGCCGACCACCTTCGGCGTGTTGTGCGTCTGGTAAGTCGGGTTGCCGGGATCGACGCGCTCAGGCGAGAAGCAGAGGAAGAAATCTTCACCCACTTTATAGCCGAGCTTTTCGAACGTCGGCAGCAGCAGCTCATCGGTCGTGCCCGGATAGGTTGTCGACTCCAGAATGATCAGCAGCCCGGGATGGAAGTGCTTGGCAATCTCCTCGACGGCCGAGACGATGAAGCTCATGTCCGGGTCTTTGGTCTTGCGCAGCGGCGTAGGGACGCAGATGTTGATGGTGTCGAGCTCGCGCACGACCGAGAAGTCCGTGGTCGCGCGGAATTTCTTCTCGCCGACAAACTTCGCGATCTCAGCCGAGGGGACATCCTGCACATGCGACTCGCCGCGATTGAGGCCATCGACTTTGGGCTTCAGCACGTCAATACCGGTGACGGAGAAGCCGGCATTGGCGAACTCCACGGCCAGCGGCAGGCCAACATAGCCCAGGCCGACGATACCCACGCGGGCAGTCCTCGACTTAATCTTCTGCTTCAGTGCTTCCAAGGTTCCGATACTCTTTTCCGCTGTCTGCATTATGTCTCCCAAGGCTCCCTACGATTGCTACCCAACCCACGGTGCCCGCATGCACCACAATATCGAATTCCAATCTATTGCGCTCGCGCAACTGCACAGACGATCCGTGCCTGTCCCAACTCGGACCGCCGGGATCACGATGTCGTGCTTCGGCTGCGCCGTCCTGCTAGGCGTGAATTCAACTTCTCCACCAGCGCCGGATGCATGCGGAAGTACTGTAAGCCCTCCGGCGCCGTCTGCGAGCGCCGCGGCGGCAGGTGGCCTTCGGACAAGATGTACTGTACAACTTCGCCGAGTAATTCGATCTGGCTCGCGTCCACCAGCTTGCGCAGCTCGGCAATATCGCCGGCGCGCGAAACGTCGACCGCGCGCGTCACCAGGATGTCGCCGGTATCGATCCCGGTGTCGATGAGGTGGACCGTGCAGCCAACCGGATCGCCATTCCACGCCGCCCACTCGGTGACATTCATCCCGCGATAGCCGGGCAGGATGCCCATGTGCGCGTTAAGCAGACCCAGCGGGGCGGCGGCAATAATCTCCTTACGCATAATGCCCGCTCCGGCGTAAATGCACAGATCGATCTGCTTCTCGCGGACCAAATTCACCGCCTCAGGCGAGTTCAGCGAATCGACCTCGATGGCCTCGAAGCCGTGCTGCCGGCAGAAGTCGATCACCGATCCGGCGGCCGGCAAGCCGTTGCTGGATGCGCCGTTTGTCGACGCCGTAGTGCTCTGCATAAAGCCGGGCTTGTTCGTCAGCCGGCCCTCGCGAATGCGAGCCTGCACCCTTGCTGATAGCGGAGGCACCGGCCAGCGTTCGATCAGCACCAGGTCCGGACGGAATCCCCACTTCGACCAGACATTGTGAAACTCCATGACCTTGGTCGCCATCTGGCTGGTCAGTAGCGCGATGCGCGGCCGCTTCGCTTGCGCGCCAGAGGCCACAGGCAACGTCGTTGGCACGGGCGCAGGGGCTGGAACAGGCTTGGCATGAAACGGAATTTCTTTCGCCAGCGCAACATCCTTCGCCAGCAGTGCGTCGATGAAGTACTTTGCCGCCCAGTTAGGAAAAGCGTGCGAGATGTAGTCGCCCCACACCGGCTGCGAGCCTGCGATGCCGCCGCGGACACCGGGATCGGCGGCGTCCATCGCCTGCGCGGCCTTCACGATGTCGATGGACTTCAAGGCAGCGTTGAGCAGGCGCGGATCGCCACGCTCGGCATACATGTGCAACCAGATCAGCGCCATCTGTACGTTGCCGGTAAGACAGGTGAAGTTCGCCTGCGGTTTCCAACGATGATCGAGAATGCCCGGCAGGCGCTTTGATAATTCCAGCCGGCGCAGCGCAGCGTTAGCAGCGCTCTCGGCAGCGGCTTTGCCTTCCGCCGACTTCACGACCTCCGCCGTGCGCATCACGCCCCAGATCGTATACGCGATGGTGTGCGTGACCGAGCGATTTGCGGCGTGGTCCTGCGCACTGAAGCCGCACAGGTTGAACCACGAGCGCTCGGCATCGAAGTGCTGCAGCACCCACGCGAGATGTTTCGACGAAGCTTGCAGCATGGGTTCATCGCCGAGAAATTCGCCTGCCTCGGCGAGCCAGCAGGTCAGGTGCGCGCTGTAGTCAGTCGCCAGCTCCTGGTAGAAAAACTTCAGCCATGCGCCAGACGGGTCCTGAATCTCGCACAGCCAGCGGCCCGCGCGGAACAGCGCCGTGCGGCAGCGCTCGTCGCCGGTGCGCTTCGTCCACGCCTGCAGGCCGTGCATGATCTGCCCGGTGTTGAAGGGCGATGGGTTCGTACGGTTCTCGGCGATCTCGGCACCCGGAAAAGCTCCACTCGGCAGCTGCACGGACAGCAGAAAGTCGATGGCGCGTTCGGCGCGCTTCAAGTAGTCGTCATCGCCCAGCGTGTCGGCCAGGCGAAGCAGCGTTGGGACGATGTAGCCGGTGGTCTCGGGATAGGACGACGACCATCCGGTGCGCAGATTGTAGCGGCCGACGAAGCCGCCATCGCTCGTCGCATCCTGCGCGCGCTTAAGCCAGTCGGCGGCGGCGAGAAGATGGTCGCGATCGGTGTGCGCACGCAGATTCCGTTCGACGTCGACTACCTGGCCGACCGCGAGCTTGAAATTCGAAGGGCGGAAATACGCGCCACTCTGACAGCGTCGGATCAGCCGTTTCATTGCCGCTACGTCGATCAACAATGTACTCTCAGCCTCGCTTTGAAAGACATACTGTAAGCTTCGCTTGGAACGGACGCGGCCTAAACAGATCGCCGATTGGCCGTGCACAAAATTGTCATCCCGACCATAGGCGGCGCGCCTTTCGCCGCCGGAGTGGAGGGACCTGCGGTTCTGCGCGAACGTAAGAGTCCTCCGCTGCAGGCAGACCGCAGATCCCTCGACTACGGCTCGCAAAGGAAGCGCGCCTTCGCTCGGGATGACAACTTTGAGACGTTACGACATTCGGCTTTCAAACCGCTACCTCACACCAAACCTGCCTTGCGGGCTTCGGAGGAAGAGCCGCTCGCGGCCGTTCGCTTGTAGTAGTCGCGCAGCACTTCGCGACAGCGCACGCCAGCCTCACCGTCCCACAGGGGCGGAATCTGTGCCTGGCGCGGCGAGCGTTGCAGCTCATCCCAAGCCGCCAGAATAGAGGCTTTCTTCGTTCCGGCCAATCGGTTGGTTCCCAGCTCAATCGTCACTGGCCGCTCGGTGTTGTCCCGCAATGTCAGACAGCTCACCCCCAGCACCGTGGTCTCCTCCTGAATGCCGCCGGAATCGGTCAGCACAACCGAGGCTCCAGCCTCGAGGTTCAGAAAGTCGAGATAGCCGAGCGGCTCGATCAAACGCATCTCGCGGGGCAGGGGCAGCGCGCTGCTCTCCAGCCGTGCGCGCGTACGCGGATGTACCGGCCAGAACAGCGGCGTGTTCTCGGCGATGACGCGCAGCGCTCCCATGATTTCTTCCAGCGCGGCGGGATCGTCTACGTTTGCGGGACGGTGTAGGGTGACGACGCCATAATTCATTCCGCCGATGCCCAGGCGGGCGACGATGTCGGATTGCCTCGCGCGCTCGACGTTCTGCCGCAGGGAGTCGATCATCAGGTTGCCGACGAAGTGAATGCGCTCCGGCGCAATGCCTTCATGCAGCAGGTTCACGCGGCCGCTCTCCTCGGTGACGAAGAAGAGGTCGGTGATGGAATCGGTGACGACGCGGTTAATCTCCTCGGGCATGGTGCGATCGAAGCTACGGAGGCCGGCCTCCACATGGACGACGTCGATGAGAAGCTTCTTGGCGACTATGGCTGCGGCGGCGGTGGAGTTCACATCGCCGACGACGATGACCGCGACCGGCTTCTCCTCGAGGAGCACGGGCTCAATGCGCTTCATGATCTCGGCAGTCTGCTGCGCGTGCGAGCCGGAGCCAACGTCGAGATGATGCTGCGGCTCGGGAATGCCGAGGTCGCGGAAGAATGAGCCCGACATATTGTCGTCGTAGTGCTGGCCGGTGTGGATGAGCACGGGGTCGAAGTCAGTATCGCCCGCCAGCGCCTTCATCAAGGGCGCGATCTTCATGAAGTTGGGACGGGCGCCGGCAACAACGGCCAGCCGAATTGGAAGCATGGTGTGCGTCACCGAGGGTGTCCCAACCTAAGCACGCAGTGGGCGCAGGGTGGAAAATGGTCGTTCGGGACATTGTAAATGACAGGTGTGTGACGGCCTATGCCGGCGCGCTGATAGCAGATCTCGCCTCGGGCTAGCCCTCGTCGTGATGACGATGACATTAAAGCAAGCAATGTACTCGAGATGAGTGCTTTCCACGCGGGACTACTGGTGACCGGCCGGTGCTTACACCGATTTTCGATCTCCCTTCTGCTACTCTGTCCCTTCGATAATGGCAATGCCGAAGCCTCACGTGATCCTGATTGCCTATCACTTCCCCCCTGGGCCGGAGATGGGGGCGGTGCGTCCGTATCGCTTCTACAAATATCTCAAGCGGATGGGGTATACATGCCACATAATCACGGCATCGGCGCAGACGGAGACGAATGGCGACGTGAGCTTCATCGCCGATGATTTGCGCCAGATCTGGGAGGGTGCGGGTGAGCAGCGCAAATCGTTCAAGGCGTACCAGGAGTTGCTGGTACGCAAGATCGCCTTTCCCGGACACATTGGCATCATGTGGTCGATGGCGGCGGCAGCGCGATGTCATCAGTTAGTCCGTAAATATCCGACTAAGAAGTTTGTGGTGTTCTCCACCTATCCGCCACTGGGCGTCCTTCCCGCCGGACTGATGGCTTACCTGCGGGATCGACTGCCGTGGATCGCCGACTTTCGTGATCCGCTCAGCTCCGGCCTGGGCACTGCGTTCGTCTCCGCGAAGCAGCGCTTCTGGAACAATTTGTTGGAGGCGCGCGTCTTCCGCCAGGCCAGCGCAGTCGTCGCCAACGTTGAGGGCGCGGCTGAGATCTGGCGCAAGCGCTATCCCCGCGCGGCGCGCAAGCTGCATGTGATCTCCAATGGCTTCGATCTGGAGGGCGCGCCGAGGGCGAGAGAGATTCCGCCGCGGGCAGAGAAACTCCTGGTGCACGCGGGCGGCTTGTATCACGGGCGAACGCCGAATGCGATCGTCGAATCGCTGGCTCGCCTGCGGGAGAGGGGGGCACCTGAAGCCATGGCGGCGAAGATTCTGCTGGTCGGCCACGTCGATGTGAAGACCGGACTGGACCAGTCACTTTACGAGACAGCGCAACGCGAGGGCTGGCTGGAGATGCGAGCGCAGCTCCCGCGCCCTGACGCGCAACGCTTGTTGGAAGAGGCCGACGCGCTGTTGCTGGTGCAGCCGCAGAGCGATGTGCAGATTCCGGGCAAGCTGTTCGAGTACATCTGCATTGGGCGTCCGATCCTGGCTCTGGTGCCACGCGCCTCGGCGATTGAACATATTCTGCTGAACTCGGCGATTCCACATGTTTGCGTTTACGGGGATGACGAGGCGAAGGTAGCGGATCAGAAGCTGGTGGAGTTCTTGCGCCTGCCGAACACCGCGAGCGAAGCCAGTACGTGGTTTCGGACGAACTTCAACGCGGAAGAGCAGACGAAACGACTGGCGGAGATTATCGATCAGGTCAGCGGATAACCGGCACTTTAATCCCTTCTTGGCAACAATGTGTGTTCTGCGCGTTGTATTGGGCGAAAGGCGTGGAAATACCACTTCAGGTAGTGCGGCATCCAGTGCATAACACGGAAGCGTGAGGTGCCGGCCGTGCGGTCGCGCCAGATGCTAGGAATCTCGGCGATACGATAGCCGTTTAGGAAAGCCTTCACCGTCAGCTCCAAACCGAGTTCGAAGCCAGCGACGCTTTCCACCTTCAGATCGTGCACCATCTGCGCGTCGTAGAGCTTGAAACTGTTGGTAGCGTCGTGCGTTGGGATACCACGAAACCAGTGCAGAGTAAGGCCGCTCATTCGCGACAGAAGCTGTTTGAAGAAAGGGCCGCCGACCAACTTGCCGCCCGGCATGTAGCGGCTGCCGCAGACCAAGTCGTAGCCCTGCAGATACCGCTCATACATCTGGTCGACCTGCGACATCTCGTCGGAGAGGTCGGCCATGGTGACCAGCACCGGACCGGACTCCACGGCTTCAAGTCCCGTCTTGATAGCGCCGGTCACACCGCGTCCGTAGGCGTTTCGCCGCAGTGTCAGCCGATTCTCGCCCGACGCGATGATCTCCTGCACAACGGGTACCGTATTGTCAGCCTCGAAGTCGTACACCACGATCGCAGTGAACGGGGTCTTGATGCTCGAAGAGATCTCCGCCCAGAGCGCCTTGAAGTTGGCGCCCTCGTTGTAGACGGGGATCACGACGCTGAGGGGCGGATTGGAAGACATCGTTAATCTAGCAACGAACAGCAGATCTCGTGGCCTGAAGGCCTCCTCGGGATGACACATCATTAAGAGAAGCGCTGGGGCGCACCTGAAGGTGCGTCCATTCAGCAGACAGACTCGAAAGCTTAGATCTGGCCGACCGCGATCTGCTCCTCGATCCAGGGAATAATCTCGTCGAGGATCACGTCGAGCTGCGTCAGCGCCTCGAAGCCAAGCATCTCTTTCGCCTTGGTGACGACGGGCGAGCGCTCCTGCACGTCATACTCGAACGGCGGATCGGAGACGTACGCGAACGGCTTCTTGTCGCCGTGAATCTTCTTCCAGATCAGCTCGGCCAGTTCCAGCACGGTGGTGCGCACCGGCGTCGACAGATTGAAGTCATTGTTCTTCGCGGCGGGATGTTCGATGCAGATACGGATTCCCTTCGCCAAGTCCCCGCCGTAGGTGTAATGGCGAATCTGCTTGCCGGAGCCGAGAATGTGCAGCGGATCCTGGCCCTTCAAAACCTTCTGCACCAGGTCCGGCACAACGTGAGACATGGCGAGTTTCACGTTGCCGCTCATGATGTCGCGGTCGGCCAGCGCGCGCTTCTCGCCCACGCCGACGCAGTTGAACGGGCGCGCAATCGTGTACGGCAGCTGATACTGCTCCCATGCGCCCTGCGTGAAGTATTCAGTCGCCAGCTTCTGAAAGCCGTAGGTCGAACTGGGCGGCGGGCAACGGCGCTGCGCGCCCTCGGGCGTCGGGAATTCGCCGGTGTTCTCGAAGACCATCGACGACGAGACGACCGTGATCTTCTGCAACTGGCCGTGCTTGTGAGCGCGAATCGCCGCGTCGAATGCGGTCGCGGTGATGCGCTCGTTTTCCGCCAGAAGGTCGTAGGCGAATTCGTGGAAATAGCTGATGCCGCCGATCATCGCCGCCGAAGCCACAAAGTGGTCGCAGCCTTCGAGCAACTCGTCGAGCAGCGCGCGGTCCTTGGCATTGCCTTCGACGAACTTGTAGTTCGGGTGCTTGTCGTAGCTTTTTTCGACGCGACCGTACTTACTGAAGTTGTCGAGGCCGACGACGGTGTGTCCGGCGTCCAGCAGTTCCTGAATGAGATAACCGTTGATAAAGCCGGCCGAGCCAGTAACGAGAATTTTCATGGTTTAGTTTCGCGTCCTGATTATTTGTGCAGATTGTCCCTATAGGATTCGCACACGATGGAAGCATCCGGACCAAACGCCTCAACCACGCTAATCATATACGTCGGCTGCTTCTGGATCTGTTCGATAGCACCCGTTAAATGCTGTTGGGTCCACGCCCCTCCAAGCGGAGGATTGACAAAATCGATTCCTTCTTTCGAGTTCACAAATTTTGTATTGTTCTGAATATTGAAGCTACTCTTTCCATCCTTCTGAGTCAGAAAGATCGTGTATGCCAGTCCTTTTGAGCGGTCTTCGTTCGTATAAGAAACGACGTACATCACTGTCTCGCCCGGGTACGCTTCTTTGTCAATAAAGTATCCGAGGCGAAGGGCGCTGCTACCAGGTTTGCCCATCTCGAAGTTCTCTGCTGCCATGCAATGAGCGGCTTCCCGCAAAACGGGCGGCGCGCTGTCCTGCGCCCAGGTAACGGCACCTAGGAAAATAAGTAATAGAACTGCTGAAGTCTTTTTCATTCTACCGGGAACAGACACGGGCCTACGCGGTGACCGAAGCCAGTTGCCGCGCCGGCAAGAAATTCCAGGGGTCCAGCACAACTTTCCCAGCCGGAATCTCGATGTCGCGATACACCGCATGCGGCGCGCCGACAATGATGATGTCCGCACGGCCAAGTGCCGTCTCCAGCGGCACCAGGTTTTCGTCCGGCACGTAGGGATCAGTGCAGAGCACCTCCTCTGCCTCCACTTCGAGCAGCTTCTTCAGCTTGTAAGAAAGGCTATCGCGCTTGTCGTCCGACTCGGCCTTGAAGCCCATGCCCAGGATCGCAACACGTTTGTTCTTCAGGTCATGCGGCCGCAGCTGCTGCACCAGAAACATCGGCAGGCCTTCGTTGATCAGCATGGCGGCGTGGCCCAGGAAGAAATTGTTCTGCGAGAACGCGGCGAGTTGCAGAGTGTCTTTGAGCAGACAGGGGCCGGCGGCAAAGCCTGCCTTGGCAAAACTACGCATGCGCGGGTAATCGCGGGTGACGGCGTCGTGAATGCGATAAAAGTCGAGACCGCAATTTTCCGCCAGCATGTAGAACTGGTTCGAGATGGCGAAGTTCGCATAGCGCCACGAGTTGGTGAACAACTTGGCCAGCTCGGCTTCCGGCGGCGTCAGCTCGATGAGGCTGGGTGCGATCATCCCGAAAAGCTGGCCGGCAGCAGCCATCGCATCGGGTTCAAACGCCGAGACGATCTGCGGCAGCTTGACCAACTCTTCAATCGCATTGCCCTCGGCGATGCGCTCGGGACAGAACGCCAGCAGCACCTTGCGATTCAGGCGGCGCAGGCGCTCGTAAACCAGCTTGGTGACACCCGGGTAAACCGTGCTGCGCAGGATCAGCAGCGTACCGTCTTTCATGCGGTCAAGCAGCGCGTCGATGCTGCGATAAACGTCGCCTACCGTCGGATTGAGGTGGCGATCTACGGGCGTGCCCACTACGGTAATGACTGCGTCGGCAGTGTTGATGACGGATGGGTCGAGCGTGGCTTTCAGCGACTCACCCACAACCTGGCGAAGTATTTCGTCGGCTCCGCGCTCCATGAACGGCATGGTGCCGGAGTTCACCATCTCGACTTTGGCGGGATCGATATCGAGGAGATCGACCTGGAGGTCGGCCTTGCTCGCTAATACGATTCCGAGGGGCAAACCAACGTGCCCGCACCCGCCCACGATGTTGATTCGTTTGAGTGTTGTCATAACCTTACTATTCTAGCTGGGATGATTGCCGGACAATGCCGGAACTGTCCAGTATAACCGGGATAGCTGTGGGAGCCCCATCGTATGCTGGCCTTTGGCTGGCGGGAGACGACTGGGAAAAATCGAGGAGTGCCCCGTTCTACACCTTCTTTCGGCGTAGGCCGGGATCGCAAAGCTCCTCACCTTGCGTCCCGCTCTCCCGATTGAATATAGTGAGGCGTAACCGCCCCAAAGGTACCCTACTGTGAACATCACCGAGGCGCTCAAGATCACGCAGAACGTTCCACGTGACGCTCGGCCGTTCGCGGTCACCCTGGCGTGCGGCTTCACACCGCTGCATTTGCAGACATTTCTCGCCGCCCATCTCCAGCAGATGCTGCCCGATCACAAAGTCACGGTTACCTCGGGCCTTTACGGCAATCTAGTAGGGACGTTGGCGGCGATTTCTTCTTCCGAGTTGCCGGATGGATTGGTGATCGCGCTGGAGTGGCCGGACCTCGACGCCCGTTTGGATTATCGCAGCGCCGGCAGTTGGGGCGCCTCTGCCAATAACGACATCGTCAGCAGCTCACATGCGATGCTGGATCGACTGGCCGCGGCGCTGGTACGGATTCCATCCGGACTGCGCGTGGCTTTATCCTTGCCGACGCTGCCGCTGCCGCCGCTGTTTCACACACCGGGATGGCAGGCCTCCGCGCATCAGCTTCATCTTGAGTCGGATGTGATGCGACTGGCCGCCGATCTCGCGCAGGAAGGCCGCATCGCCATCGTCAACATGCAGCGGCTGGCAGAACATTCTCCGGCGAAGACGCGCTACGATTTGAAGAGCGATCTGTACGCCGGTCTGCCCTACACGATGCAGCATGCGGACCAGTTGGCCGCGCAGCTGGCACTGGCGCTGCTGCCTCCGCCGCCGAAGAAGGGCATCATCACCGACCTCGACGACACGCTGTGGAGCGGCATTGTGGGCGAGGTTGGGCCGGAGGCAGTCGCCTGGGATCTCGCCAGCCATTCGCAGTTGCACGGTTTGTATCAGAAGCTGCTGGGTTCGCTCGCCGACTCCGGTACGCTAATCGGTGCCGCCAGCAAGAACGATCCCGCCGTCGTGCATCAGGCCTTCGAGCGGCCGGACCTACTGCTGCGGTCCGACCAGGTCTTCCCCATTGAAGTTCATTGGAACGCGAAGTCCGGCAGCGTATCGCGCATTCTCGAAACTTGGAACATCGCCGCCGACACCGTGATCTTTGTGGACGATAGCCCGATGGAGCTGGCAGAGGTTGCTGCCGCGCATCCTGGTATCGAGTGCGTGCTCTTCCCCAAGGGGGATTACGCTGAGGGACTGGCGATGCTGCACCATCTCCGGGACCGCTGCGGGAAGGAACGCGTCTCGAAGGACGATGCGCTGCGGCTGGAGAGCATTCGGCAAAGCGCTGCGTTTCGCGAGCAGACCTCCGGCGGAGCGGCGCCTGAGAGCTTTCTGCAGGGTGTCAACGCGGTTGTGACGTTTGATTTCGGCGCGGGCAGTGAGCCGCGCGTCTTCGAGCTGGTCAACAAGACCAACCAGTTCAACCTGAATGGCCGCCGCTACACCGAGGCGGACTGGCATAAGCTGTTGGCCTCGCCCGGCGCGGTGCTGGCCGCGGTCAGTTATGAAGACAAGTACGGTCCGCTGGGGACGATCGCTGTGCTCGCCGGTCGCCTCGATAACGGCTGTCTTAACGTCGAGACCTGGGTAATGAGCTGCCGCGCCTTCGCGCGCCGAATCGAGCACCAGGCGTTAAAGATGCTATTCGAGGGCACCGGCGCTATGGAGATGCGATTCAGCTTTACGCCCACGGCGAAAAACGGTCCAACACGCGATTTTTTCACCGGCCTGATCGGCGAGGAACCGCAGTCGGAGTTCCGCCTGACGCGTTCGCAGTTCGAGGAGAAGTGTCCCGCCCTATATCATGAGGTGCGCGAGATGAGGAGAGCAGAGGCGCATGGATGATATCCGACAGAAGCTGATCAGCTGTTTCCAGGTAGTATTTCCCGACATGCCCACGGACGAAATTCCTGCGGCATCGACGGCGACGGTCGCCGGCTGGGATTCGGTCGCCGCAATCACAATGATGAACGTACTGGAAGACGAGTTCCGCCTGGAGATGGACCTGGACGACCTGGCCGATCTCGACTCGTTCGAGAAGATCCACGCCTACTTGCTGAAGCGCCAGCAGGTGGCTTAATGGCCGCTGCGCTGCGCCTGCACCACATGGGATTTGTGGTGGCCGACATCGCAAGCGCGATGCCCGCGTTCGTGCGGTCGATGGCGGCGGAGTGGGATGGACAGATCTTCGAAGATCCGCTACAGCGGGCTAAAGTCGCCTTCATGACAACGCGGCCCGGCGACGCGCAGATCGAGTTGGTGCAACCGGTGGGAGAGAATTCTCCGGTGCAGCGATTTTTGCACCAGGGCGGGGGGATGCATCACCTCTGCTATGAAGTCGCCGAGCTGGAGGCTGAGTTGGCGGCATTTCGTTCGCGAGGAGCGTCCATAGCCAGCCGTCCCAAGCCGGCGATAGCTTTCGGCGGACGCCGCATCGCCTGGGTGATAACCTCGGAGAAGTTTTTGGTGGAGTTGCTGGAAGAGAAGCTCCGGTAGCCCACCGCGTTGCGTTGGAGTGTGCCGATGTTGTTCTCGTAGTGCCGACCTTCAGGTCCGCTGCAAGGGGTCATTTCTTAGATTGCCATCCTGAGCGGAGCGTCCGCTCTGCCTTTCCGACCGCGCTTCTGCGGTCGGCGGAAGCGCAGTCGAAGGACCTGTTGTTCCGCAATCGGTTGCATACTCAATGACGGAACGGAACCAAACGAGACCATGTCCTCCTTGCTTCTCAAAATCCGACGCGGCGACACTCCTTTCTACAGCGGAGTGAAGAAAGGGTTGCGCTCGGCAGTGTCAAGCAATCTACCGCTACCGCGCTTTCTGCATCCGCTATTCCGCTTCGCCTACAGCGCCCAGCAGAACGGCTTCATGGGAATTCGCTGGCTGTGCAGCTATTTTCTGTGGGAGCCGATGTTTCGCGCGCGTTGCGTCTCGGTGGGCAAGAAATTTCGCATGTGGTATCTGCCCTTCGTTGTGGGACACGCCAAAATTTACATCGGCGACAATGTTAACTTCTTCGGCAAGATCGACATCTTCAGCGGTCGTCTCTTCGAGGAACCCAAACTGGTGCTTGGTAATCGCGTGGACCTTGGTCACAACGTGGTCTTCCTGGTGAATAAGGAGATCGTGTTGGAGGACGACATCAACGTCGCTTCTGGCGTGCGCTTCATGGATACGGATGCGCATCCACGCGACGCGATGGAGCGCATTGCCGATCTGCCGCCGCGTCCGGAAGAAGTGAAACCAGTGCGCGTGGGTCGCTACGCCTGGATCGGCCACAACAGCTTCATCATGAAGGGTGTGACCATCGGCGAAGGCGCGATCATCGGCGTGAACAGCGTAGTGGTGAACGACATTCCACCCTACTGTGTGGCCATGGGGAATCCCGCGCGCGTCGTGGTGAAGAATATCAATCAGACGGCGGCTGCGGCGCCGTCTGCGGCGAGTCCCACAGCCTAGGTTTGAAGAGTCTTGTTTTGTAAGGGGCACGGCTTCAGCCCTGCAGGAAAATGCCACCCGCACCCGTCTGGCATCCTGAGCGAAGCGTTTTTTCCCCGCCATCTTGCGGCGGGCGTGATGCTCACTCGAAGATGCCTATCCTTACAACGATGTTATTGTTGCAGCGATGCGGAATTTGTTTTTCGTGCGGCTGACACTGTGACCCATCCTCCTATTCGAGTCCTGACATTGATCGAGAACGCCACCGTGACCGGGCCGGCGCGCAATGTCATTGACTACGGAAAAATGATGGCGCAGGCAGACGGCGATTTACCGGCCGTTGAGCTCACGATCGTCACCTATCAGCGCGGGTCGGCGCCCAGCGCACTCGCTCTGGCCGCTCGTGAGGCCGGGCTGGCGGTCACGACGGTCGCTGAGCGCCGCCGTTGGGACACCAAGGTCTTCGCGCAACTCAAGCAGGTCATCGCGGCCATCAATCCCGACATCCTCGAAACCCGCAACGTGAAATCGCACTTTCTGGTGCGACTGCTGGGGCTGCAGCGCAAGTACCCGTGGGTTGCGTGGAACCACGGCTACACGGAGACCAGTCCTCTCGACCGCATGTATACGCGGCTGGACCGCTGGTCGCTGCGCGGAGCGTATCGCGTGGTGACGGTGTGTCAGCCGTTCGCCGACAAGATTGCCAGCTTCGGGGTTAGCCGCGACCGGATCAGCATTCTGCACAACGCGGTTAAGCCGTTCGTGCCGGCTTCGGCGGAAGAAGTTGACCGGATACGACGCGAGCTTGGCCTTCAGAACCATGAGGCGATGATTCTCTCAATTGGACGGCTTTCGTACGAGAAAGGTCACGCTGACCTGATTCGCAGCGCAGCCAAGCTGGCCGGAATGCCGGGGACATCGCCTTTTCGCTTGGTGATTGTCGGCGATGGACCCGAGCGGGAGGCCCTAACGAAACTGGCTGCGCACGTCGGCTTGGAGGATAACGTCTCCTTTGCAGGGTTTCAGCGGGATGCCAGGCCTTATTATGAGTTGGCGGCGCTCGTTGCCGTTCCATCCCACAGTGAGGGATCCCCCAATGTGGTACTCGAAGCGATGGCCGCCGGGCTGCCGATTGTGGCCAACCGGGTGGGTGGGGTTCCGGAAATTCTTGAGGACGGCGTGACCGGGTTGATGGTTGAGCCGCGCAATCCGGAAGCGATGGCGAAGACGATCTTCCAACTGCTCTCGAATGCAGATCTGCGATCTCGTCTCGGAAGCGCCGCACGGAGCAAGGCGGAGCTGGCGCATGCGCCCGAAGGCTATCGGCGGGCTTTAGTTGGCTTCTATCAGCAGACGGTGAACAGCGTTCAACCCGCTCTGGTCCAAAAAAAGAGCTAGAACGGGGCGCCCCTTCCTTAACTCGACGTTGAGACGGGTACCCTCATTGTGGCCGTCAATATTCTTTACTGCAACATCACATCCGATCTCCAGCGGTCCACAGCCTGCCACCAGAGATACTTTTCCCACTCATCCAACACGCTCTTGGCCCACCAGCGATGCTTCCAGTACTGTTCGGCGGCGTTGCCCGGCCATGATGATGCTGCCACCGACCATTGATACTGCGGTAGACGCTTGCGAAAGATCGACAGGGCTCGGCGGGTGTGGAAGTCGGAGGTGACGATAAGTGCCGACGTCGCCCCCACGGCCTTCATGCAGCGCTCGACATCGGCAACTTCCGAAAACGTCGAGTCTGCCACTGTGGGACACACCTCGATGCCTTGCAAGCGGGAGCGGCGCAGGAAGTCTAAAAGCATGTCCGCTTCGCTTTTGCCATAAAAGTCGCGGGTTACATCGGCGTCAACCAGAATGAGGGGAGCATAGCCCCTGCGGCGCAAACGCAACGCCTGCTCGAAGCGCGAACTGCCCAACCCTCCCTCCAGCACAATCATCACCTCAGAGCGCTGGGGAGCGTGGATCACCAGGAACGAACCGGCCTGGGAAAGAAGATAGAGCGTAGCGCCAATTACAGCGCAAACGACGAGCAGGAAGACCAGGGGTTTGATCCAGCGCGATCGCTTACGCGGAACGTCGACCAGCGGCGCTTGCTTTGTCGCTACGGGGCTCTCAGGCATGCCGCCCCCATCTCAACTTGCTCGGCGTGCAGGCGCAGCAAGATCCCGCCAACGACATTCCAGTCATACTTTGCCTTCACCAATTGCCGAGCGTTGCTGATGAGTTCCTGGCGCTGAGGCGATTCAGCCTGCATCCTCACGACAGCGTCAGCCATAGCTTCGGGTGGGTCGGCGATAAGAATATCTTTGCCGTGGGTCACGGCCAGGCCTTCGGCTCCCAACGTCGTCGACACCACTGGCGTTCCAGCCGCCATCGCCTCCAGAACCTTCAGCCGGGTTCCGCCTCCCACGCGTAGCGGTACCACGGAGATCAGCGCGTTGTGATAGTACGGACGCACATCATCCACCGTGCCCGTAACTACCACGCTGTCAGAGCCCAGCGCGCGAATCTGGTCTGGCGGCTGCGCGCCGACGATCACCAGGCGCAGCTCCGGACGCCGGGCATGGATTAGGGGCCAGGTGGTACGGGCGAAGTACAGGGCCGCATCAATGTTGGCGTGGTAGTCCATGCGGCCCATGAAGAGCACATCGCGTTTTTCGCCGCCTGGCGCTCCGCCGTCCGCGAAGAACTCGCAGTCGACGCCATTGCCGACAACTTCGATTTGCGTTCCGGGCACGCGCTGCAGCAGCACTTCCCGTTCACGCTCGCTGCAAACGGTATGAGCGTCGCACAGATCCAATAGCTCATCTTCGACGTGGCGCGACAACACCGACGTCCTCTTTGCGTAAAAGGCGCGCAATGGGTTGGAGTCGTTTTCTGCGTAGCGGGCCAGGATTTCCGATTCGATGTTGTGCCAGTCGAGGATGATCCTGGTAAGAGGAGAGACCTTGCGGATGTGCTGCGCGTACGCGATGAGGTGCATGCTCTCGATCTGGATGACGTCGAAACTCTGCTCGCTCAAGATGGGATCGAGGGTGGCAATGACTTTGTCAGAGGTGTAGTTCAGGACATTGAGCGGCGTCGGCCCAATCAGGCCGCGCAAGATGTTGACCGGCCGGTAGCCGGCGTCGCGGCGCAGGGCGTAGACCTTGGTCCCATTTTGCGGCTCCAGGCGGTGGCGCAGTTGCTCAGCTTGAACTCGGGCGTCTTCGTTAACCAGTCCGACATAGGTCAGCTGAGCGTGGCGGGCGAGGGTGCGGGCGAAGTAAAAGTCGCGCAGGTGCGCGCCGGAGATGGTGGGCCAGCAGATTCGCGGCGAAAAGTACAGGACACGCATCGGAACGGGAACCCTGAGCAGTTTATCCCATTACGGATACAGGATATTAGCCCGGTTTTGGGATTGTTCGACCCTCCGTCGAAGCTGCGGGAGAATCCCTGCAAAAGCGCCGGTTTTTATATGCAAATTCTTGCATATTGCGCTCGCAGTTAATGGTATACTCGCTGGCGGCTTACCCCCAGCCGTAGACTCCGCACGCCGGGGAATGAAGAAAACACTCAAGTTTGGGTTGCACGCGCTATTTCTCGCGCTCTCGCTGCCGGCGGCGGCGTTTGCCGGTTTTGGCCGTTTTCCCGCGACGTTCACCATGGGGGCTCATGCCTTCGCCCAGGTCCCCGGGATCCTCGGAGATTATTTCCGGATCGCCTATTACAAGCTGACATTAAGGCGGTGTTCGTTGTACAGCCGCGTGTCCTACGGATCGTTTTTTGCACACTCCGATGCCGCTTTAGGAGACGGGGTCTATATAGGGTCGTATTGCATTCTGGGTCGCTGTTCGATTGGCGACCGGACACAGATCGCGTCGCAGGTTCAGGTCCTGAGCGGGCGGCGCCAACACAGTCGTGACGCCCTCGGGCAGATCAGCGGATCGGCCGAAGGGGAATTTGAGTGGATTGATATCGGTGCCGATTGCTGGATTGGGGCCTCTTCGATCATAATGGCTCCAATTGGAAGCGGCACCACGATTGGCGCCGGTTCCGTCGTTGTCCGGCCGATTGCTGCACAGGTCGTCGCCGTGGGCAATCCCGCACGAGTCATCAAAGAAGAATCACGACAGCTAGAGGGTAACGGGGTATTCACGTGAATTGGTCCAGCTACCAGCCGCCCAGGCCTGCGGGCAATAATGAAGAGTACGACGTCCACGGAAATGTGATTGTTGCCGAGCCCGAGCTTGAGCTCGCGCCCGTACCGGTTACGGGCAAGGCGAAGCCTGCGCCCACGGGTATGCGTAGCATCCTGGGGAAGAATCGCAGGATGGAGTTCTACAAGCCCTTCCACCTCATCCTGATGGTGTACCTCTACCTTTATTGCAGCCGGATTCCGGAGTTGATGCCGGGGCTTCACATCGGTGCCGCGCTGCAGCCACTGCTGCTGATCGGCATGTTCATGACCGGGACGACGAAGTCGATCTTCAAGTCCGACATCGGCAAGACGATGGTCGCCTTTACGCTCTGGATCGGTTTATGTGTCCCCTTCAGCGTATGGAAGGGCGGCAGTTTTACGACTTGGCTTACCACCCTGCAGGCTATGGTTTTGCTGTTCTTCATGGCGGCGTTCATACGTAGTTTGGATGACTGTTATCGCGCGATGTACATGGTGGCCCTGGCCATGGCCACTATCGGCGTGCTCACCATGGTAATGGGCGGTGGGACGGGTGGCAGCGCGACAGAAATACGTTTGGGACTGGGCTCCGCTTCCGACACGTTGTCGGACGCAAACTTCCTGGCACTCTACCTGGTCGTCGGTATCCCGTTCATCATTTTTGCCTTGAGCCTGAAGAAGGGGATCATGCGGGTTGCGCTGTTCCTCATGCTCATTCCCGTGTTAGCGGGCTTCGCACGTACGGGCTCACGTATGGGACTGCTGGCCTTGACTGCCGGCATGTTTCTTTTCTTTTGCTTTGCCACGGCGATGGAACGTATGGCAATTGTGCTCGGCAGCATCGCTTTCCTTGCGCTGGCAATGACGCTGCTGCCGCAGAAGATTTCAGAACGCTTCACCACGTTCTTCAAAGCGTCGTCGGCGGCCCAGGAGGAGGCAGCGTCTTCGGCCGAGACCCGCAAGATGCTCTTCCTGCGAAGTATCCAGTTGACTATTGAACACCCGATTTTGGGCGTGGGCCCGGGTGAGTTCATGGACGCGGAAGCCGAGGAAGCGGCGGTTGCCGGCAAGAGGGCGATGTGGCACTTTACCCATAACTCCTATACCGAACTTTCCAGCGAAACGGGACTTCCGGGCCTGGGCCTTTTCCTGTGGGCCTTCTGGAGATCGTACTCAGGACTGTCCAAGATCCGATCGAAGTACAAATACACCCGCGTGGGACGCGGCGCCCTCTTCTTACAGATTGCCGTGCTGATGTCGTGCATAGGAGCGTTCTTCCTCAGCATCGCATATAGCGGCCTGCTGTATGCCATCCTGGGTATATCCGCGGCCTACAAGCAGGCGACGGAGAAAGAAGTGAAGGAGTGGGAGGCCGCCAAACTCGCGGCGGCCGTGCCCGCACCGGAGCCGGCGCTCGCTTAATGGAGGGGCGCACGCAAGGCCAGCCGCCTTCCTCTCGAGGGCTGATCGCTCGCTCGTTCATGTCCAACCGGTCCGCGGAACGCAAAGTGGAGATTGCCAAAATATGGCTTCGCCTGTGCCGCTATGGCTCGGTCGGGCTATGTCGATTGCCCGCGCGCGTATGCGATGCGGCCGATCTGCGACGCATCGAGGCGCTGGGACGCGAGATGGCGCCGGTGGTCGAACGGCGATCCTACGCAGCGCAGCCAAGTACGCCGACTACGATCACTGGGTGCCGTTCAACGTCGCTCGCGTTGCCGCTTTGGGGCTGCATCATTCCAAGCCATTGCGCATTCTGGACATCGGCTGCGGGCCGGGATATTTCATCGCATCGGCGCTGGCGTGCGGCCACGACTGCTATGGCATCGACGCGCCGGAGACGATACTGACGAAAGTCGAGGCGCGCGTCTACAGTGAGATGCTGGGAGCGCTATCGATCGAGAAGCGGGTATCGCCGCTGCTGATCGAGCGCTACGTACCCATGGCGCTTCCGGTCAGCGATCTCGACCTGATCACTGCTTATTGGATCTGCTTCAATCGCCATCGCCAGCCGGACGAGTGGAGCGTGGCGGAATGGCGCTTCTTCGTCGACGATGCGCTCTCGCATCTCCGTGCCGGAGGCGTGCTGCATCTTGAGCTGAACGAGAATCCCGAGCGCTACGGCGGCCTCCGGTGGTTCGACCAGGAGACGCTGGACTACTTCCGTTCCGCCGGCACGGTGCAGGGCGGCATCGTTCGCATCGCTAAAGGATAGCCTCATCCATGGGGAGAACGTCGGAATCGACCCCGCAGCCCTCCGGAAAAATCGCAGTCGCCCTCCTGTCTGACACTGTGGGACTCGACGCCGGAACCGAGCGCCAGGTCATCGAAACCGCTAAGCGACTCGACAAAGATCACTTCGAGGTTCACGTCGTCTGCCTGGAAGACAGCCCGCAACTGCGCAGCGTCGCGATCCATCTGCCACACGGCCGTTTTCCCGGTCTCCAGCTTGAATTCCCTTCAGGGCATACAACAGGTGCTGGCGTTCCGGAAGTATGCCACGCAGCATCGGCCTGCAAATCCTTCACGGCTACATGAACAAGACCAGCCTGTTCGCGGTGCTGTCGGCGCTGGGAACGGATCGCATCGCCATCACCAGCCGGCTGAACACCGGCTACTGGTACACGCCTGCATTGCGAAGGATGTTTCGCATGATGAACCTGCGGGCGGACGGCATCATGGCGAATTCGCTCGAGGCAAAACGCATTGCCGTGGAGACCGAGCGGCTCGATCCCGATCGGGTGAAAGTCGTATACCAGGGCGTCGACATGACGAAGTTCAGCCGGGGATTGGGCGATCCCACGGCCGCCGACAAATTAGGTGTTCCGCGAAACGCCCGTGTGGTGGGCATTGTGGCCAATCTGCGCCCGGTGAAGGATCACGCGCTGTTTCTGCGGGCGGCGAAGCTGGTGGCCGATCAGGTTCCGGATGTGGCGTTTCTGCTGGCCGGCCGCGGCGAGTTGTACGAGGATCTTCGCAAGCTGGCGGGCGAGTTGGGAATCGGCGATCGCGTCTTCTTCACGCAAGGCGAAGGCAACATGATGGACTGGCTTTCGCGTATGTCGATCGGCTGCCTGACATCGATCAGCGAAGGTTTTTCCAATGCCATCATGGAGTACATGGCTGCGGGCATGCCGGTGGTGGCCATCGACGTTGGCGGCAATCGCGACGCGGTGGTCGACGGCGAGACCGGCTTTTTGGTGCCGGAACGGTCTCCGGAGAAATTTGCCGCGCCTATCATCGAATTGCTGCGCGACGAGGAGTTGCGTGCGAGTATGGGTGCGAAAGGTTTTGACCGCTGCAATCAGCTCTTCGAGGTACAAAAGACGATTGGACAGCTCGAAGATTATTACCGGTCGCTGCTGCGACGGCCAGGTCGTTAGAATCCAGGTTAGCCCAAGGTCGGGGACGACTCCGGGGCATACACGGTGTTTTCCGTTCACCAAGGCAAGTCCGATTGCAGTTGAAGGAACGAAGATGAAACTCTTAATGATGGCTTTGATCGTATCGTCGGCGCTAGTGGTCGGAGCGGCCGCGCAGACGCCGGATCAGCAACCTTCGGCAGTTGAGCCGCCAGCTCCTGGGGCGACTGCGGCGGTCTACGAGGCGGTTGCGCGTTACCAGATCAAGTCATGGCAGCAGACGGCGCACGTGTACTGCTTCCGGGTGAAGGGCCAGGATGCCGACAAGCAGTTTCTCGACAAGTTGAAGCCGTTGCCGGTCAGGCCCGAGTCCGATTGCACGCAAAAAGACACTAAGACTTTCAACATGTCGATCGTTGATAAGCGCACGAAGAAGAGCGCGATCCTTTTTGGCTTAGGTGCCATTCTATGGCGTAGCCCGACCGAGGCGGAAGTGGAAGGCAGCTATCTGTGCGGCAGCCAGTGCATGGCAGGAGGCGTTTACCATGTGGTCCTCGATCAGGGCCAGTGGACGGTGACCAAATTCGACGTGCGAATCAGCCAGTAGGGAATGAAGCAGTTGCTGCGGTTAGTCGCATAATTGGGTTAGTTGCGTAGTTGCCCACCCCGCGTTGACATGCCGGGCTTACGTTCGTCTAGCCCCTTCGGCCTAAGATACTTTCCAAAACGGGCACTCGCCGAAGCGGAAGCTTTTTGTCGGGCCAGACCGCGTGAGGCGACACTCTTAGCGATCAAGACCTCACTACTGGTAATGCTCTTTGATCCAGTCCTGATGCTTGTACTTGAGTTGGTATAGTGCCCAGGCCGCCTGCACGGTGGAGTGGCCCTGGTCGCCTTCGCCGAAGCGGAATTCGAAGACGCCGCGGCACCAGCCGTACCAGCAATAATTCCAGGCGCCGTTGGACTGCTGGTTGTCGAGGATGCGGTCGATCCAACGGCTGCGAATCAGGTCAGGCCTGCCGGCGGCGAGGATGAAAGCACTGCGCTGCTCGTAGGAGTCGCTAACGCGGAAGTCCCAGTACGCGTCCTGCGCGACACCTTCAGCCACGGGATTGATGGCCGCGTTCAGTTCAGGCGTCGGCCCGTTGAAGTGGCGATAGATATCGAGCGCAATCAACTGCAGATGCAGCCGCGTTCCCCAACTGTACTTCGTCGGCGAGAACAGATCGGCGCGTGAATCTTCGCGGCAGAGGTACGCGGTCAGGCGCCGTCGCGTACATGAACCAACTGTCCTGCCATCCCAGGTTCGGAACCGCAGAGGCTGAAATCATGGGTAACGGCACGCTCGGGTCGACCCAGTGCGCGTAATACCAGGTCGCCGGTCGGCCCGGCACGCGAACGCGCGGGCTGGCCAGGTAGCTGGCGATATAGCTGCGCAGGCGCGGATCGCCCGACATTTGCGCCATGTCGCCGATCATGAACATCAGCGGCGGATTGCCCTGGATGTCCTGCTGCTGCACGATCCACGTAGTCGCGCTGTCGATGGCGCGGTCCATTTGCGCCGTAAATTCCGCGCGCGAGGTGCGATGCAACGAGTAGTTGTTGTTTAGTACCGCGACGGCAAACAACACGACGACGATCAGGCTGGCGAGGAGCACCCAGCGCAACAGTCGGCCGACGAGGCTCTTCTTCGGTATGGGCACGCCAGCCATTGCAGACGGTGCTCGTTCAGGAAGTGTCATGGGATAAGACTCTGTCTCAGCCTGAACTGCGGGCTGAAAACTTGGACCGTGTTACACGCCACGGGCGGCGAACTGCGGCTTGGCAGCTTCATGCTTCGCGATTCCGGCGTCAGACTCGACCATCATGCGCACCAGACCGGCGAAGTCCACCTCAGGCTTCCAGTTCAGCACCTGATGTGCCAGGGAAGCGTCGCCACGCAGGTCATGAATTTCGCCGGTGCGGAAGAGCTTGGGATCGACCTCGACGTATTCGTTGACGATGTCGGCGACATTCGCTCCCGGAGGAATCAGATCGAGGGTGCGGAGAACTTCAACCACGAATTCATAGACGCTGTGCGATTGACCCGTTGCAATGACGTAGTCTACGGGCTTCTCCTGCTGCAGCATGGCGTGCATGGCGCGGATGTAATCGCCGGCGAAGCCCCAGTCACGGCGAGCCTGCATGTTACCCAGCTTGACTTTGTTCTTCTTGCCCTTCGCCCAGTCTGCCGACGCCAGCGTGATTTTGCGGGTCACCATCTCAGGACCGCGGCGCGGCGATTCGTGATTGAAGAGAATTCCACCGACGGCGAAGATGCCTCGGGCGCGATAAACATCGCAAAGCTTGTGGGCGGCGGTCTTGGAAACGCCATACGGCGAGGTCGCGTTCAGCGGCGTCTCTTCGTTGCGAAGCCCATTGAGGTTGCCGTACATCTCGGAACTGGAGGCCTGATAGACGCGAGTGTCGGGCTTGAGCCGCTCAACGATGTTCAACATACGCGCAAGGCCGCCGACGTTGACGTCGAAGGTCTCCGCGGGCAAGTGCCAGCTGGTGGGCACAAAGACCTGTCCGGCGAGGTTGTAGACTTCGTCAGGGCTGGACTTGGCGAAGGCGACTTCGAGGGAGACCTGGTCGCGCATGTCACCGTACAGGATCTCGACCTTGTCCTGAACACGGTTCAGCCAGCGCATGGTCGAGGACTCGCGCCGCACCAGACCGTAAACGCTGTAGCCGAGTTCAAGCAGATATTCGGCCAGATAGCTGCCGTCCTGGCCCGAGAGGCCGGTAATTAAGGCTTTCTTCATAAGAAAATGTTCTCCGAGGCTTGTCGCGATGTTTTCGCGCAAAACAAGCGGCTAGTAGCAGCAAGATGTTTCTTTTAAGCATACAGCAAATAGCGCGCCGGACCGCATATCTGGCTATCGTCCGCCTCTGCCGAGTAGCAGGATCTTTACGGTCGAAAACATGATGAAGAGGTCAAGTCCGAAAGAGACGTTCTTGATGTAGAACAGGTCATACGCCAGCTTGTCGCGATTATCTTCCAGGGTCACGTTATAGCCGCGATTGATCTGCGCCCAGCCCGTGGCGCCCGGCTTCACCAGCCAGCGCTCACGATAGAACGGAATCTTGGCCGCACACTCTTCTTCCTGCTCGGGGACAAAGGGACGCGGACCGACGAAGGCCATGTCCCCCTTCATGATGTTGAACAGTTGCGGTAGCTCGTCTACACGGGTGCGTCGCAGCCATTTGCCGACGCGGGTCACGCGGGCATCACCGTATTCTGCCGGTGTCAGAGCCTTCTTGTCGGAGCCCTCGTACATCGAGCGAAACTTGAACACCGTGAACAGCCGGCCCTGCTCACCAACGCGCTTCTGTCGAAAAATGACGGGCCCGCGTGAGTCCAGGCGAACGGCGACCGCAGCCAGCAGCATGATCGGCGAGGTGACAATGATGGCCAGGCTGCTCAGTATCAGTGAGAACAGACGCTTGTACAAGCGCAACGCTGTGCGCACATGAAAGCCTGGAGAAAATAGAAGCCAGCTGAGGCGGAGCGAGTCGAGAGGAATTTTTCCGGTGACACTCTCGTAGTACTCCGGGCCATCCTGGATGTAGACGCCGCGAGTCTTCAGCCGTAGCAGCTTCTCGACCTGCATCTTGCCGCGCCGGTCGCCCATGGTGATCACGATACGGCGGATGCCCTGTTCGGCAACGATCTCCTCCAGGTCGTCTTCATCAAAGCGCGAGACACCGCGGACCAGATCGGTATCGGTACCGACGAACCCGACCACGCGCACTCCAAGATCGGCACGCGCACCAATCTCTTCCATCAAGGGACGGGCGAGAGGGCCATCACCGTAGAGGACAGCGCGCTCGGAAAACCGCGCGGAGCGGTTCATCACGAAAAAAAGCTTGCGCCACGCGGGAACCGTGGTGCCCACAATGGCAACGCCCAACCACAAGGTGGTACCGGCCAACCGAATTTCAGGGAATGCGTAGTAGAGGACAGAGAGGGTGACGAACGAGCAGCCCAATACGCCCACGAGCCGCGTGACCACCTCGCGCCGGTTCGACAGCACGATGGAGTCATACAGATCGAAGTAGTACATCAGCAGCAGAAAGACGCCAACGACGAGACCGATTCGTCCGAATCCATTCTCGTAGCGGAGATAAATGTTGGCGTCAAACGCCGTCCCCGCCCAGAACACTACTGCTACGACAAAACCGAGTGTGACAAGTAGGGCCTCGGTCACCGTAAGCAACAGTGTGCGGGTGGGGAAGTAGGCGTTGAACAGACGAATCATGCCGAGGCCGCTTTAACCTGACTCGCTTCCTTTTTTGCGTCCTTCTTTGAACCGTACCGTCCGTAATAGTGTGAGTAGTCCACATTGAGCATGGAAGCTTCATTGAAGACCACACCCAGCAGCTTGGACTTCTCGATCGACTCGATGGCCTTGTTCAATACCTTTCGGCGAGTGAAGCCCTCGCGCACCACGACCAATACTCCGTCCGACAGGCGGGAGAGCGAGGTAGCATCGGCCATAGGGAACATCGGCGTCGCGTCGAACAATACCCAGTCGAAAGACTGCGCCAGGGTATCGATCATCTTGGCGAAGCGGTGAGACTCCAGCAGCGGCAGGGGATCGTCGACCGGCTTGCCGGCGGCCAGGATCCAGAGCGGCATGTCCCGGACCTGGTAGAGCGATTCGTCGATCGAAATCTTGTTCTCGTTCCACTCGGTGATGCCACGCAGCGGCGTCGCGGAGAACAGGTCGCTGACGGTGGGGCGGCGGAGGTCGGCTTCCACCAGCAGAATGCGCTCGTTGGGACGGCGCGCCAAGGTCAGAGCCAGATTCGCGGTGATGACCGACTTGCCTTCATCGACGCCCGAACTGGTGATGAGCAGCTTCTGCAGACGGCGCTTGTTCTGCATGTGGGCCAGGCGGGTGGCGAGCACGCGGAACATTTCGGCGCCGCGGCCATCGGGTTCGGTTAAGGTTACCAGGCGCTGCTCCGGCGTAGGCGTCGGGCGCAGAATACGGTCAGGGGGAACCTTCAGCCAATTGGCATCAATGGGACCGGAATCGGCGAGGGCTGTCGCCGTGCCGCCAACCGCTGACATTTCAGGCTGATCTGGAACCAAGGGCGAGTTGGGATTATCACCTTGGGACCTCTGCAACGCTTCGAACACTCGACTCATGGCTTAGATTCTCCTCACGGCAGTGGTTTGCATGGGTTTGTCACCTTCGAGTTCCTGGTTATCCATGGTCTTCAGCATGCGGAAGAGATTGCGCAGAAGGCTGGCGCTGTTCTCTTCGCGGCCGGCCACCGACAGGGGCACTTCTTCCGGCAGGGCTGGACTGATCAGCCGGAAGTCGCCCGCGACCTCGGTAATCATATCGGCGGTAACAGGGCGCTTCTCGTGGGCAAAAGCACTTACCATGGAGTTTTCGCAAAGATTGTTGATGATGCGCGGGAATCCCGCTCGAATATTCAAACACTTTGTCTAACGCTTCTTCGGTGAAGATGGGCGGCTCTTTCGGTGCTCCCGCACGTTCCAAACGCGACAACACGTACGCGTGGGTTTGCGGGCCATCCAGCGGCTGCAACTGGCAGCGCAGCGAGACGCGCTGCTTGAGTTGCCGCAGCTCGGGAGAGTCGAGCACCATCTCCAGCTCAGGCTGTCCCATTAACACAATCTGAAGGAGCTTCTGTTGTGAAGTCTCCAGGTTGGTCAGCAGCCGGATCTCTTCCAGCAGCTCGTTCCTGAGGGCCTGAGCCTCATCCACAACCAGCGCCGTAATCAATCCGCGGGCATGACGCTGGATTAGGAAGCGGTTCAGATCGAGCAGCATCTCCGTCTTGGTGCGTCCGGAGTATGGAAGGCCCAAGTCCGCCATGATGTACTGAAAGAACTCCACCACCGGCAGCAGCGGATTGAACACATATCCGAACGCAATATTGTTCTTCCGCAGCTCAGACAGCAGGCAGCGCACTAACAGAGTCTTGCCGGTGCCAACCTCGCCGGTGATTACGATGAAGCCCTTACGCCGGCCAACCCCGTAATGCAGGTTGGCCAGAGCTTCGTTGTGACGCGGCGTAGGGTGATAGAAAAACGGGTCTGGGCTAATCTCAAAGGGATTACGCGTCAACCCGAAGTATTGTTTGTACATGCTCTATCCCCAGAAGTAGGCGTAGACAACGCCCGACGGCAGCGCTATCAAGATCAGCACCGTCGCTGCTACGGCCATCCAAGGCGCCAGGCGAGCCCAGCGCTGCTCTCTCGGAGTCGGCAGCGACGGAATTTCGGCCAGCACTGGCAAACTGGTCGCTTCCGACAACGCCTGCTCTCCCCGGATGCGATCGTCCAGGAACTCAGAGCCGAATCCGAATAGAATCGCCAAGGCAATACCTGCGCCGATGGCGGCCAGCGAGAACTTGAAGCGATCCGGGAACTCCGGCTTATCCGGAAGGCTGGGGGGATCAATGATTCGGAACTGTGCACCTTCCTGCCGCATTTCCAGGCTGGTGGCCAGGGCCGATTCCTGCTTCTTGGAGAGCAAGTCGGAATACTGCTTTTGCATGTTCTCGCGGTCACGCAGCAGGTCTTCCATCTCGGCCTCGACCGCCGGGGTGGCGTTCAAACGGGCTTGATAGACCTGCGCCGCCTGCTGGAGGCGCTGAATCTGCTGGTTGGCCTGCTCGATTTCCGCCTTGTTGACCTTCATCTGCGTCTTCAATTGCAGAACCGGCATGCCCGCCTGTACTTGTGCGGTCGTGGCTTGGTCGGAGGCGAGGTTCTCACGCGCCTGCGCCGCCATATCCTTCTTCACTTTTTCCAGTGCAGCAATCGTGTCCTTCAGTTTCTTGACATCCGGATAATCGTCCGTATAGCGGGTCTCCATGGCCGCCAGATTGGTCTGCGCGGTCAGAAGCTGCTTGTCGATGTCGCTGGGAACGATCTGAGAGTCGCTCATGCTCTGATACTGGTTTTGCATGGCGTTCAGGTAGGTCTGCTGCTGGACCGCATGCTCACGCTGCGACTCAGCAGTCTGCAGCTGTTGCTGAATACCGTCGAGGATCTTCAGGTTGGTATCCAGCTGTTCCGGCAGGCTACCATCGTGCTGCGCCTTATAGGCACGCAACTTGGTCTCCTGGTCGGCGAGCTGATCACCCAGGGCTCGAGCCTGGCCGTCGAGAAAGAGCGTCGTGGCTTCTGACTGCTCCTGGCTGGCGCGAACGTTTTCATCCACGAAGAATGACGTCAACGCGATGGTGACCTTCTGTGCAATACCTGCGTTGGGGGCCTTGTAGGAGATCCGGAAAGCGAGCAGTTCCGCTTTTCCGGAGACGTTCGACTCGCCCTGGATCAAGTCCATCTTGACGTCGTCGCGCATTTTTTCAACCTGGTCATCCGGCGAGAAAGCGTAGGTCTGATAAAGGTGGAAGCGGTTGATGAGACCCAGCAAACGTGTACGGCTCAGCACCTGAGTACTCATACTCTGGACGCGATCCGCCAGGTCAACCTGCACGTTGGGCTCAACCAGCTTGCTGGGAACCTTTGGCGGTTCGACAAGGATGGTACTTTCGGAGACGTAACGCGGCGGAAGGAACCATGCGGACGCGAAGACGATAAGCCACCCAATAAAGAGTGGGCCCAGGATCCACCACTTGCGGCGGAGCACGATCGCCCAATAATCACCAAAACCTTGTCCTGATCTCTGCTCTTCAAACTGTTCCATAACCCTCACCGTGTAAGTGCATGGCCCCAAATGTAGCGGACCGTTAGTCCCAAACCAGCAGCCGAAGAGGTCCCCGGCGTACCGTAGAAATTCTGGGTTTGATGAATTAACAGAAGATAGGCGGAGGCGTTCCAGGCGTCTCCGATCTTCCGCGTCAGGTTGAGCATGCCCTCCGCCGCATTCCAGTACTGATGGCTTAAAGGCGAAATTGACTTGCTGTTGTCGTACATGGCGGCCGAGGAGAAACTCCAAAAACGATTGAGAGGCCGTGTATAAGCAAGCGTCGCGGTGTAAAGACTGACTGCTCCTAACACACCGCCGCCATCCGTCACACTGTGGCTGAACTGCATACGAATCGCGTTACTGTTCCGCGTATAGCTCACGGTGCCACCCTCGGCGACATCCCACTGCGTGGTGTGGATGGTCTGGACCAGGCAACCAAATGGCGGAATGCACGTTATCGTGTACAGGAATTTATTGTTCGTCAATTCCGGACCAACCCAGCCGGACACCGAAAAGCTCGGATTGAACCTATACGTTACGAAGCCTTCAAACATCTGCACACCAGAGCGCGACTCGCCGTGTCCAAAATCCAGTGCGGAGAAGTTGTAGCCCCCGCCAGCGGCGAACGAGTGACTGAAGTTGTGCTGATAGAAGCCGCCGCCTGACCAGGTGTAAGAGTTCCACAATCCGCCGGCGCCGCGAATGTAGCGCTGTAGAGATTCAGCCCCTTGAAAGTCAAGGCTGTCATGAGCGGATAGACGATACGAAATATCGGCAGTCGCCGTGTTTTGCTCGATGACCGCGTTCGGGAAAAAGAGCGTCGGGGTGGGCTGGTTCGGCGTGGGATTGCCCACGTACTCCTGGAAAGGCGCGAACGGGTCGTCCGAGTAGATGTAGTTTTCCTTGATTCGCAACTGCCAACGAGGGAGGAAATTCCACAGGATCCTGGCATTGCCCGTCTGGTTCAGGGTGGTGAAGTAGTTCGATGGACCAAACGTCAGGGATGTGAGACTTACCCCTCCGGTGTACCCCAATTGCACAAGTGAGGTGTCCCGCACTTGGGAAAACGCAACACCGCCGGTCGTCATCAGCATGTTTTCCCAGTAATCGCCGCCTTGCCCTTTTGCACCGAACACATAATTGTTGAGCGTGCCGACATTCATCGTTAGAGCCAATCCGGTGTTCTTGGTGACGTCGTTGATCATGCTCAATGGCGGCAACTGCTCGGGGTGATTAAACGTGGACTGCGGCCCAGTCGTGGTTTGCGTACCGTCAGGGTTGGTTTGCGAGCCGTCGCCCGAATCGCTCTGGGACGGGTCGCTGGAACCGGTCTGACCAGTCTGAAACGAGGGATCCGTAAATCCGCCGACGGTCACGCCCGGCACGCCGACACTACTACTGGATCCGCTCGAATCAGAGGCGCTTGAACCGGAACTGCTGCTGGAGTCCGTGGAGTCGCTCTGCGCCCACGCAAGAGGAACACAGAACAGCGCGAGCACCGCTATAACCGTTCCCAGTTGCCGTTTCATGTCATTCTCCTCACGCTCTCACGTCTTACACTGCTACGGAACCACGAGCGTGTCATGCGGCTGAAGCATGATGTTCTGAGCCATTTTCTTGCCCTTGATTACGTCTTTGTAGTTGAACATGATCTTCTGCTGCGTACCGTTGGGCCCGGCGCGAAGCACGTAGATTTTCTTTTCCTTGGCGAAATCGCGGAAGCCTCCGCTGATGGCAATCGCGTCCAGGATGCTCATAGGGCGCGTCAGCGGATAATAGCCCGGCCGATTGACATTACCCATGATGTTGAAACTCATGCTGCTGACCGAGGTCACCATGACGGTGACTTGCGGATCTGTCACGACCTTCTGCAACGCGGCGGTAAGCTGTTCCTTCAACTGGTCAGGCGTTAAGCCAGCCGCCTTGATCTCGCCAATCAGAGGAAGCGTAATCATCCCATCGGGACGAACCGGTACGGTCTTGGAGAGTTCGCCTTCCTTCCATACGTTGATCTCCAACACGTCCCCAATTCCGACAACGTAGGTGGCAGGATGAACAGCGGGAACCCGACTGGCAGGAGTATTCGAAGCCGGCAGTGGAGCCGCCTTCGCCTCATCGGGCGCGGGTGCGCTGGCTGGAAGAACCGGCTTAGACGCATCCGTAGAGTCCGTTCCTTGCGCGCCACTGTCTTGCGCGCATGCCGCGATCGAGCAGAGCCCAACCAGCAGTATCAAGCCCACCATAAAATTACGCGTTTTTACAGCCTGTCCTTGCCCAAACATCATTCACCTCATTGTGGAATTACTCGGCCTTATCTTGGTCGTGTTTCGTGGTGGAACTGGAGCGGCGTTGGGGGATGCCGACTTCCTTGAGCTTGTATAACAGGGCGCGATAGCTGATATCGAGCGAACGCGCCGCCTTCTTGCGGTTCCAATTATTAGCGTGCAGTGCGTTAAGAATAATACGCGCTTCCAGTTTGCGGACCGTCTGGCGAGTCAATTTTTTCAGCGAAACCGGCCCATCCATCATGAGGCTGTCCACCGGATCGCGCTCGTTAGGCTCGAGTAACTCGCTCAAGATGACATCTTCTGTGCCCATCACCACATAGCGCTTGACCAGATTCTCGAGCTGGCGGATATTGCCTGGCCAGGAATAGCGCTGCATCTTCGCCATCAAGGCCGGACGCACCATCACGGCGCGACCATTCAGTCTCTCGTTGTAATACTGCAGCAGGTAATCGCAGATGATCGGAAGATCGACAACCCGCTCGCGCAGCGGCGGCAGATGGATCGTCATCGTCGCAATGCGGTAAAAGAGGTCCGCGCGGAAGTTACCCTGCTCGATCTCTTCGTGCAATTCGCGGTTGGTGGCGCAGACCACCCGTACTTCAACTTTCTTATCTTCCTGCGCGCCGATGCGGCTAAATTGCCCGTCCTGCAATAACTGCAATAGCTTCGCCTGCAGGACCGAATCCAATTCCGCGATCTCGTCTAGAAACAGGGTGCCCCGATGCGCCATCTCGACTCGGCCGGGCTTGGGATTGAAGGCGCCGGTGAAAGCTCCGCGCTCGTAGCCGAACAGTTCGCTCTCGAGCAGCGTGCCCGGAATGGCGGGACAATTTACCTTGACGAACGGACCGGCAGACCAGGGGGAATACAGGTGAAGCAGCCGGGAGATGATGTCCTTTCCCGTGCCGCTTTCTCCCGTAATGAGGACCGACAGGTTGGCGCCGGCGACGCGTTCCAGCTTCTGTCGTACATCCCGCATAGTCGGGGTCTGCCCAAAGATCACCGGCTCGGGAGGCAGCTGATGCGCAGACAGCGCACTTTCGTTATTCGAGCCAGCCAGCAGGGGCATCGCGTCCTCAGGGTTGCGTTTCGGGAAGAACCGGGGAAATGAATTGCATTTCTTGCGCCAAGTTCCTGCACATCGCAAAACAATGCGCATATTTGGCGTAAGTTGCTGTTTTTAATGTGAAAAAATGTGCAATAGACGGGCAACCCTTAAGCTCGAAACCGATCCGAAGGCACGGTTTTGCGCTCAAAAGTGTGAAAACATTTTCACCATGGGGAACTCACTTTCCCTGCACTCGCACCTTGCCAAATTCCGAGCCGGTCTGTTGCGCGAGGAGGGGTTCACGGAACTGTAACCCCAGGAGAAAGTACTGGCGGTCGGCGGTACAGCGCAGTACCGTAGCCTGCAACATCGAGACGGACCGAGGCAGTTGTGCCTTGTTCGCCAAGGCCACCGGTATTTCGAGGGAGAGCTGGGTGCCAGGTTCCATGTATCGGCGTGCGGCCAAGAGGACGCCGCCCGCCGAGAGGTTTAGCGCGGTGGCAAACTCAAGGAATTCTTCGCCGGACGCAGTGGTGCCGCGGACGAAAAAGGGTATGGAGATGGGAAGCCGCTCCCAGCCGCGGCGCTCGGCAACGGATACGGTTCGTCGCACTACAATCTCCTACGATGCCTTAAGTTACGCACATCAGTAACCAAATCTCCTGCGTCGCCAATCACCTTTGTTTGCTGCACATACAATGAATGTGGCAGTACTCTCCCCAAGAGGGGGGATGCAATCTCTTGCGGTTCGGGAGAACAGGAATACCCGTTTTGAGTGAAAAGTGGGTTCCGAAAATAGAAGCCGGTTTACTACTTTGCCCGAATTTTCATCAGTTTGGCGTTGACAATACACGGGTTTGCGGTAATATCAGTTCTCCCCCTGTAGAGTGCTTCCGCTCTATTTCCCGAGGAACCGGCAACTGGCTAAACCTAAGGCTGACTTGGTCGAAAGTATGCCTGTGGAACAAAGGTCGGGGATTTTTCCTGAGAGTGCGGAGGAGTCGGTTGGCGCTACTCAGAACGAAAAAGGGGTCCTCCAGATGCAACCAGCCAAGATATCTCCGGTACGGCAAAAGCTCAAGCTTGTAACCGAAGAGCACTGCAGCTGCTGCCGGGATGCACTGGCCTCCGCCGCCCACGAACTGAAAACTCCCCTGGCGATTATGGGGGGGTATCTGCACCTGCTGCTCACCGAGAAATTGGGTCCGCTGAGCCCTCGCCAGATCGAAGTGCTGACCGAGATGCAGGCCAATGGGGTACGCCTCTCGAATTTCATCCAAAACCTGCTGACCTACACCTCAATGAAGGTTGACCGGCTCGAGATGCATTACGAGCTCGGCAGCATCAACGACTGCATTCGCGAGATCGCCGAAGTCTGGGCGCAGCGCTTTCACGATAAGGCGATTGCCTTTTACTTCCTGCCCAACGAGAAGCTGGAGCAGTTCCCGTTCGACTACTACAAAGTGCAGCACGTGGTCTCCAACCTGCTCGACAATGCAATGAAGTACACGCCCTCGTCGGGCACGGTATGGCTGCATGTCGACCCGTATTTCTGGGAGCGGCGAACAGTTTCGCGGCCTCCTTTGGTAGAGCGCCGCAAAGAGCGGGTCATTGGTCCCAACTGCTGCCGCATTTCGGTTTCCGATACGGGCCCCGGAATCGCCCCTGAGTTCCAGCAAGAGATCTTCGAAGAGTACTTCCGTCTGACGACGCAGGGCACACGCGCAGAGGGCTACGGGCTCGGGCTGGCCATTGCGCGCCGCCTCGTACAATCTGCCGGCGGCAAGATCTGGGTCGAGAGCGAACCCGGCACAGGCAGCAAGTTTTCTTTCCTGGTATTACTGAATCCCCAGCCAAAGCGCGTTGCGGAGGAGCAATGAGTACTGGCCACATCCTTGTGGTGGACGACGAACCGAGTATGTTGCGGTACCTCCAGACGGTTCTGGAGCTGGACTCATACCGGGTAACGACCGCCTCGAATGGCCTCGAAGCAGTAGAAAAAGTGCAACGCGACAGTCCGGACCTGGTTCTACTCGACATGGTGATGCCCGGAGCTGATGGATTGGAAACGCTCCAGCGCATCCGCGAGACCCGTCCGTCGACCAAGGTCGTCATGCTGTCGTGTGTTCGCGACACTCGCAAAGTGGCGCAGGCTATGCGTCTGGGTGCGCAAGATTATCTTTCCAAACCCGTCCAGAAGGAAGAGATGGACGAAGTCCTGCGCTTCTGCCTGGAGAACACCGATCCGGCAGCGCCGGGCGCGGGCGAAGCCATCGAAGTCAGCCAGGGCGTTTACTTCTTCTCCGCGACACCGCAGATGCGTCAGCTTCGCGCGCAGGCCATGCAGGTCGCCAAGTTCGATTTCCCCGTCCTGGTCCTGGGGGAAAGCGGAACCGGCAAAGAGGTACTGGCACACCTCATTCACAAGTACTCCGATCGCGCACACCGAACCTTCCTGAAGGTGAATTGCGCGGCCGTTCCCAGCGAGTTACTGGAGAGCGAACTCTTCGGCTATGAGCCCGGCGCGTTCACTGGAGCCAACAAAGCCAAGCCAGGCAAGTTCGAACTGTGTAATAAGGGCACGCTGCTGCTGGACGAAATCGGCGAGATGTCTCCGGCGCTGCAGGCGAAGCTCCTGCAGGTCCTGCAGGATGGACAGTTCTCGCGCCTCGGCGGCCGTACTACCGTGAAGGTCGATGTCCGCGTGCTGGCCGCAACCAATATCAACATGCCGCAGGCCATCGCGCAGAAGACATTCCGCGAGGATCTCTACTACCGCCTGAACAGCTTCGTGCTCAGAATGCCGTCGCTGCGTGAGCGCAAGGAAGAGATTCCGATGATGCTGCGGCACTTCATGATCCACCTTGCTGATCGCTACGCGTGTGCGCCGCTCAGCCTGTCGCAGCGGCTGCTGGAGGCCTGCGAGAATTATCCTTGGCCCGGCAACATCCGCGAGCTGGAAAACTTCGTGAAGCGCTTCCTGGTTTTGAGCGACGAGGCTGTTGCCATCTCCGAGCTGCAGCGTGGAACGGCACGTGGCACTGCTGAAACCGGAACCGTCATCTCAATGGAAGAGAAGAAGGCGCAGCAGCAACCCGACTTAAAAGAAATGGTGCGCAATCTGAAGAACGGCGCCGAGATGGAAGTGATCGCGCAGGTGCTGGAAGAAACCGCGTGGAACCGAAAGCGTGCCGCCACCAAGCTCAACATCAGCTACAAAGCGCTGCTCTATAAGATTCGCCAGTATGATATCCGCCCGCGACAGGCGGGGTGAAGCAGCGACTAGAAATTAACCACCAGCGAATAACTTCAGTCCTCGATTGTCGTCGAAATCGAGGACTTTTTCGTAGCCGTCATTCCTCCGCGCCAATTACGAAAGTACATTTTCTTCGTAATCGGTGCTTGCTCTTCCGTTCGGCCTTACTGGACACACTCTTCGCCGACTAAAGTCGGCTCGCGACAAAGAAGAAAGGCCTTGCACGCGAGCCTGGAGGTCCGCTCTACCCGAACGGCCCGACAGTAGTTTCTTCGCAGGCGGAACGGCGCTGTACCCGAGTGACCACAAGGCGTGCGGTGCTGGGTCTTCGGAAGCCGATTTGTTAGTGAAGCTCTACGTGTTCAAACCCCAAACTGCTCAACACACTGTTCAAGGTTTGTCGCGCGTTGGTTTCTGCCGTCTTCAGGATGCCGTCTTGCAATGCCGCTGCCTGGAGCTGGTGCTCGGCCTCGGCGCGGACGTCGCTTTCGAGGTTTGGATCCGGCGTGGAGAAGAGGCCGGTATCGCGGGAATAGACTTTCGTCTTGGCGTTATCCAGGCTGGTGGCGAAGATTTCGGCCGGCGGAAGATGAATCGAAACGCTGCGGCCCTCTACCTGGACGTCTCCCGGTTGCAACTTCGACAGGTCCAGTCCGGCGATTACTTCGCCGTGCGCGATCAGCAGCAGGCGGTCGCCGGCGAGAAAGTTCGGCAGGATAGGATTTTCACGCTCGCCACTCATGATTTTGTCCATGGTGTAGCTGGCGGTTTCTACTCGCTGGAGCGCCCGAATCTGGCGTACCACCGCGGGCTGGTCGACGCGGATATGCACTTGGCCACCGTGCAGCATGCTGCCGACTTCGTAGAGGCTTAGCCCGGCAAACGCCCACACCACCGCTCCAACCGCAACCACGGTCAGTACGATCCCGGCGAGGATTCCGAGGATCCACTGCAACGCCCGGGACTTTCGGGCTGGCTCCAGATGTATGTCAGTGACAGGCATTGGTTCGAATCTTACTCCATCCGGGTGCGCTGGACTTGACCCCAGCATCCAGGCCGGTCATCCCTCCTTCGCCGCTTCCTCCATCTCAACCTCGGCTTCCAGACTTGCGAGATCGCGGAAAATCGTTACGACCGCCAGCGTGCGTCCGCCCAGCTTGTAGCGAACCAGGCAGTCCTTCTTTTCGACATTGCCTTCAATCTCGATCGCGTCCCACTTCTCCGCATGACCCACGTAGTTGATCGGCACGTCATAGTGCTGGCTCCAGAAAAACGGCACTGCGTCGAACCGTTCGCGCGTGCCGAGCATGTTCCTGGCTGCGGTCTGTCCTTGACGTTCCGCGACTACCCAATGCTCTACGCGAATGCGTTCGCCGGTGTGAGAATCGGGCCAACGGGCTGCATCGCCGGCCGCAAAAACTCCCGGAGCGCTGGTCTGCAGATATTCATCCACGGCAATGCCGCGGTCCAGTTTCAAGCCTGCTTGTTCTGCCAGAGCAGTCGATGGCCGCACGCCCACGCCGAGCACAATGAAATCGGCGTTGATCGTTTCGCCGCCGCCCAGCGTCATCTTGTGGCCATCGACTTGTTTCACGGTCTCACCGAGATGGAAGACGACTCCATGTTCTTCATGCAGCTTGCGAACGAAGTCGCCAACCTCGGATCCAAGTACCTTCTCCATCGGTATCTGCTCAGGCGCCACCACGTGCACGTCAAGTCCTCGCGTGCGCAGCGACGCCGCGACTTCCAGCCCAATGAAGCTGGCTCCGAGCACGACAACTTTCTTCGCCGATGCGGCTTTCGCTACGATCGCCTTACTGTCGGCGAACGTACGCAAATAGAAGACCTGCGAGGGTGCTGCGCCCTCGACCGGCAGCTTGATCGGATCGGCGCCAGTGGCCAGCAGCAGAGCTCCGTATTCGTACGTCTTACCGTTTTGCGTGGTGATCTTTCTTTGCTGCGTGTCCAGCGAGGTCGCGCGCGAATTGAGCACAAGGTCGACCTTGTGCTCGGAGTACCACTTCGTGGGACGAAGGGGAATCCAGTCTTCGCCTGCCGTTCCCGCCAGAAAATCCTTGGACAGGTTGGGCCGGTCGACCGGGGGATCGCGGTCCGCGCTGATCATGGTCAGCGGACCTTGGTAGCCTTTGCGGCGAAGCATTTCGGCGGCGGCGAGGCCGGCCGCGCCTCCGCCGACGATGACGATGGAGGAAGGATGCGAGGCAGTCGGTGACGTCTGGATTCCGGAAGCAGCGGCTTTCTCTTTCACCACGACGTTGTCGCCGACGCGCTCGACGCGCCAGCACTGAATCGGATCGAGCGCCGGAGCTCGCAACGCTTCGCCGGTGCGCAGGCTGAAACAGGCGTGGTGCCAGGGACAACGCACCTCATCGCCAACCACCAACCCTTCGGCCAGCGGTCCCTGATAGTGCGTGCAGTGAGCGCCCACGGCGAACAATTCCGCGCCGCGCCGCACTAGCAGCACTTCTTCGTCGCCTACTGTTCCCAGCAGCTTGCCGCCGTCCGGGATGCTGGCGAGCGGAACTCCCTTTTTCAAATCCGGCTTTGCAGAATCGCCCATTCCTCGCACCTCACTGTGCCCGTCATTCTACCTGCGCTTCGTCAGTCGATGCCGAAGCGAGATTTCTGATAGATGCAACAGCGAGGTGCGGCGGAGGTTTCCGTCCGCCGATTAACCCTTGCTTGTTCGATCACGAACGCCGGTTATTACGCTTGGGCCTCGGGGACACCAGCCGTCTGCGCGACACCGGCATTCTTGCTGATGGCGTCGAGTGAGGCAATTGTCTCCGGCGAGAGATCGAGCGTGGCGGCGCTGAGGTTCTCGCGCAAGTGGCCGAGGGATGAGGTTCCGGGAATCAGCAAGATGTTGGGCGAGCGTTGCAGGAGCCAAGCCAGCGCAATCTGCATCGGCGTGACTTTCAGTGACGCCGCTACCGTATCGAGTGTCGAGGATTGCAACGGCGTGAATCCGCCCAGCGGGAAGAACGGCACATAGGCCACGCCCTGTTTTGCGAGTTCGGCGATGAACGCGTCGTCAGTGCGGTGCGCGACGTTATAGAAGTTCTGTACGCACACGATCTCCGTGATCTTCCGGGCCTCCTTAAACTGCTTCGGACTGACGTTGCTCAGGCCGAGGTGACGGATCAGTCCCTGGCTCTTGAGCTCGGCCAGCACGGTGAGCGGTTCTTCGATGGATTCGTCTGAGGGCTCCGAGATTCCACCGACACGCAGGTTGACGACGTCCAGTGCATCGAGTCCCAGGTTGCGAAGATTGTCGTGCGCCCCGTCGATCAGTTCCTGGCGCGTCAAAGCGTGAATCCACGACTTGTCTTCACCGCGGCGGGCGCCGAGCTTGGTCACGATGACCAGGCCCTCCGGATAGGGATGCAGTGCGCGCTTGATGATCTCATTGGTGACATGCGGCCCGTAGAAGTCGCTGGTGTCGATGTGATTCACGCCGGCGGCAAGGGCTTCGCGCAGGACGGCCACAGCTTGGTCGACATCGCGCGGTGGTCCCCAGACCTGCGGACCGGCAAGCTGCATCGCGCCATAACCCATGCGGTTCACCGTCAGCGAAGTGCCGGGAAGCGTGAACGTGCCGCCAAGATTCTTTGGATTCGTCATCGTTGTTCTCCTGTGCTCAATAGCTGGTTCATACTGCGACAAAGCGCCCCTGGTTAAGATCGTCCATCAGCTTAGGACCAGTCGGACGCCATCCCAGGCGCTGCTGCGTTAGCGCGCTGGACGCAGGGATGTCGGCGCCGACGAACATTCCCAGCCACCCGAAATGCTCGGCCGCCTCTTCAGCGGACTTCGAGACGACCGGCAGCTTCATACCCCGGCCAAGAGCCTCGGCGATCTCCCGCAGCGTCACGCCCTCTTCGGCGACAGCATTGTATCGGGCTCCTGCGACACCTTTCTCCAGCGCGAGCCGGTAGAGGTGCGCAGCATCGAGGCGATGCACCGCCGGCCAGCGGTTCTGCCCATCGCCCACATACGCCGACACACCCTTCTCGCGAGCCGCCGCGACCAAATAGGTGATGAGCCCTTGCTTGTATGGATCATGGACCTGCGGGAGGCGCATGATGGAAACGCGCACGCCCTGCTCCGCCAGGGAAGCGGCTGCTGCTTCCGAAGCTACACGGGGCATGGGAGAATTGGGTACATCTTCCTCGGTCGTGAGGCGGCCCGGGGTATGAGCGACCGCAGTCCCGGAGGTCACGACAAAAGGCCGGTGCGAGCCGGCGAGCGCCGCGCCGAGAGCTACGATGGCGCGCCGGTCGATCTCGCAATTCTCCTCGAACTTCGAAAAGTCGTGAATAAAGGCGGTGTGGATCACGCCATCGGACTTGGCTGCTCCGCTGCGCAAGCTGTCGAGGTCTTCGACATCTCCGCGATGCACTTCGGCACCGGCGGCCAAGAGGGTCTTGGCGCCCGCATCCGAGCGCGACAGTCCGAGTACCTGATGGCCTGCGTTTATTAACTCCGGAACAATAGCCGAACCGATGAAGCCTGTAGCTCCTGTGACAAAAACACGCATTGCGTTCTCCTTCTGCAATTCAAGGTCGTTCAGACGAAGTGGTAGCGGGACGTTAGAACGACTCTCCCACCATTTCTTCGCTTTTCTTCCAGAGCGCCTCTGCGTTAGCGGGATCGAGCGCGTAGGCCCGCGCCCCTTCACTCATGACGCTGATCGCCGTTTCGGCCGGCACGACACTGCCGACGTGGCAGTTTTCGCAATATTGGCCTCCAACCTCGTCGGCGGGAGCGACGACCGCAGCCCATACGGAAGTTGCAGCCCCTTGCGGGACAGTCTTCCACTGGAACGGCGGCTTACCTTCCGCGGCTTGTTGCTGGTTGATCTGCTCGATCAACGCTTCGATGCGACCTGGGTCAGCATAGCGCCCCAACTCGGTCTGGATGCCTCCCGGATGTACGGCTGCGGCGCGTACGCCACGTCCCCGATGCCGCTTGTCGAAGGCAACGGCGAAGAGAATGTTCGCGGTCTTCGATCGGCCATAGGCTACGAATGGCTCATAGGGCGTCCGTTGAAAACCAGGATCATCGAGGTCGACGTTGGAGTAACGGTGACCTGCAGAGGAAAGGTTGATGAGCCGGCCGCCTGCCCGAATGAGCGGTGCAATCCGGTTGACCAGGACAAAATGGCCAAGATGATTGGTACCGAACTGCGTTTCGAAGCCGTCGGCCGTTTGACCAAAGGGCGTGGCCATCACGCCGGCATTTGCGATCACGACATCGAAGAATTGACCTTTCTCCAGCAGTTTGTCCGCACAGGCGCGAACGCTTTTCAGGTTGGCCAGATCGAGTTCAATCAGCTCAAAACTTCCGCCATTCGCGGCGGCGTCTTTCCTGACTTGGCTTGTGGCCGCCTCCGCCTTCTTCAAGTCTCGAGCAGCGCCGACAACGTCTGCGCCGTGCGCCGCCAGCGAGCGCGCGGTTTCAATGCCCAGGCCGGCCGATACGCCGGTCACCAGAATTCGTTTGCCGCGCAGGTTGACACCCGATAAAACATCTTCTGTGGTTGAGGTTGCTCCAAAGGCTTGCGTTACGGTTGTAGCTGAACTCATACTTTTCTCCTTAATAAGGGCGAGTTTTGATGCTGGACCTTAGCGGCCCGTGCCGCATCTAACAAAGCGGAGGCCGTCTCCGTTTAATATAGATAACCGGAGACAGTCTCCGGTTGCAAAGAATCGTGAGATGCCGAAAAAAAAATCACAAACCGACCGCAAGCCCAGGGCGGACGCCCGGCGGAATCGCGAGCGAATCCTTGAGGTTGCGAAGGAAGAGTTCACCCGCTCAGGCGCAAACACCAGCCTGGACGAGATCGCCACGCGGGCAGGGGTGGGAGCGGGAACTCTGTACCGCCATTTTCCGACACGCGAGGCGCTCCTCGAGGCGGTCTACCGCACCGAGGTAGAAAAACTGGCAGCCGCGGAACGCAGGTTCGCCGAGACCATGCCTCCGGTGGAAGCGCTCCGGGCCTGGATGCTGCTTTTCGTCGATTACATCGCGGCCAAGCAGATCATTGCGCCAGCGCTGAATACTCTGGTCGGCGGTTCTTCAAAGCTGTATGAGGCCACGCGCGGCCAGGTGCAGGGTGCAATTGAGGCACTGGTGAAGCGCGCCATCAAGAGCGGCGACGTGCGGAAGGACCTCGATCCCTTCGATCTGCTTCGAGCTTTGATCGGCGTGTCGTACGTGGCGACCAGTCCGGACTGGAAACAAAGCGCCACGCGACTTGTGGACATCCTCATTACAGGGTCGCGGCCAAGCAAATAACCGGGTAGGCGGACGAAACCCTTACCGCGCGGTGCAAGCCTCCTTTCCAGGTTTGGGCTGCGACAGCCGCAAATAAAAATGCCAGCCTCCGTCAATTCACGGGGCTGGCATTGTAGAACCGCGGGGTCGATTCCGGTTTAGTTGACCGCAGCCTTGCCCGAGGCGGCGAGGTCGTAGCGATCGTTATTCATCACCTTGCCCCACGCTGCAGCGAAGTCCTTCGCAAACGTCCCTTTCGAGTCACTGCAGGCGTAGACTTCGGCAAGCGCGCGCAGCTGAGAGTGCGAACCGAAGATAAGGTCTACGCGTGTTCCCGTCCACTTGACCTTGCCGGTCTTGCGATCGCGGCCCTCATAAACGCCTTCGGTGGACGAGGGCTGCCACTCGGTGTTCATGTCAAGCAGGTTGACGAAGAAATCGTTCGTCAGCGTGCCCGGCTTGTCGGTGAAGACGCCGTGCTTAGCGCCACCGTGGTTGGCATTCAGAGCGCGCATCCCGGCGACCAGGACCGCCATCTCGGGAGCAGTCAGCCTCAGGAGCTGAGCCCGATCCACCAGCAGTTCCTCCGGCGAGGTTCCGTTCTGCTTCCGGACATAGTTGCGGAAGCCGTCTGCCTTGGGCTCCATTACGGCGAAGGAGTGCACGTCGGTCTGCTCCTGTGAAGCGTCGGTGCGTCCGGGAGCGAAGGGGACCTCCACCTCGTGACCACCCTTCTTCGCAGCATCTTCGACCGCTGCGTTGCCACCCAGAACGATCACGTCAGCCAGCGAGACCTTCTTCTTGCCAGACTGCGAGGCGTTGAACTCTTTCTGAATCCTCTCGAGAACCGGCAGCACCTTCGCCAGCTCGGCAGGCTGATTCACTTCCCAATCTTTCTGCGGTGCCAGGCGAATGCGGGCGCCGTTTGCGCCTCCACGCTTGTCGGAGCCGCGGAACGATGCCGCCGACGCCCAGGCAGTCGAGACCAATTGCTGGGTCGACAATCCCGAGGAGAGGATCTTGGCCTTCAGAGCAGCAGCATCTTTGTCGTCGATCAGCTCGTGATCGACTGCGGGAACTGGATCCTGCCACAACTGCGGCTCCCTGGGAACCAGCGGCCCGAGGTAACGCGAGAGCGGCCCCATGTCGCGATGCGTCAGTTTGAACCAGGCTTTGGCGAAGGCGTCTGCAAACTCCTGCGGATTCTCGTAGAAGCGCCTGGAGATTGGCCCGTAAATTGGGTCGAGTCGAAGCGCGAGGTCGGTCGTAAGCATCGATGGCGCGTGACGCTTGGAGCCATTATGCGCGTCAGGAACCAGTCCGGCGCCTGCGCCATTCTTCGGCGTCCACTGATGCGCGCCAGCTGGGCTCTTCGTCAGCTCCCAGTCGTACTTGAATAGGTTCTCGAAGAAGTTGTTGCTCCACTTGGTCGGCGTCGTAGTCCAGATGACTTCCAGACCACTGCCGATCGTGTCGCCGCCCATGCCGGTACCGAACTTGTTCTTCCAGCCCAGGCCCTGCTGCTCGATGGGCGCGCCTTCCGGCTCAGGGCCAACATTTTGCGCGTCAGCGGCGCCGTGAGTCTTGCCGAACGTATGTCCGCCAGCAATCAGCGCAACCGTCTCTTCGTCATTCATGGCCATGCGGGCAAAAGTTTCTCGGATGTCGCGCGCCGCGGCAAGAGGATCGGGATTGCCGTTGGGACCTTCTGGATTCACGTAAATCAAACCCATCTGCACGGCTGCAAGAGGATTCGCCAGATCGCGGTCGCCGCTGTAGCGTTCGTCTGCCAGCCACTTGCCTTCAGGACCCCAATAAATGTCCTCGCCGGGCTCCCATACATCTTCGCGTCCGCCGGCGAAGCCGAAGGTCTTGAAGCCCATCGACTCCAGCGCGACGTTACCCGCCAGCACCATGAGGTCGGCCCAGGAAATCTTCTTGCCATACTTCTGCTTGATTGGCCAGAGCAGCCGGCGCGCCTTGTCGAGGTTCACATTGTCGGGCCAGCTGTTAAGCGGCGCAAAGCGCTGCTCGCCGGAGCCCGCTCCGCCGCGGCCATCGCCGATGCGGTAGGTGCCGGCGCTGTGCCAGGCCATACGGATGAAAAGCGGCCCATAATGTCCGAAGTCGGCCGGCCACCACTCCTGTGAATCGGTCATCAGGGCGTGGAGATCTTTCACCACGGCAGTCAGATCGAGGCTCTTGAACTCTTCCGCGTAGTTGAATTCCTTGCCCATGGGATCGGACTTGGGAGAGTGCTGGTGCAGGATGTTCACGTTGAGCTGATTCGGCCACCAAGCCGAATTGTTCTGAGGTCTGCTAGCGCCATGCGCTACCGGGCACTTGGATTCGGTTGATGCGTTCTGCTGATTACCGGCGGCAGTTGCCCCGGCTGCGGTCGCTAGTTGTTTTTCCATGTCTAACATTCTCGCACCCCGCGAAGTAAAGGTAAAATAGATGTTTCCTATGAATACCATAGGAAATGCGTCTTGGCGCTGGAGGCCCGATGGAAGTCCATCAACTCAGGTATTTCTGCGCAGTCGCCCGGCACGGCACCTTTACCCGCGCGTCAGAAGTTGAGCATGTGGCGCAGCCGTCGCTCTCGCAACAGGTCATGAAACTAGAAGCGGAGCTGGGTGCACGTCTTTTTGATCGCCTGCCCCGTTCGGCCAAGCTCACGGTGTTCGGAGAAGCTTTTCTTCCGAGGGCGGAGCGGATTCTTCACCAGCTGGAAGAGGCGAAGACCGAGCTGCAGGAGATGGCCGGCAATGAGAAGGGCGACGTTGTGGTCGGCATCATTCCGACTATCGCGGCTTACCTGCTTCCGAAGCTGCTCAAGGGTTTTGCCGCGCGACATCCGCTGATCACGGTCAAGATTATCGAAGACATCACGCCGACCCTGCTTCAGCGGCTGCACGACGGCACCATCGACATGGCCATTGCGGCATTGCCGATTGCCGAAGGCGACCTCGCTACCGAGGAGCTGTTCGAGGAGAATTTTTATGCGGTCCTGCCGAAGACCCATGGCCGGGCGTCAAGCAAGTCCATCAGCCTGACGGAGCTGAATCGGGAACCGTTTTTGTTGCTGAAGGAGGGCCACTGCTTCCGCGACAGCCTGATCGCCGCCTGCCATAAATCGAAGGTGACACCATGCGTGGTCTTCGAGAGCGGTCAGTTCGCGACGATCCTGGCGATGGTGTCCGCGGGGATGGGGGTGTCGGCGGTACCGGCAATGGCCGTGCAGCCACAGGCTGGATGCACGTTCATCCCGATCTCAGGCAAACACAGTACGCGCAAAGTTGGGATCATCAGTTCTCGAAATCACTACCAGGGCCGTGCGCAACGGCTGCTAATGACGCAGATGCGGGACGCCTGCCAGGAGAACTGAAACGCGTCGCGGGGCTGCTTGCCAGTTGGGTGGTTGATTTAGAACTCCAGCGCGATTGCGTCTTGTTACAGCGCCGCCGCAACCAGAGATAGCAACTCGTCGTTTGTGAGCGGAAGCGGATTGGCTTGCATGCTGCTGGCACCCGCCGCCTTCGCGACTACGCCGGGGAGATCGGCTTCGGTAATGCCGTAAACGCGCAGCGAGAGGATCTTGAGTTTGACACAGAGAGCGCGTACCCAGTCGATCCTATTCTACGCTCGTGCTTCATTCCTACCGGTCGGTTGGCGCGCTATGTTTGCGTAACGTGGGAGAGCTGGATGCCGCGGCGCGCGAGCGCGCAAGACCGCAACATTGGCTGCCATGCCGTACGGCAAGATCGCCGCACAAAGCGCGCCGTGGGGAGCGTGCCACGTCCCATCGACTGGCGCGGCAAAGCCGTGCACGACTCCAAGCCCGGCGTTCGCCAAAGCTAGTCCTTCACGGAAATTCCCCAAACGCGACGATTTCAGCGCGCTTACTAGTCACTTTTATGACAATAAAGACTTGATGACGGAGAAAAGCGGATTCGACCATGTGATACATATCGTTCTCTACCGACAAGTTCCGTGTTTACGTCGGATTGCCGGTCGATCTGTTTCTCAGCTACCCAGGGAGTCACAAGCGAACCAGAGGTGAATTGGCTGACCTACCACGGAGTCACGTGCGAACTAAATTCTCTCGGATGCGCGTCATTCAAGCCGTCTTCACAGGCTACTTGAGGCGTTGATGTAGTATTGCAGCCTCACGCTTGAAACTGTCGGGTCGCCAAAGAGAATGGACCATATTTCTGCATTGCGGTTGGGCAGAGCGGAGAAATTATGAGCTCACGCAGCACCACAGGGCTGCTGAGTACAATAGCCGCTCTTTCTTTACTGTTGACCGCTTGCGGCGTCAGCCCGCAGAACCCAGAATGTGGGTCGTTACCTCCATCGAACTCTCCCAACTTCCTACCAGCGCTGACGAAATTCGCTGACAACCGCTGCTATCAGCGCTGGCAGCACGACGACGCCATACGCAGTAGTCAGAAGGTTCATCCGTTCGTCAAGGTGTATTACTCACCGAGTATCTGGAACTGGTTACAACAGGGGGACCGTAGCGCCAAGATCGCCGACGGCGGGATGATGGTGAAAGAGCAGTATCCCGATGAGGCTGGAACCAAGTTGCTGGACTGGACCATCATGGTGCGCGACAGTTCAGTATGGGATGGTTGGTACTGGGCCGATTTAGGTAACGGAGAAACGCCGGTGCCCAAAATCACGAACGGATGCACGGAACCGACGCCGGTTTATTCCGGATACGGACTGTATTGCCTGAACTGCCATGCGTCTTCGGCAGACGCCCAGCAGACGTTTGCAACAACCTTACATGTTACAAACCTCGAAAGTTTCTCTTCGAAAAAGCTTGCAGCTAGGTCGGCCAGTGACGACGCCCCTTCGGCCTCGGAGTTCAATCCGCTCGACGACATGCATCATGCTTATTATGTGCGCATGAAGGAGCAGTCGGGCGCCGCGCGCGCTCCGTTGGCGGCGCCGCAATGTTCGCTGGTATTTCCGCAGCAGCAGGGTCTGCGCAAATCGTATTGCATGGTGCCCGAATCGTTTGATCATGTTGTTCCCAACGGCCAGGCGGCGGGACGACGACAGTTTCTGACCTCCGACCAGTGTGCCGGCTGTCACGATGCGACGGGAACAATCACCGGGCTTATCGGCAACGATGGTCAAGTGAGGGATGACCTGCCGGCCATGCTGTATCCCAATGCTCTGCACACCTGCGACCGCAGCGGCAGCCAGCCGACAAACTGCAAGGTCAATGTCTCTCCCAATGGCGAGTGGCGTTATTCCATGATGGGCCTCTCTGGACGCGATCCTATTTTCCTGGCGCAGCTGGAAACCGAGAGGAGTCTTTATCCCAGGCTGAACGGTCAACCCAAGGCTGCCGACTTCATCGACGATACCTGTCTCCGCTGTCACGGGGTCATGGGAGAACGCCAGTACAAGCTGGATACCAATGGGGGACTGCTGACGCACACCCACCTTTCCGATCCCAACTCCCCTTATGGCGGCTTGGCGCGGGATGGAGTGTCTTGCCTCGGCTGTCACAGCATATCCGCCGACGGGCTCGGCACCGAAGCGACCTACACGGGACAGTTCAAAACGGGGCCTGCGACGGAGTTGTACGGTCCCTATGCGAGGGTGGCGACGCTACCCATGCAAAATGCAATTGGAGTCAATCCCAAGTTCGCCAGCCAAGTCCAGTCGTCGCTGCTATGCAGTTCGTGTCACACCATCTTTCTACCCGTCTACGACAAGAACGGCAACCAACGATTGGACGAACACGGAGCTCCCAAAGTGTCCCACGAACAGACTACCTTTCTGGAATGGGCAAACAGCGTCTTCGCGGACAATGGCTCAAATCCTCAGAGTTGTCAGGATTGCCACATGCCGCGGCAGTATAACGGGCATTCGCTGGCATTCAATATTGCCAATATTGAAGACAATACGTTTCCGCCCGAGCTTTTTCGCGCGCCCGATGACGAGATTCAACTGACCAAGCGGACCTCCTTCTCCCGGCACACGCTGCTGGGAATTAACCTCTTCGCCTTGGAGATGTTTGGGGAGTATCGCAGCGAACTGGGCTTGTACGCCTCCAATCCATTGCTGCCGGGGTTTGCGGCGAAGGATACGTTCTCCAGCCAGTACACGGCTATCAATTCCGGCTTGCAGGTGGCGAACACTACAGCAGCAGTGAATATTGTCTCTCTGCAAGTGACCGGTAATACGCTGCAGGCCGACGTTAAAGTAGTCAATCTGGCGGGCCACAGCTTTCCCTCGGGAGTTGCGTTCCGCCGCGCATTCCTGGAGTTCAGGGTTCTCGACAGTCAGGGCGATACCTTATGGGTGTCGGGACAAACGTCGCCGGACGGCGTCATCCTTGATAATAGCGGGGCTCCGCTGATAACTGAATTCTTCGCGCCGAACCAGCAGGCCTATCAGCCGCACTACAACCAGGCAAACCCGATCACCCGGGATGATCAGGTGCAAATTTATGAGGAACTGGCTTTGAGCCCGGAAGGCGACATCACCACCAGCTTCTTGAACATTGACGAAGTCATAAAAAACAATCGCCTGCTTCCCAGGGGATGGAGCGCGACTGGGCCGGCGGCTGAGATGACTAAACCGGTAGGCGTGAATGGCGATCCTGACTACAGTGACGGAAGTGGATCGAGTACGGTTCGATACGCCATACCCTTGAGTTCTCAGCTGGCGAATGCAGCCAGCGTGGTTGCTACGCTGTATTACCAGTCGATTCCTCCGTATTATCTCCGGCAACGGGGAGAAAGCGCATCGGGATCCGACACCGATCGGCTGAAGAACATGGTGTGCTACCTGAACGCTAATGGAAACGGTTCGCCTATTCCCAACTGGAGGTTGAAGATCGCGCAGACTAGTGCAACCATCTCCACCGGCAACTCTTCTGTTGCGAAGCGATGATGAGCATCTGGATGGCGGATCAGGAGCTTATATTTGCGGGCAACCTGCTATTCGGACGTCGGCTCCGTATACATCAGGCCAACTTTACAACGCTCGTTTTCCGTCCATTTCATCCAGAATTTCTTTCACTTCATTCAGTTCCCTCAGTTTGCGGCGACGGAGCCAAGCGGCCCAGTACCAGATTACCGGCTGCATGAGCACGCAAGCGATCAGCAACCCCACCCAGTCGCCGGGATGAGCCCTTACGTCTCGCCCTATCGTCGCCCAATTAACTGCCGTCAGTACCGCGCAGGAGATGATCCAGCCAACAGAGACATAAATAGAGATCCGAAGCAGCCGGATTCGAGCTACCACTCTCTTATGCCAAAGCTCTACGAACGCACGGGTTGACTGTGTCTCAGGGCGCCAGGTCCCCCGCAGCATCCATAACCGGTATCCGACAGACACAAATACCAGGAGGCAAATGCCAGTCGCCCAGCCTCTTCCCATCCAGTTCGACTGATGCCGGATGTACAGGGCGAAAATCAGAAGCCCCAAGAACGCGATTAGCGTCGCCAGATTCCCCAGCATGAAGCGTCTGTCCTCGCTCTTGATCCTCTGGTGGACCGTGTGCGGGAAGTCGGCCGGAGGCTCCGCGACGTTCTTCCATTGTTCGCGCCAATTATGAAGTTCGCGGTCTTCGATCATTTCCAAACTCCGATCATGGCTTCGTCCCCATAGCGTCCTTCAATGCCCTTCTGGCTCGGGTCAGGCGTACCGCCACGTTGTTTTCCGTAATGCCCATTACGTCCGCGATCTCCGCGTGCGCCAGACCTTCGAGCATGAGTACGATCAGTTGCCGGTGAGTCACGGGCAGAGATTGAATCGCCGACATCAGTTGCTCCCGCTGATCAGTTCGTACCGCCTGCTCCTCTGGAAGGGGGCGCGGGTCTACCGGCTGGTCGGACTCTTCGATCTCCTCCAACGGCTGATGAGACGGTCGTCGCCTCAACACATGACTAAGCCCACGATTGTGAGCGATGCGATAAACGAATGTTCTTTCTGAGCACTCGCCTCGGAAGTGGGCCAGCGCTTGCCAGATCGCCAGCGCGATCTCCTGCACAAGTTCTTCTCTGACGCTGGCGACCGCCTCGTAACTAAATGCAAGCCGCGCGAGAGGCGTCCCGTACTCGCTGAGAATGCGGGCGAACTGTTTTTCCAAAGTCTGTGGTTCGCTCACGATTGTGACCTGTCCAGCGACTCAATATGTAACGAACCAGGCATGATTTATTCCGGAGCAGCCGTAAGGTGGAGAATACCCTTACTTCCGAACGGTTAAGACATCACGAGACCGCCGCCGGCACGGGCATCGGTTGCGGTTTCTCGATTGAGGTACCGGTTCTCGCGATAGTAGCGGCTGAAAATCAGCGCTACCACCAGCAAAGCGATCGGACACAAAATACTGCCCTCGGGTCCGACGATGCCGCCAGTAATCCAGCTGGGTCCGCTGAAGGAAGAAGTGAACACACTTTGGTAAGGCAACATGCCACTGTCCGGAACACCGTACAACGTTTGCCCCCAGTTCCAGGCTGTGTGAAAGCCGACCGCGATCCAGAGATTCCCGGTCCTTCGCAAGAGCAGGCAAAAGAGGAGCGAGAACAAACCAGTCGACAGGTCGCCCATTCCGGTCTCGCTCGAATTAAAGAAATGCCCGAAGGCGAAAAAGCCGGACATCACGAATGCTGCCGGCCAAAAACCTATTCCGGAAGCAAGCGTGTACAGCAGGTATCCGCGACAAAGGAATTCTTCTACGATTCCGGCCAGGAGGAATGCCATGCCCCATGCGATGAGCGCGGATAAAATGGCTGTCCCGTGAAGAGCCATTCCTGTCACTCGGAAGCCGCGCAGCAGGAACATTCCCAGGAGCGTGCCGCTGATTGCCAGAAAGCCCGAGAGACAACCAATCCAGAAATCCTTTCCTAAGGCCTTACGCAGGGGCAGACCATATTCGCCGATTCGGCGGTGTTCCAGTTTGGCCATGACCAGCGCTGCTATGGATAGAAACAATAACGCGATCGCTTCCGACTCTCCCATCAGGAATGGCGTGACCGTTATGTGGCCCTGATTCCGGTGCTGCTCCATCCAACCTTGCGGGCCGCCTGCTCGGATGAGAGCGAAACTGCCAAATAGAACGCCGAACAGAGCGAGAAACATAAGCATGCGCCAGCCGGCCCGCAGACCGTTGGGTCCGACGAAAACGGGCTTGAGGCCAAATGTTCGACGGGAACTGGACGGGGACGCTTCCGTCGGTTGGACGGACAGGTTTCCATCAGCCTTGAATCGATTTGCAATAGTCATTTTTCTCTCCTGAAATCAGGGAAGCTCGGTCTCTCAAAGAGATCGAAGCGGCGACCTGGATTCCGATAGCCTGTTCGCTCCGTGCTCTCAGTTATCCCTATTCAGGTAGTCACAGGAAGACCGGAAACCTTACAAACAATCTGGCCGCGTCCTTCAGATCAATAATCAGGGCCTCTTTGCTTACGCAGGCCTATGGACTTATCGCCGTGCAGTTGCGCTTCGCCCTTGAAGACGGCGGCCTGGATCTGCTCCGAATTCGCGTCGAGGTCTGCGCTTTTCTAGAACCGAGGGGCTGCTGCAACGCAGTAGCGCGAAGTAAAGGCGATAGTTCGCAGACTTGCTGGCCGAGCGGTCAGTCGAATCGCGAACTCTCCGCTACAGGTCGGCGCGCAGACGTATATTCGGCTTTTGCACATTCAGAGAAACTCAGGGGGATTTCCGTTCTAATAAATGCGGAAGAGCATCTCTCTGCTATAGGTCATCGGGGAATATTGGGGGAAAAATCCGGCGAAACGAGACGATTTCTGCGTGTTGACTAGTTACTTATCTGACATTAACAGGTGGCCCAGGATCCTTACGACCGACGCGCAGCTCTTCATAGGGTCCACAAACCTGACCGAAGTCGCACCTGGTACAGCCCTCCTTTTGGGGAGCAACGACCATGCCATTCTCGGTTCGGTTCTTGCCGGTCTTGTGATCGGTAATCTCCGCTGGGATTCGTGCTGACTACTGAACCGTTAACGTAGTAGTGCCCACGATGTTGCCGTCCGCGGCACTAATTGTTGTCGTTCCTGTTGAGACAGCGGTGACCAGGCCCGTGCCGCTGATCGTAGCCACAGAAGTCACGCTGGAGCTCCAGTTCGCGGAAGTGGTTACATCTCCCATTGTCCCATCCGAGAATGTTGCCGTCGCCATGAACTGCCGTTGCTGGCCGCTATTCAGGCTCGCATTCGAGGGGCTGATAGTGATACTCGCGATCGTCTTGTTGCTCACCGTCACAGAAGCGCTCGCAGTGACATGGCTGTTATTGGATTTGGCCGTGACGGTCGTATTGCCGAGAGCTACCGCTGTGAGCAGGCCGGAAGTGTCAATCGTGGCGATGTTGGTGCCGGAAGACGACCAGGTTACTTGCGACGTAACATCTCCTGTTGTGTTATTGCCGAACTTTGCCGTGGCCGTGAATTGCTGTGTTCCTTTCGGCCTAAGAAAAGCGCTGGCGGGCGACAAGGCGAGCGCAGTGATCTCGTCTGAGGAGGGGAAAAAACCATCGCAACTGCCACACAGAATCACAAGCAGTAGGACAGCAGCGCTCCTGCCGTAGTTCATGTACGTTGCCGGTTGTACTCCCTCAACCGTACGATTCCCATTGGTAACAGGCATCTGTACTCCTTTCGCTACTGATCACCGATTTTTCGCTGCGAGTCGTGAGCACGCGGACTAAACCGGACGGGTCGCTTAGCCGGATCACGTGGGACATGGCGATCTCACGCCAACGATCAACGAGGAGCAGGATAGGTGCTGCGCGGTTGCGGCTGTGAAAGAAGAACCGAGACAGTACCGTCAAACAGATTGGCACTTGCAATATCAAGTCGGCCATCGCCGTTAAAGTCGCCGGGCAACGGATTCCATGAAGAGCCCCCGCTCGGAAAGGACATGGCTGGCTGAAACGTCCCGTCGCCATTACCCAAAAGGATGTCAACGCCGCTGCCTGAGGCTACAGCCAAGTCCAGTTTGCCGTCCTGGTTGAAGTCCGCGATCTCGATCTTGCCCGAGTGCGTAGCCGGGTAGTCCACGTGCGGTCTGAACGTGCCATCCCCGTTGCCTAACAGAACCGAGATGCTGTTTGATCCTTGGTTGGGAACTGCGATATCGAGTATCCCGTCTCCGTTTAAGTCGGCGACAGCAATCCCGCCGGGGTTGTTACCAGTAGGGTAATCGACATGAGGCTGGAAGGTTCCATCTCCCTTGCCCAACAGAATGGAGACACTATTTGATCCCCAGGCGGCCACGGCCAGGTCGAGCTTGCCATCTCGGTTGAAGTCACCTACAGCAATCTGCGTTGGCGTGCTCCCCACCACATAGTCAACATGAGGCTTAAACGTGCCATCCCCATTTCCTAGCAGGATGGAAACACTTGGAGTCCAAGTAACAATGGCCAAGTCAAGCTTGCCGTCACGGTTGAAGTCCGCAGTAATGCCGTGAGTCGCAAAGCTGCCGATTGGATAGATAACGGCAGGCTGGAACGTACCATCTCCATTGCCCAGCAACACGGCCACATCAAAGTAAGGTACGGCGAGGTCGAGTTTCCCGTCGCCATTGAAGTCCCCAACGATGGGTGCCTGAGCACCGCCGCCGGTGGAGTATTCGTGCGGACTCTGAAACGTACCGTCTCCGTTTCCCAGCATCACCGCGACGGACCCGCCGTTCTGGGCGACCACTAGATCCAGCTTGCCATCCCGATTAAAGTCGGCCGTTTCTACAACCTGAGGAGCGCCGCCGACAGAATAATCCGTCTTGTCAAACGATAGGCTGGAGGACGGGTTGTTGATGGGCACAAACAGGGTGTTCGAGGCACCGCCGCCTGGTGGAGGATTCACCACGGTGATCCAGGCAGTAGTGGGAACAGCGATGTCTGAGGAAAGAATGTAGGCGATGAGCCGTGAGCTGCTCACGAACGCTGTCGTCCTTGGCATCCCATTCCAGTTAACCGTCGATCCAGAGACAAACCCTGTGCCATTCACGGCAAGCGCGAATGTGAAGCCCGGTGGTCCGGGCGCAATAGCGGCAGGGACGAGGGGCTGATTGAGGAAAGGCACCGGGTTCTGCGCGATGACTGCCGGCGCGGAGATGAACAGTGAGATAACGCTCAATATCCGAACCGCAACAGAAACTATGCGAGTCATTGATGCCTCCCCTTGGACTTTCCGGTTACTTGGGAGGGTCAGCTTCGGAGATCCTGCTTCTCGCCCGGCGGGCGCGGTCAGACCGGGTGGGAACACGGCCGGGAGTAGTCTCCCAAGAGGCTCGCTAGCATTACACAATCTTCATTGAACATATGTCAGTGATCTATGCCGCAGGGCGCAGTGACAGAGCGAAGTAATAGCTTCAGTAGGTGGCAGCACCGGCTGAAATGAGAACACCCAACTTGCACCGAGCGAGAATCGCTCATCCAGAGTGCGGATGGAAGGGTGGCAACAGCGGAGACTCGGTGGAGGAAAACCTTGCTTGGGAATAGGGACGGATGAAGATCCTTCTTGACTACGACCGGCCTTCTCATGAAAGGCCATCTCGTACCCTATTTTCAAACCGGACGAGATGCTCCGCACACCTTCGGTTTTCCACAATCGATATGAATTATTAGCGCTATAGTTCCGCGGCACTAAGGCGAGGAACGCCTAACCTTCACTGGGAGAGTTTGGCCGCATGGGTATCGCCTTCAAATAACTGGCGAGTCTGGAGGCGGAACCAACTTCGGGAATGAGTTCCCTCAGTTTCTCCAGAATGGCAGAAATAGGCTAGGCTTCCAGCACTTCCGAGGTAGTGACCTAGTGTGCGCCAACCTATCTTTTGGGACAGAGTGCTTCAGTTTCGCTGGGGTAGCTGAAATAGGTTAGGTTCGTAGCACTTGCGAGACAGTAGGTCAAAAGATCCGTTCGTGAAATCTCCAGCTTCCATGCGGTTTTCTGTTGACAGTGGAAGCAACCTACTGCAATCTGCTTCCGTTGATGCGCAGTTCAGTACCTCAGCGGCATGGCCTCCGTTGTGACCTCCCTTGAACCGGCGCATTCCTTCCCTAATCGTCTGTCGCGAGCAAGTCCGGAACGGCCAGGAGATCCCTATGCGTAGCCTTCGTCATCTCTGTATCGTCATCGTCAACCTAGCTCTCTTAGCCACTGCTCCATTCGCGGTCGCGCAACGCCTGCTCACGACGATCACGTTTAATGGCAATGTAGTGAACGCCGCTATAAATCACGCCACCAACCGCCTCTATGTCATCGTCGGAACCGTAGTGCAGGTGGTCGACGGTTCATCGAACACCGTCATCGACTCAATTCAACTGGGCTCGCAACCGATAGGCATTGCCATTAACGAAACTACGAACAAAATCTACATTGGGGACCTCACGGATCAGACCGTTACCGTTGTCAACGGCAGCACCGACCATATTGACGCGGTCATCCATTTGACGGCGGCTCCGTATTATCTGGCTGTCGACGCGGTGACGAACAAGGTCTATGTTACTGAGGGGCTCGCGAATGCAGCAGTTGTGATCGATGGCGGCAGCAACCAAGTTACAGCGACTATCCCGGTGGGAAGTGGCCCGCGTCTGGTGCAGGTAGATTCCACCAGAAATCGTATTTATGTGGACAATACAACCGGCAACTCAGTCACTATCATTGACGGGTCGGACAACTCGGTGCTGCGCACAGTTTCCGTGGGGCAAATGCCTTTAATCCTGCTATTAAATACGCTGACCAACAAAGCATATGTCGCGAATTTCGGCGACGGCCACGGCAACAACACATCCTTAAGCGTTATTGATGGAGCCTCTTTCAGCGTACAGACTCTGACCTTCAATGGCGTTTCGTCGATGGATGTTGACCAGGTATCGAACAAGATCTCGCTCATCACCGCTAACAACACTGTGACCATCGTCGACGGCGCAACCCTGACCAACTCGGTTATTACCGTCGGCAATGCACCCTCGGACGTCGAATCTGACGCCGTCACCAATATGCTCTACGTCACGAACTCGGGCGACAATACGGTTTCCGTCTATGATCTTGCCAATAACTCTCTGGTTGGAACCGTAGGCGTCGGCCCGGCACCGAGTGGCGCTTTGGTGAATCCGGTCACGAACCGCGTGTACGTCGTAAATAGCAACAACACGTTCAGCGTGATTACCGACGCCAACTCCGATCCGGTGCAGTTTGTGCCGGTGACGCCGTGCCGGCTGCTGGACACGCGCTCGGGCGGCGGGGGGCCGATTCAGGGAGGAACTTCGCAGAGCTTCATTCTGTCTCAGCTTGGAAATTGCGATATTCCCGCAACTGCGGCGGCGTATTCGCTGAATGTCACCGTGGTTCCTCATCGTCGGCTGGGTTATCTGACGATCTGGCCCACTGGCGATAGCCAACCTACAGTTTCCACCATGAATTCACTGGATGGGAGGGTGAAGGCGAACGCAGCCGTGGTTCCGGCAGGGTATCAGGGCGCAGTTTCCATCTACGTCAGCGATACAACCGATGTCATACTTGATATCGACGGGTACTTCGCTACCCCTGGCCAATCAACGCTCGCCTTTTACTCCCTCCCGCCATGCCGCATCGTTGACACGCGCAATGGCAATGGCGACTTGGGTGGTCCGTTCCTGACTGGCAACCAGGTACGAAACTTCCCGGTCCTGGAGAGCAGCTGCTTTCCGACGGGCATAACTCCGACGGCATATTCCTTTAACGTAACGGCTGTGCCCCATCCTGCGCATCAACGGCTTGGATATCTGACTGTATGGCCCACGGGGCAGCAGCAGCCTGTGGTCTCGACGTTGAACAACCCGACCGGAACTAACGTAGCCAACGCGGCCATTGTCCCGGCGGGAACGAGTGGCGCTGTTGCTGTTTATCCCAACAACGATACTGATCTTCTTATCGACACGAACGGATATTTCGCGGCGCCGGCATCAGGAGGTTTATCGTTATATACCGTTGCGCCCTGCCGCGTGATTGACACGCGCAATGTGGGCAATGGTCAGCCGTTCCAGGGAGAACTGACGGTTAACGTCGTAGACAGCGCGTGCGCCCCGTCCAGCGCCGCACAGGCGTTCATCTTTAATGCGACCGTGGTGCCTCCGGGAGCGCTCGGCTATCTCACGTTATGGCCAGATGGCGGGAATCAACCGCTGGTTTCCACGTTGAACGCGGTCGATGGGGCGGTCACTTCGAACATGGCGATCGTGCCCACAAGCGACGGGGCAATCGATGCCTATGCTTCGGCACTGACACAGCTGATTCTGGATGTGTCGAGCTACTTCGCGCCGACTGGCACGGGTGGCGGAGGCGGTGCGCCGACCTATTTCCTGACAGGCAATTGGAGTGGAACTGCGACTGTCACTGACAGCGGGGTTCAGGCCACATACTCGGTCGGGGCTTCGATTAGTCAGACGGGGAGCTCGCTTACCGCAACGTTAATGTTTCAAGGTCAAGACGGGGCCGACCTCTTTACCGTGAACGGGCAAATTAACGGTAATACGGTAACGTTTACGGCCGTGTCGATGGATGACACTGTAAATGTGACTGCGACTATTAGTCCGGATGGTCTTCAAGTCTCGGGTTCCGGCGGCGACGGGGCTGGAACGGGAAATGGGACGATGACTTGGGATGGGCTGAATACGTTGACTGGAGTAGTGAACTTGATGGTCGACGGTAACAACACTTGGAACAGCACCGTTAGCACGGATGGACAGCATCTGACCGGCTCGGCAACGGCTAATGACGGTGATAGCTCAAGTTGGAGCTTGACACGCCAATGAGAACATTGCAGGGCAGCATGCGAAAAAGAACCCGGCTCTTACTTTGTTGCTGTTCCATTCTACTTCTGCGCTCTAATGTTTGCGCCGAACCGATAAGTTTCGCGCGCGCGATTGAGCTCAGCAAAAAGCAAGTTGCAGGAATCGGCTCACCCGTGGATAACGGAAACGGTTGCCGACCCGAGCGTCTCGCAATACAACTGCACGTTCCCGGAGTTTCGGATCGATCTGACGTTGACTGCGAATCACTTCCAGGCGGGACCCTTGAAGGAGCCGGCTGTCAAGCACACCTCCGACCACGATGGACCATATCGAACTCTGAACCAGGCTGTCTTACCGTGGACCGGAGCGGTGGCTCGGATGAAGCGATAACGGTTACCACAATGGAATACATACAGCTGGTATGGGCCACTGCCCAGTTGTCAGCCAGGAAGCAGCAGCATGAACTCGCTCGACGCCTGGTTGTGGTAGAGAGAATGCGAGCCCGAGCCGGGGTGGATGACGACGTTGCGCTGTATCGGGCCAAGCTTTTGGAAGCACAGACTCGGATGCGGGCTGCGAACGCCGAAGTTGACGTACTGGCGCTGCGCCAGGCGCTTGCGGCGGAAATCGGAGTATCCGAAGCGTCATTGGAAATCGTTCCGGATTCTGTTCCGAGACTGCCGACGATAGAAGATAGCAGAAGTTCCGAACAGTCGGCTTCCTCACATGACCAATTCGAGCTCTTAAGCACACAAGTTAAAGAACGGACGGCCGCTCGGGACGCCGCTCAACTGGCCTATTATCTCGCCCACCGGGACGCCACCAGAATGAGTGCCTCAACTACGGCGACATTAGGCGACCAGATAACGAGCGAGATACGGGCTGGAGAAAAACTTGGGGTGCTGCTAGATGAGATCGTTGAGCTGCAGAAGTCCGAACTTGCCTTGTTGTTTGCTGAAGATGGTTTGCAGCGATGGGCAACAGCCAGCACACAACTCGCCCGAGAATCGACGGCCTCGGAGCAACGAAGCGAGCCTGCCGGACAGGCGCCACCGGCGGAGGATCCGCAGATACGGCATTGGGAGGGAAAAGCATCCTTGCAAGGAGTGAACACGCCGCTTACGAAAAACCTCACGCCGGGTTCGAAACTGACCCTCATGGTTTTGCCGGCGGAGGACACCCTAACGATACGAGATTGCAAACAATTTGCAGCGGTCGGAATCGCCGATGGCACGGGTAAGGACGTAACCTCGGTTGCAAAGTGGTCCTCATCTAACGAATCGGTCGCCATCGTGTCGACCACGGGCCTTATCACGGCGATCGGGACAGGCGACGCAGTGATCAGTGCAGACCTCGACGGCGTATCTCGCGTGGTCCGGATAACAGTTGTCGACAGTCACCGCCAGGAATAACAAGAGCCGCTACGCGAACCAGTAGGCGTCCCGCTCAGATTGTGGTCGAGTCAAGAGCTGAGCTGGGGTGGAGCAACCGCACTTATTCCGCATGCTTCAGTTGGGTACCTGGGTCTCGACGCTAGGGTGGCCGGGCAGGCCATAGAAACTCCGGGGAGCGTCTCCCTACTGACCGAGGCCGGCAGACGGAAGAGCTATCGTCCAGTTCCCGTCTCCTTAAGCCACGTGGAGTGAGAAGACACACTAGCTGCTAACCGGGAAGGTACTGTTAAGGCGGGATAGGATCTAACCAGAAAAATAATATTAGCGGTACATGGGAAACGAAAAAGGCAACTTGGAAAATTATCGCGCTCTGTACTAATAGATGGACTCGCCGATTTATTCCGGCATTCATCGCGAAGTCACCATTGCGCGCCACGACCATGCCTCCAATGCACAGTGCAGCAATTGCACGTGCCTGGGCGTGGCGTGGACGGCGATGCCCGCGTAAGCTCCTCTCCAAAATGCTCACCATCGCCTTAAAAACATTTTCGTAGGCGCGCTTGACTTTCGCGCCGCTACGAGCGACGTCGCTCGGCAGGGCGACCATTGGGCAAGAATTTTCGACGTCGTCGAAATGCTGGCGTGATAAGTAGGCGCGTACCACCTGCGGGCCAACATCGGTGGAGGAGAGGTCGACATGCACGCCTTCCCAACAGCTCTTCCATTCCGGGTCTGTAAAGAAACACCCTAGAACCTCGGCGTAGAGGTCGCTCTTGCTGTGAAAATAAGTATAGAAACCGCCGGGCGTGAGACCCGCTCCAGCCATGATTTGCTTGAGCGAAACATTCTCGAAGCCATGGCGATTAAACAGCCGACGCGCACTCTGAATGATGTTCTTTCTTACCTTCGACCGGTGACCAGAGGGGTAAGGCATAACGCCTCCTCATCAGACGGGAAAGTATGGAGCGGGAAGCCGTTGGCGTCCAGCAGAATATTACTTTGAACATATTTTGACTTTCATGCTCCCATGTTGATGCTACCAACGAGCGGCAAAACTCGACGAGGCAAGAATGAGCGAGCAAAACTTTCAGGCATTCCGAACTTCTGTCGTTAGTCGACGGCAACTGATGATCGACACCGCCGCCGCCCTTGGCGGAGTCGCGCTCGTTTCAGTGCCCGGCTGGGCCGACGACCAAGGAATCTCTCACTCCTGTGCAGAGATTCACCACGAGGTCATGTTCAAGGCGAGCCTCAAGCGCGTTTATGGGGCACTGACAGACGCCAAGCAGTTCACGAAGGTCATCGAGCTTAGTGCCGCAATAAAGTCTGGCGTCCCGCTGGGAAGCAAACCCACGCAGATCAGCCAGGAGGTCGGCGGACCCTTCACACTCTTCGGAGGCTACGTTACAGGGCTCCAGATTGAACTGCTGTCCGAAAAGAGAATCGTGCAGGCGTGGCGGGCGGGGAGCTGGGACGCAGGGATTTATTCGATTGCTAAGTTCGAATTCACAGAACAGGGCCTAAACACCAAGCTGGTTTTTGACCACACCGGTTTTCCCGAAGACCAAGGCGCAGCACTTGGCAACAGGATAGCAAATCAACTATTGGGAGCCTCTGGCGAAGTTCCTGGGCTGATATTTGGCTTTAAACCCGGGGTCCTCCCCGAGGTGGCGAAGAAAACAAGACAGACCGATGTCCTCGATCGCGCCTGTTTCGTCGCAGCATCGACGAGTTTTCCGGCATATTTTAAACCTCACTCGAAACAAAGGCGATGGTTCGCAGACTTCCTGGCCGGGTAGAGGATCGAACTGGGAACTCCCCGCTACAGGTCGGCGCGCAGACCCGTATTCGGTTTTTGGCATTCAGAGAAATTCAGGAGGGTTTCCCTTCTAATAGATGCGGAGAGCATTTCTCTGCTACAGGTCATCGGGGGAAAATCGGCGAAAAGCGGCGATTTCCGCGCCTTGACTAGTTACCCATCTTACAATAACGACATGCTGGCGGAGGACGCAGTCATGTGCGAACCCCTCTCCGCCTAAATTCCCTGCTAACAGGGAAAAATACAAGGAATTTCGCCAGCGACGCTCCCAATGGAACCCGCATTCGGAGAATATCGGTTGAGTTTTGTGTCACTTACACCACAGCCACTCTGAAACCCTCCATGAAGAACAGGGAACTATATAGAGCGTATTAGGGAATCTAGCTCCCTGTTAGGCGTCCTAATGACGCCACTCGAAGTATAAGTGAAACCCTTCAACGATCGTCTAATACCAGCTCAACTCGCGCTTCCGGTCCAACACCGACGCCGGCCTTTCCAGGACGAACGGATCAAGCCGATCTGCCTGCCGCTTCGCCCACGCAATCCATTCCTGGTATTCCGCCTGCTTCTCGGCAGACCATGAGAGTGATTTTTCGGCGTAAACCGCTATGAAGCTTCGTAGCCGTTCGGCGCGTTCACAGTTGTCGACCCATTTGTTGAACTGCTCCCGCTTCTTCTCCTCCACCTGGATATCCTGGCGCAGTTGGGTCGCCTCCTGTGCTCGTCTCTTTTCGTCGGCCTCACGCTGCTTGCGTGCCTCTTCCTGCCGTCGCAGGACGACAGCGGTTCGCATCAACCCAGCTACAAATTCCGGAATGAGAGCTTCAACTCGCTGAATCTTGGCGTCGCTCCATTTCGTCCGTTGTTCGTAGGCGCCCCATGTACTTGCATGAATGACGAGAACCAGTTTTCCTGAGGGTTCATAGGTCACGGTTTGGTCGTAATCCCAGCGATCCGTTGGATGAGGAACTCGGGGCTGTTGGGTGACCACTTTCCGGACCGGCTCCTCAATACCAAAGGAAACGTGCTCTCCGTTAATGAGAACTGACGTGCGATCCTGTTCTGAAACCTCAACCGAGTGGCTCTGTCGCTCCAGCACGGCCAGAATCTGCGTCATGATTTGCAACGCACGTTCCAGCATTCCCTCAGTGACCTTCATATCAAGTCCACCCCGTTCTCGCGGCAGTAGAATTCCATGTTCGTCCTTGCGACTGCGACTCCGGAGCAGACTCGCGGTGTGACGAACCAGAGCAGGAGGCCGGGCGGAGGCTTCGAGCACCGGCGGGCTCAGCGCACCGGATGAAAGAAGCTGGTTTATAGCGGCGAGTTCGGGATCGTTTTGGTCGGAGGTCGTCTGTCTTTTCTCCTCGACAGGAGAACGAAAGATAACCGGAACCTTGTCGAGTTTTGGCAGTGGAGGCTTTTTGGAACCAGCATGGCCGTGAGCAAGTTTTGCCCAATGCCCGCGGCCGGGCACTGGTACAGACAGCTTTCGACAAGTCTTACCGAGCGCGACGGAGGATACGCCGTAGTTCTCGGCAACCTTCACCATGGGTTGTTCCCACACCTTCCGGTACAGCTCTTCGCGGTCGTATTTCTCGAACACTTTGGATCTCCTGCTTGGACTGGGATTTCTGGTTCACCTGTGCCGGTCTCGAAAGAGCGTCTGCGGACATTCTGGCTACTTACAGCGCTTTGGGCGCGCTGCTGCATCTAGGTGAATCCCTAATCGCAACAGCGCACTTTCCTGCGGCTTCATATGTTCCTTGAATCGAGGCGTTCCCAGCGCGTGAAAGCCTTGCCTAATCGACTCCGGTGTGGGATAGCTTCCCGCAATCAGGATCAGCGTTCTACCAACTAACAGCTGTTGCTGAATGTAATGCCACCATGAAACATTTCCTTTCGTCAGATTCGACCGCAACTCATAGGTGTCGTCAAGCGCTGCCGAATAGTTCTGCATGTGCTCATGCGCCGACGCTACCGCAAGTAAAGAAGTGCGAGAGTGGTAGACCCGGTCGCGTGAGTCTGCCGCGATCGCGAGAGACTCTTGGGCAGCAGCGAGGTTGGGACTAACGATCGATGACATCCGAACGTGCTTGGCATACTCTGCGGTAGCTGCCCCATGGACTCGTGGAACCGAGATCTGTTGGTAAATGTCACGCGCTGCAGTAATCTCTCACGCGTTCGCGCATACCGAACCAATGTAAACAAGAACGTCTGGACTTTTGATCAGATCACGAAGCCGTATGTCACTCCTGATCTCTCTCACGAATGCTTGTCCCCAACCACATCCTGCCCCTGCGTTCAGAGCGAAAAGAAGATGCTGATGAGCTTCATCATCTTGGCCTCGCTGGATGGCATCGAACATGGCAAGCCGCCGCAAAGATAGAGGCAAAGGAAGGTAACCGGCGTCGAATGCTTCCTTGCTCTGCCTCATCCACTGATCTTCGTCACGACTTCCAGCCATCTCTGCCATTTCGAGCAACTTACGGGCGGCGAAGTCAGCATATACTTGCAGTCCCTTTCGATGGCATCCTCCATATGCAGCACTGTGAACAGGGATGCACCATGGCTCCAGGCCTAGGGTCTTCTTGACTTCCTTCTTTGTAGCCAGCACGTGGTGGTCCTCTAACCGCCCCAAGACAGGCTGGTCGGCTAGGTCAGCAGGTTGAGAAATATAGTCGAGACACCACGCACACCATGGCCCATATTGATCTGACAGGGTCGCCCGGGCTAGTTCCCAATTCGCCATTCGGAAAGTGTTCCGCCGCCAAAATCGGATTGCGGCCAGCAGTATTCAACCTGCTTCAAACTGATAGGGCTACTCTCTCCTCTGGATCTAAGGCAATCTCACCGAGTGGATTGTAGGTGATTCGTATGTTGGACCGAAACGCCCTTGTTGCGCTTGGCAGACGAGGCGACCCACGCCTCTCGCAAAGTCGCAAGGCTGGGCCTAACGTTGAAAGGGAAACAAGACCTATCGTTCGCCGACTGATTGCTGGGCAAAGAGTCTCAGGAGCGAACTCTCCAGTCCAGGTCGGCGGCCAGACCTGTACTCGGCTTTTGGTGTTCAGAGAAAATGTGGGGTATTTACCTGACGGTATACTCGAAGATGGTTTCTCTGCTACAGGTCTGAACCCAGACATCGCGAAAAAACTTAGTAATATCGCACAAAATCACCTTCAGACAGTTACTTCTCTGACAACCAAGACTAGCTGGCGGAGAAAAGTGGATTCGAACATGTGATACATATGATTCTCTGTCAACAAGTTACGTGTTTCCGTAGGTTTGCCGCTCATGTTGTTTCTCTTCTAGGCAGGGAGTCATGAGCGGACCTACGGTGAATTGGCTGCCGTACCAGGGAGTCACGTGCGAGCCAGATTCTCTGCGTGGTTTGGCACGAGGCGAGGGCTTCCGACAATCCGACTTATCAGGACGATGCGCCCAGCCACGAACCGAATTGCTTCGGCACAGTCGGCTATTCCCAAGTCATAGTAATGACGAGCGCCAGAAGAAATTGACTGCCCGTAGCGAGCGCCCTATTATCAGACATTCGCTCGCCCCAGCACCCCATGATCGATACCACGATCTCCCACTACCGTATCGTCAGCAAGCTTGGCGGCGGTGGCATGGGCGTAGTTTACGACGCCGAGGACCTGAAACTTCCGCGCCACGTTGCGCTGAAGTTTCTGCCTGACGACATGGCCAAGGACCCGGCCGCGCTGGAGCGGTTTCGGCGGGAAGCATTCGCGGCCTCGGCGCTGAACCATCCCAACATCTGCACCATCTACGAAATTGACGAGGCCGACGAGCGCCTGTTCATCGCCATGGAGTATCTGGAGGGCGCGACTCTAAAACACGTCATCGACAACAGGCCGATGGCGGTGGAACAGGTGCTCGAGTTGTCGGTGCAGATCGCCGACGCGCTGGACGCGGCGCACGTCGAGGGCATTATCCATCGCGATATCAAGCCGGCAAACATCTTCATTACCCGCCGCGGCCACGTGAAGATTCTGGACTTCGGACTGGCGAAGGTAACCGCGCCCAAACCCTCGGAGATGATCGGGTCTGCGGCCACCATGGCGGTAGCTGTGCCTGAGGAGCACCTGACAAGTCCCGGAACCACCATGGGCACCGCCGCCTATATGTCGCCCGAGCAAGCGCTGGGCAAAGAGCTGGACGCGCGTAGCGATCTTTTCTCTTTTGGTGCGGTGCTGTACGAGATGGTGAGCGGCACCGTGCCGTTTCGCGGAGATACCAGTGCGGCGATTTTTGACGGCATCCTGAACAAGGCGCCGACTTCGCCGCTGCGGATGAATCCCGACATCCCGCCGAAGTTGGAGGACCTTATCTGCCGGGCGCTGGAGAAAGACCCGCGCCTCCGCTACCAATCTGCCTCAGACATGCGAGCCGATCTGCAGCGGCTGAAACGCGATACGGAGTCAGGCCGCAGCGCAGCGGTGGCGGCGTCGAGCGGAGTTGGGCATACCGCGGCTGCGGCGACTGGCGGCATTGCAACAACCGGCGCCTCCAGTTCGAAGAAGAAATATAGGATCGCGGGCGCTGCTGCGGCCTTGATGATCGCAGCGGCTGTAGGCGGGTTTCTCTGGCGCGGGTCCGGATCGAACAAGAAGATTTCCTCGATGGCCGTCCTGCCTTTCGTCAATGCCACCTCGGACGCCAACAACGAATTTCTGAGCGACGGCCTCACGGAGGATCTGATCGGCACCCTTTCCCAGTTGCCGAACATGAAGGTGATGGCACGCAGCACGGTCTTCCGCTTCAAGGGGAAGGAAGACGATCCTTCGAAAGTCGGCCAGTCGCTGAATGTCGACGCAGTGTTGACCGGCAGGATCACGCGCCGTAGCGACAATGTGATGATCACTGCCGACCTGGTAAATGTCTCCGACGGAAGCGAGATCTGGGGTGGACAGTACTCGCGCAACATGGCCGACGTTTCCACGTTACAGCAGGAGATTACCAACGACATTGCGTCGAAGCTGCGTTCACGGCTCACGGGCGAGCAGCAGAAGGAAATGGCGCACGGTACCACGCAGAACTCCGAGGCATATCAGTTCTACCTCAAAGGCCGCAACGCGCTGCACAAACGCGGCGCGGATAACATCAATCAGAGCATTGCGCTGTTCAAACAGGCGATTACCGCCGATCCCGCTTACGCACCGGCGTATGCCGGACTGGCGGACGCGTACAACATTGCCCCTTCCTGGACTGGGATGAGCGAGCACGAAGCCTATACCCTTTCGCTCTCGACGGCGCACAAGGCCTTGGAATTGGACCCGCAGCTTGCCGATGCCCACGCGGCACTGGCTGCGGCGCTGGTCAACAATTTTGAATGGGCAGAAGCGGAAAAGGAATTTCGGCGTGCCCTGGAACTCGAGCCTAACAACGCTCAATTCCACTATGCGTATGCATTCTTATATCTGGTAGCTGTGGGGCAAATGGATGCTGCGCTGGGTGAGTTTCGCAACGCCTTGCTGCTCGATCCGCTGTCCGGCATCATCAATACGAATTACGGATACACACTGAGCGCAGCCCACCGTAACGATGAAGCCGTGCAGCAGTTCCGCAAAACCTTGGAAATGGATCCGAACTTCTTTACTGCTCACCGGAAATTTGCTCAGACGTATGCGGCCATGGGCAAATGGGCCGAGGCTGATCAGCAGTACCGCGCCTTCGCCGTGTCTGCTGGAAGCAAGAATCTTCCGCCGCCCAGCGCAACCGCGAGGGGCTTTGCCGAATTGTACCGGGCCAACTTGACGGACCTGAGCAAGACAGGCCAGGTTGGCGATATCTTGTGGGCTATATCTTATGCGGCAGAAGGGGATCGGGAGCAGGCTATGGCGTGGTTGCAAAAATCCGCTGCCAATCATGGTAGTGAATTTCCCTACGAGATAAGGGATCCATTGTTTGATCCGCTACGCTCGGACCCGCGCTACGTCGGAATGATGCACGACGTGGGATTACCGCCGTAGGACGATTTCGGTTTATGGGCTGAACGAAAGGCGAATTAAAGGTTGATGGTTTGCTGACTTGCCCCCGAGCAGTAGGCCGAATAGCGAAACTCTCCGCTACAGGTCGGCGCGCAGACCTGTACTCGGCTTTTGGCCTTCGGAGAAATTCAGCGGGATTTACGCTTTAGTAAGCAGGAAAATCGTTTCTCTGGTACAGGTCGGCGGGAAAGATTCGCGGAAAATCCGGCCAAACGCGACTGTTTCAGAACATTAACTAGTTACTTCTCTGACAATAACGATTTGATGGCGGAGAGGGGGGGGATTCGAACCCCCGATACAGCTTTTGACCGTATAACGGTTTAGCAAATTAACCCCGTCCCGTCCTGTTGCCTGGATTCAATCATTTACGGGCGGATTAGGGGCTGTAAGTCGTAGAAGATCTCCTTGTTCGGGAAGTTTTATGCACCCAAAAATGCACCTCGCGGTGAGTATGCACCCAAATCTTCCGACATTTCGTGACACTAGGTGCATACGACGTGATTTGCCGCGAAAACAGCGGCTGAAGTGACCGTGGCGTCCTCACACACAAGGCAAAACAAGGGCCTGAACAGTAGCAATTCGCCTGCTCTCCGGAGATGAGGCTGCTGGCCAGTGAGCGATAGAAGTACTCGCTACCGCTCATGATTCTGTCTGCCGCGGAATTGGCAGTGGCGGGCCGGCCAGAATCTACGTGGGACGGCCACGCGTCTTGCCAGGGCGGAACAGCAATACCTCATTGAAGGCGACGTACTTGTGGGCACCCCGGAAGCACCTGGGTGAGGAGAAGCGTAGCTCCCCTTACGGTCGAAGCCACGAGCCCGAAGCGCTCACCAACGCGGAGATCGAAGGAGAGGTGTGAGCAATGGGAGATGAACTTGCTACAATTAAACTTTAGGTGTACAAAGTTTAATTGTGCGGAGCCGATTTAAAGCGTGCTTTAGAAGATCGTCGGGGCTCGAACAAATGAGCTGTAACTCTCAAAAGCTGCCCTTCACATCAAGCCAAAGTTTAAGAGTTTGAGGCGCTTTTAAGTTTTGGAAATCTAAATCTTAAATGGGCTGAATGGAAGACTAGATCTTCTGTGTGGCGGCAACAGAGGTGGATGGAATGAAACGAGGAATTCAGGGGACCTTCTCTCGACAAACGACCTCTCCAGAGCCGTTCGACGCCTTTGTCCCAGCACAGCTTCCTCCAACACCGCCCCTTGAGTTCAGCGCGGAACTTCTGAACCGAAAAGAGAAGGCTGACCTCGCTCTCGGACGCCTGGACGGCATTGCCCGGTTGTTGCCCGATCTGCACCTCTTCCTCTATTTCTACGTTCGCAAGGAAGCTGTGCTGTCGTCGCAGATCGAAGGTACCCAATCGTCTCTTTCTGACTTGCTCCTCTTTGAGAACGACGAGGTTCCAGGGGTGCCTGTCCATGATGTGCAGGAGGTATCCAACTACGTCGCGGCCCTTGAGTACGGGACGACGCAGATAAAGAATGGATTCCCGATTTCGATCCGCCTAATAAAGGACATACACCGTGTTCTGCTGAGCAAAGGTCGCGGGGCCAGCAGCGAACCGGGAGAATTTCGGCGGTCTCAGAACTGGATCGGGGGAACGCGCCCTGGCAATGCAGCGTTTGTTCCTCCTCCTGCCCCCGAGGTGATGTCACTATTGGGAGATCTTGAGAAATTCTTTCACGAGGGCGCCCGTGACTTTTCGACCATCATTCGATCGAGCCTGATTCACGTGCAGTTCGAGACGATCCATCCGTTTCTCGATGGAAACGGGAGACTCGGGCGTTTGTTGATCACCTTATTGCTCGTTGCGGATGGTGTTCTTTCCGTGCCCCTTCTTTACCTCTCCCTGTTTTTCAAGCAGCACCGAGCCAGATATTACGAACTGCTTCAGCAAGTCAGATTTGAAGGGGTTTGGGAAGACTGGCTTGACTTCTTCTTCGAGGCCGTCGAGGTAACCGCAGGACAAGCGGTGGATACGGCTCAGAAGATATTGCAATTATTTGCGGATGATCGAGCAAAAGTGAGCGGCATTGGCAGACAGAAAGGTTCAGCTGCTCAGGTCCATGAGCTGTTGCAACGGAAGGCGTTTGTTACGATCCCCTCTGCTGCCCGAGAATTGCATTTAAGTCAGCCTACAATCACAAGCGCTCTCCAGGCACTGCAAAAGCTGGGGATTGTAGCTGAATCTACCGGCCGCACCTGGAAGCGGATCTATGTCTACGCGTCGTACCTCCGGCTTCTGAACGAAGGAATGGATTCATTGCCAGAGTCCGGTTCTCAGCCAGCGCCGACGAACATTGTTCCGTCCTAAACGCGCCGTCAGGAAAACGATCAATCTCGGGTCCGCCAATATCGATCACGAAATCCTTCAGCGAGCTTGGCGAGCGAGGATCGGTCGAATGCCTCGCTAAGGGCGTGTACCGTCTACCAAAAGCTCAGGACAATGCGATTGCCGGTCATGCGGTCGGTTTGAAAATGGCAGGATTTGTATACCGAAGGTTAATAAATTCTGGTCTTGATAAACCGCGTACTTCCCAACTTTAATCTGCAGCAGACCCTTCGCTCTGGCACCCCAACCTGATATCGCCGGAGAGTGGCTTCCACGTTGCCGGTTATCATGATCGTCGACTGTTGGCTGTTTGCCTCGCCTACGACTGTTATCGGCAGGCCGCGCCGACATCGGCGCCCCTGTCGGCGACGACGCAATGACCTTGACGGCGACAACCATGATGCCGACAATCATCCGACCTGATCGACCGCGTTTTCTTTAGCCTTTTTCAAGTCTGCCGTAGCATAGGCGCGCGCCGCCAACGGCCGCCCGCTCCGGGACGCAATTGCCCCTGCAGGTGATAGTGCGCTCGTTCCCGCAGCCAGGAGGTTCTGCATTCGCAAAGGCGAACCAAAGGAGAATCATCGCAGCGGGGACGCCTCCGCCGCAGCCGATCGGTCCCACAGCCTGGTCGAGAGCCTGACGGCGCATCCCATGTCGGAGCTTGCTGAGACGCTGTCGCAGCATCCCAAGGTTTTGGAATCGCAGCTGAGGATGTCATTTCGGCAACTGCACAACATCCAACACTGCAATGTCAGTCTGCGCGCTTTCTCGACACCGACGAATTGAAGAACCAGATCGCAGCCAACCGGCAGGAATCGGTTGCCGCGGAATCGCTGCCCGCAGGACCGCAAGGGGAATGAGGAAAATTATGCGATCCCGTTCTGGGGTAAGGGTTCGTTAACAGATCGAACTGACTCTGAAGGTGCCAAGCCAACGGCATGCAGCTGTCGTTGATGCCGTAAGTTTTAGAACGTCGTTTCTTGGGGGAGTGACACATAGTAGTCCGCCAAAGTCCCGTGCGGGCAGAAGTCAGTCAGTACAAAACCAATTTCGCGTAGGCGCCGAGAGAGCCTTCCTGCGTAGCTTCGTTGTAACTTTGGAAACCTCAGAGCCAGAAGGTTGCCAACCTCTGCTACGGTCGGAGGCGTCGTGTGCTGATGCGTCGCCAAGATGTCTGCAATCGCTTCTTTGATGCCTATCGAGACAGATGCCTGATGAGGATTGGATGCTACCGTCCTCTCAAGCAGGGAGAATTCGTTAGCTGCGTTTCTAAGGGCTTCTGCAGCCTCCCTGCCTCCGAAAACAATGGTGTGATGCCCTTGCTCTTTGAGATATCTGACGAGTGCAAGATAGTCACAGTCGCTCGCAACAACAGCGACGATATCGCGCCGTTCCGGCTGGCGATCAGCGACGGCGTTTATCGTCAAACTGAAGTCCACTGCGTTGGATCCAGGCTTGACGGGAATGACCTCGAAGCCAGCGCCCGCTAGAAGTGTGACCTGCTTCCCGGTCAGGCAGCATCCGAAGGCTTTGCGAGCCGCCGGCGTCTGATTGCGCGCAGCAAAGAAATCTCTGACCTTCGGAATAAAGGCAAGAGACGTATTATCAGCGTCCCAGTAGATAGCCACGTGATGTTGCTCCATCCCTTGAACTCCTTTCTGCAACTCCTGAGCCGCGCTTCCCCGATAGCAATTCCCAAACTCCGATAGTTAAGCGGGTCTGCCGGGAGAGAGACTATGACCGTGGCAAGCAGAAATCAAGGTGAAGATCATGCCGGTTGCTCATCACCGGGCGTTGGTACGTCGTGGACACCACGAGCCAGAATCTCAGAGGTCTCGCGGATCGCCTTCGACCAAGCTTGAGCGATAATGGAGGCATATCGAGGGAAGCGGTGCATGAACTGGTCAACGTCGTACTGGCGGCCCGAGAACTCACGCATCATTGACTGCACGGCCTCGGTTGGTGCGTACGCGGCGATATTCGCAGAGAACACTCTGGCGAACGTGGCTCTGACCTGTTGGTTTGCTAGGGCATCTGCGACGGCACGCATCGAAGCCTGAGTGATGGCATCTGTGACGGCCGTATCATGCTTAACATTGGCCAAGTGTTCATCGGATTGAAGTCTTCTGATTGCCCTTTCAGTGGCGATTCTGCGGCCGATATTTGATTGCCCAGCCTGGAATTTTTGGATCAAGGGGAACAACTCCAGGAAGAGGAGCGTGAGGCTAACGACTGCCCATTTCATCAATGCGCCGGTGTCACTCCGCAGCATTGAATACAGCACTGTGGATGAGCGGGGTGTGATCGCGTCCGCTTCAACCGCACGCGCACGCTCGATTTTCCCTTTGATGATTGTGTTAGCACCTGACAGCTCGGTGATGGCCTGCTTGTTGAGGACAACGGCGTCATTAAGCTGAACTCGCGTGCGCTTGATGTATGCGTCCCGTTCAGCGTTTGCAATTTTAGATTCGCGGCCGCACTCAGATGCCTTCCATGCCAACTGCTCCCGGCCTTGCGCCTCTGTGACGCCTACTCTCACCAACTCGCTCCTGCGGTTTGTGTAATCGGCCCAGCACGAGCGGGCTGTTGCCAGCATCTGTTGGATGTCAGGCGGAATCGTCGAGGCGGCTTTTTCGAGTTGCTTGACTTCAGTGGTAGCAGCTTCGACCGCCACCTCTTTGGAGCCGAGGTCATACTGAGCGTTCAGCTTCGACATGCGTTTCGCCTCGGACTGCTCGGTCATGTATAGCGCGTGTGCTGCGAGCTCCTTGCTCATGATGATCGGGATCACCGCCTGTGCAGTGATGCTTCCCACCAACAGAATGATGCAGATGCGGGAAGCCGCATATGCGATTACGGCAGCACTCCCCTTAGCGACTGAAGTGTCGGCGAAGTATATGAAGCCACGATCGAACACAAGGACAATCGCTCCACCCAAGACTGCCCCAGCAGTTGATACTGCGAGTCGTATGGGGATGAGTGCACCTTCTGAGTACACCCAACCAGCTGTTGCCCAATTGCCGGCCGCCACCAGCATGGCGAGCATAACCGACCAGCCCAGTTTCGACAGTGGCTCGCGTTCCTCGTGTGCATCAGCCTCTACCGTCTTGGGAGTGTAGCCCGCCAATCTGATCAACATGTTTTCGAGCAACTTCATACCACCTCCCCGGCCTCAGCCTGAATGATTTGCGGACAGCCCGGTGTAGTGCTTTGCTCTGTCACGGCAGGTTTGCTGCCGGAAGCGCACATGACTGTCTCGACGCTTGCGATAGCGCGCAGGGAGTCAGAGGCATTCGTGATATTCCCCGCAATCGTTGCGTGAAGAAGGTCCGTTAAGCTACTCGCTCCGCCTTCTTCCGTCGTGGGCAAGGAAAACGTTGTGGGTGAGACTTCATTTAGTTTTCGAACTTGAGCGCTCATCACGCTGTGGGCCTGTTCGATTTGGGCGACTATCTCCTTGGCATTCATGCTCTCTCCTTCTTCTCGTTGGTCTGCATTAGTGAATTGAGCCCGGCGGTCACGGGATTCACGATCCGCCTGATGCTCAGCCCGAAACTGGTCGAGCAACCGGTTTCGCTCGATTTCGGTAATCGCACCGGACTCTACCAGCTTCTCCATCAAGTCGGCTTCATCTTGCAGCTCTGTGATATTGGCCGGAACATATTGGATGATTTCCGGCATGTTCAACTCCGTAGCTTTTCTTTCGCACGTTCGATACCTTCTAGCGCGCATCCATGCAGGGCATCAACGGCGTCTTTTGCGGTTTTCATTCGGTTGCGCGAGCGTAAGATGTCGTCGCTGGCATCTGCCTGGCAAAAGTTGACCACAACGTCTCTTTCCTCACCGTTGACTTTGCCGGCACCTAGAAGCTCATTAGCAAATGCGACGTTTGCTGCACGATTCGAGAGGTGTGTGTAAACCTCCCCGGCGGCACCGTTCGTTAAAGCCTGGTCGACAGCCGCAGTGGCCGCATTCAGCCGGGTAGTCAATGCGCCAATTTGAGGCATCGCTGCACCGACGAGTGCGCTGCGGATTTGCGTCTCTGAAATATTTACCGCGGTGATCGCGACGTTCGCTCGTGCATTCGCCAAAGCGGTTTCGGCCCGCAACCAGCCATCTGCATTAGCGCGGCTGATGGCGCCCCGCACCTTAAATTTACTCAGAAGGCCGGTGTTTTCCTTCAGCTTAGAGGTGTCAACCGCGCCTTCGAGATTTAGCGGCTGACTATTCTGGGCATCTTGGGTTTTCGTGATCATGTTCATCCCTCCTTGTCCGGTGTGAATCCTCGCGGTGTGACCGGTGCCGCAAAAATTCGATTGATCGATTAGTCGACCGACAGCTTCGCCACGGTGCGGTCCATTACCACCGTCACGATATAGAGACGCCCTTTGCCCGGAGCACGCCAGACCAGTTGCTCTGCCTTCAGTAAGGGCACCTCGACGGAATTGACGGAGTCCGGTTGACCCATAAGGCTAATTACGCGCGCTCGGTCATCGCCGATGCCCACCTGGGGATATTTCGCTGCATAAGGATCCAATTGGCTGCACGCAGGCAGTAATAGAAAAGCCAATGCGAGCACGCTTCCCCCGAGAGTCAGTCGGCGAGTAAGATTGCTAAGCATTTGTTCCTCCTTGACATCAATTGTCGGTGACGGCCGCGGCCTCTCATGCAAACCGACTGTACTCTGACCTCTTGGGCAAAAGACTTTTCCTGGGTTTTCCTGAATTTGTCAGTGTTAAGTAGCGGGCGACAATCCTTCGCCGCCCATATCGCTGCTCCTTCCCCGATCACATCTAGCGCGGGCATTTTGATCAATTTTTCAGCGCTCTTGTTTTTCTCTTGATTTTCCGAGCTCTACGTTCGCCAGTAGGCAATACTGGCCAGGTTTAAAGGGACCGAACGGCGCTCGGCCAAGTTCCACCGAGCGCCCGGATTTGACTTCCGCTGGGCCAAGTTCTGCCGCTACGAATCCGTGAATGGCTAAGTCGTCCAGGATCGGTGCTGGCGAGCCGCAGACTGGCTTCTTCGGCACCGACCCTGGAACGGCTTAGATTCCGCCGCCGCTGCCCATATCGCTCCTCCTTTCCTGATCAAAGCTGTCGCAACCGACGCACGCATTATGATCAACTTCCACCGCTCCTATTTTTTCGTTGATTTTCCGGGCCGCCGTTCGCCTGTGGACAAGACTGGCCAGACATGAGGGGACCCCAAAGCTTCAGGGGTGCCTCCAGCCAAGTTTGACCGAGCGCCCCGAATTGACCTCCGCAGGGCCAGGTTCTGCCGCTACCGAAAAGACCCTACGCGGCCAGGACGGCAAGCCGTGAATCTAGGTTTCGGCGGATGACGACGAAGAACTCGCGCAGACGACAATCGCCACAGGACGGTGTCGCCGTGATGGCTGCGGACAGGCTATTGATTCGCTCGATCGCCTTCATCCGTTGCATCGCTGCCTTCAATTCCGCGCAGTCTTCACAACTCCAGCCTTTTGCCATGAGCAACGCCTCCATTGCGTCAGCCCATATCTAACCCATAAATCCGGTGGTTCGCGTTTTCGCAGGTTTGCGTCACCCGTCGGCACCAAGGGGTTGTGGCGCATCGGCTCGGACGGTATCGCAATCCACGGCGTGGCGTTAATGCCTGGAGTCATTCTGTACTCGGCCACGATTCGAGACGGAAGAGTGTGGCCGTATAATCGGCGCCAGGAGCTGTCGGCATCGGCTAGGGAGAGTTTTCGTGTGGATCCCGCTCTAAAAGAGTCCGTCGCTTGAGGATTTGAATGCAGGCGTGCTTCTCCGCCTCAATTCGCGGTGGCAGCACTGCAAATGGGAGCGCTCCGAGGGGGATCCGGGTGCCCCGTGGATTGCCGCTGGCAACGATGACATCGGTGCAGAAAATGAAGGAACTCGTCGACGCCGATATAAATGACGATTGCTGGCAGATTCGGCTGCGGCGGACCCGATCCATATGGCATTGCACGAGCTTGAACAATGCTGTAAGAGGAGCATTGGGCCGATCAGCGGGAGCGATCCACGGTGCGAACGTGCAACGGGGGAGTGGTGGGCAACAGTGAAGAGTTTGGGCCGCAAGTGAGTCTCACTTTTCGTGGGCACTCACAAATCGAGTCGTTGCACCGACTCTGTAAATATGTCAAGCATTCCAGGAGGCACGATGGTCTCCGTTCAGAACTATGATTTTCGTGTGCCGTTGCTGGTTCAGAGCAATGGTGTAGCGGAGGTACCCCGTGACGGCTGGGGTTCTGGCAAGGGCTGGATTGAGGTTCTTGCTTCCGCAAGCGGCGTCAAGGCCGTTGTACTACCTCTCGAATTGAAAGGTGGGGGCCACCGACACCAAGACTTGTTTGGGATTGACCTATTGGACTGGCTGCGCTGGTGCGCACCTGAACCTCTGCGCTAGGAGGTGCCAACGCTCCCGACGCCGACGACCTTGTGCGCGGCATCCTTGATTTCGTAGCGATCGAGTAACACGCGAGAGGCAGGCGCTAAGGACTGCCGGTACCGGGCGAAAACCTGCATGACTTTCCGATGGATCTCTCCCGGCGACTTAGCTTTCCAGTGGAAGATCGTCGGGGGCTGGTCCTTGATGATGGGTGACCCACCCGCATCGTCTACGAGCTTCGGGAAGAGGCCTTCTGAGGTGCTGCTCTCACGCGCCTTTGCAACTCTCTTCGTAGCTTTGCGGCGGATCGCGGAATCCTCGACGCCCGAGATCAGCGTTTCAAGCTCGACCTCGAGGTACCACAAATCTCGTACCTTCATTTTGCTGAACGCGGCCATGTGCTTGCGGTAGGACCGGACACAAGCGAGGACCGCATCCTTGGCGGCGGAGTCGCTAAGTCCGTTGTCGCGACATGCGATTACGACGCTCGCCGCAAGACGTTTGAGGTCCCACTCCCAGGGCGCAAGGAGGGTTTCATCGAGATCGTTGATGGCGAAAATGAGTCGCCTTTCTGGGGTGGCGAGACCTCGAAAATTGACCAAGTGAGAATCTCCTCCGCATTGCACGCGGACGCCAGTGGAAGGAGTGCCCGCGAGGTCGTCCGCCATGGCAAGCGCCGAGCCCCGGGAGAAGGTGAAAGGAGACTGCACCATGCGCCCGTGGCGAAGGGAAATGAGATCGTGGAGGCGCCCCGCGTCGGCCTTCAGCACCAGGCGCACGGGGTCAGGCCGGTTCTGCGGCGTCTTCCATGCGGCGTGCGCATCGCGCGGACACTCCTCCCGCAATGCCTTGCCCATTGCTAACCGCTCGGCTCGCGACGGGTGGGGTATCAAAGCCGGGTTCGGGCCGTCAATGCGCACTTGGAACTCTGATGATTCGAGCTTGGCTGTGTGCGATTTTTCCATCCTCGCCTCCAAGACAGCATGAAACGGTGATGCTGCGTCACTCCCCGGAAGCGCCTCGTCCAATTGGGCAGCATCGCCCATCACAGGGTCGGTCGCCTCACCTTTCTTGTGCTTGGAGTGCTTGCTCATACGTGTCCTCCTTCATACTCGGGAAGGTCAGGCCGTCGCTCCGAGTAGCTACCGCAACTTCTTGCCGCATCGCATAACGAAATAGCTCGGAATTGGACCTGATGTTGAGGGTCGACATGACCCGATTCTTGTGGAAGTACACGGTGGCTTGAGAAAGGCCGAGGCTGTAAGCGATCTCTTTTGCAATCATCCCTTGGGCTAGCAGCCTGACAATCTGTTGCTGCCGGTCTGTAATATCCCGCTGCCGCTTGCAAGAGGTTCCTTCTCGGAGAAGACACGCTGTCGAAATAGGGGTGATAGTCGGGGAGACATAATGTTTTCCCGCGATCGCGAACCGGACCGCTCTCAGTAATTCATTCGCATCGCCCTGCTTTGAAACGATCGCCGAGGCCCCCCGCCGGAATTGCTCGACAGCGATGGCCCTGCCGAATCTCTCCGTCAATATCAAAACCTTGGGAAAAGGTCCTTCGTCTGGCGACTTTCCAATTGATCGCAGCCCACCGATGCGCGGCATTTCTGCATCAGCCACGATGACGTGGGGTTTCAGTCTGGCCGCCGCCTCCGAGATCTCGCTTGCGTCCGTGACCACCCCGACAACTTCAAACTCCGGTTCGAAGAGAGTCCTGCATGTTTCCCCGAAGAGCTTGAATGTGTCGGCAATGAGGATGCGTACAACCTGCCGCTTTTTCTGCGGTCTGCTAACGTTCATGGCTCTCCCTGCGTCGTGATTCAAGGTTTCGCTGCGGGGCGCGCCTGATGTCTTACCGTCGAATCCCTTGCACATCGGGCGAACAGATAGTGTTTTTGTACTGCTGCCAGGAATGCGCAACAACTGGGGAAAACCCTAGGTATGGCTAGCAGGGGGAGACGAAGCGGCGGCCGGACAATGCGGCGTTGATAGCAGAAATCAGGTCTCTCTTCACATGAGACTTCACAACATATCCCATTGCTCCCTCCGCCAGACACGCCTCCACAAACTCAGAGCTTTCATGGACGGTTAGAAACACGATGATGACCGAATTTCCCATTTGACGGAGTCGATGAGCCGCTTCGATGCCGTCCAATTCTGGCATCGATATGTCGGTGACAATGATGTCAGGTTTCAAACGCACGGCTGCGTCGATCATCTCGAGGCCGTTGCGAGCTATTCCCACTACCTCGAATGTTGGCTGCAGGAACTTGGCCACACGCTCCAGCAACAGGGAATGATCGTCGGCAAGGAGGATACGTGGACGATTCCCAGTGCCTGCAGGTTTTACAATTTGTGACACGCGCTTCTCCCGCGGTCGAACGCACCGTCACCAAAACTTAATCGCGACAACAGGGCGATGTTAGGTGGGAGGTTTAATACTGGCAACTAGGGAAAACCCTAGTCGATCTCAGATATTGAAGGGGAATGGTTGGGCGTCGCTACTTCTTATTGAAGGAATTCGGCTCGAGAGAGATCAGACCCTCTTTGAGTGCGAAAAGGACCAAGTCAGGATTGGTCTTCAAGTTGAATATTTCCATGATGTGGTGCTTGTGGAAATCGACCGTCTTCTCACTTATGTTCAAATGTGCAGCGATCTCCTTCAAGGGCAGTCCTTCGGCGCACATCTGCACAATGTCACGCTGTCTTGGCGTTAGGCGTTTCGAGTACTGCCGCGCCCGCGTCTTCTGAACAAACCAGTCTTCCGGCCGTACCTTGGCGGATATGTAGGATTCGTTCCGCCGAACCTTCTCGATTGCTAGCAGAAGCTCCGAACCTGCCGAGTGCTTGAGAACGAATGCCGCTGATCCTAGCTCAAGCGCGGCCGCAGCCAAGTTAGGATTGTCCTGCATTGTGAGAAAGACAATCTTCACTCGTGGAAGTTGCTCGCGCACTCGCTTAGCAGCATCGAGACCGTTTAGGAGCGGCATGCCAATGTCCACGACGATCACGTCAGGTTTCAGCCGCAAACCTTCAGCGACGAGGGCGCGCCCGTCGGTTACACTCCCGACCACGTCATAAACCTTCTCCAACAGGAGCCGCAGGCCATCCGCAAAGATGACATGATCGTCTGCAATCAGGATTGTTGGTTGCATTTCCATTTGTCAGTTTACGTTTCGATTGGTTCGCTGATAAAGGCCGCACGTTTGCATCGTCGCTTAATCGGCACTTCGTACCGAAGAGGCGATTGACAGAGCGGCGGGCTCGGAAGCTGGTTCCTTACGAATCGACTTGACGGATGTCCAGACGTCGATCCTTGTCCCCTTTTGCTTATCGGACTGAATCTCGAGTCGGCCTTCTACCATCCGAACCCGCTCCCGCATGCTCCACAGGCCGAGCCCTTGCCGATCCGAGGCATCTTTCGTATCGAAACCCTTGCCGTCATCGGATATGGACAAGTGAACTTTGTCACCGATCATTTCCAGCTTAACGTCCGCATGAGCGGCGCCACTGTGCTTCTGCACATTTCTGAGTCCTTCCTGGACGATACGAAACAAACACAGGGCGATCTCCGGAGGTACAAACCGGGGCAAATTGTCATGCGAGAACGTAACCTGGATTCCCCGTTGAGCGTTGTATTCCTTGCAGAATGATCCGACTCCCGCAGCCAGGCCTAGCCTTTCTAATGTGGAAGAATGCAGCCGGTGCGATAGGGTGTGTAGGTCGGCACCAATCTCGCTCGCTGATTCCATGAGCTCCTGCATTTGGCGATTCGTTTCCGGTGTGGACTCAGAAATCCCTTCGGCTGCCGTTTCCAGTCCGAGCGATAGCACCGCCAGCCTTTGGCTGAAGTCGTCATGAATCTCGGCCGCGAGCCGACTGCGCTCCTGTTCTTGGGCACTGATCAGCAAACCGCTGAGTTGCTCTTGAGCTTTCCTGGCTCGTTGGAGCTGCTTCCGCTCGAAAAGAAGGTAAAGGATCAGTAAGCCCAAGCTCACAATAATCAGCAATGCGCTGAGCAACGTCCGTTTATGCTGTTGCCAGGGACTCGGCTCCCGGAACAGGATTGTGCTTCCGGCCGGCAGCTTGCCTTCGTCCAGATTCCAGCGGCGCAATTCACGCCAGTCAAACAAGTATTTGCCAGGAGCACGCACGACTGCAATGTCCCGTGGCGGCGTTCCCCCCAATATTTCGATAATATCGTGCGCCGCGATTCTGCCTTGTTCTTCGAAGCTAACCACGTCTCCACCGACGACGCCGCGCCCGAGATAGGTGTCGGACATACCAAACACCGGAGAGTTAGAAGCCGCAGTGATCTTGGGGAGCACATCAATGCTGTTGAGAAACTGCCGCTCCTCGACATCCTTGAAGAACGTTAGATAAAGAACGATGGAGTGGCTCGGCAGATGCCTTACTTTATTCAGCAGTTCGTTCATCGGAAGCTCAGTGAGGTACGTGACATCAGGACGACTCTCGTAGGCAGTGAGCTCCGCCTTCACGAACGCCGTGAGAGCTCGGTCATATCTGGATCGGCCCGCGATTACGAACACGTGGCGCGTGTCTGGCAGTAGACGGGTGGCTGCATCTACCGTCTTCGCGGGCTCCCACTGTAACCATGAGCCCGTGGAGCGGTAATCGGTATTGCTTTCGTCAGCGGAGATTGGGGAGCTACAACAGAACACAACGGGGACGTCGGGGTAAAACGTCCTCCCCGGCTCTGCAAAAAGCCGGAGTGGGTCGGGGCCCACTAACATGATCAAGTCCCACTTCAGGTTGCGGTATTTCCGAACAATGCTATTGCGTAGTTCGTTCCGCGCGTCGTCCGATATATCAATCGCGTCCAGATTCTCCCAATGTAGCTCGGCATCGAACCTAGGGTCCGAGCCAAGCGCCGATAAAATCTGGTTCGTCACGAGCGCTGGAGCAGGGTGAGACTGCCCAATCTCGATGATCATGAGAACATTTTTCTTGGACTGCCCCTGAGCGGCCGAGGCTAGGCAGCCGAGCACAAACGCCGACAGTACGAGTCCCCTCCAGATTGATCGCTTGCTGTTGTCAAGTGTCGAACAGAAGCTCTGCGCTAAATACACACCGTGCATTGGACTTCAGCCTGTCCTGATTGGAAGCTACTGAAAGTATTCGCCTTAGCGTGCAGTGGAGCAATACCACTAAGGAAGCAAGGGGTGCACCTGTCTCTCGTTCCGAGCGGGGGATTTTGAGATTGCATCGCTCGTGTTCATGGTCCGTCGATTTGGCGGCTCATCGCTTTCATTCACCGGTCACATTCTCCACAATGGCCGAGAAGACCTAGGGATTTCCCCAGTTGTGGGGTGATCTGTTCAACCCTAGATTGTTTCTTAATCAGTCCGGCGCTGGCATGAAACGTAACCCGATATCACTCAGTAACGCTCCACGGCGAGGCTCTTGTGGTTGACCATCCCGTTACGGCGGCACGAATGGCGAAGCTGACGCTTACGATGGCCGCGTATGAAAAGGAGATCTATTACGTTGGAGATTTGCCTGAAATCGTAACCGGCCTCGGCCATTGCCAACGCCGTACGTTAAGGAGAACGCCAAAATGGTTACCTTCAAAGGGTCTTTGCTAGTGAACGGGATACACGAAAAATATCTTCCGAAGCTTCTTGAAATCAAGATGAAGCACGAAGGCCACTTCATCTTCAATCCCGATCATCTGCGCGAAACCGTGATTCAAGGACAAGGCACCACTTATAACAATGTTGCCTTGGAGTATTCAAGTGAGCGCGGTATGCGTGCGGCGGTTGAAGTTATGGAATACCTGCTGCACCAGGAACAAGAGAGTGAAGGCGCGGCGCGGTGAATCGGCTCCTCCCCTCGGGATGCGTAGTTGCGGAGGTGATGAGGCTTCAGACCAGCGTTCCAGGGTTTGCGGTCTTATTCAGAGCCATATTACGCTGCGTCCGCTAGGGACCATGCGGAAATGGGATCCCGAATTGTGACGGTGATCACTGAGGGGTATGGTACGGGTTGTGACACTGAGAACCCGTCGACGGAAATGTCAGGTACGAAAGAACGGCAGGCGATAAAGACTATTGTGTCATGCTGTGCGCAGCAGAGGAGCTTTATGCGAAAAAGAGAGCTAAGCGTTGGAAGATCTGGATTCCTGGGGGACGGCCCCCCGCGCCAAATATGGGAAATTCTCGAACTGAGTCAGTCGGAAGCATTAGAGGGCGTCGATGGTGCGCCGCTGCAGGCTGGCTGGAAACGAGTGGAGGGTACCGCGGACTTCGAAACAAAGGAAGAGGCGGAGGCTGCCATGAAACTCCTGCTGAGTGCACCCGAATAGCAGAGTACTTTGTAGCCAAGCAGGCGGCGGAGGGTGCGAAAACAACGCCGACAATTCCAGTGGCCATCCTCCATACCCAAGGTCGTCGTCCTCGGGCGAGAGGCTTTTTCATGCGCCGTGCTGGATAGGTGACAACTTCAGGCCCGCACACGTAACGGCCCGGACACAGAAATTGTAGCTACCCCTTCCAGGTTGCTGGGAGCCAAGGATTCCCTCGCAGGGGTCGATGGAATGCCCACAGCCAGCTGCGGTTCCGCTGCGAAGACCACTGCCGATGTCAGCGAGTTGGCAACTAGGAGTGCCGGTCCTAGCCCACGCGAACAGATGTAATAAGTAGTCAGGAACAGATCAGCGGATGTCACTCGCAACAGTCGAAGAATGCTCTATTGACAGATCGCTAAAGGGCAGCTGCGCGTCTGTCACGTGCGTGGGTCAGCAACTGTTTCAGCCGACGCATCCTTGGGAATTATCGCTACCGACGTCACCGCGCCATGCGATATCCGTCACTCCCTCGGATGAAGGAGCAAGAACAAGATGTTTAGAATGAAGACACTACTTGTTGGTCAAATAGGTGGACGGCATTGATACCCCTAGCCGTCTTTGTCTCGCTCCTATTCTGCTTCAGTCTGCTGTCGCGGAGACTGGAAAAGACGATCGTCACCGCGCCAATCGTGTTCACGATCGCCGGAATGTTCATGTTTCCCGCCTTGCAAGGGATTCTGAGAGCCGGTTTCACTGCTAACGTCGCTCTCCACATTGCCGAAGTCGGCCTGGTGATGCTGCTCTTTACCGACGCCAGCCGCACTGACCTAAATGTCTTGCGTAATATCAGGAATCTACCGGCGCGGTTGCTAAGCACAGGCATGTTGCTGACTATTCTTCTGGGGGCACTTGTCGCTCGACTGGTGTTTCCGCAGCTCTCGATCTGGGAAGCCGGAATCCTGAGCGCTATCCTTGCGCCGACCGATGCGGGTCTGGGGCAGATTATCGTGAATAGCCCGCGCGTGCCCATGCGCATTCGTCAGGCGCTGAATGTGGAAGCTGGCCTCAACGACGGACTTTCCGTCCCGTTCCTCCTGTTCTTCATCGCCATCGCAGCCGCCAAAATCCAGGGTGGAAGAGGCAGCCTGGTGGAGTTCATCGTGGAACAGCTTGGCTTTGGCGTAATCGTCGGTTTGGCAATCGGTCTCGCCGGCGGATGGTTGCTGGGCCTGGCGCGCCGTAAGGAATGGATTGCGGAGTCTTTCCAGCAAATCGGCTTGGTCGCGCTGCCGCTGCTTTGCCTGGTGGTGTCCGATATGGTGGGCGCTAGCATGTTCATCGCAGCGTTTGTCGCAGGCCTGGCGGTGCAGGTCGGATTCAAGGAAGCAGGTAAGCAGAGCGTCGAGTTCGCAGAGGAATGGGGACAGTTGCTTAACCTGGCCGTGTTCTTCCTGTTTGGCATGGCGGCAGTGCGGGATTGGCCACAGTTCAGCGCGGCATCTTGGATATACGCGATTCTAAGCCTGACTATTGTGCGGATGCTGCCGGTGGCAATTGCGCTCATCGGTACGCGCCTCAGTGCGGCCAGCGTGATCTTCATGGGTTGGTTTGGCCCACGCGGCCTAGCGTCCATTGTTCTTGGGTTGGTTTATCTCGAGCAGGAGACGCATTTCGCGGGTGAGTCGACGATACGGTTCGCGGTGCAGGTGACCGTGCTGCTTAGTATCTTCGCCCATGGTCTGAGTGCGATGCCAGGCATCGGCCTCTATGCGCGCAAGATCGAATCGCTCGCTGCCGACGCCCCGGAGCACCAGGGTGCGGCCTTGTGAACCACTTGAAAAAGCCCAAGGAAAGTCGCAGTGGCGCTTTCTCTCAATCCGCCCACATGGCAGTTCCTAATTCTGTTACTAAACAACATGCCGCCACAACACAGGAACTGACAGCCTCAAGAATCGGCACGCCCGAACGCTATCAAGGGCCGAAGCTGAACCTCCAGTTAGTACCGCGGCCCTGGCAGGAACGAAAGAAGGAGAAATCCATTGACCGCCGTTGCGGAAGAACGCACCACCGCCGTCCTATGTTGAGGTTGCCGAACAAAAGCGATTGAACAGTGCACGCGAACAGGGCGTGCCGTGGAAGAAATGGGGACCGTATCTCAGCGAACGGCAGTGGGGCACGGTTCGTGAAGACTACAGCTCCGATGGTGATGCCTGGAACTACTTCTCGCACGATCAGTCGCGCTCCCGCGCATACCGCTGGGGGGAAGACGGCTTGGCCGGAATCTCCGACGACAAACAAACGCTTTGCTTCGCCTTGGCTCTATGGAACGGTCGCGACCCGATCTTGAAAGAACGGCTTTTCGGGCTGACCAACAGCGAAGGCAATCACGGCGAGGACGTCAAGGAATATTACTTTTATCTCGACAGCACACCGACACACTCGTACATGAAGTATCTGTACAAGTATCCCCAGCGAGAATATCCCTATCGCGATCTGGTGCGAGACGAACGGGCGGCGCTCGCGCGAGGAGATGGAATACGAACTTCTTGACACCGGCATCTTCGACGACGACCGCTACTTCGATGTGTTTGTCGAATACGCTAAAGGTGATCCGGAAGACATCCTGGTCCGTATCTCCGTGCATAACCGTGGCCCGGAAGCCGCACAGATTCACCTGCTGCCGACATTGTGGTTCCGCAATACGTGGTCATGTGGCAGACGACGAGCCTAAACCCTCCCTGCGACAGATCGGGAACGAAAGCATAGCGGCCTCCCACCCGAAGCTCGGTGAACGCACTCTGCATGTGTGAAGGCGCGGCGGAACTGCTTTTCACGGAAAACGAAACCAATGCCAAGCGTCTCTGGGGTAAATCCAACCCGACGCCGTACGTGAAAGACGCTTTTCACCGCTTCGTCATCGCGGGCGAAAAGGATGCCGTCAATCCTGCTCATACCGGAACGAAGGCAGCAGCACACTACGTTCTAGACGTTCCGGCAGGCGGATCGAAGGTCGTGCGCCTGCGCTTAAATGGAAAGCCGACAGATGACGCCTTTTTCCGATTTCGACCAGATCTTGCTGAACGACTAGCCGACGCCGATGAGTTCTACGAGCGCATTACGCCAAAGTCTCTTAGTGAAGACGAGCGGCGAGTGCATCGCCAGGCGCTCGCCGGCATGTTATGGAGCAAGCAATATTACTATTTCGACCTTGATCGCTGGCTGGGTGAGCATGAGGCACATCCGCTGTTGGGATCGGGCAAAGGGACCTCTCGCAATGCCGAGTGGTTCCACATGCTTAACAGTGACGTTATTTCCATGCCCGACAAGTGGGAGTATCCCTGGTATGCGGCTTGGGATTTGGCTTTTCATACCATCTCGCTTTCGCTGGTCGATTTCGACTTCGCCAAAGAGCAGTTGCTGCTTATGCTGCGCAGTCTTTACGCCCATCCCAACGGGCAGATTCCGGCATACGAGTGGAACTTCAGCGACGTTAATCCACCAGTCCATGCATGGGCGACATTGTTCCTCTACAACATAGAGAAGGGACTTGGGCGGGCCGACCTCCGGTTCCTCGAACAGTGCTTCCAGGGACTGATGCTGAACTTCAACTGGTGGGTGAATCGCAAGGATCCGCAAGGACGTAATGTTTTCGCGGGTGGATTTCTCGGCCTCGATAACATCGGCGTCTTCGACCGCAGCGCGCCACTGCCTACGGGTGGTCATTTGGACCAGGCGGACGGCACAGCGTGGATGGCCTTCTACTGTCAGAACATGCTGGAGATTGCGCTCATCCTGACCGATTACGACAAGGCCATCTACGAAGAAATTGCTTTCCGCTTCCTCGAGCACTTCCTGTGGATCACTTATGCCATGGATCGCATCGGCGAAAACCACGACGAGATGTGGGATACAAAGGAGGGATTCTTCTATGATCTCCTGCACTTCCCGAACGGCGATGCCACGCGCTTGAAGGTCCGATCGATGGTCGGACTGCTGCCGTTATGCGCCTCTACCGTGTTTGAGTCCAGCGCGGTTGAGAATCATCCCAGGCTACGGGAATTGATTGAGGTGTTCCGTAAGCGCCACCCCGAGGTGATAAAGAAGATCGCCCCGCTCGACGGCAATTTCATCGGCTACGGAGACCGCCGGTTGATGTCAACCCTCAACAAGGAAAAGCTGGAGCGCATTCTCGGCTACATGCTCGATGAGAATGAGTTTCTCAGTCCATACGGTATACGGTCCTTGTCTCGCTATCACCTTGATCACCCCTTCCTGTTTCACGTCGGCGGGCAGGAATACAAGGTCCAGTATTTACCTGCCGAGTCAAACACCGGCATGTTCGGCGGCAATTCCAACTGGCGTGGGCCGATCTGGATGCCGGTAAACGCCCTCATACTTCGTGGACTGTTGAATCTCTACCCGTTCTACGGCGACGAGTTCAAGGTCGAATGTCCGACGGGCTCGGGAAACTTCATGACGTTGTTCGAGGTGGCGAAAGAGATTGCTCGCCGGTTGTCGAGTATGTTCCTTCGCGATGCGAGTGGTAAGCGTCCCGTCTATGGGGGCTCGGCCAAATTCCAGGATGATCCGCATTGGCGGGACTACATCCTCTTCTACGAATACTTCCATGGTGATAACGGAGCGGGTCTCGGTGCCAGCCACCAGACTGGGTGGACGGGAATCATAGCTCGGACGATGGACTCTTTCGCGCGCATGAACCAGGAAGACGCACTCAAAACCGCTAAAGGCGCGCTCACCGCAAAGATGACGCGACATCAGGTGGCCGGAGAGTAAGCGAAGATTTCAAGGTAAAGGGCTCGCTCGTGAAACACAAGGAGTAGGACGTGAATCGTAACGTGAAGGCAGTTGCGATACTTCTGGTCATGGCGGTTGTGGTAGTGACCACAGGGTATTTCCTCTGGCACATCTATCTACGCCGTCCTGTTACGGTCAGCTGCGCGGATGGTCCGCATCCCACGATCGAGCACGTCCGATTTCACGAGGAGATATTGGACTTACTCCGTCAAGTTGGAAGCCAGGGTCTCAGGCAAGTCAGAGCTTTCCACGGGCCTAGATCCTAAAATGCTGCAGCAGATATCCGAAGCCCTAAAAGAGACAGGAGAGTTTAGCAAGCTCGTCGCGGCCGGCTATAACTCGTGCGTGATAAGCGAGGCTCAATATGCGCGTTATGGGATCCATGCATATGGGGCGGATAGCGTGGCACAAGGGATCGATTCTCTGCTGTCGAGGCAGTCTTTGTCGCCGGATGAAAAAACCAACTGGCGGCGCTTATCAATCAGTATAGCGACCTGGTCAGACGGCTCGGGACAGATTAGGGGCCCTGAAAACGAATGACGGTAATGTCAGATTTCGGTCGCTGCCCTAAGCGCACGTTCCATCCGGAGTGACCGCATTTAGCGAAGTAGGAAGCCCAGCTTTACGTGGAGCTATCCTGACGATGACTGATAACTCGATGAAATCGCGTAAACGTTTGCTCGATCCGATGGAACGCATCTCGGAAGTGCTGTTCGGGCTGATCATGGTGCTCTCGTTCACCTGCTCTTTCAGCGTCGCCGACGCAGGGCGCATCGAGGTTCGCAAGATGCTGGTCGGCGCACTGGGCTGCAATCTGGCTTGGGGCATCATCGACGCGGTGTTCTACCTGATGGGCTGCCTCAGCGAGCGGGGACACAACATCCTGGCGCTGCGTGCCGTGCACGAGGCCACCGACCGTGTCGAGGCGCATCGCATCATTGCCGATGCGTTGCCGCCGTCGCTCGCGTCCGTGCTGACGGAGGCGGAATTCGCTGCAATGCGGGAGACACTGATTCGCCTGCCTAAACCGCCGGCACATCCCCGCCTGAGCAGGCACGATTGGCTCGCCGCCTTCGGAGTTTTCCTGGTGGTTTTCCTGTCCACCTTCCCGGTGGTGACACCGTTTATCTTCATCCACGAGGCTCGGCTGGCGCTGCGCGTCTCCAACGGCATCGCCATCGCTATGCTGTTCATGTCGGGCTATGCGTTCGGACGCTACTCGGGATTCCGTTCGGGAAGGGTAGGACTGGCGATGGTGGTCGTTGGCATGGCGATGGTTGCAATGACGATGGCGCTAGGGGGATGAGAGCCACGCAACCACTCGCTGTACTTGCCATGGTGGTTCTGTTGAGCGGCTACCTATTCGGCCAGGGGCCGCCGGCCGCTGCGCCTGATGCCGCCAAGGACTCGTGGGCCTACAATCTCACGGTCGATGGCTATATCGTTCCGGACGACCAGTCCTATGTGAATCCAGTTTTCACGGCGGACCGCAGCTGGCTGCACCTGGAAGCGCGTTACAACTACGAAAACCTGCGCACGGGATCGTTGTGGGTGGGCTACAACTTCAGCGCCGGCAAGAAGCTTGTACTGGAGGTCACGCCGATGATCGGCGGCGTTTTCGGGAGAACCAACGGAATTGCTCCCGGCTGCGAGGCTTCGCTCACATATAAGAAGATTGAGCTGTCGATCGCTAATGAATATGTATTCGATACGACACATAAATCCGGCAACTTCTACTACAGTTGGCCGCAACTTACCTACTCCCCGGTAGACTGGTTTCGCGTGGGCCTGGTAGCACAACACACCAAGGCTTTCCAGACCACCCTCGACGTGCAGCGCGGATTCCTCGTGGGCGTGTCCCACAAGAAGTGGGAATTTACGACCTATATTTTCAATGCCGGGTTTATCGATCCGACTGTAGTACTCGAAGCGGGCGTGAACTTTTGAGTGGATGCGCCTGAACTTCGTCGCCCACTCGGTCCGATTCGAGCCAAGGGCCGCGTGACTGGCGCGACACTTCGAAGAACGGCCACCAACACGGTCGCGAGAATCCCAAACCATCGCCCTACGGTTGTGTTTTTTCTGTGATGGGGACGTCGGCGGCTCGACGAGGCTGCCATTGATGGATGCGGCTCACGACGACGAAGAAGTAACCTGTGGACAAGCCGCACATAATGACGCCCACTAAGCCCTCGATCGGTGCGAGCAGTCGCCACGGCTTGGCCAGCACCACATCGCCGTAACCAAGGGTCGTGTAAGTGACTCCGGAAAAGTAGAACGCCGCTTCGGCATTGGGCAGGCAGCCACGCCACAGGTAAAACAATCCCCAGATGGAAATCTCTGTCAGATGGAGGAGGATCAGCCACCAGATAATGTGGAGCAGCCTCCGAATAACTGGCCAGACGTCCTTTGGCGGCAAGGCGTACAAACTCGTTAAGTGCCGGAGCAGTATCGCGATACCCGTTGTATGCACGATGAGCGTGAGGGCCACTAGAACGCACGCGCTGAAGACTATTGAGGGCATCCGATAGCCGATTCGTCGGTGCGGTGAATCTCGCCCGCCCCGCTATGTCCGGAGTCTATGCCGTGCTGTTCACTTCTTCAATCTGAACTCGAAGACAGTGCGCTGTCGATAACAGCATCGTCGGAACCTTGGCCAGAACCGGCATGTAGAGATTACTCCTGGCAAGTCGGACAGCATCCGGCAGTCGCATTGGCACCGCCACTTGGCCGCAGAACGCCGCAGGCGCGGATGTGGCACTTAGATCCCGAGCGAATTGTCGGCAATGCGCAGGAAGGCCGGAAACAAAAGTGTTTGAAATTGCCAGGTTATTAAGCGCACTGAACGCTCGTTGTATTCGTCGGAATGCATTTGGAATGTAATCGATGTTAACTCTTACAACAATGCTGTCGGGGAGTTGCGGCAGGATATGGACCGTGGGGATAGTCAGAACTTAACATCCTCACTGTGTTCTGCTTTACGCGAGGCCTTCCAGCCCCATCGATTTCGTCATCGTCAATGCCAGCGCCAAACCCAGTGCCATACCCGAGTGCATAATCAGCTCCATGCCCTGCGGCCTCTAAGCAGAAACAGCCACAGACCTTTGCGTGGAGAGAACGGGCAACTGCATCAGCAGTTCTTCCAATGCTGCTCCCGCTGATGCCGTTTTCACCGCGTAGGCGTCAGGGCCAAATCGCAGAAACGCCGAATCGGTTACAAACAGGATTCCGGGGTGCGCTCCGGCTAGATGGTCAGCGACGAGAAAAAGGCGTTCCGGTTCGGAGATGATGTACAGGATGGCGTCGACCAGCTTTTCGTCAGAAATTGAGCGGCGAATTTCTTCATACCGCGCATGGCTCTTGGTTGACCGCTCGTACTCGATGGCACAGTGCAATTGTCGGCCGCCGACGTTCAGCACCGCCAACGCCGTCATAATCCTTCGCATATTTGTCGCCGGTGAGCAGGTTCTCCGAGCAGACCTCCAGGTCGGAGAGCCAGGAATTCAGCATGTGGTTACGCTGAAATGTGAGGCGGATTTCGTTCAGGCCGAGCGAATGCATCATCTTGGCCGGCTGGTTGATGGTCTGTGCCTCGGAATGCAGCGACAACAATGTGTGACCAAATGTTTCTAATTTCTCCAGACCCTTCCGGGTAATTGCATAGACCTTGTCACCGTCGACGCGTGTGCCCGCTGGCGAAATAAATCCGCCAGAAATCAGGCGTCGTACTCGCCAGCAGAACGACGTCAGTGACGCCTTTGATTTGTCGTACCCGGCCAGGAACAGCAACTGTTCGTGCTTTATATAACCGGAATTCCTGACCAGCAGCAGCAACGGCACATCCTGTGCCTCATTGATAATTACTGACCCCTTGCGATATCTCATGCCAAATACTCCCGATCGGTCCTCAATTGCAAGAGCTCTTCGCGTCCCGAATTCGAGACGTGCCACACACCGGCTACAGTGACAAATTCACCGGTTGCCGAGAGCAGCAACATTGCCCGCTGCTGCCCGTCATATTCACTGAATGAAAGCAGGGACACTCCGTCATTCTTCCAACGGGAGGCGAAATTGATGAAGCCGTATAGCCGACTCTCAACGGAAACCAGGTAATGCGTCGGTGTAATTGGGCCATAGCGCTTGCCGATGGCCAGCAGCCGGTTTTGCCCTTCGTGCTGAGTGATCCCGACACAACCAAAAATGCAGCCGAGTACCTCTTTCGGTCGGTGCGGATCAATTCGGCTATTGCCGTTGAACCGTAGGACGCCCGGCACCTTCCAACTGCGCCGAAACTTGGAGCCGTGCGGAAATGCCGTGGTGTTGAAATAAGCCGCATGCTTGGTAAAGCGCAGAGGGTCCGAGCGGTCGGGTCCGGGGCGAACCCACCATTCCGATCCAACTCCCAAGATGCGGACGAGCATTTCCATGATTACGCGCCCACCGAATTTCGGTTGTGCTTTTCGAACTTCTCAATTTGAGTGAGAGCCATATTCAGCCGCTCCCGCAAATTGTGAACCTGCTGAGTTAGGGCTCCTATTTGTTGAGCTGCCCCCCTGGTCGCGTTGCGTTTGGTCTGTTCAAGCAGCGTCTTGAGTTGCTCCTTTGTCATGTGCTCGCCCTCTTCCGCGGCCGTCCCGGTTGATTTGGGCTCAGCGGCGATCGGCTTAGTCGCTGGTTCTGGTTCGAGGGTCAGGTGCCGTCGTTTGTGCTGGACTTTCAACTTGACGTTTTCTTGCAGATGCCTGCACTACAGAATCGAATACCGCCTGCTCACCTGATTCCTGCTTGGCATTCTTTTCGGCGAGCGCGTTGTATTCGTCCACCAGGCGGTTGTGCCGGGATATGGCATCCATCGCTCGTGATCGGGTGTAGAGGTAAGAATTTGCCAACTGCGTAACGATGTTGACGCTGATTTCGAGACGGTCATTGCGCTGACGAAATAGCCAGAATATGTAGCCGACCAGCAGCAGGATCGTGAACGACTGGCCCGAGGGTGATCCAGAAATAGGAATTCTCGGCGGTCTGCTCGACCAGGCGCTCACGGGCGTCGGCGATCATGGCGCCGAAATCCCGGTCGCGGGGATTGACCGAATCGAGGAATTTGTCCAGCGGCCCGTCCTGTAAATGCGTATGCCCAGCCAGAGGATCGTAACGGCGCTGTGCCTCTACTTTCGATTGGTCGGAATTCGCATTTTGCTGCCGGGAATGCCGTGCCGTTTGCGCCTGATTGAGAGACGGAAAAATGGCGGCCAAGATCAAAATTGAAATGAGTGTCTTCATAATTCGGCGCCCTCTCTGCGGCGGTTGCGCATTCCTCGTTTGCGGCTGGCTTCGAGGGTCACATCCCGGAAGCGCAGATTGGCCCCGATCTCCGGGTTATAGAGCGAGGCGTAGCGCGGCAGGATTTCGGGAACTACAGACGACAGGCGATCCACCGGCGCGACCCTGACATGGGCGTGACCGTGAATTGTGCCGAACCGCTTGTCGCTCATCAGGTATTCCATTTGCCCGACGGGCAGGTTCTTGATGTGCTCTTCCTGTGAGCGCGTGTCCTTGATTTCCGTCTGGCTACCTGTGCCCTGGTCTTCGTAGCTGGGTTTGAATACCCCCTTTTTGCGGATGTTCATGCTGCGGCGCAACTGCCGCACTCTGGCTGAGGCGTTCAGGAAATGCTGGGCCGTGTCCTCGTCGCGGGTGCGCAGCATGAAGGTCGTGTTCGGAGCAGAGGCGACGTCATGCTGGAAGGCCTTTCCGACACTAAGAAGCTGGGGAATGCTCTGCATGGCGAACAGGAAGGCCGTGTTGGACCCGCGAGCGGTCTGAAGGATGTTGGCGAAATTCGAATAAGCGATGGGTGCAAATTCGTCCATGATGACCGAAACGAAACGGCATGTACATGTCGGCCCGCTTGCGCTCGTAGCGTTCACCAATGACCAGCTGCAGGTTCTGCAGGATCATCCGCCCCAACGCGCGAGTGGTGTCGTCATTCTTGTTGGTATTCAGCGAGACGAAGAGGATCTGCCCCTGTTCGATAACGTCCTCGATCGAAATCAGGTCTTCGTAAGGCCCGGTGATGATCGAGAGCTTGTCCTCCAGGAAGGTCATCATCTGGTTGATCAGGCCCCGGATCATCTGGACACGCTTGGGATCGCCGAACGACTCGATGAGATTGCGGACGCTCATCTGGAAATTGAGCCGCTGTTGGTGGCTGACGTCGGGCAGGGTTTCGATTCTGGTGCTGGCGATCTTGGCCTGTTCCTTCAGGACCTCAAGGTCGTACGCCATGACCAGGATGTCGTAGATGTTGTAGCGCTTCCCGGTGTAATAGAGGATTCGAACGATGTCGGAGAGGTAAGTCTTTTGGTGCCCGTGGAAGAAGTCCTCCCGCAGGTCGAAGGACTCGAAGATGAAGCTGACGTGCTCCTGGTACTGGCCGGTGATGGCAATGAAAGGATTGAAGCGAACGCTGATCTCCGGGCGGGCGGGATCGATGATGCGAAGGTCGTCCAGCCTGCCGGCGGCGGCAATCAGGGGCAGCAGCTTGTCGTCGAGGAACTCGCGCTCACCCTTGCCGTCGATGATGATGAGCGGGATCTTGTGGCGATTGTCCTTTGGTCCGGTCTCCCGGACAAGGTCTTGCTGGATGATGTTCAGCAGCAGGGTGGTCTTGCCGGCGCCCGTCATTCCAAAGCCGTTGGCCTGCATGACACGCACTTCGTCCGGCCAGAGCACGGGCTTCTGGTGAATGTCGTAGCCGATCACGATGGAGTCGTCGGCGAACGCCTTTTGTATTGCCTGGTTGTCCTGCTTGCGGCTGATGCGCAGTGGCGGATGCGGCCAGGCGTCTTCCTTCTCGGCTGGAGCGGTGAGGGTGTAGCGGAGCACGTCCCAGAACACGAAAGACCAGGCCAGGATGTAGAGGCTGGCCTCCATCAACTGTTCCTTGCGGACATGCAGACGCGAATAGCAGATGTAGCCTGTTCCGGCGACCAGCGCGACGGCAACGAAGCCGAGCAGCAACTTGGCTTCCGCGTTGGGATCGTGATAACGAGCGACACTGGAAGGCACAAAAAAGCTCCTAGGAAATCACCGGCTCACGACGGTGAAGTAAGCGAATGCCGACACCACGATTGCGGCAACGATGGTCACCATCACCAGCACGGGATGGAAGCGTCGCCGCTTCTGTGGACTCACAGGCCGAATGGGATCGGAGAGCGTGTCCAGCAGCGATTGCAGAAAACCCTGTCCGGTACGGCCTCGGTAGATGGCCAGTAATTCGGAGCGGACAGCTTGACCGTCTAGCTTCTCGGGGGCAGAGATGGCCATCACAGCACCGCCTGGGCCACGACGGGCGACACCTTGTCGGAGCCAAAGACGAACTGATAGAGCGTCGGTGTCGCGTCCTTCGTCTTGATCGCCAAGACTCCGGCAGAGGTCTGACCAGGCGCGACATCTTCCGTGTCGATTTCGGAATGCAGCACTTCGATGGGTTGTCGGTTAGGCGTGGGCAGCCGATCAAGATAGGTTTTACCCAGTTGGCTGTTTGTGGCCGGCAGGCTCAACGGTGCTGACTCATTCGTCGTTAGTGAAGAGACTTCTGGCGCGACGACGCGATAAGGAACTGCGCTGAGGTTCGTAACCTGGTAGCGAACGTAGATGGCGTCCTTACCACGCACCACCTCCTCCAGTCTCACGTTGACCCGGTTCTTCTGCGTCTTGAGGCCAACTGCATTCGATTGGCTCGGCGCTGAGCAGGGTGTGACTCAAGACTTGTTCTGCAATTTTCGAGACGTCGTCATCCGAGAGCTTGTCGGCCGTGGCGCTGACGGACGGTGTTTGTGCTGCTCCGATGAGCACGTCCATCTTGCTGACGTCTGCTGCGGGCTGCAGTTCGTAGACGGAGCGACCGTGCTCGGTCCAGACAAACAGGTTGGTCGATATCCCGGCTCGGGTCGGTTTTACAAAGACTCGATTCGCGTGGCGTTCGATCTCGAAGGCGTCGCTTCCCGCGGCTGCCATCGTGATCGGCTCGCCGACTTCAATGACCGTCAGGTGGTTCAGTGCAGTGTGGACCTGGGTGACAGGTTGTTGTTGAGCGATACGCGGACACGGTAAACAGGCAGGCGAGACAGAGACTCAAGATGAGTCTTCACGGAGTACTCCCTTTTCTTTACGCGCCATGCGCGGACAGTTAACGGGAGCTCAGTGCGCTTTCGCGCACCGAGTCCCGTCCCCATGACTCACAGCCGAACTGAATCGCTGTGATGGCTGGTCTTGCGTTGGAGTAAAGCGGAACCGTCGTGCAGGTCGTGCTGGCCCGCCCAGGACTATCGTCGAACGATGATTTCAATGGGAGCGCCGCCATACGTGCGCTGCGCCCACTGTGCGATCAAGGGAGCTTCCGTCATCAACTGCTGCATCTCCCATCGATCGTTGGCCTGGCTTTCAACCGTGAAGCGGTACTCGTCACCGAGGACTCGTACCCGCATCTCGGTCTGGCCTAAGCCTGTTTGTCGCCAGGGATGGTCCTCCACCACTCGCCACCCCTGCCCGGGCTCTCCGCGCTGCGGCGTCTGTGACCGCAGAAGGCGTAACTGCAATGGCTGTGTTGGCAACCACTGCTGCCGGCCCGGTAATTGTCTTGTCCTTTCGACTCGGCTGATCCAGAAGCCCAGCATCACTGCCGGCAGCATCAGGATCCAGCGAATCAGCATGAGCAGCCGTATGACTGTCGCCACGTGCCCTCCAAGAACAACCGAAAGGGCTCGGCTGCCGACAAACTCTCCATCCGGAGAGCCTGCTGCAGTGAGCCCTTCCGGATGCCAGTTGAGTCTGTCGTTACAGTGAGACGGTCCGGTTCTCGGCGTTATACCGGAACAGGAACTTTGTCCCTTCTTCACCCTCCAGGTAGAACTTGTCCTGTTCTACCCGCATGAGGGCTCCTAGTTTCGGCGGCCGGACTCTCACCCGATTGCCGCCCGTAGCCGATGCCACCGCATCGACCAGCTCTTGCGGAAAGGCGTACAGCATCACCCCGCCTTTGCCGTTGCCCCGCGAAGAAACGTGGTGCAAGGCTTCGGCCCAGGCAGTGCGTTCCGCCTCCGGCTTGCTCTGCGCCCACGCATACAAATTGCGCGCCAGAGTGCCAGCTTCCTTTTTCGTGCGCTCGACGATTTCCTTCTCCCGAGCACGCGCGGCATTGAGTTTCCTCTCCGCCTGTTTCCTTTGCTCCTCGCCTTCGGCCGATTCCAGCATGGCCTTGGCGGCGAGCACCTGTGTTTGTGCAGCCGAGCGGCGCTCAGCCAACTTGGTCTGTATGGCGACGTACGCGCCGTACAGAACGCTGGCTTCGTCATACATGGCAGCCGATGGGTTGTTGCCCACCAGCAGGCCACGGAACGACGAGATGGAGAGCGGGGCCTCGAACAGCTCCTCGATCTCCTTGCGCAGCACGTTGTAGAGCGCTCCGATCCGGTCCGTGGGCTGAACTTCCAGCCGCAGAGGCAGCTCGGAGACTCTCTGCACATTTTTCAGCAGCAGCCAGGGGCACATCGGCACCTGCTGCCGGATTTCGTTCAAGAGTTTGGTGTCGGCCCTGACTCCATGCTTAAGCGAGTCCAGCTCTTTCTGGAGTTCGCCAACCAGCAGATAGGCCAAGTCATTGCGGCCGGCTGCATAACACCGGGTTTTCAGGTCGGTAATGGTGCCGATCCGATTGCCACGGGCATTGAGCGCAGCGAAGCCGCGATTGAACCAGGGCGAGTGGATCTTCTTCGCCTTGATCTTGGTGACGACGTCCCGCTCCGGGAGATTGAATCTCCAGGAGACGAACTTGGGGAAGCGGTTCGAATCGACCACGGCAACCGTGTCGAAATCGAAATCGCCTCCGTTGCGTTTCGCCGTCTCTGAGCGAAGCACATAGACGTGCTTCAGGCAGATTTGTTCTCCGGCAATCCGCTCGGCTACTTCGAGCGGAATTGCACGGCTGTTGCTCAGCACATCTGCAGCCACCTGGTTCGGTGACAGGTGATGCATGGGCAACAGGTCTTCGGCCATGCGGATTGGGTACCGCACACACAGGCCGTAATGCGACTCGACCGTGGTGATGGCCTGATGCAGCGGCAGCCAGTCGGCTCCCGCGTACAACTTGCCATCTTGGTACAGGAGGTATCCATCATCGGCCAGCGCGAACGCCGGCATGCTGAATCCGCCTCCGGTCAGGGTCTTGAATGCCCACTTGGCCAGCATCTTGTCGAGCTGGTAGTGGACGTAAGGATGGCGCGAGATTTCGCCCGTGCTGTCGGCAAGCAACAGCGCCTCTACTGCGCGCTGCTCCTCATCCGACTGCTGATCGTCGGGATCGAAGCATTTGCCTCCGATCTTTTCGACCAGCGCATCGTGTCTCCCTTCCGCCCAGGCCTGCTTCAATGCCCGGACTTCGCGAACCGCCTGCGGGAAGATCTCCTCCAGCAACGATTCCTTGGGAGCATGTTCGATGAGCGTGTAGCTGGAAGCGAATTCCAGCGGGCGGGAGATCTCGCGAACGCCCAGCGCCACGCGGGAGCGCAGCCTGATTCCGCCAGAGGGAACGTGCATCTTCTGGGGAAACGGCTTGATCGAGGACGATGGAAGCACGATATCGGCGCCGAGATGGTCAGCCGTCGCATCGTCCATCACCTTGAATGCACCCTTGGCCTGCAGCGAATTGTCCATTGCCAGCCGGAACTGGTAAAACCGTCCGGCTGGCAAGGAAAGTTTGTCGAAGAGTGTCTGCCGAACCCAGCCACGGCAATCGTTCGTGCCCAACTGGAGATCGGGGACGAGGAGGACAGAGCAGCGGGGCTCCTCCACCATCGTCTTGAGTGTCGAGGTCAGGATCCCGAAGTACGACAAGGCAGCTTCTGGCCATGCGTCCATCCTCTTGCGTACTGCGTCTTCGTATTGCTTTTCGACGCAATAGAAGAGCCCATTCTTCGCCGAGCCGGAGGCTCCAACGACGGAATAGGCGGTGCCCTGATACTCGAATGCCATCATGGTTCCAGCAATTTTGGCCTGCTGAAAGGTTTCCAGCATTCCTTCGCAGACCTTGATCCGGCAAGCCTTGATGCCGGGATAGAGTCGGTCCAGCAATGAGTTGTCCAAGAACGACTCGCTGCCGGCGTCAGGTGTGCGCTCGCTGAGCACACCGTTTTCGTCCAGATCCATTTCCAGAATCCGGTTCTTCATGTGAGGCGCTCCTTTGCGGGATGGGTCAGTTGCGAACAACCGGCCATCCAGAGCTCAGGAGCTTTCGCCACCTGTGCCGCCGTCTGGCCAGTACATCGGCCAGGTGCGGGAGCACATGGCAGCGGACAGTCTTCGTGGTTCGGCCCACGAAGTTGCTCAGGAAAACCTACAGTCCAGTTGGAAAGTAGATCTTCGCTTTGCAAACCCTCTGCTTAAACTCTGTCAAAGAACAGACTCGCGACTGTCTATGCGTGCGGCCGCTTCTCAATGACGATCGACGCGCCCTTCTTCTGGGGCGTCGCGATATAAGTCTCGATCCGAAGGAACGGCACGCCATCCACTAGCGACCGTACGAGCGCCTTGTCTTCACTTTCGAATTCTTCGCCCAGCACCAGCTTGCCGCTTTCCTGGCCTGCGCTCTTCGCCAACAGGAAGTACCTGGCCTTCGCGACGCCGTTTGCCTTCTCGCTCGCCGGTTTCCGGCCGCGCTTGTTTCTCTTCTCACCCGTTCCAAGTGCAGGATCAGTACTTGGACCCTCCAGCACCGCAACGTTGCCCTTTGTCATCTCCGGCACAAATCACCTCGAGGTATTCAGTGTGTGAACTACGGTTGTTGCCGCAGCATGCGGTAGCCTTCCGAGTCGGCGGCCAGCAACGCTGCCTTCTTTTCGCCATCGATCTGTTTTTCGGAGTACTCGCCCACCAGCAATCCGCTGGGGTTCTCCGCGGAACGGTTCTGGTCAGCCAGGCGAATGCGGTACTGGTTGACCGTGGTCTCGATGACCTCACGGTCACCATCCATGCGGTGCAACTCGCGCACTCCGTAGGCGGTGTACAACATCGGGTCTTCCTTCGATGTCTCGATCCCGCGCAGATGGAATACCGACCTTGTGTTTTCGTCCTCGATTTTGCCAACGCTGTTTTCTTTCTGCATGACTCTCAGCGCTGAAGACTTCAGGTTGGAACTCATGGAATTGAGCGCCGAGGCCCACTGCAGGCCCACGTTGTGCACGTCATAGTTCAGGTAATGGTCGAGGAACTGACGAATGAAGGCCTCTTTCTCATAGGACTGCGGTTGAGTCGACTGGCGAGGATCGAGAAGGGCCGCAGGCATTTGTTTGCCGAAACAGCGGACGGCCGCTCAGGACCGTGGACTCACCATCGGCGTAGACGCGAATGATCGTTGGCGGCTGCATGCGCACGTATATGGCAAAAGCCAGGGACAAGAAGCGCAAGCAGTGACATCGAGCAAGCCAATACCATCGCTCGGTTTGCATACGCTCTCAGCGCGCCATCATGCTCGTAATACTTGGTGTAGTGCAGCCGCTCTGGTCTGTTCTACTTCTGCAGTCTTTGGCTTCTTGTGTCCGAACATCTCTCACCTCTTGTTGTTGTTCGAGCCTGGGTCTCGTTCTCACGAATAGCGAGTACCGTTGACCCTTACGTTGAAGGGCATGTTCCCTCCGGCGGGAACTACGCCGAACCAGCGCGTGCCTCCCGATGGTGGAGGAGTATGGGGCGGTGCCGTCAGGGGCGCGTTTACACCCGGGATAACGCCGCCACCGCCGGCCATCACCGCACCGCCGGCCGGAGCGAGCGAGCCGCCCCCGGCCATTGCTCCCGATGAGCCGCTGGCAGCGGCAAGCGACCCGCCACCTGCAGCTGCGCCTGCCACGCCGGCTGCTCCGCCTGTTGCAGCTGCGGCACCGCCCGCGAGCGCCTTAGACGCAGCAGCGCGTCCCCAAGCGATGGCAGCGCCAACGGGGCTGTACTCGCCAAGAAGAATCCGGCGCGCCGTCATGGGTATCGTTGCAATCAGAAGCGCGAAGATGATGCTTGCGAGACTAAGCAGCAGCGTTCCTTCCACCCCTCGAAGAGAACCCCAGAAGTCGCCCTGAGCTAAGGACCGACTTGAGGGTTATTCAGATGAACCGCTGTCATGAGGCTCCACAGCGTGTTGACCAACAGGGGCCAACAATTCCACACAAACAGATTCTCGATCCAGCGCGAGTGAAAGCGTCCCAAGGTTGAGCTCGGCATCGTAGCTAGCACGAGCGGGCCGAGTACATACAGGATGCAACCCCAGAAGACGTAGCAGGCAGTGAAAATGGCTAGGCTGAACGGAAGGACTATGTAGCCGACGATTAGTCCGAACTCTGTTATTAATGCGGAAAACCCGCCGCGAATCAGTGACCAGCAGCGTAGATCTTGCCGTCGGCGTCCCAAGCGGTCGCGAGGCCGTTAGTCCAAGCATTAATCACATCCCCAGACCTGACGTGCCATAGATGTAGTTGCTCACGTAATCAAAACTGCGGGTTAAATCTCGAAATGCCGCCGCCCACGTGAGGAGAATCAATGCTACTGCCGCGTACTTCAGCATCGTGATCCCTAGCGAGCGAACATCGCCTCCCCGCACGAATGCGTCATAAACGCCCCACAGGAATGTCACCGTCAGAATCGAGTTGGCGACAAACCAGATGATCGGCATAACGCTGCCATCGATACCGCTGAGAGCGGTAAACAGAATGTCGAGATAGCTGGAGCCGCTGCCCATATATGCCTCTACTGGTTGCTGGCGATCTTGCCGATCGCATCCGTCAGATGGTTTGTATTGCTGGTTGCCCACTTCGAGATTGCGCTCTGGTTGGCGACACTAGAGCTGCGCACTCTCATCAGCTGCGCCATCGCCGACTGCGAATAGGCGTTTGCCCGCACCACCCAAGCCGCCGCAATGGCCTCGACCATAGGAGCGGTTCCTGGTGTCGCGGTGCGAATCTGGTCCTGTAGCTGTTCGCTGACTTCCATCTCGCGTTGCGCGAGGGCGTCCAACTCAATCGCCCGCTTCATTGCGTCCTGGGCCTGCGCGTCGGAAATGTCAATGCTGTAACGAATGAACTGCGGGGCCTGGGTTTCGGTCGGCAAAACTCCGTATACCTGTTGAAAGCTCCCGCCGACCTGCTTGACTGCGTTCGGATCGCCCGACATGAGCAGCTGTTCCAGTCGCTGGGGGGCCGGCAGTTGTGCGCTCACGTACTGCTTGCTCATCAGCCCGTTCATGGCCATCATCTCGTTTCGGAAGCTGAGCACAGCATTCTTGAGCTGGTTGATGGCTGTGAGGGGATAGATGACCTGCGTCTGAAACTGGGTATAGTCGTTTTCGATCTGCTGGATGGTTTTCAACGGAGCCGCGACCTGGCTGGTCAAAAGGCTGTTGATCTGCTTCAGTCCGGCTATGATCAGGGCCAAATCGAGGCCGAACTGCGCCTGCGCCTCGCGCGGAATGCTTAACAAGAAGAGGCAGATCACGCAGGCAGCAACTGCTTTCTTCCCTGCGTTCTGAACCATGTTCTTCGGAAACTTCGTCCATACTCTCATCATCATGATTGCCCCTTAACGCGTGGAAAGGATGTTGAAGATCGACTGATGAAGATCGTTCGTGCGCTGCGTGTCCCGCTTCATGTCGGCCGATTGATGGGCCAGGTGTGCGCCTTCTTCACGCAACTGTGCGGCCAGCAACTTGTGCTGGTATGCGAGTGTCTGCAGCGTAGCCGCATAGGCACTCGCGCTAACGTAACTTGAGGTTCCGGGAGCGAGCGGTGGCGTTGTTTTCCATCTCGTCGGCAATCTTCAGGAGGCTCTCGTTCGATTGGTCGGACGCAACTGTCTGCTTAAGGGCGTCTTGCGCCAGCGAGTCGTTCATGTCCATCATCTGGCGAAGATCCAGAGGCGCCTGCTGGTCAGTCGGAAGCAGGCCGTAGGTACTGTTGTAGGCTGGCGCGAGTTGACCCAATTGGCCCACCCTGCCGCTCAGGATTGTGTCTTCCAGCTTCTGCGGTGACATGGTCTGAGCACTCTGGATAGGCAGGTGGTAGACCAGAGACATCCAGCCGCGGTACTGGCCCACCAGATTCCTTGACCACATGCGCGTGCTGTTGATCGCCCCGATCGGCCACACGACGTCCTCATAGAGCGACCGAATGTTGGTCTGCACCGTGGTGATTAGCGTCAGAGTGCCGCCGATCAGGTCGGAAATCGTTGAGTCGATCGCGGCGAACAAATCTCCTAAGCCGGCATGGGCGGGAACCGGCGCGAAGAGCGCAACGCAGAGGACGAGGCTTATTACCCTCAGCGTGAGTTTGCTGTCCGGCTTTTTCATCGCCCTGCTCCTTGAGCTTTCGCCTGCTGCGCCCTTACATGGTGCTCGATCTCGTAGACCTCACCGCTCTGCTCCTCCGGCAACTCGTCCAGTGCGGCGATACCTTGCGGATATCTCTCGGCCAACAGGCGATAGCGTTCATACACTGGAACGCCGTTGTGCTTTTTCATCCACCAGGCGCGGTACCAGCGCTCGCGTGGATAGGTGGTCATGATCCAGTACTCGATGGGCGACAAAACTACTCGAAGCACGTGCGTGGTTTCCGCCTTTTCACCGATGACGACGATGAAATCGCTGCGCTTTCCCTTCTGCGTGTGCCCCAGGTTCTTGATCTCGTTCAGGGTGGTTTCGTTTAGATGGAGAAACTCTCGAAGGACATCCAGATTCCCGGTCTGCCGGCCGACGATCTTGATGGTCGTGTTCTTCAGGATGGCCGCTCCGAATGGATTCGGAGCCTGTGTGGTGCCGGTGAAATCCTCAATCGCCTGCGACACGCCCCAGACGCCGCCGTTCCGCTTGCGAGCGGTGCGGTAAAGCTGGACGACCAAGTCAGCCAGGAAGGGCGACTCCAGCAGCATCCAGCATTCTTCAAGCACAGTGATGCTCTTGTGGCTGCTTTTGCCGGAGGCTCGCTTCGTTGTAGCCCAGGCAATCAGCAGGCTCATGGCCGATTCCAGCCGGGCGTCATCCTTGAGCTTCTCGATGTTGAAGTAGATCCACGGAGAGTCCAGCTTCAGGTTGGTCTGGCGATCGAAGAGGTTGGCATAAACACCTCCGGGCGAGACCCAGTTGCGCAGCTTGAACGCCGCCATCCGGGCCTCTTCCATGACGCGCTCGTTCCGGTCTGCATCCTGGTAATACTGCAACTCGTCGCGAAGATCGCCAAAGGTCGGAATCGTGTTTCCCGGACGCATGGCGGCACGGCGGTAGGTCCGTTCGATGGCATCCACCAACACGTTGTCGAGCACGTCGGAGACCTCGACGTCGCCCAGCATGTGGCGAGTGAGCCCCTTGAGGAAAGACACTTGCTCGCGGCTCGGTTCAGTTTCTCCAGCCTCTAGGTCCCAGGGATTTAGCGTCTGATCAGAATCGAGGGCCATGGTGATCATCTCGCCGCCCATGTACTCGACCAAGTTGCGATAGGAATCTCCGCGCTCGATGATCGACACCCGTGTGTTCTGGCGCGCTGCTTGTAGCAACAACTGTCCAGTCATCATGCTCTTGCCATGCCCACTGGCCGCCGCAATCAGCATGTTGGCGTCGGAGAAGTCGGGATCGAAGGGCGAAAATGGAATCAGCTGCCGGTAAGGCGTTTCGATCAGGATCTGTGGTGACCGTGGCGTTCCTGTCCACGGCATCTCCAACGGGAGAAGATCGGCAGCGTGGCAACTGAGCAGGTCGAGTTCGCGTTTGTCGTCGCTTGCTAGACCGGGCAAAGACGAGATGAATATGCGACGCTGCGCAATGTCCTCGGTTAATCCGGCTGCGCCATTCATGCGACTGATGATGTGCAGGACTTGCTGCTTGCGGCTGGAGATCTCGCGTTCAGCTTCTTCGTACTCAGCAGTGGTGTGGGCTGCACGCGAGGTGCGCACTCCGATGGTGAGGCTCACCTTCACCGCCTTGAGCGAGCTGGCAATGATGTCCTGCTGGATGCGCAGCAACTCGGCTTCTGCGACTTGGGCGGTAACGTCGATACGCAGGTTGCCCTTGGCATCCCGCTGCGCCGCCATCATCTTCTTGTGTCGCTTCTTAAATCGCTCCAGTACCTTCGACTGGTTTGGAATGCTGACTTGTGTGCTGACGACAAGTGGAAGTCCCGAGGTCAACAGGCTGCGGAGTATGCCCGGATAGGTCGCATCTGGTGGGGCCTTTAACGTGACGAAGCTCCATAACAATCCGTCGATGTTGATGTAGTCTTCCGTCTGTCCCAGGATGCTGGCAACCGAGCACTGCTCGCGGGGACTGACGTAACGCTGCGAGTGTGGGTACTGCCGCAACGGAAGCCGGTCAGGTCGTTGTGGGGACAGTGCCCGTTTGGTCTCGAGAAAGAGGTCTTCTTCATCCATCCTTTGCGGATCTAGTCCCGCTGCGACCATTGCTGACTCGATACCATTCAGCAAACTCTCGAACTCGCTCACCAGGTCCACATGCTGCTTGAGCGTCCGCTCAATGATCTTCCGGCTGGAGAGGCCGAATACGGACCCGTACTGATCACGCTTCGCCGTTTTGCCTGAGGTGGCCAGTACCCGGTGATGTCTCTCCGGGTCCCAGATCAGGTACAAGTGCGTCATCCGCCGCAGATACTCGCCGGCGGATTCTTTCTGCTGCCACATAGAGAAGCGGTGTTGGTCCATGGCCCGCGTGGCCTCGTTTTCGCTCTTCGAGGAATTCTGATATTGCTGCAGCAGGTTCCCGAGGTCCTCAGTAACCTCGAAGCGGAACTGGAGGCGCATGCTTTCCTCGGGAATGGTCCGCAAGAGCGCTTCCAGGTGCGTCTTGATCGTGTTGAGCCCTGCGTCATCCGCGAAGTAGCTGATTGCGCCCTTCAGTTCGTAACCGGCAACCAGTTCGCCGGGCAGGCGCACCATCACTCCATCGAGGAAGTCGCGAATCGGCAAAAGCTCGCAGAGTCCAGGTTCACTGAGGCTCTCTTCATGCTGTGTCCAGGTCGTCGGCATCTAAGCCTCTTCTTCCTTGAAGTAAGTGGTCTGAATCTGTGTTTCTTGCGTCCCGGCGCAGTACTGTTGCGGACGGGCATGGAAAAGCAGCAGGTCGAGCAGATACCCACGCGGCTTGCCGTACTTGAAGATCATCAGCACCGGCACACCGACCAGCAGGATCGCCAGCGGCAGGAAGTAGTTCATGGGCAGGTGGAAGATATAGCGATCGGAGAACAGGAAGTTGCCAATCAGCATCGTTCCGCTCACGGCCAGCATGATGGCCAGCAGGTCTTCCAACTCCAGAAACAGGATGGTCACCTTCAGGTGCAGGTTCCGCGATACCGGTGATGAGTTCAGTGCCATCGTTCTCTCCCTTCAAGCCGCCGCCACGAAATGTTCCAGCAGGCGCAACAGTCCGGAAACCATCAGCGCTCCCATGGCCGCCATCAGGTGTCGCAGCCAGTCGTCGCCGACGTATAAGCGTTCGAAAACACCGCCGAGTCCAAGCACCAGCCGCACAATTTCGATCGCAGCGTAGAACGGCAGCAGTACGTTGCCGACAAAGTTGGTGAGCGTCAGCAGCATCACCATGTACTGGTCGGCATCGGTCGCCTGCTGCGAGATCACTTCCGCCAGTCGAAGAAGCCCGGAGCCCATCAGGGCTCCCATGGCGCCGTACACGTAACGCTCAAGCTCCTGTCCTTTGGAGAACTGGTAGATGCCGCAGGCGAGAATCAGCCCGGCACCGATCGGCAGGACTACGTTGCCCGTCCAGTTCGCCAGATTCAGCAGTCCCGGCTGAAGGTCGCCCATCACTCATTCCCCAGTTTTCCGGCCTCAATTGCGCTTGCAGTCTCAGGCTTGCCAAAGAATCTGGCGGCCAAAAATCCGGCTAAGCACCACATCGCCGCGACTAGACGTTCAACCATGCGAAAACCAATACAGAGCACGAAAATTAAGATTGCGATGGCGAGCAGGAAAGCTCCCACGCGATTCATGACGAGCAATCGTGCAGACAGCACGACCATAAACATCAACCCGACGAACAGCAGTCTTTGTGTTGGGTTTTGAGCTTGCATCTCGATTACGCTCCTGCCATGGCTTTGATCAGGTACCAGAGGCCTGACACGGTTAGCAGTCCGAAAGAAGAAGCGGCATACCGCATCCAATTGCGGTTGCGCACATAGGCCAGCACAGCCCCGCCTATCGCCAATGCCGCGGCCAGTGGACAGAGCTGTGAAGCCAGGTAGTTCCACGCGTTCACAAGGAAATCCGTGGTTGCGAACTGGGTACCGTCATTCCACCCTTGAAACAAGGTGAACAGGCCTTGAACACCGAGAAGAAATAATGCCGAGATGATCGACGCCAGCGGGCTGTGCCCCTCCGCAGTATCGAGAATGGCTTTCAGCACTAGAGCGGCTGCGATGACAGGTATCAGGTGAGCCAGTACGACGTCTTGCATGAACTTCGTCACAACCATCACGACTGGTGCAAGAAATCCTGTGCCATAGTTCCCGTTGACTCCGTTGAGTCCGAGTCCCAGACCTGCGAACCAGCGGCCGATACCTTGGACCGTCAAAAAGATTGCCGCCCAAAGGATGTACTTAAGGAAGCTGCCTCCCACCTGGTAATTGATCCCACCCTCTGCCCGCAGCGAGAGACCGGCCAGCACCAGGCAGCCCAGTGCCGCCGGCACCATCAGCGCCAGCAGAAGAGCGATCACGTTCCCGAGGAATGGAGGCAGCGACATTGTTATGCTCCGTTAGCCGACCTGCTGTCCGTTGGCGATGAAGAATTCGACCAAGCGCGTAAGAGCCGACACCGCTAGCAGACCGCCAGCCGTGAGCGCCCAGGGCATGAAGCCGCGGCCCTGCCGCCACGAGATCACGCAGCCGACGATGGCCAACGCTGCTCCCACCGGGCAGATCACGTTGCCGATCCAGTTGACGAGGTTCAGGAAGGCGCCTTCAGGCTGGCTGGCTTGCTCGCCCTGTACGGCCTGCCCGGTCGCCGGCTGTTTGCCCAAGTTCTGTGCGGAAGTGACGATGGGGACAGAGACAAAGCTGAAGAACAGGAGGGCGGTACCGATCGCCCGGATCAGGGGCGAGCCGTACCAGGTCATGGGTCGTGAGTTGGTCATGAGGCTCTCTCTCCGAGGCGGTGATTCCGCCGGGTGAGCGGAATGTATGACCTCTTCCGAGTTGCCTCAAATTCTTGGGGCTACTCTTTCTGGTTAAGTTCCAGCATTTCGGTCTGAAGTTTCGCCCTGCATCAGGCGGAAGGCGGCTTTCCTTGTTTTCGTTAAGCAACTGTTTCGGCAGGCAAACATGTGTCGCATTGACTCCTGTGGCGGTGAATATTGGCTCCGTTGCGGAAAAGTCAGAGATGACAATTCCGGAATCGTCAGAGATGCGATGTTGTTCTCAATTCCGGAATTGTGGGAAGTGCGCTGTTCGTCTCGTTTCCGGAATTGCCGGACGGAGAATTCCGGAATTGCAGCAGGTGCGATGTTGTTCTCAATTCCGGAATCGTCAAAACGAAGAATTCCTTAACTTGCTTGCTTCGAGGTGGCAGAAGAAAGCCCCATCACGCGGACGGGGCCAAGAGAGAGATCGGTTGGTTGCTATTGGTGGGGACTCGCGGAAACGTCATTGCCGAAGCTGCGTTGCAGCCCGTTTGCTCCTTCCGTGAGGTTACTCTGTGCCTTTTCAAACACCACGTAGATCGGCAGACCTGCGGGCAACGTAACGATTGGGTGTTCCGTCAGGGTCATGCGGTTGATCTCTTCATCGCCGGCACGACCGACATTCTCCGCCAACTGCATTCGCATCAGGTCGGCTTCGCTGATCGCGCCATTCAGGTTGGGTTGTCCCACCAGCATGGCGCTCATCTGCCCTATACCAGTGGCCGCGCGCACGGCGAAGTTCTTGCCGCGTCCTGTGCCCGTCACCTTGCCGCGTAGTGGACCAAGATTGGTGTCGGTCGCGAGGGCATCGATCGGAATCGACGAACCATCCGGCGTCTCCAAGTGATCGAAGTGGATTTGTAGATAGCCACTCCGGTCGGCCTGGTGCACGGAACCGACAGCCTTGGAGCCTGCGGGCACGATGAGTTGTCCGTCGTGTTCATAGCTGTACTCGACGATGGCGATCACTGGCTGATCCACGGCAGTCGTGACCACCGAAGCCAGCCTGGCTGCTAGCCGGGAACCGGTACCCATATCAAGCAGAGGTATGTCGTGGTCAGTTGGAGCGGACTGGGAGGATTTCTCCGTGCTCGCCGTAAACACCAGCGACGGCTTGGCTAGCCCATCAACCGCTTTGTCCTGCACTGGTGCCGACGCCTGTGCCTGCGGAGTCCTTCTGGCCATAGGGTGGTGGGGCCCAGGCATCTCCACTGTTGCTTGATGCCGGGAATTCCGGGATTTGCCCCAGGTTCTTTGCCGGAACATCTGCCTGCGCGGACTTTGTCTCGCCTGCGCCAACCCGGGCCTTCTTTGTGTTCTCGATATCGTTCGCATTCACCTGTCCCGGCTGTGGCTGGTCATCCCGCATAGGCTGCATGGTGCCTTGCGGAACGACAGAGCCGTTTTCAGTCGGCGCAACTGTGTCCGCCGTCTTGGGACGACCCAAGCTTGCCTCAGCGTTCTTCTTCGTGCGCGGCTTGCCTTTGTCGGAGAACAGGATCAGCATGATGAGCGCAACCGCAACCACACCCGCGAATCCGATTAGCAATCGTACGGTCTTGTCGTCCTTCGCCATGCGAAAGCTGCGCTTTGGTGCGGCCACTTCTTGCGCCGCTTCATTCGTTGGCTCCTTGTCCTGGGCCTCTTGTGCCTGTCGCTCCAGTTCCGTGATGTAGAGCGTATGAGCCTTCCGCGAACCGTTGTTTGTGTCTTGATTCATCTGAGACATGAAACCCTCTCCATTACTTGGCGGATGCGTTGCTTGCGGTAGCTGTAGGGGCTGTGAATGGCAGATCGACCAGGAGCGGCCGATTCACTGCATCGGCGGTTGCCAGAACCAGTTGCATGTGTTCCTGATACTGCTTGAAATCGGGCCGAACGAAACGCACAACGGCGTCGGCGCGCGCTCCGGGAGCAAGCCTTCGTTGGGTAAAGCGATAGTCGCGGACTGCAACCTGGTCGGCTAATACCTTCTTCTTGCTCCGATCATCGGTTGATTGATTCCCGTTCCCATTCGGATTGCCCAACTCCACCTGTGGTGGTAGCAGCTCGACCCAATGCTGGCTGCTGTTCAGGACCGAAAAGGCGACAATCGCGTCGGGGCCATCTTCGGTGACGGCACCGAGGCTCGCTGATAGATCACCGCGGCTGGTAGTCCAAGCTGGGCTCGAGACAAAAGCCTGCTGCCGGTAGGCGGATTCGTAAGCCGAGGAGTCTTGCTTGGCTGAAGCTGAGTTTGCCGGCGAGGTCTCGTCTGACGGACCGATCAGAAAGCCCTTTCGTTGCTTGTAGGTAAGTACGAAATCTACGGGTTTGGTATTGCTGCTGACCGCGCCATCACTGATTAGCCTGAGGCTGACTACCTGGCCTGACTTGGTAGCGATCAACAGGTTACTCGCCGCAGCTTGGGTGGTGATCGGCTTAACAATCACCAGTTCCGGTTCGTGCTCATTGTGTTCAGCCTGGAAGAAGGTTGGAGCACCGACGACCACCGACGAGACCGGCTCCGGCATGCGAATCGTTGCCGCATAGAGAGGCTTGAGCCGCAGATCGGTCACTGTATCCGGCGAAATGGTCAGATTCGAAATGACAGGCTGAACATCTTCGTGGCTGGCTGCAGCTTCCTGTGCGTAACCCGCTATGAAGGCGAACGGGATCAGCAAAGCAAATGCGATCGTTGTGATGAGACCTTTCATCGCTGGAACTCCTTCGATGTGTGTTTGGCCGATAGCTCTTGCAGGTAGCGTCGTCTGACGTCTTCCACGTAACGGATGACGTCGGTGTTGCTGTATTGGAGGGAATGGATTCTGTGTTCCCCGGCGTAATAGGCGGCTACGGCCAGCCGAATATCGCCGTGATACTGAGCGAGCAAATCGCGCAGGTACCGGACGCCGCCCCCTACGTTCTGGCTGATGTCGAATGAGTTCCGCACGCCGAAGCGCGCTGCGGTGCCCGGCATCAGCTGCATCAATCCGCGAGCATTCTTCTCGGAGATAGCACGCTGGTTCCAGTTCGATTCCTGGCGAATGATCGCGCGCACCAGCTCCGGTGGAACGTGATAGTGCCGCGCATAGGCATCGGCATAGTAGGCAGCCTCAGCATGGTCGGCACCCCAGCTCCGAGTAGCGAGAACAGCCGTGAGGACCGGCAATAGGAGCGAGATTCTTCTCATGCCGCAGCCCCTTTTGCCAACACTTCAGACTCGGCGAGCGTGTGCTGCACCTCAGTGGTTTCCATCGACTCCGCGTAGTGCCGGGCCGCATGAATGATGCTTGCGAATCCGTCTCGCAGCAGCAGGCGCTGGCGGTCGCGCTCTGTCTTCGCCAGCAGTGGAAGCAGCACGTCGCGATGCTCGTTAGTGATCTCATCGATCCCCAAATGCTGTAATGACAACGCCATGTCGATCATCTCGGACACAGATGGCGGCTTTTCGAGGCTGTACGCACGGAGTGCCTTGGCGAACCCGGCGATCAGCCGATGCGCTGGCGCTCCCGCCTCAGGAGTGCGCCGTGCCACGATCTCACCTTCACGCTCCGCTGTCGGGTGCTCGACCCGCACGTACAGGCTGCGCCGGCGTATGGGATCGCCCAATCGGCGCTCCTCGTTCGAGGTCAGTACCGTGAATGGGATTGAGCAAGCTGGAACTGTTCCAAGGCGGGGAATGGACAGGCGCCACACGGACAGGACTTCGAGCAGTGTTGCCTCGAAACTGTGATCTACCTTGTCCAACTCGTCGATGAGCAAGACGCAAGGGGAGGGATACTGCAATGCCTTGAGCAGCGGGCCTGCTGCGAAGAAATCCAAGGCGGAGAGTTGCTTGCCCAGCGAGACCCAATCAGAAACGCCCGATCCGCGAGTGACCGTATCCAGGTACAGCCTCTGCAAGCCCTCGTCGAACTTGCCAATGGCCTTCTCCTCGGTAATGCCCTCGTAGCACTGCAGGCGTTCCAGCGGGGTACCGATTGCGCGTGCCACCGCGTAAGCAAGCTCCGTTTTGCCGCTTCCGGCAGGACCTTCCAGCAGTAGTGGTTTTTGTAGACTGGCCGCCAAGTAGACGGCGGTGGCCGTCACGGTATCGGTGATATACCCGATATCCGTGAGCGCTTGATGGACGTGCTCGGATGATTGAAACACCCC
>CAWACF010000015.1:0-198595 GCA_963780495.1 uncultured Acidobacteriaceae bacterium
GAATACGGCCAGCAAGTGCGGATTCACGCCGCAATACGAAGGCCTGCAGAAGCTCTATGCCAAATTTCGCGATCAAGACTTCGACCTCCTCGCCTTCCCTTGCGACCAGTTCGGACACCAGGAACCCGGTTCGGACTCGGAGATCAAATCGTTCTGCGAGCTGAATTACGGCGTCGAGTTCCCGCTCTTCTCCAAGATCGATGTGAACGGGTCGAACGAACATCCGCTATATAAATTCTTGAAGAGCGAAAAGGGCGGGCTGATCGGCGACTCAATCAAGTGGAACTTCACCAAGTTCCTGATCGACAAAAACGGCAACGTGATCGAACGTTACGCGCCTACCACGCCTCCCGAGCGCATCGCGCCCGACATTGAGAAGCTGCTGGCGAAGTAGGCTGCCGTCGGTTCTCGCCCCTCACGATTTACGTTGCCTGAGAGTTCACCCGGGCGCGAAGAATTGTCCGTGCTCACCTGACGCAATCTGTAAAACTGCGAAGCAGCATGATTCGGATTAGCCGTGGGCGTAAGCCCACGGTGTACGGCGGACCTGCGAGGCGAGCCGCGGAGCGGCACGATATGGGCCTCAACGGTGACGGATGCCTGACGTCCCTGAAGGGGATTGGGGCTCTCTAAGCACGTTACCCAGGACAGCGCTGCCACCGAGACGGAGTGTCCGTACAGCGAGAACATGTCGGTAGTCGGCGAGAAGCCGGACGCGAAAGCCTACACCGACGCCTTGCAGGACCCAGGTAATTTCGTATCACCGCATGAGCGCGGGCACGTCGGCGGCGGTGTTTAACCTAATGAAGAGCTGCCTGGCTGACGGTTATCCCTTCGTCTTCACCGTCTACTTCGCGTTCGAAGGTCTGGAGGTGGCGAAGACCGGCCTGGAACCGCCGCCGGCAAGACGCTTGGCCAGATCGCGAAAGCCAAGGCTGCCGTGGCGCGATAATCCGCACAGTGTGTGCCGGGAGTTTCAGCTCGAAGAGCGGGGGCCGCGCCTCCGCTGATTTTACTCTGAGGCAAATCAGGCACGCTGGCCATCCTTTTCAATTTGCGCAGCATCTCTCTCCTGATGGGCGAATTTTGGCCTGCCGCGGTTCTTCACCAAATAAACATTGAAGATTTTGTAGTCTGCGAGCGACCGAAAGAAGCTCTTCGTCTGCCGGCTTGAACGATAGTGCCGGTTCGTCAATATTCATGACCGGAAACGAAGCAGCTCACAATCTCGCCGCCTTCCAGTTGAGCGACATGCTCGAATTGGGCCAGAGGATCCGCCGACTCGGGGCCGATTGCGGCAATATGGAAGCCGCAGCCGATGCGGTGGTCCACTATCTCTACGATCATCTTGTAGACGGCGACGGCAGGCGCTGCTGTGCGCTGGTGCGCTGCTTCAAAACTCATCGCTACGCCATGCTCGATGCCGAGATGCGATCGGCCGCTCAGGCAGCCCTGGCCGCCCGCGATGACATCGACCCGCAGTTGCAGTGCCTGACCCTGCTGGCGACGGCAGGCGACCAGCCCGAGTGGAACGATCGCCGCAAGTCGCGCGCCCACCGGGCCATCCCGCTGCCCAGCGTCGAGATGGTGAAGCAGGCGCCCATGGTGGCGCAGCTGATGCAGCAGATGGGATTGGAAATCGCACGCGTGGTGAAACCGGATCCCGAGTTTCTAGTCGATGTTGATCAGCGCACCTTCAACGTCTTTCATGTGCTGGAGGCGGCGGGCAGCCCTTACGTTCCGGCGCAAGAGGATTTTGTGTTGCGTTACGATATTCGGTCGGTGCTCGGGTTTGGCGGACTGCTGCCCTCGGGTGAACTTTTCGCCATCATTATGTTCTCCAAAGTAATCATCCCGCGCGATACAGCCGATCTCTTCAGCACTCTGGCATTGGGTGTGAAGCTCGTGCTGCTTCCTTTCATCGGCTCACAAACTTTCGCCGCCACGAGGGTCTCTTAGGTGTCCACCTCTATGGTTACTCCCCCCGAGACCGTCCGCCTCAAATCGCAGATCAGCACCCTGGAGCAATTGCTCGAGGTCCATGAAGCAACCGCCTTGCAACAAGCTCGCCGTCTGGAAGCGGCCATCAAGGATCTCCAGGACAAGACCCGCGAGGTCGAGGAACTGAATCGCGATCTGGAGCTTCGCGTCTCGCAGCGCACAAGCGAATTGCAGGGTGCGATTCAGGAATTGGAAACATTCTGCTATTCCGTTTCGCACGATTTGCGTGCGCCCTTGCGCACTCTCGACGGCTTCAGCCAGGCGCTGCTGGAGGACTATGCCGAAAAGCTCGACGACGATGGCCGTATGTTTCTGGAGCGCATTCGTAAGAACAGCCAGCATCTGGCGCAGCTCATTGATTCTCTGCTTCACCTGTCGCGCCTCAGTCGGCTCGATATGAAGACCGAAGTTGTGGATCTCAGCCAGATTGCGACCTCAGTCATCAGCGACTTGGCACAAACGCAACCGCGTCCCGAAATGCTGGTTCGCATTCAGCCCGGCGTTGAAGCTCAAGGCGATTCCAGCCTGCTGCAGAGCGTCCTGAGCAATCTGCTGGGCAACGCCTGGAAGTTCACCGCCAAGGTGCCGCGACCGACGATCGACTTCGGAATGCAGTCGGATGGCGGCGAGCCATTCTGTTACGTCCGCGATAACGGCGCAGGCTTCGACATGCGCTTCCAATCGAAGCTCTTTGGGGCGTTTCAGCGACTGCACCGTCCGGGCGAATTTGAAGGCACGGGCATTGGACTAGCCACGGTGCAGAGAATCATTCGTCGCCATCGCGGCCGTGTTTGGGCGCAGGCAGCGGTCAACGAGGGAGCCACGTTTTACTTCACGCTCCCCGGCTTACGGCAAATCGCCATTAAAGGATGTGCATGATACTTCTCGTGGAAGACAATCCGGATCACGAGGCTCTCACCATACGCGCGCTGAAGAAAAACAATATTGTGAATGAGGTGCAAGTAGCGCGCGATGGCGCTGAGGCCCTGGAGATGCTGATGGGCACAGGCCGGTTTCAGGACAATCCCGTGCGGCCTTCGTTTGTGCTGCTCGACCTGAAGCTGCCCAAGGTGGACGGCATCGACGTTCTGCGGCAGCTGCGCAATCACGAGGCGACCCGCCTGCTGCCGGTCGTCGTGCTCACTTCCTCCGATGAAGAGCGGGACGTGCTGGAGAGCTACCAGTACGGCGCCAACAGTTACATTCGCAAACCCGTAGACTTTCTGCAGTTCATCGAAGCCACCAAGCAATTGGGGTTGTACTGGCTGGTGTTGAACCAGTCGCCTCCCGTTTCGCCGGTGACAAATGACAATAGCACTGCGAGTTCTTAATCTCGAAGACAACCCGGACGATAGCGTACTGTTGAGCCGTTATTTGAGCAAGCAGGGCTTCGACCTTACGTTCGTCGCCGTCTGCAACGAAGACGAGTTCCGGGCGGCATTGGCCGAATCCGAATTCGATGTCATCCTCGCAGATTACACCGTACCCGGCTTCGATGCGCCATGCGCCTTGCAGGTGTTGCGGCAGACAGGTCGTGATATTCCCTTCATCGTCTTGTCGGGAGCCGTAGGCGAAGAAGTTTTAGTGAGCGTCATGCGCGCCGGTGCCGCCGATTTCATCCTAAAAGACCACTTGACACGACTAGTTCCGGCTATTGAACGCGAGTTGCAGGAAGCCCGCAACCGTCGTGCTCGCAACCACGAGCAGATCGCCCGCCTGGAGAGCGAGGCCCGGCTGCGCGCCATCTTAGAGCACTCCCCAGCCGCCATTTACATGAAGGACAGCGAAGGCCGCTACATGTTGGCCAACCGGGTCTGCACGGACATCTTCGGCGCGCCCACATCTGAGATCGTGGGCAAGACCGATTACGACATCTATCCCGAGCAGCAAGCCGAAGCCTTTCGGGAATCTGATCGTCGCGTCATGTTGGAAGGTCGTCCCCACGTCTTCGAAGAGCGGCCGCGCACGGGCGAGGATAAGATCTATCTCTCCATCAAGTTTCCCGTCTATCAGGGTCAATCCGCGACGCTCGGCGTCGGCGGAATTGCCACGGACATCACCGGCCTCAAGCATACGGAGGAGGCGCTGCGGCGTTCAGAGAAGCTGGCAGCCGCGGGGCGACTCGCCGCCACGATTGCGCATGAAATCAATAACCCGCTCGAGGCGATCACCAACGTTCTGTTCCTACTTTCCCAGGACGAGACGCTGCCACAGCACGCGATGGACCTGGTGCATATTGCCGACCGCGAACTCACACGCGTCAGCCACATCGCTCGACAGACGCTCGGATTCTACAAGGAATCGGTTCGTGCCACCAGCTTCGCCGTCGCTGAGGTTGCCCAGCAGATCATCGATCTGATGCAACGAAATTGCCAGAAGAAAGGCGTGCAACTCATTGCTGAGTTAGACCACAGCGCTATGCTGCTGGGCATGCGCGGCGAGATCGTTCAACTCTTCTCCAACCTCGTCGCCAACGCGATTGACGCCTGTCCCCTCGGGGGCATGATTCGCATTCGGGTTCGTCGCCTGCAACCGGCGAGCTATGACCCCGGCTTCCCGCAGCGGGTACAGATCACTGTCGCTGACAATGGTGTCGGCATTCCCGATCCGGCAATCGACAAAATCTACGAGCCCTTCTATACCACCAAGCGCGATGTGGGTACTGGGTTGGGATTGTGGGTGACTCGAAACATCGTCGAGAACCACCGAGGAACCATTCGGATGCGCACCCGCTGCGGAGATGCGCGCACGGGCACGCTCTTCCGTATCACCTTAGTCGGCGCGCAGCAACAGACACAACGAAAAGCCGCAGTCGCTCCCGGCGAAGCCGCATAGCTATCGCCCCTTCGATGGAAGCGCATGCCGTTGCTCTATCCAACGTCCGGATTTCTTCAAGACAAGGATCACGCGCATTTCGACGTTTCGAGTTGAACAGTGATTTCACATCTCTTGGCTCACACAAAGTTCGAGCTGACGCGCGCCCCTCATGACTTGGACTTCGCTGGCCGCATCGGCTTTGACGCGACGCTCTGCTGTCGCTACAATACAGTTATATTTTGAGGCGCTACGGCGCATCAGTCACTCCTCAGTAGCTCAATGGCAGAGCATCCGGCTGTTAACCGGAGGGTTGTAGGTTCGAGTCCTACCTGAGGAGCCATTCTTTTCTGCTGGTTAGGACGTGCGGGTTGAGAGGCGGCCCGATACTACTGGGGGGGAATGCCGGGGACATCGCCTGACTTCACCCCCGCTAATCGTGGTCGAACCGCGCTGCGCAAAGCCTCTACGCATAGTGACCATACAGGGCGGCCAAACGAAGCATGGTGGCTCGACGTCAGCCGATTATCTTCGCAACCTTCGCGATCGGCACCCCCGCATCCAGCATTCGTGACGCTCCCGCATGTCGTAGGTCGTAGGTCGTGGAAACGGCACGCGAGAGGCTTGATTGTGTGCTGCCCTTCCTAAGCCGGCTTGGCTACCTCATGCTTCCGCACTTTACCGGAGCCTTCCCCACCCTGGTCTGAGTTGCGGCTAGCGGAATTGAAATATTGTGTGGGTTCGGAAGGCCTGCCTACGGAACAATGCTATAGGACGACGGCGGTGGTCAACCCGTCGCCGGCCTGAGAATTCGTACTTTCGTGGAAGAGACCTAGCTGCCGAATGCAGCTATTGCCGCATTCTCGTCGTCCAATACGTGAAAAACGGTGTACAGCTTCGTAATCTGCAGCACATCGGTAACCTTCTGGGTAAGACGCAACAGCTTCAGTTCGCCGCCCTGCCGGCGTACCGAGGTAAAGGCGGCAACCAGTTCACCCACGCCGGAACTATCAATGTAGTTGATATCAGCTAGATTCAATAGAATGTTCTTCTGGTCCTTCGCTAGTAACTCCTTGACAGTATCGCGCAATATCGAACTGCCCTCGCCCAGCTTGATCTTTCCACTTAAATCAACGATGGTGACGTCACCGACCTGCCGGGTGCTTGCTGTCATGCTCACGTGGAGCCTCCTCAAAACTCTTGTACCACCTTCGGATTTGGCCAACAGATTTAACTCTTACTCAGGGAGCCGTCCTTTGTCTGTGACGTTGGGCAAACATTAGGATAACGCCACAGGCGACAAACAGCTCCGGACGAAATTGCTCTTCCACACTCCGAACGACTGACGAACTCCTCCACAACTTCGAACCGGCTCTGCCGGGATGCGGCCAATTACGCAACCGTAAGGCCAACTGGAAGAATACGATATAACGCCGGCGGCCGCTGTACCATGATACCGAATCTGTTCGAGCGACTTAATGGAGGACTGATGTCCCGTGTTGCCGTGCTTTGCCTGGTACTTTCCTTATGCGCGCGACTGCGAGCTCAGACTGCGACTTCAGCGCTAACTGCGGGTCAAATCTCCGCCATCGACCGCTTCGTCAATCACGCGTTGATGCCGGCTAAGCTGGCTGCGATACCGGACGTTCGGCCGGCGCTCGCCGAAAATTTGAAGAAACTGCTGGCGCAGATCGCGGCCGGTAAGGACGTGTGCAGTCAGCTCTCGGCAGAAATGGCCGCTGCGCTAAGCCCGGAGGAAACTAAGGACTTGCGCTCTGAGTTGAAGGACGTATGGCCGTCGGATCCAATAGTATTGGTGATTCGCAAACAGATCGACGGCGGAGCCGCTTCCTGCTATCGAGTCCGCACAGGCGATCGCGCTATGCTGATCACCTACGGCCTGGATAAGGACGGCAGGGTCTGGCTTTTCGCCGATGCCCCAGACCAGGAATACCAATAACGTAATGGTTAAATCAATGAGCACTGAGAATTCCGGCGGCAAAGGGCTGAAGCAAAAGACGATCCACGAGTTGTGGGAACTCGCGTGGGTATTTCTTTACCTGGCGTTTTTCTTTTGCTCCCTCGAGCTCTACAGCCTGCTGTTGCTCCGGGACTTTCACGTCAAATATTTGAACTTCGGATTCGCGCTGATCAATGCACTGGTAGTCGCCAAGGTTATCCTCCTGGGAGAGTACGCCAGGATCGGCAGGAAGTACGAGCAGCGGCCGTTGATTCTATCGGCCGCCTACAAGGCGAGTTTGTTTGTCGTGCTGGTATTCGCTTTTCATGTGGTCGAGGAACTGGTCAAGCGACTCCTGCACAACGGCCACTTCGCCGGTGCACTAACCCAGGTACGCGTGGACGACTTGCTGGGTCGGGGCATTGTTGTGTTTTGCACGTTTCTTCCGCTGTTTGCCTTCCGAGAACTACGCCGTGTGCTCGGCGAGAAGAGGTTCATGGAGCTGTTTTTTCGTTCAGGGACGAGGCTGGACCACGAAGGCGACCGGTGACGAACACAAACCTTTCACTCTGTCGCCGGCATTTGAACTCGCAACGGCCTGTGCTTACACCAGCTCACTTGGCAGATGAATCCTGTCCACGCAATAAAAAGTCAGCATAGGTAAATCGGTCGCGAGTAACAATCTCTCCCGGCTCTAGCTCTAGCGGAGCGCTAAACATCGGTCCGGCATAGACGCAAGTATGAAATTCGCCGCGCTCGGCGCAGGGATCGGTTTCCGGCCGCAGCTGGCTGAGGAAAGTTTCGTCGAATTCCCGACCCGCAAATTCTGACGGCAACTGCTGCGTGTCGACGCAGGTCAACTTGGCCCGCACACCTCCGGCGATCATCTCGTGTGCCAGGGCCGCGGTCGGTAACTGCCACAACGGAAACAACGGCTCGAGCCCGGTGGGCTCCAATTGCTTTTCCCGATAGGAGCGTACGTCCTCCAGGAACAAATCACCAAAGGCGATGGCATCAACCTTTTCGCTGATGGCCCGTTCGCAAACTTCTCGCATTCTATGCTCGTAGTCTTCGTTGGAGCAGGGCCATGGTAGGGGGACGTTCCACAACGGCAGGCCTGCCGACTTCGCCTGCGCTTCCAGGACCGACCGACGCGTCCCATGCATCGCCACGCGATCGAACTCCGTGTTGACGGTTGTCAGCAGGCCGACAATTTCGCAATCACCACGAGTGCGCAAGGTGTGAAGAGCCCACGCACTGTCTTTGCCGCTGCTCCAGGAAAGAAGAACTCGTTTCATACCTTGACTATAGAGATCATGAGAATCCAGAATCAGTGATGCGCGTCGCTCCGTGACTTGATTACGACAAAGGGAAAGGCTCCAGAATCGCTGAGAATTGGGACTCGATTGTTGTCCAACTAACCTGAATGAGACGCCGACGTTCAGCGGGCAAATTACATTCAAACGACGATTGCGTCCGTAATCATTCCGAACCCGAGCCAGATCCGAAACGCGGCAGGTGCAGTTCAGGGTAGCATCACGGCGTTCTGAGGCGAAGCCTAGTCTTCGACGAAAGCTTTCAGCCTCGACAGCGCCTGGTCCCACCGCTCTGACACCAGTTCGAGATATTCTTTAAGGTCGTCGACCGGTTTGGGATCGAGCTCGAACAGCCTTTCACGCCCGGCGCGGGCGCAGCGCACCACGCCCACGCTCTCCAGAACGCGCAAGTGCTTGGTGACCGCTTGGCGCGTGAGTCGGGTTCCGGTCGTCAGCTCCGAGATCGAGTGAGGCAGCCCATCCGCGAGCCGCGACACCAATGCCAGCCGTGTCTCGTCTCCCAAGGCGGCAAACACGGGCGCCCGCGCTTGCAGCGTGGCGACCTTTCGCTTATGGCCTTTCCGCAACATAGGTTTCGATGTTCTTCATCTGCTGTGCCCAGCCGCCCTCGTTCTTGCGGAACGCCTCCAGACGGCGCTCGCTCGGCACGTCCTCAAATCCTGACTCGGTGACCACCAGCAGCGTTCCCGTGGCCGTCTTCTCCAGCCGGAACTCGACCAGCGTCGGCGTCTCGATAGAGTAGTCCACCTTCGGATCAACTGCGTAAGGATGCCATGTGTAGGAAAAGTACTGCTCAGGTTCCATGTCCTGCACAACCGCCTCCCACTTTATATGTTCGTAACCGGGCCAGGTGATGTAGCCGGTCGAAGTTTTGCCAGGGACAAAAGGTCCATTCAGCTTTACGCGAAACCACTCGCCGAACTCGCGATAATCGGTCAACGCACGCCACACCCGTGAGACCGGTGCCTGGAGTTCAATTTTCTTCTCGATTCGATTCTCTGCCATGAGCAACCTCCGGGTTGCATATTAGCCTGAGACTTCGGCAATATGCAACCCCATGGTTGCATGTCTTCGAGGATCAGATTTGATCTGACAAAGCGAAGAGCACCCCTACTGCCCGAACAACGAGAGTTGCGTCGATGCTCGGCATTTCCGCGACGCCTGCTTGCCGTCGAGCACGGTTCGGCCGCCAATAGAGTCCGAGATGGCGTGCTCGTGATCGAGCGCCGCACTGAAATCCGCCAGCGGATCCTGCTGCACCTCCACCCTGCGGACGAGGCGATCGAGACGGCGGAAGCCATCCAGCCTCTCGCTGTGGCCGATGTGCGCGGCGTCGAGCGCGCGCCGCAGGACGGACAGCGATTCGCCATAGGTCTTAAGCGGTACAGGAAAGGGATGACCATCTTTGCCGCCGTGCGCAAACGAGAAGCGCGCCGGATCGGCAAAACGGCTAGGCGCGCCGTGAACAACCTCCGCAATCAGCGCCAGCGACTGCAGGGTACGCGGGCCCAAGCCCTCTACCAGCAAGAACGACGCGAAGTCGCGAAGTTCCCTCTCATGTGCAACCGCGAGCACCGCTCCCAAGCGCCTGAGGTCGACATCTTCCGCGCGAACATTATGGCGCCGAGGCATCACCAGCTTCCGCACTTCTGCCAGCGTAGATTCAACCGGGTGCGCTGCGACCGTCAGCACCGTTTGTTGCGCCTGCGATGCTCGAGCGTCGACCAGGTTCAAGATTGTGCCCTGCGACTGTCCAACAATCGCGGTATGTGGATCGGACGTGAAGTCCCGCACATCGGAAGAGTGCCAGTGATAACGACGGGCCAACCGGCTATCGGCATTCATGCCCTGCTGAACGATCGCCCACTCGCCGGCAGTGCTGACGACAAAAGCGTGCAAATAAAGCTGGAAGCCGTCCGCTATGGCATTGTTATCGATTCGTGCCGTGAGGCGACTAGTACGGGTGAGCGCATCGCCATCCAGGCCAGCCCGTGAAGCGAAGCCGCGTAACTCGTCGGGAGTACGTCGTGAATAACGCCCGCGTCCGCCACACACGTAGAGTCCCAGGTCCGAAGCGCGAGGGTTCAAACCACGCTTCAGCGCTCCCATCACTGAGGTCGTGATGCCGGAGGAGTGCCAGTCCATCCCCATCACACAGCCATAGGCCTGAAACCAGAATGGATCGCTTAGTCGGGAGAGGAACTCCGAAACGCCATAGCTGGCGACGATGTGCTCGGCGATAGCAGTACCGAGAAGCGTCATCCGGTCCGCCAGCCACGCTGGTACACGACCGCCGTGCAAAGGAAGATCGGCGCTGCCGGAACGCTTCATATTGCGTAAGTCGATTTTAAATCGCCGCTGATCGGGATCGGGATAGAAGGTTGGAGGAGGCTTTTCGCCTCCTCGCCCCGATCAATTGCTGGTTGGATGACTAATCCGGCCGTTAGCGCGAGCTGGCTCTGCCCCCGCTGCTTCCGCCGGATTACCTTTATCTTTGCGCCGTCGCTCTACCTGTGTGGATAGGGTAAAAAGATCAAACTGGTCGTCATCGACGAGGTCACATTCGTCGTTGAAGAAAGACATTGATATATCTCAATTCTCTAGCCCTGCGTACTCATTTGCCGGGATTTCCGCCCCTTCTGCGGCCTTCCCGCCTACCAATAGGATAATCGAAAACGGGCGGCGAGTGGGGGAGTGGCCAGCACAAAATCGGGTCGGCGCTCCCGTACCGAGAACTCTCGTAAAACATTGATAAATAATCGTTTAGCTCGACGCACTGTCATTGAATGGCATCTCCCGCGATCTTTTGCCCAGGAGGCTGGTCGCCAGGAGATTCAGGCCCCTTTGCGCACCCGCCTGGCATGTCACTTCTCGTTCAGACAATACTCGCCGATCTTCTGGGCGGTAGCCGGATCCGCGGAAGCTGGATACAGGTCGACATTCTGGCAGTCGTACATGCCCCAGTTTTTGGGCAATCGCACCATCAGGTATGTTCCCGCCTCAGGTGCCTTACAGGCGCTGGCGCCTTTGTTGCAATGCAATTCCAGCGATAACTTGGCCTGATCGCCCGTGGTCGCCTGGATTGCCGTGATAATCACGACCCCGTTGTTGGTTTCGGAGTTCTTGATCGTGATGGTCGCATTGTCCTGTGCCATCATTCGGACCCCAACCGCGAGCACGAGGAGAATAAGAGCTTTCTTCATAAGGTGAGCCTCCTCTTTCGAAGTGTGACTAGCAGCCCCAAGCATGGGGCCGAGCCGTCTGAGAATCATTCGACCTCGATGGCTCTGCTGCCGGGGCTGCTCACTCCCCATCTTCCGCCCGGCAATTCTGAATGTCTGTGACGAATGACGCAGGATCGTTGTGCCGCAGCGCACGTAGGACCAGCATCTGAAGCAGATCGAGGAACTAAACGAATGGCGAAAGGCTAAAAAAGAGAGGAAATGGAGAATGAAGAACAGCTCTGCTCACTTGCATCGCAATGAGACGTCTCATGAGAATGTCGATCGCGTAGTAAAATAGCTCGATCGCCTTTCAAACGCTGTAGCTCGATTTCGTGGTCGGTCTTGGAGAGCATCGCGAATTGTGCCAGCACCAGGATAGAGAGCGCTAAATACAATGAGATCGGTCAAGTTGCTCAGCCGGATTTCCGCAGTACTTGCGACAGCTTTCTTACTTAGCAGCTGCGGCGGGTTTTTCCCGGCGTCCGACGCAATCGTATCGCTGTCGCTGTCTCCAAGCAGTGCATACATCAAGCCACAGGGCACAACGCAGTTTTCGGCAACGGCAACCTTTGGCAATAACACTACAGGCGACGTTAGCTCTCAGGTAGCCTGGACCTCTTCGGCTACCAATATAGCGACCGTCGACAGCTCGGGACTCGTCACCGCGGTGGCGCTCGGCACTTCGACTCTCACCGCCAAGTCCAACAACAGCAGCGTAACTGCGACCGCTTTGATCACCGTGAGTAACAAGACGGTTACGAGCCTGACGATCAGCGCCTCTACTTCGATCATCTCGTTGTCGGCGGGTCAAACCGCGCAGTTCACCGCGACGGTAAATTTCTCTGACGGCACGAACCTGAACGTTACGAATCAGGCGCAATGGTCATCCAGTGTGCAGAGCGTGGCGACGATCAACTCGAGCGGTTTGGCGACTCCGGTCTCTATAGGGAACACGAACATCGGCGCGAGCTACGGAGGGCAAACCGCAACTCCCGTAAGCCTGCAAGTCACGCAGTAACGTCGGCTGCCGCGATCCTCATCGTGACGGTGTAATGCGGATGATGTTTCGCGCCACCTGGACTTGCCGATCAGGATAGTTCGACCTAATCGACGCGATCAGTTCGTCGAGCGTGGGCGAGCCGCCTTTGCCATTCACACCATCTGCGTCGTCCATCAGTACGGTGTGGTTAAATCGCCGGTCGGAGAGAATCGAGTTGAGTTCCGAGCCCAAGCGATTGGGGTTACCGAGCTCGCCGACCCAGCCGCAATAACCCGCATCAAGCCACCACAAACACCTCTCGTCGATCCGCTGCAGCAATCGCGGTACGATCTCGTGGCTGTCTCCTTCGATAATCTGCACCTGCGCGTTGCCCAGGAAACGCTGCTGCGCGAGCTTAGCCAAACGCGCATCAAGTTCGATCGAGTAGATCCGCTGGAAGTGTTTTCCGACGGCAGCGATCATCTCGCCGTAATAGGTTCCGGTTTCGACTAGCGTCGTGAGGGTGTAAGCTCGCGCGTACTCCAGCACTACTCGTTGCTTCAGCAGATGCGGGATGCGGCGCGGCTCGCCCCGAATCTTCCAATACCAGTAATCCGGATAATGCCCAAGCTGCTTGAACGCCGAATAGAACGGCGACCGTTTCAGCAGAGAGCGGATGGGACTGGAGCGCCGAGTCGGTGAAGACATGATTTGAAACGATCCGCGAGCAGCAGAACGGAACGGGCGAGGCGACTAAGATTCGACAAAGTCAACATGCCCTCGCCCCTTCCGCAGCACTTCAGAACATCGGCCCAATTACTGCTGGCTGGGCTGGCTCGGCGCCTTCGGCTGGCTCTGCTCGGCCGGCTTGATCGACATCAGCTCTACTTCGAAAATCAGCGTCTCGTTGGGTCCGATGTCGGCGCCCGCTCCGTGCTCACCGTAGGCGAGGTCCGGAGGGAGAAACAGCTGAAACTTGGAGCCGACCGGCATCAACTGCAGCGCTTCGGTCCAGCCTTTGATGACGCCGCGAACCGGGAAGGTCGCAGGCTCGCCGCGCTTGTAGGAGCTGTCGAACTCCGTGCCATTGATCAGTGTGCCGCGATAATTACACGTCACCACGTCGTTGATGGTGGGCTTCGGCCCCGTTCCTTCCTTGAGAATCTTGTACTGCAATCCGCTAGGCAGAACGATGACGCCGGGCTGTGTTTTATTCTTCGCCAGGAAATCCGCGCCGTCTTTCTCGTTGGTAACCGCTTGCTGTTTGCGCTTCGCTTCTTCCTGCTCGCGAACTTCGGACTGCAATTGCGTCAGCGTCTGCTGGGCCTGTTCGTCGGTCATCAGCAGTTTGCCGCCGGACATCGAGTCCTTCAATCCCTGCAGGATCATGTTCGGATCCACATCGATGGATTCGCGATGAAGCCCCTTGCCGATGTTCATGCCGATGGCATAGCTAACCTGGTCCTTCTTGGTCGGAAGTCCGGGGATGACAGGAGCTGCCGCAGGCGCACTCTGCTGGCCAGCGGTCGCCGGAGCGGTTTGTCCCGCCGGAGCCTGCGTGGAGCTTGCGCCGGTCTGGGCCATTGCGCCAGAAGTCAGCAAGGCACCGGCGATGAAAAGGTGGAGTGGAGATGTCGAGAATTTTAGCATTATTAGATTGTCCCATGATGTGAGTGGTTCGCAAAGCGCTGCAGCCCCGAAACCTTGGGCGATTCGATGCTCGGCCAAATGTTATCCTGCTTGCAACCTTTCCTTTTACGAGGCTGTAACGTTCTCATGCCTGACCAGAATCCTTCCAATCCTCAAACCGACAACGAATCGAACGAGTCTTTCGGCGATCTGCTCTCGCAGTACGAGCGCAGTCATTCTCGCGCTACCGATGACGGCAGCCGGCAACTGCAAGGAACCGTTGTAGCCGTTACCGACGACTCCGTCCTGTTCGACATCGGCTACAAAACCGAAGGCATCCTGCCGCTCTCGGCCTTCCAGAGCGCCGGCGAAAGCGTGAAGACCGGTGACAAATTTGCCGTCACGGTCAAGGGCCGCGATCCCGAAGGCTACTACGAGCTCACGCGCTTCAAAGTTGCTCAGCCGAAGGACTGGAGCGCGCTGGAACGCGCCTTCGCCGAGAAATCCAGCATCGTCGGAACCGTCACCGCGCAGGTGAAAGGCGGCTTCAGTGTCGATGTCGGCGTGCGGGCGTTTATGCCTGCGTCGCGCAGCGGAGTTCGCGAAGCTGCCGAGATGGAAAAGCTGGTCGGCCAGGAAATTCGCTGTCGCATCACCAAGCTCGATGTCACCGACGAAGATCTGGTGGTCGATCGCCGCGCCGTGCTCGAAGAAGAAGAGCGTTCTGTCAAAGAGCAGCGTTACACCCAGGTGCGCGAGGGCGATGTCGTCACCGGTACGGTTCGCAGTCTCGCCGACTACGGAGCTTTCGTCGACATCGGCGGCATCGACGGTCTGCTGCACGTCTCCGATATTTCCTGGAGCCGCGTGAACTCGCCTGCCGACGTGCTCACGGTCGGTCAGGAGCTCGAGCTCAAGGTATTGAAGGTCGACTCCGACAAGCAGCGCATTTCCCTCGGCATGAAGCAGCTGCAACCGCATCCTTGGGACGCGGTCGCTGACAAATATAAAACCGGCGAACGGGTTCGCGGCACCGTCACACGGCTGGCTGACTTCGGCTTCTTCGTCGAACTCGAGCCGGGCGTGGAAGGCCTGGTCCACATCTCCGAAATGTCGTGGGCCAAACGCGTACGGACGCCCAGCGACATGGTAAAGGCCGGCGAGACCGTGGAGGTCGTAATCCTCGCTATGAACCCCGGGGAGCAGCGACTGTCGCTCGGGCTGAAGCAGGCGCTCGGCGATCCCTGGGCCGACGCTGCGCGGCACTTCCCTGTTGGCTCTGCGATCGAAGGCCCGGTCACCAGCATCATGAAGTTCGGAGCATTCGTGCAGGTGGCCGAAGGTGTCGAGGGCATGGTGCATGTCAGCGAGATCTCGGCCGAGAAGCGCATCAACCATCCGCAGGATGTGCTGAAGGTCGGGCAGGTCGTTCAGGCGATGGTGCTGGCCGTCGACACGGAGAAGCGCAACATGCGGTTGAGCATGAAGCAGCTCATTCCCACCAGCGTCGATGAGTACATTGCCGAACACAAGCTGGGTGATGTGGTTACCGGACGAGTAATGGATGAAAGCGAGTCGAGCGCGCGGGTCGAGTTAGGCGAAGGCATTCACGCCACCTGCCGCATGACCGCGCAAGCCGCAGCCAAAGAGGAAAGCAAGGCTGAGGCAAAAGCAGATTTGTCTTCGCTCACCTCTATGCTGCAGGCTAAGTGGAAGGGCGGTTCCGGCGGCGACAAGCCGAAGCCGGAGGCCGTTCACACAGGACAGGTGAGAAGCTTCCGCATCGCGAAGCTGGACCCGGAAACCAAGACGATCGAAGTGGAGCTGGCTTAATCGTCCGTCGCTCCGCTCTTTCCCATTCTCGGAACGGTCGAACTACGGGAGGGTACCCCCTCCCCCTGACACTCCGTAAAATCTTGAAAACACTAGCAACCTTCCGCAAAATCTTGAGCGCCCGAGACTTACGGCCAAAGTCCTGATTACCGGCGAGTTAAGTCTCTCTTGGAACCGAGTTCCGATTTCGTTTCGGGAATTTGCTCTTCTGAGCCGCGCCGATTCGGTTGGTTCAAATGTCAAAGACCAGTACGCAATAACACACGCTGAGGACACTCGTGTCCACTTTATTACGCTACTCCAACCCCACGAATCGTCAAGATTACGAAAGTACAATGGCCGCCTATTGTACTTTCGTAATCAGGTGGAAGTTAGGAAATTGCTTACGGATTACTTATGCTGCGCCGATTTCGCGGACGTGATCCTCACTGGCTTCTGCGGTCCTGACGCCTCAATAAAGCAGCGAACGCCTCGCCTGCGAAGAAGAGCGAAGTCGCATCCTTCCTTCGGGCCGTCTCGTTTGGTCAATACTGAACAGCAATGGAGATGCAAAAGGTTGATCCTGAAAGGATGGCCACCCCTAGAAGACCAGTTATCGTAAAGAGAATACCCGAGACAATGAACGGCCGGGAAGCTCACAGCTTCTACAAGGAAGTACTGCCCCTGTTGAGTTCCGACCGTCCGCAGATCGTGTTCGACATGTCGAAGATGCAGCAGGTGGATTCGATTGGCGCCAGCATGTTTCTGCAATGTATTTGCCAGGCAGCGAAGAGGGATGGGACCATTAAACTCGCAGGAATGCTACCTCGTGCCGCTGTGGTGTTCGAACTGACTCGGATTGGACAACTTTTTGAAATCTACGAGAACTCGACTAGCGCAGTGTTGAGCTTCAGCAGCGTCATTCCCCAGGCGTCCCACTCAGGTCTCGGCCAGCTTGGGACAATTGCCATCGCTCGTGATCTCGCTGAATTTGGTCACCTGAACCGAGCCGACTTCGCCGCCTGAGCGCACTTAGCCATAAGTTGCGCTTCTACCTGCAATCAGGTGCCCAGACTTCGTTGGGCAGAATACCGGGGGTTAGTTGCGGCGGAGCGTACGATGAGGGATGAGCGTAATCAAGAAAACGAAAGATCTACCCACCAGGACTCCGTCCAAAGTCAAGGGTCCGATTCGATGTCACAAATGCCAACTGGTGTGTCGAGATGCCGAGCATTACCTGAGCCACAAGTGCGACTCTACCCGCTCCCGAGACAATAGCTTCCGCGCATCTTCTCCCGAACCCAATAGCTTGAACTAAGACAGCTACATGCTTGCCCCCGCGATCCTTACCTTTGGGGAAGCAACGTCGACAGAAAAATCGATGATGTACCTGACAGGATGGGCGCAGAACAGGCAGGGAGTTTCTTGAATTTCCTGGACGTTTTCACGCAGAACGCTCAAGGGGAAAGATCGCAGACAGTGCGTGCAGGTCAGCACGATGAAAGGTACCCCGTTGGAGTCCATTCCATTACGAGGTATCCAGACGGGAGCCGACTGGCGCTGATGGTCAATCGCTCGCGCTACCTTAGTGTTGATTAATTCGGCGACCGTACGCAGAAGTTCTTCGGGACGATGCCGCCCTTTGCTGTAAAAAGCATCAGCGATGACTCCGCCCGGAACCTGATATCCAAAATCGTAAGCGCCACTAAGCGCAATCACAGGGATGTCAGGAAAGCGGCGACGTACCACCGAGAGGAACTCAAATCCAGACATTTGGGGCATATTGAGGTCGGAGATGATGATGTCCGATACTGCTTTCCCGAGCTGCAGAAGAGCATCGAAGCCGTCTTCAGCAGTGCAGACATCGTAGCCAGCCGACTTCAGTAGCATTGAGGTGGTGTTGCGAATACTCACCTCGTCGTCAACGACAAGAACCAGGCCCTTGAAGAGGCTCTCCACAGCGGTTACCTCCATCTTTAGGACTGTTGCGATGGTATAGAATCCAGGAACTCTCGGCTGTGCAATATCGAACGCTCGTGAGATATCTGGCCCACAACCCCTCAGGCCAAATGATCTAACACCAAATGGTCTACCACCAAATGGCCTAAACAACGGAACGGCGGCGAGCGGAAGATAATTTCTCCCTTAGCCGCGCTCGCACCGGTCGAACTGCATCTGACATTCAGAGAACCTGAATTAAATCTACTGCGTCCGGAAAGCGTGTCGAAACGCCTCGCCTATTCAAAGTAAGTCCCGTCAAAGAAGTCCCGACTTTAAGGAACCAGACAATTCTCCTGCCCGGCATGACGGAGGCTGAGGTCATTGATAAGGCCAAACTGGGGGATGAGCGTTGTTTTGAAGTTCTTTATGCCCGGCATAAGCGCAGGGTATATTCGCTGTGCTTGCGGATGACTGGCGACCAGAGCCGAGCGGAGGATTTCACTCAGGAAGCTTTTCTACAGCTCTTTCGCAAGATCTCTTCATTCCGGGGTGAATCCGCTTTTTCGACGTGGCTGCACCGTTTATCCGTAAATATTGTTCTGATGCAGCTTCGCAAAAAGGTTCTTGCGGCGGTTTCGCTGGATGAGGCAGCGGACGATCGCCAGGACGACGACAAGTCCGTCCGGAGAGAGATTGCCACGAGAGACAATATGCTGCACGGCTCGATTGACCGGATTAATTTGGAGCGGGCCATCGACGATCTCCCTCCTGGGTACCGGATGATCTTTGTGCTCCACGCTGTGGAGGGATATGAACACAACGAGATTGCTGAGATGCTTGGATGCTCGATTGGAAACAGCAAGTCTCAACTCTTTAAGGCTCGCATGAAGCTGCGCACTTTGCTGGTAGCGGCCGGCGAAGCCGCACAGACCAGAAACGAGATTGCCGCCTAACGCTGTACGTCGTCATTCAGGTCGAACCGGTTGAGACAGGCAAGGCGTGAACCGGCGCCGTTGCGCCTTTTTTTCCTACACTTTTCACAAAGCTCTGGTTACAATCCTTCCACACCTCAGCGTTGTTGCCTGGCCGGAGTCCCATGAGTACCGTCATTTCTGCGTTGAAGTCGTTCGAACAGCATCTGGACGACACACCCTTCACAAAGACTCAAAAGAAGGTCTGGATCCTGTCAGCCATGGGCGTGTTGCTGGACGGGTTCGACTTCTTCATCATCGGCGTGGCCCTGCCGCTGATCGCGCATGACTTCCAGATGAGTGCCGCGACTAAGGGACTAGTGGCCGTCGCCGCGGTCGCCGGCGCCTTTTTCGGAGCCCTGGTCTTCGGGCAGGTCGCCGACAACATCGGCCGCAAAGGAATGTTCCTGGTCGACATCATTCTGTTCGTGGTGTTCTCGGCCGCGTCGGCTGCGGCGTGGAATCCGGCGTCGTTGATTGTCTTCCGCTTCATCCTGGGCATCGGCATCGGGGCGGACTATCCCATTGGCGTTTCGTATATCGCCGAGTGCGTTCCGACGCGGCTGCGTGGGCGTCTGATCGTCGGTGCATTTGCGTTTCAGGCGCTGGGATCGTTGCTGGGGGTGCTGGTCGGACTGGCAATCCTCAAGCTCGATCCGTCGCTGAGTTCGTGGCGCGTGATGCTGGCATTTGGTGTGCTGCCGGCTGTTGTGGTTGTGCTCATGCGCGAAGGGCTGCCGGAGAGTGTGCGTTGGCACCTGGCGCGCGGGAACTATGAGAAGGCTTCCCATGCGGCGAGTGCATTGCTGGAATTTCCCGTTACGCTAAACGAGAAGAACTCTCCCCGGGTCGAACGCAGACTGAAGTTCGGATCGCTGTTCAGTAAGCGCTACCTCCGGCGCACGATCTTCGCGTCGGTGCCGTGGTTCCTGCAGGACATTTCGACCTACGGGATCGGTATCTTCACGCCGACAATCATGGCGGCGATGGCGCTCGGCGGCGGAGCCTCATTCGTCGCGAAGGACATGGGCGCAACGGAAGGCGCAGCGGCTGTCGACTTGTTGTTGGTGGTCGGGTTCATGCTGGCGATCGCGCTGGTGCGCTACGTCAGCCGGGTCGCGCTGCAGATCGTAGGTTTCCTCGGGATGGCTTTGGGCCTCGTGATGGTGGGCGCATCGTCACTGTATGCCAATGGCTCGGGCGGACAGATGGGCATGATCTTCGGTGGCTTCATGATCTTTAATGCGCTAATGAACATGGGTCCGAACGCCACTACGTACCTGCTCTCAGGCGAGACCTTTCCGACGTCGATTCGCGCTACGGGCGCCGGATTTGCGGCATCGATGGCGAAGCTTGGAGCGGTGATCGGAACCTTCTTCTTCCCTATTCTCAAAGCGGAAATTGGAATTCCCAAACTGCTGGTGTTTCTGGCGGCGGCATGCGGGCTGGCGGCGGCCGTAACATACGGCTTCCGGGTCGACACGCGCGCTTCGCTCGACGAGCAGCACTCCGAACAACCCGTGCCGCAACAGGCATACGCGGAAGCGGCGGCGGGATAAACACCCACGTCTCGTAAACCGCGAGACGAGTATTCCTTTAACAACATTGTCATCCCGAGCGCAGGCCTTCTTGGTCGGCGGAGCCGAGAGATCTGCGGTTCGTCGCGGAGTGAAACACCGTTTTGCTGCAGGCAAACCGCAGATCCCTCGACTCCGCTCGGGATGACAATTTTAAGACTCGGGATGACAATTCAAGACTCGGGATGACAATTCAAGACTCGGGATGACAATTTAAGAAGGAAGGAAGCATCTGCCGTGCTTCAGCCTTTGCGAAGTTCTAGTGCGCGTTCTGCGCATCTAACCTCGCTTGGCGTAAATTAAATCTCAGGAAGAATTATGAGCACTGAGCTTAAGACCCAGCCCACCGTGTCACCGCTTGCCGGTCAGCCTGCCCCTACGGATCGCCTGGTCAATCTGGCGCAACTGGAGCGCGCCTATTACGAACGCAGTCCGGACGTCGACGATCCCAATCAGCTTGTCATCTTTGGCACCAGCGGACATCGCGGCACGTCGTTGCGGAGCACGTTTACCGAAGCTCACATCCTCGCAATCACGCAGGCGATTTGCGAGTACCGCAAGGCGCAGGGCATCGACGGGCCGCTGTTCATGGGTAAGGACACGCATGCGCTTTCGGCTCCGGCGCAACGCACGGCGCTGGAGGTGCTCGCGGCCAACGAAGTTGAAACGCTCATTCAACGGGACGATGGTTTCACGCCAACTCCGGCTGTGTCGCACGCCATTCTGATCCACAACCGCGGCCGCACGGATCATCTGGCTGATGGCATTGTCATCACGCCGTCACACAATCCCCCTGAGGACGGCGGCTTCAAATACAACCCGCCCAATGGAGGCCCTGCCGATACCGACGTTACGAAGTGGATCGAGGACCGCGCCAACGAGTTGCTGACGAAGAAGAACGAGGCCGTGAAGCGCATGCTTTGGTCGGCGGCGTTAAATGCGCCCACCACGCGCGAGCACGATTTCGTGATGCCCTACGTCAACGATCTGAAGAACGTCATCGATATGGAGGCGATTCGTTCGGCAGGACTGACGCTGGGGGTGGATCCTCTCGGGGGCGCATCGCAGCCGTACTGGGAACCGATCAACTCCGTTTACGGCCTGGACATTGCGGTGGTCAACAACGCCATCGATCCGACATTTTCTTTCATGACACTGGACCACGACGGCAAGATTCGCATGGACTGTTCCAGCCCGTACGCGATGGCGAGCCTGGTGAAACTGAAGGATCAGTATCAGGTGGCGTTCGGCAATGATACCGACGCCGATCGACACGGCATCGTCACGCCGAGCGCGGGACTGCTCAATCCCAATCACTATTTGGCTGTAGCGATTCAGTATCTACTCACCCATCGCGACCAGTGGATGTCGCACGTGGTTGTGGGCAAGACGCTGGTCAGCAGCAGCATGATCGATCGCGTGGTGAACAGGCTTGGCCGAAAACTGTCCGAGGTTCCGGTTGGCTTCAAGTGGTTCGCGCCGGGATTGTTCGACGGCACCTGCTGCTTCGGAGGAGAAGAAAGCGCGGGGGCGAGCTTCCTGCGTCGCGATGGCACCGTCTGGACTACCGACAAGGACGGCATCATCATGGACCTGCTTGCGGCCGAAATCACGGCCAGGACCGGCAAAGATCCGGGAGTTCACTTTAGCGAGCTGGCGGAAGAGTTTGGGATGCCGTATTACACGCGCATCGACGCGCCTGCTACGCCTGAACAGAAAGCAAAGCTGGGCAAGCTCTCACCGGAATCGGTGAAGGAGTCCACGCTCGCGGGCGACGCCATCACCGCAAAGCTGACTCGAGCACCCGGCAATGACGCGCCGATCGGCGGGTTGAAAGTGGTGACGGGGAGCGGCTGGTTTGCCGCCCGCCCATCAGGCACGGAAAACATCTACAAGATCTACGCCGAGAGCTTCAAAGACGAATCGCATCTCGAGGCGATCGTGGGCGAGGCGCAGCAGATTGTGGACAACGCATTGCGGTAAATCTTCGGCCGGTTTTTGAGCGCAAGAACTTGCTGGAATTGACGCTGGGCGCACTCGTAGGTGCGCCCCTTCCATTTTTAGTTTGGATAACTTTCCAACTGATAGTTACAAGTGCCGTCGGTCGGCTGCGTGGGCAACGGTGGCACCTGCAACATCTGCGGCGAGCTGAAGTCGAATGGCCCATTTTGCGGATCGGTGAGGTCAGCGGCGGTGCGGTCGCGGGCCGTCAGCGGAGGCAAGCTGAAACGGGTTTCGATCAATTTGAGAATGCTGGTATAGTCCGTGGGCTGATGCCAGACAGTATGCGGCTTTGACCACGGCGAAACCACAATCACCGGCAGGCGTAACCCCGAGACGTTGAAAAGACCGCGGATGGACGGGGTGTTCTGGATTGGTTGCGGCGGCATGTCGTCGGGCTGCGTCAACAGGATCGGCGCCTGGTGGTCGAAAGCCCCCCCACCCTCGTCGTAGCTCAAAATGAACACAGAATCCTGCCACGCGGTGCTCGTCAGTAACGGCGTCATAATCTGCTGCACACGCGCCGCCCCCTTTTGAATGTTGTTGCCCGGATGCTCATCATAACCAGTCGCGCTGGCGCGCTCGATGAAGACCACCTGCGGCAGATCCTGATCGGCTGTCGGGCTGGCCAGGATGTTGTAATACTCCTGAATGTTGCGGACATTTCCCTGGATCTGAGGGTTGTTCCAGTCTAACCAGTTTGCGAGGAAGACACTGTTGTCCTGGTAATAGTAGCGCCAGGAAATTCCCGCGTTGGTCAGCACCCGGAAGATTGTCGGCCGCTTCCACGCCAGACTATTTTGCGGCGGAGTGAAGATGGGTCCGAACGAGGTACCGGCAAACAAATACATCCGGTTGATGATGGTGTCGTCGGGCACCGGTGCATAAAAGGTATCGCTGGTGTCGAACTGCGATGCCAACTCGTAATAGAACGGCAGGTCCGTCCAATCGTAGTACCCCAGCGGATGAGTATATGTGGGATCGTACTGATGCTGGTTCACGGTCCGCAGAAAGTAGTCCATCAGCCATTGTGAACTGCCCGACAGGTGCATCCAGTCACCGCCTACCAGGTCCATATCTTTATGGATCGCGTTCCAGTCCGCCGCCAAACCCTCGGTACATTCTGTACGTGCGTGGAATGGCGGGAAGCTCTGTCCTTGCGGATTCTGGATCGTGTAACCCGGAGGGAGGTTGTGCAGGTCGTTTACGTCACTCAGCTGCGCGCCAGGAATATGATCAATATTCACCCGATAGTAGGCCAGGTTGCCGAAGTAGTTGTCGAAGGAACGGTTCTCCTGTAGCAGATACAGAATGTGGTTGAGGTTGCTGACACTACCATTGCTAAGGATGGCTTTGGTCTGCGCCGAAAGATGATTGCCGAAGCGATCTGTTGCGGTGCAGGTGTAGGTGGTAGTCTGGGTCGGCCGAACGCTTACACTGCCGGCCGTGGCCGGAGCAACCTCACCAACACCCTGATCGATGCGAACGGAGATAGCGTTGGCTGCCGCCCACCGGATAGTTACGGGCTGTCCAGACGCAGGCACGACCGGGCTTGCGGAGCACGTCAGGGTCATGCCGCCCGCTACGTTCACCGCGACCGCTTGCGAGTAAGCCTGGCCTTGATGCGGCCCGGTGGCGCCCACCATGAAGCTTTTACTGCTGCCTAACGGCCCGGTGACGTAGCTTCCCGTACAGCGAACGCCCGTGCAGGAATCGGGAGTCAACGGCACCGTGGAATTCTCGGGCAAGGTGGTCAGGAAATACGAGCTACCGTTGTTCGGTCCGCTGAACCTCAGCACCACGGAACGGCCTGCGTCAACGTTGTACGACGAGACGCTTATCGTCACAGGAACGATGGTCAACGCGGTGCTCACGGTGGTCGAGTGTTGAGACCCGCTCGAACGACCTGCGATCCCCGTGAAGACGGTGCTTTCCAGCGGAGCTACCTGAGGGTGGTTCGCGGCGCTCACTGGAAGCACTTCCTCATCTTCCGACAGCAAACTGGGCGTAACCGAGAACGAGTTCGCGTTGGCAACGTGCCAACTGAACTCGACGAATTGTCCGGGGGCCGAAATTTCGGGTGAGACAGTGAAATAGTCCGAACCGGTATCGGCGGATGATGCGCCGGCAACGCTGTCTGACGTCACGTTTGAACGATTGACCGCTAGGGCGGCTATTGTGGAAAAAGCAACCAGTACGAGCAGGACGAGAACCCTCTTACAAGTCGGCATAGGCAGCCTCCGAGGATATTGGCGCAATATCACTGAGAGCTGAGATTCGGGTACTCCGGCCCGGGTTTTCCGGTTTCCTCGTCTAGGTGATTTTTGACGACACGGTCAACGCGTCCCCGCTGCATTGCGCGCCGGTACGAGAGAGCGGGACTACTGAAAGGGATCAGCAACAAGCGGCTGCGACTAAGGCGATTAACTCCCGCGGATTAGGGTTTATCTCCGGCTATTAACTTCGCCACAAAGAGGTACTCTCGGTCCACACGTAAGTTGTGCACCGGATGATGGCGGTGCGCAGGATTTCCAGCCAGAAGACTCTCTTTGATCGGTAGCTGTGTTGCCTTCCGGAGGAGACCTCCGGCCGGGCAGTCCTATATTCCTGCACGCAGAAAGCCGCAGGAAATTAGTCTGCCGAGTTTTTCACTTAACTACAAAACGGAGTGAATATGTTGCGGTGTAGGTACCTGCTCTTGTCCCTGGTTGTGCTCTGCCTTGGTAACTTATCTCCAGCGCAGAATTTCGCAGATGCTGCCGGCCGACCGGAATTGCCTAACGGCGCCCCTTCGATCGCGCATTCCAGTCACGTTGTAGTAGTGATGGAAGAGAACCGAAGTATCAACTACGCGCTGGAATACATGCCATATCTGGCGTCACTGGCGAGCCAGTATTCAGAAGGCATGGAGGTGTACTCCGATTCTCACGGATCGTGGCTGGCTTATGGCGAGCTGACTTCTGGCCTTGCGCCACACAATGGGGAGGCCGTTAACGGCGTCTGTAATGGTGACGGATGCACCGCACCGATCAACATTCCCAACCTTGTGCGCCAGTTCGGTGCGCAGGGAAAGACGTGGAAGGGATACTTCCAGTCCATGCCCAGTGTTGGTTACATGGGATATCAACACGGTCTTTATGTGCGCCGGCATAATCCATTCGCGTTTTATGTCGACGTCGTCTACAACCCGGTGGAGCAGCGCAACATGGTTCCCCTGGACGGATACTTGTTGCCGGATATCGCGAACAACAATCTGGCTAACTTCACCTGGATTTCTCCTGACCTCGATCACGATGCGCATAACGGTACCAGCGACCAGGAAGCTTTAGAGACAGCAGACCAATATCTGCAGACATTTCTTCCACAATTGCTGGCCAGTCCGCCGTTCCAGGCCGGAGGAAACGGAGTGCTGCTGGTTACGTTCGACGAGGGGGAACTCGGTGGCGGCGGCGACAATGAGTGTGGCGGGAATCCTGATCCAAACGATTGCGGCGGGCACATCTGGCAGGTGCTGATTGGGCCGCAGCTGAAGCGAGGATACGAATCCAACACCCACTACATGCAAGGCAGCCAAGTACGAATGTTCTGCGACTTGCTTGGCCTAACCAGTTGCCCGGGAGACGGTGCCGGTTCACCGGGGATGGGTGAATTCTTCAACGTCAGCGTGGGAACGCACTAGAGTTGTGATCTCCTGACCTGCGTCGTTTGCGGCTTGCGTAATTCATTCGGCTATCCGCAAGCGACGTGGGTATCCTGCTCTACATTCCTTCAGAATCAATCGCCTCCGTTGCGCCGACCTGCCGAGCCTGACCGAATCGACAGGTTTCCGGCAGCGCTGTACATTCAGCCGTATGGCACACGCTGATGATTTGCGGGTCGTAACTCGCACGAAAGCCTATGGCCAGCGTCCTGCGATAGTAGACTCGTTCGGAACATACTCCTACGCCGAGTTGCTGGATGCCTCTGGCCGCATTGCCACGGCGCTGCTTTCCGGAAGGGATGACCTGCATGAAGGGCGCATTGCCTTTCGAATGACACCCGGCTTTCCATGGGTGGCGACGCAGTGGGGAATCTGGCGGGCCGGAGGTGTCGCTGTTCCGCTCGCGCTCGATGCGCCTGCTTCGGAACTGGATTACTATCTCAGTGATTCGCAGGTTTCAGCGCTTGTCTATGGCGAGACGGCGATGGCTCCCTTGGCTGTGTCGCGTGGACTCGACGGCGGTTTGTATTCGCGCTTGCTTTCTTGCGAAAGGGATCGACTACCTGAAGTCACCGCTGATCGTTGCGCCATGATCCTGTACACCAGTGGCACCACCAGCCGTCCCAAGGGCGTGGTGACGACGCATGCCAACATTGCGGCGCAAATTACCGCACTGGTAGAGGCCTGGGAATGGTCTTGCGAAGATCACATCCTGCTGTGCCTGCCTTTGCACCACATACATGGAATCGTAAATGTTGTGGGCTGCGCTTTGTGGTCCGGAGCAACCTGCGAGATGCTGCCGCGCTTCGATGCAAGTGCCGTTTGGGAGCGCATTGCCAGCGGCTCTCTCACACTCTTCATGGCGGTCCCTACGATCTATGTTCGGCTGATCTCAGCCTGGGACGCAGCCTCCCCTGAACGCCAAACGCAATGGACTGAAGCCGCAGCGCGATTGCGGCTGATGGTATCCGGTTCAGCTGCTCTGCCGGTGACTACTCTGCAACGCTGGAAGAAGATCACCGGCCATACATTGCTCGAGCGCTACGGCATGACCGAGATGGGTATGGCGCTGTCGAATCCTTATCGTGGTGAGCGGGTGCCCGGTACCGTGGGCAAGCCGCTGCCTGGTGTCGAAGTGCGGCTGGTCTCCGAGAGCGGGGAAAAGTTGCCGTCCGGCGCAGCCGGTGAGATTGAGGTTCGCGGGCCGAATGTATTCAAGGAATATTGGGAAAACCCGATCGCCACGCTGGAGGCGTTTCACGATGGCTGGTTTCGCACGGGCGATACAGCAATTGTCGAGAACGATGTCTTCCGCATTCTTGGGCGAAGCAGCATCGACATCATCAAGAGCGGCGGCCACAAGATTTCGGCGCTGGAGATCGAAGAGGTTTTGCGGACGCATCCCGCTATTGCCGAGTGCGCTGTTGTCGGCGTGCCGGATTCGGAGTGGGGCGAGCGCGTGGCAGCCGCCGTTGTTGTGCACACAAAACAGACGGTCGACCTGGAAACACTGCGAGCCTGGTGCAAGCAGCGGATGGCGGCACACAAGGTGCCGTCGAGACTGCTGACCCTGGAAGCCCTTCCCCGCAATGCCATGGGAAAGGTAATTAAGACATCCGTCACAAACTTATTCCGGCATTCGGGCTTATCATGAGCAGGTCGGGAGGTTGATTTCGATCAGCGGGCCAGGAAGACGGATGATAGAACGATCCCTTTCCCTGTTCAGCGAATCGAAATGTCTTGTCTGGAGAAGCGACCGATCTCCTTGGATCGCAAGCAGCAGACGTGACTCCTGGCACTTGGGGCGAGTGGTGGCGGCGGGTTTTTACCGTTTCCCCACCTTGAGAGCGACCGAAGCAGAACGGTGTCAGGTCGCCTACACCACTCGTTCGAGGAACCCGTCAACTCCTCAGCGAACCAAGCCACTGACAAATGCCGCGACGAAAATGAGGACCAGCGCGGTTCGCCAGCGTCTGCCTTCGGGCAACGGACCGCCGCCAGAGACTCGTGGGGGGACCCAAAACAGCGCGACCACAGCCAACGTCAGCGCGGGGACCAGCAGGAAGGCCATCAGAGCGTAGTGCGACCCATCCAAATCGAAGAAAGTATGCTGACGTATTGTCGGAGCCAACGTATTTCCCAGAAACCAGAAGAGGAGGGCGCTACCGAAACCGGCAAGTGCTCCGAGCAGACGCAGAAGTGGGGATGTCATCTTGGTCGGTAGCAGTGTATCAGCCGGCCGCGCGGCCTCCGAGGCCGTGCGAAAAGGCGCATTTCCGAGTTTGACACGAAGGGATTATGATCGCAGCATACCGCCTGATGTGGAGTAAGGCACTATGGCTTCATCGGCGACGTGGCTCATCATTATTGGTTTCGTCCTGCTAGCAACCGGCATCGTACTCCGAACCGTCGTCATGATGCGCTCCAGCGATGCCACCGCGACCGAACTAAACGCTTTGTACGGCCGCGAGTTGATTTCTCAATACCGTCGGCTGTTCCCGAAGAGTCTGACTCCGCTGGTCGCGCGCTGGCTGCTGATCAGCGGGACGATTCTACTGCTGGCCGGGATCAGCGTGGAGTTCTCGCACTAGCGCGCCGGCGTTGCCGTGGACGTGGTGGCGGTGCTCGCGGTAACCCTGCTCAACTTCCATGGCAGAGGCTTGGGCATCCCCGGCGGCATCGACATGGCAACCATCTTTAGCTCAGCCGTGTCCGGGCCGGTCAGCCGCAGGACATAGTGGGTGGTCTGTTGCGTCTCCGGGTCCTTCACCGTAAGCAGCAGGCCATCGCCTTGCAAAACCGCGTTCTCCACGCCTTCGGTTACCTGGTCCTGGCTGACGCTCAGGAGCCCACCATTGTTATTGAACTTGTAATCGTGGGCGCGCTGCATGGAACCGGAAATCTGGTTCGCCTGCAGGTTCAAACGAATCGACATCCATGCATGTCCCTCAAACATTCCGATCCACGCGCCCGCATATGGGGCCAGCGGCGATTTGCGCACGGGAGCGTTCGGCGTCTGCGCGCCTGCGGGTGTTTGGGCCAAACCGACGATGGAAATTGAAGTGACGAGCAGGGCGAGTGTCATGAAACGTTTCATTGCGCAGTCTCCCGATTTATCTTTCGTCTGGATTGTACTCCCGGTGAAGTTCGCGGTGGGCAGGAGCGATCCCAAGAGCAACCCTCAAAAATGCGCACTGCAAATTCGACAGAATGTGGCTGGTCGAGGACAGTGCAGCAGCCACTCAGAAAGTCGCGATTCCTGCATAACCCACAACCATGTTTTTGTCGCCGGATACGTCACCCGAAGTCGCGTAGCGAATCAACTCAGCCTGGTGCGCGCCCAGCCTCTTCGCCGCAGTCAGCATGATCACGGCCGGGCCGTATCCGCACATGCTGATTTTGCCGTCGCGAATGACATCGTACAGCCCGCGGGAATCGAGCATGAGGATTTGCTCGATCGCGCGCTGGTCCTTCACTCGCGTGACCGCGTCGTTCTCATAGTGATTCATGTCGCTGGAAGCGATGATCAGCACTCGATCACTTTGCTTCGCAAGCACTTTGGCGATGGCGACGCCCAGAGCGCTTAACACCTCGAAGTCACCAATGCCTACCGCAATCGGGACAAACCGGAAGTCCGGATCGAGCACCTGCAAGAACGGGAGCTGTACCTCCAACGCATGCTCAGAGCGATGGGCTTCTTCGTCTTCTGAAAGAAGTGGCATATGCGCCGTGAGTTCGGTGGCAAGTTCTTCGGCGATGGGAGCGTCTCCCAAAGGTGTACGCCACGCGCCAGCGCTCATAATGGCCAGCGGCTCTCCCATACCGGTGTGATTCGGGCAGAGGATGATCACCCGCTGCGTCAGTTCGAGACGCCGGTAGACGGCTCCGGCTACATGTGCGGAATACATGTACCCCGCGTGAGGAACTACGCAGCCCAGAGCTGGGATTTTGGGCTCCGACGCGCCATCGGCAGGCGCCGTGATGTAGCTCTCGACCTCGGCGCGCAGGCGCTGCGCACTAGCCGGATAGAAGCGGCCGGCAACGGCAGGTTCTCGGATCGCAGTTGCCATAATTTCTCCGCAGTGTGCGTTGCGTCTAGTCTACGCCTCTTGCAGAGCGTGAAAGACGCTCGCAGCTTTCTCCAGAGACATGGCTTCAGCGCGAACGTCGGCGCGCAAGCCCGCGGATTTCAGGGCTGCTCGAATGGCTACGGCGTCGTATTGCGGGCGAAGATTGTTGGCAAGGGTTTTGCGCTTTTGGGCGAAAGCCGTCTTTAGGAATGCGATGAACGGCGCCTCTTCGACGTCAAGCTCTTGCAGCCGCGGCTCCATGGTCAGGCGAATCACTCCCGAGTGCACCTGCGGGGGTGGAGAAAAAGCCCCTGGTGGAAGGGTGAAGAGCCGGTCGACACGCGCGAAGAGTTGGGCGGTAACGGAAAGCAATCCGTAGTCGCGGCTGCCCGGCGCGGCTGCAATACGATCGGCGACTTCGCGCTGCACCATGATCACGGCGCGCTCGATATGGTCGTGAAGCTCAAGAATTCTTAGCACGATATCGGAGGTGATGTAATAAGGCAGGTTGCCGACGATGTCCACGGTCTCCGGCTGCGTGGGACGAAGATCATGCAACGGGCCCGGGCGCCTGCCAACCATCGAGGCGAATTCAGCGCTCACGAAATCTGATTCGAGCACTTCCAGGTTCGGCCTGGTCGAGTACTTCATTCGAAGCTGGGCGGCCAGCACTCGATCGAGTTCAATGCCGATCACGCGCCTGGCGCGAGAGATCAGCAGATCCGTCAGCACGCCACGTCCGGGGCCGATCTCGATGACGGTGCGATTCGAGACGTCTCCCAGCGCATCGACGATCTTTGCGGCTGCGCCCTCATCAATGAGAAAGTTTTGTCCGAGTTTCGGCTTTCGTTTTGTGGCACGAGTGGTGTTCTGTTTCTGCGCAGCGGTCTTAGCCACGTTGACCCTCTTTCACATCCGCAGTTAGACTCAGTTGTTTCATCATTGACTTCATCCTCAGAGTAGCCAAATAACGCAGCTTCACGAACCCGCGGGAGCACTCTAGCCGCGCCGGGAGGTTTGATGCACATCGCATTTGCGGCATCCGAGTGTGTCCCCTTTTCCAAAACAGGTGGACTCGCGGATGTTATCGGAGCGCTGCCGCCAGCTCTCGCCAATCTTGGTCATCAGGTGACGGTGTTTCTACCCCGCTATCGACAAACCCAACTCGACAATCCCGGCGTCGTGATCCCCAGCATCACCGTGCCCTTCGACGATCGTTACCGCTTCTGCTCGGTGGTCGACGGCGGCAAACGCTCAGGAGTGCAATTCTATTTCATCGACTACCCGCCGTTCTTCGACCGCGACGGATTATATGGCACTCCGCTGGGCGATTATCACGATAACGCCGAGCGCTTCGCCATGTTCTCACGCGCCGTTCTGGAAGCGACCAAGGTCCTGGGCGCACCAGATATTCTGCACTGCCATGACTGGCAGACCGCTCTTATTCCAATACTGCTGAAGACTCTATATGACGAAGACCCGGCATTCGCGACCACTCCGTGCGTGTTCACGATTCACAACCTGGGCTACCAGGGAATCTTTCAGCCAGAGATACTGCCGCTGCTGATGCTGCCGTGGGACCTGTTTACCATGTCGAAGCTGGAGTTTTACGGCAAAGTGAATTTCCTGAAGGGCGCCATCTCCATGGCCGATTTCATCACCACCGTTAGCCGCAAATATAGCCAGGAGATCCAGACCGCGGAATACGGCTTCGGCCTCGAAGGGGTGCTACGCGCCCGCGGCAATACCATCACCGGCATTCTCAACGCGGTCGATTACGAATCGTGGAATCCGGAGACTGATCGCTTCATCGCTGCGAATTATTCCGCCAAGGACCTTTCGGGAAAAGCTGCCTGCAAGAATGATCTGCTCCAGCAATTTGGATTGGCGCAGGATACGCGACTGCCGGTGGTCGGAATCGTCTCGCGATTTGTTCAGCAAAAGGGCTTTGACCTGATTCAGCAGGTCGCGGATCGGCTCGCGCTGGAGGAGTTGATCCTGATTGTGCTCGGCAGTGGACAGCGCGAGTACGAAGATCTGTTCCGGCGGCTGAACAAGCAGTATCCGCAGAAGATCGCGCTAAAGATCGCCTACGATAATGCGCTGGCGCACAAAATCGAGGCCGGCAGCGATATCTACCTGATGCCGTCTCACTACGAGCCCTGCGGGCTGAACCAGATTTACAGCTTGCGCTATGGAACCGTACCGGTGGTTCGAGCGACGGGCGGACTTGACGACACGGTGGAGCAGTTCGATCCGCGAACTTCGAAGGGCACGGGCTTCAAGTTTCGCGAATACAGCGGCGAGGCGATGCTGGAGTCGTTGCGGGCGGCGGTCACGCTCTATCGCGAAAATCCTGAAGCTTGGCGGACGCTTATGCGCAACGGTATGGCCCAGGATTATTCCTGGACTAACTCCGCACGCGAGTATGTAAAGGTCTACGAGCGTTCACGGCAAATCAAGCAGCAGGCGACGGGGGGGTAAGCAACGCGGGAGCAGTCGTAAGCAGATCGAACATGAGTGCGGCGGTTTTCCGCGTCGCGCCGGCGGCTCGTCGGCTTCGAGGCCGCCCCGCCCAGGAATAGATGATTAAAGCCGGACGCTGGCCTGCAGGCCAGCTCTACCCGGGAACCCGACTGGCCGGGTTTCGAGTCATACGTCAGCCGTTCATCCAGATCTTCGCCACGACCAGAGCCACTGCACACATCACAGCAACGGCAGTCAGAATCCGCACCATCCACCGGAAGGAAGGACGTCTGGTCGTCACCGAGGCCGGAAGCGCGAAAACGAGCAACAACAGTGCTCCGGCGGCGGTGAAGGCGATCCGCGACTCGATCGTGTAGAGCCTTGCGTGGGAATGCATCTTCCGCAGGTGCCAGTTTCGGCTTAAAGTGTACAACTTACGTTGCCGAGGGATAAGGAGGGTACCTGTGTAATACAGGTGTTCTCAGCGAGAGTTGTTGGCAGTAGAATGACCGGAGAGCATTGTCGTCTTCTGGTGCCAGGTCCGGGGAGCGCCATTCCGGGTCCTGACGAAGACAACGGTCTGCTCGGAGAAGGCAATCGCCTTTCAGTGAATGCAGTCAAGGAGATAGCCTCACCAGAGCCGATTCGCTCAGAGCGGACGGGCCCCTTTTATTTATGTCATCCCCTGAATTTCTTTCGCAGGTCCGGCCCGCTGAAGTGCTGCGCGAAGCCATCCTGCGTCACGTCCGCTATACGCTGGTTCGTCCCACGTCGGAGCTTACGCCCGCGGACTATTTAAAGCCGGTCTCCCTCGCTATCCGTGATCGTATCGTCGACCGAATGCTAGAGACCGAGTCGCGTTATCGTCATAAGAACTCCAAGCGCCTCTACTACCTGTCCATGGAGTTCCTCATGGGACGGTCGCTGGGCGATAACTTGTCGAACCTGCGTGTTGAGGAACTGTGCCGCGAGGTCCTTGCCGGCTTCGGCGTGAGCCTGGACGAGGTGCTCGACAGCGAAAACGACGCCGGCCTAGGCAACGGAGGCTTGGGGCGCCTGGCTGCCTGCTTCCTGGAGTCGATGGCCACGCTCGGCATGCCCGGCTTCGGCTATGGCATCGATTACGAATACGGTTTGTTCAAGCAGGAGATTTTCAACGGTTTCCAGCGCGAGAAGCCCGACCGATGGAAAGCGAATGGCACTCCTTTTCAGATCGAGCATTTCGAAGAAGCAGTCAATATTCCGCTCTACGGGAAAGTCGAAGGACCACGCGAGGTTGAGCACAGCCTGGAGCAGACCTGGTCGGGCCAGAAGATCGTGATGGGAATCCCGACGGATATGCCGATCGTTGGCTATCTGGGCCAGACGGTGAACTGGCTGCGGCTGTTCACGGCGCGCGCTTCGGAAGACTTCGACATCGAGATCTTCAACCGCGGCGATTACATTCGCGCCGTCGAGCAGAAGATCCAGTCAGAAAATATCTCACGCGTGCTGTACCCGTCCGACTCGGTCATGAGCGGCAAGGAACTGCGCCTGGTCCAGGAATATTTCCTGGTCGCCTGCGCCATGGGCGACATCATGCGCCGCTTCCGCCAGCAGCACAAGAACATAGAGATGCTGCCCTCGAAGGTAGCCATCCAGATGAACGACACGCATCCCAGCCTGGCGGTCGCCGAGCTGATGCGCGTGCTCCTGGATGAGGAAAGGATGCCGTGGGAGCATGCCTGGGAGATCACCCGCCAGACGCTCGCCTATACCAATCACACTCTGTTACCCGAGGCGCTGGAGAAATGGTCGGTTCCGCTGCTGGAAAAAGTGCTGCCGCGGCACGTGCTGATCATCTTCAACATCAATCATGAGTTCCTGCGTGAGATGAAAGCGTATTCATTCCTCGATGACGAGAAGCTGCGGAAGATGTCGATCATCGAGGAAGGTTACGAAAAGCAGGTGCGAATGGCGCACCTGTGCATCGTGGGTAGCCATTCGGTGAATGGCGTCTCCGAACTGCACACCGACCTGCTCGTTCATTCGCTGGTTCCGGAATTTGCTCAGGTCTGGCCGGAGAAGTTCAATAACAAGACCAACGGTGTCGCGCCCCGGCGGTGGCTGATGAAAGCCAATGAGGGACTGACCGACCTCATCAGCCGCACCCTGGACGAGAACAAATGGATTACTGATCTGCGCCGCCTGCGCGATCTGGAGCCGTTTGTCGAAGACCAGGAGTTCATCCAGGCCTTTAAGGAAGTGAAGCGTCAGAACAAGCTGAAGCTGGCAGGAGTGATTCAGGATTCAACCGGAGTTTCGGTCGATCCCGATTCGATGTTCGACGTTCAGATCAAGCGCATTCATGAGTACAAACGCCAATTGCTGAACGTGATGGGCATCATCCACGACTATCTGGGGATCGTGGAGCGCGGCGAGATTCCTCCTGCTCCACGCACCTATATCTTCGCCGGAAAAGCCGCGCCAGGATATTGGGCCGCAAAGCAGATCATCAAGCTCATCCACAGCGTTGCCGACGTGGTGAACGACGATCCCAAGACGCGTGAGGTGATGAAGGTCGCGTTCCTGCCCGATTATCGCGTGTCGCTGGCGCAGCTGATTATTCCTGGCGCTGATCTGAGCGAGCAGATTTCAATGGCCGGAATGGAAGCCTCCGGGACCGGCAACATGAAGCTGTCGATGAACGGCGCCCTCACCATCGGCACCTACGACGGCGCTAACATCGAGATCGCCGAGGAAGTCGGCGAAGAAAACATCTTCATCTTCGGTCTGCGCGCCGAGGAGATCCGCGAAATGCAGCAGAAGGGTACATATAATCCGCAGCAGCAATATGAGAGCGATCCTGCCATCAAGGAAGTAATGGACGCCTTCGCCTCCGATCGCTTCTGTCCGAATGAGCACGGGCTGTTCCGCTGGATCTTCGACGAACTGGTGCATCGCGGCGATCGCTACTTCCATATCGCTGACTTTCCCAGCTACGTCGAGACGCAGCAATTGATCGACGGCGAATATCTCAACGAAGAAATCTGGTGGCGCAAGGCTGTCCTCAATGTCGCGCGCATCGGAAAATTTTCCAGCGACCGCAGCGTTACGCAGTACGCTCGCGATATCTGGCACATCGGACCGTTTGAGCGCTCGGCGCGTCCTGCCAAGCCACCGGCGCGCAGTGCTGCCGTTGCCCCGAGCAATGGCGATGCTCCTGCCGCAACTGCACCTACTGCAGAGACCGAGAACAAACACGTCGCCGACTGAGACGACCAAGCGCCGCAACTGTCCTTAATCGGCGCCCTGCATCTACCGATCGATCCGTGTTTACATCTCTGTTCCATGACGATCACGCCGACGACCCGTTTGCGCAGGATCGTGCTCGGATGGTCGAGGAGCAGCTTCGCGGACGTGGGATTCGCGACCAGCGTGTGCTCTCTGCCATGGCCAAGGTTCCGCGCGAGGCTTTTGTTGCAGCCGGGGATGCGCCCAACGCCTATGGGGACTTTCCGCTGCCAGTCGGTGCCGGGCAGACGGTCTCGCAGCCGTATATCGTCGCAGCTATGCTGGAGCAGCTGGAACTGCATCCTCAGGATCGCGTTCTGGAGGTGGGAACGGGCACCGGCTACGAAGCCGCGATTCTCGGAGAACTGGCCGTGGAAGTTTGGACGATCGAACGTCAAGCCGAGCTGGCTGAGAAAGCGCGCACGATTTTGCAGGGGCTCGGATACCCGAATGTTCACGTGGTTCTGGGGGACGGAAGCCGGGGACTTCCGGACCAGGCTCCGTTCGACAAGATTCTGGTCGCCGCCGCTGCACCGCGCATCCCAGAAATGCTGGTCGAGCAGCTCGCGGATGGAGGCAAGATGGTTTTACCCGTGGGCACGCGGCAAGAGCAGCAGCTGCAGCTGATACGAAAGGTTGGCGATCAGGTAACCGTAACGCCACAAGACCTATGCAGATTCGTTCCGCTCGTCGGCGATCAAGGCTGGGAGCCCTAGCTCCTGAGCTTCAGTGCATCAGGAATGCGCTTCCGGCGCACACGACGCCGACGGCGGCGAGTACGATACCGAAGTACCAGTAGGCGCGCCGGTCCGTCAGCAGCGTAATCGAGGTTACGACCAGCGCAATCTCCAGGAAAACCTCTCCCAGGTCGAAGCGGTTGGCACGGCGAGTGGCACTCTGAACTTCGGCCTCCAGTCCGCGGGCCTCACCTTGAATGTCCTTCTGCTGGTCGCGATATTTCTCGATCTCGTCGTGGAACTCCTTCCGCACCTCCGCTGTACGTTTCGGGTCCGTGTTCTGGATCGCGGTCAACAACTCATCAAGCGCCTCAATGTTATTGCGGCGCATGTTTTTCGCCTGGTAATAGGCCCACTGATCCGTAGCCCTGGTTTGGAGCAGGATCTCTTCGGTGTGAGCACGGTGCCCCAGCAACGTGACGGTCGCCACCAGCACGGCAAAGATCGCCATGGTCAGGCTCACGGGCGCAAGCTCTTTCCTCTCTTTTGCCCGCTCGGCGGCTTCTTTTAGCTCATCAATCTCATCGCTCATGTCTTTGTAGTTCCGTTGTGCGGGATGAAAGCCATTTTGAACTGTCCTGACGCAGGTCAGGTCAAGGTGCCGCGGTGGAATCGCTTAAGCCTCTTGAATCCCTACGAAGCATCGGCGTCGCCGCCCCTGCGAGCAACAATCTCCCCCAGCTCCCAATACCGTTCCAACAACATTTCGGGCATACGAACCGAGCGCCCTGTAACCATATGCTTCAGCTGCAAGGCATTCACCAGAGCTTTCCCCTCGAAATGATTGTTGGCGATGACGAAGGTCTTCTCCGCCTTCTCGGCGATCGAGTCAATGCGCGTCTTCCAGCTTCGCAGCTCGGGATCGGTGTAGAGATAGTTGTAGCGATCATTGCGCGAGTCGCTGTCGAACCATTGCTCGTAATTGCGGCCATGCAGACGGACGTAACCGACGCGGGCGGTGACGTGCTCGCTCGGAGTAACCGCGTTGCCCAGCAACGGCTGATCGATATTGCAGAATGATACGGCCTTCTTCGCGAAATAGCGAAGCGTACCTTCATTCGTCCAGCTGTTATGCCGAACTTCAATTACCAGCGGAAAAGCCTTGAACCTCTCGATGACGGTGTCGAGGTATTCGCGGTTCGCATATGTGTTCTTGAAGGAAATGGGAAACTGCGCCAATAGCGCGCCCAGCATGCCCTCGACAGCAATCGACTCCAGGCCGGCTTTCGCCAGACGTTCATCTTCGGCTGTGGCGCGTATCGTTTCTGCCGAGGTGCTTTCCACCACGGCGACTGGTGAATGTGTGAAAGCCTTGTTGAGCTTGGCGGTGAATTGAAAACGCGGATTGGCGTTGCGCGCCATGCGGCACCACAGCTTGCCCCACTCAGGTTTGATGTGGCCGTAGAACGACGTGTTAACCTCAAGCACGTCGATGTAGCGCGCGAGATACTCTACCGGATGCTGGCTCTTTTTGATCTGCGCCGGGTAAACGATGCCGTCCCAGTCCTTGTAGGACCAGCCCGCCGTGCCCAGGTATACCTGAGTGCCCTCTGACATGTTCACCCGAATTTAGCACACGAAGCGGTACAGTGACTGCGCTCTGCGTGCGGCTTCGGATGGCGACACCGCACGCCACGGGCAGGCGGGGCGTCCCGCCTGCCTGCGTGCGATCATGGCTGATTCGACGAAAAACTATACGCGGCCGAATTGAGTGGAAGGCGTGCTCTTCATCGGTCGGTGATGCCCGTTAGTTCGTCATCAGGACGTAGTTGCTGTAGACATATCCATTGTTGACAACCCGCACTCGGAATGGGCCCGTCCAGCGCGGCACAAACGCCACCACGCACTCTGCAGTTCGATCATCGTCCTTGGCGATCAGGTGTCCGCTCTCGTCATAGACGTAAAGATCGATATCGGTGTCGCCGTCGCCTACTACCGCAATCCGAGCTACCTCACCGCCGTAGAAGCTGATTACGTAGTCGTCCCAGGCGCGCGCATTTACCGAATCACGATGCGCAATGGCTCCGCGAGTTGAACCGAGTGTGCCGCTCGCGGTGCCGGCCTTCGCCTTGGCGGCTTCCGCGTCGATCATCGCCGTCAAGTTTGGATTGTCCTTTGCCCACGGCTTGGCTTCGGCCAGCAACTGCTGCGGATCGAGCGTCGGTGCAGGCGTATTGCCCTTCTTGCCTTCCTTCACCTGCTCGCCTTCGTTTTGCGGGCCGCTCTTCTTCGTGCCCACGCGCTGCGCGTTGTCCTGCACCTGCACGCGTTCAAGCATCTGCACAGCCGTCAGCATTGCCAGAGCAGATTCGTTCTCGCGCGCATAGCTAACCAACGAGGTCGCCTGGCTCAGCATCGATACCGCGGCTGCCGTGCCTTCCTTACCCTTCTGGTCCGAGGAGTTTGGTTGTTTCGAAGACTGCGCAGCTTGACCGCCCGCTGCCGCAGTGTCTGTGTTCTGAGCATACGAAACTGGAACTGCAAGTAACCCGGTTGCTACCGCCAAAATCAGGATTCGCCGTTTCATCGTCCTCTCCTTTTGCCTGTCGCTTGAGGGGCCTATGTTTCGTTTGCAACATGCCGTATGAATTTGTTGCTTGTCCCGAGTCCACTTCCTGGGTTCGGCCTGAGTGAATCGCTGATTGCATCACCTATTTCTTCGCTGTGACGCTCCGTACCCCCGTGCTGGGCAGATCGCCGGGATCGCCCACGAAGATCGTTCCGGCCCAATAGAACGGGTGCGCGGCTCCGTAATTCTGGCGGGCACGTTCCAAAGCCGCGAGTTGGGCAGCGTGAAAGGCCTCATATCGATGCTCAGGCGCCTTTCCCTTGCCCGGATCCCCCAGCCAGCGCTGGTAGAAATCGCGAATCTCATCCGTAGTGTCCTGTGCCGGCACTTCCCACATACTCATGGTCAAGGAGCGAGCTCCCGCCAGCAGAAACCCCTGGCGCAGACCGGCAACGCCATTGGGAGTCACTTCTCCCAATCCCGTCTCACAGGCGGTAAGGTTGACGAGTTCTGTGCCTTGCAGGTGCATGCCCGTGACCTCGTAGGCAGTGAGCACTCCATCGCTCAGCTGCACTCGGGCAGCCTGCAGCTGCTCGTCCGTTAAGCCTCGCGCGTGCGCCTCCGGCTCACTGAGGAAATCAGAGCCCACTCGATACACCGGATGCCAATCGTTAACCCCAGCCATGATCAGCATGGAGCGCAACAGCGGGTTGTCCCAGCCTTGCGGGTCGTTGTTGGGACGATCGAGGATATAGCCGTGAGTGGCGAACTGAAGGATGTGCGGGTCTTCCACCGATTCGACCCATTCCTTTACCGCCGAGCGATCAACCCACGTCGTCACGGACCAACCGAAATGTTCCAGCTGCTCGCTGGCCTGCTCGATTAGCCTGGCCAAGACGTCCACCTGATTCCAGTTGCGAGGGATCTCTAACCGGGGAGCGTCGTCACCGCCGGCGACACCCAGGGTTGAAAACGGCGCGGGGTTCGACGGTTGCGCCAGCGTGGTGGCAGCAGCAGCCGAAATCTGTCGGGCTTCCATAGCAGCCAGGTCCTCGGGCTTGGCGTTGAAAGCCGGATCGCCAACCAAAACTGCGGATCGACGGTTACGTGCCAGTGTGGTCGCTGAGCTTTGTGCCAGACGGGTTAAGTCGCGTCCCGTACCCACATAGATCAGCTCCCAATCTTCGGCAAGATATCGCCAGCCACCGGACGTGTCCTTGCTGGCCAGCGCCTCCAGCGGGACCAGACTAAGCTGGCCGTCAGGCGCTACATACACGCGGTGAATTCCCGACAGCTGCTTCTCCAGTGGCTGCCACACCAGCGCGCGCAGCGCCGAAGAGGTTTCCGCTATCATGTCTTCCGAACGGTGTACCTCTCCCCGGCTTGGCTCAATCGTTTTGAACTGATCGATAGCGTCTCTCACGTCGTCTCGAAATGCTTGCACCGCGGCATCGATTGCTTTGGCTTCGCCGAGCTCGACAGCTGACACTTGGCCGCTGCCGCCAAAGAGAAGGAAGACTCCGTAACGCGGCGCACCTTGCTTCCACGCGGCAAAGTCGTAGGGCTGGTAGCGCACAAACTCTGCCAAAGCTTCTCCCGGACGCAACGCCCGGACCACATCCTCCAACTTCACCTGCCGCACGCGGGCCGTGATCGCGTAGGCCGGGTTCGATTGACGCAACTCCTCCTCCAACTGCTCAATGCGATCGGCGAGCGCGTGCACATACGCTGGGTCTGCCGCTTTGTGGCCGGGCGTCTGCGAGTGGCTGGAGTCGCTCGACATGAGTTGCAGGACAAGAGCAGCGTATTCATGACGAAGGTGTTCGCGCTCGCGCCACTTCTTCTGCCACTCCGGCGAGGCCGCTGCGATGGCCGAGTTCATCGCTCCGCTCTCATGCCTTGCGACTTCGAACAGGAGATTCTTGCCGAGCAGCGCGCCACGCAATCCATCCTTCGGGTCGACACCTTTGCCCTCGAAGACGAGCGTGGAAAGTTCTTCGCTCTGCACAAAATGGCTGCGCGAGAGAAATTGCCGCTTCTGCTGGTCTGACATTGTGGGAAAGTTTTCCGTCAAGTGCAGCCACTGGAGTTCTGCCGACTGCAGCAGCAACTGCGAAGCCTCTTGCGTGTGACCCTCTACGATCAGAATCGCTGCCAGGTGCTTCAGGTTAGTCGCGTATTGCGGGTTGTACTCTCCCAGCGTCTGCTTGCGAATTGCGAGGGCCTGCCGCGATAACCCTTCTGCCTGGTCGTAACGATTCATCGCCTTGTAGAGCAGCGAGAGATTGTCGAGGTTGACGGCGTAGGCGGGATGCTGTTCGCCCAGCGTCTTCTTGCGGATCGCAAGCGCCTGCTGGTATAGCTCCTCGGCTTGCGGATACTTCCCCATCGCCTGATAGAGCTGCGCCAGGTCATCCAGGCTGCTCGCGTAGGTCCGGTGCTGCTCACCGAAAACCTTCTTGCGGATGGCCAGCGCCTGCAAATACAGCGGCTCAGCTTCCTGGTACCGGCCCATCTCCTTGTAGAGCAGTCCCAGATTGTTCAGACTGCGCGCATAATCGGGATGTTCCTCGCCCAGCGCTTTGTCGCGAATCGCTATTGCCTGCTTATACAGTGGCTCAGCCTGCGGATAGCGGCCCATCGAATCGTAAAGCGCCGCCAGTCGATCCAGGCTGCGCGCGTAGTCGGGATGTTGCTCCCCTAAGGCCTGCTTCCGGATCGTCAGCGACTGCACGTAGAGCGGCTCGGCTTGCGCATACCGGCCCATGTAGCGGTAGAGATCTCCCAGGTTACAGAGCGAGGTTGCATACAACGGGTGTTGCTCGCCGACGGTCTTCTTCTCGATCTCGAGTGCCTGTTTGTAGAGCACCTCCGCCTGCTGATTCCGAGCCATGGACACATAAAGCGTGGCAAGCGCGTCCTCCGTCGTTGCATACTCCGATGTATTCTCGCCGAGCACCTTCTGCTGAATGGCGACCGCTTGCTTGTACAAATCTTCCGCCTGTCCGTAACGGCCCATCGTCTGATAAAGCTCAGCCAAGTCGATCAGGTTGTGGGCATAGCCCGGATGTTGCTCTCCGACCGCTCTCTTGCGAATCTCCAGCGCTTGCAGAGTCAAAGTTTCCGCTTCGTCGTAGCGCGCCATCGCTTCATAAAGCGATGCGAGATTGTCGAGGTTGACGGCGTAGGCGGGATGCTGTTCGCCCAGCGTCTTCTTGCGGATCGCAAGCGCCTGCTGGTATAGCTCCTCGGCTTGCGGATACTTCCCCATCGCCTGATAGAGCTGCGCCAGGTCATCCAGGCTGCTCGCGTAGGTCCGGTGCTGCTCACCGAAAACCTTCTTGCGGATGGCCAGCGCCTGCAAATACAGCGGCTCAGCTTCCTGGTACCGGCCCATCTCCTTGTAGAGCAGTCCCAGATTGTTCAGACTGCGCGCATAATCGGGATGTTCCTCGCCCAGCGCTTTGTCGCGAATCGCTATTGCCTGCTTATACAGTGGCTCAGCCTGCGGATAGCGGCCCATCGAATCGTAAAGCGCCGCCAGTCGATCCAGGCTGCGCGCGTAGTCGGGATGTTGCTCCCCTAAGGCCTGCTTCCGGATCGTCAGCGACTGCACGTAGAGCGGCTCGGCTTGCGCATACCGGCCCATGTAGCGGTAGAGATCTCCCAGGTTACAGAGCGAGGTTGCATACAACGGGTGTTGCTCGCCGACGGTCTTCTTCTCGATCTCGAGTGCCTGTTTGTAGAGCACCTCCGCCTGCTGGTTACGGCCCATCGAAACATAAAGGGTTGCGAGTTCGTCGAGAGTGGTGGCGTACTGCTGGCTTTGCTCCCCTAACGTTTTCTTCTGAATCTCTAGCGCCTGCTCGTACAGAGGCTGTGCTTGTGAGTAGCGGTCGGTTGAACTGTAGAGTGCCGCCTGCGCAAGTAAGACCTCGGCGTACAGTGGATGGACTTCGCCTAGCGCTTTGCGTCGTATGTCGAGGGCCTGGCTGTAGGCCGTCTCAGCTTCCGCTGTGTCGTGCCGAGCAAAGAGGATGTGACCCATCACAACCAACGTCTGCGCATGCCAGGGATCTTCATCACCGAGTATCTGGACCTCTATCTGGGAAGCCGCGGACAACTTCGTTAAGGCATCGGCATTTTGCTTCTCACCTAACTGGGCATTAATGGAAAAGATGGTCCGCTCAGCCTCCGCCAACGCTGTGCGCTGGCTATTATTCAAAGCCACGACCCGATGTAATTCTGCGAGATCGTCGCGGGCGTCAACGGTTTGCCACCAGTCGGCGCCCTCGTAGGTTGTTCGGATCTGCAGCAGGTGATCCGCCTTTGGAATTGCGGCTTCGACCAGTGCGATCTGATCCGGATTATGTAAGGCGTCGCGAATCGATTTCTCGCAGTCAGCCTCATCCTGGGCTACCGACTCAGGGACTCGCGGCAGCGAGGACGTGGACGGTGGTGGCGGGGAGGCATCAGTCGGTCGGGATTGCTCTTGCGCTCGCGCGAAGCAGGACAAGACTGCCACCAGCGCAAGCGTCGTCATGACGCCCCGTCTACTTTGTTCACGGCGGCAAAGGTGGCCAACAAATTGTCGCAACGGCACCATAGAAACCAGGATTCATTCCCGCCCAATTAACGGTTCAGCCCGTTACCCAAGAGACTTGCCTTGCTCGGCTTCTAGCAGCCCGAGTCTTTTCACTTATTGGGTTATCTCTGATAACCAAAGAACGGCCAGTCCGATATGTCGGCCCATTTATCAGTAGACTTCTGACGCATGAACCTGCGACGCAAACTTCCATAGGGTGCTGCACCTTCAACAAATTATTCTGGTCCACGGCTGTACCTCGTTACCCCAGCGAAATGCATCGAGAGAAATTGCTTAGCCGCAACGATGCCAAAGTACAAGCTGGTCAGCGTCGATAGATAAACTCCTGCCCTGAGTGATATAAGCTTCATGGCCTCCGACTGCACATCCCGACCAAGGTCTGCATAGGTAACAGCGAAGCTTCCGGCGAAAGCATTCTGCATCAGGCTTCTCGCCAGTATCCAGATAATCAATGTGAATAAGAACGGGGCCAAGCCGCCGAGGAGCGCCCGCTTGTCTTTCCAGACGCGATTAAGGAATGGGCCAGCCAGCGCGACGGCGGCGAGCCAACCATAGTAGCCGACACTGTACGATTCGCCACGAAAATCTATAGCCTGAATTGCATTTCTTTTATTGAGGAGACCAAGTACCTGCCAGAAGGTGAAATCTACTCTGCCCACAAGTGGCATCTGCATCGACACGTTAGTTATCACGCACCACGCCACTATCAGCACTGTGACAGCAACTAAATTCATGACACCGCATTGGACAATTAGCTTCGTGAATATCTCTATAGTTTTAGAACTTACTGCTTTGTTTGGCTGCCAGTTTGCGGCGTCCGGAATTACCGCGACGGCAGTAACTCGTGAGTTTCCATCAAGATTGACTTCCACCACCAAGCCGGGCATGGGTGAGACAGGGGATTTCCAGATACCGTCCATGGCAAATCGAAATTGCTGTCCTTCCACCATCAATAGACCCGGAGTTTCTCCGGGAACCCGTAATACTCTGCCTCGTTTTGTCATACTCCCCTCGGTGAAATAGGTTGTGGTAAGTTCCACACGAGTGGTAGGCTTCTCGGAACCGGAACCGCCTCCGGGCTTCCAAGTCATTCGTTCGCTTTCACTTCACATTGCGCAGAAGGCGAGAGAGAACCGTCATGCCGCCACAAAACTCTGCAAGTGCTGCTGCACCAGCACCGTCGCGATCCGGAGAGACGGAGGAACGACGAAGGACCCTCGACCAGCTTTTCACCGTGACGTATGAAGAGCTACGCAGGCTCGCCGCCACCGTCAAGCGCGGCGACCCTAATATCACGTTGAGCCCCACCGCTTTAGTCAACGAAGCCTTTCTCAAGTTAGCGAAGTCTTGCCGCATCCCGCTGGAATCGCCTCTGCACTTCAAGCGGATTGCTGCGCGCGCCATGCGCCAACTGCTGGTGGAGGCGGCTCGGCGGCGCAATGCTCATAAGCGCGGCGGCGATGGTGCGATCTTCGTTACCTTCGACGACGCACTGGACAGTCCTGTCACCGCTGAGAACGATCTGCTCGCCTTAGACGCGGCCCTGCTGGAGCTTGCGCATCTGGAACCGAGACAGGCGGCTATCGTGGAGAGCCGTTTTTTCGGTGGACTCGAAGTCAGCGAGATATCAGAACTGATGGATGTTTCAGAAGCTACCATTCTGCGCGACTGGCGGGCGGCCAAGGCTTGGCTGGGACACCGGCTCCGCCATACCAGATAAGTAACTTCGATTACGAGGGGCGCAGTTCTCAGATGGACGTTGTGCGTTGGCGGCAAATACAGGACCTCTTCCACCACGCAGTGACCCTGCCCCAAGCAGAGCAGCGTTCTTTTCTGCACGACAACTGTGGTGACGATCCGGAGCTGATCTCCGAAGTATTGGCCATGCTGGAGCAGGACGCCAACTGCAACTCTCTGCTTGATCATGGCGTGGCTGAACTCGCGCAGAAAACGCTAATTGTTCCCGCTCTGTTGTCAAAGGAGTTCGGGAGCTACCGCATCATCGGATTCCTGGGCGAAGGCGGGATGGGAGTCGTTTATCTCGCCGAACGCAAAGCTCTCCACGACCAGGTAGCTATCAAGGTCCTGCGGGATGCCTGGTTGTCCCCATCGCGTCGGGAACGTTTTGCCAGCGAACAGAGAACGTTAGCGCAGCTGAACCATCCCTCCATTGCGCGTTTATACGACGCCGCGACGATGGACGACGGCACTCCATACTTCGTTATGGAGTATGTCGAGGGAATTCCTCTCACCGAATATTGCCGCAAGCACAACAGCACGATTCCGGAGCGCCTGAAGCTGTTTCGAGCCATCTGCGAAGCCGTGCAGCACGCACATGCCCATGCCGTAATCCATCGCGACCTCAAGCCGTCAAACATTCTGGTAAGAGCAGACGGCAGCGTGCGACTGCTGGACTTCGGCATCGCCAAACAGATTGAGAGCCTCGACCTGGCCGTGGATCAGACCATGACCGGTCTGCGAATGATGACTCCTGCTTATGCCGCGCCTGAACAGGTGCGGGGCGAACGCGTCGGTATCGGGACGGATGTTTACTCGCTGGGTGTAATCCTCTACGAGCTGCTGGCCGGCGAACTTCCTTTTGACCTGTCGAATCTTACACCCGCCGAAGCGGCCGCCATCGTGGCGGAACACGAGCCAGGCAAGCCGTCTACTGCCGTCAAAAGGTTGAACCAAACGGATCAAACTGCACATGCAAAGTCGCTAACCAAGGCGGCATGGTCTGATCTCGATGTGCTTTGTCTGACTGCAATGCACAAGGACCCCAGGCGGCGCTATTCCTCGGTTGAGGCGTTGATTCGCGATGTCGATCATTACCTGAACGGAGAACCTCTCGAAGCTCGGCCCGATACGATGGGCTACCGACTGGGAAAGTTTGTTAATCGTAATGGGCGCGCAGTCATCCTGGTAGGCACAGCAATCGCTGTTGTCATCGGCCTCGTTGTTTTTTTCACGCTGCGCCTGGCCCGGGAGCGCGACTACGCTGCGCGGGAAACGGCGATTGCCACCGCGGTCAATCAATTCCTGGCAGACGACCTGCTGGGCCGCGGAAATCCCTTCCAAAGCGGCAAAGCTGCTGAAACTCTTTTCGACGCCATCAAAGAGGCCTCGCCCAGTATCGATCGCAAATTCGCTAAGGAGCCCGAGGTTGCGGCTCGTCTGCATATGACTATTGCGCAGGCGCTGGATAACCGTAGCAACTTCGCCGAAGCGCGCTCGGAATATGAGAGGGCGCATAACATATTTCTGCAGACCGAAGGGCCGCTCTCGCAAAACGCGATCGCCGTGCAGCTGCAGCGTGCGACGATGGAGGCGAAGAGCTTTCAATCCGCCGGGATACCGACGGCGAAATCGCTCGTGGCCGACCAGGAAGCGCTGCTCTCCAGGATCGCCCACCCGCGCAGGGATTTGCAGGTGTGGCTGCTTACGGCAAAGGGCATGATTGCCCTCGTAGAAAGCGACGCGAAATCCGCCAACCGATATTTCAAGGAAGCTTCGGACATCGCGGCGAGTCTGCCGGAGTTCGATGAGGTCGCGCGTTATAACCTGAAGCAGCGTCTGGCATTTACCTATATCCGTCTGGGCGATGGTGCGACGGCGGAGCGACTGGCTCGCGAATTGATCGCTCCGCTATCCGTCACCAGCGGTCCCGACAGTCCATACGTGCTTCGGGTGCGTCTGAATCTCGCCCAGGCATTCATGATCCAGAAGAAATTTCGAGAGGCGGTGGACGAAGCGAACGCCATTTATCCGGACTTCCTGAAGAGGCTCGGTCCCGACCACCAACTCACCATGCAGTTGCTGGCGACTCGCGCCCAATCCGAAGGCAGCATTGGCCTGTTCGATGATTCCGTGCGCGACGATCTTCTCGTCTATGGAATTGCGAGCACGAAGCAGGGTCCGTTGTCGTTCTACTCGATTGCCACTCTGTCCGACGCTTCGGTGGGCCAGTGCAGGGCAAATCACCTGGTAGAAGGCGAGGCCAATGCGCGCAAGGCACACGAAGCTGCAGCCAAGGCCTTTGGACCGCAGTCGGCTCTGGCCCAAGGCACAGCCCTCTCACTCGCGAATTGCCTCATTGGCCTCGGCAAATTGCAGGAGGCGTCACAGTATCTACATGGCCTTGATGCGAAGGCGGTGGCCCAGCTCACCGGAGATCCGGACTGGGGCGCTGGTGTAACTCTGGCGAATGCAGAGATAGCGCTGAAGCAGGGCAGTTATGCACTGGCCAAGAAGGATCTGGACACAGTGCGACCGGTTTACTCTCGGCCGGAGGCGGAAGCGTACCAGAAGCAGAAGATGGACGAGCTCAGCCAGGAAGTGAGCAACCATCTGCAGTAAGAAACCCGAGGAGTCGAAAATTCCAACCCTGGTTTAGGCTAGATGTTAATTGCCAAGTGAAAAAAATTCTCTTTACTTCACCACGATGTTCACCAGCCTGCCTTTGACCACCAGTACTTTCACGATTTCTTTGCCTTCTATGGCGGCCTTCACCTTTTCGTCGGCAAGCGTCACTTTGCGAATCTGATCCTCGCTGGCATCGGCAGGCACAATGATGCGGCTGCGAATCTTGCCATTCACCTGAATGCCGATCTCTGCTTCCTCTTCCTTGCTGAGCGCGGGATCATATTTTGGCCAGGGCGCTCGCAATAAGTCCGTGCGTTCTCCCAGCATCTCCCACATCTCGTGAGCGAGATAGGGCGCAAACGGCGCCAGCATCAATACCAGCTTCCGTTGCGCATCGGCCACCAGGGACAGCGGCGCCGCCTCGCCTCCCCGATGCACGCTGTCTTCGTAAGCGTACATCTCGTTGACAAGTTCCATCAGAGCTGAGATGGAAGTGTTAAAGTGCCAGCGTCCGCTGAAGTCATCGGTGATACGCTGAATCGTCCGGTGAAGCTTGCGCTGCATCTTTCGGGCAGCGGGAGACAGCGGGGCTGATGCGTCCCCGTTCCAGGCCGGATCATCCGGTCTGGCATTGCGTACCACGAACCGATAGACGCGCGACAAGAATCCGCTGATCCCTTTCACGCCCGCATCCTGCCAATCCAGATCCTGATCGGGTGGGCCGCCGAATAGCGTGTACATGCGGGTAGAATCGGCTCCGTAGCGTTCCACCATTTCGTCGGGCGAGACTACATTGCCCAGGCTCTTCGACATCTTGGCGCCGCCCTTGATTACCATGCCCTGCGTAAACAGCCGCTCGGCGGGCTCGTCGTTGCGGACGATGCCCATGTCGCGCATAACTTTTGTCCAGAAGCGCGAATAGATCAGGTGCAGAATGGCGTGCTCAACGCCGCCGATGTACTGATCGATCGGAAACCAATATCCCACAGTGTCCGAGTCCAGCGGCTTTGTATCGAGTGTTGGATCGGTGTAGCGATAGAAGTACCAGGAGGAGTCGACAAACGTGTCCATGGTGTCGGTTTCGCGACGCGCGTCGCCACCGCACTTTGGGCACTTCACATTCACGAACTCCGGCACATTGCCCAACGGCGAGCCTCCGGCGAGAGTGATCTGGACGTTCTCCGGCAACAGGACAGGCAGATCTTTCTCGGGCACCGGCACAATGCCGCACGTCGGGCAGTAGATCATCGGAATCGGCGTGCCCCAATAGCGCTGCCGGCTGATACCCCAATCCTTCAGGCGAAAGGTCGTTGTGGCTTTGCCGAATCCGTTCTCCTCGGCAAACCTCGACATTTTCTCGATCGCTTCGCCCGTCGGCAGTCCGCTGTAGTCTCCCGAGTTCATCAGCAAGCTGTTGGTTTCGACGAACGGCAGGATCGGTTCGTTGGGTTCGCCATCGACTGCATCGCCCTCGCGCCGCGGATAAATCACCACGCGAACATCCAGGTCGTACTTCTTGGCGAACTCGTAGTCGCGCTCATCGTGCGCAGGGACAGACATGATCGCGCCCGTCCCGTAGTCAAGCAGTACATAGTTCGCCACCCAGATAGGCACACGTTCGCCGTTGAACGGATTCAAGGCGTAGCGCTCGGTGAAGACGCCATGTTTCTCAATCGCGCCGATGTCGCCGGCTTCTTTGGCTTTGCGCTGCTCGCTCATCAGATCTTCGACCTTGGCGTGTAATTCGGGATTGTTGGCGATCAAATCGGTAACCAGCGAATGCTCCGGCGCCAACTGCAAGGAGGTCGCGCCGTAAATCGTGTCGATGCGCGTGGTGAAGACGGTGATCTTGTCGCCGGCCGGTCCTCCAACGCCGTCCAGTTTGAAGTCCACCAGCGCACCTTCGCTGCGGCCGATCCAGTTGCGCTGCATGGTGCGGACCTTCTCCGGCCAGCCTTGCAGCTTGTCCAGATCCCGCACGAGTTCGTCGGCATAATTGGTGATGCGCAGGAACCACTGCTCCAATTCGCGCTGCTCGACCAGCGTGTCCTCATGGCGCCAGCAGCAGCCACTGGAGAGCACCTGTTCGTTCGCCAGGACCGTCGCGCACTTGGGACACCAGTTGACCTTGCTCTTCTTGCGATAGGCCAGACCGCGCTCGTAGAACTTCAGGAAGAACCACTGATTCCAGCGGTAGTACTCCGGCAGGCAGGTCGTGACTTCCTTCGACCAGTCGTAGGCAAAGCCCAGCCGGTTCATCTGCCGCTTCATCTTCTCGATGTTGCCCAAGGTCCAGTCGCGCGGCGGCGTCTGGTTGGCGATGGCGGCGTTTTCCGCCGGCAGCCCGAACGAGTCCCAGCCCATGGGGTGCAGCACATTGTGACCCTGCATCCACATGTAACGCGCCAGCGCGTCGCCAATGGAATAGTTGCGTACGTGCCCCATGTGCAACGCGCCGGAGGGGTACGGAAGCATCTCCAGCACGTAATACTTCTTTCGCGGCGAGTTTGATGGCTCGGAGCGGTAGAGATCGGGGCTCTGCGCCCAGCGCTCGAACCACTTCTTCTCGATGGCCTGTGGGTCATAACGGTCCGGGCGACCGGAAGCATTGTCACCGTCGGCGACAGGCACTTCCGACCTGCTGGAATCAACCTCTGCTTTGCTTAACTTGGACATGTACGCTCGTCAGATCAGTTCAGGGATAAACCTTGATTTTACAACGTGCAACCCGTCGAAATCCGTTTGCTTGAACACCTTGCTCAAACGATGACCCTCAAGCTCTACTTGCTCTTGCGCACCAGCTTCTTCAGGGCGTCAACATTGGCAAGGTCGTCCAGCGCCTCGTCGATCGGTGTTTCTGCTATGAACGCGGCGCTCGCCAGCCGTGGATCATTCAGCAGTCGCCGAAACGATGGCAGGCCGATACTTCCCTTTCCAATGTGCTGGTGCCGATCGAGCTTCGAACCGCGCTCGGCTTTGGCATCATTGCAATGCCAGACATAGACATTCTTCAGTCCGACCGTGCGATCGAGTTGATCGATGGTATCGGCGAAGCCGTCTTCGCTGACGATGTCGTAGCCGGCAACATGTGTGTGGCAGGTGTCGATGCAGGCTCCCGAGGGCACAACTTTGTTCAGCAGGTAGAGCAGCTCCGCGACCTGCTCGAAGTTGCCGCCTAGGGAGAACTCCGATCCGGCGGTGTTTTCGACGAGGATTTTCAGATTGCCTGCGGCGAGATCGAGGCCATCAACCGCTTGCTCGATCGCCAGTGCCGCACGCCGCAGGCCCTCCTCACGGCTGCTGCCGCGAAACGAACCCGGATGCAGCACAAGAAATTCAGCGCACAGCGCCAGCGCCCGTTCGACTTCGCCACGGAAGGCCACGATGGATTTGGCGTGAAACTCAGAGTTCCCTCCGGCAACGTTCACCAGATAATTAGCATGGATCACCAGGGGCTTGAGATCATAACGCTTGCGCAGGCGGCTCATCGCCTCACATTGCGCGCGGCCAAGGTTGTAGGGCTTCCACTGACGCGGGCTGGACGAGAATATCTGGAAAGTATTGCAGCCCAGCCGGTACGCACGTTCTGCGGCACCCTCCACCCCGCCCGCCGTCGAGGTATGAATGCCGATTCGACGCGCCGTCAGCTTGGGCGGCCGCTTCGGCGCAGGCAGCAGTTTCAGAATGTCCTTTTCTTGCTTCTCCAGATTCCCCACAACTTCATTCTATGAGAATGCCGGAGCACACGCGCTTGCGTGACCCGCATCACGGGCTCCGCCTCTCACCCCGGATAGAGTTGAATCGACGGCTAGTCAACCGGCATGGCGTGGATCACTCGATTCCTGGTTCGTGGCATTCAGAAGGCGGGGAGAAGCGTGCGCCGCAGACCCAGCCATCTCGAGCTCGGCGAACGTGGCGAAACCGAGGGCTGTTTCTACCTGCAGCAGCTCGGTTATCGTATGGTCGCTATGAACTTTCGCGCACCGCACGACCGCGGCGAGATTGACCTCATCGGATGGGATGGCGAGGTCCTCTGTTTCGTCGAGGTGAAGACGCGCACAAATGATAGCTTCGCGCCGCCCTCCACAGCGGTTACGCGCCAGAAACAGCAACACGTCCTGGCGGTCGCAAAGCGTTATCTGCGGCATCTGTCCGGTCGGCCCACTTGCCGTTTCGACATCTTAAGCGTCGTTCCTTCGCCGACCGATGGAACGTTGCAGTTCACCCTACAGAAGGGCGCGTTCACCTGGGATAATCGGTCGCCGCGCAGAAGATCCTTCCGGGATTTCGGAGAGAAGGGCTTCCGACGATTCCGTTAGCCTCGACGTTCAGCCCGCACAATCCACTTTCGCAAGTTGTCCGAAGTCACTACAATTGGGACACTCCGGCAGGATCGGCAAAGCTGTACGTCCCACAACGTGGCACGGCAGGCGTCTGGTCTGCGGGTATTTCGCTGCTCGATCGCGCAATTTTCTATAGCGCGCTTGTCACGTCAGATACAGTTCTGTAATGGCTCCGGCACTGTCGGCGCCGTGGATTGGAGCACGGCATCATGGTTCGTCTGAAGCAGTTTCTCGCCATCTTTCTTGCATGGGGAATCGTCCTCGCAACCTCGCCGGCCGGCGCGCAGGAAGCGCCTCCGGCGAATTTGACGACTACCCAGATCGATGCCCTGGTTGCCCCAATCGCGCTCTATCCCGACGCCCTGGTGGCGCAAGTGTTGGCGGCATCTACGTACCCCAATGAGGTCGCCGAGGCCGATCAGTGGCTCAAGGACAACTCAAACCTGCAAGGCCAGGCATTGGTCGATGCGGTCAATCAGCAGCAGTGGGATCCCAGCGTACAGGCCCTGACTCAGTTTCCGTCGGTGCTGGACAATATGGCCAACAACCTGTCGTGGACCTCGGCCCTCGGCAGCGCGTTTTATAACCAGCAGGCGGATGTCATGGCTTCCGTTCAACGGCTCCGCGCCCAAGCCAAGGCGGCGGGCAACCTGCAGTCGACCCCGCAGATGACCGTCGTTCAGCAGGATCCCCAGACGATCATCATTCAGCCCGCGAGTCCGCAGGTCGTCTACGTGCCCACCTATAACCCGACAGTGGTTTATGGAACTCCCTACTATCCTCCGGGTTACAGCACCGCCGCGCTGGTCACGACCGGAATTATCTCTTTCGGCGTGGGCATGGCGGTAGGAGCCGCGATGAGCGGCGGCTGCTGCGGATGGGGTTGGAACAACTGGAATTGCGGCTGGCACGGAGGAACGGTCGTTTACAACCGCAACGTCTACGTCTCTCGCAGCAATATCTACGCTGGTGGAAACCGCTATTACAACGGCAACTGGGCCCGCCCCACGCCCTACAATCCGAATTACAACCGCAACAATTACAACCGGAATAATTACAACCGCACGACGGTCAATCAGAACAACGTCAACATCAACAACGTGAACCGGAACAACGTAAACAATAACAACGTGAACCGGAATAACGTGAATAACAACAACGTCAACCGCAACAACGTGAATAACAATCGCCCCAACAACCCCGGCGCGAATAATCCCAATCGAGGTGCCACTCAACCTAACCGTCCTCAGAACACCGCTGCCAGGCCCGCCACCAACCCCTCTCGCGGATACGGGCAGACTGCTTCGCCCGGGACGAAGACTGGGGCATTCAGCGGGTATAGTGCTGGCGGTAATGCTCGCGCGGAGAGCAGTCGCGGACGTCAAAGCATGGGCGGAGGCGGAGGCAACCGGGGCGGTGGCGGCGGTGGACGCAGGCGCTGAACCAGTCACGGGGACCCGAGTAAACGGCAAAGTTAACGGGATGAAGCAACGGAGGAATGCCTGAGATGGCTTCGAGAAAAGTTCTTACGACGTCGGGTGCGGTGCTGATACTGAGCTCATTATTGGTCTTTTCGTTGATCCTGACTGCCTCCGCGGCCCAGGCCCAGGAAGCCGGGCAAAAGACGTTCGCGAGCCCGGAAGAAGCTGGCAAGGCGCTGGCGCAGGCGGTACAGTCGCCCGGAACGGCTGACGATCTCGCAGTTCTGGGCGCCTCGGCGGCCAGTATTGTGTCTTCCGGTGACGAAGTCCAGGACAACAATAACCGCGAGATCTTCCTTAAGCGCTTTCAGCAGATGAACCGCTGGGCACGGGAAAGCGACGGCGACGACACGCTCTATATTGGGGCGGAGAACTGGCCGTTCCCCATTCCGTTGAAAAAGAATGCTTCCGGCCAGTGGTATTTCGATACCAAGGATGGAGTGCAGGAGATCCTCTTCCGGCGCATCGGTAAGAACGAGCTGGAAGCTATTCAGGTCTGTGAGAACCTGGCCGACGCGCAGCAGGAATATTTCCAGGGACTGCACGATGGCAGTACCGTCCATCAGTACGCGCAAAAGATCATCAGCGACGAAGGCAAACAGAATGGCTTGTTCTGGAAGGTCGCAGAAGGCGAGCCGGAAAGCCCGATCGGACCGTTGGTAGCGCATGCTACAGCCCAGGGATATGCCGCACAGGGCGGGAAGCCTGAGCCCTTCCACGGGTATTTCTTTCACACGCTCAAGGCACAGGGACCGCATGCTCCGGGCGGCGCGAAGAGCTACCTCGTCGACGGAAACATGACGGGCGGGTTTGCCTTTGTAGCTTATCCTGCCGAGTACCGCAACTCGGGAGTCATGACCTTCCTGATCGACAAAAATGGAGTCGTGTTTCAGAAAGATCTGGGTCCGAACACTACGGACATTGCCAAGGCAATGACTACCTATAACCCCGACAAGACCTGGACCACAACGGGCGTTCCCATCGAAGACGCCGGCCAACAACAGTAGGTGGTTTGCCTTCGAGTTAAGACCGAAGAGCGTCTGAGCGGCGAGGTTCGCTTCCGAACTCTGCCTCGGTCGCGTTCAGAAGGCTTTCCACTCGGTTCAGGAGCTCGGGCTTTTCGTTCTGCAAGGCATCTTGAACCGCCGAGACAGCGATCAGGCTCCTGAACATCCCGAACATCGAGCGCAACAGTTCGTCCCGGTCCGTTTGCGGTTCGCTTTCGGACACTGACGTGGAGTGAGCATTAGGGAACGGCAGTTTGTCGCCCGCATCGATTTTCTTGCTCAACTCGACAATTCGCTGTTGTAACTGAAGCATGTCCTGGCGGATCTGCTGGAACGCTTCAACTGCGGTGCGATCGAATTCGTGAGCGGGTTTCGCGTGCCAGCCGATCAGCTTCTTCAGGATTCGCTTGAGAAGAACGCCGGGCGGTCCGAGTTTGCTGTTCGGTTCGACTTCTCCCAGGCGCGTCGATATCTCTGCCATGCGGCTGATGAGCGTCCCCTGCATGGATAGCTGACCGGCAACGATATTACCCAAATCGGCCTTTATCTCGACGTAGTTCTTCTTGGCTTCGAGATAGGCGCGGACCTCCTCCATCGCCTGCTCAAGGTTCATATAAGAGGAGATTCGCAGCTCCGGCGCGTCAGCTTTGGTCGACATAGTTTGCCGTCGGCACAACCTGCCTGAATATCGCACATTGTATCGTAGTGAACATTACGCCTAGACGTAATCGAACAGCGTCATGAAGCCGAAGTTCATTTGCAACTGCCCTGCGGATGCGCTGCCCCCAATTCCATCCAGCTCAGAATAGTAGTTTCAATCCAAACTGGATTTGCCGACCACAGGAAGAACGGCTGATTCTTTGCCCTGAAACGCCCAGCCCGAGGACAGCAGCCTGGATTTCGCTTGCCTACGACTTTCGTTCGGTCCGGATCCGCATAGGCTCCTTCGTTCCTATAGTCCCACGCGTTATGATGGGTGATTCTTCGTTAATGCTAACTCGGATAATACGGGGTGATGTTATGGATGCATTTAATCTCAAGGACTACGGTCTAAACGTCGGGGAGGTTCATCGCAATCTGCCTCCCAGCGCGTTGTATGAACACGCAATCCGTTACGACAAAGACGCCAGCATCGCCGATAATGGCGCACTGGTCGCCTACTCTGGAGCGAAAACAGGGCGCTCTCCCAAAGACAAGCGAATCGTCAAAACCCCTCAGTCGGAGAATGATGTCTGGTGGGGCCCGGTCAACGTAGCTCTTGATGCTCGCACCTTCGACGTGGTGCGCGAACGCGCAAAGGATTACCTGAACATCTGCGAGCGGCTTTACTGTTTCGACGGGTTCGCCGGATGGGATCCCAACTACCAGATTAAAGTTCGCGTCATCTGCGAGCGTCCCTATCATGCACTCTTCATGCATACCATGCTCATCCGCCCGACGCGGGAGCAGCTGGCCAGCTTCGGCAAACCTGACTTCGTGATTTACAACGCGGGGCGCTTTCCGGCGAACAAGTACACCGCAGGGATGGGCTCTACGACCAGCATTTGCCTAAACCTTGAAGACCGCGAGATGGTGATCCTGGGAACGGAATACGCCGGTGAGATGAAGAAGGGTGTCTTCACGGTGATGAATTATTTCGCGCCCAAGCGCGGCGTGCTCTCGATGCACTGCTCTGCCACCGCAGACAAGCAGACCGGCCGCTCTTCCCTTCTGTTTGGTCTGAGCGGAACTGGCAAGACCACGCTCTCGGCTGATCCCAACCGGCTTCTCATCGGCGACGATGAGCACTGCTGGAGCGATGATGGCATCTTCAACATCGAGGGAGGCTGCTACGCGAAGGCCATCAACCTGACGCCTGAGTCCGAGCCGGAGATTTTCCAGGCCCTGCGTTACGGGGCCGTACTGGAGAACGTCGTGCTCGAGGAAGACCGCCACGTGGATTTTGCCGACACTAAAATTACCGAGAACACACGCGGTGCTTACCCAATTGAGTTTATCCAGAATGCCAAGATCCCCTGCGTGGCCGATCATCCCACCGACATCATCTTTCTCACTGCCGATGCTTTCGGTGTTCTGCCTCCGGTCAGCTCGCTGAGTCCGGCGCAGGCTATGTATCACTTCATCAGCGGATATACCGCTAAGGTCGCCGGTACCGAAGTCGGCGTGAAAGATCCGACAGCCACGTTTTCTCCCTGCTTCAGCGGACCGTTTATCGTGTGGCATCCGAACAAGTATGCCGAACTGCTGGCGGCGAAGATGAAGAAGCACGGCGCCCGAGTCTGGCTGGTGAATACCGGATGGAGCGGCGGAGCGTTCGGCGTGGGCAAGCGCATTAAGCTGGCCTACACTCGCGCGATCGTAAACGCCATCCACAGCGGGGCGCTGGCAAATGCCAAAACTCAGAAGGACCCAGTGTTCGGCTTCGAGGTCATTACCGAGTGCCCTGGGGTTCCGTCCGAGATTCTCGACCCCCGCAACACCTGGGCCGACAAAGCGGCTTACGACGCTGCGGCCAAGAAGCTGGCGGGTCTGTTTCACGAGAATTTCAAAACCTACGAGAACGGTGTGAGTCCGGAGGTCAGGGCGGCGGGAGCTTCGATCTAGAGTCTCCCTGGCCGCTTGCCACCCTGCTTGCGCGCGCTCAACTCACAACCAGGCACGATGGGCGAAACCTGTCGTGCCTCTTAATTTTGGCTGGCTGCGGCTCCTCGTTGCCGGTTAGTCAAAAGGTGTTCAACGTCGTCAAGAAACTGCTGCGGATCCATTCCTTTCACGAGAATCAGATCGACCCGGTCGGCGCCTGATGGCGACTCGGGCGTCACCGTCATCAGAACGAACAGGACTTCGGGTTTGATCTTCTTCATGGCGTCGGCCAATTCCGTTCCTTTCAAGCCAGGCAGGAAATGGTCAGCAATCACCAGATCGACCTTGGAACGACGAAATATGCGTAACGCCGCCTCGCAGGAAGAGGCGGTCTGAACGTCGTATCCGGCCACGGACAGGATCAAGCTACGGGCCATCATCGCCCGTGGATCATCGTCGACACACAAAACTACGGTGGGTGTTGCTTCGGGCACGCACTTCTCCATTCAGCGCACTAATCCTTCTTCGCTTTCAATCCCTGGAAATTTCGCGTTTAGGTTCGAAAGGGTAAATGTTTTAGAAGTGGATCTAAGCAGCGCACATTCATTAAGTGATTCGCAAACGTCGAGGACCACTGATCAAGCTGGCCCTCGTGCCGTTTACATTCGCTATGGAGCGAGGGTTAACTGCGAACTTATTAGGGATTATTCTATGGGCGTGGGTTAGCATCGCTGCTCTATCGCAAGTTGAAGTTTGCGCAAAAGCAACCATGCCGGCGAACTAGACGTGCATAGGGCGACTACAAATCTCGCAGCAGCAAACGCTCGGGGAAGGGCAGTAACACCTTGCCCCGGCTCTTTTTCAGCAACCCGTCACGCTGCCATTCACTCAGGATGCGGCTCGCCGTAAAGGTAGTAATGTTTGCCGCAGAAGCCAGTTCGTCATTGCCAACTCTTAATTCGATGCCACCTGCGACGCGACGTCCGATGCCGCTCGCCATTCCCACCACGGTTTCAGCCAGGCGCTGGCGCGCAGAGTGACAGCTCAGAGCAACCTGGGTTGCGATGCTGACATTCAGGTATTCCGAGGCGATGGACAACGCATTATCCATAAGTTTGGGGTAGCGGAGTATCAACCGGCGAATGTTCGCGTGGTCCCAGGCAAGCACATAGCTATCCTTCACCGCCTCCGTACTCACGATGTAGTCGGAATTACGAGCGACCAGCGCCATGCCTCCAAACATCTCGCCCGGGGGATAAGAGTAGACATGCAGTTTTTGTCCGCCTTGAGTAAGGAAGAAGCTTCGGGCGGCGCCCGTCAGGATCATAAAAACCTGGTTGGCCGGATGGCCCTGGTTGGTAACGACGGACTTCGCCAGGAAGCGCTGTTGCCGGGCGACCGCCAGAACCGCATCAACTTCTCCGGGCCCAAGATCCTGTAAGAACGGCGCTCCCAATCTACGTACGAATGCGGCCAACTCCGAAGTGGTCATGCGTTCGACTCCTGGTGTTCGCTCCAGTTTTTGCGGAGAAGCAATTATCGGCATCAAGCTGCGACCAATCAAGCTATTGTTACTTGGTGCCAGTTTGGGACGCGGCAAGCTGTGCCAGCTTGTACTGCAGCCTGATTCCGATATCGGAAGTTTGGGCCTCCCGACCGGGATCAGCTAATCTGAAAGAAGCTTCGTCTCGCGCACAGGCCGACAGCTCAGAGGGACCAATCCATGAGAATTTCAGTTAAGTTCGCGCTCTTCTTCTCGCTCATATTCCTGATTTCGGCGGCAGCGCCCTCACAAACGAAGTCCGATCCTTCTGCCGACGAACTCGCGCCCGGCAGTCCTCAACTCATCTCTCCTGAAGACCTGCTCAAGGTATTGCAAGCGCCGAAAGACGAGAAGCCGCTGATCCTGAACGTGGGTCCGTGGCTACTTTATCGCCAGGCGCACATTCCTGACGCGGAGTACATCGGCGCCGGCGCCGATAAGCAGGGCTTGGAGAAATTACGAGCCAGGGTGAAGCCCTTGCCGCACAATACGTTCATCGTCTTATATTGCGGCTGCTGCCCGTGGAGCCACTGTCCTAACGTTCGTCCCGCCTTCAAGGAACTGAGCACGATGGGCTTCACTAATGTTAAGGTGCTGTACATCGCCGACAACTTCGGCACCGATTGGGTCTACAAGGGATATCCCACCATTAAAGGTCAATAACGAATGAGAAAAGTTGTCCTGATTGTTGTCGCCATCGCCGTGGTGGTCGGTCTGTACGAACTTGCGCGCCATCAGTCCGCGCGCTCCGGCAAGGGTGGGCCGCCGGGAATGGTCGGCTCCGTCGCGCCCAATTTTTCCATGCAGGATATCGATGGCAAGCCGCTCGTCCTGTCGAACTATAGCGGCAAGGTTGTCCTGCTAGATTTCTGGGCGACGTGGTGTGTTCCCTGCCGCTCGGAAATCCCCCACTTCGTCGAGTTCCAGAACAATTATGCCGCCCAAGGCTTCCAGGTTGTGGGCATCTCCATGGACGACGGCCCCGAGCCTGTCCGCAAGTTCTATCAAGACTTCAAAATGAATTACCCGGTCGGGATGGGAACCACTCAGTTAGCCGAATCCTACGGCGGAATTCTGGGATTGCCGGTGACGTTCCTTATCGGCCGCGACGGACATATCGCCGCGAAGTATGTGGGCCTGACCGATACCGGAACGATTCAGCAGAAGGTCGAGTCTCTGCTGCAGAAAAAATAAAGCATGCGACAGCTCGGGTCATACCGCGAAGTGTTGTTGGAACAACTCCGTCAGCCTGGGCTCGCGTCGTTCCTCGACAACATCGGCTACCGCCTGCCGCAACGACTCGCTGCTGGCATAATCCGCTAGCGCTGCGATTATGTCGCCCGCAGTTCTCACATCCGTGGTGCGCAGTAGCGAACACAGATAGTCAAACGACTCCTGCAGTCGCGAGGCGGCCAGCGCGGCGATCAGGGTCTTTCGCAGCGACCGATCGATGGTCCGCTCCCATTTTTCCTGAAGAATCGGTAACGCCGCACTCTGCCGCCACTGTCCTAACGCCCAGATCGCCGCCTCTGCAATCACATCGTCTTCGCTGTCGATGTAACGGGCGACGAATGGAAGCGACGCACCAGGGGCGGCTGACAACAATCCCGAGAAGCACTCGCCGGCGATCTCCGTATCCTGATCGCCCGCGAGCACTTTCAAGCGAAGCAGTAGCGGGCCAACCTCTCCCCCATTCAAAGCCAAAGCACGGATCGCACCCAGTCGCGCAGGCGGTTCAGGATCAACGAGCAGGTCGATGACAATGGCAATTGCGTCGGGATAACGAGTGCGAAGCAAGCCCTGCGCGCTTCGCCCACGCAATGTCGAGGCCATATCGACTGGCGGCCCGAACGATGCTTCCTTTTGCACGTGCCGAATTCCCTGCAGATAAACGTCGGGATCGGTGTAATCCAGTTCGTAGAGCGCACTGACAATCTCGGTGATAGCAGCGCACCGCTTATCGAGCTTCGCCGGATAGACCATCAGCCGATTGAACGCCATAACCAGATCGGAGACCAGACCGGACAGATGAAGCTCGCCGACGACCTTGGCTGCCTTAGCCACAACCAGATTCGATTTGTACTTCAGATAGGCCCGTAGTTGCTGGATGACCTGCTCGGAGGGATTCGCAACCCGCAGCTCACCAATTGCGTTTAGCGCCTGCTCGATGGGATCCGCCTTGCTCATGCACGAACCTGTGATGCAGCAGCGCTCTCCGCCGGGAACAGCAGTGAATTCATTGCCATCTCCTTGCGGAAGCGACGCGCCTGCGGCGATAGCAAGATGGAGCCGAGCGACAACAGGCCCAGCACGATCCCGATCGTAACGCGAATTGCGTTGCTGCCATGCACAACGTAGAGGATGGCTGCCATCACCAATCCGGGGAAGAAATACAGCAGCGAACTCCACGTGATCGCATTGCGGCCGGTCACTATCCGAAATGCAATCATGGCGCCGAGAAAGAAGAGCAACTCAGTTACCGCCGCTGCAAAGCCAGCGGCGGTGAAATTGTAGTGCCGCAGCAACACCGCGTTGAGCACAAGGTTCGCGATCAGCGCGATGGTGCCGATCGTCAGCAATAGCCTCTCTTTTCCATCAGCGAGCATCGAGGCGGTCAGTACAGTCGTCACGCAAACCAGCCCAAGCGCCACAGCCAGCCACCGGAAGGCGTTCACGCACGATAGCGCTCCTTCGAGATAGCGGCCGCGATAGAGCAGAGTCACCAGATCGGGCGCGAGCATGAGGCCAGCGATCATGCCGCAAGCGCCGACACCCAACGCGATTCCGCAAGCGCGGCGCACCTGGCTCACAAAGGCGTCGCGACTTCGGGCAACGGTTGCCGTCAGGACCGGTATTATCGGCACCATCAACAGCCACGGCAGCAGAAGCAGCGGGTTGATCGGCCGAAAGGCCGCCGCGTATGCTCCGAGTTCGTCTCGCCCTCGCAATGCCAGCACCAGGAAGACATCGCAGTTGAAATAAATCGCGTAGACCAGACTCGCCAAACCGAAAACCAGCGCCGGCTTAACGAAGGCCTTCAGCGCTCGTCCTCGAAAGCCGGGCCGCGGATGATATCCCAGAAGCCGCTCCGCCATGAGTTTGGTAATCAGGAGAGAAATGGCCTCACGTATGACCAGCAGGAAGGCGAACGCAGCTCCGGCAATCTCCAGATGATGAAAGAAGAGGCTTCCCCCCAGCACCAGCAAGCCGCCGAACAGGTTCAATAGCGCCGGTCCTCCTTGCGCCTGCCGGACTTGAAATACAGGATCAAGCGCAGCCGGCTCCGTCAGAAGAAGAACTACGCCGACCAGGATTAACACGCTGCGTTCGGCTTCAGACTTCTGCATGAACGCGAACACAAATAGCGCCAGCGCCAGTACGGCTCCAGCCGCGCGCCGGTATGCCATCATGCCTTCAAGGATTGGCCGCTCCCGCCGGGGATCGTGGGCAATGTCGCGCGCGGCAACGTTGCTGAGACCGAGGTCGAGGAACTTGCGGGCCAGGATGAAGATGGTTCCCACCAGCGAGAAAAATCCGAATGCCGCCGGCGACAGCACGCGCGCGAGGTAAATCGTGACTAACAAGGCGAGGCCGAGCTGTCCTAACGCGCTGCCGAGCAGCACGGCCTGAGCCGTATTCGGGCTGCGCTGCACCGGCGCCGTCGCAGTCGCAGACTCTAGCGCTACGATGCTATCGCCATCGGCCGACGGCTGCGCCACTTGCGGATTGTCACTCTCTCCCATCCGGTTCCCGCTTCGAATAGTACAATGAAGAGTTTTCTCATACTTCTTGATTCATCCAGCAAGGGCTGAACGTGTCGCGCAAGATTTATTACAGTACTCTGATTGTTCTTCTCGGGCTCTTCCTTACGGCTTGCAACAGTCGCACTGCTGAAGAAAGTCGCGCTTCCACTCTGAATCCGCCGAAGGCGGCCCAGGTTGATCCGTCCACTGCGGCCACAATCAGCGGCACAGTTACGTTCGACGGCGCTGCTCCCCGCGTCCACACCATCGACATGAGCAACGATCCCGGCTGCAAGGGGCAGACCGAGTCCGAGCAGGTGGTCGTCGATGACGGCCATCTCGCCAACGTACTGGTCTACGTCAAGCAGGGCTTACCCGATGCCTCATACGATCCGCCGAAACAGATTGTGAGCATCAAGCAAGCGGGCTGTCATTATGTGCCGCACATGGCGGCCGTGATGGTCGGCCAGCCGGTTCAGTTCGAGGACAAAGACCAGACCCTGCACAACATCCATCCCATGCCGAAGAACAACCAGGAGTGGAACCAGTCACAGATGCCGCACTCGCAACCGCTGGAGAAAAGCTTCAGCCAACCCGAGCTCATGATCCCGGTGAAGTGCAATCAGCATCCCTGGATGCACATGTATCTGAGCGTGATGCGAAATCCATATTTCGCGGTCACCGGCAAGGACGGCAAGTTCACCCTTCAGGGCCTTCCGCCGGGAACTTACACGATTGCCGCGGTGCAGGAGAAGTACGGGGAGAAGGCGCAGACCATCACCCTCGGCCCCAGCCAGGACAAGAACCTAAACTTCAGCTATCAGCCGTAAGCTGTTGTTGGCTCACCAGGTTCTCTCCCTTGGTGCGCGAGACGAGCGCCTGCTTATCTGAGCTATACTCGGCCTCCATGGATCGGCGATCGGCGCTGAAATCGTTGAGCATTCTGGCCGGAGCCATCGCGCTGGAAGGCTGCGCGGCAAAGCATGGTCCGCTGGCCGCCGTCCCTCCGCCTCCGCCGGCACCCTCGCTGCTCAAGCTGCCCAAGGTCAACGTTTCTCCCGACCGCGAGATTCGTACCGTCGTCGGACTCCGGCCCTTCCGCCCATCAGGATTCGTCGTTGCCGGGCAGAAGTTTGACGAGAAGCTGGTCGTCCACAACTACGGGCATGGTGGCGGAGGCGTCACTCTCTCTTGGGGAACCGGCGAGCTGGCTTGCCGTGAAGTTGACGCCAGCGGAGCAAGAGACATCGCCGTGCTCGGCTGCGGAGCGGTTGGACTGGCGACAGCTCGATTGCTTCAGGAGCGTGGATGCCGCGTCACTATCTACACCAAGGCGCTTCCACCCGGCACGACTTCCAACATCGCCGGTGCGCAGTGGTGTCCAGTGTCCGTCTATCATCATGGCCAGGAGGCGCCCGGCTTCCTGCCACGATTCGTCGAGGCAGCGCATATCGCACACCGCCGCTATCAGCTGATGGTCGGGGCGCGGTACGGGATTCGCTGGCTGCCTAACTACGTGATGGACCGGGATTCCATTCCGCCAGGCGCGCTGCTTGCGTTCGACAGCCCAATCCGCGATCTGCTGCCCGAAATGCACGATCTCGCGTCGTCAGAAAATCCGTTCCCATTTCCCTGGGTGCGTCAGTTCGACACTATGCTGATCGAGGCGAACACGTACCTTCCGGCGGTGCTGCAGGATTTTAGGATTGCCGGCGGGCAGATCGAGGTGCGGGAGATTCGCGAACCGGCAGAGCTGCAGACTCTATCGCAGAACGTCATCGTGAATTGCACGGGCCTGGGAGCGAAAGCGCTCTTCGGGGATGAAGAACTCACCCCGGTTAAAGGGCAGCTAACTATTCTGTTGCCGCAGCCTGAGATCGGGTACTGCACCCTCCCTGGCGATCTCTACATGTTCCCGCGCACCGACGGCATCGTGCTTGGCGGGACGCACGAGGTTGGCGTCTGGTCGCTCGAGCCGAATCTCGAGGCCAAGCAGCGCATCGTCGCCGGACAGCAACGCTTCTTCAGCGAAATGCGCTGATCGCTAGAACGAGAACAGCATCTGCAGATCGATGCGCCGCACCGCTGAACCGGACGAGAATGGCGGCCCCGCCAGCGCATTCGATGTCCCAAACAGCGGCGACTGGAGATTGCCAACCGGCGCCGCATAGTTCACGTTATTCAGCAGGTTGCGTGCGCTCACGCTGAAGGTCAGGTTGTACTTGTGATTCGTTTCGCTGCCGAAGGTAAAAGGACCACCACCCGTACCACCACCACCGGTTAGTCCGCGTCCACCCAATCCGCCTCCGTGTCCGTGCGGGCCGCCTCCACCCGAAGGTCCGCCTCCACCCTTTATTTTGGGCCCCAAGCCGATGGTTTTGCTCAATCGCAGGTTCAGGCTGAAGACTGCCGGGCCGCTTCCGTAATTGATGGGAGCAATGGGCTGACCGGGGATCGGCACGCTGTTAAAAGTCCCGTATGGCGTGACATAAACCTGGCCGCCCGGCCCAGCGGTGGATGCCAGCGCCGGCCGGTCGTTGAAGATCGAGTCTCCGTTTAGGTCCTGTCCGACAATGATATTGAATGGAGTGCCGGAGTCGGCAATGATGAACGGGCTCAAACGAAGCGCATAGGGTAAAGAAATCGTTCCGCCGATAAAAACACGATTGCGAACGTCGAATGCCGCGCGGCCATAGTCTTCCATCGGATCGTAGGAATTCATCACAAACTGCGGTGATCCGCCTCCGCCACCACCTCCGCTGAAGAAGCCGCCGAAGCCCTCACCGCCGGAGCCGACGGAGATCGGGCCACCCGATCCAAGATCGCTGTTGGCATAATTCAAGGAATAGAAGCCGAACAACGAAAGCTTCTGCCCGAGACTGATGCGGAAGTTGGCGATAAGCTGGTTTTGCTCAAAGACGCCGCCGGAATTGTATTGGTAGATATTCGTGTTGCCACCGAACGGACGAATTCCGCTGTTTGGGTCAGCGGGATTGTAGGTGCCCGGCAGCGGCGCATTGGCGTTGCGCAGGAATAACTGATGCACGCCGCGCGAGTTCAGGTAGGTCACCGACACCGTCGCATTCTTCGTGACCTGCCGCTCCAAGCTGACAGCCGCCTCCATCGTGTAGGGCACATGCAGATTACTTTGCACCTGATAAATGGTGGGTGAGGCGGTGGATAACTGCCTCAGCTGCGCCGGGGTAGGTATCAATGGATAGAAATTCGGGTTGGGGACGACGTACTGCTGTTGGGTTACACCGTTGTAGCGCTCCGCCTGCAGCAGATAGTCATAAGAGAAGCGATCGTAGAAGATTCCATAACCACCGCGGATGACGGTCTTCGGTACCTTGGCATGTCCCAGGCCCCATGCCAAACTCACGCGCGGCGCCCAATCGCCTTCGTATGCAATGCCGGTCTGCGTTTCGTATCGCAGGCCATAGCTCAGCGAAATGTTGGGGCGAATACGCCACTCATCTTCGGCATATAGTCCGACGTCGATCATGGAAACGTCCGACAGCGGCTGTCCGGCCACGAGGGTGAACTGGCTTGGCGTGGCGCCCGGTACTCCGTCCTCGACGTCCTGATACTGACTCAAAGACGAGAAGTTGTAGCTGCCGTTGAAACCTGCGTTCTGCGTGCTGGAGTACAGCGTTCCCCGCAGCCTCCCGCCAAACTTGATAAAGTGCGCGCCATGTGAAATGGACGTATAGTTCTGCAGTTCATAGTGGTCCTGATTACCGATCGAAATACCCTGCGAGCTGCCGCCGCCCGTGAATGCTCCCTGCACGATCACTGTCGGCTCAAAGCTGAGCGGATTCTGATTGTCGCTGTCGCGAAGATATTGAAAGCGCGTCTCGTTCACAATGGTTGGGCTGATGATCTGGGTATCGCTGATCTGCACCGTCTGCTCGGTGCTGTGCAAGTTGTAGCCGGTACTGGGCAGGGAAAACTGGCCGATGCCGGCATTGTCCTCGGTGTCGCGCACATACTGATAGCGAACCGTCAGCGTATTGCTGTTGGACAGTTGAAAGTCGACCCGCGGACTGATGTTGAGCCTCGTCGATGGATTCGACACGTTGGCCGTGTAGGGCGTGATGACATTGCCGGGCCCCAGCACTTGCGCAACGACTACGTCGACATTGTCGATGTTGCGCTGCTGCACGGTGAAGAAGAACGACGCATTCTTGCTGATCGGGCCGCTGACGTTGCCGTTAAAGATCTCCGAGTAGTACCCGGGTGTCTCCGAGACGAACGGATTCAGTGAATTGAATGCCGACGAGTTGCCGTTCATCATGAACTGGCCGTGATATTTGTCAGTGCCAGGCTTGGTGAAGATCTCGATACGACCGTAGCCCAGCTTGTCGTACTCGGCGGAAAAGGGATTCTGGTTGATGCGGATCTCGCGTATCGCCGACTTGGGCGGAAGCTGCCCGGCCGTGAAGCCGTCGACGTAGATCTGGCCGCCGTTCGGCCCGGCTGAAGGTCCGGCCAGCGCCTGTAACTCGGAGGCCAGTTCATCCGGATCATCGGAGAGCGCGTCCAAATCCTTGCCTTTCAGCACCAGCGTGCTTGCGCTGTTTTCCGGGCTGACGCTGACCGTCGGAGATTCTTCCTGTACCTCGACGTGTTGCTGCTCCACTTCAATCTGCAGAGCGATGTCGAGCTCCTGCGTCTGTCCCGAGGTAACCTGTACATTCGGTTCCTGGTCGACGGCAAAGCCTTTTGCCTGGATGGTCAGGTTGTACGAGCCAGGCGCGAGGCGCGTGAATTGAAAGTTGCCCTGGTGGTCCGTCTGAACCGTGAAGGATTTTCCTTCGGCGTCCGTCGCCGTGACCACCGCCGAAGTAATCACGGCCTTGGAAGGATCGGTGACGCGGCCGCGCAATGTTCCGCTCGCAGTTTGCGCTAATGCCGGAACTGCAAAACACGAGAGCAGTAAAAGAACAAATGCACACAGACGCATTACGTTGATCGAACCTTTTGTGAAACGAAGTAGTCGCTAAGAGTATTCCGTCAGGGAGCGTCTCCCGTTCCAGCATTTCCGCCTGCGGATAAATTCCAAGGTGACAGAATCGTGCTGGCCTGGCGCGGCGACGCCGCCGTCAGGATCGGTTCCACTCCGCTCAGCAGAATGATCACCTCGGAAGGAGAGTCTGCTGTGCCTTCAGTCGCCACGATCATCAGGGCGCTTCCCTTCTGAAGATCACCCAGACTTACGCTGGGCATGCGGTTCAGCATCTGTTGAAAGTCGGGCGCGCCGCCCGCGTGTTGCCCGGAGCCCGCTCCCTGTGACGCCCCTGCAGCACTCTGGGGACGCGCCGGCGCAGCTGCACCTCTTGGGCCGCCTTCGCTGGGCGCTCCTGCCGCACCGCCTTTCAGACGCATCGCAATTCGCTGCGCGAACATCGCCGGCAGCTGATGCATCTGCGAGTCCGCACCTACCTTCAAGGTCACAGGCCGCTTCGTCACCAGATCGGTGACGGTAATGCTGTTGCTCGCCGCATCGGCTGAAATCAGCGTCGCTGGAATACTGCGAAATGTTCCGGAGACGATCTCCGTCGCAGCCAATTCCTTGCCGCCTTCGCTCTTACTTCCGCGCGCACGCAGCTGATCGCCAACCTTGATCTGATCCAGCGTACCTGGCTTGGCATCGTCGAACTTCACCGAGTTCGGAGCATAGCGGCGGATGATGGTGTCCTTTGAAACACGGACGGCGATCGTATTGCTAGCCAGCGTGCCGGTAGAAATCGTGATCGTTCCAGCGGCTGCATCGATCGCTTTGACTACGCCGCCAACACCATTCTTCTGCCACGCCTCTCGATCCTGCTGCTGCTTCTCCGCGACGTCAGCCTTTTTCATCAAAACGGCAGTAGTCGCCGCGATCGACTTGCCATCATCGGACGGCGTACCCGCCACGAGCAAGCGATCGCCAACCTGAACATCGCTCAGTTGGATCGTAGGGGCGCTCTTCAAATCGGTCTGCCCGGGCTCCATGCGTACCAGCCGCGTCGTAGGCTGAATCGTCACCATCATCTCGGAGCCGGCGTCAGTCTGCAGCGTGACCGAGTTGCCCGAGATCGCTTTGACCGCGCCTACAGACCGAGCCTTCTTTACCGCTGTTTGCTGGGAAGCATCTGCCTGCTCCGCCGCCGAACTGGGCAGAGTCCACGCCGCCAACAGGGCTGCAAGCATTACTAACGTGACTGTCGCGCTTCGAGATGGCAAAATGGTTCGCATTTCAGACCCATTACTACAAGACCATAGAGAAACGCGAGTTTCTGTTAAGAAACCATAAGTTTTGTAAATCCATGGGTAGAGCATTTCGGGACAGGCCACTCGGACTAAGCGGGCGACTCCGGGAACAACTTCTCCGAAGGTCTCGTAATACCTTTTAGGCACAACGATGGAACTACATATCGAAGGTCTCTCCAAGCGCTATCCCAATGGGACGCAGGCGTTGCAGAACGTCTCGCTGTCTATCCCTCAAGGCATGTTTGGATTGCTCGGGCCGAATGGCGCCGGCAAATCCACGCTCATGCGCACCCTCGCCACCTTGCAGGAAGCCGACAGCGGCAGCGCGCGCATGGATGGCATCGATGTGCTTCGCGACAAGGACCAGGTCCGCAAAATGCTCGGTTATCTGCCGCAGGAGTTCGGACTCTATCCCAAGGTTGCAGCCGAAACTTTGCTTTCGCATTTCGCTTCACTGAAGGGGATTGAGAATGCCAGGGAGCGACGCGAGGTTGTGCAGGCGCTGCTGCGGCAGACCAATCTATGGGATCATCGCAATAAGCCACTGGGCAGCTTCTCGGGCGGCATGAAGCAGCGCTTCGGCATTGCGCAGGCGCTGCTGGGAAATCCCCGACTCATCATTGTTGACGAGCCTACCGCCGGACTCGATCCCGAAGAGCGCGTACGCTTTCACAATTTGCTGAGCGCGATCGGCGAGAACATCATTGTCATCCTCTCCACGCACATCGTCTCTGACGTAAGCGATCTATGCCGCCAGATGGCCATCATTCACCAGGGGCAAGTACGCGCCGCAGGTGATCCGGCTGTCTTAGTGCACGCACTGAACGGATTCGTGTGGAAGAAGGCGATTGACCGCTCGCAGCTCGCCGACTACCAGCAGCGCTTCCGTGTGATCTCGATGCGGCTGGTTGCCGGCAAAACACTGCTGCATGTTCTTGAGAATGAACTTCCTGAGCCCGGCTTTGAACCCGTCGTTCCCGATCTGGAGGACCTGTATTTTGCGACCATTCGCGGCTTCAACCACGGGGCGGCGAACTGACGATGTTGGCCAACATCTTCCTCTTCGAACTCAGTCAACGCCTCAGGCGTATCTCGACGTACGTTTATTTCGTCGTGTTCTTCGCTCTAGGCCTGCTGTTCACGCTCATGTCCGCTGGCGCCTTCGCCGAGGCCAGCGTCGACTTCGGCACCGGCGGCAAGGTGCTGGTCAACTCGCCCTACGGCCTGAACTCGGTCATCACCTTCATCTGCTTCTTCGGCATCGTGATCACGGCTGCTATCGCGGGACAGGCTACTTATCAGGACGTCGACAATAACACTGCGGTCTTCTTCTACACCGCGCCCATTACTAAGTTCGACTACCTCGGCGGACGCTTTCTCGCGGCTTTCGTCCTGCAGGTCCTGATCTTCAGCAGCGTCGGGCTGGGCGCCTGGGTCGGTTCGCTGACTCCGTGGCTCGACAAAACGCGCGTCGGCGCGCAGATCACCCCAGCCTACTTCCAGCCTTACATCATCAATGTGTGGCCGAACCTGCTGTTCCTCACGGCGATCTTCTTTGCTCTGGCGACGCTCTCGCGCAAGATGCTGCCGGTTTATGTCGCCAGCGTCCTAGTGCTGATCGGCTATTTCACAGTTGGACAGCTCAACACCACCGCTCTGACCGCGAGCGTTAGGGCTGCATTGGCCGATCCGTTGGGCGGAGCCGCCATCGATCGCATAACACGATACTGGACGCCATTCCAGCGCAATACCCAGCTGATCCCGCTACAGGGAATCCTGCTGGCGAACCGAGCCTTATGGTTGGGGGTAGGAGCGATCTCGCTGGCGATCGCATATGTGAAGTTCGAGTTCGCTTATCCGGCCGAAAAGAGTAAGCGCCGGCCAATCGCAGACGACAAGGAGCCGCTACCTGCGACGCAGGCGTTGCCGGTTGCGCATCCCACATTCTCCGCGGATGCATCTTTCCGCCATCTTCTTTCGTTGACGCGAATCCACTTTCGCGAGACCACGAAGAACGTCTTCTTCCTGGTGCTGATGCTGGCGGGCTTCTTGTTCGCCGTGATGACCGCAGCCGGCATCAACAACCCGCTCGCCACCAGGACCTATCCGGTTACCTACCAGATGGTCGAACTCGCCGGAGCCGGCTTCTTCATCTTCGCGGTCGCCATCATCATTTTCTATTCCGGCGAACTGGTGTGGCGTGAACGCGACGCCCAACTCAATCAGGTGATCGACGCTTTCCCGCTACAGCGGTGGGTGCTGTTCACCTCCAAATTGCTTGCCTTGATGCTGGTGCAGGTCGTGGTGGTACTGCTGATCCTCGCCTCGGGTGTAGCCGTACAGGTTGCTCAGGGCTTTCATCACTTCCAATTCGGCCTCTACTTCCGCGAGCTGTTTTTGAACCGGCTGACGGCCCTGTGGATCCTTTGCGTGTTGGCGATGTTCATCCAGACCATCGTCAACAACAAATATCTCGGCCACTTCGTGATGGTGCTGTATATCGTGGCCACGCTGTCGCTGCCGCCCGCCGGCTTTCAGGATTATCTCTACCGCTTCGGCCAGACGCCTCAGGTCACCTACTCCGACATCAACGGTTATGGTCCGTTCCTGCAGCCGCTGATATGGTTCCGGTTGTATTGGGGCGTCGCCGCGATTCTGTTGGCCATCGTAACCAACTTGTTGTGGGTTCGCGGTACCGAAAGCAGCTGGCGCGTCCGCATGAGGCTTGCCACGGATCGCTTCTCCCGCGCCTCGATGGCCGGTGCCGGCGTCTGCCTGGTGCTGATGCTTGGTATCGGTGGATACATCTTCTACAACACACATGTGCTGAACCCGTACCGCACCACCTTCAGCATTGACGAGGCACGGGCGCAGTACGAGAAAAAATACAAGCAGTGGTTCGATACGCCGCAGCCTCGTGTTACCGACGTCAGTGTGCAGGTGGATTTCTACCCCAGGGAGCGCTCGGTGGCGATGCGTGGCAGCATGTGGCTCGAGAATAAGACCTCCACGCCAATCGACCAGGTCGCCGTCACGCTGTGGCCGGTGGATCTGATTCCACTCCCGAAACAGCATCTGAAGGTCGAACGGCTCAGCCTCGTGGGCGGGCAGAAGCCGATCATTGAGGATCCTGCGCTGGGATTTTACGTGTACAAACTTCCTGCGCCGCTGCCGCCGCACGGTCGCGTCGAACTCGATTACGCCATCCGGTACGACAATCCGGGCTTCGAGAATGACGATCCGAACACCGACATCGTTGCCAACGGCTCATTCATCAACGATCGCTACGGACCCTACATCGGTTACGCGCAGGAGATTGAACTGACCGACGACAGCACCCGCCATCGTCACGGCCTCGACAAACCGCGGCGCATGCCGAAGCTTGAGGATGTCGCCGCGCGCGAGTACAACAGCGTCAGCTTTGATGCCGACTGGATAAATTTCGACGCCACCGTCAGCACCACTCCCGACCAGATCGCCATCGCTCCGGGATACCTGCAGAAAGAATGGGTGGAAAATGGTCGCCGCTACTTTCATTACAAGATGGACGCGCCGATCCTGAACATCTACTCCTTCCAGTCAGGCCGCTACGCCGTGCGCCGCGACAAGTGGCAGAACGTCAACCTGGAAATCTATTATCAGCCGGGACATGAGTTCGACATCGACACCATGATGGAGAGCATGAAGGAGACGCTTGCCTACTGCTCGGCCAACTTCAGCCCCTTTCAGTTCCATCAACTCCGCATCATCGAGTTTCCCCGCTACGGCACCTTTGCTGAGTCGTTCGCCAATACCATTCCGTTCTCCGAAGCGATCGGTTTTCTTACGAAGATCAGCGGCAAGCCGGACGCAGTTAACCTCCCGTTTTACGTGACCGCACACGAGACCGGGCATCAGTGGTGGGCGCACCAGGTGATCTCCGCCTACGTCGAAGGCGATACCTCGATCGACGAGACCATGGCGCAATACACGGCGCTGATGGTGATGAAGCATCACTTCGGACCCGAGGCGATGAAGAAGTTTCTGCGCTTCGAACTCGATCAATATCTGCGCGGGCGCGCCAACGAGCGCAACGAAGAAAACCCGTTATACAAAGTCGATCAGAACCAGGGCTATATTCATTACCGCAAGGGTTCTCTGGCCATGTACGCCCTGCAGGATTACGTCGGCGAAGACAAAGTCAACCAGGCGATCCGCGCGTTCCTGAAGCAGTATGCATTCAAAGGCCCGCCGTACCCGACGTCACTCGACCTGGAAAGCGAGTTCCAGAAGGTCACGCCGCCGCAGTATCAGTACGTCTTCGATGATCTGTTCCGGAGCATCACGCTCTACGACAACCGCGCGCTTTCTGCCGACTACACCAAACTGCCGGACGGCAAGTACCAGGTGAATCTGGTCGTCGAGGCGAAGAAAGTCCGCGCCGACGATCGTGGCCAGGAGCACAGTGTCCCGGTGAATGACTGGATGGATATCGGTGTGCTGGATGCGGATGGTAAGTATCTCTACTTGGAGAAGCACAAGATCAATCAGGAGAAGACCGAGCTCGCGATCACGGTCGATAAGCAACCAGCACAAGCAGGCATCGATCCGGTAGATAAGCTGATCGACCGCAACCCCGACGACAATGTTGTAGCAGTGACAAAGAAGTGAGGTACGGTGTCATTCACCACAGAGGCACGGAGGCCACCGAGAATTGAAATATAAGAAATCTCAGTGCTCTCCGTGCCTGTGTGGTTAACCATTCGGGAGCTAATATCCAACGACATCCCGATCCACAATATTCGCCTTCGACAATGCCGGCCTAAGCGCTGGTCCCAATCTTCTTACTTATCCATCTGCTGAGAAAGATATACCCCGAGCCCCATCTCCTTAATCGAGTGCAGCTGCATTTCCAGGAAATCGGCATGCTTCTCTTCGTCCTGTAGTAGCGCTTCGAACAGATCCTTGCTGCCCGCGTCGCTGGCTTCGGCGCAAAAAGCGATGTCATCGTTGTAATCCTTGATCGCCTGCGCTTCCGATGCAAGGTCGGCTTCCAGTTGCTGCTGTACCGTTGTTCCTACTTCCGGTGTCAATGGAACGTTCACCTTCGGCATGCCGTCGAGATAGACGATGCGTTCGATAAGGCGCTCGGCGTGATGCATCTCCTGGATGGCTCGGCCCTTGGTGGCGCCTGCCAGCTTTCCGTAGCCCCAGTTTTCGCAGATCTCAGCCTGCACCATGTATTGCACAATCGCGGTCAACTCATCACAGAGCGCCTTATTCAGGCGGTCAATTACTTTCGCGTTTCCCTTCATTTAGAAAGCTCCTCACTCTTACCATCAACGAGCTTAGTGGTATGTTTCTGCGAGATACATCACACTTTTGCGTGATGTCTAAAAACCGCAACTTTGCAGGCTCGGTCGAATCCATCGACGGACATCGCTCATCAGTTGTCTCATGCGGAGGAACAGGCTATGAAAACAGCAAAAACATTCAAGATCGGCGGCGAAATGGAAGTGAACCGCCTGGGCTTCGGAGCCATGCGCATTACCGGCAAGGGAATTTGGGGACCACCCAGGGATATCGAAGAAGCGAAACGTGTCCTGAAGCGAGCGGTCGAGCTCGGCGTCAATTTTATCGATACCGCTGACTCCTACGGACCAGCGGTTAGCGAACCGCTGATCGGCAAGGCACTGGCGCCGTTCCCCAAGGCCTTGGTCGTCGCCACCAAGGCCGGCTTAACTCGCCAGGGTCCTGATCAATGGCAACCGGTTGGCCGCCCTGAATACCTGGTCCAGCAAGTCGAGATGAGCCTGCGCTGGCTGAAGACTGACTCCATCGCTTTATGGCAGCTGCACCGCGTCGATCCCAAGGTCCCGGTCGAGGAGTCGCTGGAGCCCATCGCCAAGCTGCAAAAACAGGGGAAGATTCGGCACGTCGGGCTCAGCGAGGTAAAGCCTCATGAGATCGACCGGGCACGCAAGGTGATCAACATCGTCAGCGTGCAGAACCAGTACAACCTTTCCGACCGCCAGCACGAGGATGTTCTGCAGTACTGCGAGAAAAATGGATTGGCTTTTATACCGTGGTTCCCGGTCGCGGCAGGAGCACTGGCTAAGCCTGGCGGCAGGCTCGACGAGATCTCCAAGAGGCACGGAGCAACTGTGGCCCAGCTGTCGGTGGCGTGGCTACTACATCGCAGTCCCGTGATGCTGCCAATTCCAGGTACGTCGTCCGTCGCTCACCTGGAAGAAAACATGAAGGCCGCGGAGATCTCGCTCTCCGACGCAGAGATGAAGGAGATTGAAGCTGCGGTCACAGGAAAAGCCGCTGCCTAACGGTGAAGGCCATTATCGTCCTCAATAAGGCGGTGGTCGTCTTGAACGGCGGGGCGAGGGACCTTATCGCCTAGAAATGCCTGGGTGCCCCGTTCGAGCCCTCAGTTGGGCTAGGGCGGGTTCACGCAGCATCCTAGATTGTTGGCGGACGAACCGATCACAGCAGCAGACTCACTTCAACTGCGCCAGCGCCTTCTTCACCTTGTCCGCATCGGGACCATCGGGATTGCCCTTGAGGTACGCCTCGTAGCTTTGTCGCGCACCATCCCGATCGCCTAACTTTTGCTGGGCCTGTGCCAGTCCGATCAATGCGACCGGAGAGCCGGGTTGCAGCGCCAGAGCTTCTTTCAAACGCGATTGAGCTGCCCGATAGTTCTTGTCTTTGAGGTAGTAATAGCCGACGTCGATATCCTCCGCAGCCTGCTTTTCAGCGTTCGGCGCGGGATTGGCAGGATCGGCCGCCGGAGATGACCAGCACGAGTGGAAGATGACGTCGATGCAGTGCGGATCGAGCTTGTTGAGTGTGCGTTTGACACCTGACTTAGGAGGAGGCGCGGTCTGGGTCCCTTGATCAGGCGTGGGAGCGTCCGGCGGAGTCGGTGCGCTTTCCGGCTGCGGACGCGATGTACTCTCGCCTGTCGGCGGCTGTGCTGTCTGAGCCGACAACCCCACTGTAAGCGCGCAGGCAAATAGAAAAATCCAAAAAACTCGACGCACAGCAATCACACGGTTATTGTAATGCGGATACCCGATTCCAGAGCGTCTCTCGAAATGCGTATCCCCACTCTGGTCACTGCAAATGCGGGTGCCCGTTCTAGCCCCTCAGGCGGACCAGGGCGGGTTCACGGTCAGATCCTAACTCGCGACCGCAGGCGCACTAACTCGTCGTGGCAGCAGCTCACCGATGCGGCGAATCTGCGCTCCCACGCCACGCAGCTTCTCTTCGATATGCTCGTAGCCGCGATCGATGTGGTACACGCGATCGATGATGGTCTCTCCATCTGCAACCAAAGCCGCAAGCACCAGCGACGCTGAAGCGCGCAGATCGCTTGCCTGCACAGCGGCTCCGCTCAACGGAGTCCGTCCGCGCACCACTGCGCGGCTGCCTTCGATCTTGACGTGGCCGCCCATGCGCACCAACTCCTGCGCATGCATGAAGCGGTTTTCGAAGATGTTTTCCGTAATGATGCTGGTGCCTTCCGCCTGTGTCGCCAGCGTCATATACTGCGCCTGCATGTCGGTTGGGAAGCCCGGATACTCTTCGGTGATGATGTCGGCGCACTTCAGGGGGCCGTTGCCTACGATGCGAACCGACTCGCCATTTCTCTGCACGGTTACGCCGCAGTCTTCCAGCTTCAGCAGCAGGGCGTCCAGATGAACCGGATCACACCCGGTGACCAGCAGATCGCCTCCCGTCAAAGCACCGGCAATGACAAATGTGCCCGCCTCGATGCGATCAGGAATGATGCGGTGTCGCGCCCCATGCAGTTTCTCCACTCCGCGCACGCGAATCTTGTGTGAGCCGGCGCCTTCGATCTGCGCGCCCATCTTGTTGAGCAGGTTCGCCAGATCCACGACCTCGGGCTCGCGTGCGCAATTCTCCAGCACAGTCTCGCCTTCGGCGAGCGTCGCAGCCATCAACAGGTCTTCGGTCCCAGTGACCGTGATCTTCTCGAAGACGATGCGGGCGCCCTTCAGCTGTTCGGCCCGAGCTTCGATGTAGCCGTGCTCCTGCGTGATCTTCGCCCCGAGCCTCTCCAGCCCCTTGAGATGCAGATTAATGGGCCGCGCGCCAATGGCACAGCCGCCGGGCAGCGACACGCGAGCGGTCTTCATCCGGGCGAGCAGCGGGCCCAGTACCAGAGTCGACGCACGCATGGTCTTGACCAACTCGTATGAGGCTTCGGGATTCACCAGATCGCGGCAGCAAATGGTGGTGCGATGCTGTGCGCGCCCGTAGCCCAATTCGACCTCGGCGCCCATCGCAGCCAGCAGCTTGCGCTCGGTCTCAATGTCCCGCACTTGGGGAATGTTTTCAAGAATGACAGGCTCTTCAGTGAGCAGAGCCGCAGCCATCGCCGGCAGTGCGGCGTTCTTTGCACCGCTGATTCGTACGGTGCCCAGCAGCGGATTGCCGCCGCGAATGACAAACTTGTCCATCAGAGAGTTTCCTAACCTGATACTGCGCACGCCGAACTTCGGTATCAAAGGCGCTACCTCATTCTACGAGTAATCTGGCCAGGAGTCCGTACGGCAGTTGCTAACCTTGAAGATGCGTCGCTTGCAGCTAATTCAGAATCCGAAGCCCCTTCGGACGCTAAGACTAAGAAACTTGTGGCGAAAACCAATGGCTGATTGTTGCCCGATGCTACGCAAGAATGCGTGTCGCAAACGTTCCCTTTATGATGCCGCGAAGTATATAGCACGGGTGCCTGTGGAAAGCAGAAAATTCCCAAGCTCCCGGTTGGCGTAAGTAGCAGGCTGCAGCTATGATTCGGCTCGAATGTTATAGCTGACGTTCGACCCTCAGCAGCGCGCAGAAAACGTAGTTTTGATGAGCGCAAGTCGCTCAGGCTTATAGGAAAGAGGAGCCTACAAATCACCATGGCAACAAAGAAGACTGCGGTTCTTGCATTCCTCATCACCATCATCGCCGCTATGTTGGCCAACGGCGGGCCGGCGCTTGCTCAGGATCAATCGAGCAAGCTCATCCCTAACTCCGTCTGGGTGGGCGCGGACGGCAAGTTCGAGAGCGACCCCGACACAGCGCTGGTCCAGTTCGGCATCTCGGCGCAGGAAGAAAAGCTGCAGGACGCGAATCAGAAGGCGACCCAAGCCGCTGAGCAGGTGAGGCAGTTGTTGCGCTCCAACGGGATGGATCCCAGCGAGGCCCAGATCAGCCGCTTCGCCACCCAGCCGGTCTACGATTATAAGAACGCCAAGCGGAAGCTGGTGGGATATCGCGTGGACGCCAATATCAGCATCAAGGTCAAGGATTTCTCGAAGATCGGACCGATTTCCGAAGGTTTGGCCAACATGGAAGTGACCGACACCTCCATCACCTACCAGCTCGACAACATCGATGCCGCCAAAATCAAGGCCGTACAGGACGCTCTGCGGCGGGCCCACGATGAGGCCAATGCTGTGGCCCAGGCTGGCGGCCGCGGGCTGGGTGAGCTATCTTATGCCTCAGTGGACACCTTCGAGCCGCAACCTGTGCGTCCCATGATGATGAAGGCGCAGACCGCAGCGGGCATTGCTGGAACCCCTCCGGCGACCGCCGAGTTTAGTTCGGAAAAGATCACCGTTACAGCACACGTGAACGTGCTCTATGGCCTAAAATAAGCAGCACCTGGTCGCGCGGTGGCAAAAACCAGCGCGACTTTCTATTTTCGATGACGTTCAAGCTACTGCAGGTGTTTGCATCACTTCGGAGGAGTCATGAGAGCCATTGTCGCGCTGCTTACGATGACGCTCGGTGTCGGAATCGCTGTCCCGGCTTGCTCACAGACCAGCCAGGATTCCCCGCATCTGACTCCCCGCAACGGCGTCGTCACCCCGGCTGCGCCTGATCCGCCACCGCTTCGGTTCGTAACCGTACCGTCCGGTACCAAGATCCCCCTGACACTAAAGCAGGGCGTAACCACGAAGAGCGCGCGCCCCGGCGATCCCGTTTATGCTCAGACAGCATTCCCCATCACGCAAGACAATCAGATCGTGATTCCCGCCGGAACTTTCGTCCAGGGCGAGGTGCTGCGCGTCGTCCGGCCCGGACGAGTCAAGGGACGAGCGGAATTGCAGATGAGCTTTTCCTCGATGATCTTCCCCAACGGCTACACCATCATGTTGCCCGGCGCAGTACAGAACACCCCCGGTTCGACCAGCAACAGCATGAAGGGCAAAGAAGGAACCATCCAGGGCGACAGCAGCAAGGGTAAGGATGCCGCAACGATTGCTGCCGCTACTATTCCAGGAGCCGGCATCGGCGCACTTGCCGATGGAGGCAAAGGCGCTGGCATTGGCGCGGCGACTGGCGGAATTCTCGGCTTGGCGACAGTTCTGCTTACTCGCGGCCCAGAAGTCACTCTGGGCACTGGAGATTCTGTAGAGATGGTGCTCGAAAACACAGTCGAGCTGGATCCTTCAAAGATGCACCGACCAGTGACGCAGTAGTGGTTATTGATTCCCCGGTCTTCCGCAAATGTCCAATGTTTGATCACAAGCTTCGTCCAACTGTTGGACATTCTTGGCACAGCTTTTGCCTTTCACGCCGCACTTGCCCTGTAACACCCCTATCCTCCATCGATTAGTTTTCCACAGACGACTGGCCGCAAACCTGCTCTCAGCAGAGAATGGCACACAAGGGGCTAATCTCGATAGCACCTTGATGGCACAAGTGTTCCAAGGTGCTGTTCCAAGTCAGTTGCTGTTGTCTGTTTGCTTTCGGTTCCGACGGGTTGGGACCGAGAACGGCGAAGCTATGCCTTGTCCATCGAAAACGTCATGAGCATGAAACTGGAGAGCAATCGACGCTGTTGGTTGGCCGCTTATACGCGCTCGCGCCACGAGCAACGGGTGGCGCAGCAACTTGGGCAAAAAAACCTGGAGTATCTGCTGCCTACTTACGAGCAGCTCGTGCGCTGGTCCGACCGGATCAGGCGAGTCAGAATGCCGTTGTTCCCCAGCTATATCTTCGTGCGCATCTGCGAAAACGAGCGGAGGGTCCTGCTGGAGACCATGGGCATCGTTCAGCTCGTCTCGGTTGCAGGAAGGCCAGCGCTTCTCGCCGACGAAGAAGTTGAACGGCTGCGCTCCTGCATGGTGAGCTCGGCAGACGTTGAGCCCCACCCTTACCTGAGAATTGGACACCGGGTGCGCGTGAAGCACGGACCCTTCGCCGGCTGGGAAGGTACTCTTCTCGAAAAGCAAAATTCCCGCCGTCTGGTCGTCAACATCGAGCAGATCATGAAGTCGATCTCCGTCAACCTTCACAGCGCCGACGTCGAGCCAGCTTAACTTCTCTCGCCGTTCCGCCATACCACTCGCAAAACGCCAATGAGTAGCTCCGCCCGCTTCCTTTCTGCCGTTAACACCTCGCAGCTCGGAACCGCCGATTCTGTACGGCGTTCCGCTTTGGTACTGGCAACGTTTGAAAAGCTGCTGGATGTGAGCGCTGTCGTGGCTGCGGTATTTGTTGCCGACGCCGCCTATACGCTGCTGGAGCCCAACAGAGCCGTGTATTACTCGTCTTCAACGATTTGGCTCTGCTCCGGCAGCTTCGCTTTTTTGTTTGTGTTTCTTTTCGACCGCCACGGAGGATACCTCCCATGCGTCAGCCTGCTGGCGATTCGCGAGACGGAACGTATTCTGCGTGTAACATTACAGGCATTCTCCATCGCTTTGGTAGCGGCCTATTTTTCCCTCGTGTCTGCGTCACGGCTGGCACTCGGTCTGGTGGTGGCTTTCGTGCCGCTGTTCGTCACCCTGGAAAAATGGGAATCCCATCGCCTCTTGCGCCGGCTTCGCAGCAAAGGCTATGGCACTCGGCGCGCAGTGATTCTCGGCACCGGCAGTGCGGCTCGTCGAATCTACACTGCACTGGTCCGTTCTCCCAAGTTTGGCGTCGAGCCGGTAGCCTTTATCAGCGAGAGTGCGGGACAGGCGCCTGCAGAAATTTATGAATGTGCCTACCATCGCGAACACTCGGCGCGCGTGATTTCCGGGCCTCTGTGTCCGGAGATCTTCCGTCTCCTCAATGCATCCGTTCTTGTAATCACGACTTCGCTACAGGATCGCGAGGGGACCCGGCTCGCTCTGACCACGGCGGCGGATGCCGGAGTTACCACGTATTTCGCTCCCGGCGAGTTTCTCGAACCCGGTTACTGGCTGAACTATTCGGAGCTGGACGGCATCATGCTCGCCCAACTTTCCCGAGGCACAACGCGCGTGATTTACGAGTTCGGCAAACGCCTGCTCGACGTTGTCGGATCCTCGGCACTCATGCTCCTTTTTGCACCCCTGGCAGCGCTGATTGCGGGTCTGGTGAAGGCTTCTTCACCGGGCCCGATTTTCTTCCAACAGGAGCGCGTCGGCAAAGAAGGGCTACTTTTCCCCATGTATAAGTTTCGCTCGATGTACGCGGACGCGCCAAAGTATGGCTACTCACCGACAGCGGGAGAAGATCCGCGAGTGACGCCTATTGGGCGGTTTCTGCGGCGCACGAGTCTCGACGAGTTACCGCAGCTGATCAACGTGTGGCTAGGACAGATGTCACTGGTGGGTCCGCGGCCGGAGATGCCCTTTATCGTCGAAGGCTACACGCCTTTGCAGCAGCAGCGACTGGCGGTAAAACCCGGGATCACCGGGCTGTGGCAGATCAGTGCCGATCGCGCATTCCTCATTCACGAAAATATCGAGTACGACGTGTACTACCTCAGCAACAACCCACGGTTCCTCTGGAATATCGCCCTCCAGTTTGCGGGCATAAAAAGTTTCAGGCTGAAACACTGTAGTTCTGGATCGGAGGTGAACGCAGGCTAACCAGAGCAGCCGGCGTTTCTGTCCGGGCGGACCTTCCACACGGGTCCGCCATTTTTTTTGCACCGCACTTTGTGATCGGCGTCACTGCCCATGTCGCGCAAAAACGCAGAGGATAGTTATTCGTGATCGCCTGAGTCGAACTGGCCGTTCGTTACTGCGCCCGCAGTCGAGCAACTTGGAGATCACGAGCTGTGGAGTCGTTGCAACTGCCAAGTTGATTTCAATTTTGAGATCGTCACGGGGCCGGCTCGATCTGCTCTTCGTGTCATCCGGGCAGGTGAGTATTTGAGCCAAAAGAGAATCCTGGTCGTCGATATCGATCCCATTGTTCGCTCCGGTATATGCAGCTATCTCTCCGCCCAGGGACATATTGTCTGCGACGTCTCCAGCTGTCACGATGCGCAAGTAGAGTTTCGCAGGTTTAAGCCGGAGGCGGTCGTCCTCGATCTCTACCTGCCTAACGGCGACGCACCGCAACTGCTGCGTGAGGCCAAGAAAATGCAGCCCGCGGTTCCGGTTGTGGTTCTCAGCGGGCAGGCCAGCGCCGACGAGGCAGCACGCGCGGTGCGAATGGGCGCGGATCAGATCCTGATCAAGCCGGTGGAACTGGTTGAGTTGCACACCGTCCTGCTGCGGCTGCTTACCGGCGAGCGCACACAGCGGCGTTCGAACTCCCTCCGGCACAAAAGCGAATGCCTGGATCCCTTTGTCGGCTCCAGTTCCGCCATTCAACGCCTGCGCGAAATCGCCAGTCGCGTGCTGGCCGGCGAGAGTCCTATTCTCATACAAGGCGAAACCGGTTCCGGGAAAGGCGTGCTCGCGAACTGGATCCATCGCAACGGTCCGCGCGCACATCAATCCTTTCTCGACCTGAACTGCGCCGGACTATCGCGCGAACTGTTGGAATCCGAGTTGTTCGGTTACGAAAAGGGGGCGTTCACCAGCGCGGTTGCCCCTAAACAGGGGCTGTTGGAAGTGGCAAATCGCGGCACCGTTTTTCTTGATGAGATCGGCGACATCGACCTGCAAGTACAACCCAAGCTGCTGAAGGTTCTCGAAGAACACAACTTCCGGCGATTGGGCGAGGTCCGCGATCGTGCCGTCGATATTCGCCTGATCTCCGCCACTCATCGGGATCTGCTGGAACTGGTGCGTGAGCGCCGCTTTCGCAGTGACCTTTTCTTCCGTTTAAATATTTTCTACCTTTCTGTTCCTCCCTTGCGCGACCGCATCGAAGACATCGCTCCGCTGGCGGAGAACATCCTGACTACCATCGCAAAGACCTACCGCCGGACGGAACTTCGCATCTCTGATTCGGCCATGGCGGAGCTGGGACGCTATCCCTGGCCGGGAAACATTCGCGAGCTGCGCAATGTGCTGGAACGCGCCAGCATGGTGGCCGAGCATGGCGTGCTCGCGCCGGAGCACCTGAATTTCCACGCGACCACAGTGCATGACTCCGTGCCGACGGAACTTTTGCATGGAACGCTCAGGGATATGGAACGCGCATACATCAATCTCGTGTTGCATAACGAGGGCGGATCTATCGAACGCACCGCGCGCCGCCTCGGCATACCCCGCAGCTCCCTCTACAACAAAATGAAACGCTTCGACATTCCTCAAGGTACGGGGCGGTTCTAGCCCGGTAAGCTGCCGGAATTCTGCCGTCGCAAAAGCCAACCTCGCCCGGAGGCCCGCACTCTTACTGTATAGTTACTGGCTATGCGGACCATCACCCGGCTTCCCGAATTCTACCGAGCGTATCAGGCAAACGATCCGCGTTGGACCCCTGCGGAAGCTGCGGCCAGCCTGCAATTCCCTATGGGTTTGCTGGTGGCGGTGATGCTCGCTACCCCGTTCTGGACCGCAGTCGCCGTGTTCGTCCACCATCTCGCGAAATAGCCCGCGTTTCAACCCACCGCTCGCGCTCGGTTATGATGAATTCACAAGCTTTTCCTGTCATCACTGGGGTAAAAACTGTTCATGTCTGACGCGTTTATATGTGATGTGATTCGAACTCCATTCGGCCGGTATGGTGGCGCGTTGTCGACAGTGCGCGCCGACGATCTCGCTGCAATTCCGATTAGGACGCTGATCGAGCGCAATCCCTCCGTCGACGTAAACGCAATCGACGACGTGATCTTCGGCTGCGCCAACCAGGCCGGCGAGGACAATCGCAACGTCGCACGTATGGCGCTGCTGCTCGCAGGTTTGCCGCAGACCGTTCCCGGTACCACCGTGAATCGCCTATGCGGCTCCAGCATGGACGCAATCGCCATCGCTGCCCGCGCCATCAAGACCGGCGAAAGCTCCGTGATCATCGCCGGCGGCGTTGAGAGCATGTCGCGAGCGCCATTCGTCATGGGGAAGAGCGATGCTGCCTTCTCCCGCGCGATGAAGCTGGAAGACACAACCATGGGCTGGCGCTTTGTGAATCCCGCGATGAAGACCCTTTACGGCACCGACTCCATGCCGGAGACCGGCGAGAATGTTGCCGAGGAATTCTCCGTCTCGCGCCCGGACCAGGACGCATTCGCCTACCGCAGCCAGCAGCGCGCTGCCGCAGCGATGAAGAGCGGCAGGTTGGCCGAGGAGATCACGCCGGTCACGATCACACCGCGTAAGGGCCCGCCTATCACGGTCGACAAAGACGAACACCCACGCGCGGACACGACGCTGGAGGCCCTGTCGGCGCTCAGGCCGGTCGTCAAATCAAATGGCACAATCACCGCAGGCAATGCTTCGGGAATAAATGATGGCGCGTGTGCTGTCTTAATGGCGTCGGAAGAAGCTGCCAAACGTTACGGCCTGAAACCGAAGGCGAGAATCATCGCATCGGCGGTCGCGGGGGTCGCTCCCCGCATCATGGGAATGGGACCGGTGCCGGCGGTGCGCAAGGCTCTCTCATTAGCTGGACTGACTGTTGCCGATATGAACGTCATCGAGTTGAACGAAGCTTTCGCTTCGCAGGCGCTGGCCGTCTTGCGGGAGTTGGAGATCGCCGACGATGCTCCGCACGTCAATCCGAACGGTGGCGCAATTGCGATCGGTCATCCCCTCGGAGCCAGCGGAGCACGCCTGGTCGGCACAGCCGTCCTGCAACTGCAACGGACCGGAGGCCGCTACGCCTTGTGCACGATGTGCATCGGCGTGGGACAAGGCATCGCGACGGTTCTGGAAAGAGTGTGACCGCGAGCGATCACGCCTTCCACATGTACGTGATCACGTGGCGATGAAAATCGATGAGCGCGGGAAGCCGGCTCACGTTCCGCCGATAGGCAATCTCAATGTTTAGAGCCCAAAGGCCGGACACGACGGCGAGCGTTAGTACTGCCCAAAGCACGCTTCGCCGCCATGTCCGTTGTCTTGTCACTTTCCTGACCTACTTGCCACTCAGTTCGAAGTCCACCATCGCCTTGACGGCGTCGTAGGGCGTGCCATTGTTGTTAAAGCCAACCACCCGGCGTCCGTTGATGAAGAACGTCGGCGTACTGTTGACGTCGAGCTTCTGCCCCAGGTCGATCGAGTCATGGACACGCTTCTCAGTTTCCGGCTTGGCCGCGCAGGCTGCGATCTCGTCCGGATTGCCGCCTGCATCTTTGACGTAGCCCTTCAGCATCTGGTCAACGTTCTGCTGGGTAATTTGTTCCTGATTGGCGTAAACCGTAGGAATGAACTTCCAGGTCGCATCGTTACTTGCGCGTCCCAGGCAGTCGAGATACTTCGCCGCCGTCATGGCCCAGGGATGCTGCGCCAGCGGGAAGTTGACGAAGATCAGCTTCACCTTCGGCTCCTCTTCTACCAGCTTTGTGATGTTAGGCTGTGCCGCTTTGCACGCCGGACACTCCAGGTCGCCGAACTCTACGATCGTGACCGGCGCATCCTTCGGACCGTGCTCCGGGCCAACCACTCCTTTGAGCTCCGTCCGCGCTCCGGCAAACGGATCGGCGCCAAACGGCACCAGCTCGCCCGTGAACGCAAACTTCTGGTCGGGCGTGACATAGATTCGCGTGACCTGCTGCCCCTTGGGCGTGCTGAAGACGATGGTCGCTTGCGAAATACCGGACGCTTCCGACGGCTTGATGTCGGCAATCTTCCAGGTCAGATCGGTGTTCCATCCAAACATCTTTTTAAGGAAGGAATCGAACGTTGCCTCGCTGGGCAGCGAAGCATTGCCGCCGGAAGCAGAACTCGAAGACGACTGGGCAGTGGCGCCAGGCTTCGCCGCTCCTGCATTCTGGGCGACGCAGCACATGCTGGCGACAAAAAGGCCAGCGGTGATCACGATTCGTGTGAACAGATTCATGGTTCCTTTCGAGTAAATGCAACTAGCAGCTAGCGATCAGCAATTAGCGAAACAGCAACTACCAACCTGCAAGCAACAACTGGCAATGAGCCATAATGTTCAGCTTCACACAAATCATTGTTACCGGTGGCTAACCGCTAATTGCTAGTTGCTGCCCTTCTCGCAGACTTCGACTTTCGCTGCGATCGGATAGCGCCTTCCGAAGCCGAACGCCTTCTCCGATATCTTCAGCCCCGGCGCAGCCTGCTGGCGCTTGTATTCGCTTCGATCGACCATGCAAGCCACCCTGCGCACCAGCTCCGGGCCATAGCCGTGCGCGGCCGCAATCTCATCTGGCGCCCGATTCTCTTCAACATAATCTTCGAGAATATTGTCCAGCACCGCGTAGTCGGGAAGCGAGTCACTGTCTTTCTGATCGGGACGCAATTCCGCCGACGGCGGCTTTTCGATCGTCGATCGCGGAATCACAGGCGAACGCGAGTTCACGTACTTCGCCAGTTCATACACCAATGTCTTCGGCACATCGGAGATGACCGCCAAGCCTCCGCACATATCGCCATATAGCGTGCAATATCCTACGCCCAGCTCCGACTTGTTGCCCGTGGTCAGCAACAGGCTTCCGAACTTGTTGGAGATCGCCATCAGCAGGGAGCCGCGAATCCGAGCCTGAATATTTTCCTCGGTGACATCGGCAGCCCGTCCTGCGAAGACCGGGCCGAGAGCTTCGCTGTAGGCCCCAAACATCCCACCGATGGGAACCATCTCGAAGCGTATACCGAGATTGCGCGCGAGCTCGGCAGCGTCGTCGATGCTGCCCTGCGACGAGTACGGACCCGGCATGCCGACGCCGATCACATTCTCTTTTCCGAGGGCGTCAACCGCAACGCTTGCAGTCAGTGCTGAATCGATCCCGCCGCTGAGGCCGAGAACAGCGCCGCGAAATCCGCATTTATGCACATAATCCCGCGTGCCGAGCACGAGCGCGGAGTAAGCGCTCGCCACCACGTTATTGTCGCTCGGATGAATCTCTCCCTTCAGCGATTCTGTATCAAACCACACCAGGTCTTCTTCGAACGATTTGGCCTGCGCAATCAGCTCGCCGCCGGGACCGAGCGCAAAGCTGGATCCATCAAACACCAAGCTGTCGTTTCCGCCGATCTGATTCACCATGGCGACAGGCACATGGTAGTTCTTGGCGATAGTCGCCAGCATGTCACGGCGCAACTCGCGCTTATGAAGATAGAACGGTGAGGCCGAAATGTTCAGCAGCACCTGGCCGCCGGCCCCAATCAGATCTTCCACGGGATCGATGCCATAGAGCCTTCGATCCCAGAAATGCTTGTCGTTCCACGCGTCTTCGCAGATCGTCAGCGCCACCTTCCGGTCTGCCGCCGTAAAAAGCTCCTGATGATCAGCCGGAGCAAAGTTTCGCATCTCGTCGAAAACATCGTAGCTCGGTAGCAGCCGCTTGGACTGCACGAAGGCGATCTTGCCGTCGCGCAACAAGGCTGCCGAATTCAACACGGATTTTCCGGTAGCGGAGTTCGCCTGTGTCACCAGCCCGCAGATCACGCTGATGCCCTCAGTCTCCCGAGCAATCTTTTCCGCCGCCAGCCAGTTGCGTTCAACAAAAGACGAGCGCTCGACCAGGTCGCGGGGCGGGTAGCCGCAGATGGAAAGCTCGGGAAAAAGCACGAGCTCGGCGCCGATGTCCCGGGAGCGGCGTGCGAAGGCGATGATCTTGTCGGAATTGCCGGAGAAGTCCCCGATAACCGTGTTGATCTGGCCCAGTGCAATCCTCACCCTATCAGTGTAATGGTGAGGACTTGCGCGCGCCAAATAGCGCGTCTGCCGAGGGCGCCAGCGTCACGGCTGCGCGGTCAAATCCGCAAACTGCCAGTGCGGTGGCGTAGATCCGGGTGCCCCGCCCGGACTGGTGTCGACTGATGGGGGGTATGGCGCTGGCTGTCCCAGTTTCGGCTGCTGCTGCTGATCGTCCGCCGCTTCACCGGGCCGGCGCAGCGTAGGAGCATTGGCGGGTTTGGGCTCCGTCTTCTTCTCAGCTACCTGAGTCTCCTCCGACGGCAGCTCCACCTCGCGCTGGGTTCGCACAATCTTTTCGCCGTCGACCGTCATGATCTCCAGCCGCGTCACGAAAATACCGGTGAAGCGGACGAACTCGACCTCCTGCGGCGGATCACCATAGATCCATTCTTCGTAGTCCACGCCATTCTCGTCTTTGTCGCGAACCTTCTGAGGCGGCCTCCCCTTGGAGTAGATCACCATGTCGCGGTCCATACCGACGAGTACCTTGTGCTCCTTGATAGCAGCCTGGACCTTGGGAGGCAACGTCTTCTCATAAGCCTCGGCCTCGGTCAGCGCCTTGAAGTCGAAGACCGGCGCCAGCAACTGGCGTACCTGCTCACCCGTCATCTCCGGAACATACTTGTCGAAGGCCAGGGTCACGGTCGAGCCATTAGCTTCCAGGCTTTGCGGAGCGCCACCGCCCACCGGCGCGGTGCTCCCGCCGGCTCCCAGGGAAACATGCTGGTACCACTTTTCTTTTTTCTTTCCGCCGCCGTTGATGTCGAGGATGATCGACTTCTCTTTGAACTCGACGTTGGTAATGACGACGCGGTCGCCGGGCTTCGCGGCAAAGCCATGCTCGGCCACCAGCGAAGCCACCTGTTGATCACTGGGAGTAATTTTCCCGTTCTTGATCGTCAGTCCTGCGTCACCGTGCGGAAAGACGGTGCGCACAAACACGCGCTCCGCAGTGAGATCACGCATGACCAGCAGACGTGTTTGGTTCGTCATCTTGTCGGATGGGGCTGGAGCCTTGTTGTCGCCGGCAAACATAGCCATTGGCAACACTAGCAAGGCAGCCACGAGGAGCGAGGATGGAAGGCGCTGCATGGAGAACACCGTTGCCGCTGATTATATGCCCACACCGGCCTGTGAGTTCGACTAAACAGTTGCTGAAAAATTTCAGTGTAGCGACTTTCCCGGGTAGGGCTGCCGTCCGGCCGGCGTCTAAGGCAGCTTTTTCCAGTTTGGAGTCAGCTTCAGCCGATGAGAGAGGTAAGAAGGTTGGATCTACCCGAAACCGGAACCCCACTCTTACGATTTGATGCCGGAGAGGCTGTCATGCAGAGCCGGTTCAGTGGCGACATGGATCTCGGGTTGGGGCAGCTTGCGCCAGGGTAGAAACGAAACAAGAATCAAACCGAGAACGATGGCGCCCGCTCCCGTCATGCTCGCCTCCACGCCGTACTTACCGCCGGTCATCCATGTCGGCCCGTAGGCCTGGGTGTAGCGCAGCAGGTTGTAGTTGCGAAAGCCGCTGAGCGGCAGGCCGAGCAGCAGCCCCAGCGTCAGGTTCCAGCCAAAGTGAATCCCCCACGGCAACCACAGAGCGCGGGTACGTAGATAAGCGACTGACAGCAGGATGCCGATCATCACCGTGTTGGCGATGCTCCAGAGCCCAGGCCCCGGATTGAGATAGTGCAGCACCCCGTAAATCGCCGAGAAAACAATCACCGCCGGAACCGCGCCGATGGCCTTTTCCATATGCTGAAAGGGATAGCCGCGGAACATCAACTCTTCTGCCAGGGCACCGCATAACAGGGCCAGAATCACTGCAGCCAGGTTCGGAAGCAGCCGCAGCGCCATCAAGTTAACCGTGCGGAAGTGGCCGAGGAAATAAATTGGCGCAACCGCGACTGCAGTCAGCCCACAGCCCAGAAGAATCCCGAGCACAAACTGTTTGAGCCAGCCTTTCACCCGCGGCAAGCCTTGCGCAGCGATGCGATGGTCCTCGACGTGATCGGCCACGGTCAGCAGCCAGATAAAAATTCCCAGCAGCAGCAGGGCCCACAACGGACGGAATATGAATTCGACGCGGAAGGGATGCTGCTCGGCAGCCTCGGTCGCAATGTTGCCGGAGATGAAGAATGCCACGGCGGATAGCAGAAGAGAAAACACGGAAGCCCAGAGCGGCTGCAGTTTTCCCTTATCGTCGGTGAACATGCTCATACCCTGGCCGTTTGCCCCTTCGTCGCCGAGTGAAATTGCACTCCCTCGGCCGCAACCTGGAAATTCAGCGGCTGCCCGCCGTGCTCGCGGATGGCGTCTTCCACTCTTTGGCGAGCGCCCTTCTCGATCAGCGCAACGACGCAACCGCCTCCGCCGGCGCCGCAAACTTTGGCTGCCCGCGCGCCGTTCGCCATCGCCGCTGTAATCAGCTTATCAATTAATTCGGTGCTGATGCCGGGGGCATTCGTGCGCCGCAGCGTCCACTCTTCCCGGATCAGCCTCTCTACATCATCCCACTCGCCCGCCGCCAGCGCCCGGTGCATGGCCTGGGCAATCCGCGAAATCTCGGCGAAGTTGTGAATCACATGTTTGTCGCCGTTGATGTGCTGCTTGAACACCTCCCAGTTGTTGATTCCCGACTGCCGCGGCGCGCCGGTGTAGAACAGCACGAAGCGCTGATCCACTTCGTCGAGCGAAACCGGGATCGCCTCGCGCCGCACACCGTCGACCTCCAGGTGGATCGCGCTGACACCGCCATACATTGCCGGGTAGTAATCCTGACAGCCGGTGGGCACCTTGATCAGTTGCGCTTCGACATTCTGCGCGATAACTCGAAGCTGCTCAATGTCGATCTGCTGGCCGTTGAAACGTCCGAGCGCCGCGCTGGTTGCGATCATGAGCGCCGAAGAGCCGGAGATGCCGGCACCGGCAGGCGACTCCGAATGCGTCTCCAGTATGAAGCCCCCGCGCGGCTTGAAGAAGCGAACCAGGAACGCCGCCAGGCCGTGGGTGTGCGATTTCGCGGCGAGCAATTCCCCCAGGCCGGAAAATCTCTGCTCGCGGCCGGTGTCGTGCGACTTCAGAAAAATTTCGCGTCCCGCCTGCGGCGTAATCTTGCAACCCGTCAAAACGCGAAGCGCGATATTCACGCTCACCGCTCCGGGATGAAACAGGTAGAGCGGCCAGATATCGATCGTGCCACCGGCTAGATCGGCGCGGCACGGCGCCGTGGCGAGAATCGTCTCCTCGCTCACCTGCGATATAAATTGCGAAAAGGATTGCATCCTACGACTTGGCCCCACTTACCAGTTCCCCACCCGCCGCGATGACCTCGCTGACAACCTGCGAGACATCGTCCGGCGTCGTGCGGTGATTCACAAAACACGCACGTAAGGCGAACTTACCCTGAACATTCGCGTTCGACAAGAATACCTTTCCCCGGCGCACAGTGCGCTGCAAAATCGCCTGATTCAGCATGTCTAAATCGCCGGCGGTGCCAGGCTGGGCAATATATCTGAAACAAACTGCGCTGAGGGGCACGGGGGCAAGCAGCTCGAGTGCATTTTCTTTCGCGATAAGCTGCACCAGACGCTGCGCGTTTTGCAGATCGTCGCCGATCGCCTCGCGAAACCTTTCCATCCCGTGATAGCGCAGCGACAACCACAGCTTCAATGCGCGAAAGCGGCGCGACAGCTCCATCGACTCTTCAAAGAAGGCGAAGCTCTCGACCGGATCTTCCAGCAACGACTTGGCGTAATCGCCTGTGTGCGAAAACGCTTCGCGCGCGGCCGCTGCATCGCGATAGAGCAGGCAGCCACAATCTACTGGCTGATACAGCCACTTGTGCGGATCGAGCGACAGCGAGTCGGCCAGGTTGAGCCCGCCAAACTTCTCCGGCGCGGCGATTGACGCCAGCGCTCCGTACGCGCCATCGACGTGAAACCATGCTCCGCACGCGCGCGCGATCGCAGCCAACTCGCGCAGGGGATCGATGCTGCCGGTCGCAACCGTTCCGGCGGAACCCACAATCGCTATCGGCGTCAGGCCGGCGGCAACGTCGCGCGTGATGGCTTTGCGCAGCTCCTCGGGGCGCATCCGAAACTTGTCATCGCACGGGATAAGCCGCAGATTGTCGCGGCCGAGACCGAGCAGCGCCACCGCCTTCGGGATCGACATGTGGGCCTGCTCGGACGCATAGACCGTACCCGGACGAGCGCCATGTTCGTTCGCGGGCAGCCGGGCTTCGCGCGCCATCGCCAGCGCCATCAGGTTTGCCGGCGAACCTCCGCCGGTCAGGCTGCCGCTGAAGCCCGTGCAACCAACGGCTTCGGCCAGCCAGCCCACCACAGTCCGTTCTATCGTCGCCGCCGACGGTCCCGAACGCCATGCCGTGGTGTTCTGATTCAGTACGCTGGCCAGTAGGTCAGCCGCAGCGGCCACGGGCTCGCCCGACCCGAAGACGTAGCCGAAGAAGCGCGGGCTGTTCGGCCGGCAGCCGTCGATCACCTTGCTGAGGTCATCCAGCGCGGCTTCCCCCATGCCGTGCTCGGGCAGCTCGCGCGTAAACCATGCCTCTGTGTCGCGCCCGGTAATGTCAGGAAAACTTGCGCGCTCGGGAACGGTGGCCAGGTACTCCAGCGAAAGCCGCGTCATGCGCTGGAACACAGCTTCGTACTCGGCCTGCGACCGTACCAATGGATTCATAACCGTTGAGGTCCCCGGGCAATGCTGGGAATGGTGGGACACCCATTGTATCGCGAGCGGGCTAGAGCTGGTGATAGCTAATCAGTTGTATGTCGCGACGCCGCAGTACTTCCTTCGCTTCGTTCGAGGTTAGAAGCGATAGCTCCTGCTCGCGCGACTGCCGCAACCGGGTTTGCACACAGTCGAGATCGGCATCGCTGTAGCCGGGATGGCAAACGAACTCCCATGTGCCCTCGGGAATGCTCTCGACAATTGCGGTGAAGAGCTTCATGTCGAGCACGCCCGTCGCGAGCACGCCGAGTGATCCGTCAGTGGTTCTCAGCCCATGCGCATCGACTTCGCGTCGAAAATTGCCGGCGTAGTTGCGCAGCACGTTGAGTTGAGCAAAACGCTTCCATACCTGCCGAGTTCGCAGCAGACTGGCCAGCGGCAGCGGCCACACCTGTCCGAAAGGGTTGCGCACCGCCTTCACGCCCCGAGACTTTGCTGCGCGCAGTAGCGGACGAAGCAGCGCCGGAAACATGTGCGCGTGCTTGTGCGTGTCGAAATGCGACGGAGTGATGCCGGCCGCCTGAATGCGACCCATCTGCGCCGAAGCTTCGGCCTCAATCTCCTCCGGGTTCAACCTGTGACGAAACGACGCGATGACGAAGTCGTTGAGGCTTTCGCGAAAACAGTGATTTCCATTGCCCGGCTGGAGCAACGTCGGAACTTTGTCTGCCGGAAGCAGCGGCTCGCCGTCCAGCAGGACAACGTGGCAGCCGACGCTGAAGGGTCCTGTTTTCTCGAGTGAACGCGCCGTGTCGCTTGCTCCTTCGAACGCCCGCGAGTTCGCCATCAGGGTCGTTGACGTAACAATGCCGCGCAGATGTGATTCCGCAATGGCGCGATTGACGCCCGCAGTGAGTCCGAAATCATCGGCGTTGATGATCAGCCGTCGCACGGATTCAGTGTAGCAAGGGAAATCTGCGAAGGCGGGAGTGTGTCCCAGGGGGGATAACGGGGTTTGCCTTGTTTCAGGGCCCGACTTCAGTCGCGCCACTTGAAGGTAGGTTGGCTGAGGGCTTCAATGCCCGCAAGCGCCGTGCAGCGGCAAAAGCCGGTTACGCGGTCTTCAGAGTACGGGAGGCTTCGCCGTCTCCAAGATAGGTTTTGATCTGATCGATCAGCGCCGGGAACATCTGCTCCTTCTGGAGGCAGGCACTAATGTCTTTGCCGCCGTCCACCGGACCGTAACCGGTGACGATGATGACGGGAACTTCGGGGTTCGTGGTGTGAATCTGGCGCGCCAGCTCCAGGCCGTTCATTCCGTCCATGCGGAAATCGGTCACCAGAATGTCGAACTTCTCGCGCTGAAACTTATCCAGTGCGTCTTGCGCGTTGTAGGCGCTGACAGCGCGATATCCCTGCATTTCAAGGATTTCGCAGCTCAACCGTGCCAGAACCTCGTGGTCGTCGACAAACAGAATAGCTTTCATGAGCGCACCATCGAATCTTCCGGACCAAGGCCAGACTCCGGGCTATGTGATTGGTTTCATCGAGGGCAGGAAAAGATGCCTGCTGAGTAGAAGAATTCGGCCTGGACTCCGCACGATCGCGACACTCCAGAAGCGAATCCTGGACGTTTTCTCTCAAGCGGTTAACCCCAGAGAAGCTATTTCTTCTTCGCCTTCTTTGGCGGGGCTTTCTTGGCAGCCTTTTTTGCCGGAGCGGCCTTCTTCGCCGGCGCCTTTTTCGTTGCCGGCTTGGCCTGCTTCTTCACCGGCTTCGGAGGCGCCTTCTTCGCCGCCGCTTTCGCCGGAGGCGCTGCCTTCGCCTCGGCCTTGGCAGGCGCGGATTTCGCAGCCTTCACCGGCTTGGGCTCAGCCTTCACGATAGCCTTAGCTTCTTCGGCAGCCGGCGCAGCTACTGGCGTTGTCGGAGCAGGCACCGCCACGGGGACTGCGCCCTTGGGCTTCCGACCGCGCTTTGCCGGTACCGGAGCCGCTCCGTTGCCGGATGCGGTCGCAGCCGCCGCAGCCTTTCCGCGTCCGCGCTTCGGCGCTGGTGGCGGAGGCGGCGGAGGCGGCTCATACGGCTTCAGGAAATTAACAATCTCGGTATGTGAGCGCAGCTTGCCATCGAGCAGCAACAGGAAGGCCTTCTCCATAACCTCCGGGTATTCCGGCAGCTGGGGCGTGATGCGCATCTCCGCCATCTCCGGAAATGGTAATTTCTCTTTGACCTGGCGCCACTTGCCGAAGAAGTTCTTGATTTTCTGATCGACCGCCTGCTGCCGCGTGGTCAGCGTCAGGAACAGGATGTTCTCCGGCGTGGCCTGCGTCAAAACCTTCCATGCGCCTGACGTCGTGCCCGCTTCCTTGCCGGTGAGCCTCTTCGCCAGATCGTGTGCGCCGCTCTCCAGGTGCTTCCACTTGTCGACGAAATCGCGCCGCGGAATCATGCGCTGGATATCGGAGATATCCTTGTCGCTCATCTTCTTCGTGAGAAAGTACATCGCGATCGGCCCGGTCTCGACCAGGTAGCCCAGCTCGTTCATCTGCTGGCGCACCTTCACCACGTGTCCCACATCGCTGGCGTCGACCTTCGCCATGGTCCAGTGCGGGTGCAGGATCTTCAACCAGCCCTCGCGTTCGAGTGCCCGCATGATGTGCGCCGGATCTTCCTCGTGCGCCACCTGCTCCAGTTCGGCGCCGATCATGCGCTTGTTCAGATACTCGATGTAATTATTTTCTTTCGCTGCGTCGTAGCGTGCTTGCGTGCGTTCCTCCAGCGGCCAATGGAAGCGCGCGCTCAGCCGCGTGGCGCGCAGCAGGCGCACCGGCTCTTCGAGGAAGGCATAGTTGTGCAGGATGCGCAGGACCTTTGCCTCAATGTCGGCAATCCCATTGAACGGATCGAGCAGCAATCCCCGCGAGCCCGGATTCAGCGAGAGCGCCATGGCGTTGACCGTGAAGTCGCGGCGGCGCAGGTCCTCGTTGATGGTCGCAGACGTCACTACGGGGGCCTTGCCCGGCTTGTCATAGACCTCGGCGCGCGTCATGTTGAGCTCCGCGCGTACGTTGCCCGGCATGAGCAGCTGCAGCGTCCGCAGGTCTTCATCGACTCCGGACACCGAGATCCCAGCTTTCTCCAGCTCTTTCTGCAACTTAAGCGGATTTCCCTGGATGCTGAGGTCGATGTCCCGAATGGGGAAGCCGGTGATGAGGTCGCGAATGGTGCCGCCGGTGAGATAAAGATTCAAGCCGGCGCGGCGGGCGATTTCTTGTACCAGGTTCACACCACTTTGTTGATCCGGTGTGAGCCGGGTTTCCATGCTATAGATGTAGTCTGCCATCTAAATGTATGACTCTAAAGGCAAAACTCGAAGATAAACCGGATCCTGAGGAGGACGCCTCGACCGCAAACCCGATTGCCTGCTCCTCGCCTGGGGCGAGCACTTCTTTCACTTCCGACTGCCAACAAGTCGCTATGGAAATCTGCAACTCGCTCTTACGACAGAACTTAGGGCAGGTCTGCACCTCGGCCGCTGCAATGCGAACAATAACACAAGGTTGACGATTTGGCTACAGAGTACCTTCTGCAGGGCACTTTTCCAGCAAAAGTGCGACAATCGGGTTTAGCCCGAGCCTCCGAATCAAGCTATGGCCACGACCCACAAGAAGGTGATCGTCCGCAAGATGGATCGCGACACCGTGAACGGTTACGTCAGCAATGCCTTCGTGACGGAGGGCAAACTCGAGCTGATGAACACCGCCGGCAACGTCGTGACCCTGGATCTGCGCGACGTCAAGGGCGTCTACTTCGTCCGCGAGTTCGGCGACACCGAAACCCTGACGCGCAAGACCTTCACTTCCCGGCCGCGGATGGAAGGACTGTGGGTGCGGCTGCGATTTCGCGACAATGAAGTCATCGAAGGCATGATGCCCAACGACTTGCTCCAGGAGGGTTCCGACGGCTTCTCGATCATCCCGCCTGACACGCAGTCGAATACGCAGAGAATTTTCGTTCCGCGCTCGGCGCTGGCGGAGATGACGGTGATCGGCGTGATCGGCGAAAAATCAGGCCGCCGCGGACGGCGTCCCGAGGACACGCGCCAGGTGCCGATGTTCCAATAGAGCTGCCGCGGTGGAGTGGTGCAGCTACGTTAGCTCGGTCGGCTGTGAGAGTTCCGGTAGTGCGACGCTCGCGGGTCCAAGCCACCGGTGCGGCGAGTTGGGGTAGTGCGGCGCTTCCGCGCCGCGTCCCACGCAGTTATGAACTGTTTTGTCATCACGAGCCGGCTTTAGCCTGCGAGGAACCTGCTGTCCCGGCACACCGGCAAAAATTGAGAAGGCCGACTCCAACCATGAACCTTTCCGACATCGCCTCTGCACTCGGCGCCACGCTCGACAACGCGGACGGCAACACTGAAATCACGGGCGTGGCCGGCATCGAAGAAGCCTCCGCCGGCCAGATTACTTTCGTCGCGAATCCCAAATACGCCGCCATTGCCAAAACCACCTCGGCCTCAGCCATCATCGTCTCCGAAGACTTCCCGGCCGTCGCAACCGGCATGCTGCGCAGCAAGAATCCATACCTGGCCTTCGCGCGCGCCATCAATCTGTTCTACAAAATCCCGGCGTATGAGGCAGTCATCCATCCCTCCGCCGTCATTGCCCCGACCGCGAAGGTCGGCGCCGGAGCTCACATCGGCGCCTATGTCGTAATCGAGGACGACGTCGTCATCGGCGACAATGCGGTTCTGCTGCCGCACGTCGTCATCTATCGCGGAGCACGAATCGGCAACAGCTTCTTCGCCCATGCCCACGCTGTTGTACGAGAGTTCTGCGTGCTGGGCGACAGTGTTCTGCTGCAGAATGGCGTGATCGTCGGTTGCGACGGCTTCGGCTTCGCGCGCGATGGCGACCACTGGGAGAAGATCACGCAGTCCGGTCCAGCCATCCTCGAAGATAACGTCGAGGTGCAGGCTAATTCCTGCATCGACCGCGCCAGCGTTGGCGAGACTCGCATCTCACAAGGGGCCAAGATCGATAACCTGGTGCAGGTGGGCCACGGCTCGGCGGTCGGCGAGAACACACTCTTGTGCTCGCAGGTCGGCTTGGCGGGCTCGACCATCGTCGGCAAGAACGTGATTCTCGCCGGACAAGTCGGCGTCGCCGGACATTGCAATATCGGCGACGGCGTCATCGTGACCGCCCAGAGCGGAACACACGGCGATATCCCCGCCGGTACCATGGTGAGCGGCTCGCCGGCATTCGATCACAAACAATGGTTGCGCGCCGTCGGCATCTTCAGTAAGCTCCCCGAACTTGCCAAAACGCTCCGCGCGCTGACACCGAAGGACGCTGCCGGCGGCAAAGTTTCGAAGAGCGAGACGTAAGATCTGCCTGGAAAGAAGAAATTGCTCAGCATTCGTCTCAAATTAAGTTACCTGGACAACCAAAGCTGCTTCTAACAGCATATGACCGAAGAAGTGTCTAATCCGACGTCGCAGGCGACCATGGGTCCGCAGGCGGTTCCCGACAAGCCGATCCGGGTGTTGCTGCTGGATGATCGCGAGGAGAACCTGGTGCTGCGCTCGGCGATCCTGCGGCAGAAGGGCTACTCGGTTATCACCTCCAGCTCGATCGAAGAGGCGGAGTCCAAGATCCAGGGCATCGACATCGCGGTACTCGACTATCATCTTGGCGCGGGAAAGTTCGGAACCGATGTAGCCGAAACGCTGCGCCGTAAACGTCCTCAAGTCCCAATCATCATTTTGTCGGCGACGCTCGAGCGCAAGTTCGGCGGCATCGCCGACATGCATCTCCTGAAGGGCTACAGCTCCGTCGACGACCTGGTCAATGCCTTGCGCTCCTTCGAGGCGAAGAAGCGTGGACGTCCGGTGGTCGTGGACGCGCGCGACTTCTATTACTCGCGCATCTCGATGGCGATGGGCGACGACATTGTGCTCGAGATCCTGGACCGCGAGGGCACCTGGCAGTTCGTCAACGACTACTTCGCTTCGATGAACAATCACAAACGCGCTTGGTTCGCGGGGAAAAATTTGTTCGAACAATTTCCGCAGCTCGGCGACGAGTGGCGCGAAATTGTGCGCACCGTAGCCGATACTCGCGAGACCTACATCGATCGCCGCGGCTTTCGCGGCGCATCTCACCTTCCGCAGGAAAGTCCGCACTGGACCTGGAACGTGCTCATCTTCCCCATCAAACTTCACGACGACCGCGACGGAGCGGTGTTGACGGCAAGGCTGATCGAGAAAAAGTAAAAATCGAGCTCCCCCAGAAACCTCGCCGTCTCTGAGTTGTCATCACGAGCGAAGCGGGGGATCTGCTTCTACTCGTGCCGGCAAACAGGAGATCCCTCGCTTCGCTCGTGATGACAATTGTTCAGGGACGAAATCTTTCGTTGAATAGTCTTCACCGCCGTTCGGCCGGCAGCGCGCTGGCAACCGCTTCCCTCACCGCCTCCATCAGCGAATCGCGATCGGCATATTCTCGCGGATCAATCGGTGGATGAAACACCACCGTCGCGGTTCCCGGATGAAGCGCAAACCGCGTCTTGGGCCAGCTCTCGAATGTCCCCAGCATGGTGACGGGCACAATTGGCACGCCCGAATCCATCGCCAGGTGAAACGGCCCTTTCTTGAACGGCAGCAGACGGCCGTCGCTGGAACGCGTGCCTTCGGGATAGATCACCATGTGCAGGCCCTTCTTCAGCACCTCGATCGCGCCCCGAACACTCTCGATCGCCGCCTCGCGATCCCGGCGATCGACCGGAACCAGATCAGCCTGCCGCATACCGGTCCCGAGAATCGGCGTGCGAAACAACTCCTTCTTCACCAGCACCGAGCAGCGCCCCGGAATGCTTGGAATCAAGATCGGCGGATCGAGATTCGACACATGGTTCGCCATGAAGATGTAGTTCTGCCCCGGCTTCAGATTCTCCAGACCGCGCAGCACGATCTTCACACCAACAAGGCGGACCCCGAAGATGGACAGGCCCGTCGCGCCTTGGTAAAGGGGATTGATGTCGCCAGTAATCGCGGCCCAAAGCACCAGAAACGGGCCGACAATGAGTATGAAGATTCCCCAGAACGCCAGCAGGACGATCGCCCGAATCAACGAGCGCTCCCGGCTTCGTCCTCGCCATGAATCCACGCCGCCCGATGATCACGCTGAGTAGCCGTTACGGGCGGCAGATCGCGCACCTCGTACGACTGCTGTTGCCGCACTCCGAGGCGAAGCTCGACCTCGCGTTTGCCGCGCCGGTTCTCCAGTTGAAGATGAATCACCGTGCCCGGCGCCAGACGCGACAGCTCATCGTCGAGATAAGCCTGTGCCGGAGCGCCGTTCACGGCGGTCACGCGATCGCCGGGCAAAATTCCCTGCCGCTGCGCATCGCTATTGGGATCGACCCGCGCTACCTCCGGCTGGCCTCCCAAGTTTGCCGTCGAGGTGAATCCTGCAGTGGCGACCCGAGTCGTTACCGGCACAACCTGTAAGCCGACGAACTGGAAGAACTCGTCATACGGAATTTCCCTCACGCCCGCAACATAATCGCGGAAGAAGTCCGCGAAGCTTTGCCCGGTAATCGTCTCGGCGGCCCGCTCCACGCCGGCGGAGTCCGGAAAGTAGCGATGCTGCTTGGCGTACTCATCGTTCATCCAGTGAAACAGGTCGCGCAGCGACTTGGTTCCACGCGTCAGCTGGCGAATCCGCAGATCAAGTAGAATGCCGTCGATTTCGCCCTTGTTGTAATAGCTGACGCTGCGTTCCGGCGAGCGGTAGGCCGCGACGCCCTCGAACCACGCGTCCAGGCTCGAATCTTCGACGGATTGCCACGTATGCGCCGGACGCCGCTGTAACTCTGTGATCTCGCCGGCTACCTGCGCAAGATACTGCCGCTCATCCATCAAACCCGAGCGCACCATCATCAGATCCCCTACCGTGCTGGTCACGCCCTCGCTGAACCATAGCGCGCGGGTGTCCATCTCGCCCTGGTAGTTGATCGGCTCGAGCGATTGCGGACGAATACGTTTAACGTTCCACAAATGAAAGAACTCGTGGGCCGTGACCTCGGCCAGGGGCAGCAGGTCGCTGCGCAACCGCTCAGCATTCACATCGATTGCCGTACCGTACGCATGTTCCATCCCGCCGCCGGCAGGACCTTGCGGGAAATGATAGAGGAAGGTGTACTCGTCGTACGGCCGATCCTGCATCCAGTCTACTTCCGCATGCGTGATCTGCTTCAGCGCGGCAGCGAGCTTGCCCATGTCATAATCGGCCGGATTCCCATGTACTACAACGTGGTACGTCGCTCCATCCAACTGGAACGAAGATTCCTGGAACGTTCCCACTTCGGCCGGGCTGTCCACTAGCTCGTCATAGTTGTGGGCGATGCCGACAACCTGGTCGACTTCGCCCGGAGCTGCCGCGCCAAGAACATGCAAGTCCCGTAGCTCCCACGCTGTGGGAACATCCAACAACCGTATCGCGGCAGGCTCCGAGCGCAATGCAGGTGAATACATCAGCACCATGGCCCAATTAAAGAAACCGTGATCAGCATTCAACGTAGAACCGAAAGGGCCGGGGCTGTTCAGGTAAATATCGTAGTTCACCACCACGCAACCGGGCGGTGCCGTGATCTGCCACTCGCTGGTCTTGACGTTGTCGACGGCGGCGGCCGCCCCCGAAGCATCCTGCGCGCGAACATTTTCGATGTTGGCGGCGAAGTTCCGCACCTGGTAGAGCGCGTTCCACACCGGCATGTCCAGAACACGAGTACCGCTTCCAGCCCGCAGGCGGATACTGACGTGCGCCAGATGATTGGCGGAATCGGCCAGGGAAACGAAGTATTCGGTCGGCTGTGGTTTCGCGCTCGCCGGCGCGGCGCAAGAAACAGGAGTCGCTGCGAACAAGCTGCCCGTAAAGAGAAAGAGAACAGCGAAAGAGAGAGAGCGTTGCGCAACTGCATTGCGGAGGCGGCTCACGCTGTAGTTGTCACCTCATGACGCGATTTCAGTTTGGCCGGGAGCTTCTCGTAGATCCCCCCGAAGCCGCCATTCGACAGGATCACGACCACATCGCCATTGCGCAACTCTGGAGCGATCGCTTCTACAATCGCGTCCGCGTTGTGAAGCAGCTGTGCCGGCCTTCCGCAGTTGTTTAAATCGGCGATCACTTCCACCGGATCGAGCCGCTCATTCTCAGGAATGGCTTCCGATTTGAAAACATCGGCGAGAACTACGTTGTCAGCGACGGCGAGACTCTGCCCCAACTCGTGCTGAAACACCTTGCGGCGAAGCGTGTTGGAGCGCGGCTCCAGGACTGCCCAGATGCGACGCCCGGCGTAGCGAGTGCGCACCGCCTTGAGCGTCTGCGCGATGGCCGTGGGATGATGCGCGAAGTCGTCGATCAGGGTGATGCCGTGGACTTCGGCCTTCACTTCAAGCCGTCGCTTGACGCTGTGGAACTCGCGCAGCGCGGCTGCAATCGCGTCTACTCCTATGTCGTAGTTGGCTGCCAAAGCGGCTGCCGCCGTCGCGTTCAGCACGTTGTATTCGCCCGCCAGGGGAAACGAGAACTCAGCTGGGGGCAATCCGTCGCGCGAAATCTTCCACCGGGTCTCGCTGGGCAAATACTCGACGTCCGTTATGCGCCATGTCGAACTTTCGCCGAATCCGTAGCGCTCAACCCGGCAGAGAGCCCGGCTCACGCACTCCTCGACGTTCGGATGCCCGTCCCAGGCGATCAGCAGGCCGCGCCGCGGGATCAGGTTGACCAGCCGCTTGAACGCGGTCTTCACCTCGTCAAGGTTCTTGTAGATGTCGGCATGGTCGAATTCAACCGAGGTCAGAATCACTGCATCCGGAAAATAGTGCAGGAACTTCGGCCCTTTGTCGAAGAAGGCCGTATCGTACTCGTCGCCTTCGAGGATGAACTCGCGTCCCGACCCGAGCGCAAATGAGCTGCCGAAGTTTTCAGGAATGCCGCCGATCAGGAAGCTGGGCGAGCGCCGGGCATGATGAAAAATCCACGCCGCCAGAGACGACGTGGTGGTCTTGCCGTGGGTGCCAGCAATGACCAAGCGCTCCTTATCGAGCAGGAATTCGGCGTGGAGAACCTGCGCCATCGATTGGAAAGGAATACGCTGATCCAGCACCACCTCAAGTTCAATATTGCCGCGAGAGATCGCATTGCCTACAACGACCAGGTCGGGGCAAGGTTCCAAATTGCGCCAATCGAACGGCTGCGAAACCGGGATGCCAAGCGATGCCAGAAAGTCTGACATTGGGGGATATGCCGCAGCGTCAGAGCCTGTGACGTTATGACCAAGCTGCTTGAGCATTCCCGCCAGCGAGGCCATGGCCGTCCCACATATACCAATCAAGTGAATGTGTTTTGGCGTCATGGATGAGTCGCTCTGGCGGGCGTTCCCAGCGACGACTTTTGCACGGCAGATTCGTAGCTCAACGCCACCGTATCCGACGCCGACAATTTGGCGGGCACTCCAAACGGCAATGTCAGCGCACCGCTGGAAACATGGCCGGACTTGACGCCAAATACGATCGGAATGTTCAGGCCCGAGAGAATCCGCACGATCACCTGCTGCAGCGTGTAATCCAAACTGCCCGGTTCTCCGCAGTCGATCATCTCGCCGAAGGCAATGCCGCGCACGCCATTGAACTTTCCCGCCAGCTTGAGTTGCATCAGCATACGGTCGATGCGGTAGGGCCGTTCGGCGCGATCTTCGATGAACAGGATCGTGCCTTCCGTCTGGATCTCGTAGGGCGTGCCCAGCGAAGCACAGAGTAGCGACAGGCATCCGCCGTAGAGAGTTCCTTCGCCCGAGCCTGGCGATAGAACCTGAACTTCAGCTGGACTGAACTCCCTCCGGCACTCCGCTGTCGACGAGACTGCCGCCAGCCAACTGGTCTCATCGACGCCACCTTCCCGTGCGAAATCGCCCGCGACCATTGGCCCGTGGAAGGTCACCAGCCCGGCAGCATCGGACAGATACGTCAGCAGAGTGGTGACGTCGCTGCATCCTAAAAAAATCTTTGGGTTCGCGCGTATCAGTGCGAGGTCAACGTGCGGCAGCAGGTAATTACAGCCATATCCTCCGCGCGCACAAAGAACTGCTTTCACCTCCGGCCGCCGGAACATCTGGTGCAGTTCCTCGACGCGCCGTTCGACCGGGCCGCGGAAGTACAGCTCGCGATCGAAGATCGATGGCAGATAGAAGGGGTTGTATCCCAGGCGCAGCAAATGCGCGCACCCAGCCTCGAACTCGTCGCGGCGAAACCCGCTGGATGGCGCAATGATGCCCACCGTGTCGCCCGGTTCAAGGGCGTCGGGACGAACTCGCTCCTTGTGTTGGTAATCTGCCATGAGGAAGGCTTATCTTAAATGAAAAACTCACCGCGGCAGAGTAGCGTGGCAGGTCCGGTGAGAAAGACCTCACGCTCCCATTCCACGGTCTGCGCCCCGCCCAATGAGCGCACCCGGACGGGCGATTTCACCTTGCCAGCGTGAATAGACGCCACCGCCGCCGCGCACGACCCGGTTCCGGACGACATGGTCTCGCCCGCACCTCGTTCGCAGAAGCGCACCTCGATCTCGCTCCGCGTCAAAACCTTCACGAACTCGACGTTCATGCCGTGTTTGAAGTCGTGATGGCTCGAAATCTGCTCCGCGATCGCCTGCCATCCCGGTTCGAACTCCGGAACAAAAACGCTGTAATGGGGATTGCCCATCGACACCGGCGTGCCCGTGATCTCGCCAGAAGCAAGCTTGATCGAAAATGGATCGCCAACCTCGGGCTCGCCCATCGAGCTGCGAAATTCGTAGCTGTTGCCGTTCTGTTCCATGAGCTCGCAGGTTTTCAGCCCGGCGCCCGTGCGAATCACCACGGAGCGGCGATGCTTCTCGTTGCAATACCAGGCTGCGACACAGCGAGTACCGTTGCCCGAAATCTCCGCCTCGGAACCGTCGGAGTTCAGCAGGCGCACGCGCAGGTCGGCGTCGGTAGCGGCCAGAACCCATTCGACGCCATCCGCCCCTACCCCGTTATGGCGATCGCAAATGCGGCGAGTGAAACCGTGTATGTCGGCGGGCGCACGGGCAGAATCGATGATCAGAAAATCGTTGCCGCAAGCGGTCGCTTTGACGAAAGGGATGCCGACCATGTCAGTGTGCTGCGCGAATTCTAGCAGAGGAGCAGAACTCCGCCTGCAACAGCTGGTTACGTGGGAAGTGCACGATGCCCCGACCGAAAGACCAACTCGCCTCAGAGCGGAGCAGCTGAAGATGAACCCTTTCAAAGCCGGGCCGCCTATTTCGGCTTATACACCGTGCAGCTGGCCTGCCAGGGAGCGGAGATCGTGATCAGACTGGTGAAGTCATTTGCGTGAGCCTGAACCGCGGCCCACACCGGGTCTCCTTTGCAGGCAATGGCATAGCCGGCGTGATGCGCGGGATCGAGCAGCGCGATCTCCCAATCCGGATGCTCCGCTTCCGAGATGACGTGCCGCAGCGGAATTCCCGCCAGACGCAACGCACCGGCATGCTCGGCCTCGTACATCAGCAGCGTGGAATTCGGTGGCAGCTGAACGAGCGTTCGCGCCAGACCCTGCTCCAGGGAGTTACGGTCTCGCGAGTTCGTCTCGGCCTCGCGCAGCGTAATCGGCTTTTCGGCATAGACTGAAACATAACTACAAGCGACGATCGCCAGCAGGACTGCGGTAGCTGCGATTTTCATGCGGCCGGCCGCGAACTTCTCGCCCAGGAATGAAGCCAGGATCACGGGAAAAACTGCAAACACCGGCAGAAGTTCGAGTCCGTAGCGAACGTTGTAGTACGAGAAAGGCCACCAAACCGGAACATAGATCGGCACACTGCCGTAGGCAATCGAGAGCGAGTAGAACGTGAAGGGCAGCCAGAGTATCAACAATACGCCGTATCGCCGGAATCGCCAGACCGCCACCGCTGTGCCGATTATCGCGATCAGCAGCAGGAGGCGTCCCCAAATCGGTGATCCCATGTTGAGTTGCGCCGATTTGAGAAAATACTGAGCCGAAGTGAAGATGTCGTGTTCGCCCGGATACGGCGGAGCGCCTTTCGCCGTGCTGCGCGACGCAATCGCCTTGGCGGAGTACGGGCCGTTGATGAAGTCCAGCGCATTGCCCGACACTGCCCATGTGTAGATCAGCCAGTACACCGGAACCAGCGCGTTGAGTAGCAGCACCTCGGCGAACGATTTCGTCATCGTGCGGCGGAGTCGCAGGTCGTCCGTCCGGCGATGCCACGCGATGAACAGCCACGTCAGGATGAGGCCGAAGATCGCTGCCGAGAACCAGCCGTCATACCGGGTGAGCGCTCCTGCGTACATGGTGATGCCGCAATACTCGAGCGAGCGTCGAGGACTGAGTTGTGCAGGCTGCACCAATGAATCCGCAGGCGGTGGATACGTAGCCCGCAGAAACTCGTCGAGGTATACCAGCGACCAGATGAAGAACGCCAGGAAGATCGGCTCGTTCATCGCCGTGGTCTGCATGTAAAGCAAATTCGGATTCAGCGCGTAGACGGCAGCTGCCAGGTAAGCCGCAAACTGTCCCGCCCGGGCATTCACCAGCCGGTAGATTCCCAAAGTTCCGAGAACGAAGGCCAGCATCCCGGGAATCGCGCCGGCGATGCCGCTCTGCCACAGCGTAGTAACCCACACAAACGGAAGCATGGCGATGTGCTGCAGCGGAAGCCACACCGTTCCCAATTGTCCATAGGACTCGATCGGATGGCGATTGTCGACGACCCGCCGGGCGATATTGAGATGGGCGACGGCGTCGCCGTAAAGCAGCAGTTGCTGTTTGGCGTAGTAGTAAAGCAGCGCCGCAACCGAGATCGCCGCCAGCAGCATGGTGAAGCGCGCCTCGCTGCGCTGCTGTTGATATTGGCGCCGCAGCCCGGCGTGCTGGGTGGTAGCTGGCACTTTGGACGACTTCGACGGCCGCGGCCTCATCCTACGGCCACCTCTGCGCCGCATGCACGATGTTAAGCACCCGCACCCGATCCGGCAGTACTCGATAGACGACTACGTACGGCAAGCGGTGGAGAAGAAGTTCGCGTGTGTCTGCAAGACGTCCGGAGCGCCCACGGTTCGGCATAGACCTCAAAGTTTGTCTTGTGTCGTAGATGGTCCGCGATATGCGATTGGCTACCGCAAGACTGCGGCTGGCTTCGATGTATTCCGAAATGTGTTGCAAGTCCGCGACAGCATGCGCTGACCATTCGATGCGCATTCAGGAGCGTTCTCGTCGGTCGAGCCACTCGCGAACATCGTCGTCGGCAACCATGTCGCCGCGATTCGCCGCATCAATGCTAGCGCCAACCTTACGCTCGAACCACTGGTTGTAGATCAGCAGATTATTCAGCGCCTCTTCGAGCAACTCGTTCTTATCGCGATGAGTCCGCTGCGCCAACTCTTCAAGCTTGGCTTCGAGTTCCGGCGTGACATGAAGTGCCATGTAAGTTAGTTTAACGCGGCGTAATAGGGAACGAAAGGAAGAAGCCGGGCACCGCGACTCTCGCGCATCTCCCTTAGCTGCATCGGTAAACCAACATCTATCTCTTCTGAAACCAGAGCGTCTCGGTATTCCTTTTCCGTTAGCTTTTCGAGGAGAGCAGCCTTGACATCGTAGTCCTCCACATTCCATCCAATTCTATCTAGTTGTTTTTTCAATTGTTTAGCCGCTGAAATGAATTTTTGTTGGCGTTTCTTATCATCCCCGATGAGGATAATTGTGAACTGCTGACGCTCGGGCCCGAACGAGCCGTATAGCCGGTATTCGACATTGTCTAAGTCGATTCTCAATTCACCGACGTCATCCCCAAGACTGCCGTCGTAGTAAGTCGTCGGCCACGGAATGGGCATAGTTTTTAGTCGAGAAAGAAAGACATCAACGCGAGCCCTCAAGCCCACCTTGTCGGCCAGGTAATCCTTTAAAACGTTTCCCTTAGCCGTCCTTAGTCCCGCGAATCGCCATAGCCAGTTCATATTATAACAAAAAAGTTATACGTCAAGGGAATTATCCTTGACAAGCTAATATAACAAAAATATTATATCAGCATTGGTTCAGGCCAACAGATATGAACGTGCTGAAGATCGAAAAGCGGGTTCAGGTTATCGCGGCGCTCGTTGAGGGCAACAGTATCAACTCAATTACCCGCATGACAGGCGTTGCGAAGCATACCGTCTTGAACCTGCTGCGCGATATGGGCTGCGCTTCCGCCGAGTATCACCACCACAATGTTCGCAACGTGCGGGTTCGCCGCTTGCAGTGCGATGAAATCTGGCAGTTCGTAGGAGCGAAGCGGAAGAACGTGACACCCGAGCAGGAAGCGAACGGCTGGGGCGACGTTTGGACCTGGGTTGCCTTGGATGCCGATACAAAGCTCTGCATCACGTACTACGTGGGCGACCGTGGCAAGCATTCCGCCTACAACTTCATGCGTGACGCCGCGAGCCGCATCGTTGGCCGTCCGCAGATAACCACTGATGCTCACAGGCCATATTTACAGGCGATTGAGGATGCTTTCGGAATTGATGTCGATTATGCTCAGATGCATAAAATCTACGGCGCTCCCACCCCCGACGAATCCAGATACAGCCCAGCCACTTGTATCGGATGCGAGATGAAAACTGTTATGGGAGATCCGGACCCCAAGTACGTTTCAACGTCATTCGTAGAACGGCAGAACCTGACCATGCGGATGTCGATGCGCCGCTTCACGCGATTGACAAACGGATTCAGCAAGAAGCTGGAGAACCACGGTCACGCGGTCGCACTGCATTATATGCATTACAACTTCTGCCGCGTTCACAAGACGCTGCGAGTTACGCCAGCAATGGAAGCTGGGCTAGCAGATCACGTGTGGAGTATTGAAGAATTGGTCGATCTGCTCAACATCAACCGTTAATTCCAAAGAAGGAGAAACCAAAGCAATGGCAATTCCTCCGGTGCCCAATCTGCAGCCACCCGTATACATCTCGTTCTCTGCCGAAATCAACGCCCATACCACTGAGAGTTTACTGGCCGCTTTTGCCGCTAAGATCAACGAGGGGAACACGAACTTTTACCTGATGCTGTCCACTCCTGGTGGTTCTGTAATGAACGGGATGAATGTCTACAATGTGCTGCGCGGATTGCCCATAAGCCTAACGACGCACAATGTTGGGAACGTCGATTCAATCGGGAACGCTGTTTTTCTGGCAGGGCAAACGCGGTACGCGTGCCCACATTCTACATTCATGTTTCACGGAGTTAGCTTCAACTTCGCACAGGGCGGAAACCTAGACGAGCGCGGAAGTCGCGAACGTTTGGCCAACATTCTTAGCGATCAGAAACGGATAGGAACCATCATCCAAGAGAGGACACAATTAACGGCAAAGCGCGTCCGGGGTATGTTCCGCGAGGCTAAAACTGTTGACTCCACATTTGCCGTTGGCACCGGGATTGTTCATGAGGTCCGCGACGTTCAAGTCCCTGCTGGCGCTCCCGTATTCCAATTGGTATTCCAACGCTAGAGCGCTCGAAGTGTCAGGATTTATCGCATTCACATCGCTCATAGGAAACCTCTGCGTTCTTATTCTACACCCAATGTCAAACTGCACCACTACCGCTCCGGGCGGTGCCGCTTTCCAGGCAGGGTTCAGCCCTGATCCGTTTTGCAATGCTGGCGGCACCGCTGAAGCCGTGCCCCTTCAAAGCTCCGCTTCCCGCTTCTTCAATCCAGGTGTGTAAGTTCGCGGAAGGTGTTGAAGCGCTGATCGATCTCTTCCCGCGTCAGCGACTGCAGCCGTTCGGTGCCGAAGCGCTCGACCGCAAACGATCCCATCACGCCGCCGTAGAACATCGCGTGGCGCAGCACCTTTCGATTGATTTCGCCCTGCGAGGCGACGTAGCCCATGAAGCCGCCGGCGAAGCTGTCGCCCGCCCCGGTAGGATCGCGCACTTCGTCGATTGGCATGGCCGGAGCGCGGAAGGGATGATCGCCTGCGCCGAATTCGTGATCGCGGAAGAAGATGGTCGCGCCATACTCGCCGTGCTTGATCACCAGCGCGCGCGGTCCCATCTCCATCACTTTGCGTGCGGCGCGCGGCAGGCTGTTCTCGCCGGCCAGCATTTTGGCTTCACCGTCGTTGATCAGCAGGATGTCGACGCCCTTCAGCGTCTTGTCCAGGTTCTCGCGGTGGCCGCTGATCCAGTAGTTCATGGTGTCGCCGCCGACCAGCTTCACCTTCTGCATATTGTCCCGTACGCGCTTCTGCAGGACGGGATCGATATTGGCGAGAAAGAGGAAATCCGAGTTGTTGTATTCGGCGGGAATCGACGGTTGAAACGTTTCGAAAACGTTTAACTCTGTATTGAGCGTCTTGGCTTCGTTCACGTTTTCGCCGTATTCACCGGTCCAGTGAAAGGTCTTCCCTTTCGCGTGCTGGATGCCGCGGGTATCGACGCCACGCTTCTTCATCACGTCTTCGTTTTCGGCGGTGAAGTCCTCGCCCACCACGCCTACCACGCGCACGTCGGTGAAGTAGCTGGCCGAGAGCGAGAAGTATGTTGCCGCGCCGCCCAAAATTTTCTGGCGCTCGCCGAACGGAGTTTTTAGAGTGTCGAATGCGACTGAACCAACCACGAGAATGGACAAGGCCTACGCTCCCGCTTTCTTTTCGGAATCAAAATACTTGCCGACCAGCAGCCGCAGCCGGTCCAGCGTAGCCGCCGGTACCGCGCTCTTCTGCGTGATGATCGCGTTCTTCAGCGCCGATCCGCATTTGCAACTCCGCGTCTTCGGCATCGCCGCGACCGCGTGACGAACCACGCTGCAGGCGTTCTCGGCGTTCTTCACCAGCACGCCGATGATCTGATCGACCGTGACGGCGTCGTGCTCTTCGTGCCAGCAATCGTAGTCTGTGACCATGGCGACCGTCGCATAGCAAATCTCGGCTTCGCGGGCCAGCCGCGCCTCGGTCAGGTTGGTCATGCCGATCACGTCGAGCCCCCAGCTGCGATAAAGATTCGATTCGGCTTTGGTCGAGAACTGCGGACCTTCCATATTCAGGTAGCTGCCGCCAGACTTGGCATTGACGCCGGCTTTTCCGCAGGCTTCGAAAGCTATTTTGCCGAGATCGCCGCAAACCGGATGGGCGAGGCTGACATGCGCGACGATGCCGTCGCTGAAAAACGTGTCAACCCGATGCCGCGTGCGATCGATGAATTGATCGGGGATGACAAAGTCCAGCGGATGATGCTCTTCCTTCAGTGACCCCACGGCCGAGAGCGACAGAATGCGCTCGACGCCAAGCTGCTTCATGCCATGAATGTTGGCGCGGTAGTTGATCTCGGTCGGCGAGAAACGATGACCATTGCCGTGGCGCGAAAGGAACGCCACCTTGCGGCCTTCGAGCGTACCCAGCATGTAGGGGTCGGACGGCGAGCCGAACGGCGTCTCTAACGCAACCTGTTGAACATCGCTGAATCCCGGCATGGTGTACAAACCGCTGCCGCCGATGATGCCAATCTCTGCCTGCTGCAAACTCGCGTGCTCCTTGAATGACGTGGCGATGAGGTGTGCAAACCCACGATTATACAGGCAACGTCCGGGGGTATCCCGCTCGCGAGGCGGGATCCTCCAATACCCCGGAACATTGCTCCGGCAGCAACCAATAATTTTCAGTTGTCAAAGACCTCGCAGGCGCGGGCACTGGGCCAGCCTGTTTTCTTCACCCGGCATTTGCTTGCTGGCAGCCCGTGGCAAGTGAGCGCTCACTGCGCGGGCCGGATTCCACCCGTAACGACAAGCGCTTGTCGCCAGGCTTGGAATCGCGCAAAGAAAATGGAGGCAGGCCTGGCACGAAGCCAGACCTTCCTCCAGTTACAAGCTTACGGAATCGAAGAGGGCGAAAGTCAAGGACGAGGCGAGATATTTTGAGGGGTGGTTCCCGGAATGGGAAGAGTGAAGATTCGTCCACCGCGTGACGTCTCGCCTCCCCCCCGCTCGAGAATTGTTATTGACTGTTTACCGCGGGCTGACGCCCACGGCTGACACAGATGACGTCCTTCGTGCTCGCCTCGTCGTTCTACCGACCGCGCCTGTTTAGTAAACGGTGATTCGTCCGCAATCCGACACGGCTTACAACAACTCTTCTCTTACCGCAACAGTGATGCCATCCCCTGCGCGCCTTGCGTCAGACCCAGTGACCAGTTCACCGCGTTGATGAAGAAGTTCGGGAAGAGGCCGATGCCAACCGTGCCCAACGCGGTAATGGTCAATGCCAACGTCATCGCAGGACGCAGCCGAACCGGTTCGGCTTCCACCGGCTGCCGCATCAGCATCGCATTGGCGATTCGCATGTAGTAGTACAGGCCAATGACGGCGTACAGCACCGCGACAGCAGCCAGCGTGTAGTGACCGGTCTGGATCAGGCTGAGGAAGATGAAGTACTTGCCCCAGAAGCCCGCAAGCGGCGGAATGCCCGCCAGCGACAATAGGAACAACAGCATCAGAATGGCTTCGGTTGGAGCTTTGAAGAACAGTCCGGCGATGTCGTCGATTTCATCACCGATGATGTTGCGACGGCGGAGCGAGGTGATGACCGCAAACGCGCCCAGGTTCATGAAGGTGTACACCAGCAGGTAAAACAAAATCGCCATGATGCCGGTGGAATTGTTCTGACCATCACTGGCGACCAGGCCCAGCAGCATGTAACCTACGTGCGCAATCGACGAATACGCCAGCAGGCGCTTCAGGTTGGTCTGCGTCATGGCCGCGAGGTTGCCGCCCGTCATAGTGGCGATGGAGACGAACACCAGCAGCGGCACGTACATGGAGCGCAGCGGATACAGGGCGAACAGGAAGATGCGCAGCAGCATCGCCCAGCCCGCAGCTTTCACGGCGACGGACATGAAGCCGGTGACGCTGGTAGGCGCGCCTTCATAAGCGTCGGGCGCCCATTGATGAAATGGGACGGCGGCAATCTTGAAGAGCAGACCGGCAGTCGTTGTCAATAAGGCAAAGATGACGATCGGATCGTTGGGACGGGTCGCGAGAACCTGCTGCAATCCTTCGGCGATCTTTCCGAGGTTGGTGCTGCCCGTCAATCCGTAGAAGAGCGAGAGGCCGTAGGCGAAGATGCCGGACGAGAATGCGCCCAGCAGCAGATACTTCAGCGCGGCTTCGTTGGAGCGCTTGTCGCGACGCAGAAACCCGACAAGCACGTAGGTTGAGATGGCCATCAGCTCCAGGCCGATGAACAGCAGCACGAGGTCGTAGCCCGAGGCCATGCACATCATGCCGATGACCGCGAACAGCATCAGCGCATAGAATTCACCGTGGTTCTCCTGCTCGATCTCCAGATAGCGAATCGAGATCAGTACCGCAATCGCCGCGCCCGCCAGAAATAGATACGAGAAGTAGATGGCGAAGGGATCGACCAGCAGCGTTCCCATGAAGCCGGTGTCGGTAAAGGCTAGGCCCTGACGTTGCGCCACGTGATAGGCCCACTGCAGCTTGCCGACTGAGGCGGTGGAGAAGGCGATGCCGATCAGCGCGATGAAGGCGTTCACGCGCTTCCACTGCTTCGGAAGAAACAAGTCGATCAGCAGGATGCCGAGCGCGAACAGCGTCAGCAGCAGCATGGGCAATGCGAGCAGGTAATCCGCAGCTGAAAAGTATTGTGTCAGCGAGGTCACGAGGTCATCCTCACTTCGCCACGGCGGCCAAAGTTGTGGTCGCCGTGGTTACGGGTATAACCAGATTTGAATTGTCATCCCGACCAGAGGCGACCGTCTTCTGGTCGCCGGAGCGGAGGGACCTGCTGTCCGTCGCACCGTAAGAGGTTTTGGTAGGGCGATGTACCGCCGGCTGAAGCCGGCTCTGTCCCTCAAAGAGCTGGCCGGACGCCGCCCTGAAGGGCGGCTCTGCCGATTTCGTGGCGGCAGGCGTTGCTTCCGGAGCAGGCTGCGTCGCCAGCACTGGCTTATTCGCGTTGAGCCCGGGGTAGTCCGGACGAACCGTTGCCACAAGGTTATTCACCGGCGTCGAGAGAATCTGGAAGAACGGCTTGGGATAGAGGCCAATCCAGAAGGCAATGATCACCAGCGGAATCAGCGTCGCCAGCTCACGTCCGGAGAGATCGAGCAACTTCTCGTTCTTAGCGTTTTCCACCTTGCCGAAGAACACACGCTGATAGAGCCACAACAGGTAAGCCGCGGCCAGAATCACGCCCGGCACCGCCCACGCAGCCCAGACTTTGTTCTCCATGAAGGTTCCCTGGAGAATCGTAAACTCACCGACGAAGCCGTTCAGCAGCGGCAGGCCCATCGACGACATGAACATGATCAGAGTGATGGTCGCGTACACCGGCATGACATTCGAGATGCCGCCGTATTCGGCGATCTCGCGTGTGTGCCGTCGCTCGTACAGGATGCCGACAATCAAGAACAGCGCGCCGGTCGAGATGCCGTGATTGATCTGCTGCAGTACCGATCCGCTCAGCCCCAGCGGGCTCAGGGCGAAGATGCCCAGAGTGCAGAAGCCTAAGTGGCTGACCGACGAGTACGCCACCAGCTTCTTCATGTCCTTCTGCATCAGCGAGACCAGTGCGCCGTAGATGATACCGATCAGCGACAACGTGATCATCAACTGGCGCACCCACGGCGTCATCGCCACTGCCGGGAAGAACGGCAGCGAGAAGCGGATCATGCCGTACGTGCCCATCTTCAGCAGAACGCCGGCCAGGATGACCGAGCCCGCGGTGGGCGCCTCGACGTGCGCGTCAGGCAGCCAGGTGTGGAACGGGAACATCGGCACCTTGATCGCGAAGCCGAGGAAGAAGGCGAAGAACAACCAGATCGCCGCGTGCCCGCCGATCTTCGGCGCCGTCGCGTAAAGATCAGGCAGGTAGAAGGTGTAGACGCCCGTCACGGTGTGGTGATGGAAGTACAGGAACAGAATGCCCAGCAGCATCAAAACCGAACCGAACAACGTGTAGAGGAAAAACTTGATCGCCGCATAGAGCTTGCGCGGTCCGCCCCAGATGCCGATCAACAGGTACATCGGCACCAGCATGGCCTCCCAGAAAACGAAGAAGAGGAACATGTCGTTGGCCATGAAGACGCCGAGCATGCCGGTCTGCAGCACCAGGAACCAGACGTAATACTCTTTGACGCGGTCCTGGATGGCGTTCCACGACGACAGGATGGAAATCGCCCCCAGCAGCGTGGTCAGCATGATCAGCAGAAACGAGATGCCGTCGATACCGAGAACGTAACCGGAGCCGATGGTCGGGATCCAGTTGTTGGGCGCACCTTCGACAAATTGGAAGCCGGCGCGTTCCTTCAATGCCCAGAACCACGGAATCAGCGGCAACGAGACCGCGAAGCCGAGGAAAGCGAAGATGTTGGCGACCCAGCGGATCGCGTTCTTGTTTTCCTTGGGCACCAGCAGCAGGAGGATGGCTCCCACCAGCGGCGTAAATAAGACAATGCTTAATATGTGGTTGTACATTTTGTATCGCTTTCAGACTTAGACCGAGCCGTAACGCTTGCGTCTGTTTTGCAAGTACTGGTAGAGCGAACCTTCAGGTTCGTGTCGCCGTCACCAAAATGTTTGGAGCGGGCCTTCAGGCTTGCGTCCTCGTCGCAACGACAAGTAGAGCCACCCTTCAGGCTCGCGTCCTCGTCGCAACGACAAGTAGAGCCACCCTTCAGGCTCACGTCCTCGTCGCAATGCCAGGTAGAGCCACCCTTCAGGCTCACGTCCTCGTCGCAATGACAGGTAGAGCCACCCTTCAGGCTCACGTCCTCGTCGCAATGACAGGTAGAGCCACCCTTCAGGGTGGCGTCCTCGGCTTCTTTGTTTTTATTGAGGGGCTTTAGCCCCGACACACTCGCCGATGAATACGGATAAGCCGCCGCGTTCTCTGCCAATCCTTTACGCACCGGGTTCTGGCGGATGTAGTAGGCGAACTCAGCAAACTCATTCGCATCACGTACCCGGCGGTCGTGATATCGCTGTTCCCAGATAGTGCGGAAAGCAAATCCCTGTTCGCGCAATGAATGGGAAAAGCCGCCCTTGATCAGTTGAATTACGCGGCCCAGCTGCTGCGGTTCATCGAAGGAAAGCAGTAAGTGAATGTGATTCGGCATCACGACATATTCGTGCAGTTCGAATTCTGCAGCATCCCGATATTTGAGAAATGTGGCCACCATGCGTTGAGCTACCTCGTCACGCTGGAAGAGGTTCTGCTGCATGTGCGCGCAAATCGTGATGAAGTATGTCGTCATGATTTATCTTGGGGCTAAAGCCCCTGGATCTTTCTTAGCCCTCTCTGACGCGAACCTGAAGGTTCGCTCTACCAGTCCTTCCACTTCACGCGAACCTGAAGGTTCGCTCTACCAGTCCTTCCGCTTCACGCGAACCTGAAGGTTCGCTCTACCAGTCCTTCCGCTTCACGCGTGCCTGAAGGTTTGCTCTACCAGTCCTTCCGCTCCACGCGCATTTGAAAGTTCGCTCTACCAGTCCTCCACTGCCACGCCAACCGGAGTGCTCGCTCTACCACTTGACCACGTAGTACAGGACAAATCCCACCAGCCCGCCAACCATCACCAGCGCGTACCATTGCACCAGCCCCCACTGCACCAGTCGCACGGGATAAGAGGCCAGCCGCGTCACGATCGCTACTCCGTTCACGAACAGGCCGTCGATAATCCACTTGTCCCACAAACTCGAAACCGTCCCGCTCATGCGCGTGATCCAGCCTGCGCCGTTCACGGTGCCGTCGATCACCTCGGCGTCGAACTTCCACAGGCCTTCGCCGAGTCCCATCGCTCCAAGCCGGACGCCGCCGACCTTCTTGCGGCCGGTGAAGACCGAGTCGTAGATTTCATCCACGTACCACTTATGAAAGAGCGTGGTGTAGAAGGCGGGAGCCACTTCCCGGATCGGCTCCTTGTAACCTTTGTCGGCTTTCTTATAGGCGCGCTGCGCCAGGAACCAGCCGAGAATCGCCGCTCCGACTGACGCGCCCATCAGCACATATTCCAGCGGATCGGTATGCTCCACTTGCTGCTCGCCGGCGGCGACCTGCGCGGCTGCGCCCTCATGCTCTAGCACGACAACGTTTTTCGCGAACACCGGCTCGAGAAACTTTCCGAAGCGATCGTATCCGCCGAGGCTGTGGGGCAATCCCAAGTAGCCGGCGCCAAGCGAGCAGATCGCCAGTATCACCAGCGGCACCGTCATGCTCTTGGGCGATTCGTGAATGTGGTGTTCGACTTCGTGGCTCATGCGCGGCTTGCCGAAGAACGTCAGGTAGATCAGCCGGAACATATAGAACGAAGTCATCAGCGCCGTCAGAAACGCGATGTACCACAAGTAGCGAAACGCGCCGCCTTCGCGCGACCAGGTCTCCCACAGGATCGCGTCCTTGGAAAAGAAGCCGGCGAAGCCAGGGATGCCGGAGATCGCCAGCGTTGCGATCAGCATAGTGCCGAAAGTGACCTTGATTTTCTTACTCAGCGCCCCCATGTGCTGCATCTCCTGCTCGCCGCCCATGGCGTGAATCACCGAGCCGGCTCCGAGGAAGAGCAGCGCCTTGAAGAACGCGTGCGTGAAGACGTGGAAGACGCCGGCGGCAAATGCGCCTACGCCGAGCGCCAGGAACATGTAGCCCAGCTGCGAAACCGTCGAGTAGGCCAGCACCCGCTTGATGTCGTTCTGCACTAGCGCAATCGTCGCGGCGAAAATGGCCGTCAGCGCGCCGATGATGGCGACGGTCTTCATCGCCGTAGGAGCCAGCACGAACAACGCGTTCGAGCGCGCCACCATGTAGACCCCCGCAGTGACCATGGTCGCTGCGTGGATCAGAGCCGAGACTGGCGTTGGGCCTTCCATGGCGTCGGGCAGCCAGACATACAGTGGAAACTGCGCCGACTTACCGCAGGCGCCGACAAACAGCAGCAGGCAAGCCGCGGTGATCACTGGATCGCCAATTGGAAAACGCCCGCTGCGTGCCAGATGATTGATCGTGGTGTACTGGACCGAACCGAAATACCAGGCGATGGTCAACATACCCAGCAGAAATCCGGCGTCGCCGATGCGGTTGGTGATGAATGCCTTGTTCGCGGCCGTCGATGCCGAGTGCCGCTGGAAGTAGAAGCCGATCAGCAGGTACGAGCACAGACCGACGCCCTCCCACCCGACGAACATCACGGCGTAATTGTTCGCGAGGATCAGCGTCAGCATGGAGAACATGAACAGATTCAGGTAGCCGAAGAAGCGGTAGTAGCCGCCCTCGTGCGCCATGTAGCCCATCGAGTAAATGTGGATGAGCATGCCAACGCCGGTGACGAACAGCAGCCAGATCGACGACAGTGGATCGAGCAGGAAGCCGGCGTCGGCATTGAACTGCGCCGCGCCACCATGCATGGGATAGGCGAGCGAGCTGCTACCGGTTCCGAGCCAAGTGAAAAGGATCGTCTCGAAGGGTTTGCCGGGACTGGCGGCTGAGTATCCGGTGTACTGCCAGACTGCGAGGCAGGCCCACGCGAACGCCAGCACAATGACACCGACGCAGACGCCGTTCACCGCCGATTTCGTGAGCTTGCGCCCGAAGAAGAACATGCAAGCCGCACCGAATGCGGGAAACAACGGAATCAACCAGATGTGATTTAAGAAGAACATTATTAGCTCGGGTAGAGCGAACCTTAAGGCTCGCGTCTGCGCATTGCTACAATTTCGAGCCGGCTTCAGCCGGCGGTACTTCTTCCGGGGCTCAAGCCCCGATTGTCTTTTTGGTCGGCTAAACGCGAGCCTGAAGGCTCGCTCTACCGATCCTTCCAAAAGCGGCGCTAAAGGTCCGCCCTACCATTTCAAAAGATCTACTTCGTCCACATTCACCGTCTCTTTGTTACGGAAGAAGGCGATGATGATGCCCAGCCCGACCGCGGCTTCAGCCGCTGCGTCGGTGATTACGAAGATGGAGAAAACCTGTCCATGCAATCCGTACAAGCGCGAGAACGCCACCAGGTTCAAGTTCACGGCGTTCAGGATCAGCTCAATCGACATCAGGATGATGATCACGTTGCGGCGGGTAAGCACGCCGATGGTGCCGATGATGAACAAGGACGCGGCCACCACCAGATAGTGCAATGTCGTGATCTGTTCCATAAATCGGTTTCCGTTCGGTAGAGCCAGCCTTCAGGCTGGCGTCTCCGCCTCTCGTTTCTCTATGAGCCGGCTTCAGCCGGCGGCACTCGGGGCTGAAGCCCCTCAATTCCTATTTCGGCTCCAACCGCGAGCCTGAAGGCTCGCTCTACCGGTCAGATCCTCTTTTTCGCCATAACCACCGCTCCTACGATCGCAACCAGCAGCAGCAGCGAAGCAATCTCGAACGGGAACATGTAATTGCCGTACAGTGCGAGGCCGATCTGCTGGGTGTTGTCGCCCTCAAGTCCGCGATAACCGTGCAGGAATGCCGCCGGAAATCCGCCGCGGCCGGTGCGCAACACAAATGCCAGCAGGCCTCCAAGGGCCAGCGCGGCGATCGTTCCCACCACCCATTGCTTGTTGAACTGGTACTCACGAATGTTCTGCTCCAGGTTGATCAGCATGATCACGAACAGGAACAGCACCATGATTCCGCCGGCGTAGAGCACGATCTGCACGCCGGCGACGAACGGGGCATACAGCATCAGGTAGAAACCGGCCAGCGCCAGCAGGGTCACGATCAGCGACAGCGCTGCGTGCACCGGATTGCGGCGGGTGATCACCGCGATCGCCGAGACGATCGCCATCACCGCGAGAAAGTAGAAGAAAAATGTTGTGGCAATCGGTGTCATAAGGACCGCACTTGGCAATTAGCCTTCAACCATGAGTCTTGAAAGGGCACGGCTTCAGCCATGCCGCTGAGAATCCCTATCGGAGCGGCTTTGGCCGCTGCGGTAACTCGTTTTGGTGCCGTGTCGTGCATTTCTCAGGGGCCAAAACCCCAACCTCTTTTTCCTTGCTCCGGCACGGCTGAAGCCGTGCCTTTCATAGCTACTTCTCGTACCTCACCGGCTTCGGACCGTCTTCCAGCGCCTGCTGGTCCAGCACCATGCCTTCGCGGGTGTAGAGCGCCATCTCGAAGTCGGGCGTCAACTCCAGGGCGTCGGTCGAGCAGGCTTCGGCGCATAGGCCGCAGAACATGCAGCGGCTCAGGTCGTAGGTCCAGGTGACCGGGAATTTGCGCTTGGTCACCGGATCGCGATCGCCCTTGATGACGATCAACTGCTCCGGGCAGGCCAGCGCACACAGGTTACAGACAATGCACTTGGAATGGGTTGAGCTTTCGTCCATCCGCAAGCGCGGCTGCCCACGAAAACGCTCCGCGACTTTTGGGCGCTCCAACGGATACTGCTCGGTAACGGCCTCGCTGGGCGCCTGATAGTTGAAGGTGACCTTCAGGCCTTTCACCAGGTCGATCAACAGAAGCTTGCGAAGCAGTGGCGGCAGACTCATCGCGTTTCCCTCCCGGTGCACCGGAACGTTGGGCCAGTGCGTTCGCACTGCGTCGCTCTGGTAGAGCGGGCCTTCAGGCCCGCGTCCCCGCCTTCCATCTCTGAGTGAGCCGGCTTCAGCCGGCGGCACCTGTCGGGGCTGAAGCCCCTTTTGTTATTCATCATGTCGTCTGACGCGAACCTGAAGGTTCGCTCTACCGATCTTTCTGGCAACGATGACGCGAACCTGAAGCTTCGCTCTACCCGCACAACTTTGCGGGAGCACTTTGTCTGAGGTACGGGTCTCATCGCAGCACCCCCAGAATCGCCGACGACATTTCTGGCAACAGTCCCCAGAGCGCGGTCGCGATCAAAACGGCCAGCCCGGTCGGCAGCAGGACCTTCCAGCCGACTTTCATCAGCTGGTCGAAGCGATAACGCGGGAATGTTCCGCGATACCAGATGTACAGGTACATGAAGAACGCGACCTTGGCTACGAACCAGAACATGTCCTGCACCCGCTCACGCACTCCTGGGGCGAACAACACCAGGCCAATGAAGCCCAGCAGAAATCCGAAGATCGCCAGGCCAACGGTCTGGATCTTCATCTGTGGAATCTTCGGCATGCGAGCCGCACCTAGCAGGCATAGGCCAGCCAGACCCCACAATGTCAGAGCCGGAACAAATGAGAACGCGATGTCCCACGCTGTGCCACCCAGCCAGTTCGGGAAGGGCCGCATCCATCCACCCAGCCAGAGCGTGACCGCGATCGAGGAGACCGCCAGCATGGCCGCGTACTCCGCGAGGAAGAAAAGCGACCAGCGGAAGCCGCTGTACTCGGTGTGAAAGCCGGCGACCAGCTCGGACTCCGCTTCGGGCAAGTCAAAGGGAGCACGATTCGTCTCGGCAACCATCGCGATGGCGAAGACCATGAATGCAATAAAGCCCAGTGGGAAGAACTTGAAGATGAACCAGGTGTGCTGCGCAGCTTGCGCTTCGACGATGCCGATCATGCTCAGCGTACCCGTGCCGGTCTGCAGGCTGGTCATCATGACCGCGCAGACAATTGCCAGGCCCATGGCGATTTCGTAGGAGACCATTTGCGCGCTGGAACGCAGCGAGCCCATCAGCGGGTAGTGCGAGTTCGACGACCAGCCCGCCATGATGATGCCCAGCACGCCCAGCGACGAAACGCCCAGCATGAACAGGATGCCGATGTTCATGTCGGTCACGGCATGCTCGCGGCCGAAGGGCACGACCAGGAACGTGGTGAAGGCGGTCATGGTGACCACAACCGGCGCGCTCCAAAAGACCAGCTTGTCGGCGTCGTGCGGGATGATGTCTTCCTTGATCAGCAGCTTCAAGGCGTCGGCAAAAGGCTGCAGTAGGCCATGCGGGCCGACGCGCATGGGACCGAGGCGAATCTGCATGTGCGCGAGAATTTTGCGCTCCAGCCAGTTCATCGCGATCACCGCCAGAGAAATGCCGATGGTGATGATCAGGATGTAGACGGTCGCCCAGAACATGCTGCCGGCTTCGCCGGGGGTTCCGGCTGAATGCAGGTAATTTGTGATTGCATCAATCATTGCTTTGCACACAGGGCTTCGTTTTGAAGCGACGCTTCTTCGTTTTGAAACGACGGTTCCTCGTTTCGAAAGGACGGTTCCTTGCTTCGAAAGGGCGCTTCCTCGTTTCGAAAGGACGGTTCCTTGCTTCGAAAGGACGCTTCTTTGCCTTGAAGGGGCACGGCTTCAGCCGTGCCGTCAGAACCTCCTCCGAGTGGCTTCAGCCACTGAGGTACCTCGTCTTTTTCGCACCCGGGAAAAGCGGAGCAATACGGGTAATCCCTGGCTTGCTCAGCCAATCCTCTTCCCACCGGATTGCGGTAGATGTAGCCAATATGTATCTCGAAGTCCTTCGAATGACGAATGCGGTGATCCGAAAATCCGCGCTGCCAGATTTCCATCGAGCTGCCGAGCTCCTTCTGCGCGCGGAAAGAAAAACCACCCTTGACGAACTGGACCGATCGTTCCAGCGTCTCTGTGGGTGTGATCAAAATATGGAAATGGTCGGGCATAAGTACGTATTCATGCAGAAGGTATCCTTTGCCACGGTATGATTGAAGTGTCTCGAGGAAGAGTTCGGCCCATCGCCTGTTGTTGAAGAGAGCACGCCGCTGCCACGTCGAAGTAGTGACGAAGTAGGTCTGTTCGTTATTGGTCGCGTGCTCGCGCGTTGGCTTCACGTCTAGTTCCCTCAGGGGCTAAAGCCCTCGACTTATTGCCTTTGTTCGGCACGCCTGAAGGCGTGCCCCTTCAAAACTATTCCGTACCCTTCCAAAACCATTCCGTGCCCTTCCAAAACCTTTCCGTGCCGGCACGCCTGAAGGCGTGCCCTTTCAAAACCGTTTCCTTCAAAGCTCATCGATCCACCTCGCCCAGCACGATGTCGAGGGTGCCGATGACGGCGACCACGTCGGCCACCAGCAGGCCGCGCACCATCTTGTCGAGGGCTTGCAGATTGACGTAAGACGGCGGCCGCACGCGTACGCGATAGGGCTGCGTCGATCCGTCGCTCACGATGAAATATCCCAGCTCGCCTTTCGGCGCCTCGATCGAGTGATAGACCTCACCCGCTGGCGGCTTGAGAACCTTCGGCACCTTCGCCATGATCGGACCCTGCGGCAGTCCCTCGACGGCCTGGCGAACGATGCGGACCGACTGGCGCATCTCCTCGATGCGAACCAGGTACCGGTCGTAGGTGTCACCGTTCAGCCCGGTCGGAATGTCGAAGTCGAAATTCTTGTAGCCTTCGTAGGGTTGCGCCTTGCGCAGGTCCCACTTCACTCCGCTGGCCCGGAGAACCGGCCCGGTAACGCCCAGCGCGATGCAATCTTCCGCGTTCAAAATGCCGACGCCCTTGGTGCGCTTCACCCAGATCCGGTTGGTAGTCAGCAGCTCTTCGTACTCGTCAAGCTTGGGGAGGAAGGCGTCGCAGAAATCCAGGCACTCTTTCTCGAAGCCCTCGTAGGCTTCATAAATGCAGCCGCCGATGCGGAAGGCATGTGTGGTCAGCCGCGCGCCGCAATATTTTTCGAAGATTCCGAGAATAGCTTCGCGATCGCGGAAGCAATAGAACAGCGGCGTCAAAGCGCCTATGTCGAGCGCGTGCGTACCCAGCCACACCTGGTGGCTCGCGATACGGCATAGTTCAGTGAGAATTACCCGGATGTACTGTGCGCGCGCCGGGACTTCGGCGTTGATCAGCTTCTCGACCGTCTCGCAGTAGCCCAGTCCGTTCGAGACCGCGGCGACATAATCCATGCGATCGACGTAAGGATTGAACATCGCGTAGGTGCGGTTCTCGGCAATCTTCTCGACGCCGCGATGCAGGTAGCCGATGACGCACTCGGTGCCCAGAACTTTTTCGCCGTCGAGCTTCAGAATGACGCGCAGCACCCCGTGCGTCGACGGATGCTGCGGGCCCATGTTGAGCACGAGCTCGTTGGCATCGAGAAAAGTTTCGTCCTTGGTATCGAGGTCAAGGTAGTCCACCACGCCCGGGCCGGTCTCGCCTTTGTGCGCGTGGATGTAGTCGGATTGAATCAAGTCTTTCATTGCGCGCTCTCGATGCCGATGTTGGTCTTCACCCATTCGCTGTCCTGCTGCAGGATGCCGTAATCCTTGCGCAGTGGATGGCCCTTCCAGTCGTCGGGCATGAGGATGCGTTTGAGCCCGGGGTGTCCGTCGAACTCGATGCCGAACATGTCGAATACTTCGCGCTCCAGCCAATTGGCCGTCGGCCAGATCGGAACCGCGCTGCGCAGGTGCTCGCTGTCTTTGATCTGCGTCTTGATACGCAGGCGTTCGTTGTTGTGGAACGAGTACAGGACATAAACCACGTCGAACTGCGCTTCGCGCTTGGGATAGTGCACCGCGGTGATGTCGACGCAATAGTCAAAGAGTTCGTCGTCGCGCAGGCGCAGCAGGATTTCGTAGGCAAGGGAGCTGTCAACGGCCAGGTAATTTTGGTTCGCGTAGGTGCTGGCTTCGCGTATGCCCGAGCCGTACTGCGCCTTCAGCGCGCGCACCAGGGCGGAATCCCAGGGTTCCGGCTTGGGAGCAGGTGGCTTCGGCGGAGGCGCGGCTGGCTTTGCGGCAGCGGGTGCAGCGGGCTTGGCGGCGGCTGGAGCGACGGGTTTTGCGGTGGCCGCGGCCGGTTTGTCGCCGGTCGAAGGAGGTGCGGCCGCCTGAATAGGCTTCGCTTCAACTGCCGGCGCAGCGGGCTTGGTCTCCGGAGCAGCTACGGTCGCTACCGGCGCGCCACTCGCTGGGGCGGAGTTTTCGACCGAGGGCGGATTGGGCTCTTTCGTTTCCTCAGGCATTGTCATTTCTTCGTTAAGGAACTGCTACCCCACTTGGAAGTTCTAGTTTTAGCAGCGGAGCGGGCGCGAAGCTTGTACGAGAGTCACTTCACGATGTGATGGCGGTCACATTGGCGCTTGGAAGTGCAACATTCGTGTGATGTAGAGAGTGGGGCGGACACCCTTGCACTCCTCCCGCACACTGAGACCAGTCACTCGAACGGAGGGCGGTTTCGGTCCGCTGGAACAGGTTCGGATGCAGGTGGGCCGACGCCGTAACAAAATAGGTTTTGGCTATAAGGTACCGGGGGGCTAAAGTCCAGGTTATTGGGATGGTCACTTGACGCGGCGCTGAGCGTCCGAGCGAATCAACCTCGACGCGGACCTGAAAGTCCGCGCGAACCCAAACTTGAAAACTCTTTGGCTGATGGCTGACGACGGCTGTTTCTACACCCACTCCAGCGCGCCCTTCTTCCAGATCCAGATGTATCCCACGATCAGGATGCTGAGGAAGATCATCATTTCCAGCAGCCCGAACAGCCCGAGCCGTTTGAACTGCACCGCCCAGGGGAAGAGGAAGATGGTTTCGACGTCGAAGACAACGAAGAGGATGGCGACGATGTAGAAGCGCACCGTATAGCGTCCGCGCGCATTGTCGAAGGGCGTGATGCCGCACTCGTAGGGCATCAGCTTGGTTTCGGAGGGGTTCTTCGGACGGATCAGCGTGCACAGGGCCACCGTTCCGGCGGCCACAAGAAAGGCAACAAAGGCGAAGATGAAGATTGGTACGTAATTCTGCGGCATACGTGCGTGTCTTTCGCGGCCGGCCCCGGCATGGTCCCCGGCGGCTCGACCTGGTATGACGAACGCGCCAATATATCCCGCGGACGATGGGCCAATCTATGACGTACGTCACAAAAGGTCCGCTTTTCGCTCGGGGAACTTTTCGCTGTTGCCTATTCGCTTTTGGTTCTTAGCTTTAAGCTTTTAGTTGGTTCCTCATTGCTACTTTTTAGTTTTTGGACTTGGCTAGAAGCTGGCCGCTTTGCTATTCGCGTTCGCCAGCAGGCACTTACATCCGTTCAATCTTGGAGTCGTCGTGCTCCGCTGTGGCATCATAGGGACACGGAATGCGTAGTTCACGAATAATCGCGGTGCTCGCGTTGCTGCTGATGTTAGTGTCGGCGCTGCCCGCCTTGTGCTTGCCACTGGCGAGCATGGGCACGCCGCCCCCGCTGTGCCACCAGCACCAGGGCACGATGCCGGCGCACAATTGTTGCCACAATACGCCGGGCGCGCCCGCGGCACTTCAGGCCACTTTCGAGCAGGCGACGTTAGATATCGTCGCTCCTGTCTACGTCAATTCCGTTATTCCGATTGTTGCACCAGAACCCTATCCCTATTCCGACACGAGTGAGTTCTCTTCCCCGCCGCCTTCCGTCCTTCGCATCTGATTCCGTCCTAACTGACAACCGAACACTGCCAACTGACAACTGTTGGTCGATCTCCTGACGGAACCGGAGAGGCTATGTTTTTCGTACGCACGAAGTGTTTCGCAATACTTTTCCTCGCGACTTTTTGCGCGATGAGCGCCGTGGCACAGCTCGGCTCAGCAACTTCGAGCACCGGAGACGAGCAGTCGCAGCAGTCCATGTCCGAAATGCAACAAAATGACGAGCAAAGCGGGGATAAAGACAAGAGTGCGCATTCCATGCCCGCCATGTCGATGTCGTCGATGCAGATGGGTGCCAAGCCCACTACGCTCATCCAGGAGATCACGCAGCACACCACCTCCGGCACCAGCGCCGAGCCGAACTCCACCCCCGTTCCCATGCTCATGACCATGAAAGGCTCATGGACGCTGATGCTGCACGGCGTTGCGTTTTTGAACGTCGATCAGCAGACGGGTCCGAGAGGCGCCGACAAGGTCTTCTCCACTAACTGGTTCATGCCCATGGCCCAGCGAAAACTCGGACCGGGAACGTTCACCGCCCGCACCATGCTGAGCTTCGAGCCGGCGACGATCACCGGGCGCTACTATCCGGAGCTCTTCCAGCAGGGAGAGACCGCCTACGGCAAGCCGATCGTTGACGGCCAGCACCCGCACGACTTCTTCATGGAGTTGGCGGCGTTATACGATCTCAACCTCGGCGAGCGCACGCTGCTTTCCTTCTACGCCGCTCCGGTGGGCGATCCGGCGATGGGACCAACAGCGTTTCCGCATCGCGCGTCGGCCTCGGAAGACCCTATCGCGCCGCTTGGACATCACCTTGAAGACTCGACGCACATCGCCGACGACGTGGTCACGTTGGGCCTCACGCACTCGATGGTGCGTCTGGAGGCTTCGGGATTTCACGGCCGCGAACCTGATGAATTCCGCTGGAACATCGATTCCGGGACCATCGACTCGTGGTCAACGCGGCTGACCGTGCAGCCCGGGCAGAACTGGAGCGCGCAGTATTCGTTCGCGCACCTCACCAGTCCGGAAGCGCTCTCGCCCGAAGACGACATCCAGCGTATGACGGCGTCGATCATGTACAACCGGCCCATGGCGCGCGGCGATTGGGCCAGCAGCTTGATCTGGGGGCGCAACCGCGTGATTCAGACCGGCCTGGTGTGGAACGGCTACCTGCTGGAGTCGACGCTGCGCTTCGCGGAGAACAACTACGTCTGGACGCGGATTGAGAACGTCTACCGCACCAACGAGCTGCTGTTGAAAGATCAGTTCGAGCCGCCCGATTTCCATGAGAGCATCATCGGCCGGGTGCAGGCCTACACCGCAGGCTACGATCACGACTTCAACCTGATCCCGCATCTCGAAACTGCGCTGGGCGCGCAGGTCACGCTGTATCAGGATGGCGGACAACTCGCACAGATTTACGGCAATCATCCGGTGGGAGTAGTGATGTTCCTGCGGGTGCGCCCGTTCGGCAAGGAACGGTGAGCCTAACGGCTCGTCGGACTGAAAGTCCGCCTCGCGAAGAACGTGATAGCAAACTTAAGCGGCACGGCTGAAGCCGTGCCCTTTCAAGACTATTCGCCATTGGCAGAGAGGCTGTGTCTGAGGGGCTGTGTCTCGAAACCTGTCGTTTTGAAAGGGCGCACCTTCAGGTGCGCCGCCAGGCTGCTTTGTTATGGACTCGGCAAGGCGGCCTTCAGGCCGACGAGCCTTCCGCTTCGAGGCATCAACCTTGCTGAAATGCCTGCTCCAGCAGGATCACGCCCACCACGCTCAATCCGGCGTAAACGTATTTGAGGAAAGTTTCACCGCGCAGGCGATGATTCATTGCTCGTCCCAATAAGATTGCCGGGATCATCGCGGGCAGCGAGTACAGGTAGTAATGCGTAACGGCGGGCACCCACAATCCTTTCAGCCAATAACCGGCCATGCCCAGCATGCTCGCCGGCAGGAAATACCCCTGCAAGGTTGCGCGGAAATGTTGTGCCGACCAGCGCCGCATCGAACCGTAGATCGCCAGCGGCGGTCCATTCATACCATAGGCGCCTCCCATGATGCCGGCCACAAATCCGCAACCCAGCAACCACGGCGTGCTGTCGCTGGTCAGTTCGGGAGGTCTTTCTCCCAGCAGCGAGTACAGGGAGAACGCGATGATCAACACCGCCAGCACGGCTTTGGTGAGCTGTTGATGGCTACTGGTCAGCAGAAGAAGACCGAGAGGAATGCCGAACACGGTTGCGGCCATCAGCCATCCCATGCTGCGAACGTGGATTTTGCGCCAGTCCTGGGCGACGATAATCAGCGCAATCGTGATTGAGATCAACACCGCCAGCGGAGCGGCAATCTCAAGCCGTAGCCGTAAAGCCAGTAGAGGTACTGCGACCAGGGCTTCGCCAAATCCAAATGCCGAGCGGATGAGCGTGGCGACGAAGACCACGAGAAGCACGTGCGCCAGCGTCGGGTTAAACCAGGAGAAGCTGACGTGCGTCCAAAACCCCACAGTCTATTTTCTCATCAAGGTGTGTTGTTCTTTTCCTCGCATTTCATCAACTCGGGAACAAGTAGTGATACCCTCTTGCCGTAGCAGACTATGCCTGTCTCCCAGAAGATTCGAAAAGCCACTGAGCCGATATGGCCCGCCTTCATCGCCATGGGAGCGGATGCGCTGATTCATTACGCGTTGCCGGAGCGGCTCTCCGTGGGACCGCGCTGGCTCCTCTTCGCTGTCATCCTCGTTCTGCTGATTCCTATCACGTTCACCTATCGGGTTGGACGGCATAACGTGACCCGCATTTTAACGTTCGTCGCTCTCGGCGCCCTTACCGTCGCGCTCATTGGCTCGCTCAGCCTGATGGTCGAGGGATTGCCGCACCACAAAGATCCGCCAGGAGCGCTATTGAAGTCGGCCGCCCTGCTGTGGACAACGAACGTGTTGGTGTTCGCGCTGTGGTACTGGAAGCTCGACGGCGGAGGACCGACCGGCCGCCAGCTTGCCGGCTCCGAAAGCTCGTTTCTATTTCCGCAGAAGATGTGTCCCGAAGAGTGCGCCCCGGGATGGTCCCCCGTGTTTGTCGACTATCTCTTCCTGGCCTTCAACACCAGCACCGCGTTTTCGCCCACTGACACGGCGGTGCTCTCACGCTGGGCCAAGGGCCTGATGATGGTGCAATCGCTGATCTCTCTATCGGTGATTGCGCTGCTGGCGGCGCGTGCCGTCAACATCCTCTGAGCGTACAATTCCGTCGGCAGGAGTTCCCATGAAGCTTTGGTTGCGCATCACTATTTTCCTGGCTGGCTTGGGCGTGTTGTTCTTCGCCTGGCACAGGACGCACAACGAGATGCTGAACCTGCAGAATCCGGGGAACGCCAACACGACGGGCTCAGCGGAGATTCTGGTGATTGTTGGCGGCTTCGTTATGCTGATGGCCTTCGCGCCGTCACAGGAAATGCTGGGCCGCTGGATGGCGTTGAAGAAGCCCAAGAAGGCGCGTCCGGCACAGTTCCGCAGACGGCGGCAGCGCGGCTGAGGTTTTGAATGGGCGCACCTTCAGGGCCTGCCCTGAGCGAAGTCGAAGGGTGCTCCCTCGGCGGCCTTCAGGCCCACAGGCCTTCCTCACGCGCTGGCTTCGGAGGCCAGCGCGAGCTCGGTTTCGCGCAGATCCATTTCGTGCTCCAGCGTGCGCAGCACTTCGTCGTTAATTCGGCCTTCGCCGCGCAGCGCCAGCGCAGCCTCCCGTTCGCAGCGCAACAACTCCAGCGTCAGATCCAGGGATCGGCCGTAAAAGCCCGAGCTCGGATCCTGGTCCGCATTTTCCCGGTTCTGCAGTAACGCGAGGCGGTGCTGATAGTGCTGCCGCAGCTCGTCATAGATGGGAGCGTATTCGGGACGGTCGCGAGCTTGCGTCTGCTGCAGCCGATCGAGCGCAGTCTGGGCCATAATGCGGCGCGCTTCACGCTCCTCGCAGTTAGGACCGCTGAATCCAGCCAGCCCCAGCCAGCGAATCAGCGCAGGCAAGGTGAGTCCCTGCAAAACCAGCGTCACCAGGATGACGCTGAAGGTGAGAAAGATGATCAGGTTGCGCTGCGGAAATGGATCGCCATTGGCGAGTTTTTCCGGCAGAGACATCGCGGCTGCCAGCGCCACCACACCACGCATGCCGGTCCAGCCCACCACGAAAATCTGCTTGCCGGAAGGGATGGTGTAGTCCTGGTGCAGAATGCGCTTGCGTATGAAGTAGGCGACGTGCGCGCCGGGAAACATCCACATGAGCCGCAGCACAATGAGTATCGCGCTGAACGTTGCGCCGTAGAAAAGGAGTTGTCTGACGCTGTAGGAGTGGATGCCGGCCATTACGTAAGGTAGCTGCAGGCCGATCAGCACGAACACCAGTCCGTTCAGGGCGAAGGTCATCGCGTCCCATACCGCCCAGGCCTGCAGCCGCACCTGCGGCGAGAAGAACCTGGCACTGCGGCGGCTGAGGTATAGTCCGCAGGCCACAACAGCAAGCACACCGGAGCCATGCGCGGCTTCGGCAACCAGATAGGCCACGTAAGGGACCAGGATGCTGACCGCGATCTCAATCGGCCCGTCGTCGATGTACTTTTCAAACCACTCCACCAGCTTTGCGATGAGCAACCCGATGCCGATACCTGCCACCAGCAGATAGCCAAGCCGCAGCACCGCACCCGGTACGGTCGGCGTCTGCGACCTCATCACCATGGCCAGCCCGAATTCCAGGGCGACCAGGCCGGTGGCATCGTTCACCAGGCTCTCGCCTTCCAGGATGTCAACGATGCGTTGTGGAAGCCCGACGCGTCGCGCAATGGACGTCGCTGCGATTGCATCAGTCGTGGAGACGACGGCGCCTAATACAAATCCCAACTGCCAGGTGAAGCCGGGAAAGACAAACCTCGCGGTGCGTGCGACGCCGAGAACCGTCGCTGTGACCAGTCCTACGGCCAACATGGAGATGCTTACCAGGTTGTAACGGAAGTCGCGCCAGGAAGTCGTCCACGCGGCCGAGTACAGCAGCGGCGGCAGCACGATGAGGAAGATAATGTCGGGATTGAGCGCGACCTTCGGAATCCGCGGGAAGAAACTGAGCAGCAGGCCGGCAATCACCAGCACGATGGGATAGGGACGCTGCAGCTTGCGGGCGATGGCGGCAAAGATCGCCACAAACGCCAGCAGCGACAGAAAGACCAGCTCGGTTGAGTGAACTCCACCCCCGTGCATCACACACCCCGATGCCAAAAGATATCGCAAAACGACCGATTACGTCTGCACGGGAACTGCTGCTCGTCGGCCGGTGTCAATAATTGTGTTGCAACAGGAAGGAAGCGAGTTAATCATCGACGTAAACGAGGTCGTTTCCATGCGCCTGCGGAAACTTGTGGTGAACAGAATTGCGCCCGCCGCTCTCTTCATCGCACCCGTCATCGTTCTGCTGGCGGCCGCCATCGTGAGTTACGCCTGCTCGGTCGAGGCAGGGCGGCGCGAGTGTGAACGCCTCAATGCCGATGCTATCTTCGTTGGCCGCGTCCTGGAGATCAAGCCTGTGATGCACCACATGCAAGGTCAGGCTTGGTCTGCCGATTCGAGCCAAGATCAGGAGTGGCCGGGATACTCGATGCAAATTGCAGTCGAAGATTCGTTGAAGGGCAATCTAGGCAAAGAGGTCCGGATCGAAACCGGATCGGGCGGAGGCGACTGTGGCACGCCTCTTCCCGTGGGTGGCCGCTTTCTGATCCTCGCCACTAAAAATGACGACGGGAAACTCTGGACCGGTTTAGACAACACAACCGAATTGCAGAATGACACTGCCAGTGCCAGTCTCGTCGAGGCCGTCCGCAAATCCATTACCTTCGGGCAAGGCAGCCTGTTTGGAAAGGTGAGCTACGAGGCTCCCGAACGGTATGACGCGCAGGGCCATCGGGTTGCCGACGCGCCATGGGAACCGGTTGTCAATATGTTGATTCGGGCCACGTCCGCGAATAAGACGTTCACGACAATTACGGAAGCTGACGGACAGTACGAGTTTGCCGATTTGCCGAATGGTACCTACACAATCACTCCCACCCTTGAGCCGGGTCAGACCTACGACAAGTCGTTTTATGCGGAACGATACATAAAAACTGTTGGCGATGGTTCCTGCGAAAAGGTCGATTTCCCTTTGCGCCCCAATACTCGTTTGAAGGGCAAGGTGCTCGTTCCCAAGGGAGAACAGTTCGCTTTCATCCCTGAACAAAACGATGTTTCCCTGCAAACAGTTGCTGCCGTTCCAGTCGGGCTTCCGAAGACAAACGAGCGTACCGGCTTCCGAGCAACCGTGGACGTCGATGGCAACTTCGAGATCTGGCCCATTGCACCCGGCGATTACTACGTCGGAATTAACATCAACAGCTCGCCGACGCCCGAGTCGCCCTTCGTCCCAACGTACTGCCCTGGGGTAACCGACAAAACGAAAGCACGCGTCGTACACATCGAACAGGGAGAAACGAAGTACGTCGAAATGCCCGTGCCTGCTCTTGCCCGGAAACGCATCATCCATATCGAGGCAGTCGGACTGGACGGAAAACCCGTGCCGAAGGTACGGGTGCAGTGGGAGGACCTGCAACATCCCGGCGATTCAATGAACAGTGCGGCGGATGTAACCCTCGACGCAAACGGCACTGGAACAGTGAGCGTCTACTCCGGCATCGCGTATCATCTGCACGCAAGTTCCCTGGGCGAATGGCGGAGGGTCCAATGCGCAGAAGCAGTCACAGTCCAAGCCGGATCCGACCCAATCAGTGTGCGGTTTGTGATGGATCGCGTCGACGGTCCCGACGATCGGTATCGCAATGGGCTGGCGTCTGGCCTCTGCGACATCGCTGTCGTCGATGACCCACGCGCGACCGCTGCGATACGCGCCCTGAACTCCCGCCCCACTAATCCGCCCGCAGCGCCTGCATCGGGTCCAACCTCGCCGCCCGGCGCGCCGGCAAATAACAAGCCATAATCGCTACCACGCAAAGCACCAGCGGGACCGACGCAAACGTTACGATGTCGGTTGGGGTAACGCCGAACAGCATGGCCGACATCAGACGGCTCATGCCGAGCGCCACGACCAGGCCAATGCCAATGCCCGGCAGGGTCATGCCCGCGCCGTCTCGCAGCACCGCCCTCATGACGTCGCCCTTTTGCGCTCCCAGCGCCATGCGGATACCCACCTCGCGCGTACGCTGTCCCACGATGTAGGACAACACGCCGTAGATGCCGAGACTGGCCAGCAGAAGCGCACCTGCGGCGAAGATCGAAAACAGCAGCATGGCAAATCGCTGCCGCGCGATGGAGCGCGCGACAGTGCGCTGCATGGGCTCAAGGTTGTCTACGACCATCTGACTATCGAGCTGCGTCAGGGCGCGTCGGATAGTGGGAAAAGCCGATTCGGGATCGACACCATCACGCACCCGGACAAAAGCCGGCACTCCCTCGGCGAGCCGGCGCATGATGAGGTCGGTAGCCTGCGCAAACGGTTCGTAGTACTGCACGTCGACGATGTTGGTTTTATCGGGCTGCAGTCCGAATTGCTTGACGTGCCCGACCACGCCGACGATTTCATCGGTACGCGGCCCGCCCGAGGTGTCCTGGTTGAAATGAAGGTGCTTGCCGATCGGGTCCTGACCGGGGAAATAGCGATCAGCGAAGCTCTGGTCGATGACCGCTACCCGCGCCGATTTTTCGTTGTCGGCGTCGGTAAAGAAGCGGCCGCGCAACAGCGGAATCTGCATCAGCTTGAGATAATCGGGTTCGACTCCGTAGCGCAGCGCTAAGGGCAAATCGGCTTCGTGCTCGGCATGAGGCTGACCCTCAATCCAGAAGGTCTCTTCCCAGTCACTCATCATCGGAAGCGCGCCCCAGTCAAACGAAACCGCTTGCACTCCCGGGACGGCACGCAACGTAGCGGACATCTGACGATAGGCCGCACGGACCGCATCGGGCGGTTGCCGAGTCAGCGACGAGGAAGGGGTTGCTTCGAAGGTAATTACGCTGTCAGGTTTGAACCCGGGATCGGAGTTCCACAGCTGCGCCATAGTCCGAATCATCAGGCCAGCGCCGACCAGTAATACCAGCGCCATTGCCATCTCGAGGGTAACGAAGATGGCTTGCGCGCGATGACGAGAGCCAACCAGCGAGCGGCCACTTTGATTCAAGGTAGCGTTCACATTGGTGCGTGAGGTCCGGAGCGCCGGCGCCAGTCCGAAGACCACTCCGGCAATCATGGAAACCACAACCGTGAACAACAGCACTGGTCCGTCGATGCCGATGTTCCCTGCCCGCGGCAGCATGTCAGGAATCGCTGCGATGGCCGCTTTAGCTCCCCAATACGAGAGCAGCAGGCCCAAGGCTCCGCCCAATGCGGCGAGAGCGACGCTTTCCGTCAGCACCTGGCGAATCAGTCGCGACTGTCGCGCTCCGAGCGCGACACGCACGGCGAACTCACGCTCACGCGCGGTAGATCGCGCCAGTTGCAAATTCGCAACGTTGACGCAGGCAATCAGGAGCACGAACAGCACTGCGCCCATCAAGACGATCAGTACCGGCCGCACATCGCCGACCATCTGGTCTTTCAGCGGAACGATGGTCGTCTTGATTCCGGCGTCGACGTCGGGATAGGTCGCCTCCAGACCGTGATTCACGCGCTGCATGTCCTCGGCGGCTTCGGCGAGCGTAACGCCGGGCTTCAAACGCGCGATGGCATCCATGCCCCAGGCAGCATTGCGATCGCGAAACTGCGGCTCCTTGTATTCGCCGACCGCGGTATAGGCCTCGGCTGGGCGGAAGTTCCATTGCCTGAAATCGAAACTCGCCGGCACCACTCCAATGATGGTGCGGGGAACTCCGTCCAGAGTGATGGCTTGTCCCACAATGTGGGGGTTCGAAGCAAATTTACGCTTCCACAGCCCTTCGGAGATCATGACGGTGGGATTCGCACCCAGGCGATCTTCGTCCGCGCTGAAGCCGCGTCCGGCGATCAGCTTGACGCCCAGCAATTCGAAGAAGCCCGCGGAGACCATTTCGCTCTTCACGTTCTCGGGCTCGCCGGAACCGGTCAGCGTCATACCTCCCGAATTGCGATACGCCACCATGGCATCGAAGCTGCGGCTGTCGCGCTGCCAGTCCAGAAAGTTGAGGTACGAGATGGATCCCTTCTGGAAGTTGGGCTTGTTATGGAACAGTGTGACTAATCGATTCGAGTCGGGGTACGGCAGCGGATTCAGCAGCACGCCATTCACCACCGAAAAGATGGTGGTGTTGGCGCCGATTCCCAGAGCGAGAGTCAGGATGGCGACGACGGCGAATCCGGGAGACTTCATCATCTGCCGGCCGGCGTATTGGAGATCGTGAAACAGGCTGCGCATGGCTCCCCCTGGTGGAGTTCGTAAGGGTAGGATGCAATCCGCGCACCGCTTTCGACAACCGGAATAACTGTCTATTATTGTGATAGTTAGATCATCTATTCAAAGTATTGATTTAAGCGGCACTTGTTCGAGCCCGAACTTCGCTGTCCGGATGCGAACACCCACTCCAGATCGCATTGCAGCCTGCAGCCATTTTTCCGTCCTTTGCTGCAGTTCGCCCCCAAAAGCAGGATCTCGACGGCGTCTCCTGCGGCTTTTCTGGTACCCTGCTGGATTGCCTGTAAACCTCTGACATTCCGATTGGAGCAAGTCGACGCAATGCAACTTTGCCAGTCGTGCATCTGGGTAAGTCTTCTACTCGCGCTCTCTGTTCCGCTCGCGGCGGCCGACAAATCGAAGAACAACGCTAGCGCGGTGCAGCCTTCGTACGAACAGCCTCAGCCACAGCGCGAGACGCTGGACATGGACATGTACCAGCGCATCCGTATCGAGGGGTTCGAGCACTCGCATGTGATGGAGTATGCCTCCGCGCTGGACGACGACATCGGTCCGCGCCTCACTGGCTCAGAGAACGTGAAGCATGCGAACGAGTGGACGCGCGACCAGTTCACCGCCATGGGCTGCAAGAACGCGCACCTGGAAGATTGGGGTGATTTCGGCATGGGCTGGACGCAGCTCAATACCTGGGTGCGGATGACATCTCCCGACACGGCGGTCTTCATCGCGCAGGCGGCGCCGTGGTCACCCGCGACGAACGGTGCCGTCACCGGCCAGGCCGTGTGGATGGACGTTAAGGACGAGAAGGATCTCGATCAGTACAAGGGCAAGCTTAGCGGCAAGATTGTGTTTTACGGTGCGATGCGCGATGTGCCGCCGGTGGAGAAGCCTCTGTGGACTCGCTACGACGATGCCGAACTCAAGAAGCTGATGGAATATCCGACGAAGGCGCGCAACCGCGAGGACTTCATTCAGACCTACATGAAGCGGCTGGAGTTACGTCAAAAGGTTGGAGCGTTCCTCGCCAGTGAGCATGCGCTGGCAGTCGTCACTCCCAGCCGCGATGGACGCGATGGCGGCGGCTCGGGCGGAACGTTCTTCGACGACAGCGGCGCCGGCTTCGGATGGGAGGCCTATAAGCGCGAGCACATCGATCCCGTGCCCGTGGTGGTGATGGCCATCGAAAATTACGGACGCGTCTACCGCCTGCTGAAGGCCAACGTGCCGGTCAACGTCGAGATGGACGTTGAGACCAAGTTCACCGGGGATCACGAACACGGTTTCGATACGATCGCGGAAATCCCCGGCACCGACCCCAAGCTGAAAGATGAGATCGTGATGGTCGGCGGCCACCTCGACTCCTGGGCGTCAGGTACGGGCGCAACGGACAACGGAGCGGGTACGGTAGTTGCGATGGAAGTGATGCGCATCCTGAACACACTGCAGGTGAAGCCGCGCCGGACGATCCGCGTAGGCTTGTGGACAGGTGAAGAAGAAGGCGAGTACGGATCGTTCGGTTATGTCCGCCAGCACTTCGGACAGGTGCCGCTCTCGACCACGCCCGACCAGCTGAAGTTGCCGGAATGGGTACGCAAGCCGGCCGGCGCGGTGGAACTGAAGCCCGATGCGCAGAAAATCTCGGCGTACTTCAATCTCGACAATGGCAGCGGCAAGATTCGTGGCATCTACCTGCAAGGCAATGCGGCGATCGCGCCGATCTTCGCGCAGTGGATGGAGCCGTTGAAGGACCTCGGCGTGACAACGATTACGCTGCGCAACACTGGGGGCACGGACCACGAGGCGTTCGACGCGATTGGGATTCCGGGCTTCCAGTTCATCCAGGACCCGTTGGATTACGAGACGCGCTCCCATCACTCCAACATGGATACCTACGAGCGGCTCTCTCCGGAGGACCTGGCGCAGGCGGCCGTGGTGGAGGCGACGTTCGTGTATAACGCCGCGATGCGCGATCAGATGCTGCCACGGAAACCGCTGCCGCGTCCGGAACTGGAGGAGCAGTTGAGAGCTCCGCTGAAAGACCTGATGCCCGGGGCGGAGGCGCCTGCGAAGCCGGCTCAGCAGTAAGAAACCGTCAGCCGCTCGCGGGTCGCGCCATTCCATGCCGCGGCTGGACTCGATACGGTTAAGGGGCTTTTGCAGTGCCGACCGGCCCGGACTTCAGCTACAATCCTGTTCAACCAGGACGCTCTGTAGCCACTCCGGGCCCTATGCAACCGTTATATAAACGCTTCAGTGTCATCGCCGGATTTGCAGCTCTACTGCTGCTCTTGCTGGCGAATGGTCTCGTCATCCGGCGGCAATTGGCGATCCAGTTGGAGAACCAGACATGGGTGCGCCACACTGGGGATGTGCTGCTGCAGTTGTCGAACACAGAGTCGCTCCTGAAGGACGCCGAGACCGGACAACGCGGTTACCTGTACACAGGTGAGGCACGCTACCTTGCGCCCTACAATCTCGCGGTCAACCAAATTAATAACGAGATCGAGAAGCTGGCGGAGCTGACCGCCGACAATCCCGCCGAGCAAGGGCGAATTTCCACGCTTCACGGTTTGGCAAACAAGAAGCTGCAGGAACTGTCTGACACGATTGCGCTTTATCAATCCGGGCATCCGGATGAAGCTCGCGCGCTGGTCCTGACCGACAGCGGTCTGCTCACCATGGAGAAGATCCGCGCCGTCGTCGACGAGATGCAGAAGGAAGAGACCTCTCTTGATGCGGCCCGCATCGAGGCCTATCAGCACAGTGTACGCGTGACAGTAGCCTGCATCTATCTGGCCAGCTTCGTTGCTGCGTTGGGGCTGGCTCTGCTGGCCTACTTCATTCTGCATGAAGTGAGTCTGCGCGAGAAGCACGCCGCGCAGATCAAGCAGCGAGAGGCATGGTTCAGGGTCACGTTAACCAGCATCGGGGATGGCGTCATTGCCACCGATGGACGCGGACTCGTCACATTCATCAATCCGATTGCCGAGCGACTCACGGGCGTACCGTTTGCCGAAGCCAAGGGACAGCCGATCGATGACGTTTTCCCCATCTTCAACGAGGTCAGTCTGCGGCCGGTTGAGAATCCGGTCCGCAAAGTAATGGAGTTGGGAACCATTGTGGGGCTGGCAAATCACACGGTAGTGCGCCATCGCAACGGATCGCTAATTCCGATCGAAGACAGCGCCGCGCCAATTCGTGACGACGCCGGCAAGCTGGTGGGGGTGGTCTTGGTGTTTCGCGATGCCACCTCGGAACGCAAATCGCAGGAGATTCTGCGCAAGACCGAGAAGATCGCTGCCGCCGCCCGGCTGGCCGCAACGGTCGCGCACGAGATCAATAATCCGCTGGAGGCCGTCAGCAACCTGGTTTACCTTGCCAAGCTGCGGCCTGGAGTTCCCACCCAGGCGCTCGAAGACCTGAACCTGGCAGAACAGGAACTGAACCGCGTTTCGCACGTCACCCGGCAGACCCTGGGCTTTTATCGTGAGGCGAGTCAACCCGACAAGCTCGATGTTCCCACGATCGTGGAGTCGGTCCTGCGTCTGTATTCCAACAAGTTCAAGACGAAGAACATCCAGGTGCTGCACGAATCTGAGCCGTGTCCTCCGCTGCAAGGGTATCCCGGAGAACTACAGCAGGTTGTTGCCAACATCATCTCGAACGCCGCCGACGCGGTCGAGCCGGGAGGCACGCTGAAGGTCAGTGTCTCGTGTATCGATGGAGATGCTGGAAAGACTGTTCAGGTTAAAGTCGAAGATAACGGCCCGGGCATCGCCGCCGAAAATCTGGACCGCATCTTCGAGCCATTCTTCACCACGAAGAAGAACGTCGGCACCGGCCTGGGGCTGTGGGTTTCGAAGACGATTGTCGAGCGACACGGTGGCACCATCGAAGTCGAATCTCACAACAACAATGGCTCCCACGGCACGGTGTTCAGCGTTCAGATCCCCTGCGCTCCGAGCTTCGCTACCCGGGCGGCTCAGGCCTCTTCCTGATGTCTGCAATGAGCGGCAAGAGCCAGACGTCCGGACGCTATCCTGAGCATTGAGCCTGCTTCGGACGGCGATATATTGCCGCCCGCGAAGCCGAGCTCAAACACAAGAAATATTCGCGGCGCTGAAGCGCCGCTCTACCGGTGCGTCTTTACCGTAATTCCTACCTGGCATAGGTCGGATGTCACCTATCCGGCAATGTGCTCGATTGCCTGTACGACCTTCGCCGGTAGCTCCAGTCGCCTGCCCGCCAAGTCCTGCTTCATGTGCTCGGGATTGCTCGTTCCGGTGAGAGGCAGAATTCCAATGGCACGCGCAAAGGCGAATATCACCTGCTCCGGAGTTGCGGCCAGCTTCGTGGCGGGATCGGTCACAACAGGATGTTCCAGTACTTCGAGATTCGCCGTGAGTAGCGAAAATCCCTGATAGGTGATTCCACGTTCTCGGCAGAAACGGCGCACGTCGGAATCCCATCCGGTGACGGCGAAGCAGCGGTTCTGAACGAACGCGGGAGCTTCGTTCTGCGCTGCCATCATCTGCTCCAGATGATGCAAGCCAACATTGCTGACCCCCAGCCAGCGCGTACGTCCGGCGTCGCGCTCCTTACGCATCGCCTCCCACACTTCCGCATCATCCGGGCTCCAGCCGTGCCGCCACGCCGGGCCATGCAATAGGAAGCTGTCGACGTAGTCGGTGCCCAGATGCTCGAGTGAACTAGCCATCGATTGCGTCACCTGCACAGTGAGGCTGGCCGCAGGATCGTAAGGCAGGCGGTGGTCCTGCCCCTGGCGGTAGGTGAACTTGGTTTGCAGGAAGAGATCGGAGCGCGTCACGATGCCCGCACGGTAAGCAGCAGCCAGGCCCTCCCCGACACCGGCTTCATGATAATGACGTAGCTGGTTGGCGGTATCAACACCGCGAAAGCCGGTGCGCAGCGCCAGCTCCGTGAGAGCGGCGGTAGGATCCTTTTTCCAGGCTGTGCCGTAAAGCAAATCAGGAATCGGCGCAAACGATTCAGACATGCCAACATTTTGTCATGATCCGAGGTCCGATAGCATCGCGACGGGATACGAGGCGTTTGTTACACTACGCGCTTTATGGCTGCAGCCGCCACCACCGTGACTTCGAAGCGGGCTCGCATTGAGTCGGTTGACCTGTTGCGCGGAACCGTGATGGTGCTGATGGCGATAGACCACGTCCGCGATTTCCTGGGATACCCGGGCGCCAACCCTACCGACCTTGCAACCACGACCGTGCCACTGTTCTTCACGCGCTGGATCACCCATTTCTGCGCGCCGGTGTTCTTTTTGCTCACCGGCACAGGAGCGTATCTCGCGCTTGGCCGGAAATCCAAACCCGAGCTGTCGCGCTTCCTGATAACCCGCGGGCTGTGGCTGATCTTCGTGGAACTGGTACCGCTACGGTGCTTGGGCTGGCAGTTCAATTTTGATTACCGCGTCACCTTCATCTTCGTGCTGTGCGCGCTGGGCGGCTCGATGATCGTGCTTTCCGCGCTGGTGTATCTGCCGGACTGGCTGGTGGTCACCTTCGGCGTGCTGCTGATTGCCACGCATAACCTGCTTGACCGAATCAGCTCTGCGAATCCGGCCTGGGTCATACTGCATTCGCCGAACTTCCTCCTGAATACTCCGAACCACGTTGTGTTCGTCGCCTATCCTTTGATTCCATGGGTCGGCGTGACGGCCGTCGGATATGGGCTGGGCGAAATCTATCGTTGGCCGCCGGGGCGACGGCAAGCCTTGCTTCTGCGCCTTGGAATGTTTTGTATTGCGGCCTTTGTGGTCCTGCGCTGGATCAATGTTTACGGCGATCCCAGCCGCTGGAGCGTGCAGAAGTCAGCGGTCTTCACGGTCCTGTCATTCCTGAATACGACGAAGTATCCGCCCTCGCTGCTCTTTTTGCTGATGACGCTTGGTCCGGCAATGTTGGGGCTGTGGGCCTTCGACCGGGGAACGCCGCGGGCGCTACGGCCTGTGCTCATCTTCGGCAAGGTGCCGATGTTCTATTACGTGCTGCACGTACCCCTGATACATGTCATTGCCATCATCATCTGCTACGCGCGTTACGGACATGTTTATTGGATGTTTCAATCGCCAAGCTTGGGAGACTTTCCGGTCACGACGCCGCCGGGATGGGGCTTTTCTTTGCCGACGATCTATCTAGTGTGGGCGATCGTGGTGGTCACGCTGTATCCGTTGTGCCACTGGTTTGCCGCGTTGAAGCAGCGCCGCAGCGACGCGTGGTTAAGCTACCTGTAAGTGCTCAGGATTTCTTCGTCGTGTCGACGCGCACCCAGTTGCCGTCGGACTGCGTCCACTCAACGCCATCCATGTCGAGCCACGTTCCCTGCGGTTGGTCCTTTTTCTGGTCGAAGCCGAATCGCGGCAACCCGAAGGATTGGACTTACATTTTCGAATAGGTGGTAGTGGACGATGCCTGTTCGGTTGCGGACATCGGTCATTCCTACTCATTTTTTCGTCGAGCTCTGGGAACCCTTCAGCACAATCACGAGTACGCGGCCGTCGGACTGGATGCTTCCGCCAGTCGCGGTCTTGGTCGATTTAATAGGCTTCGAACGCGTCATGTACGACATAGCCTCGACCTGGCCGGCCTGCTGCAAAGTCGCGCCGATAAAGTCGCGTTCATTGTCGACATCCTGATCAATCTTGTGGGTGATGGCGTTCGCCGAACGCTGGTCCCTCTCGATGCCGATGTCGTGCGTTCCCGCACCCACCCACAGTGGCTGGTTCTGTGGCGTTTTGAAAGCAGCCTGCCAGATGCGGAAGTGATTGCGTTGCGCAGCCACCATCACTGCCTCGGCGCGCTCGTATCCGAAATCCTGCGGCCGTCCGAAGAGATACAGGATGCTCATGGGGACGGCAACGTAAACGTTCTTCTGTAACGTCGCCAGCAGCGCGCTGACCACGGCGTCTTTGTCCGTTTTGTCGGCGACGATCCAGCCCGCCGCCTTCAGCGCATTCGTCACTTGATCCTGACTGCCGACGATTACGAAGTTCACCAGGTCGCCGGGATTGCCTCCGCTGGGTTGGTCGGTAACGCGGTAGGGTAGCTTGGCGTCGAGCTCGGAGAACAACGGTTTGAAGTCATAGTTGCCCTGGCTGGCGGCGGCTCCGCTCGCGGTCGCGGCGCTGGTCGGCGTGCGATCGATGTGGACGGTATACGATCCGTCCGGTGTCTGGGTGGAGTCGGCATTGATGGTGAGATAGAGCTTGCCTGCAATGGGCGCATTCACGGTTCCATCGGCGCCGATGAGGAACGGAGTGGCTGCGTTGCTGTCGCCGATGCGGCCGACGAGCGCGCCACGTCCGGCGCTGGGGACGGTCAAGGCGCGAAGCGTGTCCGTCCACCCACGGGTCGCACCATCAGCTGTGATACCCGTGTTGTTGCCCATGTTCACTGTGCCTTTGGCGGTAATGTGAAGCTTATCGCCGGCCTGAACTTCCATGCCGGTGTCGACCCAGTCCTTGCCACCGGTGACGGTGACGTTGAGACTGTTGCTCTTGGCGTTGGCCGTAGAAGCGGCAGGCGGAAGGGCGCGCGATGTGGACGCAAACATTGCGACGACAATCAGGCTTGTAAAAGTGAGGCGGATGAGCTTCATCGGACTAAGTCACCCCTCCCAAGAGTATAAACATCCTGCACGGCGAAGGTTGCGCCGGGTTTTGAACGGGTGCGGCTTCAGAGGTTGCTGGAATCCATTACACGAGGCTTGTGCCGTCGGCTGAAAGCCGACTCTAATCCGGAAATGAAGGCTTAGACGCTGGCCTGAAGGCCAGCTCTACCCGAGCAACTCGTCTTCACGCGCTTTCAGCAGCTGCATGGCTCCTCCTCGGATGCTGTGGACGCACTGTCGATTGTAGTAGTCCGCGACTCCTCTATCGATGGCTTTACGGAGTAATCTCGAAGACAACCCCGCAACCGTCGTAACACTGACCCGTCGGGGGATGGCCACCCATCCAGGTGGTGCCGAACACATTACCATTGGCGTCGACGACCAGGCTCCCATTGGGGTACGATCCGTCACTTCCATTGAAGTCGTGCAATGTGGAGTAGGTCCAGACGCCACCGTTATTTGTGAGTTTGAATACGGAACCAGCACCCGATCCATAAATAGGTGCTTGAATTCCGTAGAGATTACCGTGTGCGTCCATGGTGAGACTTCCTTTGCCTCCCCAGGCTCCCACCGGCCAACTGTAGAGCGTCGTCCGCACCCATGATCCATTCGAAGGCGAGAGCTTCCATATCGTAGCGCCGCTGCTGCCATCAAGGCTGCCGGCGGCGGTCGAACCGTACATATTGCCCCCCGCGTCCCAGATAGGAGCGCCGTAAGGCGCGGTGCCGTCGTCGCTGTGGTCAAAAGTGTAGATAAACGAGTACCTCCAGTTCGGCTGTTGCAGTTCAAACACCGCACCACAGGCATAATGCTCAGTACCACAAATGTCTGCGCTTGGACTTGTCCCATAAACGTTGCCGGAGTTGTCCAGGATGACTCCCCAGGTTGGGTTGTTGCCGTTCCCCATTCCAATGAAGGTCAACAGAATGTTCTCGCTCCAAACGCCATTGGAATGGGTAAGTTGGAAGATTGCTCCGAAGTTTTGATCGGGCGGCGGTAGGTTACCACCCTGTGAGGTCGACCCATAGAGGTTTCCGTTGGAGTCGAAGCTGATGCGGCTATAGGGGTTATACCCATCCGGCGTGTTCGAGCCGAAAGAATAGATCACCTGGTCCGACCACTCGCACAACGTTGTTTTGCAGACAGTAGGTGAAGGAACTAACCTGTAGACTGTGCCGCAGCCTGAAGGGCAATTCGGATTGGCCCCGCCCGCGTATGTCGTACCGTAAAGGGCGCCATCAGGTCCGAATACTGGAGTAGCTAATGGCTCCGAGCCGTCGCTTCCTCCCTGAAAGTTATAAATAGTCGTATACATCCAGGCGGAGTTGCGCAGTGTCATGCGGAAGATCGTGCCGTTGTATCTATTTCCTCCCGCCGACGTGCTGCCATAGAGATTCCCAGTTGCATCGGCGACCAAACCGTCTCTCGGATATTCCTCCTGCTGCGTAAAAGTGTGGATGACGTGATAGGTCTGGGCGAAGACCGGCGGCGTCAGTGTAGCGGCGACTGAGACACCCAGGAGCACCACCCTCGCATACCGAAGTAAATTTCGAGCGCTGGCCAAGAAACACCTCTTCACCTGCGGTCATACATAATCGATCAAGCTTACTCGACAAGAACAACATGTCAAATGCAACAGCGAACCACAAATGTGCGGCTCGCTTATTTGACTTTGCTGCCTGCAACGGGCAACAATGGCGACTCGCCCGGACCTTAACGGCGGCAACAAATATCCTGATCGATAAATCTGAAGGAGAACCTCGATGGCAGACGAACAGCAGAAAACATGCGCCCATGAACCTTGTCTATGTACCGTCCCGAGCGGCGAAAAGTATTGCAGCGATTCCTGCCGGGATGCCGGATCGCGCGAGGTGGAAATCGCCTGCCAGTGCGATCATCCCGCTTGCCCGCTAACCTAGGTCGGCAAACCGGGCTTAGGCTCGAGGAAGTACTCGCCAAATGTGACGCCAGCGACGCTCTTGAGCTCTGGTCCGCAGATTCAGCATGTCCTTCAGGCCCTCTGTCGTGGCGGGATTTATCACTGCGGGCGCGATCCTACACAGGCATCGCGATCCGACACAGGCATAGTGATTCCAGGACTGCTCAAGGCGGCGGGGTGCCGCGTCAGCGGGTAGTTACTTTTGCCGGCCTGGCCGGCAGCATGGCGAGGGGGATAGCGTCCGGGTCGAAGCGCAGACGGGTGGAAGGAAAATCGATTTTCAAAACTCTAACGCGAAAGACTTCGATATCCAGCAGTTGGATTTCCCGATCGACCGCTTCCACCAGCGTCGCTCTGGTCTGCTCATAATCGCTGGGAAAGTAGAGTGAGGAGAATGCGTTGTCGATGGCTGCCTCAGCGGCAGCATTGATCCGCTGAAGCACATCGGGTGTGTTCACAGCTGTAGGAAAGTGATACTCAATCTGGATTGGGACATGAATTCCCGACTTCAATTTCGGCTTATAAATGAACTCTTGTGAATAGAGTTGGTAAGGGCTTTGCCAGTACCTGATCCTTCTGTCGATCACAAAGTAGGCGACCGTCAGGGGAAGCGCCATGAAAATCAGTTCCAGAATTAGCGTCAGCAGGTTTTTGGTGTCGAGCGCGACGAGAAGGTAGATCAGAATTCCCAGGCATGCGGCCAGGATCGCGACCTGGATTTTGTGAAACCACTCGGCCTTCTTCAGGTGGTAGGGCGGAGGGTTCTGCTCGTTCATAACGCGCCTCGTTCCCGCCATAGCCATCGCCGAGCTGCGCCGCCGACGAGCCTGCAGCGATCCGAACTGCGAGGCAGATCGGTGCCGGCAAGAGTCGCGCTCGGAATAGCGCCCGTCCTGTTAGGCTGCTGAGAAAACATGGTTGAAACCGATTTTCGGCTGATCATACCCCCACACGTACCAGAAGGAAATAGCTCTTTTGTCCCGTTCTGAAAGGTTAGGAGCCCGGGCACAGTCGAAAAAAATGGCCAGTCCTGTGACTGGCCGAATCCGAAAGTCCAAAGAAGGTCGCCCGAAATGTGAATCTTGCTGCTATCACGGAACTGCCGCCCGATTAATGTTGCGTAGCGGGCTTGCCGGCTCGCGGCTTCCCATTCGAGCTGCCATGCCCGTCGACTTGTATTCTGTCGCGGACTACCTTCACTCCGGTGGTCTGCAGGCTCAGGTCCTCAGCCTGGATCGACTCGTCTTCAGTGGAACTTTTGCCTGTTAGAGTAACTACGCCACCCTGAACCGCAACTTCAATCGTGCTGTTCTTCAAAGCCGTAAGTTTCTGCTCGATGTCCTTTTGCAGGTCGGCATCGGGAGGAACGACCGGAGCTTTAGCGGTTGCAGCGGCGACCGCGGCGGCCGCTTCGACGCTCTTCTCGTTGTAGTAGTGAACCACAGCGTAAATTCCGACCCCTAGAACGATGCAGAGCGCGACGGCTATGCCGATGATCTGCATCCTGTTTAAATTCCAGCCAAGACTTTCTTCCTCTTCGTTCGCCCGGGCCTCCTGGGAGCGCTGCTCCATGATCGCTCTCAGGCGGTGGAACTCCGTCTCGGCGTTTTCGCGCGAAGCATCGGCCGCCGGAGCCCCTGTGACCTCGGTGGTCGTGGCACTGATCGCCGGCGGCTTCTCCGTTTCGAGAAGCGAGTTGATATCCGCGGCGCTTACTGCAGCTGCTCCGTTGCTTTTTCCATTTTTGCCATTGGAAGGATAGCCATGGTCAACCACCGCGGGAGCCGCTTGAGCAGCAACCTGGAGCGTCGCCTGGTCAACGACGCAAGCGTGGAAGCCGTTAGAGTAGGTCTTTCCACATTTCTCGCAAACCTTCAACGGAGGCGCGATAGTCCCGATGGCTGGTTCGTCATCGAGCTCCATCGCCTTGGCGCTCTGCCACGGCGCCGCTTCTTCGGGGGCCCAGTGAGTCTCCGCCAGAGAAGGAGCCGCGCTCGCTTGCGCGTCGTATCCGAGGGCAACGGCTGCGCCGTAGCCGCCACTCTGCACGGCAGCATCCGCAGGGACTCTGACATTGTGAGGGGGCTTGCGGTATTCGGAGCTAGGAGGCGCCGGCGGAGTCTGCCAGTCATTCCAGTCGGCCGCAGGCTCTCGAGCCGCTCGCTGAGCAGAGGTGCGGCCACCCTCACCGGGGACCCAGTAGCTTTCTTCCATCTCGACCGCGAACTCCTCAAGCGCCGGGAAGTCCGTGCGCAATTCGGCGAAGACGGTGGCGTCGTTTTCCTCCAGCAGATTGCAGGCCCAGTGCAACCACTGGCTGGCTTCGGGTCCGGGGAGCTCGTTTGGTTGCTCCGGACGGGCGGCAGCAATACGCAACTCTCTGACCGCGTCCATCCGCAAGTTGTTCAGGGATGCAGCGCGAGCTTCGAACCGGTGCCGGACGGCCCCAGCGTCCAACTCACTTGCCAGATCCAGCAACTTGGAGCGTCGCTGTTCATAGAGCTTGATCTGGGCTTCTTTCTCCAGATCATGCATCAACTGCTCCAGAGCGGTTCGATCGTTCCAATTCGCGGCAGGGCGTTCCGCGTGGACCAGTTCGCGCACCATCAGCGCGTTCTGGTGAGCGTCCGAAAGGCTCTGAAGCAATTGATCGTCACTCACCTCCAAGCCCGCTCGCAGCCACTCGACCTGCGTCTGCACATCCTGGAGGCTGTCATCGAGTTTTTCCAAAGCAGAGAACAATGGGGAAGACATACGAATTTCCTTTCACAGCTTGTTGCCACTGGAAGACTTGCGACCTTTGATTCTCCCAGAGCTACTGCAGCCCGGAAACTACAAGCGGTGCATTTACAGCAGAACTACTCACCCAGTTTGAAATTGACGTTAATCTGGGTATCAGCTTCAACCGGCTCGCCATTCAGCGCGAAGGGTCGATAACGCCATTGCTTGACCGCTTCCATTGCTGCCTTGGTCAGCATGGACGGACCGCTTACGACGGTTAATTTCTGAACGCTTCCATCTTTGCTGATGACGGCCTGTAATACCACGGTTCCCTCAACGCGCTCCTGCCGGGCTTGAGTTGGATACTGCGGATTAACCTGCCGCAGCAACTGACCTTGCGCCACGCCCGACGAAACCCTAAGCTTCTGTCCTGCCAGCTTGGGAACATTGGTTGGGATATCTTTCACCAACGGCCCCATGTTGCTGGACATTGCGCCCGGCAAAGAGGGAGGCGCGGTGTCGGCTGCCGCCGGTTCCTCTTTCTTCGCGGTTGTCGTACTCTTCGGACCCTCGACCGGCACATTCAATACCTGGGCCGGAGGCGTTGTCACGTCCTTCGGCTGTGCGGTATCCGTATTCGTTTTGGCCGACGGGTTTTGATCCTGCGACTTCGATTGTGTGTCATTCTTCGAAGTGCTTCCTGCAGGATTCGAGGCGGTGAGCGGCTGAGCAGCCGCATTCGCGGCCGGTGCGGTCGACGTCGAGGTCGACGTCGACGAAGGCGACTTGGTCTCGACTGCCACAACAGGAGTGCTGCTCGCGCTTCTCCTGCGAACCATCCAAATGGATCCGACAACAACCAGCAGCAACAACGCCACGACTGCCAGCACCTCAGGAGCTACCAGGAAGCTGCGCCATTTGCCATCGCTCAGGGCTTCGGCTCCGCTCTCCTGCAAGTTCTGCCACTTCTGCGTCCACGGCTCTTTTTCTTCCTTTTCGATTACGGGTGCCGCGGTGACGACTTCCTCTACCGGCTTCGGGCGAGGCACTTCGGGCACTGCGACAGGCGCCAGAGCTGCCTCCGCACGACGCTGCTTCCGGCTCTTCTTATTATTCCTGTCCGACGCCTTTGACGGATCTACCGAGGGACGTTCTGCAGGTCGAGGCGCCGGCGCCATGGTTGCGGTATTCGTGTTGACCGGAGCGTCTTTCTGTGCGGCGGTCGCACCATTCCCACCGCTTTTGTATTTGTCGACGGTCGGATATGGCGTACGCGGCACCACGGTAGGAGCAGCAGCTACTGGAGCGCGACGTCCGGGATCGGGGACGGGACAAGCGTGGTACTCGTCCGAATATGTCGCGCCACATTTTTCACAAGTCTTGATCTCCGGTTGAACTTCCGCCGGCTCCGCTACCAAGGCAAGACCGCCTCGTTGCGGAAGCGTCGCCTCCGAGCGACGAGATTCGGTTGCGACCGGAGCGGAAGAAGCCGGACGCTCGTAGGCCCGCGCGACCGCAGCGGCGTAGTTGCCGCCTGGCGGAGTGTCGGGTCGAGCTACGGTGTTTTGAGAGCTCCTCCCGTAATCGCTGGGGCTTGGCGGTGGTGAAGAATAGGTCGGCGCTTCCGGTGGCCGTCGCACACTTGCTGCGGGACGCGATGGACTGGAAGGCTGTATCGGAATCCGGCGAATCCGGTCGCCGGGCATCCAGTAGCTTTCCTCCATTTCACCCGCGAAGTGGTCCAAGGCAGGGAAATCGTTACGCAGGTAAGTGAGAGCGTCGGCGTCCTTCTCTTCCTGAAGGTTGCACGCCCAATGCAGCCACTGGCCGGCGTCTGGTCCAGGCAGTTCAATTTCCTGTTCGGGGATTGCAGCTTGAGCGCGCAGCTCCTGAATGGCTTCCAGGCGGAGACTGTTCAGGGCCGCGGTGCGAGCTTCGGAACGGTGCCGGACAGCCCCTGCTTCAAACTCGTCGCCCAGTTCCAGCAGCTTCATGCGCCGCTGTTCGTTACGTTGTTCGTGGGCTGCGACTTCTAATTCATGGATCAGATATTCCAGAGTTCCCCGATCATCCCAACTTGCATCGGAGCGCTCCGCTCGAATCAGATCACGAACCACTGCAGCATTCTGACGGGCATCCGCCAGGCTGTAACTCAACTGACTATCATTGACCTCCAGACCCGCTCGAAGAGAGTCGACTTGCGACTGGACGGTCTGGAGACTGCCGTCCAATTTGGCCAATGCAGACGAAATGGGAGAAGACATACAAAGGTCCTTTCACATCTTTTTTACGCACCCATGCCACATTCATCCAATGCAAACGATCTGGCAGGTTGCGTCATCGGGAAGCAAATGACGCAGCTACGGCCTTCGGATCCGAAGAGTTGGCGCGCTCTCCTGGAACCCAGTAGCTTTCTTCCATTTCCCCGATGAAACGTTCCACGGCACCGAAATCTTTGTTGAGATTTGCGAGTACCAGGCTGTCCTTTCCCTCTTGCAGGTTGCAGGCCCAATGCAACCAAATACCGGCATCCGGTCCGGGAAGCTCTTTTTCCTGCTGCGGCGCTGCAGCTTCTTTTCTCAACTCTTTCACGGCATCCAGACGCAATGCGTTCAAGGCGCTGCTGCGAGCTTCGAAACGGTGTTTCACTTTTCCCGCTTCCAGTTCGTTGGCAAGGTCCATCAACTTGTTTCGCCGTTGCTGATTGCGTCTTTCTTGTGCAGCAATTTCCAAATCGTGGATCAGCATGTCCAATTCAGTGCGATCGTTCCACTTCGCATCCGGACGCTCCGCACGAATCAAGTCACGCAGCAAGGCCCCTTCCCGACGAGCTTGCATCAGGCTTTGGCTCAACTTCGCGTCATCAATCTCGAGCGCTGCCCGCATGCAGTCAACTTGAGATTGAATGGTATGCACACTGCCATCAAGTTTTCCGAGTGCAGACCAAAAGGGAGAAGACATAACGTGTTCCTTTCACATTCTGGTTTTTTTACTGCCTTCGATCGTGGCGAACTTCAGAAAAGCTCGGCTTACCATGTGCCCCAGGTTCGGTGCAATTCGCCGAGTGAAATCTCTCCGCCTTGCCTGTCTGACTGCGCGTGCCGAAGTGAATTACGATCCGCTTCGCGATCACATTATCGCAGAAAGTAATCTGATATACCCCACAATAAATTCATCGTCAAGTTACCAAAGTAACTATTTTTCACACCCAGGTAACTTCCGGGCGATTGGCCTTTCGGGTACTGGCGGAATTCGAAACGGAGATGCTCAGGCGCAGATGAGCGCGTGCCTGCGATCACGACATTCAGCAACTCTCACAACTGCGAGTTGACTCGATCAGGGAGGAAAAGTTCGGCGAAATGTCGCTTTCATCCGTTCGACCGAGAACGCAATTAGGTTGAGGCTACATCGTGTGATTCACGGGCCAGCACGCACGCGCCGTTGAAATGCCATTCCCATGCAGCATCCGACGACGATGGTGGAAGCAGTCTTGAGAAAGTTGCAAGTTGTCGATTGCGGAGTCGCCTTCGCTGCCAATGATCGCACTGTTCACACGCGCCGCATCATCGTCGCGAATCACCGGTTCCGAGACAGGTTTCTAAGTCAAGAATCGCGTTGACGAGCGTTTTCCACATCAGCGTGGACGCGACAGAGTTTCAGGACATGCCGTAAAGCCGACTCCTTCGACGGCCACTTTTAGGCCATTACCGAAGCAGCTCTTGTCCCCTTAATGTGACTGTCCGCACTGTTGTCAAACAAACCTTGGATGTATAGTAAAGAGCCTTGTGGTGCAGGAATTAAACGAGGAGCCGCACATGGAGTTGACTGCAGTTGACAGCGAGGTCCAGCCAGGACCACCTCCAACACCCGAATCGGTTGCGGAAGTGGGCGTGCGTCAAAGCTTTCTAGAGGACCTGACCCTAAAAGTTCTTTACATCAATGGATCTTTGTCCCTGAGAGAACTGTCCGCGGAAATGCGGCTTGGATTCGGCGTAGTCAATGAACTACTACGACGGCTACGAGCGGAACAATTGTGCGAAGTCACCGGCATGACCGGGAATATTCCTCAGATCGCGATTACGACGAATGGCAGAGTGCGCGCGCTGGAACTGCTGGCTCAAAACCAATACGCCGGCCCCGCCCCGGTCTCACTGGAAAGCTACATTCGGCGCGTGAAACAGCAAAGCGTTCGTGACGCCGAGATACACCCGCCGGACGTGCAGCGCGCGTTCGCGCATCTGGTGCTTGAGCCGACCACCTTAAAGAAGTTGGGTGCCGCGCTCAACTCCGGCACGTCAATCTTCCTGTATGGACCAAGCGGCACCGGAAAAACCACCATCGCTGCTGCTCTTTCGAACGTGGTGGCGCTGGACAAAGTTTGGGTCCCGTATGCGGTTGAGCTCGATGGCCAGATCATCACGGTCTATGACCCTCACGTTCACCGGAGCGCAGACCCAATAGACTCGCAGAGCGCCGATGCTCGCTGGGTGTTGTGCTACCGGCCGACGGTGCTGGTCGGGGGCGAGCTTACGATCGAAATGCTGGAACTGCAATTGAACCCGATCTCAAAGTTCTATACCGCGCCACTGCAGATGAAGGCGAACAACGGCGTCCTGATTATCGATGACTTCGGACGGCAACGGCTGAGGCCCGAAGAATTGCTCAATCGCTGGGTAGTTCCCCTGGATCGCCGCATAGACTTTCTGAACCTGGCGGGAGGCAAGAAGGTAGAAATTCCGTTTGAGATGTTTGTCGTTTTCGCGACAAATCTCGACCCCGCAACCCTGGTGGATGCTGCGTTTCTGAGAAGAATTCAGACCAAGGTCGAGGTCGGTACACTGACGGATACGCACTTCGCGGAGATTTTTTACGCGGTTTGCAAGGAATTCAATCTGGAGTGCGAGCAGTCGATTATCGACGAGTTGATCGACGTCATCCGGAAAAAGTGTAGAGAGCCGTTGCGTGCTTGCCATCCCCGCGACATCATTAACCAGATTCGCTGGGTAGCGCGATACGAGCAGACCGAGCCGGTGCTGGACCGTAAAGCCATCATGGATGCGGTGGCGGTTTACTTCGTTTCCGACGGCACGGGAAGGAGCTAGCCGCAGGCGAAAATCGAGCGGCCCATTTAGTCGAGCTGTTGCCGATCGGCACTTCGGGGTATCAGACTTTCGCGGCAGGTACCCGGCGGATAAAAGCGATAGTGAGGATCACGCCGATAATTACCACTGCGGTTACGATCATGTCGTGGGAGAAGGAGTTCGAAACGTAGTGAATGAACTGTCCTGGAGCCGCTTTCACCATCTGCCAGACATCGACAGTCCCGTTCATTACCTCCGCTCCTACATAGAGAAGAAGGACGGCGCTGCCCAATCCGATGACTGCAATTATGGCTTTCATCTATTACTACTTTGGCCAAAGCCTCAACGAAGTGGAAGATTGTCAAATCGTAGCACTGTGAGGAAAAGGCAACAAGCAAGAAAAATATTTCGGCGGGTTGCGGGGTTCAAATTGGCAATACCGATCATTTGAGCTATTGATTTTGTAGTGACACTCTGACTCTGTCGGACTAACTGTTTAGCTGAGCAAGTGCGGGTTTTTTCTTTCCCGCAAAAAGAGCCCGGTGTAAGCTGTTGCCAGTTCACCAGAAATTCCACTGTGTTTGCCTGGGACTTTTGAGGGGTCCTGACTATGCCGTTGGTTAACGACCTGGAGCGATACGGGCAAGACAAGGCTAAGGAGATCCAACAACGCCGCGAGCGTCGCAAAATTGAGATTGAGAAGGCCTCCGCCGACAACAAGCTTAAAGCCCAGTGGGCACCTAAGCTGTGGCAGAGTGTCCGTGAAACCATCGCAGAACGTGTTCAGGCGGTGAATCTAGCTCTAGGAGAACCGGCTCTGACCTGCGACGCAGCCAGACCCGACTGGGTGATCATTCGCGTGAACCAGGTTTTCACCAACGTGGCCGCGGCCTACGATCCGGGTACCGGAAAGGTCACGCTCAACCTGGAAGATCACTCCGAGACGTACGAACTGGAGGTGTCGAAGGGAGAAGTCCGATACAAGGAAATCGGATCGTTCACGCCAGACCAGGTTGCCAGGATGTTGGTAGATAAGGCGGCAAGCCTGGTGCTATGATGCCGCCACAAACTGACTAAGACAGAATGACCCTCTTAACTCCAACTGCCAGCAACATGTTTGCCGGTGTTCAAAGCGACCATGAAATCACGCCTATTCGTCATTGCGCTGCTTGCATCAGCAAGTTCTGTATGGGGCCAAACGCCGACTGCGGCCTCTGCTCCCGCCACTAATTCCGCGCCCGCTCCGGCGTCACCGTGCAACAGGAATGTCTCCTTCTCGGTGGCGGAGGGCGGTCAACCTGTACCTGCCATCCCGAAATTTGCTGCAAAGTGGCTCGAGAGCAAGGCTCCGCGCGACCGCTACGGGACGATCTGTTTTTCACAGATTCCGTCCGCAGCCCGCCCTAACTATGTCGTCGTCTTTTCTACGACCGACGCAGCGTTCCAGGGTCTGACGCCCTCTGCCCACACTTATACGACAGAGACGCCGGGCCATCCCACTACAGGGACGCTCAACAGCTCCGGCGGGACGTGGGCTTACGCGTACGCCGGCGCTCCGCCTGCCGCGACTACCGACACCTTAAGTTTGCGACGCGACGACAAGCCGAAAGAACTGGTGGTGCGGGCCTATGATCAAAACGGCAAAGTTGTCTCGCAATCAAGCCTGAATGCGATCTCGAATCGAGACAAGCTGCTCGAGCATGTTCTTTCCGACATCGTTGCCGACACTCCGCACCCGACCAACCGCGCATCGGCTCCGTCGCCGTTTCCGGTTTACTACGTGAACTGCGATATCGATGCGCCCACCGCCTCGCCGTCGGTGAACCCGTCCGCTGCGCGAGTCGAGACTGCGTCAGCAGCCGCCAAACCAGCAGCACCGCCGGTGCCGGATCCACAACTGGATATCTGGTCGAATCCCGGTGGTGCGGACATATTCGTCGATGGTGCTTTTGTTGGAAAGACGCCATATACGGCGAGCGTTGCTCCGGGCGAGCACACCGTCACGCTGCGCAAAAAAGATTTTGGAGTTTGGACGCGCCGAGTATCCGCAATGAATGGAAAACGCAATGTTGGCGCTTACCTGGAACAAAAGGTATTGAATCTGCAATAGACAAACAACGACGCCCGCCGGCTTAGCGGCCAGAGGGCGTCGATCTCAGGATTCTGCAGTTACATCCGGGCACCCACCTGCTGTGCCGGCTGACGAACTACGTTGGTGTTAGCCAGCAGAGCCAGAATGCGCGTGCCATCGGAATTAGGAATCGGCAGCAGGTTGTAAATACAGGCGACAAGATTGACCTCGGCAAATAGGGTAAACGTGTTCCACAGCACAATCGCGAGCAACAGGTTCACGATCGGCCCCGCCGAGGATACAGCGATGTTGCTCCATTTGGGCCCTGCTTCCCGCACCGTGTAGAGGCCCCGCCGGGAAAGGCCTACCTTTTTCACCTTCACTCCGCAGATCAGCGCCGTTCCAATATGCCCGCATTCATGCAAGATCATGGCAGGAATGCCCATCAACATCACAGATACGATACCCACGATTGCAGTCATTGACCCCACCTTCGGAACCCGAAACTTAGCGCGACACCGACGAAGTGCACCTAATTCATTTCGGCAAAAACCGGCGCAAGCTTTACTGGCGTGAAACTCGCGACTTCTATTGGGATGGAGCGACCCGAGGAGAGGTTGGCCCTGCAGGAGGCGCTCGGACGGACTAAAATCATCCGGACGAAACGGTCCAGAGTTGCCGGAATAGTCTTCGATAAAACCAGATGCGGCTCTGCGGAATTGTAAAAACCGTGTGAGTAAGGACCATACGGGCAGAAAACCCTTGCGCTTCCAAGCTGAGGCAGCCCACAATGTCAGCACAGAGCGCATCCGACGTTCGCCGCAGCCGGGGCGAGCGTCTGTGGCTGCAATCCATTCTCGATCTGCCGCAGGCCTAATTCGCCATGAAGACTTCAGTTGTAATGCCGATCTATAACGAGCGAAGCACCCTGCGGGAATCGATCTACCGCGTCCTGGAGGCACCCATCGATCTCGAGCTGGTATGTGTCGACGACGGCTCGACCGATGGCTCGCGCGAGATTCTCGCCGAGATGCGGCAGAAGTTTCCCCAGCTCCACGTGCACGAACAGCCGCGTAACTTAGGCAAGGGGGCCGCGCTGAGGCGAGGGATCGAGGCCGCTACCGGCGACTTCGTCATTATTCAGGATGCTGACCTGGAGTATGACCCTTGCGAGTACGTTTGCCTGCTGGAGCCTTTGCTGACCGGCAAGGCCGATGTGGTATACGGATCTCGATTCATGGGCGGGAGGCCGCACCGGGTTCTCTATTTCTGGCACTCGGTTGGAAATCGCTTGCTTACCTTGCTCTCCAACGTAGTCACCAATCTGAATCTCACCGACATGGAGACCTGTTACAAGGCATTCCGTCGCGAAGCGCTTCAGTCGATTCGGCTGGAGGAAAACCGCTTCGGCTTCGAACCGGAGATTACGGTCAAAGTGGCAAAGCGGCGATTGCGGGTCTATGAAGTTGGGATCAGCTATTCGGGCCGCACCTATGCTGAGGGGAAAAAAATCGGCTGGAAAGATGGGGTGCGCGCGGTCTGGTGCTTGGTGAAATACAGCTGGAAAGAACCGTGGTCAGAGCCAGCGTCGCAACAGTCGGATGGCGCGGAGATCATTCCACTTCGCTGCGAATCGGGCTCGCGTACCAAGACGGCATCTTCTTCTTCAGGATAAGCCTGACAAGGCGCCATTACTCCATCCATCTTTAATCAGCTCTGACGGCTTCTCGCCGCCACGTCCGACCTATTGTCTGCTCCACAAACAAGGCTGCCGCGGTGATGACGTAAGCTGCCGGCAGCAATGTCATCGGCATAATCGGGTCCCGATAGCGCGGGGAATATTGAATCAGGTAGTAAACCGGTGGCAAGAAGAACAACCAAAGTGCGAAGAGAATGGCCGCGCTTCGGTTCCTTCTCCAGATCAGGAACAAGCCAGGAATGCTGAGGAGCGTGAAAAGGTCCGTCGTACAATCGCCATCAAAGACTGGAAATCCACGCAGTAGATTTTCTGTCGTATTGGGAAACCAGAAAGCCATGAATCGCTCTGCCGACAGGGTCAAAAATCTGGCACGGTTGTGATTGATCCACGTTCGCGCTTCCCGCAAACGTACCTGGTTATAGGCAGCCTCGCCCAGCGCCTTTACCCGCCAGGCTTCCTTAAGGCTGACATTGGGATGATTACGGTCAAAGCACCCGCTCGATCCCATGTTCACCACCATGGAGAATTGGGCGCAGTCATTGTTGGAAACCGCCAGTTCGATCCCCAGATTGTCACGAAGGAATACAGGTTTGTGAAATACGCGATAGTTTCGCACGAGCCATGGAAGCACGACCAGACCAGGAATGAGGGCCAGCAACGCCAACTTCCGTCGCGACTGCGGCGCAATCAGAAATAATACGAAGAGCCACGCTGCCAGTACGAGAAGCGGTGAGGGAGTAAATAACAACAAGACTCCCCACAATAAACCCGTGCAAAAGATTACCCTTCCAGAGAGTTTAGCGCGGAACGCTCGATACATGGGAAAGGCCAGGAGCACGATGAGCAGTGTCGCAAAATCGTTTTCCCACGGCAGCAATGGGGGCCTGCTCCAAAGCGCGGCCATTGCGGCGAGCAAGCCGGTCCAAGGAAGCAGTCCCAGGTAGTCAGCAAGTAAGGGCAGGAGCGCGAGCCGAAGCGCAATTACGATCACCGTAATCCACTGCAGCGCATAGTCAGCGCTCGGCCCATCTCCGAAGCGCTTGATCACCAGGGCAACGATCGCGGGATATCCGGGCGCTAGGTGCGCAGATGGTCCGGTTTGCAAGCGAAAGAATGGGTCGGAGAAGCTCCCGTGGAACGCAAGAGAGCTGCCCAACTGGAGTGACTCGAAACCTGAGTCGGCAAAATGATGAGATGGACGCCACTCTATCGGATAGACAAGGAAGGTTGCCAGAACAATGGCCGCACACATCACTGCAAGCGCAACAATCTGCGTGCGGCTACGCTTATACGCAAACGACGTATCCGTCTGGCGGAATTGCTGCAGTCTCAAATGCATTCACCCGGCCGGAGCTTACATATTACCTAGGACGAAGAATCGCGTCGACGCTCTCGGTAAGGCAGTACAACGTGCAGGCGTAGCTTGCCGGCCAGGATCAGCGGCGGGCCAAATCGACATTAGAAACTGATAAACAGCGAGTTGGGATCGCGTGGAAACGCAATCTCGACTCCGCGCTGCCGATTGGCCGCCATAGTTCCATTCAGGTCGATGTCGCTCAGCGGAATCGTCCGCTGTTGCCGCCCAACATCAACCGTCACAGACTGGTCGCTGAGAACGTAGCGGTCGCTCTCGATTTGTTGCCCGTTTTGTAGCACGAACAAAGCCGGTGGCTGTTCCTTCGCCGATGTTGCGGGGCCGTCTAGTGGAACCTCGACCAGTTTGGGGGAAGGAGGCGGAGCCGACGGAGCTGCCCGCTCGGGACTCTGCATCACGATGATCGAAGGTGGAGCGCCATTGGATTGGGGCTGATAGGCAGGTGCATTCGGCGGACCATTTGGGCCGTAATCTCCAGAGGCCCAGGGATCATCCCAGTAGTCGGCGTAGCCGCCGTACCAAGGATACAGCCCGGCTCCGTAGCCATTGCCGTAGCCATTGTTGCGGCCACGATGACCATACCCTCCCCGGATCACCGTGCGATTGCCGCGACCGGCTGCCGCTCCGCCGCCAGCAGAGACATGACCGCCGGCACCCGCACCAGCACGTTGCGCCGGCAGCAACGTCGCACTCATGAATAGCAATGACGCGGCGAATACCTTTAGGGATTTCATAGCCATATGATGACAGATTGCCATCCAAAGCCTCTGAATTATTTGCTTGCGTCCGAAGTCAAAGAAGTCGAGGACGAGACCCAAACCACTGTATTTACAGCACTAAACAAAATGGTGATGACGGCGAGACAAAACTTTGACAAGGGCCCACGCAGCTATTTCGTCGAGGGGCTTTCAACCTGCAGGACAATCTTCCCGCGCTCGTGCGGCGCGCCACCCAGCATTTCATGAGCTCTGCGCACGTCGGACAACGGCAGCACCGAGCCAACTTGCGGCGAAATCTTACCTGCCTCCAGCAACTTGCTGATGTTGTTGAGACGCTCGGTCGTGACCTCGACCAGGAAGAACACGGCCTGCTTCTCGCGGCCCGTAGGCACATCCTCCGAACTTGCTGAGACAGCGGAGACCAGAATTCCCGTGTCCTTCAGAACCTCGAACGAGCGTCGCTTCGTATCTCCGCCAACCGTGTCGAGAACGATGTCAACCCGCGGCACACTATCCTCGAACCGCTCCTTCCGATAGTCGATAACCTGCTCCGCGCCCAGGCTCTTCACTAAGGGCATGTCTTCGGCGGAAGATGTTGCCAACACCTCGAGGCCCGCAGCCTTTGCGAGCTGCACTGCGTACGCGCCAACGTTGCCGGCCGCTCCATGGATCAGCACCGTCTGTCCGGCCTTCCCGTGCCCATAGTCAAAGAGCATCTGCCACGCCGTAACCGCTACGACCGGAACGGAAGCCGCTTCGATCATCGACAGCATGCCAGGTTTGCGCGCGATCATTCCTTCGGACGCAACCGCGTACTCGGCATACCCTCCACAAAAGTCCTTGTTGGTTACGCCGTATACCGGGTCGCCCGCCGCGAACGCCGACGCGCCGGAGCCAACCGCTTCTACAACTCCCGCAATGTCAGACCCCAGCGTGATCGGCAGCGGCACGCTGACTTTGCTCGTGCCTTCGCGGATCCATGCGTCCCACGGACCTACGCCGGCGGCGGCGACTCGAACCAGCACCTCGCCCGCCTGCGGCTCCGGACGCGGAACGTCCTCGACCGTCAGCACATCGGGAGCTCCGAACTGGTGAATTCGTACGGCTTTCATGCTGGGAGACCTAACGGCGAAGCAAGGCGGGGCATGATGGCGCGCCGCCGCAAGAACCCTGATTATTCGACGGTAACGGACTTCGCCAGATTGCGTGGCTGATCGACATCGCAGCCGCGCCGCACCGCGATGTGATACGCCAGCAACTGGCAGGGCACAACCTCGAGAATCGGTGCGAGCAACTCCGGCGCCTCGGGCACGTACAGCACGTGATCGGCTGCCTCGCGGATGTCTTCGTCGCCTTCCGTCGCAATCGCGATGACGGTGCCGGAGCGCGCCTTCACTTCTTTCAGATTGGACAGCGTCTTCTCATAGCGCAGCACAGAACCGGGATCGTTCAGGTCGCGCGTGGCCAGGATCACCACCGGCAGATCTTCGTCGATCAGCGCGTTCGGGCCGTGCTTCATCTCGCCTGCCGGATAACCTTCAGCGTGAATGTAGGAGATTTCCTTCAGCTTTAATGCGCCTTCCAGCGCGATCGGATAATGCACGCCGCGTCCCAGGAAAAGGAAGTCGTGCGCGCGATGATATTCCTTAGCCAGATCTTCCGTTTCCTCGTCATGGCTGAGCAGCGCCTCCAGCTTGCCCGGGATGCGCGTCAGTTCTTCCAGGAGCTTCTTGGACTCGTCGGGGCTGAGGGTTCCGCGTACCTGCGCGAGGTAGACGGCAAACAAGAACAGCGCCGTCAGTTGCGCGGTAAACGCCTTTGTGGAGGCGACACCGATCTCCGGCCCGGCATGGGTGTAGATGGTGCCATTTGATTCGCGCGCGATCATGGAGCCGACAACGTTGCAGATGCCGAGGGTCTTACCGCCCTTGCTGCGTGACTCACGCAGCGCGGCAATCGTGTCAGCGGTCTCGCCCGATTGGGTGATCAAAATCGTCAGGTCGCCAGGGCCGGTCAGCGGATCGCGATAGCGGAATTCGCTGGCGTAGTCGACTTCAACCGGAAGCTTCGCCAGGCGCTCGATCATGAACTTCCCTGCCAGCCCAGCATGCCAACTGGTGCCGCAGGCAGCGATATAAACCTTATTCAGCTTTCGGAAATCGTCTTCCGTGATGTCCATCTCATCGAGGAACACCTTGCCGGAATCGAGCGAGATGCGGCCGAGCGTGGTGTCGCGGACGGCGCGAGGCTGCTCGTAGATTTCCTTCAGCATGAAGTGCTTGAAGCCGCCCTTTTCCGCCATGATCGGGTCCCAGGTGATGTGCTGCACCTCGCGGGTTACGGGATGGCCTTCGAAGTCGCTCAATTGCACGCCGTTGGGCGTAATGACAGCCAGGTCGCCGTCACCGAGGAAAAACAGATCGCGGGTGTGATAGAGAATCGCGGGCACATCGCTGGCCACGAAGTATTCATCCTTGCCCAAGCCAATGACGATAGGCGGGCCATTGCGCGCCGCCACAATCTTGTTGGGCTCGTCCGACGAGATGACGGCGATGGCAAAGACGCCGGTCAACAGTTGGACGCTCTTTCGGACCGCTTCCTCGAGTGAATTGGGGTGTCCATTGCCGCCGGGATTGAGGTTCTTCTCGACCAGGTGAGCGATGACTTCGGTGTCTGTCTCCGTACGAAACTTGTGGCCTTCCGCGATCAGTTGTCGCTTCAAGCTGACATAGTTTTCGACAATGCCGTTGTGGACCACAACAATCTTGCCGGTGCAGTCGCGATGCGGATGGGCGTTCTCTTCGGTCGGACGACCGTGCGTGGCCCAGCGAGTGTGGCCGATTCCGTAGGTGCCGTCGAGCGGCTTGAGGCGGATGACCTCCTCCAGGTTGCGGAGCTTTCCCTCGGCCCGCCTGACCTGCAGCCCATCACCGTTACCGGCAACGGCGATGCCGGCCGAATCGTAGCCGCGATATTCCAGCCGCCGCAGGCCGTCGATGATGACGGGAACTACTTGCTTTTGGCCTACATAACCAACAATGCCGCACATGGTGAAGCTCCCTTAGACGTTTCAAATCGCGCCGACCCGGTAGAAGGCGGGAGAGGATGGTCTGAATTGTAAATATTAGCTGATTGGATGAGGCAAAGGGGGTTCCTGATGCGAAGATCGGCCTGCCCAGTCCCAACCTGGACCCCGTGCCCGGCTATCCCTCAAGGGTGAAACGATATTCCTCGATCACCGGGTTGGTCAGCACTTCGCGGGCGATCCGCTCCACCTCGGCCTGAGCTTCCTCGCGACTCACACTGTCGTCGAGCGCGATCTCAAAGTACTTGCCCTGGCGCAGGTCGTCGACGCCGCGGTAGCCCATCTTCTTCAGCGCGCCGTGAATGGTTTTGCCCTGGGGATCGAGCACACTCTTTTTAAGCGAGACGTAGACGTAAGCTTTCATGGATACGTCGATTATATCCGGTCGGAATTTGAACGTGGTACGGATGGGGAATTGGGAACCGAGCCCGCCGGGCATCAGGACTGATGCAACGTTGTTGAAACGAACTATCTCAGGTTGCCCGCGCGACTCTTAGCACCAAATACTATGATAAAAGCAACTACGTGCTCGCCTGTGGGGTTCATTAGCGTGGCGTTGCCGCGTTCCCCCTCGAACCAGCGATGAGGAAGCGGCGTTGGATCTCCGAAGCATCAACATGGCCTTCCCGACAATCATCCGTTTTATTCGTCTTGCCGGAAGCGATGGGGCGGCAACGCTCTGCGCGATCCTGCTTCTCGGGTTGGTGACTCTCGCAGGTAGCATCGCTTGCGCGCAGACTCCAGCGGCATCCTGTCCGCGATTTGCTGCGGGGGCTACGGTTTCCAATCCTCCCGAACTCCGCAGCCACGATGGGCTTTTGGAGCTGAGTCTTCACCTGAAATATCAACAGACGCTTTCAGGCGACGGCCCTCCCCGCTACTGCTACGTTACGAACGACGGTCTCGAATCGCCTACCCTGCGCGTGTCTCCGGGCGACAAGCTGCTTATTCATCTGCATAATGATCTGTCGCCTTGGCGGGACGTTCGCCTGCCTGCGCCGCAAGCGTATGCTACGTCTCCGGACGACGACTGCGCGGGTGGCAAGATGGACCCGTCAATCACCAATCTCCATTTCCATGGCATGACCATTCCTCCCATCTGTCATCAGGATGAAGTGATCCGAACCGCCATACCGGCCGGTGGAGAGTTCGATTACAGCGTCACGATTCCGCGCGATGAACCCCCCGGACTGTACTGGTATCATCCCCATCCTCACGGCTTCAGCGAAAGGCAAGTGCAAGGCGGAGCTTCCGGGGCAATCATCGTGGAAGGAATTCAGAAGGCCGTTCCGGCTGTGAAGTCCATGCCCGAACGGATAATCCTGCTGCGCGATCAGCAGCGCATCGGTCCCGAGCCGAATACGCCATTGGTGCCCGCATGGGATATTTCGGCGAACTTCGTGCCCATCACCTACTCTGGTGGCCAGCCGGCAATTGTGAAGACCAGGGCCGGCGAGAAAGAGTTATGGCGCGTGGTGAATGCCGGCGCGGACATTATCTTCAACCTCCAACTCCTGTTCAATCAGGTAGTACAGCCGGTGCGGATGGTCGCTGTCGACGGTGTGCCGATTCCCGCCGAGAAGCCACTGCCTTCGCAGAGCAGCGTCTTTCTTCCGCCGGGTGCGCGCGCCGAGTTTATCGTGACTACCCCAAAGGAAGGCGAAAGGGCTCAGCTCATTACTCAAGCCTGGGACACAGGACCGCAGGGCGACAACGATACAAAGCGAGCCATCGCCGACATCGTGAGCACCACTTCTTCCGAAGGCGACGACGACAATCAATCGGCGTCGCCGGCGCTGCCCAGGTACGCTCAGAAAAAGCTACCGCCCTCGACCATACATCGGCGCCTCTATTTCTCTCAGCAGGCGTCCAACTCGCAAGACCCTGACAATTTTGTTTTGTATTTCGTGACGGTGGTGGGACAGCCGGCGCAGGTTTACAAGATGGGGGCTCCTGCCAATATTGTCGTCCATCGCGGAGATGTTGAAGACTGGACGGTTGAAAACCGTTCGCCCGAGGACCACGTCTTCCACATCCACCAGATTCACTTTCAGGTTGTTGCTGTAGATGGGAAGCTGGTCAATGATCCCACAATGAGGGACACCGTCGATGTGCCTTACTGGAATGGCGAGGGCCCCTATCACAGTGTGAAACTGCGAATGGACTTCCGGGATCTCAATACTGTGGGGACGTTCCTGTATCACTGCCACATCCTCAAGCATGAGGACATGGGAATGATGGGATCGATCAAGGTATTGCCGAGTGGGGTCTCCACAAGGTTGACGCTCAGCGCTTTGTCGCGAGGTGTTGCAGCCGGCGATGCAGTGACCGTCCGAGCGGCGATAGCTTCTCAGGAAGCCACAGGAACCGTACAGTTCACCGTTGACGGCTATGATGTTGGCAGGCCGGTAGAGCTTTCGAGCGGGCAGGCCACTTTTGTTACTTCCTTCGGCGACCCCGGCCGCCACACGATCTCTGCTCTCTACTTCGGCGACGACACCTACGACGAGTCAGCGTCGCGAAATGTGGAAATACAGGTTCGGCAATGATCCGCTTCCTGTAACCCACGCCTTCTAATCCGCGGGACTCCAACTGCTGTCCGGGTTGTACTCCGTCATAGAGCCGGCAATCTTCGCCGTGTCGGGGCCGAGATCCTTCTCATAGACGATGCCGTCCTGGTCGACGATAAAGCTCACCACGCCGGAGTTGCGGTATTGAGCCGGATAGGCCACAAACGCGAAGCCCTTGGTTAGTTGGCCGTTGACCATGTAATCGCGTGCGCCACCCTTGGCTGCCGTTCCCTGCTTGCTCAGGATGCGATAGTAGTAGCCGTGATAAGGAGCGGCTTTGCCCTGCTGCAAGTTGTAGCCTTCGCCCGCTGCCGACACAAGTAGCGGACCGATCGGGCTGGGCGGATCGTTGTCACTGGTCTTCCAGTACAAGCCGTCCTGCTTGCCTTCGGAACTGATGAACTTCGCCGCGTAATGCTTGGTCTTGTCGCCGTCGTGAGTCTCAGCCATGTAGTCGTGCTGGGCCTCGACCAGCGAATGCAGAATGTCGATGGCGTCGTTCTCGTTGCGTCCGATACGGCGATAGAGAATTTCTTTCTTGCCGCCCTCGGTGTCGAAGTACCAGCTTCCGCCGCTGTTCTTGACGATGGAAATAGGAAATGGCCAGTTGTCGGCGCCTACATAGAGCGTTACCGCGCCGTCTGGCTCAAGCACCACACGATGCATCTGGTCATAACGCCGCACGAAGTCGGTCCGCATGTTCTCGTCGGCGACCTTGTCTCCGGTATGGAGAACGTCGGCGGCGCTGGAACCGAAGATCGCGTCGGCCGTCTGGCTGTCATTAGCTTTTGCAGCGTTGTACAGTGCCAGCACCGCATCGCCCGGCGAAGCGAAGGTTTTCTCGTTTCCCTGCTGCGCAAAACAGAACGTCGCGCTGAACAGCATCGCTGCAACCAGGACAAACGTTACCCGGCCCACAATCGCCGGCGCCGCAGGACGGGACGGCATCGAGTTCCGCTGTGCGCATTGCATGAAGCTGTTCTCCTGCCTGCGTAATTTCATCTGCAACTCCCGTCTTGTCATCGGCGTGCTCCTCCGCGGGCACCACCGCCGCGCTCGCCGCCGCCACGGTTGCCACCGCCAAAGTCTCCGCCACCGCGGTTAGCGGCTCCGGCGTTAGCCCGGCCTCCTTGCAGGCTCTGCTGTCCGCGAGCGCTGTTCATGCGGGCATTGCCGCCCTGTTGATAGTCGCCGAAAGCGTTTGAACCCGAGCCGCGAGACGGTTGCTGCCCATATCCTCTAGCGCCGTCATTGCGCCAGTTCTGATTGCCAGCGGTAGCGCGGTTCTGGTTCTGGCCCAGATTCTGCCGATTCTGCGCGCCCTGGTTTTGCTGCCCGCGATTCTGATTGAAGTTCGGCGCCTGGCCGCGGTTCTGTTGAGCTCCACCCAGGTTCTGACGATTGTTTTGCGCCAGGTTACTGTTTTGATATTTCGGTGAATCGAGATTCTGGTTGAAGTGGGGTTCGGTGAAGTTGTTGGTCCGATTGTTATTGTTGAAGTTGTTGCGATTGACGTTGTTTCCGTTGACGTTATTCCGATTGAAATTGTTGGCGTTGACGTTGTTCCGGTTGAAATTATTGGTGTTAACGTTGTTCCGATTGAAGTTGTTTACGTTAACGTTGTTTCGATTGTAGTAATTGTTGCGGTTGACGAACGTATTCGAGTTGGAGATGTAGGTGTTGTGGTTGTAGACCACGGTGTTGTTGTGCCAGCCACATCCCCAGGAGTTCCAGCCCCAGCCGCAGCACCCTCCTCCGCCGCTGATGGCCGCACCCACGGCAATTCCCACGCCGAAGGAGATCAGGCTGGTGGCGACCATGGCGCCAGTCGAATAGCCGGGATACACCGCTACCGGAGCGCCGTAAACAACCGTTGGGTTGTAAGCCGGCACGTAGACGACATCAGGCTGAGCCGGCTGAATGACGATTGTCTGCGGCGGCGGTTGCACAATCACTGTCTGCTGCGGAGGCGGTGCGTTCGAATCGTCGGCCGGAGGCGGCGGTGGTGGCGCCTGTCCGGGCGGCTGGTTCTGCACCGATACCGTCTGCTGCTGCGTGCTCTTCAGATTACCGGACTGCTGCGCGCGCTGCCGCATAACCTGGACGGCGTTCATCACACTGCTGGGATAGTTGTAGTAGGCGTCGCCCAGCGCCGAGGTCCATGACAAGTTCGTCGCCATCTGGTTCAGCACGTCGGGAAACTGCGTCAAGCCCTTCACGCTGGCATCCCACGACTGCCCGTTTACGGCCTCCAGCAGTTGCTGCCCCTTGAGGCCCGAGTTCTGCTGCAGCCAAGCGTACGCTGCGCTGATCTCGTCCGGATAAGTAGAACCGGCGAGCACTTGTGCCAGCAGGTTGTCTGGAAAGAGCGCGATCGGCGCTACCAGCTGATAGAGCTGGTCGGCTGTGGGCACCGCGGCCTGGGTCTGCGGAGCCTGTCCCTGCTGGCCTTGCTGCGCCTGACCCGACTGCGCCGTCCCAGACTTCTTGCAGCCGTCCAGACCAATGACGCTCAAAGTTACGCTGACGCTGAGCAGCAGCGAGAGCCCTCTCCGGCAGTTATTTACAAAAGCAAATTGCGGCCGGGCAAATGAAATCTGCCCTCGCGGCCCGTTGGCGATATGCATTCCGCCGCCTCCCGAGATCTTGAAATGGCAAGACTACTCCCGTGCACGCTCAGCCATGGTTCGCTAAGTAAAGGGCGCGCCGCATGGGTCGACGAGAATTGCCGTCCATGCTCGCCCTAGGCGGCCGGCGAGCACATCAATGTAGGCTGGATCGCGGCTTCAGAATACACAGATTTAGAGAAGGTGAAAAGAACATTTGTCGCACACTATGCGACAGCGTCAGAGACAACAAGCGTAGCAGGCATGCGCTTGAGTCTCCACCTTGTCCCGAATGGCTCGAACGACATGGGGAGCGCTGATTGCTTACGTCTGCTCATTGACCGCGGGATCGGTTGATTGCCGGACGAGGTCCACGTGAGCGTCGTGCCGCTGCCGCAGAAGGAGTTTCAGCGGTGCCTTGTTCTTACATAGTGCAGGCAGGGTTTTAAATCATGGCCGCCGGGGCCAATGCCTAGTCTTACGCTGTGGGATTAAAGACCCGAATCAGCCAGAACGCCAACATCGCAACCGCCGCTGACGCGGGAATGGTGAGCACCCAGGCCCAGACGATGCGAGTGGCCACGCCCCAACGCACGGCCGACAGGCGGTTGGTAGTTCCTACGCCAACAATCGCGCCGGTGATGGTGTGCGTCGTGCTAACCGGAATGCCCGCCAATGCCGTCGCGAAAAGCGTGATCGCTCCTGCCGTCTCAGCACAGAATCCGCCCACCGGTCTCAGTTTGGTGATCTTCGAGCCCATGGTGTGCACGATGCGCCAGCCGCCGAAATAGGTACCGAGAGCAATCGCTACGTTGGCCGCCAGGATAATCGGCCAATGCCATTTTCCCCAGTTGGCTGCGAAGTCGCTTTGCTTCATTACACCGGCGGTGTAGAGCGCGCCCGCCACAATGCCCATGGTCTTCTGCGCATCATTGCCGCCGTGTCCCAGGCTGTAAAACGCCGCCGAAACCAGTTGCAGCTTGCGGAAGAGCGTGTCCACCTGGCGCGGCGACCTCCTGCGGAAGATCCAGGAAATGGCAACCATAAAACCAAAGCCGAGAACCAATCCCATTAGCGGCGCCACCACGATGAACAACAGCGTCTTGGTCCAACCGGACGGGATGATAACCGAAGGAGCGCTTCGCCATCCGTGCAGAATGGTTGCGCGGGCCATGGCTGCCCCGGCATACCCGCCGATCAGTGCGTGCGAGGAAGATGTCGGCAGTCCCAGCAGCCAGGTCACGACGTCCCACACAATGGCACCCGCCAGACCCGCCAGCACGACGTACTGGGTAACGATCTCGAGTTGAATCATGCCGTGGCCGATGGTCTTTGCCACGGCGGTGCCCAGCAAAAATGCGGCGAGGAAGTTGAAGGTGGCCGCCCATGCCACCGCGATGCGAGGAGAAAGTACTCGGGTGGAAACCACTGTCGCGATGCTGTTGGCCGCGTCGTGGAAGCCGTTCAGAAAATCAAAAATCAGCGCGGTAACAACGGTAACGATGAGCAGGATCGTGCCAGCGCTCACGAGCTCCCATCCTGACCTGGATTTTGCACGTAATGCACGGTGTAGCGCCTCAAGCGTTTTTCAGGACTACGGTCTCAAGCACGTTAGCGACGTCTTCAGCTTTGTCACTGGCCGTTTCCAGGATTTCCAGAAGCTCTTTCAGTTTGATCAAGGTGATGGGGTCATAGCCCCCATCAAACAATCGTCCAATGGCTTCACGGCTTACCTGATCGGCCTCGTTTTCCAGGCGGTTAACTTCCACGCAGTGCTCCAGCAGCTTGCCGTTTTTGTTGAGCAGCGAAACCGCCTTGGCCAATTCCTGGGTTTGCTTGAGCACGATGCCGGCCAGGACCTTGGCGGAGGGCGATGGCTGCGTGATCTTGTAAGTCAACAGGCGATCGCTGGCCCCGTTGATGAAGTCGAGAACGTCATCGAGCGACGAGGTGAGAGCGTGAATATCCTCGCGGTCGAAAGGAGTGATGAACGTCTGGTTGAGCTTGATCAGGATGCGATGCGTCATCTCGTCGCCGTGGTGTTCGATCTCTTTGATCTTTTCCACCACGGAAGGCAGACGTTCGTAATCGTAATTTTGCAGGCAGTCCGAAAGGACCTTCGCTCCTGCCACCAGGTTGTCCGCCACCTCCGAGAACATGTCGAAAAACTTCGTCTCACGCGGGATCAGGCGAACCATTACCGGGCTCCATTAGTTGACTTGACTGTCGGGAGATCCATGCAGTGTGAACGTACGGCTACAGGAAAGTTACAAATCCATGAAACACCGTACTATCGCATGCGGAGCGGAGCAGGGTCAAACCCAAAGCCGCATCTTGTTTGGAATCAACAGTGGTTGTGACGTGCCCGAATTGGAACCGAGCGCAGGCAGAAATTGCAGAACTAGCTCATTTACTGGTCAATGTACCACAATGAGGTATAGCCCATGATTGGGCAGACGCGACCCTCGTCGGCCAGGCGATCCCGTCCTACACCCTTGGGGACAGGCAGACCAGGAGCTGTGAACATCTCCGATCACAGGTCGCGTCTGCGAGCTTCGGGCCGGGCGAAGCCGCGCAGCATCAGCATTCACTTACGCGATGCTTGGATTTGCGCCGCCTCGCCCAGCCACGCTCGTCACAACATCACGTGGGCCGCATGGGCCGAAGAAAAATCCATGACCTCCGGTTTCACCAGCCGCTCAAAATCGGCATACGCCATCTTGATGAGCTCATAATGCGAGCCGGCGTTGAATGCGATCTCGCGATCTTCGCAGAGCGTTTCGTCCACGTACACCGGAATGCCGTAGAGGTTTCCGAATGGAGGCATTGCGCCGGTTTCACAGTCGGGAAAATGCTGCTTGAACTCGCGTTCCGTGGCTAGCTCTGCCGTGCGAACCCCGGTGCGCCTTCTCAACTCGTCCAGGTCAACCTGGTAGGACGCCGGCAACACGGCCATTGCCAGGTCGCCGTCCAACTTCACAATGACTGTCTTCGCAAGCTCCCTCCCCGAGATGTGTGAGATCGCGGCGATACCCTGCGCCGTGAAAGCCCTGGAGTGGGAAATCGCCACATACTTGGTACCGTGAACGTCGAGGAATGCTTTGACTTTGTTGAGCGGCATGGCGGCCTCCTGAAAAGCTACGCGGATTTGCGCTCCGCGGTTACGTGATTCGATCAGGACGAAACAATGCTGCCGGCTCTCCTGCGCCGCGCAGCGAGGCGCTGAACGATGTTGTTTTGTTCGGATTCCGCGATCCGCTTGCGGACTCGTGTAGAAGAACCTTCAGCATCCAGGCTACCTCCTTACGGTCAGGCAACCTCAGTTAGGCTCAGTCTATGCGGAGGAGGAAAAGACGCAAGCACAGCCGTCACACTGCTAGTGTGACAATGGTGCACCGGAGCCGGCTGTCCGGAATAGCTTTAGAGGAAGTTTCGCCGGAAACGTTCAGACCGTCGTCGGACGCACAGGGTCGAGCTGCACGCTCCGTCCCGGAGGTTCCATCTTGCCCTCGCGTTCCAAGGAATCCATGGTGGCCAATACGGTGTTGGTCACGTGCTCAATTCCGCTGTCGGAATTCAGCATCAGGTGATAGAGACGCCGGCAGGGCCATTCTGCGTTGAAATACTTGCGAACGAAAGCGGAACGCTCTTTATCGATGTTGTCTACCATCTCGACTGCGTCCTTCTCTTTCATCTTGAGCCGCACGAGGCGCTCGATTTTTCTCTCGCGTGAGCCGTATACGAACAGATGGAATGTGTCGGGACGGGCGCGCAGGATGTAGGGAGCGCCGCGGCCAACGATGACGCAGTTCCCTTCCTGAGATTTCTTCTCGATCACGCGGTGCGCGAGCTCTACCAGTTCATCAGCATCGAATATCTTATCGTCGCCGATCGGAAGCGAGCGTTCATAGCTTCCCCGCCAGAAGACTTTTGCCAGGCGATGCAGCAGCGGGTCGCACTTCTCTTCGCGGCAGGCGACTGCACTCTCCTCGACGGCGGCGATCTTGGCGATCTCGCAGGTGAGCTGCTGATCGAGAAGCTGCCACCCCTTTCGGCGAGCCAGCTCGGCCGCGACCAAGCTTCCGCCGGCGCCGTATTCACGCTCTACGGTGATGATTCGAAACACCGCTCACCTCCACCACCCCGCTGTCCAGCATAATACCGCGTCTGTCTATAGCTGATGGCAGCGGAATTGCCCTTCGTTGCCTCTCTGGCGCAAATCGGGCCCATATTCTTCCCACACAAGCACTTGCCCCTTCACCGCGGTACCGAGTTTCCGAATGATAATCGAAACTAATACGCCGCATAAATAGTTTGAATTTCCCATCGAGCGTAAAACCGGATATCACCGTAACACGGCAAGTTCATCTGCCGTGGCGAAACCCTTAGGACTCTCTCCAGAGGAAGCTTGCTTGCGCCAGGCGCTCCTCAGAACTCGTTGCAGTTCAACCGTTCACATCTTTCATTGGGAGTACTGCATGCGGTTGGTTCACAAACTTCTACCGTTTCTGATCGTGCCGTTCACGGCCGCGACCCTGGTGGCACAATCGGCCCCGATAGCGCCGACGATCGCACAGTTACAGCAGCAGATCGCTGATGCCAAAGGCTCCGCGGACAACGCCTGGATGCTGGTGTGCTCGGCACTTGTGCTGCTGATGACTGGCCCAGGTCTGGCGCTCTTCTACGGCGGATTGGTGCGTAAGAAAAACGTGCTGGGCACCATGATGCAGTCATTCGCCATGATGGCGCTCATCACTGTGATGTGGGCGATCATCGGCTACAGCCTTTGCTTCGCCTCCGGCAACAGCTTCATCGGCGGCCTGGAGCATGCATTCCTGCACGGGGTCGGTGTCGCGCCTGATGCCGATTATGCCGCGACCATCCCGCAACAGACCTTCATGATCTACCAGCTGATGTTTGCCATCATTACTCCGGCGCTCATCTGCGGAGCCTTCGCCGAGCGCATGAAGTTCAGCGCGATGCTCCTGTTCATGGCGATGTGGTCTCTGCTGGTCTATGCGCCGATGGCGCACATGGTTTGGGGCAAGGGAGGCTTGCTGAACGCCAGCCTCGGCGGACGCTTTCCCACTCTGGACTTCGCGGGCGGCACGGTCGTTCACATCACATCGGGCGTTTCCGCGTTGGTGTGCGCGCTGTTCTTAGGGCGGCGAGTCGGATTTCCCAAAGAACCTATGCCACCCCACAGTGTGGTACTTAGCTTTATCGGCGCCTGCCTGCTGTGGGTGGGCTGGTTTGGATTCAATGCCGGGAGCGCTCTAAGCGCAGGTAGCCTCGCGACCAGCGCGTTTGTCGCGACGCATTTCGCGGCGGCCACGGCGGCGATTGGATGGGCGGTGGCCGAGTGGATTCGTAATGGCAAGCCCAGCGTGCTGGGAGCGATCTCCGGCTCCGTCGCCGGCCTGGTAGCGATTACTCCTGCCGCAGGATTTGTCGGACCGATACCGGCACTCCTGATCGGTTTCATTGCCGGCATCTTCTGCTATGGCATGGTTGCCGTAGTGAAGGCCAAGCTTGGTTACGATGATTCGCTCGATGCCTTCGGCGTGCATGGCGCCGGGGGAACCATTGGCGCGTTGCTAACAGCCGTCTTCGCCACCAGCGCCATTAATCCTGTCTTCAAAGATGCCCAGGGACACACACTTCCCGTTGGCATAATGGACGGCAACTTCCGCCAGCTAGGAAATCAGGCAGTGGGCATCAGCATCGCGATTGTGCTGGCCGTGGTGGGCACCTACATCATTCTCCAAGTGGTCAACTTCACCATGGGAGTGAGGGTGTCCGCCGAAGACGAAGTACAGGGTCTGGACCTGACGCAACACGGCGAAGAAGGCTATTACTGGGAAGCTTCGATGCCGTAAGGGCCAACTATGACGAAATTGGAAGCCGTGATTCAGCCCGCGAAGTTCGACGCTGTCAAAGACGCTCTCATCGAGATTGGTGTAGAAGGCATGACCGTGATCGAAGTGCGAGGTCACGGAAGACAGAAGGGCCACACCGAGTTTTACCGTGGCCGCGAGTACACGGTCGATCTCCTGCCAAAGGTGAAGATCGAGGCGGTTATTCCCGATGAGATGGTCGATAAAGCCGTAGCCGCAATCACGACGGCTGCTCGTTCGGGCAAGATCGGCGATGGCAAGATCTTTCTGTCGCGCATCGATGACGCAATCCGCATCCGCAACGACGAGCGCGGCGAGAATGCGTTATGAGCAGCCAACCCCAATCGCCGGAGTTGCCAGCCTCGGGAAATCCTCTGGCGGGCCCTGGCCCTGGTGGGGCTTTACGCAGCTTCCACCGGCGGGAGTTCGACAGGCTTCGTCGTGATTTTGAAGCTACGGGCTTGGGGCTGAATTCGCTCAGCGAACGGACCCGCCTGGTCGACCACCTTGCTCTCACATTGTGGGATCAATATTTTTCCTCGCGGCCCCACTGCGGGGTTGCGCTGGTTGCCGTCGGCGGCTACGGCCGAAGCGAGCTGTTTCCATACTCCGATGTCGACCTGCTGTTCCTCACTCAAGACGAAGCTGCGCGCGAGCACATCAAAGAGTCGGTTAGCGCCCTGTGCCAGGAGATGTGGGACTGCGGACTGCGGGTTAGTCCCTCGACTCGCACTCTCGCCGATTGCTCTCGCTTCACCCAGGACAATCTCGAGTTCAGCCTGTCGCTACTCGACTGCCGCTTCCTCGCCGGCGACGCAGCGCTGTTCGAACTCCTGCACGGAGCGAAGCTGCCTGAGCTGGTAGTGCGCGAGTCCGACGTGCTGTTGCAAACTCTGTCGGAGATGACCGAGGCGCGCCATCACCGTTTCGGCAACACCATCTTTCACCTTGAACCGAACTTGAAGGATGGGCCGGGTGGATTGCGGGACTGCCACGTTTCACAGTGGATAGGAATGATCATCGCTCTAACATTGAGAGGCAAGCCGGAAGCGCCCGCTCGGCGGGGCGATGCGCGAGATGAGATTCCGGCGGCGATCCAGTTTCTCTCTTCCGCCCGCTGCTACCTGCATTACGCGCACAATCGCAACGACAACAATATTCACTGGAGCGCGCAAGAGGAACTGGCACAGCGTGGGATAGGCACAGGAATCGGTCCGGTGTCTCCAGCTGAGTGGATGCGTCTGTATTTCGGTCACGCGAAGGCCGTGTATCGCAGCAATCTACAACTGCTGGGCCAAGTATCGCAGACGCGCTCGTCGCTATATCGATCGTTTCAGCATTGGCGTTCCCGTATTTCGAATTCCGAGTTTTCGGTCATCGATGGCCGCGTGTACTTTCAGCAGGTTTCCGACGCGCGAGAGGCTGCTTCGGTCCTGCATCTGTTCGTGTTCATGGCGAAGCACGGCGTCGTACTCAGCGCAGAAGCCGAACGCCGCATCAGCGACGCTCATCAGCGACTCAGTGAGACCATGCCGCAGGATCAAATCCTGTGGCGGGAGCTGCAGCAAATTCTCACCCTGCCACACGCCGCACAGGCGCTGCGCGCCATGCATTCTCTGAACCTACTGAGCCATGCCGTTCCTGAATTCGAGGCGATCAACCTTCTCGTCCTGCGCGATCTCTATCACCGTTATACCGTGGACGAACATACGCTTCTTGCCATCGAGGTGCTGCATCATCTCAAGCAGACGGATGATGAGGCTCTGCGGCCCTTCGCCGAATTGCTCTCGGAGATCGAGCGCCCTGAACTGCTGTTCCTGGCGCTGCTGCTGCACGACACAGGCAAGGGTCTCGAAGGCTCCGACCATGTTTACAGCAGTCTGCAGTTCACGCAAACCGCGGTGGAGCGCCTGCAACTCTCGAAAGACGACGCCTGGACGGTCTGCTTCCTGGTGGCGAGTCACTTGGAGATGTCTGCCACGATGCGGCGCCGCGACATCTATGATCCCGCGACAGTGACAGAGTTAGCCGAGAAGATGGCTACGCCCGAACGGCTGAAGATGCTTACGTTGCTGACGCTGGCGGACATCAAAGCGGTGAATCCCGAGGCGCTGACACCCTGGAAGGCGGAGAACCTGTGGCGGCTTTACGCGGCCACCGCAAATTATTTCGACCGCAGCGCCGACAACACGCGAGTCGATGCCCATGCCTCACTTGACGCGGTCGAGAACGTCGTCGCGCTGCTGCCGCTGCGTCGACCGGAGGTGCTGGATTTTCTGGAGGGCTTGCCGCAGAGATACGTCCTCTCACATCCCAGCGAGCAGGTCATTCAGCATTTCAGGATGGCAACGCGCCTGGCTATCGAGCCGGTACAACTCCAGTTGCTACCTCATTCCGGCCAGTACGAGTTGACGGTTGTCACCGGCGACCGCTCAGGGCTCTTTCGTACGCTCGCCGGCATTCTCTACGGCTGGGGAATGAATATCACGAAGGCTGCAGCGTTCTCGAACCGCAGTGGCGTGGTTGTGGACAGCTTCTACTTTAAGGACCGCTTTCGAACGCTCGAGCTCAATCCCTCTGAGCGGATGCGCTTCGAGCGATCGATCACCGACATTCTGACGGGAGAAGCAGCGCTGGAGAAACTACTGCAATCACGACTACGGGCCGATCAACAACCGGTGAAGCTGACGGTGGAGACGCGGATACGTCACGATAACGAATGCTCCGCCCGCAATTCGCTCCTGGAGATCGTCACGCAAGATCGTCCCGGACTGTTGCACACCATCAGCTCGCGACTGTCCGACGAGGGTTGCAGCGTTGAGGTTGCACTGATCGATACGGAAGGGCCACTCGCGCACGACGTGTTCTATTTGACGCGCGAGGGACAAAAACTCAGCGGGGAGCAGATGCGCGATCTGGAATGGGCCCTGGCCGGTGAGCTGTCGGACGCTCTTCCAAGTTGGTGAGCCGGCGCCGGCATCGGCTACTCAAATTCCACCAGAATCTGATTGACCTTGACGCCGTCGCCCTGCGCAACGGTGATCGTCTTTATCTTGCCGGCGACGGGCGCGATAATGTTGGTCTCCATCTTCATGGCTTCCAGAACCATCATCAGGTCGTTCGTTTGAAGCGTCTGTCCGAGCTGGACGTTCAGCTTCACGACAACGCCGGCGACCGGGCTACGGCAAACCTTCGCCTCATTGACGCTCTCCTCAGCCGCGGTGGCACCAGCTTCGGGCGAGGCGACCGTTACCGGCTGGACCGTTGTGGGCTGCCCATGCGGAGCCAGATAAACAGGGGCCGCGCTGTCATCTTCCAGAACTTCGACGTCGACCACATATTCGTTGCCGTCAATGCCAATCTTCAGCTTCAATTCACACCACCCTGAGTCTTGCTATCTGCTCGTTACCGCTCCCAACGTAAGGAGTGCGACGCTTGCACGCTGACCCGGCCCTGCTGCGACCAGGGGTTGACGATCTCGTATGGCGTCTGCAGCATTCGCGCTGAACGAATGCGAATCTTCTTGCCTAGAAATGCGCTGACCGCGGCGGCGATGATCAGCAGTACATCGGGCGTGACCGGCTTCTCCTGAGCTGCGGGCGTTTGCGCCGATGCCGGTGGCGCCGTCGTCTGCCGGCTCGTTTCCATGACGCGCCGGGACAGTTCCGCCAGCAGCTTCGATTGCTTTGCCATCTCCTGTTGCAGCCGCTGGAGGTTTTCCGCGAGCGACGTTACCTGGCGTTCGAGGTTTCTCAGTTCGTCGCTGTCGATATGTGGATCGATTGTTGATTGCCGGTTTTCCATCAGCACTCCCAACTGCTGCCGTGTCGCTGCGAGGCTCGTGCCGCCCCTACGGGACTCGCCTCTAAAATTCACATCTGTCGCTGGCACTCCGTCCGCCTGCAGCGAACTCCGCGCTGAGCTAAGTTGTTCCGTGCCTTCGGCACTCGATTTTGTGCCGTCTACAGTGGAATTAGCCCGTGCTTCTTCGGCGGCCGCAGTTCCCTCTTCGCGTGCAATGCTTCCAGTGCGAGCGCCAAGTATTTGCGCGTGTTTGCCGGCTCGATGATGTCATCCACCAGCCTTCGACCCGCAGCCATATACGGAGTTGCAAATGTCTCTCGATAGCTCTCGATCAGCTCCTTGCGCTTGGCAGCCTTATCCTTGGCCGCCCCGATCTCCTTACGAAAGACAATCTCGGCCGCGCCCTCCGCGCCCATCACAGCGATCTCCGCCGTCGGCCAGGCCACGACCCTATCAGCGCCGAGGTCCTTACTGCACATGGCGAGATACGCGCCGCCATAGGCCTTGCGCAGAACTACCGTGAGTTTCGGCACGGTCGCCGCCGAGTAGGCGAATAGCATCTTGGCTCCGTGACGAATGATGCCGCCGTATTCCTGCTGCACTCCAGGCAAGAAACCGGGAACATCCACCAGCGTCAGCAGTGGAATGTTGAAGGCGTTGCAGAAGCGAACAAAACGCGCGGCCTTATCGGAGGCGTTGATATCGAGCGCCCCTGCCGAAACGGCCGGCTGATTGGCCACGACTCCGATCGGTCTTCCCTGCAACCGTCCGAAGCCGACAACAATGTTTGGGGCGAAGCCCGGCTGGATCTCGAGAAAGTCCTGGTAATCGAGAAGCCGCACGATCACGCTGCGCATGTCGTAGCCAACCTTCGGATCGTCAGGCACAAGGCCGTTCATTTCAGGGTCGTCTTCAACCGCCAACTGGTAAGCGAGGCGCGGCGGATCTTCCAGGTTGTTCGACGGCATGAAACTCAGCAGACGGCGGCACAGGTACATTGCCTCCTCGTCATCCTTCGCCACCAGGTGCACCACGCCCGACATGTTCATCTGCGCGCCTGGGCCGCCTAGCGCTTCCGCGGTGACGTTCTCGCCCGTCACCTGTTTGATGACCTGGGGACCGGTGATGAACATCTGCGAATTCAGCGTCTGAATGATGAAGTCGGTAAGCGCCGGACTGTAGGCGGCACCGCCCGCGCAAGGTCCGCAGATAAGCGAAATCTGCGGCACCGTCCCCGACAGAACCACGTTGTTGTAGAAGACGCGGCCATAACCGGACAAGCTGTCGATGCCTTCCTGCACGCGCGCGCCGCCGGAGTCATTGATCAGGACGAACGGGCTGCCGGTCTTCAGCGACATCTGCATCATGTCGGCAATTTTTTGGCAGTGCAGCTCGCCGGCAGCGCCACCGGCGACGGTGAAGTCCTGACTGGCAAGATGCATCAGACGGCCGTCGAGGGTCGCGCAGCCGGTAACGACGCCATCGGCCGGCATCTCTTTGTCCGCCATGCCGAAGTAGGTCGAACGATGCTGCGCGAATAATCCAATCTCCTGGAAGCTGTCGCGGTCGACCAGCTTATCGATGCGCTCGCGTGCCGTTAGCTTGTCTGCAGCATGCTGCTTATCGATTCGATCCTGGCCGCCGCCAAGCTGAATACGCTCGCGATTCTTGCGGAGGGCCCCAACCCGGTCTGCCTGCGCTTTCGCCTGCTTCCCTTTCTCTGTCTTGTCCACTGATACCGGCATTTTTCTGTTTTCCTTGTTCTGCTACCTCTTCAGCATTTAACTGGCGGGAGCAACGGTGACCTTGTGCTCCTGCCCGTTGAGGGTGATGACATAGTTATGCGAAGACAGTGGCGGAGGGCTGGCCTCAGTCGGATGAAGCCGCTTGGCTGCGGTCGGATCTTTCCCGAGATTCTTCGGCCCTTCCGAACGCGTCTTGAAGAACTTCGGCGCCACCTGCGGAAACATCGCATAGGTCAGCACGTCTTCGTCGCTGCCGTTGCAGCCCTCGATGGCCAGAGCTGAAGAACGCAAATGCTCCCACTCCGGCTTCAACAGATCGGCGGGGCGAATGTTGATCACGCCTTTCTTGGCGTGCTCCTCGGCCATCTTCACCACTTCGGGATTCTTCTCGCCCAGCGTGCTTCCGTAGTAGCCGAGCATGAGGTCGGCGAACTCGCCAGTCAGTACTTTGTAGCGGCCCATCAGCACGTTGAACACAGCCTGCGTCCCCACGATCTGGCTTGAGGGCGTGACCAGGGGAGGATAGCCGGCGTCCTTGCGTACAGCAGGAACTTCTTTCAGCACTTCGTGCAGCCGATCGGCGGCGCCCTGACCTTTGAGCTGGCTCTCCATGTTGGAGATCATGCCGCCTGGGATCTGGCTCTTGAAGATCTCGGTATCCACGCCGGTGAACTCGCTGAGGAACTCGCGATAACGTGGGCGGATCTTGGCGAAGTGATCGCGTACGCGCAGGATTCGTTTCAGATCCAGCCGCGTCTCGAAGGGCGTGCCTTCCAGCATCTCGACCAGGGCTTCCGTGGGATTATGTCCCGGACCGAGTGACATCGAACTGACCGAGGTGTCGACGATGTCGCAGCCGGCCTCGATGGCCTTCATGTACGAGACCAGCGTGACGCCCGTGGTCGCATGGGCGTGCAGATGGACGAGCGTGTCCTGACCGCACTTCAGCTTGATGTTTTTGACCAGGTCATATGCGGCTTGCGGCTTCAGCAGGCCAGCCATGTCCTTGATGCAAATGGAGTCGCAGCCCATCTCTTTCAATTGCTGCGCCATTTCCACGAAGGCTTCGGTGGTGTGAACCGGGCTGGTCGTGTAGGAGATCGTTCCTTCCGCGTGTTTGCCGGTCCGCTTCACCGCCGCGATACTGGTGCGCAGGTTGCGGAGGTCGTTCAGGGCATCGAAAACGCGAAAGACGTCCATGCCCGCATTGGCGGCTTTATCGACAAAGCGCTCCACCACGCCGTCTTCATAATGCCGGTAGCCCAGCAGGTTCTGGCCCCGAAGCAGCATCTGCAGGCGCGACTTCGGTAGCAGCTTGCGGAAGGTGCGCAGGCGCTCCCAGGGGTCCTCGTTCAGGAAGCGGATACAGGCATCAAAGGTCGCCCCACCCCAGCACTCCAGCGACCAGTATCCGGCATTGTCCAGGTCCTCACAGACCGGGACCATATCCTCCAACGCCATACGAGTAGCCAGTAGACTTTGGTGGGCATCCCTAAGGGCCAGTTCGGTTACTTCAATCACGCGAGACATTCTTCACAGCTCCTACTTCTTATCCTAGTCTAGCCCTCTTCGGGATGGAGTGACTTACAACGAAAGCTGCTGAATTCTATTGCCGAAAAAGGACTTGCCCGAAAACGAACGACCTTCTCCAGCAAACATTTCGATGAGGCATCAGCCGGCTTTATCCGTCACGTAACGGTCTTGGTGACGGTGGGGCTGTTACGCTGTTGCAAAATTCAACGGGAGCCCTCACAATCACGCAATTATTTTTCGCGGAGTATGCGGCGCACCGTGGGGTGGTCGCATCAACTCTTCATCGTCCTATGAACTCTGCAACAAAAGGTCGCCTGATTGGACTTTTCGGGCTTGCGAGCATCGCCATCTGGCTAACGCTTAGCTTGGGAAGTCATTTTTTCCTTTGTCTGGAAAGCCTGCGCTGGCCCACGTTACCCGTGACCGTGACGTCCTCCGACGTAAGTACCGGCGTCTCCAATATGGGGAGATGGTGGCAGCCCGAACTCAACTACGAATACCGGTTTGGCGGGCAGACTTACCGTTCCAGCGGTATTCGTTACCTGATGCCGCCTTTCTATAGAGCGGAAGATGCTCGCCAGATTCAGGCCTCCTATCCCCAAGGCGCCCGTGTCCGGGCGGCTATCAACCCAAAAAACCCGTCGCAAAGTATTTTGGAACCTGGCATCCCTGAAGGCATGTGGTGGCGCGCCCTCATTCCTTTCTTTTTCTGGGGGCTGACCTGCTACATCTTCTACGAGATCCGCAATCCGAAACGCCGGTTCCTCCTGCTGCCCGATGTAGAGCCGACAGGCCAGGAATAGCCGACCGGAACCCTCTCAATCCTGCGTTAGGGCGACAGCCGTGCTATAACTGATCTGCCGCCCGCCACTTTGACGAGAGGATTCCCTGCGGTGAACGTACCGAATTATCTGACGATTTCCCGCATCCTCAGCGTGCCGCTGCTGATCTGGATCCTCTCGACGGACCTCATCAGCAGTGTTCATGGCGAGAAGGAGCTGCTGGCGGCAGCCGTCTTCAGCCTGGCAGCCATCACCGACCGTCTGGACGGATATCTGGCACGCAAGCACGGCCTGATCACCCGGGTCGGCATGTTGCTCGATCCTCTTGCCGACAAGCTGCTGATCGCCTCCGCTCTCATCGTGCTGGTGCAATTCAATCCTCAACTTATGCCGGCGTGGATTGCCGTTATCGTCATCGGGCGCGAGTTCCTGGTGACTGACCTGCGCGTGGTGGCTGCGGCCGAAGGTATGACCATCCAGGCCCGCGATTTGGGAAAGTGGAAGATGGGCGTGCAGATTGTAGCGGTGCTCGCCTGCATTCTGGGGCGCAAGTGGCCGGTGGGTGATATCGGGCTGGGATACGTTTATCTGCCGCTGCCTATCGAGTGGATCGGCAGGATCACGGTCTGGGCCATGGTGATTTTGTCCGTGGTCTCGGCTGTCGATTACTTCATGGTCTTCTGGAACAAGATCGACCGGGCTGCGAAGGAACATCGTCTCGCCGCGCGCGGCACCCGCGCCCGCGTCCGTCCCCATACAAAGATGCGACCCGTCCGCGAATAATTCTCCCCGAAGTCACAAACAGGCGTGCCAATTTTGCGTACCATTGTTCTGGATCGTTCATAAATGACGGCGCGCTTTTGGAACGTCCGGCTAAGCGACTGTGGCAAGAGTCGATGTTACGCGTTTTGAAAGGGCGCACCTCCAGGTGTGCCGTAGGGTGCGATCTTGTTTGGCTTTAGACGCTGAGGGAACTTCGTCCGTGCCACACAAAATGCGAGTTACCTCAGGGGCTAAAACCCTAGCCATGCCCGCATCAATCGGCGCGGCTGAAGCCGCGCCCTTTCAAAGAATCTCAGCAGCGAATGAAAAATCCAGATTAAGGGAGTGAGATTGCTGTGACTGACAAGAATGCTGTACCTGCCATTCTCATTTTCATCGAGGAAAAATACGAAGACATGGAGTTGATGTATCCCAAGTACCGACTGGAGGAGGCCGGATACCGCGTCATGGTTGCGGGGCCAAAGGCAAAGCAGGTGTACATGGGGAAGAACGGATATCCCTGCGCCAGCGACGCGGCGATTGCCGACGTCGAAGAACATGATTTTGCCGGCGTAGTCTGCGTGGGCGGATGGGCTCCCGACAAGCTCCGCCGCCTCGATAAGGTGAAATCGCTGATCCGGCAGTTCCATGAATCCGGAAAGCTGGTGGCAGCGATTTGCCATGGCGGCTGGATGCCGATTTCCGCCGGAGTCTATGACGGCGTGCATGTGACCGGCAGCGCGGGTATCAAGGACGACCTCGTCAACGCGGGTGCGATCTTCGAGGATTCGGCGGTGGTGGTAGATCGCCACTTTGTGAGCAGCCGAAAGCCTGATGATCTGCCGGCATTCATGAAAGCGGTCTTAGAGGTCTTGGTGAAGCACGCGAAACCGGTACGGGATGTGGTTCACGCGTGACGCAGTCACTGAGTGCTTCTACAATGCGTCGATGAAGCAAGATCCCCTGTCACCGCCGCCAGCGCTGGATTACGCTCGTGTCCTCGCGTTTGCGGTCCTGCGCGACTCGATCAACCACTCCGGTCGAACATCGTTATATGTCGGAGGAAAAGAAATCGGCCCGGTTCCACGTCTGGCGATTTGCGAGACGGCGTTGTGCTCCGGAGTACTCTTGTTCCACTGCGATGCAGATTGGAAGGTGTTAGGGGCCGCAGGCTGCAAGTCAGTCGAAGATGCGAAGGAAAATGCGGAGATCACCTATCCCGGAGTTTCGAGCTGTTGGGTCGATGCTCAGGTCACCCCGGAAGAGTCCGAAAAGTATCTAGATGAGTTGTTTGTCGGAGAGCGCTGCAGCTTTTGTGGCCGGCGGCCCGACCAACTCGACCATATGATCTCAAAGGATTCGGCACGCATCTGTAATCATTGCATTGAGGGTTTTCACCGCGAGCTTCATGAGTAATTACCTTATCTTTCTTCTGTTGAGATAAGCAGCCCTGCTGTGACGAGCGTCACCGACATTCAAAATAAGCGCAGCGGATAATCGCACTGTTGTAACACCGCTTCTTGGAGAGTGATCGAGAAACCAGCAGCGGTGGCTGTTCGCGGATAAGGAGAACAAAATTTTGGGGGCCCGGAAGGGCGTCCTGGATGGAGTTCCATGCGGCAGCCCACCCGGCTTTGCACTCTTACTTTTTGACTATCAGTTCAAAGCTTTCTCGAGTGAGCTGAGTCCTCTCCAGATTCCTTCCAGCCGCAACTCATCCCTTGTGGATACGGCGTCCTCTTCCCCTCCCAGAATGTTCTCTGCCGGGCTCCTATGCAGCGCGCGAAAGACGGTCTGGCGCCGAATTCCACTGCATCGCGACGGAGCCCAGAAGCGGAGCCGATTCGTATGGAGAAGACACAGGTCGTGATCATCGGCGGAGGCGCCACCGGCGCAGGTCTCTTGTGGGACCTTGCGCTGCGCGGCATTTCCGCAGTCCTGCTGGAGAAAAAAGACCTGGCGAACGGGGCCACCGGCCGCTGCCACGGGCTCCTGCATAGCGGCGGACGTTACGTCGTAAAGGACGCGGAAGCGGCGAAGGAATGCATCAGCGAAAACATGATTCTGAAGAAGGTCGCTGCGCCATGCGTTCACGATACCGGAGGCCTGTTCGTCCACCTGCCCGAAGACGACGCCCAGTACGTTGCGACCTGGGCGGAGGGATGTCACAAGATCGGCATACCGATTGAGGAGCTCTCGCGCGATGCTGCTCTGGAGCTGGAGCCCAACCTGCCGGCAAACGTGGTGAAGGCCTACACGATTCCCGACGGCCACGTCGACGTTTTTCTGCTGACGCGGTTGAACGTCGAGGCTGCCGTCCACAAAGGCGCACGTTTTCGGACCTACTCCGAAGTCATCGCCATCGAGACGGCGGATCAGAAGGTAAAGGGTGTTCGCTTCCGCGATACCCGAACCGGGGAAGAAGATTTCGTCGAGTGCAAGATCGTCGTTAACGCAGCCGGTGGATGGGCACAGCAGGTCGCGGCGCTGGGCGGAGTCGAAGTGCCGGTGCGCTGCGATCGCGGAGCACTGCTGATCTTCAATTACTGCCTGGTCAACCGCGTCGTCAATCGCTGCCGAAAGCCGGGCGATGCAGACATTCTCGTACCGTGCGGGCCGGTTTGCATCCTCGGCACCAGTTCGGTCACCGTGCCTGGCCCCGAAGGTCTGACGGTGACTCCCGAAGAAGTGCAGAAGCTGTTGGGGCTGGGCATCGAATTGATTCCGGCGCTGGCCGAAGCGCGACTGCTGCGCATCTTCACGGGCGCTCGTCCACTGTATGTTCCGAAGAGCGCTTCCGGCGCGGGCGGGCGCGAAATCAGCCGCAACTTCGCTCTGCTGGACCACGAGACCACCGAAGGAGTGGGCGGCTTTATCTCGATCGTAGGCGGCAAGCTCACGACCTACCGGCTCATGGCCAAGGCGACTGCCGATTTGATCTGCAAGAAACTTGGCATAAACGAATCTTGCGCTACCGACACGATTCCCCTGCAAAAGCCTGCGCAGGCAGAGGTCATACGCGATGCCGAAGAACTCCTGCCCGCTGCGGCCGTCGAAAAAGCGCGCCGCCGCCTGGGTTCCCAGCTGGCGCAGGTGGTAAGTGCTATCCATGCCCATCCCTTGCTGGCGGAAATAGTCTGCGAATGCGAATTGGTGACGCGCGCCGAACTCGAGATCGCGCTCGGCGAATCGTGTGCTGTCCCTGCATTGACGATCGGCGACGTTGGTCGGCGAACACGATTGGGCTTTGGCCCATGCCAAGGCACCTTCTGCGGGTACAAAGCGATGCTGGCCGGATACCAGAAGCAGAAATGGTCGGCGGATGAGGCCTCGGAACTGCTGCATACCTACCTGCATGATCGCTGGAAAGGACAGGTCTGGGTCCCGGACGGCAAGCAGGCTGAGCAGCTTAGCCTCAGCAAAGAACTTCTCGGAGCAGCCTGCAACGTGTCGGAAGGAAATGAGGTGGCGAGCCATGGGCGCTAACGAGTGCGAGGTGCTTGTTATCGGCGAAGGTTTGTCGGGTATGGTGGCAGCCGCCACGGCAGCCACGGAAGGCTCGCGGGTGACGCTGGTCAGCAAGGGGCCGGGAAATTTTGTATTGGGATCAGGCTGCGTCGATCTTGACGGCTCCAATCGGGGGAAACTCGGCTTGATTGACGATCGGACGGAGGCCGCCGTCTCCTTTTTTCTGGATCTGACTTCTTCGGCCGATTGCTGTTATAGCGGAGGCGCGGGCGAGCGGCATTTGGTTCCGACAATCCTGGGCACCTTCCAGGAAGTATCGCTGGCGCCGCGCTGGTTGTGGCAGGCTGATCCGAGAAGTGGCGGCAAGGTTTTGATTGCGGGAATTGCGAATCTGCCGGGCTTCGACGCTGGGTTCGTAGCCGAGCGGCTGTCGTCCCACTGCAAGCGAATGGGATTGTCGACCTTGTATCGAAGTGAGGTGGTCACGCTGCCGCACAATCCGAAACATGCGTTGACAGCGATTGAAGTCGCCAGCCATATCGATCGCGATAGCGATTATCGCGGCGCCCTGGCTCGTGCCCTGCGGCCTTTAATCCAAGATGCGGAGCTGCTGATCATCCCCGGCATTCTGGGCGTGAAGTCCAACGACACCGACATTGTCTGCTTCGAGGAGGACATCGGATGCGCGGTGTGCGAAGTGGCGACGTTGCCGCCCTCCGTGCCCGGCTTGCGCCTGCTGCAGCGGCTCGAACGTCGTCTGACTCAGCTCGGCGTGGACCTCTCCATCGGCTTCCCGGTACGCAAGCTCTGCACCGAAGGCCAGCATTGCGTCGGGGTCGAGTTGGATACGCCCGGCCGGCCGCGTCACCTAGAAGCCGACATCGTAATATTGGCCTGCGGGCGGTTCTCGAATCTGCTCGAACCCGCGATGGCAGAATTCACCGGTTACGGTTCACACCTGAACAACGTGTTCGCCTGTGGAAGCCTGTTGGGCCAATTCGAGCCGCGGCATCGTAATGCAGTTTCCATCTTGACTGGGCACCAGGCAGGAATGCTGGCGAGCAAACAAGGGGTGCAGTATGCGGGAAGATGATCTAAAGCTCGACAATTGTGTAAAGTGCTCCGATTGCAACGCAGTGTGCCCGGTGTCGAAGGTCTTCCCTGATTACGCCGGCCCCAAGGCGCTGGGTCCCGACATGGAGCGCTTCCGTCGCGAAGGTATCGCCAGCGATACGCGTTGGGTGGAGTACTGTCTGGGGTGCCATCGTTGCGACGTCGCCTGCCCGCATGGCGTCAATGTATCCGAGCTGATCGCCAAGGGAAAAGCGCAGCACGTGAAAAGCGGCCGCACCGCGCTCCGCGATCACTGGCTGGCGCGGCCGAGTACGCTTGGCAAGCTGTGCTCCAAGATCGCGCCCGTGGCGAACACGGTGCTGAACCTAAGAGTAAATCGCATGCTGATGTCGTCGTTCGGTGAGATCACCGGCGAACGGCATTTCCCCGCATATCACTCGGTCCCGATCCGTCCTCGGCTCAGCAACCATGGCTCTACTGCCGTGCTGTTCTTCCCTGGCTGTTACATCCGCTACAACAATCCGCGGCTGGGACAGATTGTCGTGGATCTACTGCGGATTAACGGTTTCTCGGTCAACGTAGCGTCCGACATCTGTTGCGGCATGCCGGCGCTTGCCAATGGAGACACGGCTCAACTGAATGCCTGTGTCGAAGGGAATGTTACCGAGATGGGGGACGCTGTCGATCGTGGCGCCCTGATCGTTACCGCCTGCACCAGTTGCGGATACGCCTTGAAGGGCGATTACGCGCATCTCCTCAGCGATCATCCCAAACTCTCGATCGCCGCACAGAAGATCTCCGCCGCCACGTACGATCTCGGCGAACTGCTGGCTGATCGGCAACAAGCTGGGAAGCTGAACACCAACTTCGCAGCCAGCAATCACCGACTGGCATATCACGCGCCGTGTCACATGAAGTCTCAGGGCATCGGACGACCGTGGTTGCAACTGTTGCGCGCAGTACCCGGAGTGGAGATCGCAGAGATCAAAGCCGACTGCTGCGGCATGGCCGGCACCTACGGCTTCAAAAAAGAGAAATACAATATCTCGATGGACATCGGCCGCGACCTCTTCCGCGGTGTTCTTGCCTACAAGCCCGACCTAGCCGTGACTGAATGCGGAAGTTGCCAGATGCAGATCGAGCATGGAACTCACGTGCGCACGCTGCATCCGGCGGAAATTCTGTACGAGGCGTATCAGGGCGCGCGCAGCACTGCGATGCAGAACCTAAGCTGACCGACCGCGCGATCCAGGAAGTGCGGCATACCTGATCGTGCTCACCGCGACCGGACTGGTGTCTTACGCCAACCTCGTGGAGCTCTTCCTCATCTTCATCGGCTAGAAGCTCTTCAAAAGACGCCCGCGCGCTTGGTTGCACGCATGCCTGCGGCATAATATGTTTTCCATTACCGATTCATAGTCGTTAGTTCCGAGAGCGCACGAATGTTACTTGCCTGCCTTGTGGCTGGAATCATCGCGTACCTGTTGGGCTCTATACCGTTTGGGTTGGTGCTCCTGCGCGTCTTTCGCGGTGTCGACGTGCGCAAGACGGGCAGCGGCAATATCGGCACAGCCAATGTGGCCCGGGTAGCGCCCAGTCTCGGTCTCTGGACGTTATTTTTCGACTCCGCCAAAGGGCTTGTTGCGGTGATTATCGCGAGGGAGATCGCCAGACACATGACCAACGGTTCCACCGAATCCGTTGCGCTGATTACCGGCCTGAGTGCGCTGCTGGCAATCATAGGACACGTGTTTCCGGTGTGGCTGAAGTTCAAGGGCGGCAAAGGTGTCGCGACCGCCATGGGAGCTTTCCTCGGGCTCATGCCCTGGGCCGTGCTTATCACCCTTGTCCTGTACGTCGCGATCTACGCGGTCTGGCACTATACCTCGCTGGCCTCCATAAGCTCCGCAGTATTGTTTCCCCTCATCGCCGGAGTCATGATGTCGCCAACCCAGCGTCCGTTTCTGTTGCCGTTCCTAATCGCGGCGTCATTGCTGATTATCGTCAAGCATCACGAGAATATCCGCCGCCTGCTCTCCGGCACAGAAAACCGTCTCGACCTGAAGCGTCGCTGACAAGCCCAGAAGCGGCTCGCTCTCTCACCTCTGTGACCGCAATCACAGCCGAAAGGATCATGATCCAGCTACAAAAATAGCTAGTCGAGACCCTATGCCTTTCTCAACCAGAATCGAATCCGGAAAGATAGAACTGGCCTTCGCGGAAACGGACAATCATCACGGCAACCGTGCCCACCAGCAACGAGCCCGTGAAAGCATGCAGCGCTTCGCCTTTCTGTTGAGCCAGACTCATATCATCCCGGCAGTGCGCTCGCCGGAGTTTCTCGTCCACAGCAGCCTCGCTCCGGGAAAAATCGTGTACTTCCTTTTTGGAAACCCAGAGAATATTGCCGAGATGATGGAACTGGTAGCCGCTGCCGGTAAGGTCCCGATCATCAACATCGATCTTGCGGCCGGATTCGCACGCGACCATGCGGCGGTGTCGTATCTGGCACATCATCACGTGCAAGGCATCATCTCCACTCACCCTGAACCGCTACGCGCGGCGCGTGACTTCGGTTTGTTCGCCATCAAACGCACCTTCCTGCTCGATTCTGCCGCGCTCGAGAGCGCGCTGCGCAGCCTGGATCAGTTCATGCCTGATGCTTTGGAGGTGTTGCCAGCCATGGCCGCACCGCATATTGTTCAACGGCTGCACCAAATGTATCCGACACTACCCGTGATCGCTGGGGGCCTCATCACCACACTTCGCGAAATTGAGGATCTCATTAACCGGGGTATCAGTACCGTTTCCGTGAGCGACCATCGTCTCTGGGTGGCGTAGCCGGGCAGAGAGTCGCCAGCCTTGCTCCTTTCCAGAAGGAGAGTGGACTCTACTGCCACTGACGGTGCATTGGCGTCGCTTTGTCACATCTTTTAGCGACAGGGGTCACAGACAGCAATATTTCGAAGCAATAAATTGGTATCGCGCGGCAGAGACATAGAGAGGCCGTCCGAAGACAAAAGTTTCCACCCAAGGGGGGTGAAAGGGAACTTTTTGCTTCGGACGGCCTTTTCAATTCCTCCTGCACATCGCACACCGCACACATTAAAGGAGAAGCTATGTCGGCGTTCAGACAGCTTCAAAGACACGATACAAGCAAACACATTTTCCTTATTTTCCTCATCCTAATCTGTCTGCTCTCACTCGCTTTACCGGCCGTCGCTCAAAAGGAGGGGATTGAGACGGGCCCGGGCCACGATCAAGCTGCTACCCCCGCAACCGCTCCTGCTCCAACTCCTGCTCCAGCTCAGGATAAGACCTTCTGGAACCAGCAGTATCTGTTAGGGGATTGGGGCGGCAAGCGCACCGAGTTGGCCGAGCAGTATGGGGTTACGTTTGATTTCTTCTACGTAGCCGACTTCCTTGCGACCCCTCAGGCAGCCATCAAAACTGGTGCTGCTGGATGGAATCGTGTTCGCGGAACCATGGACATTGACTTCGGAAAATTGGCCGGTTGGAATGGCCTCACTTTCCACGTTACCGGTCTCTGGCAGGGCGGTCCAAACCTTGGCGCTAACTACCTGGGTAGCATCTCCAACCCCAGCGGACTGGTCAGCGCACGCACCGAAATCCTCGACTCCTACTGGTTACAGTACGCAATCCCGGGCGACAAAGTTGAGTTCCGCTTCGGCCAGTTTGCCAGCATGGACAACTATGGTCTGCAGCCTTATGGCGGCAACTTCTTGATGGAGCCAATCGACTACGGCTTCGGCAACCGCTTCAACGATTACGCTTCGTTCGATCCGGCTTCCGGTCCTGGCGTCGAGTTGAAAGTAAAGCCCGTCAAATGGATGTATTTCAAGGGCGCCTATACATCAGGCAATCGCAACCCGTACGTTCAGGATCCGAACGGTTTCCACTTTGTAAAGCATGATTCGGGCGTCTTCAGTGATGAAGTTGGATTCGACTTCGGTCAGCAGGGTGGCAAGGTAGCGAAGGACAAATACTATCCCGGCCACTATGCCTTTGGATCGACTTATAACGGTGGCAAGTTCGCCAACCCGTTCGATCCAGTTCCACTGTTCTACTCGCCTTACACCGGCAATTACGTGATCTACGGTATGGCGAATCAGGCGATTTACCGCCCCAAAGCCGGTTCGACCAACGGGCTGGATGCGTTCTTCGGATTCGCCATCTCCCCGGATGCCACCTACAACTTCGTAGACAAAAACATTACCACTGGAGTTGTCTACAACGGCTTGATCCCCAGCCGCCCGAAAGACGGGCTCAGCTTCGGACTGTCGTACAGCCACGTCAGCAATGCGTACAGCACAGCCTATGCCAATTCGTTCCTTGGCGCGCCCGTGCTGGGTTCAGAGAAAGCGTTCGAAGTTAACTATCTGTTCCAGGCAACCCCGTATTTCATGATCCAGCCGGTTGTGCAGTGGTACGCCGAGTTAGGCGCCAACCCGCAGAACCCGACTGGTGTAGTGCTGGGCTTCCGAACCAAGGTCGTGTTCTAGCACGGGCCGTACTGGAAACGCATTATGAACAGCCGCTCCGATGCATTGCAGAAAATCGAAGGGGCACTCTTTGATTCACGTGATCGGCGGAGGGCAGGAGGAAATAATGGCGAATTACATTGGAGCAATTGATCAGGGCACCACAAGCACACGCTTCATGGTGTTTGACCGTTCCGGGCGGGTCATCACGACGGCCCAGAAGGAACACGAGCAGATCTATCCCAAGCCGGGCTGGGTCGAGCACAACCCCGAAGAGATCTGGGCTCGCACCCAGGAAGTCATCGCCGAGGCCCTCAAGGCCAAAAACCTTACCGCAAAAGATCTCGCGGGCGTCGGCATCACCAATCAGCGCGAAACCACCGTGGTGTGGAACAAGAAGACCGGCAAGCCGGTCTACAACGCACTCGTGTGGCAGGACACTCGTACCGCCGATTACGTTGCCGAGTTCTCCCGCCTGGGCGGGCAGGACCAGTTCCGCCGCAAGACCGGACTGCCGTTGGCCACCTACTTCAGCGGTCTGAAGATCAAGTGGATCCTCGAGAACGTCCCCGGCGTCCGTCCACTGGCGGAGACCGGTGAAGTACTGTTCGGCAACATCGATACTTACCTGATCTGGCAGCTCACGGGCGGCCCGAACGGCGGTATCCACGTGACCGACGTCAGCAATGCCAGCCGCACCCAGTTGATGAACCTGGAAACGCTGTCATGGAGCTCCGAAATCACGAAGGTGTTCGGAATTCCTCTGGCGATGCTGCCGAAGATCTGCTCCAGCAGCGAAGTGTACGGCACCGCGAAGGTAACCGCCATCGCGGGCGTTCCCGTCGCTGGCGACCTCGGCGATCAGCAGGCCGCTCTGGTTGGACAGACCTGCTTCAAGCCCGGCCAGGCCAAGAATACCTACGGCACCGGCTGCTTCCTGCTGCTCAACACCGGCACCACCCCGGTTCAGTCGGAATTCGGCTTGCTGACCACCTTGGCCTACAAGCTGGGCAAAGAGCCTGCGGTTTATGCCCTCGAGGGCAGCGTAGCCATCACCGGAGCTCTGGTGCAGTGGCTTCGTGACAACCTCGGCATGATCAGCAAGAGTTCCGACATCGAAGCTCTCGCCAAGACCGTTGAAGACAATGGCGGTGTCTATTTCGTGCCCGCGTTCTCGGGGCTGTTCGCTCCTTACTGGAAGGCAAGCGCTCGCGGCGTCATCGCCGGCCTGACCCGCTACGTCAACAAAGGCCACATCGCTCGCGCCGTCCTGGAAGCCACAGCGTTCCAGACCCGCGAAGTGGTGGATGCCATGAAGAACGATTCTGGCATCGAGCTGGATGTACTGCGCACCGATGGCGGCATGGTCAACAACGAGCTGCTCATGCAGTTCCAGGCGGACATTCTGAACAAGGCTGTCGTAAAACCCGTCGTGAATGAAACCACCGCATTGGGCGCTGCGTATGCAGCCGGCCTGGCTGTCGGCTTCTACAAGAATCTTGACGACCTGTGCGCCAACTGGGCAGTCGACAAGACCTGGAAGCCGAACATGGACGCGACGAAGCGCGAATCCGAATACAAGCTGTGGAAGAAGGCCGTCACCAGAACATTCGACTGGGTTGAGGAAACAGCTACGGTCGAAGAACCCGAAAAGGAACTCGCAGCAGCCGCAAAATAACGGCAAGGAGACTGACTTATGCATAGTCCAATATTTGGCGAATTCATGGGGACCATGGTGCTGATCCTGTTGGGCGACGGCGTGGTGGCTAACGTCCTGCTCAAGAAGTCGAAAGGCGAGGGATCAGGCTGGATCGTGATCACCACCGGGTGGGGCCTGGCAGTGATGGCCGGAATCTTCACGGCAATCGCCTGCGGAAGTTCCGCCGCACACATCAACCCCGCGGTCACGCTGGCCGTGGCTCTCCTGACCGGTAAATGGGCGATGGTACTTCCCTTCTGGGCGGCGCAGGTTGCCGGCGCTTTCGTCGGCGCTACTTTGACCTGGCTGGTCTATTTGCCGCACTGGGGTATTACTGAAGATCAGGGTGCCAAGCTAGGCATCTTCTGCACCGGCCCCGCGATCCGTAATATCCCTGACAACCTACTGACCGAAATCATCGCGACGACCACGCTGATTGGCGTGGGCTTCGCGTTTGGTGCCACGGCCGTTTCTCCGACCGGTCTACCTCCCGGCTTTGCTCCTTACTTGTGGGGCATGCTGGTTTGGGTACTCGGCCTTTGTCTCGGCGGTCCGACTGGATATGCCATGAACCCTGCCCGCGACTTCGGTCCGCGCCTGGCTCATGCCGTTCTGCCTATCGCCGGTAAAGGAAAGTCGGATTGGGGTTATGCTCTGGTTCCAATCCTGGGACCGTTGGTCGGTGGCGCCATTGCTGCTGCCAGCATTCACCTCATTAAGTATTAAAGGTTCGAACCAGTAAACGGTGAGAACCATCTCTTCGCGCTGGCGTCGCTCTCCGGAACGGCGCCAGCCGCAGATAAGCACAACCCCTCAACAGAAATATTCTGCGTTCGCAGAAGGAGGAAGCCAGTGCCAGAGCTAGTTCATACTGGTGTCATGAAGAAGCTCATCAACTCCCCTCAGGAGGTCGTGCGCGAGGCGCTTGAGGGTATGGAGGCGGCGCATGGCGACCGTCTTCGCATCCACTACGATCCGAATTACATCGTCCGTAAAGATGCTCCGGTAAAGGGCAAGGTCGGATTAGTTTCCGGCGGGGGCAGCGGTCATGAGCCCATGCACGGCGGCTATGTCGGCAAAGGCATGCTGGACGCAGCCTGCCCGGGCGCGGTCTTCACCAGCCCCACTCCGGACCAAATGTACGAAGCCAGCAAGGCCGTCAACGGTGGCGCTGGAATCCTTCATATCGTGAAGAACTACACCGGCGATATCATGAACTTCGAACTGGCCGCCGAAATGCTGAAGTCCGACGGTATCCAGATCGAAACCGTTCTCACCGACGACGACGTCGCGGTTGAGAACAGCCTGTGGACCGCCGGACGCCGTGGCGTTGGCCTGACGGTGCTGATGGAGAAGCTCCTGGGCGCGGCGGCCGAACAGAAGGCCACTCTGGCTCAGATCAAGACCCTTGGCGATCAGATTCGCAATACCGGCAGAAGCATGGGCATGGCCCTGACCGCCTGCACCGTGCCGCATGCCGGCAAACCATCGTTCGAGTTGCCCGATGACGAGATCGAACTCGGCATCGGTATTCACGGTGAGCCTGGACGCCGGCGGGTCAAGATGGCCAGCGCCGATGAGACCACCGACATGCTGATGGAACCCATCCTCAGCGACCTGCCTTTCAAGAAGGGCGAAGAGGTTCTGCTCTTTGTAAACGGTATGGGCGGCACGCCGCTCATCGAACTCTACATCGTCTATCGCAAGGCAGCGCAGATCGCCAGGGAGAAGGGCTTGAAGGTTGTCCGCAACCTGGTGGGCTCCTACATCACCAGCCTGGAGATGGCTGGAACTTCGATCACGCTGCTGCGGATGAACGATCAACTGTGTAAGCTATGGGATGCTGCGGTCGACACTCCGGCACTGCGCTGGGGCTGAGACCGATCGACAACCTCATGGAATATTTGAGTGTAGAAAATGCGCGGTCGTGGATCCAAACGGCCGCGCTTCTTATTTCTGAAAACGCGGCCATGCTCACCGAACTCGACACCGCCATCGGCGACGGCGATCATGGCGAAAACATGATGCGGGGCTTCAAGGCCATCGAGAAAAAGCTGGAAGCTGCCTCGCCCGTCACGGACTTATCGGCGCTCTTCAAACTCGTAGGCATGACTTTGCTGTCTTCGGTCGGCGGGGCTGCCGGTCCGCTTTACGGAGGCTTCTTCCTGGCTCTCAGCAAAGCTTCCACCGGCAAAGATAAGTTGAACAAGGCGGAGTTGGGCGAAGTACTCACGGAAGGCCTCGCTGATATTCAACGACGCGGCAAGGCGCAGTTGGGCGACAAGACGATGGTGGACGCGCTATCGCCTGCGCTGGACGCCTATCGCACCTCCCCGGACGGCGACCTTACCAAAGCTATGCAAGCCGCCGTCGAGCAGGCTCACAAGTCGGCGGAGGCGACCATTCCTTTGCAGGCGCGAAAGGGACGCGCAAGCTATCTGGCCGAACGCAGCATCGGGCATCAGGATCCGGGCGCCACCTCCAGTTGGCTCTTGTTGCAGGCGCTGGAATCGACGTGCAAAGCTAGCTCGTAGAAGCGGAGAACGCGCGCATGGTCGGTTTGGTTCTGGTCTCGCATAGCAAAAAGTTGGCCGAAGCTGTGCGGGAGTTGGTCCTGCAGATGACAGCTCCGGCCTTCCCCATCGCGATTGCCGGCGGGGTTGGTGACAACCATGACGAGCTGGGCACCGACGCGGTTCACATCTCTGAGGTGCTGCAAAAACTGCCTTGCCCCGAAGGCGTCCTGGTCCTGATGGATCTTGGAAGCGCCGTCCTCAGCGCCGAGACTGCTCTGGAACTTTTCGATTCCGCGAAGTGTCCGATTCGCCTCTGCCCTGCACCGCTGGTCGAGGGTGCGGTTGCAGCCGCAGTGCGGGCGCAGGCGGGAGGAACGCTGGAAGAAGTCGCGGAGGAAGCGGAGCTGGGTCTCGCGGCCAAGCGAGAGCAATTAGGCATTGAAAGCGCTGCAGAGCTCCCCCCTGCGCCCACGCAGTCCCTGACAGGAACGCCGGACGAGACTGCGGAACTCGTGCTCGAAGTTTACAACCAGCACGGGCTCCATGCTCGTCCGGCAGCTGCGTTAGTGCAGACTGCCAGCCGTTTCGCTTCCATCGTAGAAATCGCAAATGTATCCGCGAACCGTGGGCCGGCCTCTGCCCGAAGTCTTACCGGTCTTTCGCTGCTCAATGTCCGCAAAGGCGATCGCATCAGAGTCGTTTGCAGCGGCAAGGATTGTCATGCCGCTCTTCGGGCCATTCGCGATCTGGCCTCTGCCGGTTTCGGCGATAAGATCGAGGCGGAGCCTGTCTCAAAGCCGACGACTTCTAAACCCGGCGCGGAGGCTCGCGGCTTTCCCGGTTCGGACGGCATCGCCATCGGTCCACTGATCGCATTGCAGGCGGCGGAGGTCGTCATCGATGACGCTCCAGTAGACAACCCCGCGACGGAGCTCGCCAAACTCTCCAGCGCAATGGATGCCGTTCGCGAGCAGCTACTGAGCGCGAAAAATCAAACGAGCTCCAATGCAATCGTCGAGGCACAAGCGCTGATCCTCTCCGATCCGCCGGTCCTGCAGAAGCTTCAGTCCGCGATTCAGAATAAGAAGCTGTCAGCCGCGCGCGCCTGGGCAGACGTCACTCGCGAACTGGCGACCGAGTATGGGGCGATGGACGACAGTTACCTGCGGGAGCGGGCCGCCGACATTCACGATATCGCGCAACGCGTTCTTCGCCAGATTGCAGGGATCGACTCCCACGTGCCCATCTGTCCGCAGACGCCGGCGATTCTCTTCACCGACGAATTACTCCCCAGCGAGGCATCGGAATGCGACCCGAAGCAGGTGCTCGGGGTGGTCACCGCCAGGGGCAGCGCTACGTCCCACAGCGCGATCCTCATGCGGACTCTGGGTATCCCAATGGTCGTGGGCGCCAGTGGAATCGGAGCAGGCGACGTCGGCAAAACCATCGCCATGGACGGAGCGACTGGCGAATTCTGGATCAATCCGGATGCGCCGACCAGAGCGAGGTTGAACGAAGTCCTACAGCTTCAAAACGAACGCAGAAAGCAGGCTGAGCGGGCACGCACTGAGCCCAGCATCACGCTCGACAACATCCGCATGCAGGTACTCGCGAATGTCGGTAACGCCCGCGACTCCAGGGCCGCAGCGGAAAATGGCGCCGAAGGGGTAGGCCTGCTGCGGACCGAGTTCCTCTTTCTCTCCCGCAAGGAGGCGCCCACCGAAGACGAACAGGTCCACGCACTGCGGGCGATCTGTGAGCCGATCTCCGGGCCGATCATCGTCCGCACGCTGGACGTGGGAGCCGACAAACCGCTACCGTTCTTGCCCCAAGCGGAGGAGCACAATCCTTATCTTGGCCTGCGCGGCATTCGGTTATCGCTGCTTTCTCCGCAGCTGTTTCTCCAGCACTTGCGAGCTATTCTGCGCGCCGGTGTCGGCCACGAGATCTGGCTGATGTTCCCCATGGTCGCGGTAGCGCAAGAGGCACGACAGGCTTTGGAGCTACTGGACGAAGCGCATCGCCAACTTCAGGCCGGCAACATTCCCCATGCATGGCCGATCAAGCGTGGGGTGATGATCGAAGTGCCGTCGGCAGCACTGCTTGCCGGGCAACTTGCCGAAGACCTCGACTTCTTCAGCATCGGCACCAACGATCTGACGCAGTACACCCTCGCTGCGGAGCGCGGGAACGCAAATGTCGCCAACCTTCAGGACGCCTTACATCCAGCTGTTTTGCGTCTGATGAAATCGGTAGTTGAAGGCGCTGAGTCGCTACACAGGCACGTCTCAGTCTGCGGCGACGCGGCTTCTGACCCGCTGGCCGCAACCATCTTCGCGGGCCTTGGTATCCGCAGCTTGAGCGTCAGACCAAATCAGTCTGCGGCGACCAAAGCCCTGTTCCGGGACTTGCACATGGCTCGCTTGCAGGAGATGACTACCCAGGCTCTATTCCTGCACGACGCTCAAGACGTTCGCCGTCTGGTTACCGAACGTCTCGGCACCGTAAGTCCCACAAAGTAAGCGAAGCATTTTGTATGCTCAATTGATACGCAGCCATTGTCGCCCTGCATTTTGATTTGATGAACTACGCTTTCTTGCTCTTGTACATGCGCCCAACAGCCCTTGCGACCGTATTGCGAGGAACCAGTCGCAGGGCTTCAGTGAGCAAACGGTTCTTCCATCCGGGAATCACGACCCGTTTGCCTGCCTTCATCCCCTCGTATCCCGCGCGGGCGACATCCTGCACATCCATGTAGAGAGGGGCATTGGCCCTGCTGCTGCCACCAGCATGTGCGCGCTTCTGAAAACCGGTCTCCACCGGCCCGGGCGACAGACACGTCACGGTCACACCGGTATCGCTCAACTCCTCCGCTAACGCCTCGCTGAAGTGGAGCACGAATGCTTTGCTGGCATAATAGATCGCGGTAAAAGGACCGGGCAGAAAGGCCGCGACACTGCCCACATTCATCACCTTCCCACGGCGCTCCACAATCTGCGGCAGGAACAGCTTCGTCAGATGGGTCAGAGCCACAATGTTGACCTCTATCATCTCCGCTTCCTGTTGCCAATCCGTCTGCAGAAATGGCCCGCTGCCGCCGAAGCCGGCATTGTTCACGAGTACGTCGACAGCAATCCCAGCCTCCTGTAGTTCCTGGTGGAGTTCGGCGGGCGATGCTGGATGCGCCAGATCTTTCGGAGAGATCCGCACCTCGATTCCATGCTGCGACTGAAGCTGTTCCCCGATTTGCTGCAGCGCCGCGCGATTCCGCGCCACCAGGACCAGGCGATAACCATCGGCTGCAAATAGCCGCGTCAGTTCCAGACCGATGCCGCTCGATGCGCCGGTGATCAACGCCGTTTTCATAGTCGTAGAAGAATTCGAGCTCACGCCTTACTTATAGCCCATTCGACCCGACTGCTGCAGTGCCCCAGCAGATTCCTTAAGTACGTTATCGCCGCCATGATGACCACAGGCATCGCTCGCCTCCTTCGGGCCGTCGAGGTCGATGCCGAAACTTGACTGAAGTCGGAATGCAGGAAGGTTACAGCTCTAAGGACTCCGAGACTGTCACTGGGGGTTCTCAACTATTCAAACCATTGAGCTCATCTTCGTCCTGGCTCCGTGGCGAACAAGCTCGGATTACCGAAGCTGACCCTTCCAGGTGCTGCGCCGCCCGATGGCGACGCTGAGGCAAAAGAAGCAATGGGTGAAGGACATTCAGGCTTAGTTGCGCCAAACGAAGCGGAATCTTACGGCGCACAATTATATGCAAGGACCTGCCACAGAGCGTCAAGCAGAAGGCCTATTCCGTGCACGCGGAACTATGGCGGAGCCACAAAAGGCCGAGGTTGCGTGAGATTTGGTGCCAAATTTTACTAAGCGGCGGAGGCGGGTGCTTGCAGGTGATTGAAAGAAAA
>CAWACF010000016.1:0-720652 GCA_963780495.1 uncultured Acidobacteriaceae bacterium
GCGGGAAACGCATTGAGTCAACCCTTGATGCACCCGTTGAACCTGGATCGCAGCCAGATTGGCAAATGGGGGCTGATCGATAAGGCGGCGATTGCGACCGCTCGAGATGTTGCCACTTGATGAAGGGTTTGCGCCACTCCGTCTTGGCAAAATCTCGAGCACCCAATAACCAAGCTAGGGAGCGCGACGAGCGTCTGGCCGAGACATTTGCCCGCGTTTCCGGTAGGGGGCTGGCTTCGCGGTGAACGGCCTCTTTTTCCTTTCTCGCTATCCTTGCGCAAATCTCAGCTTCTTTCTGTTCTACGTTCGTGGGTATAGCGGCAGAAATACATTGAACCGCGAACCTCTGCCGGGGACACTCTCCACCTCGATGGTTCCACCTCCTTGGGTAACTATTCCATAACTGATCGAGAGTCCCAGCCCCGTGCCCTTGCCAACCTCTTTAGTCGTGTAAAACGGTTCAAAGATGTGGGGCAGGCACTCCGGTTCGATCCCGGAACCTGTATCGGCAACCGACAGAACCAGGTGATTCCCGTTTTTGGTCTTGGCTGAGGAGTGCTCTTCATCTTGCCGCCTGGTTTCGATCGTTAATACCCCAGCCGAGGCTGTGGCATCCACGGCATTGCATACCAGGTTGATTAACACTTGCTCCAGCTGCATTGGATCGAAAAATATCTTGGCGTCATCGGTGTTACAGCGTAAGTCCACGCGAATATGATCACCGGCCAAGGGGCGCACGATATTGCCCAGTTCCTGTACGAAGCTGTCCAGCGCGAAGGGTTCCGGATTGAAAGTCCGCTTGCGGCTGAAAGCCAGCAGGTTCTCGGTAATGGTTCCGGCGCGCCGGGCAGCTTTCTGAATCGCCTGGAGATGGGAGGCGACTTCGCTGTCGGGTGCAACTTCGCCCAGTGCCAGATCAAGTTGCAGCAGTATGACGCAGAGAGCGTTACGAAATTCGTGGGCCACGCCTCCCGCCAAGCGCCAACCGCATCCATTTTCTGAGCATTGCGGAGCTGCGATTCCAGCTTGCGGGCTTCTGTTACATCCTCGAAGAGCACGATGACGCTGCCGGTGCGTGCCGGCATCTCCCCAAGGATGGACTTCCCAGCGATATTGGACGGGAACTCCGTCGGGCCTTACCCAGTCAGTCTCTCCCTTGACGATCTCTCCTTCCAGGCCGCGCCGGTGCGCATTTTTCCATTGCTCGGGTATGTTGGGGAAAACGTCATAGTGGCACTTGCCGGCTAAGGGTTCATCGGACAAGCCCGTGGCAGTCCGCCACTGTCGGCTGCTCCGCAGATAGCACATATTACGATCGAACATGGCGACGGCTGCCGGAGCATAGTGGACGAAGGCTTCCAGAATCTGCTGCACCCGTTCCAATTCGGCGTCAGCCTGCTTCCGCTCCGTGATGTCGCGTCCAATGCCAAGTAGACGGCCGTCGCTCAGGGTGGTGACACTTACTTCCGCACAGAATGAGCTGCCATCTTTTCGCAGGGAGCGCCATTCGCTGTATGAGGTAGTTTCCATTCCCTTGCTCCGCATCATCTGCAACAGACGCGGCACCTCTTCCGGAGCGATCAGGTCTGGGATACTGATTTGCAGGAATTCTTCTTGCGAATAACCAAACGTCTTGCAGGCAGCTGCGTTGACGTATTCGATGTGGCCGGCAGGATCGGCCAGGGTAATGCAGTCCAGTACGTGGTCGAAGATGGCGCGCGCATAACCATCGCTTCCACAACCCGGTTCTTTTCCGTTGGTACGCTACTGGAGTAGCGAGGACGGTGGCCGCCCATACACAACTACCTTCCTTGAATGAACGGAGCCATTGCGCGCCCAGGCGCAAGCCCAACCTTCCTCTGCGCCGTTCCAAACGCCCAATACGGACCGACCGAAGAGGAGGCGATAATTCTGCTAATTACGATTTCCCCTCATTAACCAGGTTTTGTAGGTGACGCACAGCACACATCCCGGTGACAAACCGACGTTAGTCCCATTTTCACTATGAATCCAGAACTCTTTGTACAACCCGCGTACATTCTCCAGGGTCTTACTTGGCATGTCGAACAATATACGGAGGGCTCATGCTGAGAAGAGTTAGCGATCTGGAAGGCGATTATCTCAATGCTATTCGCGGGACCAATCTTTACGGTACTGATCATGAGAGGCTGGGAACGGTGCACGATGCATTGATTGATGACGGCACCGGTGAACTGCGATATCTGCTGATTGATTCCGGCTGGTTGCGGTCGCACCGCTTTGTGGTCCCGGCCGATCAGGTGTTTGCCTACAACGACAGCGACGACCTGTATGCCAATTTGCGGAAGGCTGACGTCGAATCTCTACCGGAGCTTCGCGATGACACCTTACTCACCACTGACGCCTTGGCAAGATATGACTCGGACTACCGCAGGGCCTGGCGCTACGATGCCGACCCCGGCCGTGTGCGCCCCAGCAACCGGCTCGTCACCTTCCGCCAGAGAGTGCACGATGTTGTGTTGCGGGATCGTACGGGGGAGAAGCGCAGCGTGAGCCGCGCCGATATTCCGGCCACGTATGTTGCTAGCGGCTCGCCGCGTCCTACTGCGGTCTACGGCGTCTATTCCGACCGCGAGCATGTGGAGAAGGCGGTCGACCGGCTGCGTAAAGAGGGCTTTCTCAGCAACGATATTTCCGTGGTCTTTCCCGATCGCGACATGAACAAAGAGTTCGCGCTGGAGAAGAACACCAAGGCGCCTGAGGGCGCAATGGCCGGCGGCGGTACCGGTTTGCTCGTAGGCGGTACTCTGGGTTGGCTGGTGGGTATTGGCACGTTAGCCATTCCCGGTGTGGGCCCACTGCTTGCGGCGGGACCGATCGTCGCTGCCCTGGCCGGCGCCGGAGTAGGTGGTGCTGTAGGCGGCATAGCGGGAGGTCTGATCGGCCTCGGCCTTCCCGAGATCGAGGCCAAGCGCTATGAAGAGGAGATCAAGGCTGGCCGCATCCTTATCTCGGTCCATTGCGAAAGCGTGCACGCGGCCCAAAGCGCGCGCAAAGTACTGGAAGATTCCGGCGGGAAGGACGTCTTTCTCTCAGGTGAGCAGCGCGCCGCCTGAGCGCCGCTTCCTAAACTGATTTCGCCTTCCGATGCAAGGTCGTCGGAAGGTTTTTCTTTTGGCTGCCCAGTAATCCTTCCCATAATAATTCTGGCTCCTCACTACCGGTTTATTGTGCAATTTTCTCTATTTCCAGCGTTCGCTGCCGGTGTAGAGTGGAATTGCTTTCAACTACCAGCAATCGTCTGAAGCTCCGCTCCCCGATGTGAGGGACATCGCAGCAGTCTCCCTCTGCAGATCGTGTCTCTCGATTTGCCAAACACTATTAAGGACCGCGCCATGCTGCTTCCCAAACGGTTTGTGTTGTCCGTATTCAGTGGCCTCATTCTTGCGATGCTTCCCCATGCCGCCAGCGCCGGTACCGGTATTGGCTTTCAGCCAGTCTCTTCTCAAGAATTGAGCATGACCAGCGAACCGGCGGCGCCTAATGCACCGGCGATCATTTTGTACCGGCAAGTCGACCGCAACGATAACCGCAGCGACGCCCATCAAGACAACTACATGCGTATCAAGATCCTGACGGACGCGGGCCGAAGCTATGCCGATGTGGAAATACCCTTTGTGGCGGGTACGTATGACGTAACCGATCTTCACGCCCGATCGATAGCGCCCAACGGGACTATCACAAATTACGAAGGCAAAATATTCGAGAAGACAATCGTCAAGGCGCGTGGAATTCGCTACCTTGCCAAAGTCATCACTCTTCCGAATGTGCAGAAGGGAAGCATCATCGAGTATTACTACACATACGACTATTCGGATAACTGGATCTTCGCTTCGCGATGGATTTTAAATGAAGGTTTGTTTACCAAGCTCGCGAGGTTCTCGCTCAAGAGTTACCAGCCGGACTACGGAAAGATCAATCTTCATTGGAGCTGGCGAGGCTTGCCGCCTGGAACCAATCCTCCAGTCGCCGGCTCCGACAAGATCATTCGCCTCGAAGCTCACGATATTCCGGCATTTCATGACGAAGACTTCATGCCTCCGCCCGATGAAATGAAGTCACGGGTCGACTTCATTTACAGCTGGGAAGCTCCCGAACAGGACAAAAATAAGTTCTGGATTCAGGTGGGAAAAAAGCGATACGAGCAGGTGAATAGCTTCCTCGGTAAACGCGGAGCATTGCAGTCAGCCGTCGCTCAAATCATTTCGCCGAGCGATGATCCGGAAACCAAGCTGCGCAAGCTATACGCCCGCGTCCAGCAAATTCGCAATACTTCTTACGAGTACAGCTTGACCGCGCAAGAAGAGAAGCGAGAGGCCGCCAAGGCCAACAAGAATATTGAAGACGTGTGGAAGCACGGCTATGGCACCGGCGTTGAGTTGACCTGGCTTTACCTGGGCCTGGCTCGCGATGCCGGATTCGAAACCTACCCGATTTACGTCGGTGATCGCGAGAACTACTTTTTCGATCCCTCGCAGATGGACGAAGCGAGGCTGGATGCCAATATAGCCTTGGTGAAGTTGAATGGGAAGGATATGTACTGCGATCCCGGAGCAGCGTTCGTACCTTTTGGTTTGCTGCCCTGGAGCGAGACGGGTGTACAAGGTCTGCGTCTCGACAAGGACGGCGGGAGCTGGATACAGACCCCGCTGCCGCCCAGTTCTGCCTCTCAGATCATCCGCACAGCCAAGCTCAAGGTAAACGCCGAGGGCGACGTCGAAGGCAGGCTGACCATTGTCTACACCGGCCTGGAAGCCTTGACCAAGCGGCTCGACGAAAGACACGAGGACGATCAGCAGCGCAAGAAGTTTCTGGAGGACCTGGTCAAGAGTTACATCTCCGCGGCAGCTGAGGTCGAGCTGACCAATCACCCCGACTGGCAGAGCTCTTCCACGGAGATGACCGCGGAGTTCTCGGTGAAGATACCGGGGTGGATTGCGGCGGCGGGCAAACACATGCTGCTGCCCGTGGGCATCTTCTCGGCATCAGAGAAGGGCTTATTCGATCACGCTGAACGCGAGCATCCAGTCTATTTTGAGTTTCCCTTCCAGAAGACCGATACCATCAGCCTTCAACTTCCGGAAGGCATGGTCATCAGCAACCTGCCTGCTCCGCAAAAACAAGGCGGGGGACCCGTTTCGTATCTGCTGACAACTGAGAAGAACAAAGATGAGCTGCAGATTTCGCGCGTATTACGGGTCGATGTGCTGATCCTGCCCGTCACCCAATATCCGGCAGTGCGTTCTTTTTTCCAGGCGGTGAGGACTGGGGACGATGCTCAGGTCATGTTACAGGCGCAAGTGGCCGCAGCCAGCAACTAGCTTAAGCGGATTAGCGTTCGCAATCGCAACCGTCGCGTTGCTGCTGATGTGCGCACCGCGTGCCCAGGCGGGCGATCAGGCGCCGCAGTGGATGCACGCGCTGGCCGACGCTCCTGTTCCCGCGCACGACGAAGAGACGGAAGCCATTCTGCTCTACTCAGAGCGGAACGTCACCGTGCAATCCGCGAACAACATGAAGATCTCGGTACGCGAGGCGTATCGAATCCTCCGTCCCGAGGCACGGCGGCACCACGAATACGTTGCCGTGGACTTTGGACCGCACAAGAAGGTCACCAGCCTGCGCGCCTGGTGCATTCCGACGGGCGGCAAGGATTATCAAGTCAAAGAGAAAGACGCCGCCGACGTTGCGCCCGATGTTGACGGTGGCGACCTCATCAACGACGTGAAATATAGAGTGCTGCAAATACCCGCGGTCGAGCCGGGAAGCATTATCGGCTATGAGTACGAGACCGAAGAGCAGCCCATGGTCCTGCAGGACCAGTGGGAGTTTCAAGACACTATTCCGGTACTGGATACCCGCTACTCCATTGAATTGCCGGCCGGCTGGAGCTACGAGACCAAGTGGGCAAATTACGCCGAGAGCAAGCCCTCGCAAAATGGCAACCGCTGGCAGTGGTCATTGACCAATGTAAAGCGCATCCGCAAAGAAGATGACATGCCCGCCTTGGAAGGTGTTGCTGGCCAGATGATCGTCTATCTCGTTCCTCCGGGCGAGGCGACGAATACCTTCACCAACTGGCGGCAGATGGGCGAGTGGTATCACGAGCTCACCAAGCCCCGGGTTGATGCCTCTTCCGATCTGAAGCAAACCGTCGCCAGTCTCACGGCAGCAAAGCCCACAACGCTGGCCAAGATGCAGGCCATTGCCGGCTTCGTACAGCAAAACTTTCGCTACGTCGCAATTGAGCTGGGTATCGGAGGCTGGCAGCCGCACGCCGCCAGCGAAGTTTTCGCCCATCGTTACGGAGACTGCAAAGACAAGACCACAGTTACGATCTCCATGCTGCGCGAAATCGGCGTGGAGGCGTACTACGTTCTGGTGAATGTGGACCGAGGCGCCGTCAATGCCGACACGCCTGCGAACGCTCATGCCTTCAATCACGCGGTGGTGGCGATTCGCTTGCCGGACAATGTTGAAGATCCGTCGCTACTCGCGATCCTGCCGCATCCCAAGTACGGAGGGCTGCTAATCTTCGATCCCACCGATGAGCTGACGCCTTTCGGGCAACTGGGCAATCATCTTCAGGCCAGCTACGGCATGCTCGCCGGTCCCGGCGGCGGAGAGTTGGTGCTGATGCCTACGATGCCCCCGTCGGTAAACAGCATTCAACGCACCGCGAAGCTCAAGCTCGACGAAAATGGAATCCTGACCGGCGAGGTAAACGAAGTCCGCAACGGCAACAAGGCCTGGGCAGAGCGCGGCCGCCTTCGGCAAGCGGAGAAAGACAGCGACCGCATTCGGCCGATTGAAAACATCCTGTCCGCATCGCTGACCAATTTCCAGATTACCCATGCTTCCGTGCAGAACCTGAACAAAACGGACCAGCCCTTCGGCTTCATCTACTCCTTCACGGCTCCCAATTACGCCAAGAATGCCGGCGGTCTTCTGCTGGTGCGGCCTCGTGTGCTGGGCGTCAAAACTCTTGGCCTGGCTACCACGAAGCATCCGCGCGAGTATCCTTTCGAACTCAGCGGCATGGGCCTCGAAACCGACAGCTTCGACATAACGATTCCCGCCGGTTATTCGGTGGACGATTTGCCCGAGCCCGCTGACGCCGACTACGGCTTCGCCAGCTACCACGCGAAAACTGTTGTCGAGGGCGGAACGATCCACTATCGCCGCAGCTACGAGGTCAAGCAGGCGAGCGTGCCGGTAGATCAGGCGGACAAGGTCAGGACGTTCTACCAGATTGTCGCCGGCGACGAGCGCAACATGGTGGTCTTGAAGCCGTCGCAGGTGCACTAGACAGCCGCCACCTTCACCTGCAGATTCGCCCCTCAAATCGAGCCGTTAGCCATTGAGCGGCTGACTCTAACCCGCTGCGCGAGTATTCTCTCCGTATCGTTCCCAGGAGGTCTCATGGCCCGTCGCCGTACCTCTACCCTTGCGATACTCCTGCTTGTTGTGGCTTGCTGCGCCATGGCCTCGGCTGTCGAGCGCACGGTCGATCTGACCGCGTCCGACGGCACCACTCTTAAGGCAAGTTATTATTCTGCAGACAAGCCCGGCCCCGGTGTGCTTCTGCTGCACCAATGCAATCGCCAGCGCAGGGTCTGGGACGCATTGGCCCAGCAGCTGTCCGCCGCAGGCATCAATGTTCTCACCATGGATCTTCGCGGCTTCGGCGAAAGTGGCGGTGTGCCCTTTTCCAAAGCGACGCAGCCGGAGTTGATCGCGGAACAGGCGAAGTGGCCGGGGGATATCGATGTCGCTTATCAATACCTGACATCGCAGCCCGGCGTTACCAAGGACATGATTGGGGTAGGCGGCGCCAGTTGTGGCGTCAACAACTCCCTCCAGACCGCGATTCGCCATCCCGAGGTTCACTCGCTAGTGCTGCTCTCCGGCCCCACCGACCGCAACGGCCGCGAGTTTTTGCGCAACTCCACGACTGCGCCGGAATTCTTCGCAGCTGCCGATGACGACGAATTCCCCGGAACGGTCGTCGGGATGGAGTGGCTGTATAACATCACCGGAAATCCAGGAAAGACATGGGTGCATGAGACGACGGGCGGTCACGGCGCTGATATGTTCAAGGCCCATCCCGAACTCATGAAGCAGATCACCGACTGGTACGTGACCACGCTTATCAAAACGCCGGGACATGCGCCCGCATCGAAGAAGGCTTGGAAGCCGTCACCGGTGGTGGTCGCGCTTAGCACGGTCGATCAGCCGGGAGGGGCCGCGAAGGTCAGGGCCATGCTGAGGGAGGCTCGCAAGAAGGATCCCAGCGCCACCCTCCTTCCCGAAGCTACGGTCAACCTGATTGGATACGAGTTCATCCAGGCAGGCGACACGAAAAGCGCCATCGAGATCATGAAGCTCAATGTCGAAGCGTATCCGGGTTCGCCGAATGTCTACGACAGCCTTGGAGACGCGTATGTCGCCGCCGGTCAGAAAGACCTGGCGATCGAGGCGTCGAGGAAAGCCCTGGAACTGCTGGCCTCCGATACCACTGATACACAGCAGCAGCGCGACGCCATCAAGGCCAGCGCCGAAGGCAAGCTGAAGCAGTTGGGGGACGCGTCACAATAATTCCGTCGCGCAAACCTCCACATCATTCGACATGGGTGCGACCGATTCAAAGTACCGCCGGCCCAAAAAGGATTTGTCATCCCGACCGAGGTCTTTAGACCGAGCGGAGGGACCTGCTGTCTGCGTGCACCAGCAGGCTCAGTTAGCGTCATCTGCTAGCATTCCTTCGTCATGAAGAAACTCAGTTTGGTCCTGGCTCTGATTCTTCTCCTGCCGATCTTCGCTCTCGCGCAAACCCAACCGGCCATTGTCCTGCAGGCGGCACGAATGCTCGATGTCGAGAGCGGCAAGATCATCGCTCCCGCTGAGATCCTGGTACAAGGTGATCGCATTGCCGCAGTTGGTCCGCGTGTCACCGCTCCCGCCGGAGCGCAGATCATCGATCTCGGCGACGTGACGCTCATGCCGGGCCTGATCGACGCGCACGTGCATCTGTTCCTGCATCCCGGTGCGGAAGACTTGCAAACCGTGGAAGAGTCGGTCCCACAGCGCACCATCCTGGCGACGTTAGCGGCGAAGGCCGACCTGCTGGCGGGCTTCACCGCCGAGCGCGATATGGGTACCGAAGGCGCAGGCTCCGCCGACACCGCCGTCCGCGACGCGATCAACGGTGGGCTGATCCCCGGGCCGCGGCTGCGCGTCAGCGGCAACGCTATCGATATTCTCGGCGGGCATGAGGACGCCAACCGCTTCAACCCGGCACAACACGTGCTCTCGAATGCCGACCGTGCCAACAACTCCGAGGAGATCGTCGAGGTCATCCGCGAGCAGGTGAAACAGGGCGCTGACTTCACCAAGATCTACGAGACCGGCCGCGACACGTTAGTCGATGGCCAGTGGCACACCCCTTACCAGTACACCGAAGAGCAGCTCGCAGCCGCAGTGACCGAAGCTGCGCGTACCGGGCGGCGCGTTGCGGTGCATGCCACCGGCGAGCCCGGAACTTTGTACGCTGTGCAGGCGGGCGTTGAGTCCGTCGACCACGCCGATCAACTCAGCGACGAGACCATGCGCCTGATGCGAGAGAAGGGGATTCCCGCGGTTCCGACATTCGCCATTGTCGAATACTTTGCCGATCATGCATCAAGCCCGGCGGCGGGCGAGCGCGAACGCAAGATGCAGGAATACCACGCTCAGCAGTTCAAAAAGCAGTTCGCTGCGGGCGTACCGATGGCGGTCGGATCGGATGTCGGTCCGTTCCCGCATGGCACGCAGGCGCGAGAGTTTGAGTTGATGGTGCAGTACGGAATGAGCCCGGTAGCGGTATTGCAGGCCGACCTTCTGAACGGCGCCAAGCTGCTGGGCTGGGCAGACCAGATCGGCCAGCTCAAAGCGGGCTACTATGCCGACATTGTGGCGGTCCCCGGGGATCCCACCAAAGACATCAGCGCCGTGACCCGCGTGAGCTTTGTGATGAAGGGCGGGGTGGTGTATCGCAAGTGAGAACGATTTTCGCCTTTCGCTCTTCGCCAGACTAGCGGGCTAGCCGGGTACCCGTTTCAGGCGAAGCTTGGGCGGGTCTTTTCGCATCTATAGGGATGAAAATATGAAGTAGTCATTCTCAACGTTCTTCGCCCGAACTTGATTGATCATCCTGTAGTAAGGATCTGTCGAAGAGCGAAAGGGCGAGCAGCGCATAGCGGAGCCTTGACCATGGTCATTACCTGCAAGTCCTGTGGAACTAAGAATCGTGTTCCGGCAAAGCACCTGGCCGACACTGGCCGCTGCGGCTCGTGCAAGTCTCCGCTGCCTCCTATTGATGAGCCGTTGAACGTTGACACCGCTGAGTTCGACGAGATCGTTCGCGACGCGAAGGTTCCCGTGCTGGCCGACTTCTGGGCTGCATGGTGCGGCCCTTGCCGCATGGCAGCTCCCGAGGTCGCACAAACGGCCAAGGAAATGGCCGGCAAAGCGGTGGTGGTGAAGGTTGATACCGAGCGCCATCCCGAGCTGGCTTCGCGCTTCAAGATTCAAGGCATTCCATATTTCGCGGTCTTCGCGGGTGGACGCCCGGTAGTGCAGCAGGCAGGCCTCGTCGACCACAAGCAAATGGAAAGCTGGCTGCAATCCGCCGGCTCTGTCTCAGCAGCATAAGCTTGCCGACTGAGCCGCAATCCGCTGGCCGTTGCGGCTACTTTGTTGCGGCCCTTGCTACGGCTGCATCGCGCTTCCCGACTTCGAGAAGTTGCTTCTCGTCCAGCCGTCCGAAGATCTCCAGCAACTTGGCCACCAACCCGGTCCATCCGGTCTGGTGACTCGCGCCCAGGCCGGCGCCATTGTCTCCGTGGAAGTATTCGTAGAAGAGGATGTTGTCCTTCCAGTGCGTATCAGTCTGGAATTTGTCTGTTCCGCCATACACCGGCCGCCGCCCAGACTTATCGCGCAGAAAGATGCTGCTGAGGCGGTTGGCAAGATCGTGGCCGACCTGATAAAGGTTCATCATGTTGCCTGAGCCGGTGGGACACTCGATCTTGAAGTCGTCGCCGTAATACAGATAGAACGTGAGCAGCGCGCGGATGATCACCACGTTGACCGGCATCCAGACGGGCCCGCGCCAGTTAGAGTTGCCGCCGAACATGCCCGAATCGGACTCCGCCGGCAGATAGCCCACCCGGTATTCCTGCCCCTCCACCTTCACCGAATACGGATGCTTCTCGTGATAACGGGAGAGAGAGCGAATGCCGTAGGGGCTGAGAAATTCCTCCTCATCCAGCATGCGCGTGAGGATGCGGCGCAGCCGCTCCGGGTTGACCAGCGCAGCGATGCCCCGATCACCCTTGCCGCGTTGATTGAGGCCGGTGGGATGCAGACTATTGCGCAACTCGGGCATGCGCTCCATGCGTTCGTGCATGAGTTGCACGGCACGCGGTACCCGTTCCCGTTGCCAGGGCTCGATGACGGTGACCGCGCACATGGGCAGCAAGCCCACCATCGAGCGCACCTTCAGCCGGTGAGCCGATCCATCGGGCTGTCGCAACACGTCGTAGTAGAAGCCATCTTCCTCATCCCACATCCCATCCGGCCCGGTGCGATTCATGGCATGCGCAATCCACAACAGGTGATCGGCAAACTTTACCGCCATTTCTTCGTAGAACGGATCATAGGCAGCGAGCTCAATCGCGATCTCCGCCATGTTCTGCCCGAAGAGTGTCATCCACGCGGTGCCGTCGGCCTGCTCCAAATACCCTCCCGTAGGCAGCGGAGCACTGCGATCGAAAACGCCGATGTTATCGAGCCCGAGAAAGCCCCCCTCGAAAACATTGCGGCCGAAGCGGTCTTTGCGATTCACCCACCAGCTGAAATTCAGCATCAGCTTGCTGAACGAGCGCTTGAGGAATTCTGTATCACCTTGCCCGCGCAGGGCGCTCTCCATGCGATAGAGAAACATCGTCGCCCAGGCATGCACCGGCGGATTCACGTCGCTGAAGTTCCACTCGTAAGCGGGAATTTGTCCCGTGGGATGAAGGAAGAATTCCTGCAGCATCAGGTCCAGCTGTTCCTTGGCAAAATCGATGTCGACAGTCGACAGCGCAATGGAGTGGAACGCTAAATCCCACGCCGCATACCAGGGATACTCCCACTTGTCCGGCATGGAGATAACGTGCTCGTTCACCATGTGATACCACTCACGGTTGCGGAAGCCTTTGTCTGTCTCCTCGAACGGATTGACACCGTGTTCCTGCAGCCACTGATCGACGTTGAGCCCGAAATATTGCTTCGTCCACAGCATTCCTGAGAGTGCCTGACGCATGACGCGCGCCTCGTCTTCGCTTAACCGCTCAGGAGTGATTACGCCGTAAAACTCGTCGGCCTCCCGCTTGCGGGTGTCGAAGGTCTTCGCAAAACTCTTGAACGGATCGCCGACTTTATCCGGCGCTACATCGCTTAAGCGCAGGCGAGCGGTCGCCTGTCCGCCCGCCGGGACCGTGAGCTGGTAATGCGCCGCCGCCTTCGTGCCCCTGCGTTCCGGATTGACCGCGTTCTGCTGGCCGTGGATGACATAGTTGTGGATCGCATCTTTTACAAAAGGATTGGCATTGGGCTTGCCGAAAATGCGCTCGTTGTTGGTCTCGTTGTCGGTGAATAGTAGCGGAACATTGCCCTCGCAGTAGAGATATCGCTGCCCTACCACATCGTGGGAGGCAGAGAGTGCGCTGCTACCTTTCCTGGACGAAACAGCTTCCATCGCAGGTTTGTGGCTCGCGCCGCCCCAGCTCCAGGTATTGCGAAACAACAGCGTTGGCAGAATGTGGAGGCTCGCCCCTTCCGGCCCGCGATTACACGCCGTGATCTGGATGAGTACGTCGTCAGGCGTTTCCTTGGCGAACTCAACGAACACGTCCCAATAGCGATTCTCGTCGAAGACGCCGGTGTCGAGCAGTTCATATTCCAGATCATTCCGCCCGCGCTGCTTGTTGGTGCTGACCAGATTGTCATAGGGATAAGCCGTCTGCGGATACTTGTACAGATACTTCATGTACGAGTGCGTCGGTGTGCTATCGAGATAGAAGTAATATTCCTTGACGTCTTCACCATGATTGCCTTCGCTGTTGGTGAGTCCGAAGAGCCGTTCCTTCAGGATAGGATCATGGCCGTTCCACAGCGCCAGGCTGAAACACAACAACTGCTGGTCGTCGCAGAGTCCCGCCAGCCCGTCTTCCCCCCAGCGATACGCGCGCGAACGCGCCTGGTCGTGTGTGAAATAGTCCCAGGCATTGCCGTCCTTACTGTAATCTTCGCGGACCGTTCCCCAATGCCGTTCGCTGAGGTAGGGTCCCCACTTTTTCCATGCCGCTTTGGATGTGCGAGCTTCGTCCAGCCTGACCAGTTCTGCGCAATTCTTCGTCTCTTTTGCCATAACTCATTTCTTTCGACCAGCCAACGCGAAGCCGCGAGCCGCCGGCGAGGCAGCAAGCGGTCACAACGTTTGCGTCGGAGATGACGTTGGTGTTTAGTGGCGCACGTTGCCGGCAAACGGGAATCTGCCTGCCCGCGTCTTCCAGCAGGCAGATGCGCTCTGGCAACTTACGTTCCTGCCATCATAGACCACCTGGCAAGTGCCAGCGCTGTACTTGCCGGGCGACTTGGATTGCGTCCTGTTTTGAATCTGGGGACGAAAACTTCCACTCAGGTCAGGTGGAACCCCTGCGAATTCCGCTCGCCGCGCCTATACTGGCATCAAATAATTATGCCGTCCCTCCACAAGTCGTCCTGGGTTCGCAGAAGGCTCGAAAGCGCAATCCGCCGCGCCTTCACCAAGGCTTACGACACGATCAAGGTCGATCCCAAGCACTACCTGGACCATCTGCGGATGGCCTACAACCTGCCCGCGTTGACCTATGACGGGGTTTACTCGGTCGATCCCGACCTGCTGGATCGCATCGCCGGGGAAACCATTCAGGCTCACATGCGTATCGCAGCCGTCGAAGGCGCAGGCATGGGAATGGGCGGTATCTTTACCATGCTGCCGGATCTCGGCATTCTCGCCGCCATCACCCTGCGCATGATCCAGAAGCTCAGCCTGATTTATGGTTTCTCCTACAGCACGGAGGAAGAAGAGGCCGAGCTATGGGTCGCCGCAGCCAGCGCGGCCGGCGTCGACATCAGCAGGGAGCTGGTGGAGAAACAATTCGTCTCGAAGTTCGTGCCGAAGGTCATCCAGCGCATTGCCGTGAGCGCCAGCGCCGAGATCGTGGAGAAGTGGACCGCGCGCCTGATTCCAATCGTCAGCTCCGCCATCGGAGCCGGTCTGAACTACTACTTCGTCAAGGTTTGGGGCGAGCGCGCCATCGGACACTTCCGGCAAAAGCATCTGGAACTTCGCCACGCTAAGAACGCTATCCCGCTGCCAGCCAGTCAGCGTTAGTGCGTCTATTTCCTAAAGAAAGGCGCGGAGCCAGTCCTTGCCACCCGCCAACGGTTAAGGAATTTCTGAGTGAGTTTTGCCTTGAAAGGGACCGCCTTCAGGCGGTTTATAAAAGTCGAGCAAATGAACTCGGCTTAGCCGATGCGTGGGCGTTGACTTAATCAGAGTTTCCTAAGTGCTGAATGTGACTTGCTCCGAGGCGAATAATTAGCGAAAATTTGATAAAATAAGGCAATGTCCGTGGGGGAGATTCCAGCGTCGCTTGCCTGGGCGCATCCGCTCGTCGCTGAGTGGTTCGTCAAGCGCTTTGGTACGCCTACCGAGCCCCAGGAGCAGGGCTGGCCCGAAATTCTCGCTGGCCGCACCACCCTCATCTCCGCTCCCACCGGCTCCGGCAAGACCCTCGCGGCATTTCTGATCTGCATCGATCGCCTGGTGCGCAAGGCGCTCGCCGGAGATCTGCGCGACGCGACCGAAGTTCTCTACGTCTCGCCACTGAAGGCGCTCGGCAACGACATCCAGAAAAACCTCGAGGTCCCACTCGGCGAGATCCTCGCGCTGGCCGGCGAACGCGGCTACTTGATGCCGGAGATTCGCACTGCCGTTCGCACGGGTGACACGTTGATGAAAGAGCGGCGCGAGATGCTGAAGCGTCCGCCGCATATCCTCGTGACAACGCCCGAGTCGCTCTACATCCTGCTGACCGCGAACAGCAGCCGCAACATTCTCAGCCACGTCAAGACCATCATCGTCGACGAAATTCATGCGGTCGCCGACGACAAGCGCGGCGCACACCTCACCATCTCGCTCGAGCGCCTGGAATTGCTCGCGGACCATCCGACCCGCATCGGCCTCTCGGCGACACAAAAGCCGATCGAAGAGGTCGCGCACTTCCTGACTGGGGCGCGAGGATTGGTAACGCCTGCATCGGAAGGTCCGGTCGAGCAGCCCTCCAACCTTGCGCAGAGCGCCGCGGAACGTCGCGTAGAGCAATTCTTCAAGGCTGCATCCAACGCTGCTGCGAAAGATCTGGTAGAGCAGCCCTTCAGGGCTGCGTCCAGCCAGTCTCTTTTTACAGAAGAGCCGGCTTCAGCCGGCGACAGAGCTCCCGCGATCGTCAACATCGGTCACCGCCGCAAGATGGATCTGGCCATCGAAGTTCCCCCTTCGGAGCTCGGCCCAATCGCCAGCAATGAAATGTGGGGCGAGGTCTACGACCGCCTTGCCGAATTGGCGATGCAGCACCGCTCGACGCTGGTCTTCGTCAACACCAGACGGCTGGCGGAGCGGCTGGCGATGCATCTGGGTGAGCGCATCGGAGAAGATCAGGTTGCTGCGCATCATGGCAGCCTCTCGCGCAAGCTGCGCCTCGCCGCCGAGCGCAAGCTCAAGAACGGAGAGATTCGTCTGCTGGTCGCGACCGCGTCACTCGAACTTGGTATCGATGTCGGCACCGTCGATCTCGTTTGTCAGATCAACTCTCCGCGATCGATTGCCGTCGCTCTCCAGCGCGTCGGCCGCGCCGGCCACTGGCGCGGAGCCATTCCGAAGGGCCGCTTGTTTGCCACCACCCGCGACGACCTTCTTGAATGTGCGGCAGCCGTTCGCGCCATCAAGCAGGGCGATCTCGATGTCCTGCACATTCCGTCAGCGCCGCTCGATATTCTGGCGCAGCAGATTGTCGCCATGTGCGCCTGCGAAGATTGGGACGAAGATGAACTCTTCGAATTCATGCGGCGCGCCTACCCTTATCGCGATTTGAAGCGCGAGGAGTACGACCGCATCCTGGAGATGCTGTCGCAGGGTATCGCCGCCAAGCGCGGCCGTTACGGAGCATATCTGTTTCGCGACATGGTCAATCGTCGTCTGCGCGCTCGCCGCGGAGCCCGGCTGGCCGCCATCACCAGCGGCGGAGCGATTCCCGACAACTCGCTGTTCACAGTCCTGGCGCAGCCGGAGAACATCGTCGTCGGGACACTCGACGAGGATTTCGCCGTCGAGAGCAATGCCGGCGACATCATGCTGCTCGGCAACACGTCGTGGCGCATTCGTCGCGTGGAATCAAATTCAGGCCGCGTGCTGGTCGAGGATGCGCACGGCGCCGCTCCTACGGTCCCGTTCTGGCGGGGCGAAGCTCCGGCGCGTACCGACGAGTTGTCGCTGCACGTGGGCGACCTGCGCGATCAGATTAGCAAGCGGCTGCCAAACACCGCGCCCCTGCCAGTGCGGCTAAATCCCGAGATGGGTGAGGTCCGCGCTGAGCGCATCGCCAACTTCGAAAGATTTGACGGCGACCGTACCAAGCCGAAGATCGCGACCGCATCGACATCAACTTCTTTCGCGAAAAATCGGATAGAGCGGACCTTCGAGACTGAAGTGGACGGAGATGCTTGGGTAGAGCTGCCCTTCAGGGCAGCGTTGGATGACGACGGACGCGTAGAGCGGACTTTCAGGGCAGCGTTGGATGACGACGGTCAGGTAGAGCGGACCTTCAGGTCCGCGTCCAGCCAGCCTCTTGTTGGTTCTGAGTCGGCTTCAGCCGACGACAGCCTAAAGCCTGATGAAGAAAAATTTGCAGACCGGCGCGAACGCGGGTCTGAAGACTCGCGCTACCCGAACGCTTCACCCGTCGCCGACGCGCCCAAGCCGCGTGTGGGCCTGCGCGGCCTCGAATCCAGTCCCGAGGTCCAGAACGCCGTCGCCTGGCTCAGAGACGAATGTGGCCTCGATGACTCCGGCGCCGAACAGGCCATCGAGTACGTCATTACCGGCCGCGCCGTGCTCGGCGACGTTCCCACGCAGCAGACCATCATCGCCGAACGCTTCTTCGACGAAGGCGGCGGCATGCAACTCGTCATCCACGCGCCCTTCGGCGGCCGCATCAACAAGGCCTGGGGACTGGCGCTGCGCAAACGTTTCTGCCGCTCCTTTAACTTCGAACTCCAGGCTGCTGCCACCGACAATGGCCTGAACATCGCTCTTGCCGAGCAGCACAGTTTCCCACTGAGCGACGTCTTCCATTACCTTCAGACCGAAACGGTGAAGGAGATTCTGGAGCAAGCCGCGCTTCCGTCGCCGATCTTCGCTACGCGGTGGCGCTGGGATGCCAATCGCTCGCTGGCGCTACTACGCTTTCAGGGCGGTAAGAAAGTTCCGCCGCCGATTCAGCGTATTCGCAGCGACGATCTTCTCGCGTCGGTCTTCCCCGACGTGGCCGCCTGCCCGGAGAACCTCGAGGGTGACATCAAGATTCCCGATCACCCGCTCATTCAGGAGGTGATGAAGGATGTTCTCACCGAGGCGATGGACATCGACGGTTTGCGTACGGTAATCGAGCGCATCAACAGCGGCGAGATTCGCTGTCTCGCGGTCGACACGCCGGTGCCGTCGCAGTTTTCGCACGAGATCCTGAATGCGAATCCGTATGCGTTTCTCGACGACGCTCCGCTGGAGGAGCGCCGCGCCCGCGCGGTTCAGATGCGACGCATTCTGCCCGAGGCCGTGCTCAACGAAGTTGGGCGGCTGGATCAGCAGGCAATCGCGCGCGTTCGCGATGAGGCTCGCCCCGACGTCCGTGACAGCGACGAGTTGCACGACACGCTGCAAACGCTGATTGCCGTGCCGGAGGAGATGCCCGATCCGGACTGGCAGCATGCCGTCGAAACCTGGAAGCCGTTCATAGCGGAGCTGCTCGAAGGCTGGCGAGTGGTGCGCGCGAAGGTGCAGGTAGAGCGGACCTTGGCCTCTGCATTCACCCACGAAGCTCGGGTAGAGCAGCCCTTCAGGGCTGCGTCCAGCGAACTATCCGATGCTGAAGAGCCGACTTCGGCCGGCGACCGGCTGAAACCTGTCGGCGATCTTGAAGAAGTCGCGAGGCGCGCGTCTGAAGAGCCGCTCTACCCGGCCGGCGACACCCGTCGTTACTATGTCGCCTCGGAACGCGCCAAGGATTTCGCGCTCATCTTCCCCAACGCTGAATTCGAGGTCGCACCTCCAGACCTACCAGCGAACACGACCTCGCGCGATGATGCTATCCGTGCCATGGTCTCCGGCTGGATGATGCACTCCGGCCCCATCACTGCCGCCGCGCTGGGTTATAGGCTTGGCGTCTCAACCAGCGACATCGAAAAGTCTCTGCTGAGGCTGGAGGCCGCGGGAACCGTACTGAGGGGAAATTTCACGGGACTGCAGGCGACACCCCCGGCCGAAGCCAGGGAAGCTTGGACGGGCCACCCTCAGGATTCATCAGGAGCGCCGGAACTTGCCAATGTCGAATGGTGCGAGCGGCGACTGCTGTCACGCATTCATCACCTCACGGTGGCGACGCTTCGTAAGCAGGTTGAGCCAGTCACACCCGCGCAATTCATGCGTTGGCTGCTGCGCTGGCAGCACCTCGCTCCGCAGTCGCAGTTGACCGGAGAGCGCGGGATGCTGCAGGCCCTGCGCCAGTTGCAGGGCTTCGAAATTCCTGCGAACGCATGGGAGAAACAGATCCTCGCGCGCCGCATCAACGACTACGATCCGGCGGCGCTCGATCAACTGTGTCTCACCGGAGCCATCGGATGGGGCCGTTTGTCGCCTCACCCGGCAACCCTGGAAGAATCGGGCGAAGCACGCCGTCGCGTGGTGCCCACCAGCGTCGCGCCCATCACCTTCTTTGTACGCGAAGAGTCCGACTGGATGCAGCCTCGCCTGAGCGAGGACGAGCAGAGCTACGAAGGCATCCTGAGCGAGTCTGCGCGTGTCGTGCTGCAATTTCTGCGGCGTCGTGGCGCGTCATTCTTCGCCGACATCGTTCGTGGCACTGCCAAGCTCAAGGGCGAAATCGAAACTGCATTGTGGGAACTGGTGGCCGCGGGCATGGTAACCGCCGATGGTTTCGACAACCTGCGCTCGCTCATCAATCCCAATCGCCGGCTGGGCCAGGGTCCCGGTAAAGTCACGCGGCCGCGGCACACGCCCGGCCGCTGGTCGCTGCTGTATCCCTCCGAAGGGACCGATCACAACCGCGTGGTCGAAGCGACCTGCTGGATGCTGCTGCGCCGTTACGGCGTGATCTTCCGCGAGGTGTTGCCGCGCGAGTCGAACCTGCCCAAGTGGCGAGAGCTGTTGATCGCTCTCCGCCGCCTCGAGGATCGCGGCGAAATCCGGGGCGGCCGTTTTGTCAGCGGATTTCTGGGCGAGCAGTTTGCCCTGCCTGAAGCTGTGGAATCCGTCCGCGCCATGCGCAACCTGCCTGCCAGCGGCGAAGTTATCACTATCTCCGCTGCCGATCCGCTGAATCTGGTTGGCTTTATCGTTCCTGGCGAGCGTGTCGCCGCCATCTCCGGCAAGTACGTCAGCTTCCGTGACGGCGTCGCGGTGGAAGCCGAAGAGCGCAGCCCGGCTGCATTAGGGGCTGCGGCCCAGTGACGGACGACGAACTGATAGAAGGGGTCGACTATTACTGGGAGAACGGCTTCATGGTCTTCACCGCGATCTACCTGAAGAAGCGCGGCTTCTGCTGCCGCTCCGGCTGCCGTCATTGTCCGTACGGATTTGTCAGGGAGGAGGAATAACGCTCTTTGCCTCTCGCTTTTCGCCAGCATCGTGATGCGGGCTAAGACAGCGACAGTTCGGTAGAGCGAACCTTCAGGTTCGCGTCCAACCACCAGGACACAAATTTAAGACTTGTCATCCCGAGCGGAGCGAAGCGTAGCCCAGGGATCTGCGTTTTGATTGAGCCGGAAGGTAATAGCGAAGAGCGCGAACACCGAACCGCGAGCTTGCCATACCTGCCGCTCTACCGTGAAACTAATCCGGTGAAAGCCATCGCCATCATCCCCGCTCGCCTCGCCTCCACGCGCCTGCCACGCAAGATTCTTCGCCAGATCGCCGGTCGTCCCATGCTCGCCCATGTTTACGCGGCGGCGCGTGCCTGCTCGCAATTGCAGGACGTCATCGTCGCCACCGACTCGGAGGAAATTGCAAAGCTCTGTCGCGATAGCGGCTGGCACTATCGCCTCACCTCTCCCGAGCACCGCAGTGGAACCGATCGTGTGCACGAGGTCGCACAGACCGTCGAGGCTGATGTCTACGTCAACGTCCAGGGCGATGAACCGCTGGCGCGCCGCGAACATCTCGATGTGCTGATCGATCTCATGCGCGACCAGCAGATACAGGTCGGGACCATCAAGACGCCCTGCCTGGTGGAAGACACCAGTAATCCTAACGCTGTAAAAGTGGTCACCGCTCTCGATGGCCGCGCGCTGTACTTCTCTCGCGCTACGATTCCCTTCGATCGTGATAGCACCGGCACGGTGCCGTATTACAAGCATCTCGGCTTCTACGCTTATCGCAAGGCCGCGCTCGACGCCTTCTGCGACTGGCCCGAGTCGGACCTGGAGCGCAGCGAGCGCCTGGAGCAACTACGCTTCCTCGATCATGGCATCTCCATTCACGTTGCGGAGACGCCGTACGACACTGTGGGAGTGGATACGGAAGAGGATCTGAGCAGAGTGGAACAGATTCTAAGAGGGCGTTCGGGGTAGGACGTCTGGGGTCAGGCTTGGTGTCAGTGTACGACTTCACTCGTGACGTTGAGGGCTTCATGAAGAGGCGGCGCAGGCGAGAGCCTGCCACGATAGCGGTCCTTCGACTCCGGTGCGCAAAGGCAGCGCAACTCCGCTAAGGACGACACCCACTAATTGGATGGAAAGTTCTACTGGCTGATAGTCTGCGGCTGTTTGCTGGCCCATGCCTCCGCCGCCGCAACCCGTTTCCCAATCGACGGGTGCGAATGGAAGAGCCACTCGATGAACTTGTTGGGCTCGCGCTCGGCGAGATTCTGATCTGCCAGCTTCTGCATCGAGCTGATGAACGGCTCGATGGCTGGCGTGTTCTCCCAGGCGTAGCGATCGGCTTCACGTTCGTGCTTGCGTGACATCGCATTCAATGCCGGCATCAGCACAAAGCCCAGTACGGTTGCCACCAGCACAATCAGTGGCAGGTTGGCAAAGTCGTAGAGGCGAGGATCGAGGACAGGGAACCACTCCTTCGCAATCACAAAGCGCAGCACCACATTGATCAGCCAGAATCCCAGAAGCGTCACGCCGACCTGCGTCAGGACGCTCTTCAGGATGTGCTTGTGCACGTGGTGTCCGAGCTCATGCGCCAGGATGGCTTCAATCTCGTCGTCGCTGTAGTGCTCCAGCAACGTGTCGGAGAGTATGATGCGGCGGGTCGATCCCATTCCGGTCAGCGCGGCGTTGGCTTTGTTCGTCTTCTCCGAAAGCTTCCACTCGTAGACGCCACGCACGCGCGTGCCAGCTCGTTCGCCCAATTTCGTAAGACGATCGCGCAAGCCATCATTCGCCAACGGCTCGAACTTGTAGAAGATCGGCATCAGCACGACCGGCGCCAGTTGCGCCATCAGCAGGAACAGTCCGACGAACACTGCCCACGCGATAATCCACCAGCGCTGTGGCGCAATCCGAATAATCGAATACACGATCTCGACCATCACCGTGCCGAGCACCAGCGACACAAGCCAGCCCTTGCACTCATCCCAAACCCAGCTGCGGAAAGTCTGGTTCGAGAGATGATACTGGTGCTCCAGCCGGAAGCCGGTGAAATCAAATGGCAGGCTCAGCACCTTCGCGATCAGCGAGAACATCAGCACATATAGGAAGACGGCGAAGAAATAATGCTGGCGCGCGCCCAGATACGACCAGTCGCGCAGTGTGCCCGTCCATCCGGTGACCAGCAGGGCAACCAGCAGCGCAAAGCCGATTACGGTGTCGGCCATGCTCAGCCAGCGTTGAAGACGGTTGTAACGCCGTACCTGGGGCGAATCCGCCGGGAGCCGCGGCTTTGCAGTGGTAACCATTCTTGGGTTCGTGGCTGGTACGACGGCCCGCATCCAGCAACGTTGTTCCAGTATAAAGCACAAAAAAACCCACACAACCGGGAGCGGGGAAGTGTGGGCGCGGTCAGATCTGCGCAGAAGCGTTTATTGCGGAGGCGGTAGCTTCTGTCTCGCAGGCGTGACAGCCGAGTTGTCTGCCTGAACGTTGCCGGCATTGGAACCGGCATTTGCATTCGACATCGAAGCCAGCTCCGACTGACGGTAGCGCGGCGCGCTCACGTATCCGTGAATGTGGTCCTTGCTGATGCTGTTGATCACCAGCTCGACGGGCTGGGGATTGTCAGGCGGGTAAAACATCACTGGCTGGTACAGGTTGACGTGCTTCTGTGAGAGATTGCGATCGTCAACCATGAGTTCCAGATCAGCATACTGATGCTTGGAGTTTGCTTTCCGCAAGCGCACGCCGAAAGGCCCCTCATGCTGGAATAGCTTCGACTTCGAGATGTCGAACTCGTAGTAATTACGCTCGCCTTTCTTCTGCAGCAGCACCAGCTCATCGTGCGTGCGCGCGATGGAGCCCGTCAGTTCGGTGCGGGTGTTGTTCAGATCGCCCTGCGTGCTTGCAATCTCGCCGCGCGTGTCTTCGATAGCTTTATTCTGCGCGTCGAGCTGTGCCTGCATCTTCTGTAGACGTGAGGGCTGGCTGCTGTGATGAGCGGCCGTCATGTGCCGGACGGCAGGATGCGGAGCGGGAGCGGCTTGTGTCTGGGCTGCCTGCGCGGCCAGGGCATTTACTTTGGCCGAAAGGTCGTCCACCTGGCTGCGGGTAGTTGCCAGTTGCGCGCCGGTCTGCTGATTCTCAGCCACTAAATTCTGGGCTACCCGGTGCTCGTGAAATGCGTAGCCCCCAAGCATAGCTCCGGCGACCAGCACGGGTGCGATGTAGGCGACTGCCCGGCCGGAAATTGATCCTCGCGACTCCTCCGTTCGCGAAAAACTCCGGTGCGGCTCGTCCTCGTAGTAATCCATCTTGCCTCCTGACACGGAGTCAGCCTCAAAGCCGACCAATACGCGTTGGTATGAGCAACTGAGATTCCATGCGTAAGTGCTTGTGAGATTTAGAACTGGATAGCGGAACCTCGGAATCGGCAGGGAAGGGATGGCGTAGGGGTATGCAAAAACTTCAGGTGTATGTCCAGGTTGGGCAGCTGCTTCCCGTCCGCTGCGCATTGCAAGAGCAGCATCATTCATAAGCAGCAACTCTGCCGGGCCAGTATTCTGGAGTGTGAGCCGAACCGCATCTACGCGCCACAAGAACCCGTTTCAGAAGGGCTTCGTCCGATCCGTTTTTCTCTGGATACTTGCCGGACTGGTACTACTTTGGCTCTTTGCTGTGCTGCTGCTGGTAGCGGCCAAGTGGATCGACCCCCCGACCACAGCGGTGCAAAGCCAGCGCCAGTGGCAGGCGTGGCTGCACGGCACGCCTTATCAGAAGCGGTACAAATTTATCCCTCTAAGCCAAATCTCGCCTGATCTCCAGCACGCTGTCATCGCCGCCGAGGATGCGCGCTTTTACCTGCATCATGGCTTCGATTGGCGCCAGATCGAAATCGCCGCCCAGGAAGATATGGAAGGCGAGCGCACTCGCGGAGCCTCCACGCTTACGCAGCAACTCGTAAAAAACCTGTTCTTGGGGACCAGCCGTTCCATCCTGCGCAAGGGCGTAGAAACCACGTTGGTACCGTTGGCCGAATTCGTTCTTGGCAAGCGGCGCATTCTGGAGCTCTACCTGAATGTGGTCGAATGGGGCCCCGGCGTTTATGGCGCAGAGGCGGCTTGCCGTTACTACGACAAAACCTCTGCGCGAACGATCGGAAGAACGCAGGCAACACAATTGGCGGCGGTGCTCCCCGCTCCACTGAAACGACGGCCCGAGCGCATGCACCGTTACCCGGCGATCATCGTTAAGAGGATGGATCAGATGGGGTGGTGAGTGAGTTCAATACCCAGGTCTCGAAAGCGCAATATGGACTCCGCGAAAAACCCCATGTCTCGAAAAATGTGAGACCGGGGCACCCGCGCTTCGCTGACCGATGGGGACGAAGACGCCGGTGGATTGTCTATTTGCCAATACAGAATGAACTGAAAATCAGGTTCAGGATATCGTCAGCGGTGGTCGCGCCGGTAATGTCGTCCAGCGGGCGCAGCGCCGCATAGAGATCCAGAAGAATCATCTCGTGCGGGATCTTCTGCGGAACCGCCTGCATAGCTCTGTCCAGAGCGGCGATCGCTTCGCTGACCAATTGCTTCTGCCGGATATTAGTCAGTAAGCCGCTCTCCTGCTGCGCCACTCCATCGCCGCCGACGAGATGCAGAATGCTCGAACGCAGGTCGTCGATGCCCGCCCCGGTCAGGGCGGAAACATTCACTACCGGAAAAGAGTTGCCGTTCTTTGCGAAGCTTCTTTCGGCGGCATCGATCTTGTTCCAGATAACAAGTGCCGGCCGGCCTTCAACCAGCCCCAACAGCCGTTCATCCTGTTGGCGCTCGTCGTCGCTGATCAATGTTTCACGCGACGCGTCTCGCACCACCAGCACGATGTCGGCGTCGGCCAGCGCTTCCATCGACTTGCGCACGCCGATGCTCTCCGCTTCATCGAGCGCGCTGCGAATACCGGCGGTGTCCACCAGTCGCACGGGAATGCCGCCGATTGCAACTGTCTCGCTGACCAGATCGCGTGTCGTGCCGGGGGTCGCGGTCACGATGGCGCGCTCGCGTTCGACCAGCCGGTTGAACAAGCTCGACTTGCCGACATTCGGACGACCAACGATGGCCAGCGTCAGTCCTTCATGCACGATCTTGCCGAAGGCGAAGCTGGCGAGCAGCTCTTCCAGCGGCGGCCGAATCGCAGCGACGCGTGCGAGGATCTGCGCGTCGGGCGTGATCGAAACATCGTCTTCGGCGAAGTCGACGCCCGCTTCCATGACTGCGATGAGCTCAATCAGTTGCTGCTTGATCGGCTGCAGCCGCTTCGACAGCGAGCCTTCCAGTTGCCGCGCCGCCACCTGCGCCTGGTATAGGGTCTGCGAGTCGATCAGGTCGCGCACCGCCTCGGCCTGCGTGAGGTCGATGCGGCCGTTGAGGAAAGCGCGCATGGTGAACTCGCCCGGCTCGGCCAGCCGTGCTCCCGCCTTCATTGCCGTCTCCACCACATGCTGCAAGACCACGGGCGATCCGTGGCAGGAGATTTCCACGACATCGTCCGCCGTGTAGGAGCGCGGCTTGGCGAAGTAGGTCGCGACGACCTCGTCGATGCGTTCGCCGGTTGCCGGATCAATCAGCTCGCCAAAATGCGCGCGTCCGGCTTCCAGACCGTGCGCCAGCCGCAGCATGGGAAGCGCGATGATTCGGGCTTCGTCGCCTGAGAGTCGCACAACGCCGATGCCGCCGCGTCCGGGCGGCGTAGCGATAGCAACGATGGTGTCATCGAGGTGCACAGGTTCATTATTCACCAACGTCAGTTAGTTCATACAGGGCGCACCGGAAAATCCGGGTGCCGGGTGCCGACAGCGGCCAGCCTCGCGGTGCTAGGGGCGCCAGCGAAAACCCCCAGATCTCGAAAATCCCGGACGAATGAAGACAAGCGCGAGCACGGGGTTTTGCTGGCTATAGGAGTTCCTCGACGCGCAACGGCAGCGCGGCTCGGCTCAGGATAACGCTTGCAAGAAGAATGTGCGAGGTGACGTCTTGAGACGCCGGCGAAAAACAAAGCCCCGCTCTAGTCCACAGAAGACTAGAACGGGGCCATTCTCCCGACTACCTACATAATCGGCAAATTACGACGCTGCTTGAGCGGAGAAAGCGCTGCCGTCGGCTGGAGCCGACTTTTCAATAATGGGTAGCACTTAACGCTGGCCTGGGGGCCAGCACTACCCGTTCATCCGAAGATCCACAGGGCCAGCTCCACCCGTACTCAGGGTGCCCCACTCATTCGCGGTTTTGTTCGAATGAGTGGGTCTTACAATTCTTACTTCACTGCGGGCGCCGGCTCGCCGACTCTCTTGGCTACCTTGAACGTCAGCTTGCCTTCGCGCTTGTCTTTGTCGACTACGACGTGATCGCCGTGTAGTACCTCGCCGTCGAGAATCTTTAGCGCCAGCGGGTCCTGGATCAGCCGCTGGATCGAGCGCTTCAGCGGACGCGCACCGTAGTTCGGATCGTAGCCTTCGGTGAAGACCAGTTCCTTCGCCGCCGGGGTCATCTCCAGCGATATCTTGCGCTCGGCCAGAAGTTTCCGCAGATCTTCCAATCGCAGGTCGACAATCTTTGCCAGCTGTTCTTTTCCCAGCGGGTTGAAGATCAGGATGTCGTCCACGCGGTTGAGGAACTCCGGCTTGAAATGCGCCCGCAGCGCCTCCATCACCGCTTCGTGCGCTTCCTTCACACGCTCCGGCGTGTTCAGGTCGAGCAAGTAGCTCGAGCCGATGTTCGACGTCATGATGATGATCGTGTTCTTGAAATCCACGATGCGGCCCTTGCCGTCGGTCAGCCGTCCGTCGTCCATGATCTGCAGAAAGACGTTGAAGACCTCGGGGTGCGCCTTCTCGATTTCATCGAACAGCACCACCGAATACGGACGCCGCCGCACCGCTTCGGTCAACTGTCCGCCCTCTTCATAACCCACATATCCCGGAGGCGCGCCGATCAAGCGCGACACCGCGTGCCGCTCGCCGTACTCGGACATGTCGATGCGGATCATCGCGTGCTCATCGTCGAATAGAAATTCAGCAAGAGCGCGCGCCAGCTCCGTCTTGCCGACGCCCGTCGGCCCCAGAAAGATGAACGAGCCGATCGGCCGACGCGGATCGCTCAACCCGGCGCGCGAACGCCGTATGGCATTCGACACGCGCGTTATTGCTTCGTCCTGACCGATCACCCGCTGCTTCAGCCGGTCCTCCATCGTGACCAGCTTCTTCACTTCGCCTTCCAGCATCTTCGAAACCGGAATCCCGGTCCACTTGCTGACGATCTTGGCGACGTCTTCCTCGTCCACCTCTTCCTTCAGCATGCGCGCCTGCTTGCCGTCCATCTGCGCGCTTAGCTTTTTGAGCTCCGCTTCCAGCTGCGGAACTTCGCCGTACTGGATTTGTGCCGCGCGATTGTAGTCGCCCTTGCGGGTGGCTTCTTGCTCCTCCAGCTTCAACCGCTCGATATGTTCTTTGGTCTCGCGGACCTTGGCGATCGCTTCTTTCTCCTGCCTCCACCGGGCTTTCAGAGCGTTGGCTTCCTCGCGAATGTGTGCCAGCTCTTTCTCCAGCACAGCCAGCCGCTCGCGCGAGTTGGCATCGTCTTCGCGCTTCAGGGCCTGGCGCTCGATCTCGAGCTGTGTGGCGCGGCGTTCGAGCTGATCGATCTCCGTCGGCATCGAGTCGATCTGAATGCGCAGCGAAGCCGCCGCTTCGTCGATCAGGTCGATGGCCTTGTCCGGAAGGAAACGGTCGGAGATGTAGCGATGTGACAACGTCGCCGCAGCAACAATCGCCGAATCTTTGATGCGCACGCCGTGGTGTACTTCGTACTTCTCGCGCAGGCCGCGCAGGATCGCGATGGTGTCTTCGACATTCGGCTCGCCGACGAAGACGATCTGGAAGCGGCGCTCGAGCGCTGCATCCTTCTCGATGTACTTGCGATACTCGGCCAGCGTGGTCGCGCCAATGGCGCGCAGCTCGCCGCGAGCCAATGCCGGCTTCAGCATGTTCGACGCGTCGATCGCGCCTTCGGCGGCGCCCGCTCCCACCAGCGTGTGCAACTCGTCGATAAACAGAATGATCTGTCCCTGCGACTGCTCGATTTCTTTCAGCACCGCTTTCAGGCGGTCTTCGAACTCACCGCGATACTTTGCGCCCGCCAGCATCGCACCCAGGTCGAGCGAGACCACTTTCTTGTTCTTCAACTGCTCGGGAACATCGCCAGACACGATGCGCTGCGCCAGTCCTTCCACGATGGCGGTCTTGCCCACGCCGGGCTCGCCGATCAGCACGGGATTGTTCTTGGTGCGGCGCGACAGCACCTGCACTACACGGCGTACTTCTTCGTCACGGCCAATCACTGGATCGAGTTTGCCCTGCCGGGCCAGCTCCGTCAGGTCCTTCGCGTAGCGCTCCAGCGCCTGGTACTTGGCCTCGGGATTCTGATCCGTGACTTTCTGGTTGCCGCGCACGGTGGTCAATGCGCGCAGAATGTTGTCGTAGGTCGCGCCCATGCGCGCCAGCATCTCCTGTGCCGGATCGCGCTTGAGCTTGGTGATGCCGAGCAGCATGTGCTCGGTGGAAACGTAGTCGTCCTTGAAATTCGACGCCTCTTTGAAGGCGTTCTCCAGCAGCTTCGAAGCGGCGTCGGAGAGATGCGCCTGGGCGGCGCCGCTGCCGGAAACCTTGGGCAGCTTATCGATCTCGCGCGTGGCCTCGGCCTGCAACGTTGGCACAGGAACGCCGACGCGCTCGAGCACCGGAGGGACGATTCCCTCCGCGTCCTCCACCAGCGCAGCGAGGACGTGCACGGGCTGAACTTCAGGGTTGCCGTTCTCGCTGGCGAGCTCGTTCGCCCGCTGCATGGCTTCCTGCGCTTTAACAGTTAATTTGTCCCATCTGATTGCCATTGTTTAACTCCAGTTGTCAGTAGCCAGCCGCCAGTCGTGGCGGACCTGTCAGCGCTCAAGTGAGGCGATCAGGCCGTTCAGTATCTTCCCGACCTCTGCCGCTTGTTGAGGGATTGTTCGCTTCGTCCGATTTGATGTAATCAAGACGCTCGGCCATGAGTAGCCGCTCTGCGTAGTTGTGATGTCAGGCCGTATATTTCGTTGCGCGGAAAACTTGCACTGGCACGATAAACTGCCGTCACCAAATCCACTGCCTTTCGCCAGGCCACCCAATCGCGATGCGACTTACCCATCCGCGGTATCCTTCGCTGCTCACTAAGGGTAAAACTGGCAACTGGCGGCTGGCTACTGCTTTTCAACTGCTTTCGCCCTCCGGAGAGTGTTCCTTCGGTTAAACAAAAGGGAGGCCACTTTACAATGTCCTCCCCTTGAACTCCCCAGTTCGTCTCCCTGTGGGAACTTCTCCCGAAGGGCGAAACCCGCCTCAGGCAGCGTGGCCTTTGCCCTGCCCCTGAGGTTCAATTTTCTTGCCTTCGAGCGGCTTCTGGCCGCCGATGTTCACCTTGATCTGCTTCGGCTTTGCTTCGGCTCGCTTCGCCAGGCGGATCTTCAGGACGCCCTGGTCATAGTCGGCCTGGATTTCCTCGGTGCTCACCGTGTTCGGCAATGTGAAGGAGCGGGTAAAGCTGCCGTAGCGGCGTTCTACCCGGTGAAAATTCTCTTCCTTCTCCTCGCTCTCGAACTTGCGTTCACCGCTGACGGTCAAGGTGTTGTTTTCCACCTTGATGTCGAGGTCCTTTTCGTCGATGCTGGGAACTTCCAGCTTCAGCTGAATACTGTGCTCGTCCTCGTAGATGTCGACGGGCGGCACAAACGCTCCGGCAGTCAACGACTCCTCACGTCCGCTGTATTGCTGCTCGAACAGGCGGTTCATGCGGCTCTGCAAGGCATTCAACTCACGGAAAGGGTCCCAACGAGTCACTACGGTCATGGTTCACATCCTCCAAACATTCGAAAATTGCAAGGTCTGGACGTCGCTCGCTAACGACTGTCGACCTGCTCGCTAACAACTTAGACGCATTTGTTAGCGCAAAGGAAGCATAAAATTTGAGCGCTTTACTGTCAAGTACAATCTGAAGGCAAAAATCGGTTTTTCCTCCGATAGGTTTAGGAGGAAACTATCAGCATTTACAGTTGGTTACGTGGTTTTGTGCGCGCGGCTCTCGCACGGGAATCTGCGGATCTTCAGGCTGAGCTGGAGCGTGCGTCCCTTAAAATGCAAAACCCAGCCGATTGGCTGGGACGGTTGAGGCCTTTACTCTGATTAGAGTATAGCACATTGAAGGGGTATTTTGGCACACTTTTTGGACTTTATATCTTCCGCAGCATCATGAGTTTAGAGACTTATCGTTGTGTTTCTCCGCTTGACATGTAAAAAGTGCACCTCGTGGCCATTGCTTAGTAGCACTGCGCCTAGAATCATACTTCTACCTGACAAATCAAGCACTTAAGATAAGCTGTCTCCGATACGTTCAGCAGAACCGGGTGATCGACGGCTGCCCCGCGCTTCTCGAGGACCCGCACCCGGCGCCCGGCGTCCGCGACAGCCGACCCCAGCATCTCCAGGAATTCTCCTTCGCCTACATGGAACGAACAGGAGCAGGTGACCAGCACGCCGCCGGGGCGCAGCATCTTCAGCGCACGGAGATTGAGCTCTTTGTATCCCCGCAGCGCGGTGGGGACGGCACGCTTGCTCTTGGCGAAGGCCGGTGGGTCGAGAACGATGGTGTCGTATTGCCGGCCCGACGTGGCGTAGTCCTTCAGCAAGTCGAAGGCGTTGGCCTCGGTCCACTCGATCTCGTCGGCGCGATGATGCTTGCGGTTGAGTTGTTCGTTCTGCTCGGCAACTTCAAGCGCGGGACGCGACGAGTCGACGGCCGCAACGTGCTCGCAGACGCGTGCCAGATGTAAGGCGAACCCGCCCTGATAGGTGAAACAGTCGAGCCCCTGTCCATGGGCATATCGAGTGGCGGCTGCGTAATTCTCACGCTGGTCGAGGAAGGCTCCGGTCTTCTGGCCGCCCAGCGCGTCGAAATGGAAGCGGACCCCGTTGAACGAGAATATCGTCGAGGATTTTCCTCCTTGATCCCGCTCCGGCCCGACTTCAGGGCCACGCACTCTCTGTGGATCCGGTTCGTTCGCGATTTGTTGGGTGCCCCGTTCTACGCCTTCTTTTGGCGTAGGGCGGGTCGAGTGAGGAGCGCGCACGAGCTGCGACTCTCGGGGAGGCAGTTGTTCCAGCTCGCGAATATGCGGATCGACGCGTTCAATGAGAGAGGTGTCGGGGAAGTGCTCCGCCAGCGAATCGACCACGGCTTCTCGCAGTTCCTCGCGATCGAAGGCTTGGGTCAGGATTTGCATGGTGAGAACGTCGTTGTAGCGATCGACGATCAAGCCCGGCAGCAGGTCGGCCTCGCTGAAGATTACGCGGTAAGAGTCGGTGTCGCGCGCATTGGCCTGACGAAAGCGAACCGCCGCCGCGACGCGGTCACGAATCATGTTCGGGAGGGCAGCCTTGGTGAGCGGCTCCGTGCTCAGCAGACGAATCGCAATCTGCGACGAGCTGCTGTATAGCGCCGAGCCCAGGCGGCGGCCGCGCTCGTCGTGTACTTCGACCAGCGCGCCCGCCGAGGCGTCGCCCGAAGCGATATCGGAGCGGTAGACCCACAAATGTCCGCCGCGGAGACGGGTGGCGCCGCGTTGGTTGATGGTGACTACCGGGAGACGAGCGGACAGGTAGTTCTCCTTCACAGAGAGTCAATCTTACCGGAGCGGTGTCAGTGTGCGGCCGGCTCACGCCGGCTCTTGGCGAGATTCTTGCCGGCGCGGGCGAACCGCAGATCCCTCGACTACGGCGGCAACCCCAGCCGCCTCCGCTCGGGATGACAACTTTGAATGGCGGCAACTCCAGCCGCCTCCCGCTCGGGATGACAACTTTGAATGGTGGCAACCCCAGCCGCCTCCCGCTCGGGATGACAACTTTGAATGGCGGCAACTCCAGCCGCCTCCGATCGAGATGACAATGTTGGAAAGGGACGCGGTGGATTACGACCTGGATGACCGGCTCGATCCCGGACTATTTCTTCTCTCGTTTGTTGGTGGGGGCAGGAGGGTTCTGCGATTGCGGCTCGGTTGGCTTTTCGGGGGCGAGTTGTACCGGCGGCTCGCTCAGCACCTTCTTGAAGAACGCGTACGGTACTCTCGCCGTCAGCACCGCTTCGCTCTTGTCCTGATGAATTTCCAGGCTGTCGAATGCGGCCTTCACGTCTTTGTCGGGGCCGCCGCTGTCCATCGAAATCTCCAGCGACTTGAATAGCGCGAGATAGGTATCAACCTGCGCCGCGAACTTCTGCGCCTCGGCCTCTCCCGTCATGACTACGACAGCACGCAGGTGAATCTCATTCAATGGGCGCGCCGAGGCGATCACCACACTGTTGCGCGGTAGCAAGCCGGACCACCCGCCGGGCACCAGTAGTTCGCCATGCTCCTCGCCGCCGCCAACCGGCGGGCGGGCGATCGTCCAGACAATGCTGCCCAGCGGCACCCGACTGTAGTACTGACTGACCAGATCCGGTCCGGAGAAGGGAAGCGCCGCCTGCCTGTAGCGATCGATCATCCCGTGAATCACGTCGGCGCTGTCGACGTTCGACACCGCGGCAATGTCGACGCCCAGCAGTGCGACGCGTACCGTCCGTCCTTCGACCGGAATCATGTAGATGTCGTAGTCGTGATAGTGCTCGGTGCCGGATGCCAGTTTACGAAGATAGTCGCCAACCCGCGTGTTGTCGAAATGCCCTTGCAGGATCTCGCTGTAGCGTGTCTCCGGCGGCTTACCCGCGACGGGTACGCCGTAATGAATCGCGAATGCCGCTTTGTCCAGATCGCGTTCGAACTCGAAGCCGGTCTGCCGCACGAAATCCTCGTACTGCGGATCGCGTTCCTTGGGTGGCTTTTGGCCGAGATCGGTCAGCAGCCGGATGGGCTCGAGGTTAATGTAGAGAACCGCGTCGGAATCGGGCAGCAGGCGCACTGCATCGGGCGCTGCTCGCTTGCGCAGCAGAATGGCCGTGACGATGCCGCCGACAATCACGACGAGCGCGACGACAACCCAAAGGTAGTTCTTGCGGACTCGCATCCGAGTGAGACTAGATCATACGGGAAAAACCGCCGCAGTCGTCAAATCCGACTTAAGCTTCGCTGCCGGGTATAGGCGGCGCGACCGCGGGCAGGAAGACGGAGAAGACCGTCCAGCTGCTGCCGCTGCGGCTTGAGCTCTTCAGGCGAATCGTGCCACCGTGCCGTTCGATAATGTTTTTGCAGACCCACAGACCGAGACCCGTGCCAACGTCCTTCTTCGTGGTGACAAACGGCTCGAAGAGGCGGGCACGAATCTCCTGCGGTATTCCCGGACCGTTGTCGGCAATCGTGAAACACACGCCGTCACCACGCTCGGGATTTCTGGACTTCGCCGGCGCGATTCGTATGCGGATGCGGCCATCCGGCTCTACCGCGTCGATGCTGTTGCTGAGCAGGTTGGCGACCAACTGCCGGACCTCTCCGGCAATTGCGGAAATTTCGGGATCAGCTTCGACCTCGGTTTCAACAGCGATCTTCTTGTTGCGGATTCGTGACGCAAACACCGAGAGAAGCGCCGTCACGATCGGGCTGAGACGGACAGGCCCTACTCCTTTCGTCTCGCGATAGAAGCCCAGCGTCTGCTTAGTCAAATGCGAGACGCGTTCCAGTTCCTCCTCCGCGCTCGCGAGATAGGTGTGGGCCCGCTCGCGTTCGCCGGACATTTTGGCGAGATACACCAGATTCGTTACCGCCTCCAGAGGATTGTTGATCTCGTGAGCCATGGTCGCGGCCAGCCGGCCCGTCGCCGCCAGCTTCTCTGAACGGCGCAGAGCTTCTTCGGCCTGCATGCGTTCGGTGACATCGCGGGTAGTTCCGGCTATCGCTTCCACTTCGCCGCTCGGCCCGAGCACGGGAACGAAGATGTAGTCATACATTCGCCTGCCGTTGGTGCCGGTGAACGGTACCTCACCGCGAATCGGCTTCCTGGTGGCGATAACCTGCTCGATCTCGCGGTCGTGCATCGCCGCGTGCCACGGTTCATAGCCAAGTTCGAGACAGGTTTTGCCAATCGCCTCTTCGAAAGTCTGACCCCACATCGCCAGCAGTGCCCGGTTCGCATAGATGAAGCGATGGTCGCGATCGAATACGTAGGCGAGGTCCGGCGTGTTGGACAAAATAGTGTCATACAGCCGCCGCTCCCGCTCGGCCGCGCGGCGCAGCTTGGAAATTCTCAGATGGGTCGCCACCCTCGCTGTCAGCTCGCGCGCGGTGAAGGGCTTCACCAGGTAGTCGTCGGCTCCGGCTTCGAGTCCTTCTACCCGCGACTCCTCGCCCGCGCGCGCCGACAACAGGATCACCGGGATGTCGGTCATCGCAGGATCGCTACGAACTGCGCGCAGCACGCCAAAGCCGTCCAGTCCGGGCATCATCACGTCGGTAAGCAGCAGGGCGGGACGCTGCTCCAGCGTTGCCGCCACGGCGCGCTCGCCGCTTTCGACGGCCAGCACGCGATACTCCTGCTCGAGCAGGCGGCTCAGGTAGTCGCGCATGTCCGCGTTGTCGTCGGCGACGATCACAAGCTCACGCTGCGCTCCCGGCGCGTCCCCTCTGGGCAACGGAGTACTCGGCGGTTGGGACGGCAGCAGTGCGTCACTGGGAGTCACCGCCTGGTTCGGCAACCAGCGTTCAGCCTCACCAACGTAAACCTCTGCCGATAACGCAGTGGAGCTTAACGCCCGTTGCGCCTGAATACGTTCGTCGGGCAGATGCCCCTTGCCAGCCGGAACGGAAACGATGAAGCTGGTTCCCTCGCCAAGCTCGCTTTCGGCGCGCACGTTGCCGCCGTGAAGCTTCACCAGTTCCTGCACTAGCGCCAGGCCGATGCCACTGCCTTCGTACGAGCGGCCACGCGCGCCCTTCACGCGATGGAAGCGTTCGAACAGCCGGGGGATCTCATCCGCCGGTATTCCCGTGCCGGTGTCGCGCACCGTCATCTCGACGTCAGAGCCGGTCCGCCGCAGCGAAATCTCGATCTCGCCTTCGAAGGTGAACTTGAACGCGTTCGACAACAGGTTGAGGACGATCTTCTCCCACATCTCGCGATCGACGTAAACCATCTCAGGCAGCGGAGGGCAGTCGATGATCAGCCGCATGCCGGCGCGCTCGATTGCGGATCGAAAGACACTGGCCAGCTCGTTCGTCAGCGCGCAAAGGTCGGTGGGTTCGTACGACGGAGTCATCCGTCCCGCCTCGATGCGCGAGAAGTCGAGCAGCGTGTTGACCAGCTTGAGCAACCGCACGGAGTTCCGGTGCGCCAGCTCCAGCCGCTCGCGATTCGCCGCGGACAGTCCGTCGGTCGCGGCCAGTGCATCGTCGAGCGGGCCCATCATCAGCGTCAAGGGAGTGCGGAATTCGTGGCTGATGTTGGCGAAGAATTGCGTCTTCAATTTGTCGAGCTGGGCCAGTTCCTCGCGCTGGCGGGCAATCTCGCGTTCGTGCGCTTTTTTCTCGGTGATGTCGCGCCCTTCGGCGGTGATGAAGGCGACGTTGCCCTGCTCATCTTTTACCGGCATCAGCGAGGCATCGATAATGATGGTTTCCTTGCCACCGGCGCGCCCGTAGATTTCCGTATCCCAGCGAACGAATTCGCCGACAGCGGCGCGCCGGATCATCTCTCGCAGCTCGGCGTTGATCTCGGGAGAAACTTGCCACCAGAAGGTGGTCCAGAACGGTTTGCCCTCGACTTCGGCCAGGACGATTCCTACGGCGTCAAGCGCCACATGGTTGATCTCCAGCACGGTGCCCTTGGCGTCGAGCAAGCCGACGAACTGCACCATCGAGTCCAGCGTAATGCGAGCCAGCTTCTGCCGATACTGTTCGCGCGTGTCACCGGGCTGAAGCGCGGTCCCGCGAACGCTGACCATGGGCGCGGACATGGAAGGCTTGCTGGTCACAGAACAAGGCTCCCGCCGCGGCAGGAGTGCGGTTCGTAGATGAGCGGCAGACCGCAATTCTGGACTGGCAAAGATTTCTGGCTCATGTTGCGTGTGGCAGAAAAGACGTTGGATCCCCGGGATGAAGATCGTTTAGATGCAGCGACTCCCAAAGTTGCTGCTCTCCAGCTAACTCGCTGTATGCCTTCAGGTTACCTTTGTTTTCAGCGCGCCGAACGGGTTGTTTGCTGTCTTTCCCGGATCGTTTTGCGAAATTTTACGCTCGAAAAAACGAATATGCCAGCAGGAGCACGCAACGATTCTCGCGTTAGGTCCTGACGAGGATTTACGGCGCGAAGTAGCCCGAGATATCCAGGATCAGTTGCGTCGATCCCTGCGCCCAGGCGTCGGACTTGCCGTTGCTGTTGGGTACGATGGCCATGTTCGACGTGATCGCGCCGTCTTTGGCGTTCAGCGTCGATACCATCGGCTGCTGCTGACCGTCCGGCCAAAGTGTCAGGTAATATAGCGGTCCATTCGGAATCGCGGTCGCGTTGAAGACGTAGCCTTCAGCCGTCGCCGGCGGTCCGCAGGGACTAGTCTGCACATTGATCGTCAGCTGACCGCTGAACGGCTGCCCACCGCCGCTGCGCGTGTCGAGCACGCGGCACGGCGTCAGCGCATAAAACGACAGTCCACCCGAACCCGCCGGCGCAAAGTAGCCGTCCACGTCGATCAGCAGATCAGTGTCGTCGGTAACATAGGTCGCGATAGCGCCGTTCGTGCCGGCAGGCACCAGCGCGGCGTTAGCCACGTTCGTCCCGGTGGGATCGTTCAGCGTCGACACCGTAGGCTGAGTTTCACCGACGGGCCACACCGTCAGATATCCCAGGCGCGAGCCCTTGGGCAACACGGTGAAGTTCATTGAGTAGGCCGCGGCATTGTTGGGCAGCCCGCAACTGCCGTCGAGCACCGGGAAGTCGCGCTCCTGGCGTCCCTGCAGGTACGGGCCGCCAAGGTTGCCGTCCGGCCCACGCGTGTCGACCACGCGGCACGGGGTCAGTGGATAGAACTCCAGGGTGGAGTTGCCACTGGTAGTGAAGTAGCCGTTGATGTCGAGGATGACGTTGGTCGTATCGGTGACGTAGACGCTGACCGATCCGCTGGGCGAACCGGCGGGAATGATGGCGGCGTTGGCCTTGGTGCGGCCGTCGGGCGAGTTCATGGTCGAGACGATGGGCTGGCCTTCGCCGCTCGGCCAGATGGTCAGGTAGCCGAGATGGCCAGTGGTTACGACCGTGACATTCAGCGAGTAGGCGATCGCGTCGGACGGAATGCCGCAGGGATTGTCGCCCTCCGCCAGCGGGAACGAGCGGGAGCTGTGCCCCTGAATGGGCGGCCCACCAAAGGTTCCGTTGGCGCCTCGCGTGTCGACCACGCGGCACGGCGGCAAGGTGACGAACTTCACTGCCGTCGGCACCGGATTTACAATCTGCACCACCGAGCCCTGGCTGGGACCGTAGTTGCCGTCGCCGGAATACGTCGCGACGACGATGTCGGTGCCGGTGGGCAGCGACGAACTTATACACTGCGCAGTCAGATTCGACAGCGTTACATCCGTGCAACCGGAGATTGCCGCGCCGTTCGAGGTGAAGCTCACCGTGCCGGTCGGCGGCGGCGGTCCGGAGGGACCGACGGTCGCGGTGACGGTCACCGACTGTCCGACGGTTGAGGGATTCGGAGTGCTGGTGACTGTGGTCGTGGTTCCCGGATGGACGACCTGTGTGACCGTGTTCGAGGTACTGCCCTCGAGTGGCGGCAAGCCCTGGTAGACCGCAGTCAAACTGTCGCTGCCGACGGCCAGGCCAGTGAAATTCAGCACGGCAACGCCCGAGCCGTTCAGAGCAGCGGAGCCGATCTGCGTGCCATTGCTTTGGAAGATAACCGTTCCTGCCGGTGTCGCGCCGTTTTGTGCCGTGACGGTCGCGGTCAAGGTGACGTTCTGCCCCTGGTACGAAGGATTTGGAATGCTGGTCAGCACCGTGGTTGTGGGGACCAGCGGAATCGTCAAATGAAAGATGGTTCCCATGTTGTTGCTTCCGCCAGCGGCCGTTGTCCCGTAGAAGCTTCCGTCCGGAGCCTGCACCAGCCCGCCCTGAGGATTCTTGCCGTCGCTTCCCGCGAAGCTGTGCAGCAGGGTGTACGAGCCCGCTGGGGTCATGCCAAAGATGACGCCGGCACCGCTCGCTCCGCCAACGTAGGTTGTGCCGTAGAAATTACCGTCCGCGCCCTGAATCAGCTGAGCGGTGGGGCCGCTTCCGTCATTCGAGTCGAAGTTGTGCAACACGGTCAGCGCGCCGCTGGGCGTAATTCTGAAGACGATTCCAGCGTTGCTCGTACCTCCGTGTACCGTCGTGCCGTAGAAATTCCCATCCGAGCCTTGCACCAGCGCAGCGGAGGGATCTGAACCATCGGCGCAGCCGGATTGCGAGCAGAAGTTATAAAGCACGGTCGCGCTTCCGCCGGGCGTGACTCGGAATATCGTCCCTGCTCCGTTGGCGCCTTGCTGGCTGGCCGTGACATAGAAATTTCCGTCGGAGCCTTGAACCACTCCGTTGAGAAGTTCACCGTGGGCAGGATCGGAGCCGAACAGGACGCTGAATGTGCCGCCGGGCGAAACCTTGTAGACGACACCACCAAGGCCCAAACCTGCATAAATTGTCGTCCCGTAGAAGTTGCCGTCCGTGGCTTGTATCGGCGTGCTCTCAGGACCAGCACCATCACCGCAGCTGGGAGACGTGCAGAAGTTGTGCAGCACCGTTAAGGCGCCGCTGGAAGCGACTTTGAAAGATGTACCGTCCCCGCTCGCTCCGGTCCCACCGTTGCCTGCGGCTCCGTAGAAATTCCCATCACTGCCTTGCACCACACCAGCCAGGGGCGCCGAGCCGTCGGCGCACCGCGGTTGCGAGCAAAAGTTGTAAAACACGCTGAAGCCACCACTGGGTGTCGTTCTGAAGATCACGCCACCCTGTTGGGAGCCGCCCAGGAAGGTGGTGCCGTAGTACTTTCCGTCCCGAGCCAGGATCATCGATGCTGCTGGTCCCTGACCGTCAGCTCCGGTGAAGTTGTGCAGTGTGGTCAACGTCTGTGCAGACGAAGAAATGGCAATCGCGACAAGAAAAGCGACGGCCAGGAACAGCGGTGTCGATACGTTGAACTTTTTCATCTGCACTCCCTCATAAATTTGTGCTCTGCCCGGACTTGCCTTCTCGCCTGACAACCGGCGAGAAGAATCGGGCACCCGACTGACTTATTGACTAGCTTTCCCAGAGGACTGGGCATTTCTTACGGCGCGAAATAGGCCGCAATATCCAGAATCAATTGCGTAGTCCCGCTCGCGTAGGCGTCGGTCTTGCCATCGCCGTGATTCGGTACGACCGCCATGTTGGAGGTGACCGATTTGTCGCTGGCATTCAGTGTCGACACGCCCGGCTGCTGCTCACCGTCAGGCCACAGCGTCAGGTATCCCAGTGGCCGCACCGGGATCGCGGTCGCGTTGAACACGTAAGCTCCCGCCGAAGCCGGGATGCCGCAGCCGCTGGCAGTAATGTTCACCGGCGGGCTCAGAGTTCCGGTGAATCCCTGGCCGCCGCCGTTCCGTGTATCGATCACCCGGCACGGGGGCACGGTGTACAGCGACAAGCCGCTGCCCGCCTCGGCGAAGTAACCGTTGATGTCGATGGCCAGGTCGGTGTTGCTGCTAGCGAAGACCGTGATCTCGCCGCTCGGCGGGGTGGCCACGATAGCTGCATTCGCCACTGTGACGGCGTTGGGATTGTTCAGTGTCGAAACTGGATTGGGCGGCTCATACCCGGTGGGCCACACTTCCAGATAGCCGAGCGGCGAACCCTGGTAGGGAATAGCGGTGAGGTTCAGCGAATACGCCAGCGCGTTCGCGCCCGTGGGAATACACGGGCTGTTCAGTATCGGCAGGTCGCGCGCGGCTCCGCCCGTCAGATGCGGCGAACCCAGCCCCTGCGGATACTGGGTACTGCGCGTGTCAGCAACGCGGCATGGTGGCAAGGGATAAAACTCCAGCGTCGAGTTCGTCGGCGTGATGTAGTAGCCGTCGATGTCGAGGATGACGTTGGTCGTGTCGGTCACGTAAACGCTGACCGCGCCGCCTGTCCCGGCAGGAACCGTGGCGGCATCAGCCTTCACGCGGCCATCGGAGTTCATGGTCGAGACCGTTGGCTGCGTCTGTCCTGTCGGCCAGATAGTGAGATAGCGGACGCGCCCGTGGTTGATCGGTACCAGCGTGACGTTCAGCGAGTACGCCGTTGCGCCGGAAGGAATGCTGCATCCGCCCTGCGGCAGCGGGAAGCTGCGCGAGTTTCCACCGGCGATCGGCGGGCCGCCGAACTGACCGTTAGGGTTGCGCGTGTCCGCCACGCGGCAGGGCACGATAGGAACGAACTGCGACGGCTGGCTGGAAGTGGTGGGCGTCGCCAGAAAGCCGTGCGTGGTATTGGGCTCGTAAATTCCCACCAGCTGCCCGTTGTTGTTGATGCCGAACGGCTCCACATAATGTTCGTCCGTGGCGACGGCGGTGAACGTACCGTTCTGCCAGAGCCATGCGACCAAATAGGGAGGATTGTTCACCAAGCTGTAGCCGGTCACGACTCCGGCGTTATTGATGCCGGCCGCATAAGTGTCCGTGTCGTTGGGATACTCGAGTGTGGTGAAGGTTCCGTTCGAGTAAAAGAAGCCGAGAAAGCCAGTGGAACAATCGGCGCGGTATTCGCCGGCCGCTTGTCCGCTGTCATTCAGAGAGTAAGGCACGGTCCAGCAGGCGCCCGGAAAGCCGAACGAACTGAAGCTGCCATTGTTGTTGAAGAAGCCCGTGCTGCCGCCACTGCCGTAGTAGCCCACGGTGACGTCATGATTGTTGATGCCTTCTCCGTCGGTCTGCCCCGCGAAACCGGGATAGTCATAAGACGTGAACGTCCCGTTGTCCAGGATGAAGCCGTGGGCTTGCGTGCCATTGTTGGTCAGATACAGACCCGAGATCACACCGGCGTCGTTGATCCCTTCGGCGTACGTCGCCCCGGCGCCCGGATAGTCGATGCTGGTGAAGTTCGTGCCGTCCCAATAGAAGCCATGATTGTTGCCCTGGCTATCCCCCCAGTAGCCCACAACTTGGCCGGCGTCATTGACCGCCTGGGGAAATGTGTACAGTGCTTCGGGGTAATCGATGTCGGTGAAGCTGTAGTTTTGAGCTGCCAAGCCGGCAGGTAACAAGATGGCAAGGACGAAGGCCAACGAGCTAGCGAACCGGATACGGGGCAGCATGGCGAGGGTCACGTGTCACCTTTCAACACAGTTGGGAAATGGCAGAGAAAGTAGCGACGAGCGTCTGGCCGAGAACGCGACGTTAGGGTTCATCGTGGATCACCGTCCCTCGATCAACAAGTGGTATCAGAGGGCAATTCGGGACATCGGCAAAGAAGAGTGAATAAAGGCTTCAATCAATGGTCGCGCCAGGGAATGGCCCCGAGAATGCGACGGAGTTCTGCGGCGGAAAACGCGGGCGAGCCTGCGACTCAGCAAGGTCAAGTGTCACCTTCCGGCACCATCGAGATAGCACAGACTAGCCTGGGGATCAGCGAGGTCAATGCGGCTCCCTGCGCCGAATGGGTAGGGATTAAGAACGGTTAGTAAGAGAGCTGCGGTACAACAACGCGAAGGAGTTCGTGCACGAACGAGCGCCCGCATCCAAAGTTCACTCGCTGGAATAAGTAGGCTGAACCGAATATTGCGGAATGATTACGAAGTCGTAACAGAAATGCCGCGGTTTGCCATCATCATCCCGGCTGACCTAGCTCCAGAAAATTGGAAGGGTGGTCGGGCGATGAGGGCGGCGGCGTCTACTCGCGAATGTATTTATCCATGTTATTGAACGCGTCCTCGGCCTTCTTCTGGCGGAGAACCGCGACGTCGGGCACGATCTGCAAAATCCGCGTCTGCAGTTCTTTCATGATTCTCTCGCGCTCCAGTTTGTTCTTGTCGGCATCGGCGGAAATCTGGCGATAGATTTCCCGTGCCTGCTCGGCATCCGTAAGGTCGCGTTTGTTGAACTTGATCGGAGGATTGACCGTGATGTCGTGGTCCAACACCATGGAGTACAGATTTTCCTTCAGAGGAGTCGCCTGAATAGCTTCGGCGACCTCTTTTTCCTTCTCGCGCCGCTCCTGTTCGGCCCGCTGCCGGCTGGCTTCGTCGGTGGCGGCGTTCTCCGCCTGAATCGCAAGCTGGAGGATGGCCAGCAGTTCGAGCACGATGCGCGCCAACTCGTCCTCGGCATAGCGGCCGCCGCTGCGCCAAACCGGCTTCGCCCCGGTCGGCCTGATCTGGATAGCGCTCAGCCACTGGATTGCCTGCCACGCGCAGGGCTTGGCGAGGATGGGATACAGCCGGAGGCCTTCTTTTTGCCGGCGCTCCAGCAGTGATGGCACTTCTTTGCGGGTGATGAAATCGGAATTCAGGAAGTCGGCGGTGACCAGAAAGATGGCCAGCGTTGCGCTCGATATGGCCTGATCGATGGCGGGCGCCCAGGCGTCGCCACCGGCAATCTGCTCGTCGGTCCAGATCTCAAGATCGGCTGCGCTCTTCAACGGCGCAAGATGCACCAGCAGACGATCCATGTGCTTGATGTCGGCATGACTGTAGCTGACGAAGATTTTCGGCTGCGTCATTTCTGATGCAGTCTATCACCGGAATTCGCTCCTCCCGGAAATAGCCTACGCGCCGGCGGCGTCCTTCTCGGCGTGTTGCGGGAGGAAGACGGCAACACATGTTCCCGAGGCGCCCGGCCGCGTGCTGGTGCGAACGGTGACCCTTCCTCCGTGTTTTTCCGCGATGCCGCGGCTGGCCCACAAACCTAGTCCGCTTCCTCGTATTTCCTTAGTGGAGACAAACGGCTCAAACAGATTAGGAAGCCTGTCCCTGGCGATGCCCGGTCCGTTGTCGCAGACGACGATCGCTATGCCACTGCTCTGCATCCGCCATTCGCGGGCACGGCGCACATGAATACGAATGGTGCCGCCGGGCGGGGTGTTTTCGACCGCATTCTCCACCAAGGAGGACATCAGCCGTCGCAGGTCCCCTTCCACTCCGCTGACGGCGTGGTTGGCCAGTTCGTTTCGGCTCTCGACCCGCAGCTCTTTGGCCCGCGTGCGTGAAGCGTAGGTGGCGACGGTGTCTTCCAGGACCTGGCCAATTTTGAATTCGGAGATAGTATCCGATGCTGTCCACAGGCCGATCATCTGCCGCGTAATGCGCGTGATGCGATCCAGCGAATCCTGCGCCGACAGCAGCAATTCGTTGCGTGGCAAGCCCTCGTCGCCGGAGCGGAGCAGATACAGCACGTTGGTCAGCGAAGTCAGGGGATTGTTGATTTCATGGGCGAGCGCTGACCCCAGCTTCGCGGCAGCGGTAATCTGCTCCGCCTGGCGTAATGCCGAAAGCGCGCGGTGCTGTTGCGTAATATCGAGGACAAAACAACTCCACTCCAGCGGATCGCGCGACAGGATGGAAGCGCCGAGTAGAACACGGATGCGACTCCCATCGCTGCGAATGTAATCCTTCTCAAACGGCGTCCCCACCCCGGTGTTGAGCATCTCCTGCAGGCACGCGTAGTCGCGTTCCAGATATTCCTCGGGAGTGACGTCCTGCCAGCGCACCGCGCCCGACAGCAACGCCTCGCGGCTGTGCCCGATCATCCTGCAGTACGTTTCATTGGCGTCGGTGAATCGTTCAATGTTGGCGGAAGCCACGCCGATGTGCGGAGAGTCGAACAGAACGCGATATTTCGCCTGGGATTTTTGCAGTTCCTCCTCGGCCTCTTTCCTGGCGGTGATGTCAATAGCCACTCCGAGCAGGCGGACGGGCACATTGTTTTCGTCGCGGGTAATCTGGCCTCGCCCGGTGACCCAGCGCAGGGATCCGTCACGTTTCTGCACCCGGAACTCGGCGTAATACGGTGCGCCGGTTTCCAAACATTCTTGAACGAGCCTGGTAACCGAGGGCCGATCTTCGGGGTGCACGCAGGAAAGAAAAAGCTCGTAGGTTGGGGTTACATCGGCGGGCATGTCCATGAGCAGTCTGCTCTGATCGTCCCAATAGAGCGTTCCATCCTTGAGGCCCAGCGACCAGGCGCCGACTCCGGCGGCGGCGCTGGCCGCCCGGTTTAATTCTTCAATCCGTTGCCGCGCCTGTTCGGCTTCAATCTGCGCCGTTATGTCGATGGAAAAGCCGATCATGCCTTTGGGCCCGGACTGATCGGTCATGAGCAGGGAGACGGACAGGTGAATCCAAATCTCTCGCCCGCTCTTGGTGCGATTCAGAAACCTGCCGTCTGCCTTGCCGGTGGAGTGAACCTTTGCTATCAATTCCTGCATGCGAGGAAGCTGATCATGTGGGTAGAGAATTGCGACACTGCTGCCCACAAGCTCTTCCCGTGAGTATTCGTAAATCCGCTCCGCGGCCGAATTGCAGTGGGTAACGATTCCATTCAAATCCGTGGCGATCACCGAATCGTGCAGGAGATCCAGGATTTCTGGATTCGTAAAGAAGTGGTTCATGAATTCTCCACCGTTGCGGGAAGTTGAAATATCGATAGCTATGAATCGCGGCAAAAAATGCCAGAAGACGCTTAGCGCCCCGATACGAACAGTGGGTCATGGCCCAGTCTTACGACGCGGATGGAAAGACGGCCCAGAGAGACGTTGTTGAGATACTGCGTCATCGGGAGGCCCACGGCATCCCCCTAAGGTTGTAGGAGATCGGTTCAACTTCGTCGGGGACGTCAATATGACGGTAGAAGGTCGGTCGCAGATCGCCGAATGAAAAGAATTCTCTCCGCCTCAGCCGATGGCTTCGCGGGCCGTCACTACGGTGCGAAGTAGCTGGAGATGTCCAGAATCAGGTGGGTCAGGTTGGCAGCATAAGCGTCAATCGAACCATTGTTGGTGGGAACGATCGCCATATTCGACGTGATGACTCCGTCGTAAGCATTCAGCGTCGATACGGTCGGTTGGCCTTCGCCATCGGGCCAGAGTGTCAGATATGGCATTGGGCCCAGTGGCAATGCGGTCGCGTTGAACACATAGGCCTTCGCATTGGCCGGCGGAGCGCACACGCTGTCCACTACGTCGACGGTCTTTTCGCCCACGAACGGGAAGCCGTTACCCGTGCGAGTGTCCAGCACACGGCACGGCGCCATGGGATACATCGACAGCCCGCCCGGCCCCGGGGCCGCAAAGTATCCATCAATGTCGAGCAGCAGGTCGGCGTCGTGGTTATGGACGAAAAAGGCGGTCTGATGGTTGGCGCCCGCAGGTACGATGGCCGCATTGGCAACCACCGTTCCCGTGTTGTCGTTCAGGGTGGAGACCTCGGGCATGGCTTCGCCTTGCGGCCATACGGTCAGGTAATCCAGGCTACCTTGTGTCGGCAGAACGGTTGCGTTGAAGGAATAAGCGATGGCTTCGGGAGGAACGTTGCACTTGCCGGCGATCGCATAATCGCGTTCGACGCCTGCCTTGAGGGTCCCGCCGTTCTGGCCATTGCGCGTGTCGACGATGCGGCACGGAGTCAGGGGGAAGAACTGGTAGGTGGCAGCACTCGGGGGAGCAAGATATCCGTTGATGTCGAGGATCACGTCGGTAGTGTCGCTGGCATAGACTGTGACCGCATTGTTTGCAGCTGGAACGATCGCCGCGTTGGCTTTCACCCGGCCATCGGGCGAGTTCATGGTCGAAACCGCGGGCTGCATTTCTCCCTCGGGCCAGATCGTCAGGTAACCAAGCCGGCCGTGGGGCACGACGGTCACATTGAGTGAGTAAGCGCCGGCGTTGGCTGGAATTCCACAGTCGCCGAGCGAGGGAATTACAAAATTGCGCGACGTTCCCGCCTGGATCGGACCCCCGTTAGCGCGCGTATCAACCACTCGGCACGGCGCAACCGGCACGAACTGGAGTGGCCCGATGACCTGGAAATCAGCGTTGCTGTTCAAGGTGCCAGAGGGTGTGGTGACCTGTACCATGCCGGTCGTGGCGCCGGCCGGCACCCTGGTCGTGATGATCGTGGGCGACTGAACCGTAAACGACGCAGGGGTTCCGTTGAAGGCGACGCCTGTCGCTCCGGCGAGATTCAAACCGACGATAGTAACTGCGGTGCCGGAGCTGCCCGAGGTAGGCTGGATTTCGACGAAGGGTGGAAGCCCCACATCGAAGCTGAACAGGGTGCCACAACCGTGCGAGCAGTCAAAGCTACTTCCACCACCGATCGTGCTTCCATAGAATTTGCCGTCCGTGCCTTGCAGTAAGCCAGCGGAGGGCCAAGCGCCGTCGGTGTAATTGAAGAAGTGAAGCGTGGTAAGCGCGCCCGCGGTAGTGATTTTGAAAATCGTTCCGCATCCGGAGATGCATTGGTTTGGCGTTCCGCCTCCGGCGGCAACACCATAAAGATTTCCATCCGTGCCTTGCACCAGTTCCTGGGGAGTACTTCCATCAGGACAGTTGTTTTGAGTACAGAAGCTGTAGATGGCGGTCACCGTGCCGCCGGGAGTGAGTCTGAATATCGTTCCCCAATTCCCTGCGCCACCTACTGGTGTGGTTCCGTACAAGTTTCCATCGCTGGCCTGAATCATTGCTGTATCGGGAGCAAAGCCCTCGACTTCGCCGAAGTTGTGCAACATGGTGAACACCCCGGATGAGGTGATCTTGAAAATCGTGCCTGCGTTCCAGGTCCCACCATGTTCCGTTGTGCCATAAAAGCTGCCATCCGCAGCTAGCACTAGGGCAGCCATGGGAGAATCGCCGTCGTTCATGTTGAAACTATGCAAAGTGGTGAGCTGGCCTTGGGGCGTGATCTTAAAGACGGTTCCTGAATAGGACGGGCTGCCGCCGCCGGCGGTGGTTCCGTAAAAATTTCCGTCGTTGCCAAGCACTAGTGTTCCCCAAGGCGCGATGCCGTCGGTACAGGCTGACAAAGCGCAGAAGCTGTACAGGGTAGTGAGCACGCCGGAAGGAGTGATTTTGAAGACCGTGCCGCAGCCGGCATTTGGGCAGGTGGTGTCGTTGGCGCCGCCTTCCGTGGTTGTTCCGTAGAAGTTGCCGTCCGGGCCCTGCACCAGGGCACCGGCAGGTATGGCGCCGTCGGAGCAATTGCTTTGAGAGCAGAAATCGTACAGCGTTGAAAGTACCCCGGACGGTGTCAACTTGAATATCGTTCCGCAGCCTCCAGGCCAGGAGCTAATGTTGCAAAAACCGAAGGGGGCAGTGCCACCGCCGACCTCGGTGATTCCATAGAAATTTCCGTCAGTCCCCTGAATCAACTTCGCCACCGGCCACGCGCCGTTCGCCAGGTTGAAGCTCGCGAGCGAGCTCAAGGTTTGTGCGGAGGTAGGATTCGCGGCAACGAGGCACAACATCGAGGACAGGGCGAATAGTCTCAGCTTGATCATAGGAATTTGAAATCTGAGCTGGCTAACGATGAAATTTTAGCGGGAGCGCCGAATCCAATACTAGCAAGGCTGAATCCAGAGACAAAGAATTTTTCGACGACCAGGATAAAGTCTCATTGCTTTTTCCCTGGAAATTTCCAAGGCGAATGAAAGCGCAGACCGGCGCTAGATGGCAGTAGACACGCGAGCCGGCTGCCGTGCTGCAGATCTGTGTGGAATCGCTTCTCTCCGTTTGCCCGCCTTTCCCCCGCCCATTTACTATCGAAGTTTGACTCTCATCTCCTGAACGGACAGGCATGCCTCACGATCTTCCCAAGGCGTACGAACCGGGCGCGATTGAACCGCGCTGGGCCGACTATTGGGTCAACGAAAAGCTCTTCCACGCCCCCACCCCGGCAAGTCCAAAAACGGGACTCGACGGGGACCCCGGAACCGGATCGTCACAGCCGACAGCCGAAAGCCGACAGCCGATTTCAGGCGAGACCTTTACTGTCACCTTGCCGCCGCCCAACGTGACCGGCCATCTCCACATGGGACACATGCTGGAGCACACCGAGATCGACATCATCGTCCGCTGGAAGCGCATGAGCGGCCTGCCCACGCTGTGGCTGCCGGGGACCGACCATGCCGGCATCGCCACGCAGTTGATGGTGGAGCGCCAGCTCGCCTCCGAAGGCAAGAATCGCCGCGACCTGGGACGCGAGGCCTTCGTCGCGCGCGTGTGGGACTGGAAAAAGCACTACGGCGGCGTGATCCTGCAGCAGATGAAGCGGCTGGGCGCGTCAGTCGACTGGTCGCGCGAGTACTTCACCATGGACGAGCGCATGTCGCGGGCGGTGCGCGAGGCTTTCGTCCGCCTGTACGGAGAAGGGTTGATCTATCGCGGCAAGTACATCGTGAACTGGTGCCCGCGTTGCATCACCGCCGTGTCGGACCTCGAAGTGGTGCACGAGGAGACGCAGGGCAAGCTCTACGAAATTCGCTACCCTGTTGTGGGATTAACAGACGAGTACATCATTGTCGCGACCACGCGTCCCGAGACCATGCTGGGCGATACAGCCATCGCGGTTAACTCCGCCGACGAGCGCTACCAGCACCTGCATGGCAAGACCGTCATGCTGCCGCTGATGAATCGCGAGATTCCGATCATCACCGACGACATCCTCGCCAATCCCGAGTTCGGTACCGGCGCGGTGAAGGTGACGCCGTCGCACGATCCCAACGACTTCGAAGCCGGGCTGCGCAACAACCTGCCGCAGATCGATGTGATGAACGAAGTCGCGCAGATGAACCAGAACGCGGGCGCCTATAGAGGCCTCGATCGCTTCGAGGCGCGTTCGAAGATTCTGGAAGACCTCGAAGCCGGCGGTTTCCTGGTCGGCACGAAAGATTACGTGGTGCCGCTGGGCAAGTGCGATCGCTGCAAGACCATCACCGAGCCGCGCCTGTCGACCCAGTGGTTCGTGAAGATCCAGCCGCTGGCCGACCGTGCCATCGAGGCCGTCGAGCAGGGCGAGATCAAGTTTGTGCCGGAGATGTACTCGAAGACTTATTTCGAGTGGATGCGCAACATTCACGACTGGTGCATCTCACGCCAGTTGTGGTGGGGGCATCGCATTCCGGCATGGCATTGCAAAGCCTGCGGCGAGATTATCGTCGCGCGCGAGGCGCCTGACAAATGCAAGTGCGGCGGCACGCTCGAGCAGGATCAGGATGTGCTCGACACCTGGTTCTCGTCGGGACTGCTGCCGTGCTCGGCGCTCGGCTGGCCGGACTCGACTCCGGATCTCGATGCGTTCTATCCGACGACGACGCTCATGACCGGCTTCGACATCCTGTTCTTCTGGGTGGCGCGCATGATCATGATGAATTGCCACTTCATGCGCGGCGGCCCACATGGCGATGTGCCCTTCCGCAACGTTTACATCCATGGGCTGGTGCGCGACGCCGAGCGCCAGAAGATGTCGAAGACCAAGGGCAACGTGATGGACCCCATCGAGATCATCGAGAAGTACGGCACCGATGCCGTGCGCTTCACGATGGCCGCGATGGCCGCGCCCGGCGGTGACATTGCTTTTTCCGAAAGCCGCACCGAGAGCTATCGCGCGTTCGCCAATAAGATCTGGAACGCTGCAAGATTTCTGTTCATGAATGTGGACCGGGCGACGGAAGCGGGAGTCTGGTCGCTCGAGGAGTTCAAGGCGTTTCATGTTTTGGTAGGAAAAGATACCCAGCCGAAAGGCATCATCGGTTTCAAACCAGAGACCCTCGAAGACCGCTGGATTCTCTCCCGCTTCAATCGCGTGGCACAGGAGATCGGCGAGGCGCTCGATGCTTATCGCTTCCACGAAGCCGCGCACGTGGTCTATCACTTCTTCTGGGGCGAGTACTGCGACTGGTATCTGGAGCTGATCAAGCCGCGGCTGCTAAGCGATAACCGCGAGCAGGCGCGAGCGGCCTACGCAAACCTGATCAGCATCTTCGAAGGCGCATTGCGTCTGCTGTCGCCGTTCATGCCGTTCATCACCGAAGAGCTGTGGCACGCGGTGTACGACGGCCAGCCCCCGGCGAAGTCTATCGCACTGTCACGCTATCCGCTGGCGGATGAGGCGCAGATCAACCCTGACGCCGAAACCGAGATGGCGATCCTGCAGGACCTGATCGTCAGCGTGCGCAACATTCGCGCCGAGCTGAAGGTAGAACAGAAAGCAAAGCTTCCGATCGAGGTCTTTGCCGAACCAACGATACGTGCGCTGGTCGAACGCAACCAGGGCGCGCTGGAGCGACTGGCGAACGTTGAAGGTCTGACCTTCGTCGAACAGTCATTGTCGAAGGCGGCCGGCGCGCGCAGCACGGCGCGCTTCGAAGTGCGCGTGATCTACGAGCGTAAGATCGACGTCGCCGCCGAACGCGAGCGGCTGACCAAAGAGCTCGACAAGATGACGGCCGAGTTGGCGCGCGGAACCGCCCAACTGAACAACGAAGCGTTTCTGGCGAAGGCTCCGGCGAAAGTTGTCGAAGGCATCCAACGCCGCAAGGGCGAGTTGGAGATGCTGGTGGAGAAGGCTAAGACCGCGCTGGGTGAGTTGGGGTAGGATTTCTGGGGGTAGAGCGAACTTTTAGGTTCGCGTTGCTGCTTCTTACATCGAATGGCAACAGGGTCCGAGGCGAACCGCGGACCCTGTTGCTAGAATCTATGGTGGCTGAGACGCGGGCCCGCTCTACCGGATCAACATAGCCCTGTCAATTACAGCCTGGGAGAATTGTGGACTGGACAACCCGCAGAATCACGGCAATCCTGGAGAACGCGCTGCTGGAGGATCGCGCCACGCGCGACGCCACTTCCTACGCCTGCATCGACGCGAACCAGCGCGCCTCGGCTACCATTCTGGCCAAGCAGGAGTGCGTGCTCTCGGGTGTGGCCTGCGTGCATCGCATCCTCGACGTCTTCGCCGTGCTCGACGGCGCTGTTACCTCGCATCCTGAGGTCATCAGTCACGGCGAAATTTTCGACGGCGTGCGCCTGCGCAAAGGCCAGTCGGTTGCCGTCATCGTCCACAACGCGCGGGTCATCCTGTCGTGCGAGCGCGTGATCCTGAACATCATGCAGCGCATGAGCGGCATCGCCACGCTCACCCGCAAGTACGTGGACGCGGTCGAGGGTACGAAGACCATCATTCTCGATACTCGCAAAACAGCACCCGGCCTGCGTATGCTCGACAAGTACGCCGTCACCTGCGGCGGCGGACACAATCATCGCCTCGATCTCAGCGACGGCATTCTCATCAAGAACAACCACATCGCGCTCGCCGGCGGCGCCATCCCTGCGCTGGAGCGCGCGCTGCGCAACCGTCGCGGCTCGGAGATGGTCGAGATCGAAGTACGCTCGCTCGAAGAGCTCGAGCAGGTGCTGGAGCACGGAGCCGAAGCCGTGCTGCTGGACAACATGACTCCCGAGCAGGTGCGCCAGGCCGTCGAGCGCGTGCACAGGTCCAGCCATCCGATACCGCTGGAAGCCTCGGGCGGCATCACGCTGGAGAACGTTCGCGCCTACGCGGAAACCGGCGTGGACTTCATCTCGGTCGGCGCGCTGACACATTCAGTGCCGGCGGTGGATCTGAGCATGCGCATTATGCCGGTGTAGCTGTCGACTCTCGGCTGTCAGGTATTGGCTGGAATCGCACTCAGCATTCAGCACTCAGTCAAAACCGATCCTTCATGAAGGTGTCATCCTGAGCGGAGCAGCGCCCGTTTTTTGGCGCTGCGGAGTCGAAGGACCCTATAGCCGCAAGACGACTGCTCTCCATGATTTTCATTTCCTCGCTGCCTCCCGCATAATCTTCTTATCGCGCGCATTCCTCCAACTCGCATCGACACCGACGGCGATCATTCGACCGACGCACGGCTTAGCCGCATCGTGCGTCTGCTGAGCGACAACGCTACCGTAGTGATCAGCGGCACCCGCATTGCCGAAGAACTCGGCACCTCGCGTTCGGAGGTGTGGCGCGCGGTCCAGCATCTTCGCGAGCTGGGGGTGCAGATCGCCGGCCATCTGGCCACTGGATATCAATTGGAAGCCGTACCTGATCTACTTCTGCCCGACATACTTGGCCCACTGGTAAGTGGGACGATTTTTGCCTCACGCATTCATCATTACTTCCGCATCGGCTCGACCAACGTTGAAGCCATGCAGGCCGCGGCGGCGGGCGAGAGCGAAGGCGCTGTCTATGTCGCCGAGCAGCAGACCGCCGGGCGCGGTCGTGGTGGACACACCTGGGACTCGGCGCAGTCGGTGGGTATCTACTGCTCCGTCATTCTGCGTCCGGAGATCTCGCCGATCGATGCGCTGTTTCTTTCGTTGATGACCGGCATCGCCGCGGCGCAGGCTGTCGAGCAGACCACCGGGCTTCATCCCGACCTGCGCTGGCCCAACGATCTGCTGTTGGATGGCAAGAAGGTTTGCGGCATTCTCACCGAGATGAACGCGGAGCCGACGCACGTGCGTTACGTGGTGCTCGGCGTCGGTATCAACGTGAATCACGCGTCGTTCAGCGGAGAGCTGGAGCCGATTGCGACTTCGCTGCGCATGGAAAGCGGGCGCGAGTGGTCGCGCGTGGAGGTGGCGGCGGCTCTGCTAAAATCGCTCGACGGCGAGTACCGCAAGTTCCTGCAAGGCGGTCAGAACGCCCGCACGGCAATCCTCCGCGAATTCGAAGAGCGGTCGTCTTTCGCCCGCTCTCGCCACGTCCGCGTCGGCGAAGACGATCCCTACGAAGGCGTTACGGAGGGCCTCGACCCTCGCGGATTCCTGCTGGTGCGCACCGACAGCGGGTTGCGAACCGTTTTGTCGGGCGATGTCCGCGCCGTCGATGGGAAATGAAAAATGCTTTTAGTTCTTGATGTCGGCAACACCAACACGGTGCTGGGAGTTTTTGAGTCTGCGGCGAATGAAAGCGGCGCACCGCACGGGCCGCTGCTTGCCAACTGGCGAGTCTCGACCAACAAGACGCAGACGGTCGACGAATACGGCGTGCTCTTCCGCAATCTGTTTGCGATGAACGGCCTCAAGGTTGAGTCGGTGCAGGGGATCGTGATCTCGTCGGTCGTGCCTCCTCTGGATTCGACGCTGCGTGAAGTTTGCGAGAAGTATTTTCAGTCGCGGCCGCTGTTCATCGAGCCTGGCGTGAAGACGGGTATGCCGGTGCACTACGACAATCCGGCGGAGGTGGGCGCCGACCGCATCGTCAACAGCGTTGCGGCCTTCGAGAAGTTTGGCGGGCCGTGCATCATCGTCGATTTCGGGACGGCGACGACGTTCGATGTTGTGTCGAAGAAGGGCGAGTACCTGGGCGGCGTGATCACGCCGGGGATCGGCATCTCGGCCGACGCGCTGTTCGCGCGCACGGCGCGGCTGCCGCGCGTGGATGTGCGCAAGCCTCCGCGCGTGCTGGCGACGAATACGGTCAACAGTGTGCAGTCGGGGCTGTACTACGGATACCTCGGACTGATCGACGGCATTCTGGAGCGGCTGATCGGGGAGCTTGGCGGCGAAGTTACTGTGGTGGCCACCGGCGGACTGGCCAGCCTCATGGGCGGCGGGTCAAAGTACATTCGCGAGATCGATGACCTGCTGACGCTCGAAGGACTGCGGATCATCTACGAGCGCAACCAAAACCAGGGCAAGCGGCGCAATGAAGTTGCGGCAAATTCGGACGCGCCGAAGGTTGCGACGGATCGCAAACGGTAGCCGGGATTGATCTCGCGCATTGTCTGAATGCCCGCAGGGCCTAAACGGCCTTCGTGATTTTCGACGCGTACGGCACGGCTGAAGCCGTGCCCATGTATCAAAGCAGTACCCTTTCCACGTGGACAACTACTTCAACTATTTCACCGAAATCGAAGAACACTTCCAGCGCCGCCGGGGTACGCTGCTGATCCTCTCGCCCCTCGATTGGGCGTTGATGGAGACGTGGAAGGACGCCGGCATTCCGCTCGAAGCGGTGCTGCGCGGTATCGACGCGACCTTCGACAAGTGGGAGCGCCGGCCGAGCCGGACACGCAAGGTGAACGGGCTCGCATTTTGCTCGCAGGAAGTGTTGGCATCGGTGGAAGAGATGAAGGAAGCGGCGGTTGGCGCGGCCTCGCCTGACAAAGAAAAGCGTGAAAGTGGCCTGGACCAGTCGGCCGTGGCTGAGTATCTGACACGCAACGCCGGGCTGCTTGCGCAGTTGCAACTTCCGGCTACAGCTACAGTCCTTAGCGACGGAGACAGCAGCGACGTTGCGCAGCCTGGCGGATTCGCTGCGGAACAATGCGCCGATCGGGATGGAAGATCTGGAGCGACGCCTGACGGTTTCCGAGGAGAAACTTTTTGCTGCGCTGCTGGCAACGACGCCGGATGAAGATCTCTACCGGGTGCGCAGCGATGCCGATCGCGATTTAGCGCCGTACCGCCGGAAGATGAGCGCGCCGCAAATTGAGCAGCTGCAAAAGCAGTACATTCACAAGCGGCTGCTGGAGCAATATCACGTGCCGCGTTTGAGTTTGTTTTATATGTAGACGCTGAAATAATTGTCATCCCGAGCGTAGCGGCGTGGCAGCGGAGTCGAGGGACCTGTGGCTTCGGCGCGTCTGATCCACTGCAAACAAACCGCAGATCCCTCGACTGCGCTGCGACGCCGCGCGTCTTCGCTTCGCTCGGGATGACAAATCAAGTAGAGAGATGGGCCTCGGCGCGGCTGAAGCCGCGCCCCTTCAAAGGTTCCCTTACTGAGACCTGACAGCAGAGCTTCCTTACTGCGAGCGGACAGCAAGGGTTCCCTTATTGAGAAAGTGGGACAGTCGACAGCTACTTGATCGCCACCAGCTTGTTCATCAGCTCGGAATAATCTTTCTTCTCCACGCCGTGAACCTGCTTGTTGTACTCGTCGATCTTCGCCGAATAATTCATCGAGCAGAACTTCGGTCCGCACATCGAGCAGAAGGACGCTTCCTTGTAGTACGCGTCGGGCAGCGTTTCGTCGTGCATGCTGCGCGCGGTTTCCGGATCGAGCGAGAGCGCGAACTGCTTGTCCCAATCGAAGGTGTAGCGCGCGTAGCTGATCGCGTTGTCGCGGTCCTGCGCGCCCGGACGATGTCGCGCCACGTCGGCCGCATGCGCGGCGATCTTGTAGGCGATGATGCCGTCCTTCACGTCCTTATCGTTGGGCAGGCCGAGGTGCTCTTTCGGGGTGACGTAACAGAGCATGGCCGCGCCGTGCCAGCCGATAAGCGCCGCGCCGATCGCGGAGGTAATGTGGTCGTAGCCGGGCGCGATATCGATGACCAGCGGACCCAGCGTGTAGAACGGCGCGCCGTGGCAGAGTTCGACTTCCTTGTCGACCTGCTCCTTGATCTTGTCGAGCGGCACGTGGCCCGGGCCTTCGATCATGACCTGGACATCGCGTTCCCATGCCTTCTTCGTGAGCTCGCCCAGCGTCTTCAGTTCCGCGAACTGCGCTTCATCGCTGGCATCGGCAATGCAGTCCGGGCCGCAGGCCGTCGCCGAGCGAGTAGCTGACGTCGTGCTTGGCGAGAATCTTAGTGATGTCGTCGAAGCGCTCGTACAGGAAATTCTGCTTGTGGTGGTGCGCCATCCACTGCGCCAGGATCGCGCCGCCGCGGCTCACGATGCCGGTAATGCGCTTGGTGATCAGCGGCAGATACTCGATGAGCACGCCGGCGTGGATGGTCATGTAGTCCACGCCCTGCTCGGCCTGCTCCTCGATGACTTCGAGCATGAGGTCGGCAGTCAGGTCTTCGATGCGCTTCACGCGCGAGACCGCCTCGTAGATCGGCACGGTGCCGATGGGTACCGGCGAGTGGCGGAGGATGGCTTCGCGAATGTCGTGGATGCCGCCGCCGGTGGAGAGGTCCATCACCGTGTCGGCGCCGTAGTGGACCGAGGTGTGCAGCTTCTTCAGCTCCTCATCGACATTGCTGGTCACCGACGAGTTGCCGATGTTCGAATTGATCTTGCACTTCGAGGCCACGCCGATGCACATCGGCTCCAGCTCAGGATGATTGATGTTGGCCGGGATGATCATGTGCCCGACGGCAACCTCGTCGCGGATCAGCTCGGGCGATACGCGCTCGCGCTCGGCGACGAAGAGCATCTCTTCGGTGAGCAGGCCTTTGCGGGCAAAATGCATCTGCGACATGTTGGTATCGCCGGTGCGGGCGGCCTCTTCGCGGCGCTTGGCGATCCACTCGGCGCGCGCCTGGGCTGTGGTCGTGCCGTTGCTGCCATTGGTTCCACTCATAATCTTGGGTAACTCCTGATTGGTCTTTGATTATACCGTTTTGAAGGAGAGCAGGATTGCGCCGATTATTGCTGGAAGGGAGCATGGTGCTTATGAATTGTCATCCCGAGCGAAGTCGAGAGATCTGCGGTTCGTCCCATTGGAAGGATCCTTCCGCCGCGCACCACCGCAGGTCCCTCCACTCCGGCGGGCAGAAGCGGCCCGCCTCCGGTCGGGATGACAATTCTTTGATGAGTTGCAAGGATGATTAGACAATGGCGCCTGCCTATAGGCTTACCAACACGGTGAATCAAATTTGAACTTCACGTTCCTCGATTGGTCCGCCATCGTCGGCTACCTCGCCATCACCCTGGTGATCGGCGTGTGGTTTCGCCGGCGCTCCAGCTGCAGTGTCGACGACTACTTTCTCTCCGGCCGCAAAGCCAACTGGTGGCTCGCGGGAACGTCGATGGTGGCGACCACGTTTGCTGCCGACACGCCGCTGGTGGTCACCGGGTTGGTGTACTCGCAAGGCATTTCGGGGAACTGGCTGTGGTGGGGATTTCTGCTGTCGGGCATGATGACGGTTTTTCTCTTTGCGCGGCTGTGGCGGCGCTCCGGCCTGCTCACTGATGTGCAGTTCGCCGAGATCCGCTACTCCGGCAAGCCTGCGGCCTTCCTGCGCGGCTTTCGCGCCATTTATCTCGGGCTGCTCATGAACTGCGTCATCCTTGGCTGGGTGACGAAGGCGATGACCAGCATCGTATCGACGACGTTTGCGGGTACGCCGCTGCTGGCCAACGTCGGCAGCTTCATGACCGCGCACTTTGGCGCAGTATGGAGCGGCAATGACGGCGCAGCGCTCGCGATCTGTGTCTTCTTCCTGATCCCGTTTACGGGATTGTATGTTTCGCTCGGCGGCCTGTGGGGCGTGCTCTGGACTGATCTGTTTCAGTTCGTGTTGAAGATGACGATTGTGATCGCGGTCGGCTACTACGCGGTCATGGCTTGCGGCGGCATGATGGCGCTGATGGAAAGCCTGCGGCACATCCAGGCGAACGCGGGAGCGAATGCGGCCGATCCGCTGGGCTTTCTGCCGCAATTCTCGCGCGGTGTTACGGCCGAGACGTTGTGGATGGTGCCGGTCGCGAATTTCCTGGTGTATCTCGGATTGCAGTGGTGGGCGTTCTGGTATCCCGGAGCCGAGCCGGGCGGCGGGGGCTACATTGCGCAGCGCATTTTCAGCGCGCGTGATGAGCGACAGGGACTGCTGTCGGTGCTGTGGTTCAATATCGCGCACTATGCCATTCGACCGTGGCCGTGGATCGTCACTGGCCTTGCAGTCATCGTGCTATATCCCGGTCTAAAGCATCCAGAGACCGGATACATGATGGTGCTAAACGCGCACTTGCCGCACCAGTATCGCGGCATCGCGATGGCGGGATTTCTGGCGGCGTTCATGTCGACCATCGCCACGCAACTGAACTGGGGAGCGTCATACCTGGTCGCCGACTTCTATCGCCGTTTCCTGCGCCGCAATGCGTCTGAGCAGCATTACGTCAGCATCTCGCGCGTGTGTACGGTGCTGCTGGTGATCGCCTCGGCCTGGGTGTCGGTGCATCTGGCATCAATCGCCTCGGGCTGGGAGGTGGTGCTGCAGATCGGCGCGGGCACGGGCGCGGTGTACATCCTGCGCTGGTACTGGTGGCGGATCAACGCCTGGAGCGAGATTTCGGCCATGGCGTGCTCGCTGCTGGTGACGCTGGTGCTCACGCGCTGGCAGCCGTTCAGCGGGAATGAATCGCTGGTATTTGCCAAGAGCGCGCTGACTACGACGCTGGTGACGTCGGCGGTCTGGGTGATCGTGACTTTTCTGACGAGCCCGGAGCCGGAGGACGTTCTCTTACGCTTTTATCGTCTGACGCGGCCGGACGTACGCGGCTGGACACGTATTGCGGCTCTTGCGCCGGAGATCCGCCAGCATCGTGACCTTGGCCAGAAATCTTGGAGCTTGGGCGCTCGGGTGCGTGATGGTTTACGCCTGTCTTTTCGGGACGGCAAGCTGCTGCTGCATCAAACGGCCGTGGCAACACTACTGCTGTTGATGGCGGCGATGAGCGCCGGGCTGCTCTATCGCGCAGTGATACGCAATTTCAAAATGGAACCGGATGAAGTTGAAATTGGCAGCGCGAAGATTGGTGCGTGACGCGGTGGTACCCTTCAGGCAGAAAAGAAAAACGGGGGAGTTTTCGGCTCCCCCAAGCGACAGAGGCGATATCAACCTGCATAGATGTTGGCGGGGGTCGCCCTGGTTGCACAGTTAGATCATGACGCCGCTGCCAGAACTCGAAGCCGTTCCGCAAATCGCTGCAATTCACGGTGCCGAGGAACGAAGCATTGTCATCGATGGCGTGCATTGGCGTTATTGGGTCGCAGGCTCGGGACCTCCGCTGCTGCTGATCCACGGCTTTCTGGGCTATCTCATTTTCCTGGCGCTTCAACATGGAGGCGCTCGCCAAACATTTCTCTGTGTACGCCATAGATCTCCCGGGCTGCGGCTATTCGGAGCGCCCGGACCGCAGCGATTGCACGCTGGCTGGAGACGCCGAAGGCGTGCTGCACTTCATGGAGAAGCTTGGCATCGAGAACGCCGATATCGTGGGTTCTTCACGCGGCGGAGGACTGACCATGATCCTGGCCGCGATAGCGGCGCGCACCGATCAACTGCATCGCATCCGGCGGTTAGTGCTGGTGTCGCCCATCAATCCCTGGTCGAGTCATGGAAAGGTTCTTACGCGTTTGCTGGCGACGACGCTCGGCGGCATATACGTCGTCCATGTGCAGCCGCGGCTGCGCATCATCGCCAAGCGTTATTTCAAAGCGCTGTATGGCGATCCGGCGCGCATCGCTCCGGGAACATTTGAAGGCTACACGGCGGGGCTCGATCCGGTGGGCAGCTTCGAACATCTGCTGAAGATTTTGCGCTCCTGGCACGACGATTTGGCGGCCATTCACCAGGCGCTCGGCGAGATTAGCGGCATTCCGACCCTGATACTGTGGGGCTCGCGCGATCGGGCGGTATATCCCTCGTCCATCCATCAGCTGCAACGCCAACTCAAAAACAGTGCGCTGGTGATGTTTCCGGGAGCGGGGCACCTGCCGTATGAGGAAGTGCCGGAGGAGTTCAATCGCGTGCTCTGCGATTTCCTGTTGCACGATGCGCCGAGGACGGCATTCGAGATTGCTGCGGATCGGAATACAGCGGCTAGTAAATAGCGGTCAGCAATTAGCCCTTCCGACGCCGAACGAGAGGCGCGCCAGGAAGATTGAGGAAGTATAAGGGGGCCTTCGGCTGCGCGGCGCCAAAGGCGGGTGCCGCTGCGCTCAGGAGGACGCCAAGCGAGGGATTGCGAGGCTTAACTGAGAGCGGACTGCTGAGTGCTAATCACCAGCCATTCGCTCCTGCTCCCTCAACTCCGGTTCTATGCCGCGCGCCGGCAGCCATGCCGCCAGTGCTGCTCCCAGATACATCGCACCCACCATCCAGAAACCGTAAATGAGTCCTTCGCGATGTGCAGCTTCACCCACCAGCAGTGCCGTGCAGATTTGTAATGCGCTGGCCAGGAAGGAGAACGCATTCTGCACTCGTCCCATGAAGTGGCGCGGCGTCAACTGCATCATCTCGCTGGAAAGCGCGATACCGCCCATGCCGCGACTTGAGCCCATCAGGAAGTAGATGAGCACAGCCATAGCCAGCCAGCGGGAGACTGGCAACACGAAGAGCGACGCGGCGATCACCGACATCGTCAACGTAACGACGCGATTTGCACCGTGACGGCGAACGAACTTCGACGCATAGAATACGCTGACGAATGCGCCCACTGCCCAGCCTGCATTCAGCCATCCGTAGCCGACCGCGCCGCCATGCAGAATGCGCTCGCTTAGCGGGGCGGAGAGCACGCCCTGCGTCATCATCGCTGCGACAAATAGCGCCCAGGCAATGCCAATCAGCAGGACGCGGCGGTTCTGGTGGACATAACGATAGCCTTCGCCGAGTTCGTGAATATAACGGCCGACGGCCCCGGATGTCTGCCGGCCCTCGGCGATTGCCGCTGGCGGACGCGAGACTGTCACCCGTCCCTTGCGTACCTGTGAGACGCAGGCGAGCGACACAGCATAGGTGGCGCAGTCGATGAGCAGCACGCCGCCGAGGCCGATGTGGTTGTACATGAAGCCGACCAGCGCGCCTGCCATCAGCCAGCCGCCTTGCAGCGCGGCCAGCAGCAGGGCGTTCGAGTCGAGCATCTTGTCGTCGGGTGTCAGCTCCTGGATGAGCGCGTTGACGGTGGGGAAGAACATCCAGAAGCCGATAGCGACCAGGACGTTCATCAGGTAAATCTGCCAGAGGTGAACACGGTGGCTGAGCACCAGCATCGCGACGGAGAAAATGATAAGCCCGCGCGCGCTGTCCAGCCACATCACGAGGTGACGGCGGTCTTCGCGATCAATGAGGACGCCGGTGAACGGCAGCAGAATGAGCGAGGGCAGCGTTTGCAGGGCGATCAGCGTTCCGAGCGAGACCTCGGAGTGGGTCGCCTGCAGGATGTACCAGATGACCGCCGCGGAGTTCATTCCGCTGCCGATCATGGAGATGAGGTTGGCCGTGAAGATCAGCCTCATCCCGCGGTGCTGCCACATTTCGCGCATGCTGTACTCAACTTTAGCCGAGTCGCGGCTGTGAAAGCTGCTCACATATACTGAGTGTGCAAACAATGCCGCTGAAGTGCGCTCATGGTTGGTGAATGGGCGTTCAGAAAGCTGCACTTGGCAGTTGGCATTAGCATTTGGCTGACGGTAGATAAGGTTTTGCCAAATGCCACGTACTAATTGCCAACTGCAATCCTCGAAAGGATTTTTTTGAGTCTTCGCCGTCTCTTCAAAAGAGAAAAGCAGGAGCACCGCATCATGCGCGAGGCGGTGCAGCGCGCCGGGGAACTGGTTCCCGAGTATCACCGGCCCACGCCCGAGTGCCCGCACCCGGAGCGCTGGAGCATGTACGACTCCATGACCGCAGAGGTCGAGGTGCTAGAGTTCCTGCGCACGCTGGTCACCACGACCAAGCCGAACCTGGTGGTCGAGACCGGAACCTTCATGGGCGTCAGCACGCTGTGGATCGCCGAAGCTCTGCGGCTGAACGGCTTCGGACGCATCGTCAGCTGCGAGTACGATGCCAAAGTTTTCGAGACGGCGAAGCAGAAAATCGACGCCTCCGAATTTCGCGACCTGATCGATCTCCGCAACGAGTCCAGCCTGGAGATGAAGGTCGAAGGCACGATTGATCTGTTCTTCAGCGACAGCGACATGCCAATCCGGGAGCAGGAGGTGAGGCGGTATCTGCCGCAGATTTCGCCCTTCGGCATTATCCTGATGCACGATGCCAGTTCGCATTTGAAGCAGGTACGCGATGCGGCGCTCAAGCTTGAGAGCGAGGGGTTGATCTCGGTTGTATTGCTGCCGACGCCGCGGGGACTGGTGGTGGCGCAGAAGAGGGAAGGGCGGAAATAGCTGCTGCCGAGAGAAATTTGTGTCGCCGACTGAAGTCGGCTAAAAAATAAGGGGCGGCCCGGGACGCGGACCTAAAGGTCCGCTCTACCGGAGCGCTCATCGCCAAACGGCATCCGGTAATCGCGGCTTGGGTGTCCGCCGCCTCGCGATAGTTTTTTCAGACACAACCACCTCGTTTTCCGATCTGAACTTCATCGTGATGTAACTCAGGGCGCTATCAAGCACCTGCGAACAATATGTCAGCAAGTTGAGCAAAGCGGGGAAGTAGAGTTCCGATTACTTTTTGACCAGAGCGTCTGACAGCAAGTGAGCTTTGGTGGCGAGGTTGTAGGCGCGCTCGAAGTCTCCGTCGGAGGTCGCTTTGCGCGACTGATTCACGATAGACCGGATCTGAGCAACCATCTCCTCTTGGTCATGCGAAAGGCCTTTCAATCCGCCGATGGCCTTTTCCGTCTCATCAAGTAATTGCGTGGTCGACTGTTTCTGGTGAAGTAATTGCGCGTTACTGACGTCGGCGGCAATTGCCGGATCGGGACTGGCTTCTGCAGCTGGGTTTGCGGGTGGGTGAGCCATCGCAACCGTGTTGTTGCTGCTCGAAGCGTCGGCGGCCGGAGGTGCTGTCGCCTGGAGACTCGCCGGCGGAACAGCAGTGATCTTTTTCTTTCCGTTGTGCCGCTTTGGCGGCTTTACCACCGTTACTTCCGGAGCAGGTGGTTGCGGTTGCGGTTGCGGAGGCGGAGGGGGAGGAGTTGTCTCCGAGATCTCGTCGGGCAACGGCATTGCAATGGGCTCGGCGGGCGCCTTGGCCTGCGCAGGCAGCTGCGGCTTCTTCTTCGCGCAACCGGTGCTCACCAGGAGGGCGGAAGCGAACGCAAAGACAACGAGTTGGCGGCCATGATTCATTTGCAGGTTTGCCACCCTGCCATGTGCTTACTGTTTTCGCGACTCAAGTGGCGGAGCAAGCGACGGCAATAGTTAAGGGCCATGATAAACACTTGTTGCGAAAAAATCAGCGAGCACACGCCCATTCTTACCGCATTGTCATCTCGTCCCATCACATTCGTGTGCTCACCGCAGCGGGTTCCCGCTCGTTGGTGCCAGCCAGCGGCAAGATTAACCGAAAGGTCGTGCCGCGGCCGAGCTCTGTCACGAAATCGATAGCTCCGTTGTGCAGCTGGAGAACGCGATAGCTCATCGCCAATCCGATGCCGCTGCCTGTTCGCTTCGTGGTGAAGTACAAGTTGAACACCTTGTCGCGAACATCAAGCGGTATACCTTCGCCCTGGTCCCTGACCTCGATACTCGCGGCCGCATCCTGCTGCCGCGCCGCGATGTCGAGTACGCCTCCGTTGGCCATCGCTTGAACGCCGTTCAGAACCACATTCAACAGCGCTTGCTTGATCAGGTCGGCGTCAGCGCGCACCGGAAGCGCAGTTCCCGATAGCTTGGTCTCCAGCTTGACTCCCAGGCGGGCGGCCTCTGGCGATGCAAGCAAGGCGACGTCCTCCACCACTTTGCGCAGATCAAAATCGCTGAGCCGCAGTTCCAGCGGCCGATTGAAGTCGACCAGCATCTGCACCACACGGTCGAGGCGATGGATTTCGCGCCCGATGATGTCGAGGTGGCGGCCGGTGTCGGGATCGACTTCGCGCATCTTTTCCCGCAGAAGCTCCAGATGCACCACGATGGCATTGATTGGATTCTTTACCTCGTGCGCTACGCCGGAGGTGAGCCGTCCGATGGCCGCCAGTCGGCGGGAGAGCTCGATCTCGTTTTCGATGCGCCGCACCGACTCCGCATCTCTCATGCTGAGCAGCGCGCCGATCCGTTCGCCACGCTCGGCGATGAAATCGAGAGCAATCTGAATGCGCCGTCCGTTCTCCAACTCGATCTCGCGTTGTGGAATCCCCTGATGAAGCGCGAAAGCGTCGAGCACGATGCGGCCGAGTTTGGTGGCATCGGTGAAAACGGCTTCCACGACGCTGCCTAAAATCTCGCCCCGCGGCCGACCGATAAAGCGCTCGGCTGAGGCGCTGACCAGCACGATGCGAGTATCGCGCGTGAATAGCACCAGGCCGTCCTGCAAGGTGCCCATGATCTGGTCCAGGTTTTCCTTCAGGGCGCTGAAGACTTCCTTAACGTCGCGAATCTGCCGGCCCAGGCGATCGATTTTGGTATTGACCATCCCGTACTCGTCGGTACGACGGGGATCGGGATCGGGCGTAGGGTCGGGCACACCGGCCGTCATCTGGTCCAGGCGCCGGCCGATAGCCTCAAGCGGCCGCAGAGCGATGTTCGACACCACGGCGGCCAACGCCAGCGAAACCAGGATGGCGATGACCGAGAAGATCAGGGCGTGGCGCAGTTGCGGCTCCACTTCGCTCTTCAGCAGAACGGTGGAGATGCCGACGCGAATGTCGCCGAAGGGCTGGCCTTCCCGTTGAATCGGGAGATAGACGTCATACACACGCGGCTCGCCGAACACCACCTTGAGCTGCTCTATGAACGAGCCGTTACGCAGCTTCCGAAAGTCTTCCCGCTCCGCCAGTACGGTGCCGATCGCACTGGTGTCGGTGTGAACGATGGCCCGGCCATTCACATCGGTGATGGCGGCATCGAAGATGGTAGGCGAATAGCCGACAACCGATTGCAACAGGGTGGTCAGTCCGGCGTCGGTTTTGAGCACCTGGTCGAGCAGCTCTTCCACCTGCTTGGGATCGTTCTGGTTGACGAAGGCGGTACTCAGGTCGATCTGCGAAGCTTCATGCGCGCTTTCGCGGATCTCTTTGGCCACGAAATCGGCACTGTCGTAGGCCTCGGAGGTGCGTTGCCGGACGAGGTGCGAGACGTACAGGTAGCAGAAAATCGCGACCAGCGCGAAGACCATGCTACTGATCGCGAGCACCAGCTTAGTTTTGAGGCGCATTCGACTCATTAGGGCAACTCGGCTGTGCGGGCTGTTGGCGGCATCATAACAGCCTTCGACTCATAGCGGAAACCGCAACTCCGAGATCGACACCGGCCATTTAGCCCGGCAGCCCCAGTGATGCCGGATGGCTAATTGTGGTAAGGTGTTCGACGGCATCTACGGTCAGGCCGCTTCGGAGCTGAAGCCAACGTGAACTCCGGATTTTGCGTCTAACCTCCAAGACTACCGCCCTAGACAATAAATGGCCTGATGCCAGGAGAGAAAAACGTGGTTCAACCCGCGACGGACGAGACCAAGAAATTACCACCCGAGACGGTCGCCAAGCTGCGGACTTTGTCGCACGATCTGAGCAACTATATTGAAACCATCATGCAGGCTTCTTACCTTCTTGCCCAGGCAAAGCTCGACGACAACAATAAGAAGTGGCTGGAACTGATCGACAAGGCATCACAGGATGCGGCCCGCATCAATCGTGAGATTCGCGAAATCCTGAGGTCCCAGAGCTAAATAGGAGATCTGATTCGTCTCGGATCTTGCAGGAGCGCGGCATCCGCAGGCTGCGTCGTCGGCCGAAGCCGACTCCGATGCGCAATTAACCGATCGAGACGCTGGCCTGAAGTCAGCTTCGCCCGATACTCAGATAAGCCTTATCCTGAGATTTCAGGCGGCCGGCATTCGGAACATCTGCGGATGCGCCTGACCCCGCAGAAAGTCCTGGGCGCGGTGAAAGCCCTCCATCGTTCCAACGTCAATGTAAGTCTCGCCCACGTGATGTCCGCGCACCGAATGGCCTGCGTCGATGTAGGCGTTCAGAAGTGTCCCAAGAAATTCGTCTTCCCGGTGGCGGGCTTCCCACAGCAGCTTTAGATTGCGGAAACTCCCGCCGGTGGCGGTGATCGCTCCCCAAATCCAGTTCGACTGCGGCGCAGGCGCCTTGACTTCGACCTTGGTCACGAAGCTCTGTGGATCGCAAACCACCGCGTCAAAGGCGGACGGTTCTTGGACGGGGAACAAGACGAGGTTCACCTCGGATGAGTCTTGGTTGAGAGCCGGGTAGTAAGCGTTCTCCGGAAACCAGACTGTATCCGGCAATCCGATCAACACCTGATCGTGCTGATGAGCGAAGGGATCGGCGCGAAATACGGCATCGCAGAGCCCCTGCGGGTGATGCTGCACCACATAAAAAATCTCGGCGGCATAGCTGCGCTCGGCGTAGTAGCGGACGATGTCAGTCTTCTCCGCCGAAATCACCATGCATATCTGCGAAGCGCCGGCGGCGATCATTCGCTCCACCAGGTATTCCGAGATGGCTTTCGGACGCTCGATGCCGCCGATGACGCGCGAGCCGACAGGTAGTAGTTCCTTCGAGCAGCCGAGAGGTTGAATCCGCTGTCCGGCGCCTGCGGCAGGAATGATTCCGATCATGCCAACACCTCCTGAGGTGCGCGTTTTCTCTGAAGCGATTCATTGCAGTGTGCCAGAAACTCCGCCGCGCGGCGGTCGCCGGTGTGCTCGTCCAATGTGCGTTGACGGGCGTGTTCCGCCACTTCGCTGAGTTCGGCAAGTGGCATGTCAAGACACGCCAGCACATCTTGCGGCCTCCGCACGACGTGTAGCTCGTTCTCCGGATCGAAGAATGCGTCGAGCCCTTTCCAGTAGTCCGTGAGGATTGGAGTCCCACAGGCCGCCGCCTCAAAGAAGCGTCCCGACGGGCAGTAACCGGAGGCAGCCATTTCCTGCCGGGTGATGTTAAGTGTGACGCGAGAGGATGAATATAACGCCGGGTGATCGTCAGGGGCTACGTGTTCGAATCGCTTAACGTTCTCCGGCCAGCTCCACTCAAAGGGATACAGCGATCCCGCCACCAGAAACTGTAAATCGCCGCGGCGCCGCGCCGGCTGGAGAAGTAAGTCGTCGAGTTTGGCCTGACGGTCTGCCGCGTATGTACCGAGATAGCTGAGCGCGCTGGAGAACTCTTCACGCGCCTCCACGCGACGGTAGATATCGGGATCGACGCATCCGTAGAGCGGCCGAACGATGCGTGCTCCGTATTGCTCCTCAAGACGGCTTAACATTTCGCCTCCCGTGAAAGAGAGGTAGAGATCAAATTGCGGGATCTGCTCGCGCCGAAGATAGTCCAGCGGGCCGTTGTTCAAGTGACTGAGCGTGACAGGTGTGTCGAGATCATAGAAGACGTGCAACGGGCGCGGCAGGGCGAGGACCTCGGCGCTGATGCGGGCGCCCTCGGGCGTGTAGCTGGCCGTGACGACAACGTCAGAGTCGGCCGCCTCGCGCAGAGCCTTGCTTCGAACCTGGTTCCAGTCGCCGTAGATCCGAAGATCGCAGTAGGAGCAGGACTCGAAATCGCGATGCTGAGCGTAGTAAGAAACGTCCTTCTCATAGAAAACGACGCGCGCGGCACGGCGATGTAAAGCCCGGAGAATCGCTCGATAAGGCGTGGCATGACCGTTTCCCCATGAAGAAGAAAGCGTCAATCCGAAGATCGTAATTTTCAAGGCACACCAAAATGAAGAATGATTGGAGCCCGCCTGCGCGAGAACCAAACGTACTTACCTTTTCGATGGGAGGGAGAGAGGTAGTGTTGGCTGCTCCCGCGATCCGGAAGCAGCCGAGCGACTTAAACGAGCTGGGCGTCCATGGTGATATCGGCGTTGAGGACTTTCGAGACCGGGCAGCCCTTCTTCGCGTTCTGGGTAGCTTCGTCAAACTTGGTTTTGTCGGCGCCCGGGATCTTCGCCTTGACGTCAAGGTGAATCTTGGTGATGCCGAAGCCTCCCTCGACCTTCTCCAGGGTGACCGTTGCCGTGGTGTCGATGCTCTCAGCAGTCATGCCCGCATTTGCCAGTTGACCGGAGAGCGCCATGGAAAAGCATCCGGCGTGTGCGGCTGCAATAAGTTCTTCGGGATTCGTTCCAACGCCATCTTCGAAACGAGTGCTGAATGAATATTGAGTTTGCTTAAGAACTCCGCTCTGTGTTGAGACGGTTCCTTTGCCATCTTTCAGGCCGCCCGACCAATGAGCAGTGCCAGTACGTTGCATGCTGTCCTCCTGGAAATAGAAGATGAGTCTCTCTCCACGTTACACGAATAGCGGGGATTGGCGGTAATAGGCCCTGTGAGGCAGATGGCAAGCTTAAAAAACAATAATCAATTCGGCGGTAAAAGTGTTCGCATCAATAGAAGTCGGCGCAGCTGAGGAAATAGCCGCAACGCGGGCAGACGAGTTTGCAATGGTTTTCCTGTAGAGTCTCCGAACAGTTCGGGCAAACTTGTAAAGCCGCGGTGACTACGTTTTTGCGAGGCTGAGTAGATGAAGTATCAGTCACCTTAGTGAGAGCTTGAGGATCGTCGGTCATGGATCGTAAGTGAGGCGAGTGTTCCAGAAAGTGGACGCATCTCCGAAAGCACTTTAGGCGAAACCACTACGCTAGCACCGCCCGTCCTAATACAGATCACCCAAAAGTACATGTACCTGCGTCACACAAATAATGAACAAATTTCGCTGGTATTTCGCCATAGCGTATCTATAATTTCCCCACGGGGCAGTGTTCCTGGCCGGCCCGGCCCCGTGCAACGGGCGCAGCAAATTTACCAAGGGAAACTTTTGAAATGAGGCTGATCGCCCGGTAGGAAACTTGAAGGCCGCATAGTTACTAAGTAGTTAACAGTATGGGCCACGGAAGCGTATGGCCCGAAACGGGAATAATCCCAGCTCGCTAATGAGCACCGTACAGCAGCTTGGTGTTGTAAGAGAGATTGGATTGGACGTACCGGGCCGCACGCCTGGTCAACAGAAATTCAGTTCAGATAGCAGTCGGAGGGTTGCACACCATGATTAAGACACTTATCACTGCCGTTCTTGCCGCACTCATGTTAGCCGGCGCACTCTGCGCGATTAGCGGTGCAACCCCTGTAAGCCAAGGCCAATCGGTCGCAATCGTTGGAGAAGGTACGGCCCCATTTCCTGTGTTGCTGTCAACCAATGGTTCCACTAGCGAGACCACGCTCGCTAGTCACTTCTAAAAGCACTGCCGGTCGTAAAACGACCAGGAGACTCTGCCATGAGAAATATTCTGGCTGTGACTTTCGCTCTCGTCATGTTCGCCGGAGTAGCTTGCCAGGCTACTAATTCGGCCCCCGCCACATCGACTACCGTTGCTGCCGCCACAAATAACAGTGCAAGCCAAACCGCACTGTTGCCCAATGAAGGCTCTCCGATTCCGAGTTGTCAGCCCGGCCACTGCCCGCCTCCCGGATTGCAGCCCGAGTTGATGGCGAACGAAGGCTCTCCGATACCGACCTGTCAGCCCGGCCACTGCCCGCCTCCCGGATTGCAACCCGAGTTGATGGCGAATGAAGGCTCACCGATACCGAGCTGTCAGCCCGGGCACTGCCCGCCTCCCGGATTGCAGCCCGAATTGATGGCGAACGAAGGCTCTCCGATACCGACCTGTCAGCCCGGGCACTGCCCGCCTCCCGGATTGCAGCCCGAATTGATGGCGAACGAAGGCTCACCGATACCGAGCTGTCAGCCCGGCCACTGCCCGCCTCCCGGATTGCGACCGGAACTGATGGCGAATGAAGGCTCTCCGATACCGAGCTGTCAGCCTGGCCACTGCCCGCCTCCTGGACTGCAGCCCGAGTTGATGGCGAATGAAGGCTCTCCGATACCGAGCTGTCAGCCCGGGCACTGCCCGCCTCCTGGATTGCAGCCCGAATTGATGGCGAACGAAGGCTCTCCGATACCGAGCTGTCAGCCCGGCCACTGTCCGCCTCCCGGATTGCGACCGGAACTGATGCTAAGCCAAGGCTCTGGACTCGCTCTGTCAGCTAACTGGGTGACCCTATAGATATAAAACGGCACCGAGGTGATTAAATAGGCTAGTCCAGAACGGGAAGTAACCAGGCCGTGGTTACCTGACTTGGGAAAAACTTTTCTTGTAATGTGCTGACTTCGCGGATATGCTTTCGCTAGTCATGCACCTTCGTCTGGTCGACTACGTTTTGTGGTTTGCTACAACTGTTTTGCAATCAGGGCTCTTGGTAGCTCTGTACAGGCGTGGTCTGCACCGGGACTATCCGTTCTTCTTCAACTACACAATCCTGCAGGTTATTTCAGTCCCAATTCTTGCGCTAGCCAGTCGCATCTCTTATCCGGTCTATTACTACACGTACTACTTCAACCTTGGTCTAAGCGTAATCATATCTTTTGCAGTACTGCAGGAAGTCTTTAAGGATGCGTTTCGTCCTTATGAGAACCTAAGAGATTTGAGCGTCATTCTGTTTCGCTGGTCTGCCTTAGTAGCTCTGCTGGTTGGGGTGATGTGGGCAATCAATGCATCTCATGCCTCCGACAGCGGAGTGGTGAATGACGTCATGCAGCTGGCGGACCGTAGCGTTCGCTTGATGCAGTGCGGCCTGGTTTTCTTCCTGCTTCTCTTTCACGGTTATCTGGGAATCTCTCCTCGTAGCATGCTGTTCGGCGTTTCCATCGGTTTTGGATTTTTCGCCGCGATCAACATGCTGGTTTTCACGGGATTGAGCCGTCATGGGATTCTGAGTGACGCGGCGTTGAGCCGGATCAACGCTGTCGCCTACATGGCGGCGGTCGGAATCTGGCTGGGGTATACCCTGGTGGCTGCGCCGTCTCTGAGCAAAGCTCATTCGGAAGCCTTGCTGCGTGGTCCGGACTGGAACTCGGCCCTGGAAGAGGCTCGGGTGGTCCAGGTCGACAGCATTCTCGACACCATGGATCGCACCGTTGAGCGGCTGCTCTATCCTCCTGAGCAGTCGAAGGTGAAAGTCGCTGGCGACTCCCACCTGAGAAGCTTTACCGACTAATCGCATCCCGCCTGCTCACCGATTCCAAGTTACTAATTTTATCTGACTTAAACGTGTCGGCATGGCTCGTTTGCCTGTCCAGCCAGCTGCGGTGAAGCACTTTCAGCGCCGAGCATTGTTTTGAAAGCACTTCCGGCGGGGCATCGTTGCCCCCGTAATGTAGACTGGATACAGCGGCTTCGACTCCCTCCGTTTCGCCGATCGAACGCGGTTTTCCCCAGTCATGAAAGGAAAGCAGTTTTGAGCACGAACTTACGCAATATCGCCATCATCGCGCACGTCGACCACGGTAAGACCACTCTGGTGGACGCCATGCTGAACCAGAGCGGCACCTTCCGCGCCAACGAGACGCATGTGGAGCGCGTGATGGACTCCAACGAGCTGGAGCGCGAGCGCGGCATCACCATCCTGGCCAAGAACACCGCCATTTTTTACCACCACATCAAGATCAACATCGTCGACACCCCCGGCCACAGCGACTTCGGCGGCGAGGTGGAGCGCGCGCTCAAGATGGTGGATGGAGTCATGCTGCTGGTGGACGCCAGCGAGGGGCCGCTGCCCCAGACCCGCTATGTGCTCAGCAAGGCGCTTGAGGCCAAGCTGCCTCCGATCCTGGTGATCAATAAGATCGATCGGCCCGATGCTCGCGCGCAGGAAGTGCTAAACGAGGTTTACGATCTCTTCATTGACCTCGACGCAGGAGACGACCAGCTCGATTTTCCGGTGCTCTATACCAACGCCAAGCTGGGCACGGCAACGACTGACATCGGCGCCACGGGCGAGAACCTGCAGCCGCTGTTCGAAGCCATCATAAAAACGATTCCTGAGCCGAGGGGAGATCTCAACGGACCCCTGCAGGTGTTGGTCGCGAACCTCGATTACAGCGACTATCTGGGGCGATTGGCCATAGCGCGCGTCTTCAACGGCACGCTGCGCACCGGCGAAGACGTGGCCATTGCCAAGCGCGACGGCACGATGGAAAAGATCAAGATCACCAAGCTCTTTTCTTTCTCCGGGCTGAAGCGAACGGACATCGAAAAAACAGAATTGGGCGACATTGTTGCCGTCGCCGGCGTGACCGGCATCAACATCGGCGAGACGATCACGGATGTCGAGAATCCCGCGCCGCTGCCGGTGATCACGATCGACGAGCCCACCATCGCCATGCAGTTCATGGTGAACACCTCGCCGTTCGCTGGCCGCGAAGGCCAGTACGTCACTTCGCGCAATCTGCGGGACCGTTTACAGAAAGAGCTGCTGACCAACGTTTCTCTTCGCGTAGAAGACACCGCAAACACAGACTCCTTCACGGTGATGGGGCGCGGCGAACTGCAGCTGGCGATTCTGATTGAGATGATGCGGCGGGAGGGTTTCGAACTGGCTGTCGGCAAGCCTGAAATTGTCACCAAGCACGTCGACGGCAAGCTGATGGAGCCGGTGGAGCGGCTTACGGTCGACGTGCCGGAGTCGTTCGTCGGCGTCGTCATCGAGAAGCTGGGTGCGCGCAAGGCGCAGATGCAGAAGATGCACAACCACGGATACGGCCGCGTGCGCATGGAATTCGTCATCCCCAGCCGGGGTCTGATCGGCCTGCGCAGCGAACTGCTCACTGACACCCGCGGAACCATCGTGATGAATGCGCTGTTCGAGGGCTATACCGAGTGGCAGGGCGACATCCCGCATCGCGTTACCGGAGCGCTGGTTGCCGATCGCTCAGGCCCCACCACGGCTTACGCCTTATGGGGACTGCAGGAGCGGGGCGAGATGTTTGTCGGTCCGGGAGTCGAGGTCTATGAAGGCATGGTAGTGGGCGAGAACTCGCGCGACAACGATCTGGACGTAAACATCGTGCGCGAGAAAAAGCTGACCAACATGCGGTCGTCCACGGCCGACGATGCGATTCGCCTGGTGCCCTTCAAGAATCTGAACCTGGAGCAGGCAATCGAATTCATCGCCGATGATGAACTGGTGGAAGTAACGCCGAGTGCGCTTCGTCTGCGCAAGAAGATCCTGCAGGCGAACCGGAGACCGCGGCGCAACGCTCAACCGGCTACAGTGGAAAGCTAGACTCAGGCTTTCGTCGTTTCAGGTTTGTCGCAGTGCTGCTCAGCCGGACTCGACTGCGCGCGCTGTTCGCCGGGACTGCTCAGGCGGTTGAATTCGAACGCGGCGTTGATCAAAGCGATGTGCGACAGCGCCTGGGGGAAGTTGCCGAGCAGTCGCTTGCCCTTGGGATCGTATTCCTCGGCCAGCAGCCCGACGTCGTTGCACAAGCCCAACAGGCGCTCAAACAGCGCACGGGCTTCATCGACTCGGCCCAGCATCTTCAGGGCGCTCACCATCCAGAAGCTGCACGCCAGAAACACGCCCTCGCCCGGGGGCAGACCGTCGTCCGTGCTTTCTGTGCGATAGCGCAGCACGAAGCCATCCGACATCAAGTTCTTTTCAATCGCTTCCACCGTCCCGACGATGCGCGGATCATCCCAAGGCAGAAAGCCGACCTGCGGAATAAGCAACAGCGACGCATCCAGTTGCTCTGAACCATAGATCTGGGTGAAGCTGTTGAGCTTCTGGCTGAAGCCCTTCTCGCAAACATCACGATGGATCTGCTCGCGAATTTCCGACCAGCGCCGAAGCACTGTCGGTTCAGCCGTCTTCTCCAGCGCATTGATCACGCGATCGAATGCGACCCAGGTCATTACCTTGGAATAGGTGAAGTGCTGCGGATCTCCGCGGATTTCCCAGATCCCGTTATCGGGCTGGTTCCAGATCGTCGCCAGATGATCGATCAGCGCCGTCTGCAACCCCACGTCTTCCTGCGTCGAGCGAATACCGCCGAGGTAGGCGTGCAGCAGAGCGTCGGCCAACTCGCCGTAAACATCCAGCTGCAATTGCTCGGAAGCGGCGTTACCGATGCGAACTGGTTTGGAGTTGTCGTAGCCGCAAAGCCACGGTATCTGCCACTCCATCAGGTTTCGTTCGCCGTGAATACCGTACATGATCTGCACCTGGTCAGGACTGCCGGCGACGGCGCGCAGCAGCCAGTCGTGCCAAGCTTTGGCTTCGTCGAAGTAGCCGGCATTCATCAGCGCCAGCAGGGTAAAGGTCGCGTCACGAAGCCAGCAATAGCGGTAGTCCCAGTTGCGCTCGCCGCCAATTTTCTCAGGCAGAGAGGTCGTGGGAGAGGCAACGATGCCTCCTGTTTTCCGATACGTAAGTGCCTTCAGGGTGATCAGCGAGCGCTCGAGTTGAGCGGCGTATTGACCGTGGAGACGCGATTGCCCAGCCCACTTCTCCCAGAACTTGATGGTGTCGTTCAGTGCGTCTTCGACGTCGATCAACCGGGGCAAGCCCTGAAACGACGGACCGTAGGTGAGCACGAAGGGGACAGACTCGCCTTCCTTCACGGTGAATTTGCCGCAGGTCTTCAGGTTCTCGCCGCTCAGAGGAACCGGGGTGCGAAGTGTGGTCATATCGGGTCCGGCGATGGCGCGCAGCGTGCCGTCATCGAGTCGGGTAACCCAAGGCACGCTACGTCCGTAGTCGAAGCGCAGGACCAGCTCCGTTTCCATGGCGACACGGCCTCGAACTCCGCGGACGATTCGCACTACATCCGAGTTGTGACCGCGAGGAGGCATGAAGTCCAGCAGGATGGCGGTGCCGTGTTCAGTTTCGAACTTGGTTTCGAGAACCAGGGTGTGGTCGAGATAGCGGCGGCTGATGCGGGCGTCGCCTTTCGCAGTGATGGACCAGTGGCCTTCTTCTGGGGTCCCTAACAGCGCTGCGAAACATGCTGATGAGGCGAAATGCGGCCAACATAGCCAGTCGATGGAACCTCCGCGGCTGACCAATGCGGCGGTTTCACAATCACCAATGAGCGCGTAATCCTCGATACGAGAAGGCACGATGGTTGGATTCTCCAGCAGTGATGCGGGTGGCTTGGGGCTACTCGTAGCGCAGCGCTTCAACGGGATCGAGCCGGGACGCCTTAATTGCGGGATACATGCCGAAGAATAAGCCAACACTCATCGCCATGAGCACGGCGCTGATGACCGCCCAGATAGGTACCGAGGTTGGCATGGAGGGAAAGGCGAGCGGAAGGGCAGCCGCTGCCGCCACCCCCACCAGCACGCCCGCAAGGCCTCCAAGGCCCGTGAGCACAACGGCTTCCGTCAGGAACTGGCGAATCACGTCGCCCCTTCGCGCGCCAATGGCTTTGCGCACGCCGATTTCGTGAGTTCGCTCGGTCACCGACATCAGCATGATGTTCATCACGCCAACCCCGCCAACCAGCAGGCCGATCGAGCTGATCACAATCGTCATCAACGCAACCGTGCTCATGATCTGGCGGAAATTGTCGGCGATGGCTTCGGCGCTCGTCATGCCGAAGTTGTCGGGCTTGTTGAAAGGAACATTGCGGCGGCGACGCAGAAGGCCGCGAATCTCGTCCTCGGCGGCGTCCTTGTACCCGGGATAAGCTTCCGCGCCGATGAAGACCTCGTCGTTGGCGGGGTAGTGCTTGCGGTAGGTGTGGTAGGGAACCTTGACGGTGCGATCCGCGCTGTCGTCTTTGAAGAGCTGGCCCTTGCGCTTGTCGAGCACGCCGATCACGCGATAGGAAACGCCGTCGACGATGATCGTCTTTCCCAGGCTGTCATGCGCGGGAAAGAAGATCTTGGCGATCTCGTAGCCGATAACGGCAACGTCTTCGCGATGCTCGTCTTCAAATTCGGTGAAGAAGCGGCCCTGAATGATGCGCGCGTTGTAGACATCCTGCCAGGTAGCCGTGGTTCCGCTGTAATCGAGATTCGTGATTTCATGGTTGCCATAGCGTGCCACCTGTGGCACCGGCCGGGTATCGGGGTCGACACGCGGCATCGCGTCTACGGTGACGGCCTGCACATGCGGAGCTTCAGCCATGATCGCCTCGGCGTCTTCGCGCGTGAGCGGCTTGCGCGCACGCTCTTCGGAGCTCGTACGCCCGGTGTGGATGCCCATGTCGAAGCGGAAGAGGAACAGCGTATTGGTCCCATAGTCATCCAGAAAAGCCTGGACGTCACGGCTGACGCCCACCAGAATCGAGGCGACGAAGATCATAGCCGCAACGCCGATTACGACGCCCAGCACCGTCAGGAACGAGCGCGTCTTGTGGTCGCGCACCGTCTCCAGCGCCATCCGCGAATTTACGCCAAAGTGCATCTGCATAAACAAAGTTGTCGGTTGTCAGTGGCCAGCTGTCAGTTTCGGCTGCCACCGGCATGGCTTAACCGACAACTGACAACCGATACCTGACAACTAGTTTTCGTACCTTAACGCTTCAATCGGGTCCAGCTTCGCGGCTTTCCGCGCGGGATAGACCCCGAAAAACATTCCCACACTCGACGAGATGCCGATAGCTAACACGACAGCAGAAATCGGTACAGCCATGGGAACGGGCGTCGCGCTGCGCACAATGACCGCCAGGATCCAAGCGATCAGCACGCCAATGACGCCGCCAACCAGCGACATCACTGTTGATTCCACCAAGAACTGCAGCAGAATGTCGCGCCGCTTCGCTCCCATCGACTTGCGAATGCCGATTTCGCGCGTGCGCTCCGTCACCGACGCCAGCATCACGTTCATGATGACCACCCCGCCAATCACCAGGAAAATCGATACCAGGCCGACCATTCCGGATGCCAGCGTGCCAGTCAAATTCTGCCAAAGGCCCATGAGGCTGTCACTGGCCAGGATGCCAAAATTGTCATCCTCATTCGGCTGCAGGTGACGGCGCGCGCGCATCAGGCTGCGAGCTTCCTCTTGAGTGCGAGACAGCCACTCCGGTCCGCGCGCCTGCACATTCACACTGAGCGTAGTGTTGCGCCCATAAATCTTCAGCCAGGTCTGGATAGGGATGTAGACAAAGTTGTCCTGCGACTGGCCGAAGGTGTTGCCGATGCGTTTGGCAACGCCAACGACCTGGAATTCCTGGCCATCGACGGTCACGATCTTGCCCAGCGGATCGGTATTGGCGAAAAGCTTATCGGCGACGTCGGCGCCGAGCATGCAGACCATGTCGCGATGCTCGTTGTCACTGTCAGTCATGTAGCGCCCGCTGCCGACTTCCTCCACATCCATATCGCCGATGTTGGCAGTCACGCCGCGCAAATCGACATCTTCGAGGTTCTGACGATCGTTACGGACGTTGGCTGTGCGGCGAACTTCCACTCCGACACCCTTGGGCAGCTTCAGATTGTCGCGCAGAGCTTCGTAGTCGTCCCAGGTGATGTCGCGATTGCGGCGTGTCGCCCGCAACAACTCTTTCGCGTCGCTGATGATGGGGAATTTGTGGATAAGAAAAACGTTTGAGCCAAGATTCGCAACCTTCGTAGCAAAATACTCGTTCATCCCGCTGATCAGCGCGACCACCAGGATGAGCGTCGAGACCGAAAGAATGATGCCAAGCAGCATGAGGAAGGAGCGCAGTTTGTGCGCGCGCATGGTCTGCAATGCAATAAGCACAGGCTCGCGCAGAAAGTGACTGCGCGCCAGTCGCCGCTGCTGGCTTGAAGAATTCATGAAAAGTGCCCGGAACCCCAGCTCAATTGTACGCAGCCGGGCAGAGTTCTCCGAATGGTAATACGAGAGGGCGCAGGGGAAAGTTGCAGGGGAGGAGGCAAACTGCGAATTTACCGGGCTGCCGCGTGACCCATGCTAGAGCGGGCTAAGTCCGGGCTGTCCAGCTTCTTACCTTCCTTGCTGAAGCGCGGCAGATGCATCAGACCCCAGCGATTCAGCTTGAACTCCACAGACGTGCCCAGCACGCCAAAGCCGTACTTCACGCTGCGCCGGAAGTTGATGGAGGAAGCCTCCTCGAAGTACTTGGTGGGACACGATACTTCGCCGATGCGGAAGCCGAAATGCACGCACTGCGCCAGCATCTGGTTGTCGAAGACGAAGTCCGGCGAGTTCTCCATCAGCGGAAGCGTGGTCAGGACTTTGCTGCTGAAGGCGCGATAGCCGGTGTGATATTCGGAGAGCTTGACGCCGAGAAACATGTTCTCGAAGGCGGTAAGAAAGCGGTTGGAGATGTACTTGTACAACGGCATGCCGCCGCGCAGAGCCTGGCCGCCAATAATGCGCGATCCCAGTACCACGTCGTATACGTCGTAGGCCACCATGCTGGCCATGGCGGTGATGAGCAGCGGTGTGTACTGGTAGTCCGGGTGGACCATGATCACCACGTCAGCCCCCGCCGCCAGCGCCTCGCGATAGCAGGTCTGCTGGTTGCGTCCATAGCCATAGTTTTTGTCGTGGACGAAGACCAGGAGCCCAAGACTCTTCGCCAGCTCAACCGTCTTGTCTTTGCTATAGTCGTCCACCAGGATGCGAATATCGACCAGGTCGGGAATTTCCCGTACTGTCGCTTCCAGGGTGAGCTCGGCGTTGTATGCCGGCATCACGACGGCCACACGTTTCCCGTTGATCATGGCGAATGGTCCTTGGAGATACCCGAAACATGATAACCCAGCCCGTCACCTTGGCCCAAACGGGAATCCTGCGAAATAGCACTGTGGGCCGCGGCCAAAACGCAATGGCAGCCGGCCCGTTCTGCTAATCTGAACCCTCTTCCGTGACGCTGATGTTCACGCTCGTGGCGATTGCCGGTGGCTTGTTTGGTCTGGCCGGTGCGGCGTATTTCGTTTTAAGCGCTTGGGCGGCGCTTCGCTTTCGGCGGGAGATCGGGTCGGATGTCACTCCCGGCTACGCGCCTCCAGTCAGCATCCTTAAATCGTTGAAGGGAATTGATCCGCACATGTACGCGGCATTTTCCAGCCATTGCGCCCTCGATTATCCCGAATACGAGGTTCTTTTTGGCGTGCATGGTCTCGAGGAGCCGGCTCTGGAGTTGGTGGAAAAGCTGCAGCAGGAATTTCCCCGGCAGGTCTTGCGTGTGATTCATTGCCCTGAAAGCCTCGGCCTGAACGGGAAGGTTAGCAACCTGGCGCAGATGCTTCCGCAGGCGCGCTTCGAGCACGTCATCATCAATGACAGCGACATCGTGGTGCCCCGCGAGTATTTGCGGCGAGTGATGTCGCCGTTCGAGGATACTGCCGTCGGCATGGTGACGACGCTTTATCGCGGTATCGCGGGGAGGACTCTCGGCTCGAAGCTGGAGGCGCTCGGCCTCAGCACCGACTTTGCCGGGGGCGTCCTGCTGGCGCGAGCAATGGAAGGTGGCATCCGCTTTGGCTTGGGCGCAACCATCGCGATCCCTAAAGAAGTGCTGGAGAGGATAGGTGGCCTGGCGGCCTTGGCGAATCACCTGGGTGACGATTATGAATTGGGTGCGAGGACTGCGGCGATCGGGCGCAAGATCGTATTGGCCGATACCGTTCTTGAAACTGCTCTGCCTGACTACTCTTTCCGTGATTTCTGGCTGCACCAGATGCGCTGGGCACGCAACGTGAAAGATCGCCGGCCGGAACAGTATTTCGGACTGATCGCAACATTTGGTCTAGCTTGGGCGGTCATCGCGGTGCTGGCGCGGCCATTCAGTTGGTGGACGTGGGCGATATTGGCGGTCACTGGCATCGCGCGCTTCACTGCAGCAGTTGTGGTGGGACAGGGTGTGCTGAACGATCAGCAGGTTGTGCCAAATCTCTGGCTGGTGCCGGTGCGAGATTTCGTAGCGCTGGCTGTTTGGGCTGTTAGCTATTTTGGCGACTCGGTCGTGTGGCGGGGAACCCGCTTCCGGCTTAATAAAGGAAAGCTGGAACCGAGAGGCCGATGAGGTGACGTATGACCCTTTACATCTTCGCGCGTTTTTATGCGCGGAAGAATAAGGAAGACGCGGTGAGGAAGGCGTTGACCGAGGTTGTGCCGCCCTCCAGCCGGGAACCCGGCTGCATTGAGATTCACGCCTTCTGCTCTACGCGCGATCCACGATTGTTCTACATCCACTCGCGCTGGAAAGATGAAGCAGCCTTCGATCTGCACGCGACGTTGCCGCACACGGTGAAGTTCATCCAAACCGTCGAGCCGATCATTGATCACCCCTTAGAGGTAACACGGGCAATCGTAGTGGCGTGATTGCGCTGGCGGCTTCAACCGCTCGCCGCCATGATAGCGGCGCCGTTTCGTCGGTTGTCATCCCGACCGGAGGTGGGCGTTTTTGGCCCATCCGGAGTGGAGGGACCTGCTGTCTTCGCGCAGCGGCAGGATCGTTCCATGGGGGACAAAAGCAGGTCCTTCGACTCCGCAGTGCCAAAGACAGGCACTGCTCCGCTCAGGATGACAACGGGCAAAAGAGGTTTTGGAAAATGGGGAGTAGCGGCTGGAACGCTGACCTAAAGGTTCGCTCTACCTCAATCGTGAGCCTGAGGGACACTGTCCCGTTCGAATTCGATCGAGCGCGCCACGGGCGTGATGCGGCCTTCCTCGCCAAACTGGTACGGCTCGCCGCGCCACAAAAATGTGTTCCCGGTAAAGCTCCCCACCCAGGTGCAGAATCCCAGCAGGTCGCGCAGCGGATAGAGCCAGCACATCCACAGGCAGCGCGGGTCGCGAATGATTCCCCAGCCGACGATAAGCGCCAGCAGCATGCGGTTCAGCCACGCCGCTGCGAACACCGCTAGACCAATCGCGACGTGATGGCCGTGATGCCCAAATCCCAACAGCAGAGCCAGCAGGCCGAACGGCACAGCATAAGTCAGGCCTGAGCCCACATGTCCCCAGGGCCGCGAGTAGCGCGTACTCTTCATCCAGCGCAACTGGTCGCCGAAGGTGCGTCGCAGCGAGCACGCCGAGAGCACGTGTCCTACTTTGTAATGCGAGAGCACGACCTCGTATCCCGCCTCGGCCACGAGATTGCCGAGCACGAAGTCGTCGGAGTAGAAGTCCGCCGTCTCGCGGATGCCCCCGATCGCTTCGATTGCATCGCGCCGCACCGTCATGGCCGCGCCCAGGGCGAACTTCATGCCTTCGACCATGTCGGCGACCATCACGCCCGCCGGCATTTCCACTGACATGCCGATGGCTTCCATCCGCGACCAGAAATCGGGCGCCGGAATTCCCTGGTACAGGCAGGTCACGAGTCCCACCTTTGCATTGAGCAGCGGCGGAATTACGTTGCGCAGAAAGTCGGGTCCGACCAGGATGTCGCTGTCGCTAATCACGAAGTAGTCGTCGTCGGAGGAGGCGATCATCTTGGCCAGCGAGAACACCTTTGCGTTGGGCCACGAGGGCTCGCCGGAGATCACTACGCGCGTGCGGATATTGGGATAGCGCTTGCGGAGTCGCTCCACGACCGCGAGTGCCTGGTTATCGCGGCTGCGCGCGCCGAAGATGATCTCAAAGTTGGGATAGTCCTGCCCGAAAAAGCTCTCCAGTGTTTCTTCCAGACGGGGCTCAAGACCGTGAACCGGCTTGAGGACGGTGACCGGGGGGAGAATGTCTGCTGGCACTGCAAGCGCGGCCCTTCGGGCTCGGCGCGACCGGGCGGCATACCGAAACGTCGCCACAATCACCATGACGAGAAACACCGTGGAGGTGAACGAGCCAAATATGGCTACGAACCACAGCAGTTGCCGCAGGAGGTGCTGGCCCGCGCCCCCCATGTCGAGAAGGATTGCAAACATAGGAACGTTACATTGTACCCGCTCAACCCCCAAAGACGGTGGCGAGTTACTTCGAAGCCAGGAAGGCTGCCAACGCTGCCTGTCCCAGGCTGATTCCGCCGTCATTTGGCGGCACGGCGTGATTTGTCCAGATTTCTAACCCGGCAGTGCTCAGCAAGTCTCGCAGATCGCAGAGGAGGAGCTCGTTCTGAAAGACGCCGCCGGAGAGGACGATCGTATCCAGCTCTAGCAGGCGGCATAGCGATGTCGCCGCGTCGCGTACTCCACTAGCGATCCCGAGATGGAAGGCCCGCGCGATCTCATTCTGAGAGCGGCCCCGCTTGCGATCTTCCGCAACAGCCAGGAGCAGGGGACGAAAATCCAGCTCGCCTTCGGCAAAGGGAAACGGGTAGGCCTCAGCAGCTCCGGCTTCGCGAGCCAGGCTCTCCACCCACATCGCGGCCTGGCCTTCAAAGGTGACTGCGCGGGTGAAGCCCAGCAGCGCCGCAGCCGAATCGAAGAGTCGGCCGACGGAGGTAGTGGTGAAAGTACGTACCTGCTTGTTCACCAGTTCCATCGCCTGGCCATATCGCGCAGGGAAGTTGAAGGGCACGGCGGTCACGTCGGGCAGACCATCGATCTGAGCCAGAAATCCCGCAGCCGCCTGCACTGGATGCTGCGCGGCCGCATCACCTCCGGGCAGACTGGCGCGGCGAAGATGGGCGACGCGTTCGAATCCATCGCGCATGCTGCCGGCCAGAAACTCGCCGCCCCAGATGCTGCCATCGTCGCCATAACCCGTCCCGTCGAAGCTGATGCCCAGCACGCGCTGATCCCAGGCGCCGCGCTCTGCCAGCACTGACGCGACATGCGCGCGATGATGCTGCACCGCGATCTTCTGCGTGGCCTCCAGACCGGAGGTATACGTCGTCGAGAGATATTGCGGGTGAGTGTCGTGTACCACCAGCAGATCGTCCCAGCTCACTTCGTACATAGAGGTCAGATCGCGAATGGTTTCCTGGAAGGCCTGAAAAGCCTGGTAGTGGTCGAGATCGCCGATATGCTGGCTGACGAAGGCCTGCCCGTCGACGACCAGCGTGATGGTGTTCTTCAAGTCCGCACCGACTGCGAGCAGCGGCCGCTCGATCGGAAGCGTCGCCACGGCTCCCGGTGCGTAGCCCCGCGATCGCCTCAGGATGACCGGACCGAAAGCGCCGACACGCACGACGGAATCGTCGACGCGCCTCGCGATAGGTCTCTCGCCAACCAAGTATGCGTCGGCAACACCGGCGAGGCGATCGAAGGCATCTCCTTCGGTATAAGCGATGGGCTCGCTGGAGCGGTTGGCGCTGGTCATGACCAGCACCTCGGGCGCACCAGCGGCGAACAACAGATGATGAAGCGGCGTGTAGGGAAGCATGACGCCAAGCTCGTCATTTTCGGGAGCCACGGCCGGCAGCTCGACTTTCGCTTTGGACAAGACGATCGGGCGCGCCACCGATTTCAGCAAAGACTCTATTTCCGGGGACGAATCCACGATCGTGCGCGCGACCTCAAGATCCCTAACCATCACCGCGAACGGCTTCTCCTTGCGATACTTTCGCTCGCGCATTGCGGCGACTGCCCCAGGGTCGCGCGCGTCGCAGGCCAAGTGGTATCCGCCAAGCCCCTTCACCGCAACCATCTTTCCGTCCCGCAGAAGCTCAACCGTGCGCTGGATCGCCTGATCATCCCCTTCGATGGTTTGATCATCGACGCGCAGAGAATAGTGTGGCCCACACGTAGGACAAGCGACCGGTTGCGCGTGGAAGCGGCGATTCCCCGGATCGTGATACTCGCCTTCGCAATAAGCATCCAGCGGCCACTGCTTCATCGTAGTGTTCGGGCGATCATAGGGAAGCGCGAGGATAACGGTGTAGCGCGGTCCACAGTTGGTGCAGTTAATGTATGGATAGTGATATCGCGGATTCTGCGGGTCGACAAGCTCGCGCAAGCACTCGTCGCATACCGGCAGGTCAGGCGAGATGCGGACCGTCGGCTTGTCGCGGCGCTCGCTTTGCCGAATTGTGAAATCGGCGAAGCCGGCAATCTGAACGAAATGCGCTTCGACCTCGGCGATCGAAGCTGCCGGCGGCGCCTGCACGCGCAGCTCTTCGACAAACCTCCACAGCGTCTTCTCCTCGCCCTCCGCGTGAACGGAGACGCCCTCGTCGCCGTTCAGCACCCAGCCGGTGATTCCGTGCTCTTGTGCGAGCCGATATACGAATGGACGAAAGCCCACGCCCTGCACTATGCCACGAATGCGAATGGACAGAGCGGTGTTCAAGCGCGGCTGCTCCCGGCGATTGTGAAAGCGCTCTCTTTCATACGTCCCGTCATTGCGCGGCTCAATCCCCGAACAATGTTACATGTTGCCGATGGCTTGCTTGCCTTCGCGCCGCGGTGTAGGCTCGTCGGTCACACTTTTGGAGACCTTGATGCATCTGCGCTCGCGCCGGCGTACGCCGTCCCTTCGACCCTTAGTTTTTCTCCTCTCGATCCTCGTAATCCCTGGGACTTTGCTTTGCCAACAGATGCCCGGACCGGCCCAGTTCTCCGGGATGAAATGGCGCTTGGTCGGGCCGTTTCGCGGTGGGCGCGTAACGGCGGTTGCGGGCGTTCCCGGCGATCCTACGACTTATTACTTTGGCACGCCTGGTGGCGGGGTATGGAAGAGCACGAACGGAGGCCGTGTCTGGCAGCCGATCTTCGATAGCGTACCGGTGCCGTCCATCGGCTCGGTCACCGTCGCGCCGTCGGCACCCAACGTGCTCTATGTGGGCACCGGAGAGCAGACGCGCGGCAAGGGTATCTATCGATCCAATGACAGCGGTAAAACCTGGAGCAGCGCGGGTCTTGCCGACGTACCCTACCTCCAGGCGATCATTGTCGATCCGCAGAATCCTGATGTTGCCGTCGCGGGTGGGAACTCGATCGGCTTCGGCATCCTGTGGCATCCGGTTCCTAAGTCGGCGAGTGTCGACAATCGCGGCATCTTCCGCACCGTAGACGGCGGCGAGAGCTGGAAGAAGGTTTACAGCGATGACGCAACCTTCGGCGTGGTCGACATGTGCGCCGATCCAAGCAATCCCAACACGCTTTATGCCGTGTTGTATCGGCCTGAATCTGGCTCGGGGGACAAAGCCGTGCCGCCGACTTCCGGGATTGTGAAATCCACCGATGGCGGCGTGACCTGGGCGCCGATGACGACGAAAGGCTTGCCGGATAAAGGACTTGGACGAGTGGGCATTGCGGTCGCTGCCGGAAACAACGGTCAGCGGCTTTACGCGATTGTTGACGACGGTTTCTACCGCTCAGACGACGGTGGCGCGAACTGGTATCAATCCACGAAAGATCCCCGCGTGCTGGGCAGTCCCTATTTCAGCCGCATCTTCGCCGACCCGAAGAATGCCGACGTGCTGTACGTCGCGCAAACCTCACTCTATCGCTCGACCGACGGCGGCAAGACCTTCGAAGCCTATGTAGGCGCTCCCAGCGGCGATGACTTCCACGTGCTGTGGATCGACCCGCAGAACTCCGCGCGCATGCTGCTTGGTGTTGACCAGGGCGCGATCGTCAGCGTAGACGCGGGTAAGAGCTGGAGCTCGTGGTACAACCAACCGACTGGGCAGTTCTACCACGTCTCCGCCGATAACCTGTTCCCGTATCGCCTCTACGGCGCGCAGCAGGATAGCGGCACAGCCGGCATCCTGAGCCGCAGCGACTATGGCGAGATCCTGCTGCAGGACTGGTTCTCCATCGGCGGCTTCGAGTATGCCTTCATCGAGGCCGATCCTGCTCATCCCAACTATGTCTTCAGCGGCGGCTGGTACGGCTCTGTCGTGCGCTACGACAAGGACACCGGCGAGATTGCGACGGTCTTCGAGCGCGGGACGAAATATCGCTTCTCGGAGATGGCGCCGCTGGCCTTCTCTCCGCAAAATCCTTCGGTGTTGTACCAGGGAACGCAATTCGTGCTGAAGACCAGCGACGGCGGCAAGACCTGGCAGGAGATCAGCCCCGACCTGACGGGCTATAAAGAACCGGAGGAGCCGAAGGAACAGGCCAAGCAGGAACCGAAAGAACAGCCTAAAGGCGAACCGAAGGAGGAAGAGAAAGACGAAGACAAAGCTAGGGACGAGAAGCTCGATCCGTTCAAGCCGCCGCCACCAGCCATCAAGGCGCTAGCACCATCGCCTGTGAAGGCCGGGGAGATATGGGTCGGCACCAGCAATCGCATCGTGCAGCTCACGCGCGATGAAGGCAAGAGCTGGCAGGTTATTTCGCCTCCGGGGCTGGCTGATCCTGACGAAATTCTCTACATTGAACCGTCGCATTTGGATGCGGCGACGGCCTATCTCACGATCGGAGGACGTCGCGAGTCCACGCCTCCCAACGTTCTGCGCACGCACGACTACGGCAAGAGCTGGCAGAAGATTGTCACCGGATTTCCGGCCGACGAGATGGTGCGCGTGGTTCGCGCCGATCCCGAGCGCAAAGGCTTGCTGTATGCCGGCACCGACACGACGGTCTTCGTCTCCTGGGATGACGGCGATCATTGGCAGCCGCTCACGCTGAACCTGCCGCCGGCGCCCATCACCGATTTGCAAGTCCACGACAACGATCTCGCCGTGTCGACCTTCGGGCGCTCGCTGTGGATTCTCGACGACGTGACGCCGCTACGCGAGATGAACCCGAAGATCGCTTCCTCCGACGCGCATCTGTTCGCTCCGGAGACTGCGGTCCGCGTGCGATGGGACAATTATGAAGACACGCCCTTCCCCGTGGAGACCCCGGCGGGGCAGAATCCCCCCGACGGCGCGATCCTGAATTACTTCCTGAAGAACGCCGCCATCGCGCCGCTCACGCTGACCATCTACGATGACAAGGGGGCGGAGGTCGCAAAGTACACCAGCGATCCCAAGCCGGTGGTCTATCCGCCGGCTAATGTTCCCGAGTATTGGTTCGCGCCGCCAACCGCGTTGGACAAGGCCGTGGGCATCAATCGATTTACGTGGGATCTGCGCTATCCGGCACCGCCCACGCTGCCCTACGGCTATTACGGCAATCTGCTGGAGTACACCGAGTATACGCTGGCTGATCATGCCATCGCCGGCTTGACTCCCCGTGAGCAGCCGCGAGGGCCGCTGGTTGTGCCCGGCAAGTACACGGTCGAGTTGACCTATGCCGGCAAGACGTACAAGCAGCCGTTGACCGTCGTTCCCGACCCGCGCATTCACGCTTCGCAGGCCGACCTCACCGAGCAGCTCGACTTAGCGTTGCAGGCTACTCGTGGTATGAAGTCGAGTTGGGATGCGTTTCACCAGGTCGACGCTCTGCGCAAAGCGCTCGCCGAGAGCCGGAAATCGCTGGTTGGCGCAGACGCCGACAGGACTAAGCAAGCGGCCGAGGCGCTGAGCAAGAAGGTCGACAGCGTGGAGAAGGGAACTCCGAAGGCGCCGGGAGTGGGACCGGTCAACCGCGACCTGGCGCGCCTGATCTTCAGTGTCGAGAGCGCGGACATGCGACCGGCTGACACGGTTAAGGCTGCTCTGGAGGAAAACTGCGACGCGCTGGAGAAAGATCTGGCGCAATGGGAGCAACTTAATCAGCAGGACATTCCGTCGTTCAACCAGTTGCTGGCCGGAAGCAAAGCGACAGCATTGCCGTTGGCAACGGTAATTACAGCAGGCTGCAAGGAGTCGCACTGATGTGCTGTGTCAAGATCGGCAAACCCTGGTAACAAACTTCCTACTTCCACTTTTTCGTGCAGACGCTAGAATCACCTAATGTCCACGGTAAAGGAGCAGCGGGAGCGGCTGTCGCAGCTGACGAACAAGGCTTCGGATAAATACATCCGCGGCGATATGCACGGCTTTCACTACGCCATCAGCATTTTCATCGCGACGGCCATCCTCTGGGTCTGCGTGCACATGATGGCGCAGAAAAATCCCATCTGGGCGATCAGTTCGATGGTCGCTACCAGCGATCCGCTGATGAAGAACGCGCTAACCTTCTTCAAGGCCCGCATCACGAATGCTCTTGTGGGCTGCGTTGTGGGGCTCGTCTTTATTGCTATTGGAGGATCGCATCTGCTCATGCTGCCCCTGGCCATGGCGGTTACGGTTATGCTCTCGACGTACGTGGTCCGCATTCAAACTATGTGGCGGCAGGGACCGATCACGGCAGCCTTCGTAATCTCCGCCGGGCTGGAATACCATTCGCGCGTTCACGGATTACGCGCCGGCGTCACCCGCATGTCAGAAGTGTTATTCGGATGTGTCGTGGGATTGGCAGTTGCGTGGCTGGTGTCGGTTGTGTGGCCACTGCCCGAACCGGCAACCAAGTGAGTTTTTCCTGCGACTCCTGTGCCGTCGGCTGAAGCCGACTCTGGCAACAAGTGAATAGCTTAGACGCTGGCCTGAAGGCCAGCTCTACCCGTGATCCACGACGGTCCCTCGAGTTTTTTCAGCAGTCTGTTTACCCCGCACTGAGTTCCTTCAGCACCCGTTGCGTCGGCAGCCCCTTCCACAAGCGCTCGTAGTTTTCCATATTGCAGAAGGTTTGCGCGTGCATGCGATCGATGTAGAGCAGGCCGTTCAGGTGATCGATCTCATGTTGCAGGATGCGCGCGTACCAGCCCTCAGCTTCCACTCGCATGGATTCAGCACGCTCGTTCAGGAACTCCACCGTCACTCGATGGGCGCGCGGAACGATTGCCGTGTAGCCTTCGACGCTCAGGCAGCCCTCGAAGAATTCCACGCCGCCGTCCTCCCGGGCGACAATCCTGGGATTGATGAGCACATGAAACGGGACATGCCGCCGACCGCGTTCGGCCAGTTGCTCGGGCGTTGACTTCGCGTGATATTCCAGGCGATCCTCGATTACCGCGATCTGCAGCGAGACACCGACCTGCGGTGCGGCCAGCCCCACTCCGGGTGCTGCCCGCATGGTCTCCCGCATCTCCTCGATCAGGCTCTGTGTTTTGCTGCCCAGGATTTCTTTTTCGGTAAGCGCGCGCGCCTGTCTTCGCAGCACCGCTTCTCCCGCCTGCACAATCGTCAAAGCCAAAACGATCTCCTCGCGCGCGTGATGTTTCTAAAACTATCACCGCTGCTGTGCAGCCTCAACGCTCATTTGGCGGCCAATTCGGCTTCCGATATTGAACAAACTTTAGCGGGGGAAGCGGGAATCCGGGATGGCCGGGCCACATCCAATCGCCTATGAGCATGAGAAAGGTAAAGCTTGGTTCACAAGGTGCAATCGTCTCCCGGATGGGACTCGGTTGCATGGGCATGAGCGAGTTCTACGGCGAGCGTAACGATGAAGAGTCGGCCGCGACGATCCTGCGCGCGCTCGATCTCGGCATCAACTTCCTCGACACGGCCGACACTTACGGCATCGGCGACAACGAGGAACTGGTGGGCAACACCATTCGCGGCCGCCGCGACGAAGTTTTCCTGGCCACCAAGTTTGCAAATAAACGCACTAAGGAAAACCCCACGCATTGGGAGATCAGTGGAAAGCCTGAGTACGTGAAGTCGGCCTGTGACGCCTCGCTGAAACGTCTGGGCGTCGACCACATTGACTTGTACTACCAGCACCGCGTCGATCCCAACACTCCCATTGAAGACACAGTCGGCGCAATGGCCGAGCTGGTGAAAGCCGGCAAGGTCCGCTTTCTGGGCTTATCGGAGGCATCGCCTGCTACCATCCGGCGCGCTCACAAAGTACATCCCATCACCGCGCTGCAGACCGAATACTCTCTGTGGGAGCGCCACGTGGAAGGCGAGATTCTGCCGGCGGTGCGCGAACTTGGCATCGGCTTTGTGCCATACAGCCCATTGGGCCGTGGCTTCCTGACCGGCAAGATCAGGAGCAAGAGCGATCTGTCGGGAGGAGATTCGCGCCAGGAACGCTATCCGCGATTTGCCGGCGAGAACTTCAACAAGAATCAGGCGCTCGTCGATCGCGTGCGGGAGTTCGCGCAGCGCAAGGGCGTCGCCCCTGGCCAGCTTGCGTTGGCATGGGTGATGGCGAAGGGGGACGACGTTGTGCCTATCCCTGGGACCAAGCGCAGGAAGTATCTCGAGGAGAACGCAGCCGCCGTCAATATTCGCCTGACGCCGCAGGAAGTTGCTGAGCTGGAAGCAGCCATTCCGCAGGCTGCCGGAGAGCGTTATGCTCCGGCCAACATGCAGCATGTGGATCGGACGACGTAACGCACGTTCGAAGACTCAAAGACAGCTCTTTCACAATAACAATTCAAATCCCATAAGGAGGAATGGAATGGTAAAGCTGGGACTTTATGTTCGACTGGAAGCCAAGGCCGGAAAAGAAAAAGACGTGGAGGAGTTTTTGCATCAGGGAGAGTCACTGGTAATGCAGGAGCCGGGCACGATTGCGTGGTTTGCCATCCGGATGGGGCCATCGACCTTCGGCATCTTCGATGCCTTCGCCGATGAGCATGGTCGGCAGGCTCACCTTTCGGGCAAGGTTGCCGAGGCACTCATGGCTAAAGCTCCCGACCTCCTAGCACAGCCGCCGAAGATCGAGAAGGTCGACCTGTTGGGATCGAAGCTTCCGGGAGAGGCGGGCGGCAAACGGGATGCAGCCTGAGGCTTGTCATCTGAGCGTTACTTTATGCGGTGCCCCACGTCCGCCCTCTTCTGGGCGACGTGGGTTTTCTTTGCGGGATCGATATTAACGTCCAAGGCTGGACGTGAATCGGAGCAGGAGCGGAGGTGTGTTGAAACAATCAGCCGCTCACTTCGCCAAAATTTTGCGGATCTGTTCCAGATGATTCAGGTCGTGACCGGCGATCTGCGTGGCTAAGTCGCGTACGGTCATTTCTCCGCGCTCGGTGTGGACCCCGTGCTTTTGCCACTCCTCAGGTGTTAGCCTCCCGAACATGCCGAGATTGGCTTGTCGCAACAGGGTGAATAGCTGCAGCGACGCATTCGGATGGGTGTTGGGATAGTCGCCTAATCTGCTCCACAGCTCCTGGTCGTAGGACAACAGCGAAGAGCCGTTGTGCTCGATCATTTGGCGGTAGCGCCAGAAGGCTCCCATCTCGGCTTCGGCAAAGTGTGCCAGCAACTCCGCCGCAGACCACTTGTCGGGCGCGGGACGCCGGCGTAGTTTTTCTGCCGACACTCCGTCGACCAGTTGTGCCAGCGCAGCAGGGGTTTCGCGCTGGACCACAATCGGGTCTTTGCCTTCGATGTAAGAGAGAATACGAGCTTTGTACTCCGCCGCAGTCGCCATCGACCACCTCCAGGGAATGTCTGTAGTTTATCGTTTCCCAGAGCAATCCAGGGTGCGCTTTGACACTGAATTCAATACCCTCGCACTAATTATTCTTTCGAGGTCTTGGATTTCGTCAGTGGGACCTCACTAGCGTGAGATTCCTATTTTTGCTTTGGCCGACACCCGAGACCCGATACTCACAACCGACGTGCTATTTGCTAGCCGCCAGTTGCTGCTTCCTTTCCGCATGCAATTGCTGCAGCGCATAAACCTTCGCCTTGCCGCCTTGCAACGCTGCGATGCCGTCACATGCGGCCTTCGCTGCTGACAGCGTCGTAATCGTCGGTATGCGCGCTGTTACTGCGGCGCGGCGGATCGCCTTCTCGTCGAACCACGGCTCGACGCCGTGGGGCGTATTGATGATCAGCTGAATGCGCTCACCCTTGATCAGATCGACGACGTTCGGACGGCCTTCCTTCACTTTGTAAACGCGCTCGACGCGCAGTCCCGCCTCTTCCAGCAAGCGCGCAGTGCCATGTGTCGCCACGATCTTGAAACCAAGCTCGACAAAGCGCTTCGCCAACTCCGGCATGAACGGTTTGTCGCGATCGTTGCCGCTCATGAAGATCGTGCCTGACGTCGGCAGAACCTGGCCGGCAGCCGATTGCGCCTTGGCGAAGGCCTCGCCGAAGTTGTCAGCCACGCCCATTACTTCGCCGGTCGACTTCATCTCTGGCCCGAGAACGGTGTCGACGCCGGGGAACTTGCCCCAGGGGAAGACGGGCGACTTCACGAAGTAGAAGTTGCCGGTGTCGAGATCGCTCTTGCTGGCGATGTTGTCGGGCAGGAACTCGCGCAGCTTGCGGCCGGTCATCAGGCGCGCGGCAATTTTCGCTAGCGGCACGCCCGTGGCCTTCGAGACGTACGGCACGGTGCGCGAAGCGCGCGGATTCACTTCGATGACGAACACCTTATCGCGCTGGATCGCGTACTGCACGTTCATCAGTCCGACGACTTTCAGGGCGCGCGCCAGTTGGAAGGTGTAGTCGCGGATCGTATTCAGCAGGTGCTTGGGAATGTCGACCGCCGGCAGCACGCAGGAGGAATCGCCCGAGTGGATGCCGGCCTCTTCGATGTGCTGCATGATGCCGCCGATGACCACGTCTTCGCCGTCGGAGATCGCGTCCACGTCGATCTCGGTTGCCGACTCCAGAAAATGATCGATCAGCACCGGGCGTTCCTGCGAGTACTCGACCGCTTCCCTCATGTATTGAGTAAGAGAGTCGTCGTCATACACGAGTGCCATGGCGCGTCCGCCGAGGACATAGGAAGGCCGCACCAGCACCGGATAGCAGATGCGGTTCGCGTGCACAATCGCTTCTTCCACGCTGGTAGCCATTGCCCCAAGCGGCTGAGGGATCGACAGCTCTTCCAGCAGTTTGCCAAAGCGCTTGCGGTCTTCCGCGAGGTCGATGCTCTCGGGCGAGGTGCCGATGATGGGCACGCCCGCAGCCTTCAGCGGCAGCGCGAGGTTTAGCGGCGTCTGCCCGCCGAACTGAACAATCATGCCGACCTCAGCGCCGCTCGACGCCTCGTGATCGTAGACCGCCATCACGTCTTCAAAGGTCAGCGGCTCGAAGTAGAGACGATCGCTGGTGTCGTAATCGGTGGAGACGGTCTCGGGATTGCAGTTAATCATGATCGTCTCGTAGCCGTCGTCGCGCAGCGCGAAGGCCGCGTGGCAGCAGCAGTAGTCGAACTCGATGCCCTGTCCGATGCGGTTCGGCCCGCTGCCCAGAATGATGACCTTCTTCCTGTCGGTGGCTGGCGCCTCGTCTTCTTCTTCGTACGTCGAGTATAGGTATGGCGTGTAACTTTCGAACTCGGCGGCACAGGTATCGACGCGCTTGAAAACCGGGCGAACGTTGTGCTGCTTGCGTAACTGATAGATTTTTTCGGCAGCGCTGCGGCCGTTCGTAGACTCGAGCGCTTCGCCCAGGCGCGCGTCCGAGAAGCCCATACGCTTGATCTCGTGGAGCCGATCGGCGTCAATGGCTTCAGATCCTAACTTCGCCTGCACATCGGCAATTTCCTTGAGCTGGTGCAGGAACCAGGGATCGATGTTGGTCATCTGCGTGAGCTCGCGCACGCTCATGCCCTGGCTCAGCGCGTAACGGATGTACTGCAGCCGTTCCGGGTGCGGCGTGACCAGCCGCTTGGTCAGGATGCGCGGCTCGATGTCGTCGGCGGTGGCTTTTCTGCCGGTCTCCAGCGAGCGTACGGCTTTCAGCAGCGCCTGCTTGAAGGTGCGGCCAATCGCCATCACTTCGCCGACGGACTTCATTTGCGGGCCAAGTGATTCATCGGCGCCGGGAAACTTTTCGAATTGCCACTTAGGAATTTTGACGACCACGTAGTCGAGCGTCGGCTCAAAACAGGCGGGCGTCTTGCGTGTGATGTCGTTGGTGATTTCGTCGAGCGTGTAGCCTACGGCGAGCTTGGCGGCGATTTTTGCGATGGGAAATCCCGTCGCCTTCGACGCCAGCGCGGAGGAGCGCGACACGCGCGGGTTCATCTCGATGACCACCATGCGGCCGTTATGCGGATCGACGGCGAACTGAATATTGGAGCCGCCGGTCTCGACGCCGATCTCGCGGATGACGGCGATGGCCGCATCGCGCATGGCCTGATATTCGCGATCGGTGAGGGTTTGCGCGGGAGCAACGGTGATGGAGTCGCCGGTGTGCGTGCCCATCGGATCAAAATTCTCGATGGAGCAGATGACGATGACGTTGTCGGCGAGGTCGCGCATCAGCTCGAGCTCGTACTCTTTCCAGCCGAGCACGGATTCCTCGAGCAGCACTTCGTGAACCGGAGAAAGGTCGAGTCCGCGGGCGAGGAGTTCCAGCAGCTCTTCGCGGTTGTAGGCAATGCCGCCGCCGGTTCCCCCGAGTGTGAACGATGGACGCAGGATGACCGGGAATCCGATCTTGCTGCTGAAGTCGAGGCCGTCTTTCAGATTGTTGACCAGCGTTGACTTCGGAACTTCCAGTCCAATAGCGGTCATCGCGTCTTTGAAGAGCAGGCGGTCCTCGGCCTTTTTGATGGCTCCGAGCTGCGCGCCGATGAGCTGCACGTTATATTTCTCGAGCACGCCGCTGTCGGCAAGTTCGACGGCGAGGTTGAGCGCGGTTTGGCCGCCGACTGTGGGCAGCAGCGCGAAGACGCCGGATTTGCCGCTCTCTTTCAGCATCTCGGACTCGACGCGGATGATCTCTTCCAGATACATGCGCGTGAGCGGCTCGATGTAGGTGCGGTCGGCCATCTCGGGGTCGGTCATGATGGTCGCCGGATTGGAGTTGGCGAGCACAACTTCGTAGCCTTCGGACTTGAGCGCCTTGCAGGCTTGCGCACCGGAGTAGTCGAACTCCGCCGACTGGCCAATGACGATCGGCCCCGAGCCGATAATGAGTACTTTCGCGATGTCGTTGCGGCGTGGCATTCTTTTATTTTTTCGTAATTAGGAATTCGTCGAACTCGGTAACTTTGTCCGATCTATCGGAGTTGTCATCACGAGCGAAGCGAGGGATCTGCTGTTCGCCCGCAGCGGCAGGATCCAGCGTTTCGATGGGCATTCCCCATTCCAATGACAGATCCTCCCAAGTCGGGTTCTCGCTCTCAATAAGTGCAACTCGTCTCGCACGATCCCAACCTTTGATTTCCTTCTCCCGCGCGATGGCATTGTCGATGTAGTGAAACCGTTCGCGGTAAACAAGGCGGTTGATTTTGTATTTCTGAGTAAATCCCTCAACTTCTCCGCTCTTGTGTTCCTGCACGCGGCGCTCGATGTCATTGGTTACACCGGTGTAAATTCGGCGCGATCTGCTGGCCATGATGTACACCCAGAAGCGCCACTGGCGGTTCATCTTATGCCTTTACCCCACCGGATTGTCATGACAAGCGAAGCGCCTGCTTTTTGCCAATGCCCGACAAACAGCAGATCCCTCGCTTCGCTCGTGATGACAATTCTCTTAGTACAAGCATCTTTCATTTCTAGCGGTCTCGCCTTCCACCTATCCCTTCACTTTCCCTTCCACTCCTCCATCATCTTCACAAAATCCTTGAACAGGTAGTGCGAGTCGTGCGGGCCGGGCGCGGCCTCGGGATGATACTGCACGCTGAACAGCGGCAGCGAGCGGTGACGCAGGCCTTCGAGAGTGTTGTCGTTCAGGTCGATGTGCGTCAGATCGACATCGCTTTGCTTCAGCGAATCCGGATCCACGGCGAAGTTGTGATTGTGCGCCGTGATCTCGATCTTGCCCGTCGACAACTGCTTCACCGGATGATTCCCGCCGTGATGCCCGAACTTGAGCTTGAATGTCTTTCCGCCGAGTGCCAGTCCGATCAGCTGATGGCCGAGACAGATTCCGAAAATGGGCACTTTGCCCATCATGCGGCGGATGCTCTCCTGCGCATACGTGACAGGTTCAGGATCGCCGGGACCGTTTGACAAGAAAACTCCATTAGGTTTCAGCGCGAGCACATCTTCCGCAGTGGTTGTCGCGGGAACCACAGTCACGTTGCAGCACTCGCCGACGAGGCGGCGAAGAATGCTGTGCTTGATGCCGTAATCGTAGGCGACGACGTGATACTTCGGCGGCGCATCCTTGACGCCGACGATCTCTGTCGGCTCGTGCGAACGCACGCCTTCATCCCACTGATACACGCTGCGCGTGGTGACTTCCTTCGCCAGGTCGGTTCCATCCATCTTCGGAATCGAGCGCGCCTTGGCGATGAGCTTGTCCGTGTCGGTCTCGAGGGTGGAGATGACGCCGCGCATCACTCCGTTATCGCGCAGATGGCGGACCAGGGCGCGCGTATCGATCTCGCCGAGCACGGGAATCTTGTAGCGCTCGAGGTATTCCTCTGCGACTTCCTGCGAGCGCCAGTTTGAGCTGACGCGGGAGAACTCGCGCACGATCAGGCCCTCGATATAAGGACGCGTGGCTTCGTTGTCGTCGGAGTTGGTTCCGTAATTGCCGATTTCAGGATTGGTGAGAACTACGATCTGGCCGGCGTACGAAGGGTCGGTGAAAATTTCCTGGTATCCGGTGATGGAGGTATTAAAAACAACTTCCCCGTAACATTCACCTTTTGCTCCGTAGCCTTTGCCGCGGAAGATTCGTCCATCTTCCAGCGCAAGGATTGCCTGCATTGCATCTCCGGGGAGTGGATTTTACTGATTTTATCAGGGAATGACGCGGGCGATAAGAGGAGAGAGGAAGGAATTATGAGATGCACAAAGCAGGGTGCAATCGGCGGCGATTTCACCACGGAGGCACGGAGAACGCGGAGGGGAGGGAAAACGGGCGGCTTCTGAGCGGGGGCAGCGCTGCTTCTCAGGGATGAATTCCCATTCATGAGATTGGCATCACGAGCGCAAGCGAGGGATATGCCTTCTGTTTGGCGCAGGCACACAGCAGGCTGTCGGTTGTTATTTCGGCTTGATTACCGGACCTTTGCCCTGCTGATCCACACTCTCGCCAGGGCGCAGCAGCGAGGGATGATCTGTGTCCGAAGATGCAGGAGGGCTTTGCTGCTGGTCTGACGCCGCAGGAGCCGGCGCGCTCTGATCGCCCGAAGCTGCGGCTGCGCTTGAATCGGCACTATTCGCCGGAGCTGCGTTCGAAGGAGCTGCAGTTTGCAACGTATTGGTCGCGTTAAAGCTTGCCGAACCGCCCGAAACTGTAGGCTTGGGCTCGGCTGGTTTGGCCGCGGTGGCAACGCTCACCGCCGGGGCACTGTCGAAGATAACGCGCTCGTTGGTGAGTCCCTGTAGTTCCTGGTCGTGAGGTGCCGCGAAGAACCATACGATCAAATATCCTCGGCGTTCGGTCATCGCCATTGCCAGCGACAGTCGCCGGGAAAGCTCGTCATTCGGGATTTGGAACGCCACCGTTCCGTGTAGATAGGCGAAGACGATGCCATCCTGGCTGAAGAGCTTGCCAGTTCCCATGTCTTCGACAATCGGATGCGTCAGGGAAAATTGCCCGACGAAATCCTTGAACCCTTGCAGGTCGCTGCCTTGCTTGGGAAATTCCATCGTCGGAAAGCATGACATCGCGATTGCCGAGACGGTGACTTCGCCGAAGTCGTCGTACGAGATTAGCCCGTCCGCGGCCGGCGGCTTCGCCCATGCGGAGAACAGGGTACGGCTGCAGGAGTCCATCAGGATATGTTCGCTGCGGCCGATGCGCGGACGGCCAAAATCTTCCTTGGCGCGATAGCGTTCAATGGCAGGCTGCACGGCGCCTTCAGATTTGAGAACCCAGCCTTGCGGAATGCGATAACTGAAGCCGAGCATCGCGTTCTCATAGAAGTCGCCGTTGATCTTGCCGGGATCGATCTGTTTGGCCGGCGGATTCTCCTCCAGCAGCGCCAGGCGATGCGAGGAGATTGAAGGTCCGTCATACGCCTTGCTGTCGGCTTGAACGTACTTCTGCATGTCCGACGCAGGGAAGAATTCCAGGTGCTCGACCGAAGTCACGAGGCGCTTCACCGTCTTTTCGTCGTGTCCGGCGACCATGACTTCGAGAATGTAATCGCCGATCGTGGTCGCCATGATCATGTGCTGCTCAATGCCGCGACGTGTCTCGAAGAGGAAGAACTGGTGCTGCGCAAAGTTCGCCTTGCTCAGTCCGTGCAGTTCTTCGACGCCTCGATACAGTTCCTGATCGAGCGACTCGCGGAGGTAAGTCTTTGCATCCTGCTTGTTGCCAGTCGCGGTTGGAATCGCCGCGATTGAGATCTCGCCATCGGCTGGAGGCGGACCGACGAGTTCCAGAATCTGGATGTTGCCGTTGCGCGATGCCGGAAGAGCTTGCGGCCGCAGGTGCGCGTCGGGCGGAAGCTCGAAGGAGAAGCCGAAGTACTCGTTGGTGTAACGTTCGGGGGAAAGGTACGCTTTTTCGGGATAGCTGGACTCCGCGACTGGTGCGGCAGAAGTTTCGCTGGCAGCAGGTTGCTGCGCTTGCACGGCGAGACACACTGCTCCACCGAGCATCAACAGGAATACGGCCCTACAAAACGTCGTCGGGTTCAACATCGGGTTCGCAGGCTGTCTCTTCCGATTATTGTTAGCTCTTCGCTGACAAGAGTCAACGTAGCTGGGCAGAGTTGATCCTTTTGCCGCCGATTCCAACCGCCAATTCGCGGTGCTGTGCTGCTACGATTCCGGCATTTCGCCTTGCAAGTTCCTGCTTCTTAGGCATTAACCGCATAGCTCTTTCAAGGGATACCGAATCCGGGAATCCGTCAGGTACAATTTGAGGCTTGTGGAGCTTGCGAGATGGGCCGCTGTCTTGGCCGCTCGCGTTTGGCGGTTGAAGGAGCACGCTTCTGAACGTCGTTCTCATCCGACTGACCTGCGCAATGGTGGAACCTCACGGGTTTCGTCATTATCTGCGGTCGCACTTCCTCGACACCACGTTCAAAGGTCTGTATCAAGCGAACGCCTTCGACTTGGCGTTGCTGATTCCGTACTTCATCGTGCTGATCACGCTGGCGTTCTACGGAATGCATCGCTATCAGCTTGTCTATCTTTATTACAAGCACCGCAAGAACAAGGTCACCGAGCCGGAATCCAACTTCACCGACCTGCCGCGCGTCACCATTCAGCTTCCTATCTTCAATGAACAGTACGTGATCGATCGCCTGGTGGATTGCGTCTGCAAGATCGAGTATCCGCGCGAGAAGCTGCAGATTCAGGTGCTCGATGACTCAACCGACGAAACCGTCGACGTTGCGCGCGGCGTTGTAGAACGTTATGCAGCGCTCGGCCATGACATCGTTTATCTCCATCGCACCAATCGCCAGGGCTTTAAGGCGGGCGCGCTCGATGCGGGCCTGAAGTCTTCAACGGGCGAGTTTGTCGCCATCTTCGACGCCGATTTCACGCCGCCTGCAGATTGGCTGATGAAGGTGATTCATCACTTCGCCAATCCCGAGATCGGGATGGTGCAAACGCGCTGGGCTCATCTGAACCGCAGCTATTCGTTCCTCACCGAAGTCGAAGCCATTCTGCTCGACGGACATTTCATCCTCGAACATGGAGGACGCTCGCGCGCGGGCGTGTTCTTCAACTTCAACGGAACCGCGGGAATGTGGCGCCGCAAGGCCATCGATGACGCTGGAGGCTGGGAGCACGACACGCTGACCGAAGACACCGATCTCAGCTATCGCTCGCAACTAGCAGGCTGGAAGTTCCGTTATCTGCAGGATGTCGAATGTCCCGCGGAACTGCCGATCGAGATGACCGCGTTCAAGACGCAGCAGGCTCGCTGGGCAAAAGGCTTGATTCAGTGCGCTAAGAAAGACTTGCCGAAGGTTCTGCGTTCCGATGTGAATCGTCGCGAGAAGATTGAGGCTTGGTATCACCTGACGGCGAACATCAGTTATCCATTGATGATCGTGCTGTCGACGCTGCTGCTACCGGCAATGGTGATTCGCTTTTACCAGGGATGGTTTCAGATGCTGTATATCGACATCCCACTGTTTCTGGCGTCGACGTTCTCCATCTCCAGCTTCTACCTGGTTTCGCAGAAAGAACTCTTCCCGAAAACCTGGTATCGCACGTTTCTTTTTCTGCCTGCGCTGATGGCGCTCGGAATCGGCCTGACGCTGACCAACACCAAAGCCGTGATGGAGGCGCTGGTCGGCCATCAGACTGCGTTTGCGCGTACACCAAAGTATCGCGTCGTCAACAAGGCCGACAAGAATGTCGCGGCGAAAAAGTACCGCAAACGTCTGGGCTGGATTCCTTATCTTGAACTTCTGGTCGGAACCTACTTCGCGCTCACAGTCTGGTACGCGATCGCCAACGAAAACTTCATCACGGTTCCGTTCCTGGTGCTGTTTGTCTTCGGCTATTGGTACACAGGACTGATGTCGCTGCTGCAAGGCCGCTTCGACAGCATGCTGCGCGACCGCATCGAAGAGCAAAGCCCCAAACCTTATCCAGTTGGAGTGTAAGGCAGTTGTCGGCTCGCAGTTGCCGGTTGACAGCGCTGATCGCCTTTCGTTCGTCGCTTTTCGCCAGAGCTCTTCCTCTAATAAGTCTTGTCATTGCCTGGCGGACTCAAACAATCCCAATCGTCATTCCAATCGGACCTTCATTTACCGAAATTGTCATTCCGAGAGAAGCGAAGTGAAGTCGAGGAATCTGCGGTTCCTCAGCATTGGAGACGGCACGATCTCAAACCAAGGACGCGACCTGCGCATCCACTTCATGCTTTACTGACAACTGACTCACGCCGGCCAGAACTTGTGCTTCTTCGGGTTGGTGGACTTGGGGATCTCGGGGTCCTGCTTGGCTTCGTGGACTTTGTCTTCCGCGCTCACCGAGAACACCATGTACTTGTCGAAGGCGTGTTTGTGGCAATAGCGCTGCCCGCGGAAGTTCATATACACCTCGGCGGTTTGTGGCAGCCAGAATTCCATTCCCGCCTTGTGGAACGGCACCGGCGCATATTCGGTGACCATGTGCTCGGCCATGAGCTCGATCTGCGGCATAGGCTTCACCATGTCGGACTCAATTCGCACCACCTGAAATTTATCGGCGGTAATCCAGGCGCGGCCTTTGAGGGCCACCGGATAGGCGATATCGCCCAGCAGATAGGCTTGCATATGGTTCGGCTTGTCCTCGCGCTGCTGGAAGCGCACGATCCAGGCGGGCTTGCCATGCCAGTCGCCGAGTCCTTCGCAAGTCATTTTGAAGGCGTCGCGCATGACTGGATGGAACACTAGCGCCATCACGGCAAAGCCGCTGTCGGCGATATGGTCGGGCATGGTGTTCTGGTCGTAACGCTGGGACCGGTATTCGTCCACCAGCACTACGTCGGACTTCTGCGACACGGTGGCGGCATAGTCGAACTTGCGATTCTGGCTAAGGCTGGAATTCCCGGCTTGATCGAAGCGCTCGTAATCGATACTTTCGATGGCGGAAATCCTTTCGACGTTCGCGATCAGCTCCTGCACTCGATTGCCAGCGCCTTCAATCACCTGCTGCGTGGGACAGCCCAGTCCGGCTACCACCGGGGGCTTGTTGTGATCGACATCTGAAGGCAGCCAGGAGACGGCCGGCAACTCGGCCCGGGGCGCCACCAGCAGGTCGTTGGAAACATCGAAGGCCGCAACCGCGCGTTCGAACTCGGACCAGTCTTCGATGGGTTTGGATTTGTATTGCTCCAGTTTTCGGCGCAACTCGTCAGCATGCTGGACCGCGATGCTGCGCGGGTTGTTGTTCAGGAAGACCTTCAGCGCTGCAATGGCTTCGGCGTTTTTGCCGAGGTTCGCAGCGGCTTCGGCGAGAGCGAGCTGGGACACGCTGCTGTCCTGTTCGCCGGCGTTGATGGCGAGTTCAGCCTGACGGTGAGCGTCCTGATATTCGTGCTGCTCGAGGTCAGCGTCAGCCAGCAGATCGTGCGCAACCCAGTTGTTGGGGTCGGCCTTCACCGCCCGTTGCAACGCGGCGACAGCTTCCTTTGGCTGCCCGGCAACCAGATGCAAGCGGCCCAGAAGGCACCAGGCACGGGCGTAGCTGGGATTCAAGGTGGTCGCCTGCTCTAAAGCACTCTGCGCTTGCGCCGAATCACCCTTAGCCAACAAAAGGTAGCCCATCAGATATTTCACGCGGGCGCTGCCCGGCGCCGCTTTTTCGGCGTCGTCCAGTCGTTTCTGCGCTTCCTTCAGGTCACCGGCACGCAGGGCGCGGATCGCGCGATTCATCTCTCGCAGGGCACGCGGAGGCAGGGAAGCGTCGCTCTCCAGATCGGTTGTGGTGTCGGGCTGCAGAACGACCTTCACCTCGATCGTGTCCATCATGCTGGCGACGTCGAGCGTGGTGCGGTTGCTGACATAACCGAGAGCGCTCACTTCGATGTCGTACTTGCCAAACGGCTGGTCGGCGAGAAAGACTTGCGAATCGTCGCCGGTAACGTGCCAGCTGATGGCATCCTGGGTGACACTATGAAATTTGATCAACGCCTGGTTCTTGAGGGGCGCGTTTTGCACATCGAGTACCGTGACGCGGATGGCCGCGCCCTGATGTCCTTTTAACGTCTGCGATGGGTCAAGAGGCTTGCTCTCACCGCCGTTGCTCTGTGCGAGGAGATTGGCAGCCGCCAAAAAGGTTAATACGGTGAAGACCCTCAGGCCAGTGCGACACCCGTAATTCGAGAAGCCGTGCCGAGAGGCGCGCATAAATCCCCCTGTCAGAGCTTGCTTGGCGGCTTCCTGAGATTACTGTTTGTTAGCAGTGCAGGAGCCCGGATTTCGACTTGGCGGCAGTATTTATCCGCAACGCGCGATTGTCAATACTGTTGAGACAATCTTGACAATATGAAGGAGGGTTGGGAACGGAGAGGTGAAGCTGAGAAGGAAAACCCGCCCGATTCAGCTCGGGCGGGGGTAATTTTTCCAGCTTAAGCGGAAACTAGCTGGCCGTGGAGCCCTTCGAGGGCTTGACCTCGATTTCGTTCACAACTTCTTTGACATTGGGAATGCCCTTGGCCAGTTTCATGGCTTCGCTCTTTTGCGACGCGGTCTTAACACTGCCGGTCAAGACCAGCGTGCCATTCTTTGCTTTGCAGGAGATGCTCTGGTCATCGAGGTTCTTGTGCTCCTTCAGAGCAGCTTTGTAATTGTCCTCAATGCCGTCATCCAGCTTGGAATCGACTGAGCTGGCCTGGCTGCCTTCTCCAATGGGGCGAACTCCGATTTCGTCGGAGATGGCATAATCGGGGGCGTTCTGTTTGGCGATCTGCTCTGCCTGCGCTTTCTGGTCGGCTGACGGAACATCGCCCGTCAGCGTCAGTACACCCTTATCGCGGTCCTGCGAGACCTTCACCACGCCGAGCCCGGCCTGGGTCATAGCCGAGTCGACCTTATACTTCACATCCGGATGGTCGGCATCCCGATTACATCCCGCGAGCACGAGCGTTCCGCCCAGAGCTGCCGTAACTACTGCGATCCACGCTCGTTTCGCAAAAAAGGTTGGCTTCTTCAAAGTGTCCTCCGTTGTCGTAATCATGCTGCAACGAAGTAGATAGATGCCGGCAGGAAAGTTGGAGTTTGCGCGGCTACTACGAATTCATTAGGGGGAAGCGATCACCGCACCGGGCAACAGCTCGGGATTGCGTGCCGCAGCCGAAATCGCGAGCAACGAACGCGCGCTACTCTGCGGGTCAGTTCGAGGATGAGCGCAAGCGACGAATACGCTCTTCTAAGGTAGTGGCGGAGCAGCGGCTGCAGAACTCGGGATCGAGGCTCGGATTATCCTGGCAACATTCTTCGCGGAAGGCGCAGTGGTGGAAGGTTTCGCGTGCGGCAAGGAGTTTTTTCTTCATCGCTGCCTGCCTCTCCGCAAGGTTGCGTCTCATAGAGGATGTCCGCCGTTGGGAAGATGATACTCCGATTGTGGCAGGACCGAAGCATTCTGCGAACCGCAGGTGAGCGTTCAAGGTGGGATGCGAAAATGGGTCGCAGCCGCGACCGTCGAAGGACGAGACATACCTCCGGCCGGAAATTCCCGATGAAAGGGAAGTGCCGATGGGCTTGCGGATTTCCGTTTCGTGGTGTTGTCGTGGCGCTTCCCGGGATGGGACTCGCGTGTGATCTCCGCTGAGATGTGCCAACGCTCGTCAGACGGCGATTCGCGGAATTGGAACGTTTTTCATTCCGGTAATTGTGGCGTTGCGGGCGGTGGAAAATGGGTACCGCTCTTTGGCATTCTGATATCCTGAATCTCTGTGGTGATGAAGGTTTTGTTTCCGGTTCTGGTGCTCTGCACCGCCGCCGTCGTCGCCGTGATCCTGGCGATTCACTTCCGGGTGAAACGGCATCTTCGCGGGCAGCCAACTTCCAGTCCCGCTGCCGTAACGTCTGCGGGTGAGAAGCAAAGTGGAGTCGAGGTTCCGGAGACGGTCGAGAATCTGAAAGAGAATCATTCCAGTTAGGTTTTTCTGGCGAGGTACAACATGTCGAAAGCACTTCCTATTCATACGAATACCGCGGAGCAGTCATTCAGTCTTATCAAACAGACCGGAATCGTCATCTGTGCCAGCGCGGTCATTGCTGTCTGCGCGCGACTGATGGTGCCGCTACCCTTCACGCCGGTTCCGTTGACATTGGCGAACTTCGGCGTGCTGCTGGTCGGCCTGACCTTGGGGAGCAAACGCGGATTTGCCGCAGCGGCCCTTTATCTCGCCTGGGGCGCGATGGGGCTGCCGGTGTTTGCGTCGTCCGGTCCGGGAAGCTTTTTACAGATGCTTGGCCCGACGGGTGGATATCTGTGGGCGTACCCGGTGGTTGCGTTTCTCGCCGGATGGGTCGCCGAACACGGAACCCCGAGCTTTACGCGGAATTTGTTAGGAGGGATCGCCGCAGAGGTTGTGCTGTTCGCAGCGGGCATTAGCTGGCTGGTGGTTTACACGCACAACTGGCGACAGGCAGCGTTCTTCGGGCTCTATCCGTTCCTGTTTGCTGAAGTATCAAAGGTGATGGTCGCCGCTGCCGGTGCAAAACGTCTGCGCCGCAGCTTCTAGTTTGCTGAGGCCCCGGGCAGGCTGTAATCTCGAAGTCGAGTAAGTTCTCGGACAGCGCATTCTTATGACGAGCAATTCCGGAGACAGTGTTCGCGAAATCAAGGTAGCCCACAGTCCTGACTCGGACGATGCCTTCATGTTCTACGGCATGGCAACGAATAAGATCCGGGTGCCGGGCGTGAAGTTTACTCATACGCTTTGCGACATCGAGACGCTCAACCGCAAAGCGCTCGAAGGCTACTACGACATCACTGCGATCTCGTTTCATGCGTATCCGTATTTGCAGGACAAGTACGCGCTGATGCCCAGCGGCGGCAGCGTCGGCGAGGGCTATGGGCCGATGATCGTGGCCTCGCGCAATATTCCGCTGGACGAAATTACCACCTGCAAGATCGCCGTCCCTGGGACCATGACCACTGCCTACCTGGTGCTGAAGCTGTTCGCGCCCGACATCGCCACCGAGGTCGTTCCTTTTGACGAGATCATTCCGCGCGTGCTCGACGGCAAATATGAAGCGGGACTGATCATTCATGAGGGCCAGCTGACGTTCGCCAAGGCCGGGCTGCACAAGATCGTCGACATGGGCAAGTGGTGGCGCGATCAGACCGGTCTGCCGCTGCCGCTGGGTGGCAACGCGATTCGCCGCGAACTCGGGCCGGAACTGATGGTGGCTTGCTGCACGGCCCTGCGCGACAGCATTCGCTATGCGTTGGACAATCGCGAAGAAGCGCTGCAGTACGCCATGCAGTTCGCGCGCGACCTCGATCCGCAGCTGGCCGACAAGTTTGTCGGCATGTACGTCAACGAGCGCACGCTCGACTACGGTAAGGATGGCCGCGAAGCTATCGCCAAGTTGCTGGAAATGGGGTACAGCGCCGGCGTCATCCCGAACCGGCCAATGGTAGAATTTGTCGGCGATTCAGCCGCGGTCAGCACCACCTAGCAGGGGCACGGCTTCTGCTGCGCTCTTCCTCGCATCACGAACAGTGCTCACATTGTCATCCCGACTGGAGGCAGGTCGTCATTGCCCGCTGGAGTGGGGGATCCGCCGTTTGGGTCTCAGCCCCGGGCCCCACGCTAGTCTGCTGACAGACTTCAGCCGGGGCCGCACATCGCTCACAGCATAGAATCGCGAAACCACCCCTGTTCCGACAGATGGTGAACGAGGCATCCCTGACCAACGCCCGTAGGTCTGTTGGCCCGGTAGCTCACAACGGAGCAAGGGGGGCCTGGGTTGCAAGAGCTAACCGAATACGAGCGCGGCTACTGGATCTTCCCTCGCGCTAAGATATCCCCATGACGCTCGAAGAGTTTCGCGATTCGCTCTCTCGGGATGAGCCGCCGCGGCAACTGGAGATCGCTCTCGCTGCTTTGTGGTGGGACGCCAAGGGAAACTGGAAGAAGGCCCATGAAGTAGCCGGACAAGATGAGGGGCCGGCCGCGGCGTGGGTGCATGCATACCTCCATCGCAAGGAGGGCGACGCCTCCAACGCGAACTACTGGTACACACGGGCGGACAAACCTGTTAGCAAGGGGCCGCTGGAAGAGGAGTGGAGCGGGATTGTGGAGTCTCTGCTCGCCGGCAGCGAGCCGGAATGCTGAGGCGCTGGCCGCCGCGCTAGAGGAATGCCACGAGAAGCTTGGTAGTGCGGCGTTTGCCGACGTTTACAGGGAGGGGAGCCGGACTTAGTCCGGCGGCATCGAAAATCCTGTCGGCGGCCGAAGCCATTTCTGATCCTTTGAGGGGTTGCGACACGCAAATCTGAGGTCCGCGCTACCCGAGCTCGTCTCGCCAATATTCCTCATTTCCCATCCAGCGCTTTCACGATCGCGTCGTGAACCTGTGGGCGCACTTCGCGAATCGCATGCGACGTGCGATCAGGCCAGGTGCGGTTCGTCAGCAACGTCACGGACAGCTGCCGGTCGGGGTCGATCCACAACGACGTTCCGGTAAATCCCAGATGTCCGATCGAGCGATCGGAAAATAATTTGCCCGAAGTGGATTCCGGCCGCGACGGAGTATCCCATCCCAATGCCCAGGTGGTGCCAGGGGGCGACAGCTCACGTTTGGTGAACAGCTTCACGCTCCCTGGCTGCAGAATCGGCGAGCCGCCACGCAACATACATTCCGCAAAGCGGGCTACGTCGGTCGCCGGGGCGAATACCCCTGCATGTCCCGCGACGCCGCCCATCGCATTTGCGTTCTCGTCGTTCACCTCACCCTGCATTACCCGGCCGAAGAAGCCACCTTCGTCTTCGGTGGGCGGGATCTCCAACTTCCATTCCGCCGGAGGGTTGAAGCAAGTCCGCGTCATTCCCAACGGAGCGAAGATCTCACGCTGCGCAACAACATCGAGCGGGACGCCGGCGATTCTGGTCAGGGCCTCGCCCAGGAGAATGAAACCGATATCGCTGTACTCTACGCGCGCTCCGGGAGCAGCGATGAGCGGCGAGGTAATGGCAGCGCGCACCACATCGTCGGGGGTCTTGGCAATCTGGAAGAGCTTCTCGTAAGCGGGCAATCCGCTGGAGTGGGCCAGCAGCATGCGAATTGTCACGAAGTGCCGCTGGAGGTGCTGATGCTTGGGCACGAGCGTAATAAATTCCGGCAACGTTTTCTCGACCGGCTGGTCGAGGGAGAGCTTCGCGCGCTGGTAGAGCAGCATTGCGACGGCGGTCGTGGCCACGACCTTCGTCAATGATGCGAGGTCGAAGGCCGTTTCAGCGCTTACCTCGGGCGCGTTCTGGCGATAGGTAAAGCGGCCAAAGCCCTGCGAGGCGACCAGCGTTCCGCGATGGGTGACCGCGAGCGATGCGCCGGGAAATGCGCGCTGCCCGATGGCTTGCCGGATGATGGCGAAGACGTTCGCGAACCGCTTCTCCTGCTCGTCGAACGCCGGGGTTAGCTGGAGAGCGTCTTGCGAGAATGGAGGCATACGCCCCTCCCCTGCAGTTACGGGCTGTTGCAACTTATAATAGCTTGCTCGCCTCCCCAGCGGGTACTCCATAAAGGGAAAGATGCTCTTGAGCCTGTGTCTGCGCCGGCCGGCCGCTGTGCTGGTCTTCGTCTGTCTTCTTGCTGCGAGCGCGCCCTTGTTCGCGCAAAAAACGTCATCAAGCTCGCAGTCATCCGCGAAACCGGCAACCGACGCCCCTCCGCCGGCAACGCCCGCCAACGCTGCTCCCGTGGCCTCGAAGGAAGAGCAGAGCTGGTTCGCGCCCCTCGATGACATCCTTAAGGAAGCCGTCACCAACGGCAATGCGCCGGGCGCCGTTCTGCTGGTTGCACACAACGGGCTGATCGCGTATCGCAAAGCGATGGGCAATCGTACCGTCGGCCCCAAGGCCGAGCCGATGACCGTGGACACCATCTTCGATGTGGCGTCGCTGACCAAGGTCATCGCGACGACCACCGCGGTGATGCGGCTGGAGCAGTTGGGACAGATCAAACTGAATGATCCGGTGGCGAAGTACATCCCCGACTTCGGGCAGAACGGGAAAGAAGACGTCACCATCCGCATGCTGCTGACCCACTACTCCGGGCTCCCGGCAGACGTCGATCTGAAGCAACCGTGGAACGGAACGGACGCGGCGTACGCACTGGCGAACGCTTCGAAGCTGGTGAATCCGCCGGGCTCGACATTCCTCTACAGCGATGTCGGATTTGTCGTCCTTGGCGAGCTGGTGCAGAAGGTCAGCGGCGTGCCCCTGGATCAGTATGCACAAACCTATGTCTTTGGCCCGCTGGGCATGAGTTCGACGCGCTTCAATCCACCGCCGACGTGGGTGCCGCGCATAGCGCCTACGCAGCGCGATGAGCACACCGGACAAACGCTGCGTGGCACGGTTCATGATCCGACGGCGCGACAGATGGGCGGAGTTGCCGGAGATGCCGGCCTCTTCTCCACAGCCGATGACATTGCGAAGTTTGCGCAGGCGCTGCTGAATGGCGGCGCGCCTATCCTGAATTCGCTGATTGTGACGAAGATGACCACACCGCAACAGCCGGCGAACTATCCCAACGTGCGCGGCTTGGGCTGGGACATCGATTCGCCGTACTCGTCGAATCGTGGAGAGCTTTTGCCGGTCGGCTCCTACGGCCACACCGGATTTACCGGCTGTTCGCTGTGGATCGATCCCACGACCAACACGTACGTCATCCTGCTGACCAACGCAACCATGCTGAAGGATGGCAACGTCGTATCGCTGCGCACGGAGATCGCCACCGCTGTCGCAGCCGCGCTACACCTTAATCCCGGCGAGGAGCAAAAGGTGCGGGTGGCGCGCATCACCGGCTACAACGAGGCGCAGATGGCGGCGCGGCGCGTGGTCGCCCGCAATGGCAAGGTGCTGAACGGCATCGACATCCTGGAAGAGCGCAAGTTCGATCCGCTGCACGTGCCGAATGTCGCCAAACCGCGGATTGGGCTGGTCACGAACCAGACCGGAGTCGACGCTCGCGGCAAACGGACCATCGATGTGCTCAATGACACGCCCGGCATGCAGTTGGCCGCGATCTTCAGCCCAGAGCACGGTGTTGAGGGCACGGTCGACACTACTGCCATTGGAAACTCCAAAGATCCCAAAACCGGCGTGCCAATCTATAGCGTGTACGGCGAGACGGACGCGAAACGCCGTCCGCCGGCTGACGTAATTCGCAACCTCGACGTGATTGTCTTCGATCTGCAGGATGTGGGCGCGCGCTTTTACACCTACGAGACTACGCTGGGATATTTTCTGGAAGCAGCCGCCAAGGCCAAGAAGCCGATCGTTGTGCTGGACCGCCCTAATCCGATTACCGGCGCGTATGTGCAGGGTCCGGTTTCGGATGCTCAGGAAAGTTTTGTCAACTACTACCCGCTTCCGGTGCGGCATGGCATGACGATCGGCGAGTTGGCGAAACTCTTCAACGAGGAGAAGAAGATCGACGCCGAGCTTACGGTGATCCCGATGCGAGGCTGGCTGCGTGGCGACTGGTTCGACTCGACAGACGCGATGTGGATCAATCCCTCGCCGAATATCCGCAACCTGGATCAGGCGGTGCTCTATCCGGGAGTGGCGCTGATCGAAGGCACCAGCGCCTCCGTGGGGCGCGGGACGGATACGCCGTTCCAGCTGATCGGATCGCCGTACTTCGACGCCAAGGAGCTGTCGACCTACCTGAATGGCCGGAACATTGCCGGAGTGCGATTCATTCCGACGACATTCACGCCGACCTCAGGCCCGTACGCACGGCGCGAATGTTTCGGTGTGTACATCATGGTCACGAATCGTGAGCAACTCGATGCGCCGGAGCTGGGGATTGAGCTCGCGGCGGCGCTACATAAACTGTCTCCGCTGGGGTACGACATGGCGAAGATGAATCAACTGCTGGTGAATCAGGCGACGTTCACGGCGTTGCAGGCGGGGCAGGATCCGCATCGCATTGCCGAGGGCTGGCAGGATCAGATTGAGCAGTTCATGGATGTGCGGCAGAAGTATCTGATGTACTAGACTGCGCTTCTATTAGTCGCCGACAATCTCCGAAATTGTCATCACGAGGAGGGCTTCAGCCCGAGGAGGGATCTGCTTTTTCTTCCAACGGTATTGCCTGGTGCGGGACAGCAGGTCCCTCGACTGCGCGCCCGCCGACCCGCAAAACCGGCGGGTCGAAAAGGCCCGGCGGGCGCTCCGCTCGGGATGACAACCTCAATTGTGAGGAAGCCCACCAACGTAAGGGACGGCGCGTTCTTCAACGCGTTGAGCTCAATTCCGGCTGCGGAGTTGCACTCCCGCTCTGCTTCAGCTTCCGCGTGGCCAGCAGATACACGACAACTTGCATTGCGATTGCCCCGCTAGTATCGATGATGACGTCCTGCCACCGGCCGGTGCGCGACGGAATGAACGTCTGGTGAATCTCGTCGTAGGTCGCCATGCCGATGGCGGCCATCACGCCGATGAATCCCCATTCGATTCGCCAGAGATCGCGCAGGTAGATTCCCCACGGGCGGCGCACCACATTGCGAAGGCGATCGCGATTGGTGTTCTTCAGGGCGAAGAAGACGAGCACGCTGAGGATACCGTAGCCGAGGAAGTGTCCGGTCTTGCGCAGTACTTCGTTCAAGAGGTCGATGAAGGCGGAGTCGACATGCGGCGCGACCAGCGAGATGACTTTGTAGAGCAGGCCGCCGGTATTCTTGGCCGACGCCATGTCGGTGGACTCCGTGAAGATCACTCCGATCCACAGGACAGCCGGCCACCAGTTGCGGACCAGCGAACCCGGTGAGTGCTTGAGCGACGAAGGCTCGGCTTGTGTAGAAGCGGCCACGTTATTCGGCGCGATAGTTGGGAGCTTCACGCGTGATCATCACATCGTGCACGTGGCTCTCGCGCAGGCCGGCTCCGCTGATGCGGACGAACTTCGCCTTCTGCTGCAGCTCTTCGATGCTGCCGCAGCCCACGTAGCCCATGCCGCTCTTCACGCCACCGACTAACTGGTAGACGATCATGCCCACCGTGCCGCGATAGGGCACGCGGCCCTCGATGCCTTCCGGCACCAGCTTTGCAAGGCGATTGCCCTCGGTACCGTCCTCCGAAAGGACCGGGACGGAGGAATCGCCGTCGGTATTCTGGAAGTAGCGTTCGCTGGAGCCCTGCGCCATCGCGGCCAAAGATCCCATTCCGCGATAAGTTTTGAATGAGCGGCCCTGATAGAGAATCGTCTCCCCCGGGCTTTCTTCGGTTCCGGCCAGCAGCGAGCCGATCATCACGCAGTCGGCGCCGGCGGCGATGGCCTTGGTGACATCGCCGGAATATTTGATGCCGCCGTCGGCGATGATCGAGATGTCGCTGTCACGCACGGCGCGAGCAGCTTCGGCGATGGCCGTGATCTGTGGAACACCTGCGCCGGTCACGACGCGCGTGGTGCAGATGGAGCCCGGTCCGATGCCAACCTTGATGCCGTCAGCTCCGGCCTTGGCCAGTTCGCAAGCTCCGTCGAAGGTTGCGATGTTGCCTGCGAGCAGATCGACTTCCGGCAGCACTGACTTGAGCTTCTTGATGGCTTCGATCACGCGAGTCGAGTGTCCGTGCGCGCTGTCGATGGCGAGCACGTCGACCTTGGCCTTCACCAACTCCTGCGCGCGCTCGAGGAAGTCGCCAGTCGCGCCGATCGCTGCGCCGACGCGCAGACGTCCGTGATCGTCTTTGGCAGCCGTTGGATACTTCAGCCGCTTCTGAATGTCTTTGACTGTGATCAGGCCTTTGAGATTGTAGGCATCATCGACTACCAGCAGCTTCTCGATGCGATGCTGGTGCAGGATCGCCTCGGCATCGTTCAGGGTGGTGCCGACCGGAACCGTGATCAGATTCTCGCGGGTCATCACTTCGCTGATGGGAACGTCTGTGCGGGTTTCGAAGCGGAGATCGCGGTTGGTGAGGATGCCGACCAGCTTCTTGTTCTTCGTGATCGGCACGCCGGAGATTCTGTAATGCCGCATCAACTCCAGCGCTTCGGAGATCTTCTGGTCCGGCGACATGGTGATCGGGTCGACGATCATGCCGCTTTCGGAGCGCTTGACCTTGTCGACTTCGGTGGCTTGCTGCTCGATCGACAGATTGCGGTGGATGATGCCCAGGCCGCCCTGCTGCGCCATGGCAATAGCCATACGCGACTCGGTTACCGTGTCCATGGCGGCGCTGATCATGGGCACACGCAGTTCAATGTTGCGGGTCAGGCGAGTAGTGGTGTCTACCGCGGCCGGAACAACGTCCGACTTGGCAGGCAGCAGCAACACGTCATCGAAGGTCAGCGCCTCAGGGACTGGAAAATTGATCATGATATGTATTCCACGGAGGGATAAGCCAATATTGTAGAGTCGCGTTGCGGGTTACGCAAACCAGCAGTAGCCCAAGCTCCGCGCAACCCAACCGTGTCCGTGGAGTCGCGGCATAGATTAGAAATAAAAGAACAACAGCACACGAAACCTTCGCTTCGCGTGACGTGTTCTATGCAGTGAAAAGAGGCAGCTGGATTTTTATGAAGTTCCAGCGCCCATCCACTACCAACCCTAAGCGGAGGAATATGCAGAACAGACTACATGGCTGTACTCTGGCGCTTGCCTTGGCGGCGCTGATGTTCGTTCCGGTTGCAGGCTTTGCGGCGAACCATGCTCCGGCGGCAACTCCTAACCCACCGCAAACCACCCCTGGTCCGACCAACCAAGAAAAGCATCCGGTGATGCGCCGGGCTATCAATCAACTGGAGAAGGTCCGCGAAGAACTGCAAAACGACGCTTCTCGCGACTTCGACGGCCATCGCGCCAATGCGGTGAAGCTGATCGACCAGGCAATTCAGCAGCTGCAGCAGGGCGTCCAATCGGATAAGCACTAGTTTTCCGGGGCTTTCCCGCCCCCTCCTCCAGCGCGCGGAGGAGGGGTAAGTGATAGACCTGCAAGGCCTGTTCCTTCTTGAGTTTTAGGTCTTTCCGGCGTATATTTATCTAGGTACTGTAGTGTTTTGAGGTTCCTGTCACCGGCTCCCGGCGTGACGGCGAACCGCCAGATCCGGCGAAGCACACCGGTGGGCGACAGCCCACTTTTTATTTCCACCCGTTAATCCGCTGGTTGTACGGCGAGTCCAGGTGGTAACGCGAGCCTGACGGGCGCTCTGTGCTTAGTCGTTTAAACCCGCGTCAGCTCCAAGCGGGGCGAACGTCGGACACGGCAGTTCATGGGTATCAATGGCAGGCGGGATCGACAAAATTCGCGAGATTGCCGAGCGGGTCGCCAAGTCGAGCGGTCTGGAACTGGTGGATGTGGAATTGCTTGGGGGCGGCAAGGCCCGCATGCTGCGGGTTTTCATCGATAAGCCCGAGGGCGTGACCCACGAGGATTGTGCAAATTTCAGCCGTGAGGCGGGCACGATCTTCGACGTGGAAGATGCGATTCCGGGCGGGCAGTACACCCTGGAAGTTTCGTCGCCGGGGCTGGATCGCAAGCTGTCGAAGCCGGAAGAGTTCCAGCGTTTCGTCGGCAGCCTGGTGAAGCTGACCACACGCGATCCGGTGAATGGGAGTCGGCATTTCGAAGGACGCCTGAAGGGATTCACCGATGGCCGGCTCAGCCTGGACCTGACGCCTCGAAAGAAATCGAAGAAGCATCAGGAAGTGGAACCGGGGACGGAAGTCGAGATCGACTTCAGGAACGTCGAGAAGGCGAATTTGGTTCCCGAGTTCTAGTTGGTTGAGAGCGGTCTCTTGCCGACGTGGAGAAAACAGACCCCTCGTCGGGCTGAAGCCCTCCTCGTGATGACAATTTTGGTGGTTGCGGTGGTGCAGCTGAAGCTGCACCACCCTTTCAAAAACGCAAGCCGGTAAAAAGGGGTCGGTTGAAGCTGACCTCTCGAGAAACGAAATGTGGTATAGGCGCACCTGCAAGAGCGCCGCTTCAAGAATGAGTAAGGTGGCACTGAAATATGGCGAGTGAACTGTACAACGTAATCGACGCTCTCAGCCGGGAGAAAGGCATCGATCCGCAAATTGTGGTTAGCGCGGTGGAAGATGCCATCGTCGTGGCCACCCGAAAGTACTACAAGACGCAGGAGAATCTGCGTGCCGAACTCGACAAGGAGAGCGGCCAGATTCGGGCTTATGCAGTGCGGTCGATCGTCGAAACGCCCGAACAGATCGAAGATCCGCTGGCACAGATTACGCTGGATGACGCCAAGCGCGTTGATCCGGCGGCCGAAGTCGGAGGCGAACTCCGCACCTACAAGGCGACCGATGTCTTAGGGCGCATCGCTGCCCAGCTGGCCAAGCAGGTCATCTTCCAGAAGGTGCGCGAAGCCGAGCGCGACACGGTTTACAACGAGTACATCGGACGCGTGGGCGAGATCATCAACGCGACCATCAAGCGCAACGAAGGCCAGGACGTCATCGTCGATTTGGGCAAGGCGGAAGGCCGCATGCCCAAGAAAGAGCAGTCGCGGCTGGAGTCGTTTGCTCCCGGCGAGCGTGTGCGCTGCGTGATCTCTCGCGTGGAAAAGGCTTCGAAGGGTCCGCAAGTTGTAGTCTCACGCGCGGCTCCGGAGCTGGTCACGCATTTGTTCCAGACCGAAGTGCCGGAGATCTACGACAACACGGTTGTAATTCGCGCCATTGCGCGAGAGGCCGGCGAGCGCACCAAGATCGCCGTCATGTCGAAGGACAAGGACGTCGATCCCGTGGGGGCCTGCGTGGGCATGAAGGGCATGCGCGTACAGTCCATTATTCGCGAGCTGCGCGGCGAGAAGATTGACATCATCGAGTATCACGAAGATCCGGTTACCTTCGCCGAGAAGGCATTGCAGCCGGCGAAGGTCAGCCGCGTCACTGTTCTTGAAGGCCAGGAGAAGCACCTGGAAGTGATCGTCGACGACAGCCAATTGTCGCTGGCCATCGGCAAGAAAGGCCAGAACGTTCGCCTGGCCGCCAAGCTGCTGGGCTGGAAGATCGACATCAAGAGCGAGGAAGAGAAACGCCAGGAAGTCGAAGAGCAGATGCGCGGCATGATGGGCCAGGCGACTACGCCCATCGAGAGTGTGCCTGACCTTGAGCCGGGTATCGTCGAGAAACTGGTTGCCGCCGGTATTACAACGGTGGAGTCGGTCGCCGATATGACGCCCGAGCAGTTGGAAGAAGTCCCGGGTATTGGGCCGAAAACGGTCGAGAAGATCAGTATCGCGGTCAATAATTATTTCGCCAGCCTGGATGCAGCGGCGGATGGCCTGCCGGATGCCGGCGAGGCGATCGGACAGGATGTGCCGGCCGAGGTAGAGGCCGGCGAGATGGAAGCGAGCGAGGTCACCGAACCCGATGCGGAAGCTGGAGCGGCCATGGAGGATGCTTCGGCCGGAGAAACGCCGGATGAAGTTGAGGCCGCCGAACGCGATGACGCCGAGACTGAGTCGGCAGAGGAACTCTCCGCCAGCAGCGACGTCGAGCCTGGCGACGAGGGTGGACAGTCGGGCGACCAGGAAGGTCTTTCGGACGAGCCCGAAGCTTCTTCGGAGAGCGTAGAAGAGCTGGCCGACGAGGGACAGGCCTTCGAGGCCGAAGTGATCGATGGCGTCGAGAACGCTCCGCTGGCCGATGAAGGCGAGCGCATCTTCCACGAGCGAATTGAGACACCGAACGAGAATGTGCCCGACGAAGAAGAGCCGGGCGAGAAGCGGTAAACCAGTTGCCAGTTTTCGGGTAGAGCTGGTCTTTCAGGCCAGCGTCGAGCAATCCTTTTCCGTGACGGGAGTCGGCTTCAGCCGACAGCCCGAGCGAACATTAACTGAACCGTGAGGATGCTATGAAGGCGTAACCCAGACGGGAACATGACGGAGGAAACGGGGCGTAATGCAGCACAAGATTCGAATCAATGACTTGGCCAGAGAACTCGAGGTTAAGAGCAAAGCCATTCTCGACGTTCTGATCAAGGTCGGTATCACAGAGAAAAAGACGCACTCCAGCTCCATCGAGGTCGACGAAGCCGAGCGCGTCAAGAAGTACTTTGCGGAGCATGAGCCCAGTTCAAGCCGTGCCTCCCGCGCGTCTTCGGCGTCGGCGGACGAGTTTAAGCCCAAGATCGACCTGTCGCACATCTCCAAGCCTGGTGATGTGCTTAAGGCGATCACGCAGAAGGCTGCTCAACCGGCTGCGCCTGCGCGTCCGGCTACGCCTCCGCCTGCGGCGGCTCCCGCGCGTCCCGCGGTTACTCCTCCGAAGCCCGCGCCCGCCGTAACAGCCAGCACGCAGCCTGCAACTCCGGTTGAAGCTCCGAAGCCCGCGCCACGGTTCATCACGCCGCAATCGGTGGCACGTCCGCCGGCTGCCATCGTCATTCCTCCCAAGCCTCCAGCGCGTCCGACTGCCCAGCCGCGCCCCGCCGCAGAAGCGGCAAAGCCGGCTGAGACCATTGCCGAAGAGCAGACGCCTGTCACCCAACACGCAGGAACCACAGTTTTGGCGCCCGAAGCTCCAGCAGCCGAAACACCAGCAACATTGGAGGCAGGAACGACGACCGCGGCTCCTCCGGCGCTTGGCGCGCCCACAACTCAGGCAGTACCACCCGTACGTCCCGGAACTCTGGTGCAACCCGCCGATGTACGCACGACTCCATCTCGTTCCGGGCCGCCTCCAGTAAACGCAGCGCCGGCGGCTCCTCCGCGCCGGCTGATCGTGCCACAGACGGGACCGCGCCCGGTTTACCAGGCGCCGGTGCGGCCGGCAGCCGCCACGCCTCCGCGTCCGGTTATGCCGGAGCGCGGTAAGCCGATCTTCCAGCGCCCACAGCGTCCGGGAGGACCGCCTATGAGTGGCGCGCCTGGTACTCGCCCGCCCGTGCGGCCGGGTGAGCGCCGTGGGCCACATCCTACGCGGTCTGGGGCTCCAGGAATGCGCCCCGGCTTTGGTGCCGGAGCTCCGGGTGGCGCACCGCCGCCCCCGACCGGTCAGCGTCCCATGGGACGTCCGGCGCGTCCGGGACAGCGCTACGTTCCGCGTGGTGTGAAGGAAGGCCCGATGAAGGGCTTCACTCCGCCGCCCCGGTTGTCGCTCTCGACCGAGCCCTTGCCCATCACGCGCGCTATCGAGATTCCGGAAGGTATCAGCGTGAAAGACCTGGCTGAGAAGCTGGGCATTCGCGCCAAGGACCTGATCGCACGCCTGCTGGCGCGTGGCGTGTTTGCTACCGTCAACCAGACGCTAGACTCCGATCTCGCCTCCGACATGGCTCGCCACTTCGGCGCCGAGACCTCCGTCATCAGCTTCGAAGAGCAGCTGGCGAAGGATGAAGGTCCGGCCGAGCGTACGGGTGAAGACGGAGCTTTGGCGGTAACACGTCCGCCGGTTGTGACCATCATGGGCCACGTCGATCACGGCAAAACCAGCCTGCTCGACGCGATCCGCTCCACCAACGTTGCCGAAGGCGAGGCGGGTGGTATTACGCAGCATATCGGCGCATACAAAGTGGCGATCACGGATACGAATTCGCCGGCCTTTGGCCGCGAGATCGTCTTCCTCGACACGCCGGGTCACGAAGCGTTTACCCGCATGCGCGCCCGCGGGTCGAAGGTGACGGACATCGTTGTGCTGGTGGTTGCCGCCGATGATGGCGTGATGCCGCAGACGCTGGAAGCGATCGATCACGCGAAGGCGGCGAATGTGCCGATCATCGTCGCGGTCAACAAGATCGACAAGCCCGATGCCATGCCCGACCGTGTGAAGAAGCAGCTGGCCGATCGCGGTCTTATGCCGGAAGATTGGGGCGGCAGCACCGTCTTTGTCGACGTGTCGGCAAAGCAGAAGACCAATCTCAATCTGCTGATGGAGATGATCTGCCTGGTCGCCGATCTCGGCGATCTGAAGGCCGTGCCTGAACGTCTGGCGAGCGGCACCGTGCTGGAAGCCAAGCTCGATCGCGGCCGGGGTCCAGTAGCGACCGTGCTGGTACAGAACGGCACGCTGCACAATAGCGACAACTTCGTTGTCGGCAACGTGTTCGGTAAGGTGCGCGCCATGTTCAACGATCGTGGTGTGGCGCTGGAATCGGCAGGCCCGTCCACTCCAGTCGAGATTCTTGGACTGGAAGGACTGCCGCAAGCCGGCGACCAGCTGGTTGCCGTAGCCGACCGTGAGAAGGCCCGCGGCATCTCCGAATACCGCGAAGCCAAAGCGCGTGAAGCGCAGCTGGCTAAGAGCTCGCGCGTGTCACTCGAAGGTCTGGCGGAGCAGCTCAAGACTGCAGGCCAAAAGGAACTGTTCATCATCCTCAAGGGCGACGTGCAGGGCTCGGTCGAAGTGCTGGGCGATGTACTGATCAAGCTGTCGAACGAGCGCGTGAAGATCAACGTTATGCGCGGTAGCGTGGGCGCCATCACCGAGAGCGATGTGCTGCTGGCCTCGGCATCGAATGCCATCATCATCGGCTTCAACGTGCGGCCGGAACGCAAGGCGCAGGAACTGGCCGAGCAGGAGAAGGTCGACATCCGCTTGCATTCGATCATTTACGAGGTGCAGGACGAGATCAAGAAGGCCATGACCGGGCTGCTGGAGCCGATCATCAAGGAAACCTACATGGGCCGCGCCGAAGTGCGCGATACCTTCCGGGTTCCCAAGGTGGGCGTCATTGCCGGATGCATGGTCATCGATGGCGTGGTCAAGCGCGATGCCGAAGTGCGGCTGCTGCGCGACAACGTTGTGGTGTTCAAAGGCAAGGTTGGATCGGTGCGGCGCTTCAAGGAAGATGTCAGCGAAGTGCGTACCGGCATGGAGTGCGGCATCTCGATCGCAAACTATGGCGACATCAAGGTTGGCGATGTGATCGAGGTGTTCGTGACCGAGAGAGTGGCGGCCGAAGCTTTCGTGTAAGCCGCAAAGCGGCGAAATTTGTGTTGGGCCGCGAAAAGCGGCGGTATGTGCGAAACAATCAACGTCCCGGAACTGAATCCTCGCTTGCGAGGAGCCGGTAGCCGGGACGTTCTGCAACGGAAACAAACATGATCGCGTATCTCGTGCTGGAGATTCGCATCGAAGGCGCGCACTCGCTGAAGGACAAGCGCCAGGTGGTGCGCAGCGTGAAAGACGGCCTGCGAAATCACTTCAACGTCGCTGTGGCCGAAATCGATGCGAGCGGGGCATGGCAGAGGGCGACGATTGGCGTGGTCAGCATCTCCGATTCGCGCGATTATCTCGACGGACTGATGCGGAACGTCGAGCGCCACGCCGTGCGGGTGGCGAATAATGCCGGTGGCGAAGTGACGGATTCCTTTCTGGATTTCTTGCAGGAAGCGGAATTCGGTGGTCCTTTAACCGGGGAACCGTGATGGTTATCACCGCTAGTTTGACAAACTGGCGTATGCTCTAACGTTCCCCTTTGTGGCTTTTAGCTCTTAGCAAGCAGGAAAAGCTGGCGGTGGGAGCGGAAGTGGTTTGTGAGCTAAGAGCTAAAGGCTAATAGCTAAATTATGGAGAATCGGGGACAGAAATATCACCGCGGACGCATGGAAGAAGCGTTGCGCGAGGAAATTGCCGCCTTGGTCGAGGGCGAACTGGGCGATCCGCGGATCGGCTTGGTCAGCGTGACCGAAGTGCATATGGCCGATAGCCGGAACGCCCGCGTGTTTGTCGCCGCGGCCGGTAACGACGAAGAGGCGAAGCAGAGTCTGGAAGGGCTCAATGCCGCCCGCGGCTACATTCGTCACGAATTGACCCAGCGTCTGGGGGTGCGGCAGGCGCCGGATGTGCTTTTCGTGCTGGACCGCTCCGATCAATACGGCGGACGGATTGAGGAACTGTTGCACAGAATTGAGAAGAGGAAAAAGAGCAGCTAGCGGCTAGCGAGTGAGTAAGAGCGAATGTTGCTGGTTGCGAGGAATCTTGTGAAGGGCCGTTGGCTAATTGCTAGCTGCCAGTAGCTGATTGCTGATTACCATGCTGGACGAAGTCCTGAACCAAATCGGCAGACGCAAGACGTTCATACTGACCTCGCATGCGCGGCCGGATGGCGACGCGGTAGGCTCGGCGCTGGCTTGCGCCCAGATCCTGCGCAGCATGGGTAAGCAGGCAAGCGTAGTGCTCAGCGATGGTGTGCCGGGCGTGTACGACCCTTTACCATTCACAGACACGGTCCTGCGGAACACCGAGGAAGCGCCCGAGGCCGACGCTGCCATTATCCTGGAGTGCGACAGTGTGCAGCGCACGCGTCTCACCGGCTTGGAGCAGCACTATCTCATCAACATCGATCACCACGCCACGGCGCGGCCCTTCGGCGACGTGAACTGGATCGATCCCGATGCCTGTGCAACGGCGGAGATGATCTTCCGGTTGGCACGCGAAGCCGGAGTCCAGATTACACCTGAGGTCGCTACCTGCCTCTACACTGCGGTGCTGACAGATACTGGCTCGTTTTGCTTCCACGGCACCACCGAGCGCACCTTCGCGCTGGCGCAAGAGCTGGTGCGCTGCGGCGCTGATCCGGTGCGCATCGCACATAACGTGTACTTTTCGACGCAGCTCTCAAAAATGCGGCTGCTAGGTGCAGCGCTCAACGGACTGCAGCGTGAAGGCAGCCTGGCGTGGATGCATGTCGATCGCGAAACCATGGAGCGCTGCCAGGCCAGCGATGAAGACTGCGAAGGCCTGGTGAATTATGCGCTCGCAATTCAGGGCATCGAAGTAGCCCTCTTTTTCCGCGAGCAGTCGGACGGACGCTATCGCGTCAGCTTGCGCAGCAAAGGCCTGGTGAATGTCGCTGCTGTCGCGGAAGCGTTTGGCGGTGGTGGCCATGAGTGCGCCAGCGGCTGCGCGGTGGAAGGTCCGTTGCCGGTCGCGACTGAACGTCTGCTGGCGCAGCTGCGGATCCGCGGCTACGACGCCAATGTGCAGTAATTTCCATCCTGTCGGCGGCTGTAGCGATTCGTCAAATAAGGTCAGCCTTTACGGCGCACCCGAAGTCGCGCCCCTCATCCCGCGAGTAAAGCCGCCGGATACGAGCCAAAACCCCCAGGTCTCGAAACCGCGAGACCCGGAGACCATCGCTTCGCTCACCAAGGCCGCGCGCCATTTTATCGGATAAGATAAAGATCTGCGTGCGCGTTTGAAGGCGCACCTGCCTTCACCTTGAGACCGACACCGACTCCCAGCATGAACGATCGTACGCGCCGCTCGACGGACGCGCTTGCTCTGATCGCGTTCTGCGGATTCCTGTTTCTTCTCGGATTGCAGATTGTCGGGCTGGTGGGGGCGGACGAGCCTCGCTACGCGCAGGTTGCGCGCGAGATGCTGGCCCGTCACGACTGGGTTACTCCCGTTCTTTATGGACAGCCCTGGCTGGAGAAGCCCCCGCTTTACTACTGGTGCGCGATGATCGCGTACAAGGGAGCGGGAGGCGTAAGCGACAGCGCGGCGCGACTGCCTACCGCTGTACTTTCCACGCTGATGATCTTTTTTATCTACGCCTGGTCCAAGCGCTTTCGTCCGGGAATGCAATTGGATGCAGCGCTGATCACGGCGTCCGCGGCAATTGTCATCGGCTTCGGACGCAGCGCTTCGACCGACATGCCGCTCACGGTGATGTTTACCGTCGCCATGCTGGCTTGGTACGGCTGGTTTTCGAGTAACAAGCGAAGCTGGCTGCTGGCCTTTTACTTCTTCATGGCATTGGCCACGCTGGCGAAAGGGCCGGTTGCGATCTTCCTCGGCGGAGCCGCCATCCTGTTGTTCGCGGCTCTGCGACGCGATCCTGGCCTGATCCTGCGAACGCTGTGGCCCATCGGTGTTGCTCTGTATCTCGTAGTGGCTGCGCCGTGGTATGTGGCCGTGCAGCACGCGAATCCCGAGTTCTTCCGCACTTTCTTCCTGCAACACAATCTGGAGCGGTTCAGCAGCAATATCTACCATCATCCACAGCCCTTCTGGTTCTACATTCCGGTAGTGCTGCTCGCGCTGGTGCCGTGGACGATCTTCGTAGTGGCTGCTCTGGTCGACGCAATCCGCGACTGGCGCTTCTCAGTGCAGCAGCCGGCCGCACAGGAAGACTTCCGGACGTATCTTGCGCTGTGGATGCTGCTGCCGATTGTCTTCTTCTCGTTATCGCACTCGAAGCTGCCGGGCTATATCCTGCCGGGCATTCCCGCGGGAACCATCCTACTAGCCGACTTCATCCGCCGCCGCGAGCAGGAGCAGATCAAGCCGGCGATGTGGATGATCGTCTTGCACGCACTGCTCTCTTCGGCGATGCTGATCGCGGCGTTCACGGTATCGTTCAAGCTGCTGAAGCTGACCCTGCCGCGTAACGTGATTATCGTGGCAGGGTCGCTGGCCGTCGTCACGATTCTGATGTTCGTACTGACGTTGCAAAGCCAGGGATACCGGGTGCTTCGCTTCACTACGCTGGTTCCGGTGGTGATCGCCTTTTCGCTGATCTTGCGCGGCACCGCGCCGCTGATCAGCTATCTGCAGTCCGAGCGGCCGGTGGAAGCGGCGCTGTCGCAAACCGAGATCGGCCGTCTTCCGGATATCGCCGTTTATGACGTACCCCCGGGAGTCGAATACGGACTGGCGTTTTATCGCAATCATCCGGTTGCGAATTACGACCGAAGTGAAATTCCTGCCGGCGACCACATCGTCGTAGCCGCAGAGGGTAGCCAGAAACAACTGCAATATCGGGTTCCAGGACGCCGGGTGATTCAGTTTGGAGGATTCGCGTGGCAGCATCTCGACTTCTACTTGGTCGCCGGAAGACCCGCACCGCAGCAGCATCCTTGAAATTCGTTCCGCAACCGGCAACATGAATTTTGTGTACAGGCTCTTGACGTACGGCGGCGAGTCATAGAAAATCGAGCCACTCACGTCACTTCATCAGTTGCTGAACTGAGATACTGCTTTTTCCGGCCATTAGTGCGTAAGCCATCTTCGTAAGAAAGCCGCTTCACGTAGACCCCGTAGTGAATGACGCCTCTCAGGGGCTTGTGCTGATTTGCGCAGTCGCTCCCTTTACGACCGCGAGGGATCGCAGGCCTTGATCCTCGTGTGCGTAATGGAGCCCGCGTCCGCCACTTGCAACTGACAAATTTCCGGCGCTTGCGCTGAAGTGCGCACGCGCAACCACGCCTCCCTGCGTGCCTGGTGCGCCGCCAGACGGTCAGGCATGGAGACGACTGCGTCTGGCTCGAAAAGGAGTGTTCTATGAGAGATGTCAACTTCGCTGGGCAGGCAAACGGGGCGAACAGAAAGTTCCCAATTCGCAGCTTCATTCCAGTGCTGCTGTCGTTCTTGGTATTTGTCGCCATGGCCGCACAGGCACAAACTTACTCCGTAATTCACGCCTTCACCGGCGGCCGTGACGGTGCGTATCCTTTCACTGGTTTGACTTTGGATGGGCAGAACTTGTTTGGAACGACTTTTGGTGGGGCTGACAATTACGGCACCGCGTTCTTGTTGAAACCGTCGGGGAACAGCTGGATTTTAAGCACTCTTCATACTTTCGAAAACGGGCACGACGGCGCTGGTCCTAGCAGCCCGTTGACCATGGGCCCCGATGGCGCTCTCTATGGCGCGACGTCCGCCGGCGGCGGTGGCCCCTGCTATACCTCCAATGGTTATCACGGATGCGGCACAGTCTATAAGCTGCTTCCGCCCACGCACTCGTCTCCCAATACCAACCCGGGTTGGAGCGCGACCGTCCTGTATGACTTCAGCGGCACCGACGGATCGTACCCGCAAGGCGGTCTGACCTTTGATGCGAATGGAACACTCTATGGCACCGCCGTGAACGGTGGCGCCGCCGACTCGGGTGTGATCTATACTCTGACGCCGACTAGCGGACAGTGGAGCCAGAATATCCTGTATGACGTGATGAACAATGGTGACGGCGAATTCCCCTGGGGCGGTGTGATCTTCGACAGCACCGGCAACCTCTACGGCGTAATGACGAACGGAGGGCCCTACGGCAACGGCGTGGTCTACGAACTGGCGCCCTCCGGAGCGGGCTGGACGGAAACCACGATCCACGGCTTCACCTACCAGGGCAATGACGGTATGGGTCCGCAGAGTGGGTTAATCAAGGACTCGGCAGGCAATCTCTACGGCGCTACCGTCTATCTTCCCAACAGCGGAGGAAGTGCGTTCGAGCTGAGCTGTTCGGGAGGTGGCTGGAATTACGACTTCATTACCGGATTCCAGGGCGGTCTCAATTTGGGACCGTATGCGAGCCTGACTATGGATGCGGCCGGCAACCTCTACGGCACCACCTTTGCCGACGGACAGTATGGCTACGGAACTGTGTTCAAGCTGACGCGATCCGGTGGAAGCTGGTCCTACCAATCGCTGCACAATTTCACCGGCGGCAACGACGGCGCAAGCCCCATGGCGCCGCTGATCCTGGATGGAAGCGGTAATCTCTATGGCACGGCCTCGAGTGGAGGGCAGTATTCCGCCGGCGTCGTGTTCAAGATCACACCGTAGGTCAAGAGTTCCTCCCGGGGAGCGGCCCATCCGATGTAGGTTGTCGGATGGGCTGTTCTTTTCGGTGTTGCGTCCGCCCTTTGTCAAAACTCTTTCTTCCGTATTGATCGAAGTGGAATCGTGGTACAGTTTCAGCCCGCCTGCCGGTACGGCCTGACATCGACTTCCGAATTTCTCTCGAGGAGCGAGCCATGCAGAGATTCAATACTCGTGCTGTTCCGTTCTTTGCTTGCGTTGCGGTTACGATTCTCGCTAGCTTTGCGAGCCCTTCCTGGGCGGCTACCGAAACTCCTGTGTACAGCTTCACCGGCGGCTCCGATGGGGCCGATCCGGCATCGCAACTGATCTTTGACGGGGCCGGAAATGCGTACGGAACCACGGTTACGGGCGGCTCAGCGAACTGTGGCACGGTCTTCGAGCTTACGCGGAACGGAGAACAATGGCAGCAGATGGTGTTGTACAGCTTTGGCTGCTTGAGCGATGGCAAGAACCCATACGGCGGTTTAACCATGGACGCCCAGGGCAATCTGTACGGCACCACGGTCGCGGGCGGTTCGGGAGGCATCTGCAGTGGCGACGGCTGTGGCGTCGTCTTCAAGCTGTCGCGCTCCGGAGACAGTTGGATGGAGACGGTGCTGTACAGCTTCGGAGATAGTCCTGATGCAGCCGGCCCAGGTGGTCCGGTGGTCTTCGATCGCGCCGGCAATTTGCTGGGAACTAGTCCTGACGGCGGAGCGTTCGCCGAGGGCACGATTTATGAGCTCTCGCCAAGCAATGGGGGATGGACGGAGCGCGTGGTTCACAACTTTACCGGAGGCGCCGATGGAGCACTGGGATCGCTGGGCCGATTGCTGATGGATGCGGCCGGTAATTTTTATGGCGTGACCGAGCTCGGCGGAACGAACGGATTCGGCACAGTGTTCAAGCTGGCTCCAGGCGCGGGAGGCACGTGGACGTTCAGTACGGTTTACGCTTTTCGGGGTCAACCCGATGCGGCTTTTCCCTACGGGGGATTGATCGCCGATCCATACGGCAACTTGTACGGAACAACCTATTACGGTGGGACAAACGGAGCCGGAGCAGTATTCCGCGTCGGTCCTGGGGCAGGCACCGGACCCTGGCATAGCGCAGTGCTGTACAGCTTCCGGGGAAGCGCCGATGGAGGTAATCCCACCAGCACGCTGGTCTTCAATCCGGCGGGCAAACTCTACGGCACTACGTCAGCGGGTGGGGACGCCGGCTGCGATTGCGGTGTGATCTTCTCACTCGCCCAAGTGAGTAACAATCACTGGCTTGAAACTGTTCTTCACACCTTTGGCATCCCTCCGGACGGCGCCTTCGCTTACTACGGGCTCACGCCGGATGGCATGGGACACTACCTCGGGACCACGGCCGCCGGCGGAAACCAAAATCAAGGGGTCGTGTTCGAACTCACGCCGTAACAACTTTTTTTACCCGCTCGCGGAGGCTCCGGCCGGTTCACGACTAATACCGGTTAGCGAATTTGTCGTCTGCAGTCACTCGCGCAACTTCTCTGATCTCATTCATGCAAGCACCCAAAATTGCTGCGCGTGAGATAGCATAAATCGGCAGGCCAACGGAGGGCGGAGTTGGAAGCGCAGTCCGAGACAGGCGCGAAGACACAGAACGCTGCCAGCATGGTGGCTCCGGATCATTCAGGCGCGAACGCGCCGGCTCATCCCGTTGCATCGCAGAACGCGACTCTTCTCTTCCTTGGGGCGATTGCTCTGGTGTACGCGTGCGCATCCGGCCTACGAACGGTCTCCGATTACGACCTCGGCTGGCAACTGGCCAGCGGACGCTGGATGGTGCAGCAGCATCGCATCTTCTCCACAGACGTTTTCTCCTACACGGCTTACGGGCAACCCTGGATCTATCCCATCGGTGCGGGTCTGATCTTTTACGCGGCCTACCTGATCGGCGGGTATGGGTTGCTTTCCTGGATTGGCGCGATCGCCTGTGCCGGTACGGTTGCGCTGCTGCTGCGACGCGGCTCGGTGACCACTGCAATCCTTGCCATCATCGCCGTTCCCCTCATCGCCTACCGCACGGTTCCGCGCGCAGACATGTTTACGGTCGTGCTGTTCGCGGCTTTCTTGTCGATCCTGTGGGAGAACTTTCAAACCAGCCGCGCACGTTTGTGGGTGTTACCCCTACTGATGATCGCCTGGGTGAACCTCCATCTTGGCTTCGTCGCCGGGTTGGGTTTGGCGTTCGCTTTCGCCGGAATCGACATGCTCGAAACGTTATTCGGCGAGACTCGCCGGCGGCATGCGATACAGAGACTGAAGCGCGAGCTGCCGTGGTTCGCGGCTACGGTGGCCGCAACCATTCTCAATCCGTGGGGTTGGGGACTTTACACGGCGCTGCTGCGACAAAACCAGGCGATGGCGGAGCATGCGCGCTTTCTGACTGAATGGTTCCCGCTTCCGTTGACCTGGGCGGCGATCTCCAGTACTTTATCGCTGCGCGATACGCAGGGCACGGTTTACCTGGTGTTGGCAATCGCCGTGGTGGCGGCTGGGCTGGCGATTGTGCAGCGTCAACCGGGCGCAGCGCTCCTGCTGGCAGGTGCGAGCTACGAAAGCATCCGCCATATTCGCATGGAAGCTCTTACGGCGTGCGTTGTTGTTCTTGTCGGAGGTTCGGTGCTGCAGACGGCAGCACGCTTTGTAGCGGAACGATTCACGGGCGCCAGAATCCGGCAAGTGTTGGCGTTTTCTGTCGCTGGGCTTTTCGGGCTGCTGGGGTGTGTCCGCCTGTTCGATGTTGTTAGTAACCGGACCTATCTGGTGGCCGATCACGCCGCGACTTTTGGCGCCGGCATTGGATGGTGGTATCCCGAGGCGGCGGCGAAATTCATCGAAGAAGCCAACCTCCCCGGCGAGGTTTTGAACACCTACGACGAAGGCGGCTTCGTGGCTTGGCGGTTGGGCGAACATCATCGCGATTACATCGACGGCCGTGCGATTCCGTTTGGGACCAGCATCTTTGAGAACCAGTTTCGCCTGATGGCGGCGTCCCCGGATTCCCTCGAATGGCAGCGCGTCGCGGACCGATACGGCATCAATACCTTCATCCTTTCGCTCGAGCGCCGGCAGAAGACCCCGCTGGTTCGCCTGAAAGACTTCTGCGCCAGCCAGAATTGGCGTCCTGTGTACCTGGATGAAGTTGCCGCGGTATTTGTGCGACGCACGCCGTCGACGGAAGACTTGATCAGGCGCTCGCAGGTGGACTGCGCGACGGCGACCCTCCCCGTGCAGTCGTTACCGGATTCAACCGCGATCGCCTTTGATCGGTGGGCCAATGCGGCTGCTGTGCTGGCGGCCTTGAATCGGAACAGCGAGGCGCTGGCGGCCAGCGACCATGCCCTCGCCCTCTTTCCCGACAGCGGCTACGTTCACTGGCTGCGCGGGAACCTTTTCTACGCCATGTGGCGCAACGACGATGCGCAGCAGGAATATCGCAAGGCTGTCGCGCTGGATCCCAGCGAAGATTCTTGGTTTTCACTGGGAGCTCTGTATTACCGCCTGGGACGCATGCCGGAAGCGACGCACGCGGTGCAACAAGGAGTGCGCCTGTCGCTCCAGCCTTACAAGGCCGATCTTCGTCTGGCTTACTACTACCTGCACGTTATGCAGCCGCAGCAGGCACTAACGGCTCTCGAGGCTGCTTTGCGGCAAGCTCCTGCTGTGGCTCTTGCGGAGAAGGGAGGAGACTCGCTGCGCTTCCAAGTGGCCCGCGCGCGCGCCGATGCCTGGCGTATGTCGGGCGATACAAGGCAGGCTATCGTGGCCGCCGAAGAGGCGGTGCAGCTTTCGCCTGACGACGCAACGGCGTGGTCCAACCTGGCTCATCTTTACGAGCTGGCCGGACGAGTTGCTGACCAGCAGCGGGCGGAACAACGGGCCGTAGAACTGGGAGCCCATAGCACAAGCGAGCCCACCGAACCTTAGTGCAAGCGCTTCTATGGTCAATTGGCGTTTGAGGTGCAACTCCACCAGGGTTTAGTTTACTTCCGCTGCCTGAGCACACTAGACTGGCTCAGCGCCCTTGATTGACGCGCCTATGGCTGCCACCGTTTTCCGCCGGTCGCATCAACTGAATACTGTGGAGATTCTTGACCTCAGGCATTTCTCGTCCAGCGACCTCCGCCCCTTGCTCGATCAGGAAGTCGAGACGTGGGGTAGCATGCTCTGCTGGGATTATCGCAACTCCGCAGACATGATCCTGCGCTACGTCGATGCGAAGATCCTTCCCGGTTACGCCGCCGTGGAGCGCGGCAACGTAGTGGGATATTCGTTCTTTGTGTACGAAGGCAGCAAGGGAGTGGTGGGCGACCTCTTCGTGTCTCCGCGACGCGTGGATACCCATCGTGTCGAAGCGCAGATGGCCGAGCACGTCATCGAGACCTTGCAGCAGTCTCCGGGGATCCATCGCGTTGAAGCACAGTTGTTGACCCACCAGACAGGCGAACTGACGACCTGCTTCCTCTCGTCGGGATTCCAACGCCACCGCCGCCTGTTCCTGAACCTCGAGCTGCAGGGCAGTCATGCAGCGCCGATTCCGCCGGCGCGGCTACACCCTGACATTCAGGTCCGCCGCTGGAGCGAGCAGGATTATCAGCCTGCCGCGGGAGTCATTACCGCGGCCTATCGCGGCCACATCGATTCCGAAATCAACGATCAGTATCGAACCCACGCCGGCTCCATACGCTTCCTCAACAACATCGTGCGCTTCCCGGGCTGCGGAGTGTTCGACACGGAGGCATCCTTCTCGGCGGTTCATCGTCCCACGAACTCGCTGGTGGGACTGATTCTGTGTTCGCGCGTCAAGGGCGATGTCGGCCACGTCACTCAGGTTTGCCTGCTGCCTGAATACCGGCGCATGGGGATTGGCGAAAACCTCATCGCCTGCACTGCGAATTCGCTGCGCCATCGCCATTTCCGGGCTCTCACGCTCACCGTAACTGAAATGAACGAGCGCGCCGTAAGCCTCTACAAGCGCCTCGGATTTAACGAGACCAGCATCTTCGACGCATTCGTCTGGGAAGGGTAGCGGGTGCCTGTGTCTTTGGCGTTAGCTCCCACAGTGGGGTATCCTGCTGCGAGGCAAGGCCACTTGCGAGGTTGTCAGCAAGAAAGCGCCAGGTAGTCCTACCCGGTGGGATCATGCTGACGATGGAGTGTCTTCGGCAACTGATTGGGTCATCCGCGTTTGCGGGCCGTCGCCGCCTTTTTCGCGCTTGTACGCTTGGTCTTGGTCGTGTCGCGGCTGGAAGTCTTTTCCTGCTGGCGCGGCTTTGGCGCCGATTTCCCGGCCGCGCCGGTTTCCAGTTCTTGAAGAGCGCTGAGTGACGGCATCTTCTGCTTGAGTTTCAGCACGGGCTCAAACAGGTCACCGTACTTCTTTGTGCGCGCCAGCACCTCTTCGGAGTCGAAGACCAGCAGGCTGGGATCACCCTTCTTCAGGCAATTCTCAACCTCTGTCCACTTCACCGGCGTCGATGTCGTGGGCCGCTCTTTAGCGCGCAGCGAGTAAACACAGACGGTCGTTTTGTGATCGTCGTTCTGACTCCAGTCCACAAGAATTTTTCCGGTGCGGAGCGCTTTCTTCATGTCGGAGACGACAAGTTCCGGATGCCGCCGCTCCAACATTCGCGCCAATTCGTGCGCGAACGGCTTGGTCTCGTCATAAGTAACGGTGGTGTTCAAAGGAACGTAGATCTGTAGTCCCTTCGATCCCGAAGTCTTGGCGCAGCACTGCAACCCCAACTTGCTGAAGACATCGCGTACCCAGACGCCGACCTCGCAGCACTGCACAATGGTAGCGGGTGCCCCGGGATCGAGATCGAAGACGAGGAACGAGGGTTGCAGCACGTTCTTGCCGAGCGATAGGCTAGTGTGCAGTTCGAGATCGGCAAGATTTGCGGCCCACACTAACGTCGCCAAATCTTCGATCAGGCAGTAATCCATCCACCGATTGTTGCCCTCGCTCCAGACGCGCGCGGTCTTCACCCAGTCGGGACGATGGCTGGGGCAATTTTTCTCGTAGAAGAACATGCCGCCGACGCCGTTGGGATAGCGCTTCATGGTCAGAGGGCGGGCCCGCAGGTGCGGCAGCAAAATCGGCGCAATGCGGACGTAGTAGTCGATGACCTGCCCCTTGGTGAATCCCACCTCGGGATACAACACTTTGTCGAGATTCGACAGCTTCAGGTGTTTGCCTTCGATATCGACCGTGGTCTCTTTCGGCATCGGCTCCTCACGTGCGTTTAAGAATGATGCAGCCGGAACGGGGAAGTATGCAAGGTAGACGCCGATAACATTTTTGCTGAGGCTGATGCCAACGCCGGTGTAAGCTAATCGCCAACTTCGAAGCGACCCAGGGACCATGGCCACCTCATACCCTTCCAATCACAACGTGCCGCCAAACAACTGGACAAGTGCGCCGTCGAAAGCCGGGGCAACGTTGCTGCCCGTTTACATAGTTGTCTTCATCGGTTTTGTCGGCTACAGCCTGATGATCACGGTCTTCACCCCCATGCTGATGCGCGGCGACAGCCCGATGATCACTGCAACCGATCCCATGGCCAGACGCACCATGCTACTCGGGTTTCTGCTCTGTCTGTATCCGCTGGGGCAGTTTCTGGGCTCGCCGGTGATGGGTTCGCTGTCTGACCGCTACGGAAGAAAGCCGGTGCTGCTGATCTCGCTGACGATTACCACATTGTGCTACGCCGTGATCGCGACATCGCTCAGTATCGGCAGCTTTGCTCTGCTGGCAGCGGCATCGCTCATCGCGGGATTGGCGGAAGCGAACATTGTCACTGCGCAGAGCGCCATTGCCGACGTCTCAACTCCCGATCAGCGTAACCGGCTCTTCGGCTATATCTACATGAGCGTTAGCGCTGCCTACATTGTAGGACCTCTGGTCGGAGGCAAACTGGCTGATCCAGCCATCGTGCCCTGGTTCAACTACGCCACCCCCTTTTGGATGGCGTTTTTCCTGCTCATCCTGGCCACCGCAGGGACACTTGTATTTTTTCGCGAAACACATCTCCCCAGTCAACGACGGGCGGGTCCCCTGCTACAGTCCTTCACCAATCTGGCTGGGGTGATCACCAACCGAAAGCTGCGCAGCCTGTACTGGTTTAACTTCCTGTTTTACCTCGCCATCTTCGGCTTCTTTCGCTGCTATCCGATGTACCTGGTCGACGAATATCACCTTGGAGTTTCGCGCGTTTCGGAGTTCGTTGCCTGGGTTGGCGTACCCATCGTCATCGCGAATCTGTGGCTGACAAGCTATCTGTCAAAGCGCTTTGCCATCAAAACGCTCACCGTCTGGTCCGGGCTCCTGACGGGCGTGCTGATGATCGTCGTCGTGGTCCCGCATCCCATAAGCGCGCTTTGGATCACGCTTTTCCTGACATCTGCCGCGCTGGCGCTGTGCCTGCCGTCTTGCGCGACCTTACTCTCGCTGGCCGCCAATAACGACGAGCAGGGCCGTGTCATGGGCAACAACCAGGCGCTTCAGGTGGGAGCCGAGGCGCTCTCCGGTGTGATTGGCGGGCTGCTGGCGGCTATCGTGGTCAAGCTTTCGCTAATCGCGCTAGGCGCCGTGGCGATCCTCGCGGCAATCTTGCTTATGATCAAAAGCGAAACTTCCGCCGCTCGATAAACGACTTTTTGCCGATTTAGCAACAACGCCAAAGCCGGGTTGTGCCATCCAACGTTAGGCCGTGGCGACTGAAAAGGAATTACCGGTCAGTACCTCCGTGCCTCCGGAATTTCCCCCGGAGCAGCGCGCGCTGTTCTGCGAAGTCCTCAAACACCTGAACCGCGCGGGCATTCCTTACGTCGTTTCCGGAGCGTTTGCCCTGCAGCAGCACACCGGTATCTGGCGCAATACGAAAGATCTGGATCTTTTTCTGACCAGCGAGGCTGTGCCTGAGGCGCTACGGCACTTGCAGGAGCAGGGATTCGAGACCGAAGTGCGAGATCCGGTCTGGCTGGCGAAGGCGCATCGCGACGGCTACTTCGTGGACCTGATCACGGGGATGAGCAACGCAGTGATCACGGTCGACCAGTCGTGGATTGATCGCAGCTCCCCGTATGTCGTACTCGGCGTCCACACTCGCGTGCTGGCCGCGGAGGAATTGATCGCATCGAAACTCTTCGTCAATTTTCGTGAGCGATTCGACGGCGCCGACGTTGTTCACATCATTTACGGGACCCGTGGCAAGATAGATTGGAACAGGTTGTTGCACCTTGTCGGCGAACACTGGGAATTGCTGCTGTGGGAGCTGATGCTCTTCCATTATGTTTACCCGTCGAAACAGGATTATGTTCCGCGGCAAATTTGGAATGAGTTGCTGTTGCGCTTTAGGAAGCAGCTCGACGCGGCGCCAGCCGATCTTCCGTTCCGCGGCAGCTTGATCGACGAGAAAATGTTCTCCATCGACATGAAAGAATGGGGGATGGAGAACCTTCTGCGGCAGCAGCGCGAGAGCCGCGAGCCTAGGATCGAAGAGCCCGCCGCAGAGCCACTCGTCAAGACCGAGGATTAATGCGAATTGCCGCCGTTGCCGATCTTCATTTCAGCCCGCAGGTGCACGACAAAGTTCGCGACTACATGAACCGTGTTCGCGACGAAGCGGACGTGTTGGTGCTGGGCGGCGACCTGACGAATTTCGGCCGTCCGGAAGAGATGGATTCGCTGCTGAACGTAGTTGTTCGTCTGCGTATTCCGACTATCTCTGTACTGGGCAATCACGATTACGAGAGCGGACGAGCCTCAGAGCTCATGAAGTTGATGACCGACGCGGGAGTGAAAGTTCTCGACGGCACAGCCTACGAGCGCGATGGCGTCGGCTTTGCCGGAACCAAGGGTTTCCCGGGTGGCTTCGGACGCGGCGCCCTCACCGCATTTGGTGAGCCCGAGGTCAAAGCATTCGTGCAGGCGGCCATCGACGAATCGTTGAAACTGGAGCGCGCGCTCTCCCAGTTACGCACGGAGAAACGCGTCGTTGTTTTGCACTATGCGCCTATAGGCGATACGGTAAAGGGCGAGCCGCTGGAAATCTATCCCTACCTCGGCAGCTCGCGCCTGGCGGAGGTCATTGACCGGCACGGCGCCGATCTGGTGCTGCATGGACACGCGCACGCCGGCAGTCCCGATGGGAAGACCACCGCAGGAACCCCTGTGCATAATGTAGCGATGGCAATTAACCAGGCGCGCGATGGCGGTGGAGTGTATCGGATATTTGAGGTTTAGAGGCGCCTTCCATCGGCAAATTCATTGATTGGAAAGTCGGTCCTTTCTACAGTTATGCCCACCGGCAGTCTCTCTCTCCTTGCTGTTGCGATATACTTTTTGGTCTAACCAAATAGGCTTTCCGAGCAGTAGTTGCCAGCCTGCTCTCATTCAGGAAGGAGTAGTTCTCCATGTCATCCACAGCCGTTTCCTCTGCCATTTCCTACGCGCGCGAAAATCAGCAGCGCTTCCTCGACGAGTTGAAAGATCTGCTGCGCATTCCCAGCGTCAGTACCACCGAGGAGCACAAAGACGATGTCCGCAAGGCGGCCGAGATGGTTGCTGCTGACCTCAAGCGCATCGGCTTCGAGAACGTCGAGATCATTAAAACCAGCGGACATCCGCTCGTGTATGCCGACTGGCTGCATGCGGCCGGCAAGCCCACCGCGCTTTGCTATGCGCACTTCGACGTGCAACCGGCCGAGCCCTGGGATGAGTGGAAGTCGCCGCCGTTCATCGACAAGGATGCTGTCCCCGTCAAAGGGGACAACGCACAAGCGATCAAGCAAGCGTGGGCCGAGCCCAGCGAGCGCAATCAGAATATCTACGCGCGTGGCGCTGTCGACGACAAAGGCCAGCTGTGGATGCAGGTGAAGGCGTTCGAGTCGCTCTTCAAGGCCGGCGGCGGCAAGCTGCCCATCAATGTTCGCGTGCTCTTTGAAGGTGAAGAAGAAGTTGGTGGCGAGGCCATCGAGGAATATGTCAAAAAGCATGCAAAGGACGGCAAGCTGAAGTCCGACTTCGCGCTGGTCACCGACACCGAGCTTTTCGCGCCCGACCTTCCGACGTTGTGTGTGGGATTGCGCGGACTGGTGTACACGGAACTTGAGGCCCAAGGTTCAAAGACGGATTTGCACTCCGGAGTGTATGGCGGCGCTGCTCCCAATCCGATCTTCGGCCTCGTCGAGATTCTCAGCAAACTGAAGGATGAAAACGGTAAGGTGCTGATCCCCGGTTTCTATGACGCGGTGAAAAAGCCGACCAATGACGAGCTGAAAGCCTGGGAGCGTCTGCCATTTAACGAAGAGGAGTATCGCAAGGCCGAGGTCGGCTCCGATGTGCTGACCGGCGAGCCGGGCTACTCGGTGCTATATCGCACCTGGGCGCGTCCCACGCTGGAAGTGCATGGCATCCTCGGCGGCTTCCAGGCTCCGGGCGCCAAGACAGTCATTCCGGCACGCGCTTCGGCGAAGGTCTCGATGAGACTGGTGCCCAACCAGGATGCGGACGACATCTTCAAGAAGTACAGCGACTACGTTGCGAAGATTACGCCGAAGGGTATCAGGACCAATATCAAGATTCACAGCAAAGGTCCGGCCTGCGTGGTCAATACGGACAATCCCTACGCGCGCGCGGCGGTCGAAGCTATGCATGAGATCTTCAAGAAGGACACGGTTTATATCCGCTCGGGCGGGTCGATTCCAATCGTCACCCAGTTCGACAAGGACCTGAACATTCCCAGCATCATGATGGGCATGGGTCTGCCGGACGACAACCTGCACGCTCCTAACGAGAAATTCCACATCCCCAATTTCCATCGAGGAATCGAGTCGATCATCCGCTTCTTCCAGATCCTTGGAGATGGCAAGAGTTAAAGACTATCTGGATGGGCGGTTCGTAGGTGAAACCAGAAAGAACCTTGAGGGTGCCCCGTTCAAGCCGGTGTTGCTTGGGCGGGGTTCTGTTTTCCACTCTTCGCCGGCACACTCTTGAGAAACTCCCGCGCCACTTCTCCCGCATCTTTCTTTTCGCCATCGACCGCATAGTTCATCGCTCGCATCTGCTCGGCGCTGATGCGGCCCGCCAGCATTTCAAATGCGCTCAGCGCATTCGAGCATTTCTCGAACAGCACAGGATTGACGATGGGCACCGCATCGTAGGGTGGGAAGTAGTGTTTGTCATCTTCGAGCACGACCAAACCAAGCGCCTTGATCAGTCCATCCGTGTTACTGCCGGCGACGATGTCCACGGAATTGTTTTGTAGCGCACGATACAACAAGCCCAAGTCCATGACACGGGGAGCATCCGCGAAATGCAGATCGTACGTCTTGACAAGGCCTCGGTATCCGTCCTGCCGCTCAAGAAATTCATAGCCTACGCCGAGCCTTAGCTTCGGTGCGAAGGGTGCTAGTTGCGAGAGCTTGGTCACCGCTGGAGGGCGCGGGTTGTCCCGGCGCATCACCATGGCAAAGCTGTTGTTGAATCCCAGCGGCGGCATGACGTCGAGATTGAAGCGCTGCTTGTAGTCACGTTTAACCTGCTCGTACACTGCTTGCGAGTCGCCGGAAGCGTGCTGCTTAAGGATCGCCGCCAGCGCCGTTCCGGTGTACTCAACATAGGTATCAATGCGTGCGGCCAAGATGGCCTGTTGGCAAATGTACGTTCCCGCAAGGTAGAAGCGGCCATCGATCGGCATGCGGCAAGCGCTCTCCAGTGCCTCCTTGAGAATCTCGCCGAGGATGAGCTGTTCGGTGAAGTTCTTCGAGCCGACGCTCAGCTCGTTTGTGTGCGACACACAGCCGCTGCAAACAGTTAGCGCCAGAGCGGAGAGAAAGGTTCGGCGGTCCATAGCTAGCTAGCTTTGGTGCCGCACCAGCAGCTTCTCGACGCCGCTAAGCGAGAGATCGGCAGCCAGGGCCATGAGGGCCGCGGGAATTGCGCCTGCGAGAATGACGCCGTTGTCAACCATGGCGATGCCGCGGAAGATGAACTCGCCAAGACCACCTGCGCCGATGGCAGCAGCGATGGTCGCGACGCCGATCGTAATCACCATCGCGACACGAATTCCGGAAAGCATGACCGGCAGCGCCAGCGGCAATTCGACGTGCCACAATAGCTGGCCCGACGTCAGCCCCATCGCAATAGCGGCTTCGCGAACGGGTGGACTGATTCCAGCGATCCCGACATAGGTGTTGCGAACGATGGGCAGCAACGCGTAGAGGGCCAGCGCTACGATGGCGAGCCGATCCGCGCGCCCACCTAACCAGGGCAGTGGCAAGAGAAGTCCGAAGAGCGCAAGGCTGGGAATGGTCTGGATGACGTTCGTGCTGCCCAGCACGATCGCTTTCCATCTTGGCCTACGCGTCAGCAGGATGCCGAGCGGCACACCAATTGCGAGCGCCAGCAGCATCGAAATGCCGACCAGCCAGAGATGCTCAGCGGCGAGCGTGGCGACTTCGCGGGGGTGTTCGAGGATGAAGTTCATGGGAACTTGAAATCGTTTGCCTTAGATTCCTCGCGAGCGGGAAAAGCATATCTCTCGCTCCGCGCATGATGAGAACTCATTTCTAGGTCGACTGCCGTTGCTATGTATTCCCTTCCTATTTACTTCAGCCAGCGGTTTTCGCCGGAAATAGCTGCTGTGCTTCGCGAAAGACATCGACGTAAGCCTTCACTGCCTGTTCCTCGCTACGCAGGAACTGTTCCGGACTGTAGACGCCGAGGAGCGTACCTTTCTCCAGCAACGCGATGCGATCGCCGAGAATCAGGGCTTCGCCGATATCGTGTGTCACGAAGACGATGGTCTTGCCGAGCTTGTCCTGCAAATCCTTGAACTCGCGTCGCAGTTCGGCGCGCGTGATGGGATCAAGCGCGCCGAATGGCTCGTCCATCAAGAGCACGGGCGGTTCTGCAGCCAGCGCACGAGCGATCCCGACACGCTGCCGTTGTCCGCCGGAGAGTTCGTGAGGGTAGCGCTGCGCAAACTCCTCGACCGGCAATCCCACGAGCGCCAAGACCTCTTCTACGCGTGCGGAGATCTTCTGCGGTTCCCACTGTTCGAGCTTAGGTACGAGGGAGACGTTTTCGCGGACTGTGTAGTGAGGAAAGAGTCCGACGTCCTGGATCGCGTAGCCGATGCGGCGGCGCAGCGTTGTCGCTTCCCACTGCGCGACGGGTGTGCCTTCGACCCGCACTTCGCCGGACGTCGGGGTCAGCAGGCGGTTGATCAGCTTGAGGGAAGTAGTCTTTCCGGAGCCGCTACGACCAACCAGCATAAGCGTTTCACCGTTCCGGACGCTGAGGCTGATAGCAGAGAGAAGTTGCTTGCCGTCGGGAAGCCGCAAACCGACGTTATCAAGCTCGATTACAGGTTGAGCAGCATCGGGCATCGGGCAGCGCTACAAATGCCGCACCAGCGTATCAGAGTCACAAGTCCAAGAACACTTACGCCGCAAAATTGAAAAGCCGGAGCCGCTCGTAAGCGCTCCGGCAAAATTCTGTTTTCGCGTTAGCTGGACTACTAACGACCCCAGCCGCCGCCACCGCCGCCGCCTGAGCGACCACGGCCACCGCCACCACCGCCACGTCCGCCGCCACCGCCTCCCCCAAAGCCGCCGCGGCCACCACCACCGCCGCCGCCGCGGGGACGGTCCGCCTTCGGCCGGGCTTCGTTTACGGTCAGGTTACGGCCTCCGAGGTTGGTGCCGTTGAGCGCATCCATGGCCTTGCCGGCCGCGTCATCATCGGTCATTTCGACGAACGCAAATCCGCGGGGCTGTCCCGTGTCGCGATCGGTAACGATGCTGACCCGTTCGACCGGGCCGTACGCTTCAAACATCGAGCGAACCTGGTCTTCAGTCGCATCGAAGCTTAAGTTCCCCACATAGATATTCTTCATGACTTCCTCGCTTTTCAGTTGAGCGTTCCGCCAAAAGCCCCATTCGGCAGACGCTTGTTGGGGTTTCACGACTAAAGACTCAGCGAACCACTATCTTCAAAAAGACGAGGGCGACATGCGCCGCCCCCATCTCCGAATTACTTTTTAGAGAACCTGAACGTTCTCAGCCTGCCAGCCCTTCGCCCCGCGCTTCACGTCGAAGCTCACAGCCTGACCTTCCTGCAGCGAACGGAAGCCGTTCGACTGAATGGCCGTGAAATGGACGAAAACATCTTCGCCGTTCTGACGTGAAATGAAGCCAAATCCTTTGGCATCGTTAAACCACTTTACTGTTCCTTGTTCCATCTGTTTCTGACATCCTTGTGTTGATATTGCGTTTGGTGAATCGGAAGGTTACAGGCAGGAATCGCTCAGACAAAGGAGGGATGGCTGCTAGACGCGCCGTTCGAACATACGCAGAAACATTATACAACAACCCTAGTTCTTAGCCGAAAACAAGGTCTGAAACACACAAAATGCGCTCCGTCGACTGCCGGCAACAGCTGCAAAGTAGTAAGGCCTTTCAGCCTGATGGTGCAGGAATGGCATCCACCTTGGTCGATCAAGCCAGCCTTGAGTGTGGGCATGACTGGTGACAAGCACCGCGAGTCCTGAATTGGCTTGACATCGGCTTGCTGGAACCTCAATATTTTCCAATCTACCAGCACAGTGGACCCTGCGCCATTGCATCTGGCTAACCCGTCGACCGTCCGCGTCGCGCGTAAGTTCAGGCTTCCGTGCGATCGAATTCCAAACTTGGCGCAGAGAGAGGCAAAGATGCGACTCAAAACGAGCTTCGTCCTTATCGCGCTTGTTTCCGTTCTGACCTTCATGGGAGCCACTGCGGCTGCCCAGCAAATCAGGTTTTCCGACTTCTCATCCCTGACCAACCTCCAGCTGAACGGGAGCACTCATCAGGCCACGTGGCAGGGTAATAAGGTTTTGCGCCTCACCGACGGACCGTTGGCCCCGAATTCCCATAACCCGGAGCAATCCAGTTCCTACTTCAAGGTCAAGCAACCGCTGACTTCCGGGTTCACCACGTGGTTTGAATTTCAAATCCATACTCCTGCAATCTGCTGCAATCCCGGCGACGGAGTGGCCTTCATCATTCAGAATTCCACAGCGACCGATCCCACCTATGGTGCCCGCGGCGCCGGTGTTACCGCGGTCGGCGCCTACAACGGCGGCATGGGTTATGCCGGCATCAACAACAACCTCGCCATCGAGTTCGATACTCAGCAGGATGCATGGGACCCCAATGGCAATCACGTCTCGATCCAGAGCTGCGGCCCGCTGACCAACACTCCCGTCCACTTGCCGGGCGTCTACACCATCGGCCAGAACAACGACGTGACCAGCTGCCTGCTGTCGCAGAATGCGATTAACACAACCGTGCCTTTGATCGGCGACAACTGCACCAGCGGGCGCTGCCAGGATGGCGCCGTGCATCAAGTGGTGGTGGAGTACACGCCGCCCGCTCCCAACCAGACTCTGGGAACATTGCAGGTGTGGCTCGATCCGGTGTTCATCCCCGGCACGCATACGCCGATGCCGAACTCGCCGCCGACGATCAGCGTTCCTTATAACGTCACTTTCTCGGGATCCAATCCCACCGGATTGAATCTCGATAATGGCTCGGCCTGGGTTGGCTTTACCGGGTCGCAACCCGTCACCTCGACCGCGCAAGACATTCTGGCGTGGGAGTTCACGCCGCATACGCCGCTGACGATTATCCAGACCATTCCACCGGGCGGACAGGAAGCCGACTATGTTTTCGGCGGCTATGAACTGGCGGTCACTTATCCCAACGGTTTTCAGAACCCCAACGGAATCCAGATGTCGGTGCTGGCCACGCCGTGGAACCGGGATACCTTCTATCTCCAGCGCCTGCTGGGTACGCAGTTCTCCAACGAGACTTGCGCCGTCAACCTGGAAACCGGCGGCGACTGCATCGTGTATAGCGTCACCTGCCTGACGGCGAGTGGCCAGCAAGTCACGTGCCCGTCGGAACCGCAACCTACCATCGCGATGTGTACGCAGTTCTATACGTCGGACCCGATCAACGCGAACAATGCCGATTACCTGAAGGCCGACCCGATCGGATCCAATAACTGGGTCAGCATCTTCACCGGCTTCCAGCAAAACCTGATCGATCCCATTGTTTCGGGTCGAGGAACAGGCTTCTCTGATCTCGTCGCTACCTTCCGAAGGAACGGCGCAGGAATGGCCATGGAGGGCGGAGGCCTGGAGGCGACTATACCGCGAACTCCGAGCGCGCCGACTGGCGGAATCTGTCCGCCCGTGCAGTAAGAGCAGCAATGTCGTGATTTCGGTTATGCGGCGGGAATTCACATTCAAGCTCAGATGAAGCCTTGAGTGGGGGTGCCCGCCGCAACCATTTAATAACCTCTTCGCACTTCTTCGCTCCGTATTCACCTCCGTCGTTGGAAGCATCAATGCGGTGAGTGGCATCAGCCAGCCCCCTCCCCCCACCCTTGGTCTGTAAATTCTTGAAAACACTGGAGACGGTCCGCAAAATCTTGGATGCGTGCGAGTTGCAGGCAAAATCTTGAGCGGCAGGGACTTACGCTGTCTGGAAGAGAGATACAGAGGTAGGAGCAGACAGCAGAAACAAAAGCATGGTCCGTGACGACCGACACCCACCTACCCCCGGACAAAACGCAGGAAAGGGACCGCCGGGGCAAGGCGTATCCCAACCTAACATCACGATGTTAACGCGTCGTGCAGATTGGTCAAGATTACGAAAGTACAATCGCCGCGCACTGTACTTTCGTAATCAGGTGGAGGGGCGGGGTAATCGCGGGTAGTGTGAAAACGAGCCAGGCCATCGCCGGCCTGGCGCGCGTGTTCGTTCAACGAGGGATAGAGCCTGGAAGGCGGCATCATGGTAGCCCGGGATGGAGAGCAGCGGAGTTCTGGGTGAGCTCACCCAAATGTCCGAGCCGGCAGCACATGCCGTCCCTGCCGGGACTCGGAACCTCTTATCAACCGCCTACCCAGGACTTCGTCCTGGGCTAAGCTGAGTCGTCCCGCAGTCGCGGGACGGGGTTCGTGCCACAACACCTCGCAGCCGAAATCTCCAGTCGTGCCGATTTAGTCCCCCAACTTACGATATGGGGATGTAACAACAGTTAGCGCACGGCTGCTGCTCCTGAGGCGCAACAATCATCGCTGAATGTCGAACTTAGCTCCTCGCCACTCTGACTTCCGTCCTGTCGCGTCGGAGGCCTGCACCTCCAGCTCATACGAGCCTATCGGCAGCTTCTTGATGTCTAGGTTAAGTCCAATCGGAATTACAGGGTTGCCGGGTATGACCCACTTTGCTGCGCTCATTGGCCCGGTGTTCATAACCAGTATCCCGGTTTTCAGATCGGTCACTCTCACGTTGTAATAGAGGGCGGTCTCGTCGGTGTCGAGTGACGATTTGTAAATCTCGAAATAGAGCGACACCGGGGCCTGCCGCCTTACGCGGTTATCAGTTGCGGGAAAGAATTGAACGTTCTTGCTGACGAGCGGAGCTGGATTGAGTGGGAACGGTGACACCGCTGCCGTGTCACGCAGAATCCACGATGCATCGCGCAAAAAATCGCAAACTGTCACATCGCTGATCCCAATCCGTTGCGGGTCAAGTGGCTCAATGTGCAACGGGAACTTGCTGTGTCCGAACTTAGTTCCGTCGCTGACCACAACCCGCAGTTCATAATCGCCGGGACGTAGATCGAGATCTGTATCGAAGCGACTTGGGACAGCAGCAAGGAGGCCAGGTATGAACTTCGAAAAGTCCTCCCAAATAGTACGGCAGGTATATCTGTCCGCAAACTGACCTGCAACCCCACCGCGTATGTCATAGATCGCTCCGAGAATATGCAGTTCTTTGTCTTCATTCTCGCGGCAATTCCACGCGAATGGGAATAGGTCGAACGAAGTGGAAATTTGAACGCGTGCCGGGGCTTTGGAATCGTGCACCTCAACAACGTACGTAAAGGCGTTCGTGGGCTGTTCAGTGTCGGTGGAAGTTTTCTGGGTCTCTCCAGTCAGGGCAAGAACACCTGAAGACCAGAAAACCGAAGCCCGAATGTGAACCTTCGGCGATTCGCGTGCGTCCGCACGTAGGAGGTTCTCCATCCGTAAGCGCAGTTTTGCTTCGTTCTTAGTCGTCGTATCACTCGCCTCAGGTGCACAGTACCGCGAGCGATTCAACCAAACGACGATTCGATCGTTGGCGACAACCCGAATCGTACGACATTCGCCAGGTTTCAGCGCCGGCGGAATGTACCCAATAAGATATGTAGCTGTTGCAGGATCGACCCCTGAGAGAGCGTAAGACGTAGATCCCCCCCACGCCCCGCTGCCGGTGGGGAAGAAAACCCACTGGTTGGTAATGTCGACCGTGGGGAAATCCTGTTCCCGGAAATAGTTAATGGTTTGCGCCGTGCTGTTGTCGAAGAGCCGAAAATCCTTTGCGATGAGTCCGCGTGCTGGCGGCGGTAACATCCTGTCATCGCCTTTCTGATAGCCGGGCTGGCCGGTCTCAGCGGACCGGTTCTTCTTGCCAGCTTCCTGGCTATTCTTTTCCCAGACCTCGGCCTCGACAATGACCTGCCGTGACTCCGTCCGAAACGTGGGAGTTGGGGCACTGGATTCGTCGACTTGGCTTGCTGCCAGCGGAGGTGCCTGCCCCGTTTGGGTGAACGCTGCGGCGGACAGCAGCAGAAAGCTCAGACAAAGATACCGGGTCCGGGAACAGAGCGACATTGCCGCTCAGTATAGCTGGTGGTCCAGAGCTTGGTAGTTGGCGATATCAGGCGTTATCGTAACTTATCCGAATCCGCCCTGAAGCCTTGCTCCTACGCAGAGGTTTCCGCCGCGATACTCACAGACTAAACATCGCGTTGTGTGGAATAGGTTACCGTTGCCTATCTCGTCCCTGGGAGTTCTTTCTCCTGATCCACCGTTGGAGAGCTGGGATTAGATAGGGCGTCCTCTTCGGAGACGTGTAACCTAACCTTCGTTTTGCGGCTCGCGTCCCGTAAAGAGTCGCGGTGAAACACTGGTTGATGGCATCTTCTGCCGGGCGGATTGCATGGTGCGAGACAGTGCCACTCACTCGAAAGCGCGAATGAGTAGGGCCCCACGGCAATGGGTGACGTAGCGACGCACCCGGATCTACCTTGACGGATCAAGTGTAGGACACGTAATCAAGGGCAAATGCCCAAGGCTCAAAAACCGTGAGACCTGCGACATCAAACTGGGATGTGATCAGGCGCCGCCCTGATAGCCCTTGGCGGCCTGGCGATAGATATCTTTCAGATCGGAGCGGTCCAGTACACGCGAAGCACCGTCCTGCTTGCTGATCGACTCCAGAATATTGACCGCCTGGCGGTAATGGGGAATCGCTTCCTGCTTCTTTCCGGACTTCGCCAGTGCATCGCCCAGCAGGTACTGCGCCCTCGCCTGTTCCACGCGCAGGCCAAGTTTTTCGGCGCGGGCGACCGCGTTGTCCAGGACTTGGCGGGCGGCATCGATCTGGTTGGTGGCCAGTAAAGCCTCACCCAGGTAGATCGAGGCGCGCACCGAATCCGCCTTCAGGCCCATGGTGTCGGCGTCCTGTTGCAACTTCTTGAGAGTAGCTATCGCCGCCTGCGGCTTGCCTTGCACGACGTCGAGCTTGGCCAGGTCAAGTTTGGCCAATACAGCCTGCTCGCGCGAATTGGACTTGGTGGCCAGTTGCAAAGCTTTCTCATACTGCTGCCGCGCATTCGCGTAATCGCCGGCATAGAAATAGTTGTCGCCCAGGAAATTCAGCGTCTCGGCGGTGACGGCGTCGTTTTTCGCGGTAGGCGCGAGCTTCAGCGCGTCTTCCAAATTCTTGCGACCCTCATCCTGGCGTCCCACTGCGGAAAGCGTGTGTCCATATCCAGCCAGCGCTGCCATGGTCAGGTAGGGACGATCGGCCATCTGCTGATAGATGTTGACCGCTTCCTGCTGCGCCTTGAGCGCCGCGGAGTAATTGCCCTGGGCGGCGAACAGAGCGCCCATGTCACCCGACTCCAGCGCTACTCCAGCCTTGTCGCTGTCGGAGCGGCGCGCGTCCAGCGCCTTCATGTATTGCGAGAGAGCCATCTCATACTGGCCCAGCTGAACGTTGGTCTGCGCCAGATCGTGCAGCGGCTCACTCGCGTTCTCATTCAAGCGGGTGCGAATGTCATAGGCCTGCTGGAAATAGGTCAGAGCGTCCTGGAACTCACCTTTGTTGAAATGCGCCGTGCCGATGTTCAGCAGAAGTATCGCTTGGGTTGGCTGATCGGCCGTTTCGCGAGCAATTTGCAGAGCCTCGTTGATATAGGACAAAGCCTTGTCGTTCTGCCCGCGGTCCAGGTAGAAGGAGCCAAGACTGGCCAGATTCTGTGTCAGGCCATTCTTGTCACCAATCTCACGATCAACCTTCACCGCCTCTTCGTAGCTGGCCAGGGCAGCGCTTGCATTGCCCATGTCGGTCTGGACTTGAGCGAGCTGCATGAGGCTCATGGCAATGCCGCGCTGGTCGCTGATCTTGCGGCGGATCTCGAGCGCCTGGTTGAAATTCCGGAGCGCATCGTCCAGCTTATTCAGCCGCTGATATGCAATACCCAGCGCCTGGAGAATTGCGCCTTTCTGCTGCTGATTGTCGAACTGAATGGCCAGGCTCAGGGCTTTGTTGAGCGGATCGAGGGCGGCCTGTGCGTCTCCACTTCGAATATCGACACGGCCACTGGCCAGCAATGCGGCAACATAATTAGGATCGGAGGCGAGAAGGGTGTGGAGGTATTTCTTCGCCTGATCGTAGTTGCCGGCATCTTCGTAGAGATTCGCCAACGCAAACTGGACGTCGCTGTCGTCGGGATTCACCTTCAGCAACTGCTCGTAGGCGGCAATCGCTTTGGCGCCGTCATGCGTCAGGCTGGCATGGCTGGCCGCGATGAGGAAACGATCGGACGCCGGGAGATTATCGCTGAGCTCCACGGCCCGGCGCGACGCCTGTTCCGCCTTGTCGTCATAACCCATCGAGGCGTAGGTTTGCGCCAGCTTCGAAAAGGCCATGGCGAAGCTGGGATCCTGCGTGGTCGCGTCCTCGAACTTCGTTACCGCCTGGCTGTATTGTCCGGCCCTCGCCAGTTGTGTGCCTTCGTCGTAGTCCTTCAACGCCGGGATGGACTGAGTAGTTACGTGCTGGGAATGCGCTTGCAGTTCCTTGAGGATCGACGGAGTTGAGGCCAGCTTCTCACGCATGTCGCCGGCCAGTTTCTCGAGCGAACCAAGCAGCTCGTTATCGTTGGCGACGTCGGTGCTGAGCGAAACTTCCTGATCGTTCTTGAAGTCATGCACGGTCACGCTAATGCGCGTCTGCTGGCCGAACTTCTCGTACTTGCCGGAGACGATAGTGTCGGCGTGCGTGAACTCCGCGATACGCCGCAGGGTGGAAACATCAAGGGGTGATTCAGGCGACACACCGAGATCGTGCAGCACCTGCTGGAGGCGATCGGGTGAGACCATGCGCAGGTGCGCGGAGTGGCCGATGTCGGAATTCAAGGCGTCGGCAATCACCGATCCCATCGAGTTGAGGCTCGCGTCACCGGTTGCGTTGTAGAAGGGAACTATCGCGAGTGAAGTGACCGCACCCTGAACTGATCCGGTATCGCCGCCTGCTGTATGCGAGCGATATCGCAAACCTACGATGCCTCCGGCTATGACTACCAGAGCTACCAAGCCGAGCGCCACCCACTTCATTGGTAGCTTGCCGGCCGCCGGCGACAGGGCGCCGGTTGCGGTACTGCTCAGCACAGGATAGGGACGGCTGCCGCGCGAACGCTTGCCCTGCCAGATCTCCAGTTCGTCGATCAGCTCCTGCACCGAGCCGAAACGATCCTCCGGATTGCGTTCCAGACACTTGGCAACGACCGCGCTCAGGGCCGGCGGAATTGAGGTGTCCACTTCAGCCAGCGGGATAGCGCGTTCCTGCGTGCGCTTCACCAGGCTGGCAATGGCGCTCTCGGCATGGAAGGGCATGAAGCCGGTCAGCAACTCGTAGAAGATCAGGCCGACGGCGAACTGGTCGGAGCGGGCGTCCAGTTCCTTGCCCATCGCCTGCTCGGGCGACATGTACTCCATGGTGCCGACCATCATGCCGGTTTGGGTCATGCCGTCGCCTTGCAAGGTGCGGGCCAGGCCGAAGTCCATAATCACCACGCGGCCGGACTGATCGCGCATGATGTTGCTCGGCTTCAGATCGCGATGGATAACGCCTTCCGCGTGCGCGGCCTGCAGCCCTGCGCAGGCTTGCAGCATGATGTCCACGCCTTCTGCCGGCGTGAGCTTACCCTGCCGCAGCAGGATGGTGCGCAAGTCCTCACCTTCGATGAACTCCATGGTGATGAACTTCACGCCATCGGCTTCGTTCAAGTCGTAGATGCGGATTATGTTCCTGTGCGTGACCTGGCGGGCCAGCACCAGTTCCTGCTTGAAGCGCGCAAGGATGGCCGGATTGCCTGCCAAGTCCGGACGGATAACCTTCAGTCCGACGACGCGCTCCACTTCCATATCGCGCGCTTTGTAGACTGCGCCCATGCCGCCCATGCCGAGCATCTTGTGGATCTCGTAACGGCCGCCGAGGACATCGCCTTCACGGAAGATGGTCGCGCCAATGTGGGTGAAAATCGGATTCAGCTGCGAGCCGGAACTTCCGGGACGCGAAGTGGTGCCACCGACCATGGTGACGGCATTCGAGGGATTGCTTTCAGGAGGCGTCGAAGGTGGCGAGAAATTGCCTGCACCGTTTCTGGCCGAATCGGATTGTGGCAGTTTGATGCCGGGAAGAGTTGGGCCGTCTGAATTAAGGGCAGGTTGCGGCATCGGGGCGGAGCTCTCCCCGGTGGACACAGCAGTCCCCTCACGCGCGCGCCGCGCTGCTCCTTCTTGATCCCCAGCCACTAAGCCCTACCTTCCCCGGTGAAATAAGCCTTGGGAGAGGCTCCGACTCAAGTCATCTATTCACAAAGTATAACCCGAATCGCTGCTGTTTTCGCGGGAATTTCGCGTCTCCGAGCCTCGAAATCGAGAGCTGAAAAGAGAAGCCGGTATCCGTATGGATACCGGCTTGGTATGTACTCGAATTACTTCGAGTAGACGGTTATCCGGGGATTAGGATCGGGTGTTCCATCCGACTGTTGTCCTACGTTCAACCCGACCACACCGCCCTTAGTGCCGGTGGTTCCGGTGCCTGCCCCGATGACGTACACAATCTCGACGTCGGAGGCATTCTTGCCAGGTCCGGTAATTACAAAGCGGCCCAAGGCTGTATCCAGAGCGTCACAATTTGGAATTGTCGCGCCGCAATTGTAGCCGCCGGCGAACATTGCCTTGCTGACCGTACCGTTTGGCCCGCTGGAATCGAATTGCTGGTTCCAGTTTCCAGCTGGGGGCGGCGTGATCGAGACATCCAGTTCGTTGGTCACACTGGGTAGCACGGGTGTGATCGTGCTTCCCAAATATGAACCAAGGATCGACCCAACGTTGAACCCGGTCGCCGGTACCGACTGCGATTGGAACGATCCAGTCATCACGGCAGGGCTGGTATCCAAAACGAACGCCTGGTCTAGCGTTACCAGATACCACACCGGTTGTGCCGGGGCACCTGGCAGGGTCACCGTAACGCGTCCACACCCGTGTAGCGTTCCGCAGTTCGTATCTACGCTGTAGGTGCCACTGGTGTACTGGACGGCACTCACCGCGCCGCCATCACTCTCATCGGTGAAGTACCCACTATTCCCATCTGTGCGCGCGATATTTCCCGCGCCGTCGAAGGTCACGACGCCGACCGCAGCGGAGGGAACCAGCGATCCATTGCTGGTCGCCAGACCATTCAGCTGGATCAGAGTTTGCCCGGTCAGCGATGTATTGGTGAAGCCAAGAGAGCCCGCAGCTTGCTGCTGCAGAACATCGGCTAGCGTGGCAGGACCCGAGCTGTCGGTATCGATCGACACCAGCTCGGTCGACGAAACCACGTAGTAGACATAGTTCGCCGTGCCGGACGAAGTGGTCAGGCTGTAGGTTCCGCGTCCGGTCGTGGGATCAGCCTGAACCAACGATCCGCTGCTGATCGGGATCGGGTGCAGCGAACCCTGTCCGTTGTTCACATTTCCGTTGTCGTTGGTATCTTCCTCACCGCCGTTGACGGGTTGCGAACCATTCACAGAGTTGCCCAAGGCAAACATCCCGGCGGCCGCGTAGCGCGCGCCGGCCGAGTCGTTCCCAAACAAGCCGAAGGAATAGTTGCTGACGAGGCCCGCTACTGTGGTCGCGGTCTGAGCCTTTAACAGGCCGGAACCGTAGGCGGGTGTGGGATTGGAGGTGTTGTTGAGGATTAGTTTCGTGGCTCCGTGCGTGGAGACAACCATGGCAAAGTTATACGTCTGTTGATTGTCGGCGCGCTGGAAGGTGAGCGTTCCAAAATTGGTGCCTTGCCCGATATTGTAGGTACCACTGACCGCCGTACCGGTGGCCGCCGTACCACCAGGACCTACCTGGTCGAGGATTCCACTGATCGTCCCCTGACCTTGTGCATTCACATCGCCGGCCACCAATTGGCCCACATCATAGAAGGGCTGATCATTGTCGAATCCGTTGAAGTACAGGGCGTATGGTCCCTGCAGCCTGCCTACCACGGTGATGGTGAATACCGCAGTCGCCACTTCGTTGGCGGCATCGTTCACCTGAACGGTGAAGGTGAATACGCCAGCTGTGGTAGGAATGCCGGCGATGAGCCCGGTGTTCGGAGCTCCGTTCTGTCCCGGATTGGTCGTCAGGGCCAGGCCAATGTCGGTTAACGGATTGTCTCCGCCCTGGGTAGCCACCGTATACGTATAGGGCTGCAGTCCGTTGCTGGCAGTGATCGTGGTGTTATACATTCCACCGACGACTCCGCTGGGCAGCGCAGTTGCCGTCAGACTGAGCACCGGGTTAATGGTGATCGACGCGCTCAACGAGTTGGTGGCCGCGATCGGGCTCTGCGAATCCACCACCTTTGCCGTGAAGGTGAACTTGCCCAGCGTCGTAGGAGTACCGCTGATGACTCCGTCCGAGGCGAGGCTCAACCCAGGAGGCAATTGGCCGGAGGTGATTGTCCAAGTGTAGGGAGTCACGCCGCCCGAAGCCACCAGCAGGAACTTATAGGAGATGCCGATAACTCCGTTATTTACCGTAAACTGAGCGATATTCAGCGCGGGAGGACCATTCTTCGGAACGCTTCCCGCACAACCTGCCATAATTGCGCATGCCAGCAATCCCACCGCGAGCGACAGGAAAGGTTTAAGCCCTTTCATGGATCTCCTTATCGAATCTGAACAAGCTGGTTTTTTGAAACGCCTTCGGGGGATCGGCTGACCGGACGAAGCGCGGCCTGCGAGGCAAGACACATCTCTCAGAGGACCACGAACCAGGAGCAACCGCAAAGAGCGTATAGGGTAGCAGAGTAACTGAACTATAAGTAAATGCAAGCTCTTTTTTGAATGCCCCGACCTTCGGCCCACACTTTGGGAAAGGAATTCCCCTTCTGGGCCATGCTCGCGCCTGGCCGACCAGCTCTGCTATCCTCAACGGTTCCTGGAGGTATCGTGAGCCTCAGAGCACTTTTCATTTCCGGCATTCTCCTGCCTTTACCACTCTTCGCCCAGCAAGCAGCAAGTTCCGCTGCGCCTCCGCCGACGCAGATGTACGTCGAGCCAACCATGGCATACACGCCCAGCCTGGACCTTCCATCGATGGACCGGTCGGCTGATCCTTGCTCGGACTTTTACCAGTACTCGTGCGGCGGCTGGGAAAAGAACAATCCAATCCCTCCCGACCAGAGCTCATGGAGCGTTTACGGCAAGCTTTACGAGGACAATCTGAAATATTTGCGCAGCATTCTGGAGCAAGCTTCCACCGCGAAGGACCGCGATGAGGTTACGCAGAAAATCGGCGACTATTATGCGGCGTGTATGGACGAGGACGCCGTCGAGAAGCTAGGGGCTAAACCGATCGAACCCGAGCTGGCGGAAATCGCCGGCATGAACAGCATCCAGGAGATGAGTGCGCTCACGGGCCGGCTTCACATCGCCGGCGAGTCGATGCTGTTCGGCAGCGGTTCGCAGCAGGATCCCGACAACTCTGACGCCATGATCGTCTCCGTGGACCAGGGAGGACTGGGGCTTCCCGACCGCGACTATTACACCAAGGACGATGCCAAGTCGAAGGAGATTCGGGAGCGGTATGTGCAGCATGTCCAGAAAATGTTTGAGCTGATCGGCGACCCGCCGGAGGTGGCGAAAAAAGAGGCTGATACGGTGATGCGCATCGAAACCGACCTGGCGAAGGCGTCGCTCACCCGGGTCGATCAGCGCGATCCCTACAAAGTCACGCACAAAATGAGGGTGAACGACCTGCAGGCGCTGGCCCCGAAGTTCGACTGGGCGGCATACTTCTCCGCCGGCCAGGTGCCGGCATTCGACATTCTGAATGTCGAAGCTCCGGAGTTCTTCAAGGAGCTCAATCGGCAGCTGAGCTCGGTCTCGCTGGAAGACTGGAAAAGCTATTTTCGCTTTCATGTGGCCAACTCCGAGTCGCCGGATCTGTCGTCCGCTTTCGTCAACGAGAACTTCGATTTTTACCGCAAGTATCTGCGTGGCGCCAAGGAGTTGCAGCCCCGCTGGAAGCGCTGCGTGGAAGATGTGGATGAGCAACTCGGCGAGGCGCTGGGGCAGGCCTACGTTCGCAAGACGTTTCCGCCGGAGCTGAAACAGGCGACGTTGGAAATGACGCGGCAGATCGAAGACGCCATGGCCATGCGGATCCAGCAACTGGATTGGATGAGTCCGCAGACGAAGCAGCAGGCGCTGAACAAGCTGCACTCGATCCGCAACAAGGTTGGATATCCGGACAAGTGGCGCGATTACAGCTCGGTGAAGATCGTGCGCGACGACTTTTACGGCAACGCCGAGCGGGCGGAGGAATTCGAGAACCATCGCGAGTTCAACAAAATCACCAAGCCGGTGGACCGTACCGAGTGGGGTATGACCCCGCCGACGGTGAATGCGTACTACAACCCGCAGATGAACGACATCAACTTCCCCGCCGGAGTTTTGCAGCCGCCGCTCTACGACGCCAAGATGGACGATGCTCCCAATTACGGCGATACCGGCTCAACCATTGGACATGAGTTGACGCACGGCTTCGACGATGAAGGCCGCCAGTATGACGCCAAGGGAAACTTGAAAGACTGGTGGACGACGCAGGATGCGGCGCAGTTCGTGAAGCACGCTGACTGCGTGGTCGATCAGTATGCGAAGTACGTTGTGGTCGACGACATCCATATCAACTCGAAGCTGACCGAGGGCGAAGACGTTGCCGACCTGGGCGGCACGATTCTCGCCTACATCGCCTGGAAGGTCGACGAAAAAGGTAAGCAGCTGTCGAATGCGGATGGACTGACGCCCGATCAGCGTTTCTTCGTGGGCTTTGCGCAGTGGGCCTGCGAGAACGATCGTCCCGAGGACGAGCGTGCCCGTTCGATCACCGATCCGCACTCGCCGCCGAAATACCGCGTCAACGGCGTGGTGGTGAACATGCCGGAGTTCGGGCAGGCGTTCGGCTGCAAGCCAGGTTCAGCGATGGTAAAACCGGCGGACAAGGTTTGCAAAGTTTGGTGAGGGCAGGGGAGCGGAGTTTCAGTTCGGCGCCCGGCGGCCCGCGGTAACTAAGGAGACCTGAAATTCCGTTGGCCGGCGCTCAATCTCCATGCGTCATGTAAGACTCTTCATTCTGGCGGTAATGGTTTGCGCCACCGCGACTGGGCAGACGGCGCCCGCGCACCCGAACGAAACCGCCAACGAGACTGTCTGGACAGGCCGGTACACCAACTGCAATCGCCGGAGAAAACCTTCCGCGGCGACGAGGTGCTGTTCAACCGGATTGTGGCGGGATTTCACGTGGCCAAGTTGCCGAACGATGGATGCCCAAGCAAATCGAGGCTCTTCGCTCACGAGAACAACTTCATCAATCCCTTGGCCGGCAGATCGGGAACGAGGATTTTTCTCGCGCTCAACGCCTCCGCTGCGCCGTAGCCGCTGCGCACCGCGCCTTCCATGGTTGCCGGCCATCCGGTCGCGGTCCAGTCGCCAGCAAGGAATAGTCTCGGCCAAGGGCTTTTATGTGGTGCGCGAAGCGCATCGCTGCCCGGCGAAGGCGCGAAGGTTGCGTGAATTTCTTTCACCACCGTAGCCTTCGTCAGCTTGGCGTCGCGCACCGAGGGGAAAAAGTCCGCCAGTTCGCGCATGGCGAGATCAATGATCTCCTGCCGCGGTTTGTCCACCAGTGTCTTCGACGAGCTGACCACCAACTCCAGATAACTTCCGTTCTGCGCTGAATCTCTACGTGTCGCCAAGATTTTCGATTTGTGAAACATCCACTGGATGGTGCGCTCCAGCAGGACAGCGTGTTCCAGCGGCGTGATTTCGCGGTCGAACCAAAGATGTATCCCGGTGATTGGCGAGCTCTCCAAATGCAAGGCACTGTCGCGCAGCGAGTCAAGTTCGGGAGTATCCGGCAAAAGCTTGTCGAGCGTATTGAACGGCGTTGCCAGCACGGCATAGTCGGCGCGCAAGTCTTCGCCGCCGACGCACAGCTTCACGCCGGTACCATCCATGCGGAATGAGTCGACCGCGGCTCGGGTGTGGACTTTTCCGCCGCGCGCTTCGATGTACTGCGCTGCGGTGCCGTACAACTGAGACAGTGGAACAGCCGGAACGCCCATGCGCCCGGCCTCCGCTGATTTCAGGAATGAATCGCGAAAGACCAGCGCCGCATAAGGCACCGAGATGCGGTCCAGGTCTTCGTTCAACGCGCTAACCAGCACCGGCGCCCAGAAGCGGTCGATGGCCTGCTTCGTCTGGCCGTGACGCTCAAGCCAGGATTGAAAGGTCTGGCCGCTATCGGGCGGAAGAGACGGAATCATTGCCAGCATCGCGCGCGCGATCGCCAGCTTGTCTTTCAGGTCGAGAACAGATGAGTGGAGAAAGGAAGCCGTTGCATGAAACGGAGCCGGCAGCGCGCCCGGTTTCAGCGTGGATGTCTTGCCGCCAGGAAGGATGAAGTTGATCTCGTCATACCAGCGGATCTGCTGCTCGACGCCGAGCCTTCGGTAAAAGTCGATGAGGTTGGTGCAGCAGCCGAGCAGCACGTGCTGGCAGTTGTCGACTACTTCGCCCGTACCCGGCAGCTCGTACGATGACGCGCGGCCCCCGAGATACGGACGCCGCTCAAAGAGTTCGACGTGATAGCCCGCATCAGCGAGAGCGCTTCCGGCGGAAAGACCCGCAAGGCCGCCGCCAATGACAGCTACAATACCGCGCGTTGAATTGTTGCCGATCCCGCTCATGCGCGACGTACAAATCCTTTTGCCATTACCGCGAGCTTCTCGGCGGAGCTCAGGCGGACGCGTTCGGTGAAGACGTCATAGTTGCGCGCAACCATCTTCTCCAGCAAGCGGCGATAGATTTCCACCAGCGTCCATAGGGCTGGCTGGCTGTCTTCGTCGATCAGCGGCAGCAACTCCGTGGCTGCGGCATAAAAATCCGTGGCTCGCTGCGCTTCGAATTCCAGTAGCGGACGCAGTGCGGTGGGCGCCGATCCGTTCGTCAGGGCATGGAGGTCGAGGCCGAAGCGCGCGAAGTCCTCCCGCGGCAGATACACGCGACCCAGGCCGGCATCTTCTTTCACGTCGCGCAGGATGTTGGTGAGTTGGAACGCAACCCCGACTTTCTCGGCCAGCGCTTCCGCGCGCGGGTCGCGATATCCGAAGATGCGAATACAAACTAGTCCGACGACTGAGGCGACGTGATAGCAATAGTCGTAGAGCTGATCGAAAGTCTCGTACTGGAGTTGCGGTTCGCCGCTTGCATTGCTCTTCAAGCCTGCCGGAACGTCCATCCCGGTCCCGTGTACCAGCTTCTCTAAAAGTTCCAGCGGGATGTTGAAGCGCTTCTGCGCGTCGGCCAATGCGAACAGTACGGGGTCGTCAGTACGCTCGCCGTCAACGACGCGACGCAGAGCGTTCATCCATTCATCAAGCTTCTCGCGGCGCTGGTCTGGGGGAATTGCGGGATCGTCGGAGATATCGTCGGCGTGCCGCATGAAGGCGTAGACCGCCGACAGCGCATTGCGTTTGCGCAAAGGCAGCACCAGAAAGCCGTAGTAAAAATTCTTGGCAGCCGAGCGGGCGATGTGCCGGCAAACACCGTAGGCTGCCCGCAACTGCAGCGGGTGTTCGCTCACAACATTTTTCCCACGGCCGCGCGGGCCACCAGCCACAACTTGCGCGGCTTGGAGATCGACGGCCGGCTCTTCAGCACATCGTAACCCTGCTGCTCGATGGCGTTCAGTATCTCGAGGCCGCCGCGGCTGAATAGATCGAGATCGGTCGCCAGGTGTTTGTCAACCTTGCCGACTAGGGGCAGACCCTTTGCGAACCACTCTCTCGCCCGCGCCACTTCAAACTTCATCATCGCGAGGAATTGCGGCGTTGCCCGGCGCTCGGCGATGTCGCTTTCGCTGACGCCAAACTTGCTCAGGCTATGGAGCGGTAGATAGATGCGGCCCTTACCGTAGTCGACCGCGACGTCCTGCCAAAAGTTTGCGAGTTGCAGCGCGGTGCAGGTGTAGTCGGAAAGTTGCTGGCGCTCGGCATCGCGGTATCCACAGAGGTAGAGCACGAGATGGCCGACCGGGTTAGCCGAATTCTTGCAGTAGCCGAGCACGTCCTCGAATGCGGGATAGCGCGTGGTCGTCTGGTCCTGACGGAAGGCCCTCAGAAGGTTGGCGAACGGGTCGCGAGGGATGTCGAACTCGCGAATGGTTTCGCGCAGGGCAACAAAGACGGGATGCCGAGGCGCGATTGGATTCTGCGCCGGAACTTCCGCCTGGAGTTTCTCCACGTCCTGACGTACTTCTTTCGGCGGCGGCTCAACCAGGCTCAAGTATGTTGCGTTGAGTTCCGCTTCCCACACATCCAGCAGCGCCAGCGATTGTTGCGGATTGCCGACCTCGTCGCCGAGATCGTCGGAGATCCGGCAATAGGCGTAGACGTTGTAGAAATGCTGGTGTAGATGCTTCGGCAGGAACCAGGTGACGACCGAGAAATTTTCGTAATGTGAATGCGCCAGCCGCGAGCAGTATTGCTGCGCCTCCTCCAACGACGGGGCACGCTCTGGCATCGCGTATTCCGGCGGCAATGCCTGCCAACCGGCCGCCGCGGGGTCCGGCTGGGCAAAATGCATGTCTGTAGGAATGGAGGACATTACAAGAATTGTACCGGGGAAGTTTTGGTTGCGTCGTGGAACTGACCTGCGCTAGCCAAAGGATGGCTAGAACGGGGCACTCTTCACCAATCTCAGATCTTTACCGGTTCAGACCTTTACACGCTCTAGATTCTTTGCTGGCTTCAGATCTCTACCAGTCGCTGTACTGACAACCGAGAACTGACAACCGACAACTGCTTTACTGCCCCGGAATGATTGCCGTTTTGATGTCGCCGTTGCGGTTCAGCATGTGACGCAAAACCTGCTGCAGGCGCGACAGAGGGGCTTCGCCGGTGATGTAGTCGGTGCCCTTGATCTTGCGCTCGCAAATCAGCGCAAACGCGCGGCGCACGGTTTCGGGCGTGTGATGGAAGGTCGCCTTCAGTGTCAGCTCGTTGTAGTGCAGGCGTTGCGTGTCGAGCGCGACCGTGGTTCCGTTGGCACAACCGCCGAAGAAGTTCACAGTGCCGCCCTTGCGGACCATGTCGATCGACCACTCCCATGCCTGCGGACGTCCCACGGCCTCAATCACCACGTCGCAACCACGGCCTTCCGCCGTCAGCTTACGGACGGCTTTCACCGGATCGTCGACCTCGGTTATCTGCACGGTGCTATCGGCTCCGGCACGCCGCGCCGCAGCAACCTGCGAGTCGCGCTTGACGATTGAGATCACGTTGCAGCCGGTCAGCTTCGCCACCTGCACAAACATAAGGCCGATGGGGCCCGCGCCGATGACGGCCACCGTGTCGCCAATCTCCATCTTGGTTTCGTGCAGGCCGCGCAGCACGCAGGCCAGCGGCTCAACAATGGCGGCCTCTTCGAAGCTTATGTGCTTCGGGATCGCCAGCATGTTGCTCTCGACGATGCGGCGGGGAATGCGAATGTATTCGGCGTAAGCGCCATTGTTGAACAGCAGGTCCGTGCAGAGATTTTCCTGGTGCTTGGAGCAGTAAAAGCAGCTGCCACAGGGCGCGGAGTTCAGCGCCACCACGCGCATGCCGCGCTTGAACCCCTTAACGCTGGGCCCGACCTCTTCGATGACACCGGCCAATTCATGGCCAAACAGCGCCGGGGGAACGATCATGCGGGCATGATAGCCACGCTGATAGACTTTGAGGTCGGTACCGCAGGTCAGGGCGACTTGCACCTTGACCAGCACTTCCCCTTCTTCGAGCGTGGGGATCGGTACCTGCTCGATTTTGACGTCCTCTTTCCCATAGAGGACTGCCGCGGTCATTTGTCCGTTCACTCTACTCGTCCTTCCATTCGCTGCCCGGTTGAATCACGATCTTCATCGAGTCGGGCTTAGGGTGGGCAGCCAGCTGCAACGCTTCAACCGACTCGCCCAGGGAGAAACGGTGGCTGATCAGCCTCTCTAAATCCATCTCCCGGTTCAGCACAAACTGTGCTGATTCTGCCTGCAAGTCTACAGAAGCGCTATACGAACCCAGAAGACTCTTTTCGTCGACACAAACAGCGGCGGGGTCAATGGTGGCTTCCCCGTGCTGGGTCTGCGCAAATAAAAGAACCCGGCCTCCCGGGCGAGTTGCATCCATCGCGGGACGGATCAACCCATTTACGGCTACAGCAAGAATGACGGCGTCCGCACCACGACCCTCCGTCAGTCCCTTCACAGTTTGTACCGTGTCTGCAGTGGAGGCGTCGATGTTCTCATTCAGGCCGAACGTCCTGGATATTGTATGCCTCTGCGGGAGCAAATCGGAAGTGATTACCCTCGCGCCGTGACGGCGGGCCAACACCGCCAAAATGATACCGATTGGCCCCTGGCCCATGACCAACACAGTTTCACCCGGGTTAAGCCTAAGTGTCTCAATACCTTTCATGCAGGTATTAACCGGCTCGATAAACGAAGCTTGCTCGAACGACACGCCGTCAGGGATGCGAACGACACCACCGTTGCCAACGATCCAGTCCATCACTCGCACGTACTCGGAGAAGCCTCCGCCACTGGCCTCGTAGCCCGCCGTTGCGCCGACTTTCTTGTATGTAGGGCATTGGGCGAAGACCTTATGCCGGCAGTAATAACAATCGCCGCACGGGATGTGGTGGAAAACTACCACCCGGTCGCCGATCTGGAAATTGGCTACTTCGTCGCCGATGGCGGCTACAGTGCCTGCCGTCTCATGTCCGAAGATGCGCGGAGCCGAGTGTGAGCCGGTGGCAATCTTCTTCAGGTCGGTTCCGCAGATACCGCAAGTATGCACCCGGATCAGGATCTCGCCCGCACCGATTTCGGGGACAGCCACGGTCTCCAGGCGAACGTCGTTGACGCCGCGATAGACCGCGGCTCGCATGGTCGAGGGAAGGGCTCGATCGCCGATGTTGCTTCCTAGTTGTGTTGCAACGGACATAATCGGTTGTCGGTTGTCGGTTCTCAGTTTGGCGATGTCGGATCCAATCGAATCTGACAGCCGGCAACTGATCACTGGCAACTGCTTTTTAGTAGATGTTCCAACTCCCTGCACAGGTTCGCGGCTGCCAGATCATTGTTACGCTTGAGTGTCCCCAGCGATGACCACCACTTGGGGCGGACCGCTACATACAGCAAAAAACTTCCCGTTGCGAACCGGCCATACTCGTCGATAAAGCGGTCCAGCGGCGGCATCACGAACGCTGCTTCGTCCGAAACAGCCTTTATTGCTGCGAACTTAAGTCTTCGGGCGTCGGCCACCTGAGCTACTGCAGCAGCTTCCATGTCGACAACATCAGCGGCGTACCTGTTCAGCAATTCCTGCTTGATCGCGGCGTCCGTTACGTGTTGCGAGGTCGCCAGGATCCATTCGCCGCCAGCGCACCAGTAAGAGGTCGCACTCGCAGCGTGCACCACCTCATGGATGCGGCCCACATCGCCCACTTTCAACTTCGGCGAGACTGCTCCTGCGATACCGGCCGAGATCAACTGCGTCGGATGCGCATATTCGACGGCCACTTCCGCCGCACGATGGGCAAACTTCTCTCCGATGCCGCCGATAGCGACCACCGCATTCGGCAGATCGTAAAGAGTGACGTCGTCTACCCGCTTCGGCCGAATCCTGGCAATCAAGGGCGCCACTTCCGCCCGCATCGCCGCGATCACGGCGAACGGCTTATATGGCATAGCCGTGCGCCTGGAACCACTCCGTGGCGCGTCGCAACGCATCGTCGACACCGCGCGGCTTCCATCCCAACTCGCGCTCCGCCTTGCCGCTGCTGACGAACATTTTCTTGCGCGACATCTGCACAGCTTCAATCGTCGCGCGCGGCTCGCGCTTCATCATTCCCCCGACAACCACCGATCCCCAGGCGCCTGCGGCTAACGCGACAGCGTACGGTACTCTTACGTTCGGCGATGGCAGGCCCGTGATCGCGCCCAGCTTGTCGAGGATCTGCTTCAGCGTAAGATTCTCGCTGCCAAGGATATACCGCTCACCCGGCCGCGCCTTCTCCATCGCCAGCAAGTGCCCGTCGGCGCAATCGACGACATCGACCAGGTTCAAGCCGGTATCTACGTAGGCCGGAAATTTCTTCTTCAGAAAGTCCACGATGATCTGTCCGGTCGGCGTCGGCTTGATATCGCGTTCGCCAATTGGCGTCGTCGGATTCACCATCACGACGTTCTGGCCGCCCTGCCCCGCCTGGATGACCAGGCGCTCTGCCATGAACTTGCTACGCTTGTAGTCGCCGATCATGTTGTCGAGGTTCACCGGCGATTGCTCGTCAGTCAGGTGGCCGTTGTTGCCGAAGCCCATGGTCGCGACGCTGCTGGTATAAATAACCCGGCGGACGCCCGAATCTCTCGCAGCCTGCAGGATGTTCTTTGTCCCATCTACGTTAGATTCATAGAGTTCCTGGCCATTGCGCGCCCACAGGCGATAGTCGGCTGCGACGTGAAAAACGTACTCGCAACCCGACATTCCCTTGCGCAGCGAGGCGGTCTCGCGAAGGTCGCCGACGACGCGTTCGCCCGGCAGGTCAGCAATGTTGTCAAGGCGGCTCGTCGGGCGCATCAGCAGACGCAGCTCAGCGCCATGGGCTAGCAGTTGGCGCGCAACATGGCTCCCCAGAAATCCGGTCGCTCCTGTGACAAAACATTTCATGAGGATCAGTTGTCGGTTGATCTTTGAAAGGGCACGCCTTCAGGCGTGCCGTATGGTGTCCCTTATCGATCCCGAGCCGACTTCAATCGGCGGCAGAGTTGTCGCCGGTTAAAACCGGCTTTTTTCCTCTCACCCGCCTCATCGGCGCACCTGAAGGTGCGCCCTTTCAAACCAGTGTTTCACTTGGGCGCTAATTCCTGCTGACAACTCTTAGGCGCTCTTCTTCCGATACCGAAGTCGCCTTGGTGTACGTCGTCAGCGCTAGAAGCGGGAAGTACTGACGATACATGGTGTACTCCAGGTAGAACACACGCGGAAATCCCGTGCCGGTGTACAACTGCTCATCCCACGAGCCATCACGCCGTTGCAACTTCAGCAGATAAGCCACGCCGCGCTGCAAGGAGTCGCTGCGGGTGTCGTTGGCCGCCAGCAATCCCATCACAGCCCATGCGGTTTGCGAAGCCGTGCTCGGGCCGACGCCCTTGGTGTTGGGATCGTCGTAGGAGTCGCAGCGTTCGCCCCAGCCGCCATCGGAGTTCTGCATCATGCGCAGCCACTCTGCGGCCTGCTGCACGCAAGGCTCGTGATAGTCCACGCCAACAGCTTCCAGCCCGCGCAGCACTAGCATGGTGCCGTAAATGTAGTTCACGCCCCAACGTCCGAACCACGAGCCGTCAGACTCCTGCTCGCGCTTGATGAAGTCAACCGCGCGTTGCACGGGTCTGTCCTTCAGCGAATAGCCATAGGCCGCCAGCGCCTCCAGTACGCGTCCCGTAATGTCCACGGTCGCCGGATCGAGCATGGCGTTGTGGTCGGCGAACGGGATGTTCTGGAAGACCATGCGGTCGTTGTCCTTGTCGAAGGAGGCCCAGCCACCGTTCTTGCACTGCATCGAGAGGATCCACTCGATCGCTCGCTCCACCGATTTGGAGTGATAGCTTTCGTTGCTGGTCTTCACCCGGCTCAGCGCCAGCAGCACCTGCGCGCTGTCGTCGACGTCGGGATAAAACTCGTTGTTGAACTCGAAATACCAGCCTGCGGGCGCGGCCTTCGGATTTTTCACGCACCAGTCGCCGCGGCGGGTGACCTGCTTCTTGAGCATCCACTCGCAAGGCTGGACCAGGCGATGATCCGTGGCCGAAATTCCGCTCTCGGCGAGCGCAAAGACGGCATAGGCAGTGTCCCATACCGGCGACATGCAGGGCTGCATGCGGAAGGTTTTCTCTTCCTCGATCCCCAGCTTCTCGAACTCGTCCATGGCGCGAATGACCTGCGGATCGTCGAGCGAATAGCCCAGGCAGCGCAGCGCGATGATGGAGTTCATGATGCCGGGATAGATCGCGCCCAGGCCGTCACTCATTTCCAGACGCTCCAGCATCCATTTCTCGGCGACCTTCAATGCCCGCGAACGCAGTGGGCGAATGTGAACGCGCTCGAAGAAGTGCACCAGGCGATCGAGCAGCAGGAAGAAGTTGCGCCAGCTGACGACCTTCTTCGCCCAGCGCAGGCGCATCTGGCTCTTGCTGCGTCCGCCGACGAACAGTTCGTCGATGCCTTCTTCCGGCGAAAGTTTTTTGAACGGCTTCTTGGCGTAGGCGATCGACAGCGGCACCAGGATGGCGCGCGACCAGGAAGAAATCTCGTACAGGTTGAACCAGAACCAGCTGGGGAAGAGCGTGATCTCCGGTGGAATCGCCGGCACAGCGTCGTAGTCGTACTGTCCGAGGAAGCACAGGTAAATCTTCGTGAAGGTGTTGACCTCGGTCACGCCGCCCAGCGCAAGAATGCGTTCACGCGCCATCGCGAGCTGCGGATGGTCCGGGCTGTAGCCGGCCATCTTCAACGCGAAATAGGCCTTTACCGACGCGCTGATGTTAGACGGGCCGTCCTCGTAGATCGGCCATCCGCCGTCGGGGTTCTGACGGTTCAGGATCTCTGCGGCACACTTCTGCGTACGCGCCGCGTCCTCGGTGCCCAGCAACCGGTGCAACAGGATGTAGTCGGAGACCAGTGTCGTGTCGGCCCCCAGCTCTCCGCACCAATACCCTTCGCCGCGGTCCTGCATACCGAACAGGAGTTGCCGCGAGGCGTCGACTGCCGCAGCTACGCGGCTCTTAATGTCGTCTATTTTGCCGAAACGCATTTCGGCCGTACTTGGGGGTTCTGCCATTTCCTCTATTACTCCGACGCCAAAGCTGGCGCGGCGCCAATCGCCTCCACAATCTCGGGGGGCAAGCCAAAACGCACGTTTTCAGGCATTACTTCTACCTCGCGCATATTGGTAAAACCCTGCTCTTCGAGAAAAGTCACCGCTTCCTGCACCAGGATCTCGGGTGCGGAAGCTCCCGCGGTAAGCCCGACGGTATTCACGTTCTGCAGCCATTCCGGCTTGATGGAGCGATAGTTTTCGATAAGGTACGAAGCCGTTCCGTGATTTCGGGCCACTTCGACCAGGCGGTTGGAGTTGGAACTGTTGTCGGAGCCGACGACGAGCAGAAGATCGCACTCTTCGGCGACCTCCTTCACTGCGGTCTGGCGGTTCTCGGTCGCATAACAGATGTCCTGCGCGTGCGGCCCTTTGATGTTGGGAAAGCGCTTGCGCAGCGCCTCGATTACATGCGTAGTCTCATCGAGACTCAAGGTGGTCTGCGTCAGGTAGGCGACGCGGTTCGGGTCAGGTACCTGAAGGTCGTTCACGTCCTCGGGAGCATCCACAACCTGCGTCACCATTGGAGCTTCGCCCAGCGTGCCGATGACTTCGTCGTGATCGTGGTGCCCAATCAGGATAAGCGAGTATCCTTCGCGGGCAAACTTCACGGCTTCGACGTGGACCTTGGTGACCAGCGGGCAGGTCGCGTCGATCACCCGAAGCTCGCGCAACTTGCTGGCCTCGCGGACCTCAGGAGCTACACCGTGGGCGCTGTAAATGACACGCTCGCCGGCTGGAACTTCCTCAACGCTATCTACAAAAATCGCGCCTTTTGAGGTCAACTCGTCCACTACGTGGCGGTTATGTACGATCTCCTTGCGCACGTAAATCGGTGCGCCAAAGGTCTCCAGGGCAATGCGGACGATATCGATCGCGCGCACTACACCGGCACAGAAGCCGCGGGGCTTCAATAAAAGTAAAGTCTTCGTTTGAGTTTGGCTCATTCCGTCCTGCATCTAGTTATACGAATACGCGAACTCCCAGCGGAGTTTCCCCACAATTACTCTATTGTAACAGCGGGTTAAGCCCCAACCTACCCGGCCCGAGTTGCGTAATTAGGCACTCTGCGGTGCAAAATAAGCACTTAACGGAAAGGGAGGCATGCCGGGTTTCGGCCGCACCGGAAGCGTTTTCGCGGATGTTGCTTTGCCGATCACCGATTCCGCCGTCTAGCAGTGACATCCACGCCTGCCTTGAATGTTGTCATTACGACGACGGCTTCAGCCCGAGGAGGGAGCTGCTTTTCTTCTTGCCCCGCCATAGGTCTCGTTGATCGCAATGACACGCCGCCATGTCGGTAGTCCGGCTTCCCTTGGAGCCCGTAGTGCGTAAAGCCTGTCACCCAGCGTCACTCCCGTCCCGCAGGAGCGGGACGACTCAGCTCAGCCCAGGACGAAGTCCTGGGTAGACTTCCATTCTTTGGGAACGAGCCGGCTTTTAGCCGGCGGCACTCCGGCTCCCGCCTGTAAAATCTCTTTTACCTCACCTGAAAGCGAGAACCCACATGAACGCCGGCGATCTGGCCCAGATGTATGAAATCAGCTACGGAGCGATCAACAGAAACCTTGAAGACGTCAGCCAAGAGGAAAGCTTGGTTCGGCCGCCGTCAGGCAATTGCCTGAACTGGGTGCTGGGGCACATCGTTTTGTATCGCGGCACTATGCTGAAGATCATCGGCCGGCGTCCGCTGCTCGAAGGAGAGCAGGCAACTCCCTATCAGCGCGGCAGCCATCCCAACGGCAGCGAGCACTATCTGGATCTGGCAACCCTGCGAGGATTGTTGTCGGACGCTCACCTGGAGTTCATCCCGGCGCTCTCCGTGATGTCCGACCATGAACTGGCCGCGAACGTCCCGGACGAATTCAATCGCCCGCCACTGGCCGGATCGATCGGCAATGCTCTGGCCCGGCTCAACTTCCACGAGAGCTATCACGCGGGCCAGATTGGCTTGCTGCGGAGGATTGCGGGGAAAGACGGCGCAATACGGTAAGCGCTATCGGGGCGCGCGTACTTCGCTAAATTGTTTGCCACTCAACACAAAGTGGAAAGTGCGGCCAGCTGCGTGTAACTCTAGGTGGGTGTCATCCACCCAGGTCAGGATCGCACCGAAATCAGGATCGATCGGCACCGTGTCGCGTAGCATGTCGCCAGTTGGGCTTACTACAACAACGTACCAGTCGTCCTGAGGGCCGATGAGGTCGGTAAAAGCAACCCAATTATCATCGGGCGACCAGACGAAGCGCGGCATATCGCCGTACCCTAAATCGTGAGTTTGACCGTCATCTGTGGATTGTCCTCCAGTTCGCTCCGGAGGATAGACAAAAACACCATCTCGGTTAAGCAGGACGCCGTCGTGCATCGCCAGCGGTTTCTTTTCTTGTCCTACGCCCCAATCTGCCATGACATATCTCGCGACAAATCGCCGATTATGTGACCAAATGAAGTCGAAGCCGCCCGACATAACCTGGATGGTCTTGCCGGACACCGGATCGAGCACCCAGTACATGCAGTTCGCATGTCCGCACGTCATGGCCCCAATTCGCTGATCGTCGATCCACTCCAGCCGGTCGAAGGCGCCGGGAACATAGCCCTGCGGAACGATGGTTTGGCGAACCTTACCTTCCGTATCCAGCAGCACGATGGTCTCTTCCGGTGCATTCAATGGGACCGGACGGTCGACCACGTAGATCAGAGTGTCACCCGAAGGCGAAACTGCAGGAAGCCTCTTGGGGACGCCGTCGTGCGTTAGCTGCCGTTGGGCGGAAGCTGTTTGCACCCAGATTTCATTGTCCCTGACGAAGGCTTTGTTAGAACTGGCATCGGTGGGTACTTGCCACAGCATCGCGGCCATCGCCATCCAGAGCAAAGGCATACCTGTCTCCGACAACCAAGCTCAAACTGGTAACTGGCCACTGACAACCGACAACCGGTCGTTCTACCGATTTGCCTTCAACATCTGCTCGGCATGCTTCAGCGAGGTTTCCGTCAGCTTCGCGCCACTGACCATGCGGGCGATCTCTTTCGTCCGTTCGTCCTGGTCAAGCTGCCGCACCGACGTTTTCGTCCTGCCGCCGGCTTCTTTCTTCTCGATGAGGTAATGCTGGTCGGCAAACGACGCGATCTGCGGCAGATGGGTGATGCAGAGTACCTGCTTGGTGCGCGAGAGTTGCTTCAGCTTCTTGCCTACGGCTTCCGCCGCACGGCCGCCGATGCCTGCATCGATCTCGTCGAAGACCAGGGTTCGTTGCGAGGCCGCATACTTCTTGCCCACCCTCTTGCCAACAGATGGCAAGGAGGATGGTGCACCCGACGGTACGGCGCCCGGTGCGTTCCCGTTCCTGCCGCGCTTGCTGCTGCCCGACTCAATGCTGGTTTTCAACGCCAGCATGACGCGCGATAGCTCGCCGCCTGATGCGATCTCGTCGACCGGCCCCAACGGCTCGCCGGGATTGGCCGAAATCAGATACTGCACCTGATCGAAGCCGCGGCTGGTCCAGTTTGTTTCCTCGTGGGTGCCGCTGACCTCGACCTTGAAGCGCGCCTTCATAGCCAGCTCATTGATCTCGCTCTCGACCAATTTTTCCAGCTTGCACGCCGCGTCATAGCGCTGCCGCGACAACGCGCGCGATGCTTCGAGGTATTTGTCGCCCGCTACCGCCAGTTGCTGACGCACCTTGCGCAGCACCTCGTCCTTGTTCTCCATCTCGTTGAGCTTGCGCTCGAGCTCGGAGCCGAGAGCAATCGCATCGTCCAGCGCTGGGCCGTACTTGCGTTTCAGCCGATCGAGCGCCGCCAGCCGGTCCTCGACCTCGGCCAGCCGCTCGGGCGAGGCTTCAATGCCTTCGGCGTAATCGCGCAGCCGGATACCGATGTCTTCGATGGCGATGCGTGCAGAGTCCAGCTCGGGTACGGCGTCGCGAAACTGCTCGTCGAAGCGCAGCAGCTCCTCGATCTGGCGAGTAGCCGCGCGAATCGAGGCCGCCGCCGATCCGTTGCTCTCATACAAAGAGTCGTAGGCGGCCATGGCGGCATTGCGCACGCGTTCAGAGTTCGCCAGCACGCGCTTCTCGGCCTCGAGCTTGACGTCTTCTTCGGGCTGAAGCCTGGCGTCGGCGATTTCCTTGCGCTGGAAATTCCACAGGTCGAGCAGCTTCAGGCGGTCGGTCTCGTCGCGTTCCAGATCGGCGATACGGTGGCGGATTTCGTTCCAGTTGGCGAAGCCGTCCGCGACGGAAGAATCGTCACTTCCGGCGAAGGTGTCCAGCAGGCTGAGCCGCGACGCGGCATCAAAGCCCAGCACAGCTTCGTTCTGCGCGTGAATGACCGCGAGATACGGAGCGAGTTGTTTCAGAACGGTTACCGTCGCCGGTTGATTGTTGATGAAGACGCGGCCTTTGCCGCCGGCTGCGATCTCGCGGCGCAGGATGATCTGGCCGTCCTCGGCGTCGATTCCGTTTTCTTCAAGGATGCCGTCGATGGCCGGTGAGCCTACTTCGAAGACAGCCGAGACGATCGCCTTTTCAGTGCCGTGCCGGACGGCGTCGCTGGAAGCTTTATCGCCAAGCAGCAGGGCCAGCGCATCGATGAGGATGGATTTTCCCGCGCCGGTTTCGCCGGTCAGCAGGTTGAGGCCGGAGGCAAACTCCACGGCCACGTTGTCGATGACCGCGTAGTTTTCGACCCGCAATTCCAGCAGCACGTGAGTTCTCGACCGGGGAAGTTAGGGGCAGTGTAGCAGAAGGGCCCTCGGCTATCAGCTATCGGCCGTCGGCTTGCTTTTCGCCACTCGTTTTTCGCCAGAAAAGCGTGGACAAAGGCGTTGTACCGCGCACCGTTGACTTGACGCCGCTCGGCGAGGATGCAACGATGCCCGCCATGGACGAGAGCAACCGGCGGTTGATGTGGCATGGGATGTTCCTGTTTCTGCTGGGGCTGTTGACCGGCTTCATCGAGCCGCGTTTTGCCAATGTACGAATGGGACTGGCGGCCCACCTGGAAGGCGTCATGAATGGAATCTTCCTGATCGGCCTGGGCGCAATATGGACCGAGGTCAGGCTCGCGACCCGGACGAAAATGGCGGCCTTCTGGATCGCTCTGGTCGGCACCTACGGAAACTGGTTGATGACGACGACAGCGGCGGTCTTCGGCACCTCGGCGCTCTCGCCCATCACCGGGACTTCTCACGGCGGGCAACCGTGGCAGGAGAAAGTGGTTACGGCAGGCTTCATGGCGGTTGGGATTGCCATCGTCGCTTGCGCGGTGCTTGTGCTATGCGGTTTGCGCAAGCCATTCCGGGCTTCAGTCAGGAGCTGAAGACTATGCTCTCGCCGATTGCATAAAGCATTGTTCACACTCAGATCTCGATTTCTTATTCTGACGCCCCAGCAGACTCCGATAGCTACGTAGTTACTCCCCCGGAACCCCGCCCCACATCTCCGCTGCTCGCGCGTCAAATGCTTATAATGCGGAGTAACGAAAGGTGAGCGTTGTAGGTCTCATGAATGTCTCCCATGCCTTGCTCGCTACAGCCATCGGCGGTGAAATCTCGGGTCTGATTGAGACCAGCGGTCTAGTCGCCAAAGCAGTTCTCGTCATTCTTCTGGTGTTCAGCGTTGCCTCGTGGGCCATCATCTTCTCCAAGTGGGGACTGTTCCGCCGCGCCCGCGCGCAGAGCAACCGCTTCATGCGCATGTTCCGCAAGTCCGAGCGTCTGAACGATGTGGCCGCCGTGGTCGAGCAGTTCAAACCCAGCCCGCTGGTTGCTGTGTTTGAAGGCGCCTATGACGAGCTGCGCAAGCAGGCGACAAATCCCATACGGCTGCCCGCGTTGCAGCGCGCCACGCAGATTGCGTCGTCCGAAGAACTTTCGCGGCTGGAGAGCCGCCTGCCCTGGCTGGCAACGACCGGCGCGGTAACGCCGTTCATCGGACTGTTCGGAACCGTCTGGGGGATCATCGACGCGTTCCACGGGCTCGGCACGGCCGGCTCGGCCACGTTGCGCGCAGTCGCTCCCGGCGTCTCCGAGGCGTTGATTACCACCGCCGCCGGATTGTTCGCCGCGATTCCCGCCGTCATCGCCTACAACATTTTCACCCAGAATATCCGTGAGTTCGGTGCGCGCATGGACGACTTCAGCCTGGAGCTGATGAATGAAATCGAACGCGCCCAGGTGGGAGCAGCGGCGCGGCCGCAGCCGGTGGAGCGGCGGTAATGGCATTCACCAACGCGCAGGGCCGCACCCAGAGCTCGCTTTCCGACATCAATGTCACGCCGCTGGTCGACGTGGTGCTGGTGCTGCTGATCATCTTCATGGTGACCGCGCCGGTGCTGCAGTCGGGCATTGAAGTTTCGGTGCCGCACACCAAGACTGTTAAAGAGATCACCGAGGAGCGGCTGGTGGTCACCATCGATCGCGACCAGAACGTGTTCCTGAACAGTCAACCGGTGAACATCAATCAGATTGCGCAGCGCATCCACGAAAAGGTCCGCGATCCCGAGGGCCAGTCCGTGTACGTGCGCGCTGATGAGAACGTGCCCTTCGGAGCCTTCGCGACCGTAATGGATGCGGTGAAGCAATCCGGTATCACGAATGTAAGCATTGTCACGCAGCCCATAGAAAAGAATGCCAGCCGACGTTGACATCTTCGCCAGCGAGGGCAACGTTCGCGGGCCCTTGATCGGATCCGTCGCGCTTCACGTGACCTTGTTCGCGCTCGCACTCTTCGGTTACCTGATTCCATTCAACCGCGGTGAAAGTTGGGGCGGCACGACCGGAGGCGGTGGTGCGATGAGTGCGACGCTGGTCACGAGCATCCCGCTGCCGAAGCCTCCTACCGAAACGAAGAACGTGCTGGCGAACGAGTCAAAGGGTCTGGCCGAATCCAAGCCGAAAGCCGAGCCCAAAGAAGAGTCCAAGGCTATTCCGATCCCGGAACGCGAAACCAAGAAGAAAGCGCCGATACAGTCGACCCAGAAGAAGCCTCCGCCTAAGGAGGTTGCGAAGGTTGAGGACAACAAGATTCCGTTCGGTGAAGGCGGGCCGATCAGCGGACCGTATGGATCGTTTTCGACCGCGAACGCAAAGGGCGGGCTGAGCTTCAGCGGCGGCACGGGCGACTTCGGCAGCCGCTTCGGCTGGTACGTCGATGGCGTGCGCCGCAAGGTTTCCGACAACTGGATGAAGTATGAAGTCGATCCTCGGGTAGACGCGGCACGGCGTGTGTATATCTACTTCGAGATTGACCGCTCTGGATCGCCAACGAATATTCGGGTAGAGCAATCGAGCGGAGTGCCGTCACTTGATCAATCGGCCATGCGCGCGCTGCAGAGGATTGATACTTTTGGGCCGCTGCCTCCCGAATACGCGGGACGGTATGTCGCGGTAGAGTTTTGGTTTGATTACAAGCGGTGAGCGCGGGCCGCTTTCCGTGGATGCTTATGTGTTTGAAGAGGCACAGCTTTCGCTGCGCCGTGACAGTCTCTTTAAGTTGTCATGCCGAGGAGGACTTCAGCCCGACGAAGTATCTGCTGTTCCTTCGGGGTGAAGTCGAGTCGCAGAGAGAGTAACTGACACGATAGGGGTTCTTCGAGTTCTGACGCGCAAACGGCGCGATCCTGTTCTCAGGATGAACGCCCTTATTAATTAAGTTGTCATTCGTTGTCGGTCTAATTGTCGGTTCGTTGCAGTGTATGGATCGGAGCTTCCATTGCCCATGAAACGGTTCGTCGCAATCATTTCGCTCGTACTGCTCGCCGCGCTTGGACTCTCGGCACAGGACTGGATTCGCACCGGCACCGGGCTGGGTGTCGAGAAAATCCGTCTTGCCGCCGCGGACTTCAAGCAGATCACCACTGACTCCGGCACGAACAATCTGGCGACGACCTTCAACACCACGTTGCAAAACGATCTGCAGAACGCCGGCATCTTCGAGATGGTCTCGCGCAGTTTCTGGCCGACCTCGCTGCCTGGCGCGCCGCAGGAAGTGCATCTGCCCGACTGGTCGAGTCCGCCTCCAAACGCGAACATGCTGGCTTTTGGCAATCTGGGAGTGCAGGGCGGCTACCTCAGCGTGCAGGGCTGGCTCTTCGATACGCATAATACGCAGACACCGCAGGTGCTGGGCAAGCAGTATCGCGAACAGGCCACGGACGAGAATGCACGCCTCATCGCTCACCGCTTTGCCGACGAGATCATCTTCCGGCTGGGCGGCGGCATTCAGGGGATTGCCGAGACGCATATTTACTTCGTCAATAATCGCGGCGGCTCGAAGGAAATCTGGCAGATGGATTACGACGGGGCCAACGAGAAACAGTTGACACATTTGGGCTCGATCGCGCTGTCGCCGCACGTCTCGCCCGACGGATCGCGCGTGGCCTTTTCTGGGGTGACCAAAGAGGGCTGGCAGATCCTGATGTACTCGTTCGATCTGAGCCGGCTGGTCAACTTCCCGCACTTTCCTGGCGACAATTATTCCCCCGCATGGTCATCGGACGGGCAGAACATCGCCTTCTCGTCGTCGCGCACCGGCAATACCGAGATCTACAGCGTCACCTCGTCGGGCGGAAATCTTCGCCGCCTGACGGAGAACAAGGCACCTGACGTTTCCCCGACCTGGAACCCGAAGACTAACGCCCAGATTGCGTGGGTAAGCGGCCGCACCGGGCTGCCGCAGATCTACACCATGGCATCGGATGGAGGGAATGCCACGCGCGTCACCGATCAGGGTTATGCGGTGTCGCCGTCGTGGTCTCCCAACGGACAGTTTCTTGCTTTCGCGTGGGTGCGGCACTACGGACCGGGGCAACCGGGAGCCAGCGACATCTACGTAATGGATATTGCCAGCAAACAGTGGGCGCAGTTGACACACGACGGCGGCAGAAATGATTTTCCGTCGTGGTCGCCGGACGGGCGACATATCGTATTTCAGTCGAATCGAACAGGTAAGTTGCAGATTTGGACAATGCTGGCCGATGGCAGCGAGCAGCGGCAGCTGACAAAATCGGGCGAGAGTTCGCAGCCGAATTGGAGTTTCAAGTAAGCTAGAAGGTTTGGCTGGTGGTCGAAGCAGCTGCTTGTGGCTGAGGCAATCGGCCGGACGCACTAAAGAATTCGGGTAGCTGATCGAAAATAATTGCCGTGCTTTTGCGCGATCCACCTTCGGGTGGCGAGATAGATTGACGGGCGACGGAAGGAGCACACTTCGGCCCTTTTTGAACTCATGCGAGTGCTCTCGCATTGAAATGGAGGAGAAAGTTGAAGCGTACACGCAGTCAATGGAGCAAGATCACGATTGCACTGGCCGTAGTTCTCATGGTCAGCGCCTGTGGCAAGAAGAAGGCAGCACCACCGCCGCCGCCACCGCCGCCGCCAGCGCCGGCGCCGACTGCCACATTGACAGCCAATCCGAATACGATCAACGCCGGTCAGTCCACCACGCTGACGTGGACCACGCAGTACGCTACCGATGTCACCATCGATCAACTAGGCAAGGTTGATCCCAGCGGATCGCGCATGGTATTGCCAAGCGAATCGACAACGTACCGCCTGATTGCGAAGAACGACAGCGGCACGCAGGAAGCGACTGCACGCGTGACGGTGAACGCTCCTCCTCCGCCGCCGACAAACCAGAACGGCAACGAGACCGAAGCGCAGTTGTTCGCCTCGAAGATGCAGGATGTCTACTTTGACTACGACAGCTACGACGTGACCCAGCAGTATCAGCGCGTCTTGCAGGCCGACGCACAATTCCTGCAGCAGCATCCCAATATCAAATTCACGATCGAGGGACACTGCGACGAGCGCGGCTCGACCGAGTACAACCTGGCACTGGGTGATAATCGAGCCAACTCCACCAAGCAGGCGTTGGTGTCGCTGGGAATTCCAGCGGATCGCATTCGGACCATCAGCTATGGCAAGGAAAAGCCGTTCTGTACCGAGAGTACCGAGGCCTGCTGGGCGCAGAACCGGCGCGCACATTTCGTGTATCAGGGACAGTAGCGGCGATTCGGATTATCTGGCATGGGGTTCTTTTCGGGAAAAGACCTGTAATTGTCATCACGAGCGCCTTGTTTTGGAGCGAGCGATCGGCTGTTCCCACGCGGCGGAAAGCAGATTCCTCGTCGGCCTAGAGGCCTCCTCGTGATGACAATCACCTGTAGTGACTTTTGCTGCGTACCATAGCCTCTTCGGAGACTAATTAAATTTGCTCCACGGAAGATATTATGCGAATTCGTAATTACCCAGCTTGGCTGGCGCTGGCGGCAATGCTGCTGGCACCCGGCGCACCCGCCTTTGCAGTCAGCAAGGAAATGATTCAGCTGCAAACACAGGTGCAAGCGCTGCAGGACCAGGTCGCGCGCATGCAACAGTCCATCGACATGAACATGGGCGTGATGAAAAACCTGGTCGAGCAGAGCGCCGACAGCGTCAACAAGATGAACGCTGCCGTGGGCGATCTGCAAAACAAGATGCAGGGTCTCACCGCCGACAATAATGGAAAGATCGATCAGCTTTCCGGCCAGGTGCAGTCGCTGCACGATTCCGTCGATGAGCTAAAATCGCGGCTTGCCAAGATCAGCAAACAGCTTGATGACATGCAGCAGGGCGGACAGAATCTGGCTGCCGGTCAGCCGGGCATGACCCAGGTGCCGGGCACGGCTCCCGGGGGCGCGCCGACGGCAGGCGCTCCGGATAGCGCCGCATCCGCTGCGGCTCCTCCGGCAGACACGCTCTACAATAATGCTCTCCGCGACTATAACTCCGGTAAGTACGATCTATCGTCGCAGGAATTTGCGCAGTACCTGCAGTATTACGGCAGCACCGATCTCGCCGGCAACGCGCAGTACTACCTTGCCGACATCGAATACCGTCAGGGCAATTTCCAGCAGGCCGTGCAGGATTACGACAAAGTGCTGGAGCAGTATCCCGGTGGCAGCAAGGCTGCTGCGGCGCAGTTGAAGAAGGGCTACGCGCTGCTGGAGCTTGGACAGAAGCAAGCCGGCATCCGCGAGCTGAATAGTCTGATTGCCCGCTATCCTCGCTCCATCGAAGCGTCACAGGCACGCGACCGGCTGCGCCGGCTTGGTGTCACTACTGGAAACGGAGCGGTTCACAAACCGCCGGCAAGCGCTCAGTAGGTTTCGTCCTTGTTACATTCGGACCGACCACGATTAACGATGAGGTAAACAGGAAAGGCACACTTGGCTGTGCCTTTTCAATTAGATAGCGTGACCGTAGTTCACCGAGAAGTTGCAGGCCGTTGCAACCTGTTGCAAAAATTATCAGCCTTGACTGCCAGGTGGACGTGAGATTATATCTCCGTAAATATCGCCCAGCCGCCTCGGCCTCGGCCACCGAAGCGAAGTCAAATGGTTGACGCGAGCGATTTGGAGGGATTATGAGAAAGCTGCTCCAAACCCGCAGCCTTGGTTTACTGATCCTATTGTTGGGCGCGGCGCCCCTAGCGTTGGCGCAAACTACTCACAGATTGCCCGAGGGCGGCTCCGATCTGATCTACTTAATTCTGGGTGGCGGTTCCTGCATCGGGGCGATTTGGTATCGGGTTCGTCGCTAGCGTTTCCAAGCGCAACACTACTATCTCTCGTAACGCACCCGCGACGGGTGTGTACGCACTAATCACCGCGCAACTCTGAAGACACGATACGGCTGGTCATCTCCTCTGCGGGAGATCCTGCCGTCATGCCCTGCGCCAGCACTAGCTCTCGCGCCTCGCTGCGGATCGACGGCAGGTGGAGCAAGAACAGAATCGATCCACCAATGCAGGCGAGCCCCCCAAGCGCCACCGTCCATGGCGCGCCCAGGTGATGTGCGACGGTTCCGGCCGACAACGATCCAAAGGGCGCCATGCCCATAAACATCATGGAGTAGACCGCGAGGATTCTTCCGCGCAGCTTGTCGGGAACCATGGACTGGATCAGGGTGTTCGACGATGCCATCTGCACCATGATGAAGAAGCCCACCGGGACCAGCAACAGCGTAGACAGCCAAAAGATGCGCGAGAAGGAAAACAGGATCAGGCTGACGCCGAAGCCTCCAGCACACAGTCCGATTACCCTGCCGAGTCCTTTGAGGCCGACACGGGCTGCGAGACTAGCGGCACCCAACAGCGCGCCTATGCCGGTCGAGCCCATCAGGATTCCCAGACCTCTCGCGCCGCCATGCAGGATCTGGTCGGCAAACACAGGCATCAGCACCGCATAAGGCACGCCCACAAAACTGATGAGTCCCAGCAGTAACAGGATGGCGCGAATCGGCCCGGTGTTGCGGGCATACGCAAAGCCTTCCAGAATGTTCTCGAGCGCAGAGCCTCCGCCGGCCAGCTTCGCTGGATGATCGATGTGCATCAGCAGCAAGCCCGTGATTACGGCGATGTAGCTGACCGAGTTCGCGAAGAAGCACCAGCCTTCGCCGATGGAGGCGACTAGAATTCCGGCAACCGCCGGGCCGATAATGCGCGCGCCATTAAACATCGACGAGTTGAGCGCGATGGCGTTCATCAGGTCTTCGCGGCCCACCATATCGATGAGGAATGCCTGCCGCGCGGGGATGTCGAAGGCGTTAACCACGCCCAGGCAGGAGGCGAGCACCACCACGTGCCACACATGCACACGGTGCGAAAGCGTTAGCGCCGCCAGCATTCCGGCCAGGCACATGGCCGTGGCTTGCGTGGTAATAACGATGCTTCGCCGGTTATACCGGTCGGCGACGATGCCGCCGATGGGCGCCATCAGGAAGACGGGAATCTGGCTGGCAAATGCCACCGTGCCCAGCATCAGCGTCGAACCGGTCAGGCGATAGACCAGCCATGACTCGGCGACCGTTTGCATCCAAGTACCGATCAGCGAGATCAGTTGCCCACTGAAAAACAGCTGGAAATTCCGATGACGCAAGGCTCGGACCGCCATAGCAAGACGGGAGTTTTTCGACGCCGGTGGAGTAAACTCCTGCTTCTCCTTGGCGGTGATTTCGCGCAAAGATTCGCTTTCAGAAATTGGGGACGGATCAGCCATCAATCCTTTGATGCCTGGAAGAAAATACGGTTCAGAGCACTTCGCGTGGCACACGCAATCACCATCTCAGGATACTGCAATCAGTCGCCGAACATGCGTTCCCTCGAAAACTTGGGCAAGAATGCCGACAGGCTCAGATTGGGATTAATGTTGTCACGACGAGAGATTGTTTTTGTATCTCGCAATTGCCGCCGGCACCGGGTTCGCAGGTTGCAACCCTTTCAACCTCCCGCTATCTTGCTAATTTGGCGAACACGACAGCAACTTCCGTCTCGCAATCCAAAGTCCCCGCACAACGCCGCTTCTTCCGGCGCGTGAAGGGGATTATTTTGGGTCGCGAATCCATCTACCGGCTCTCGCTGAAGATGAGGTACGGTGTGGCGAAGCTTTCGCAGGTTCCGGGACCGAACATCGCCAACGGTACGTTGAAAACTCGCGCCGAATGGGAAGCAGCGTTCGCGAGAGCGAAGGAGTTGCACGTTCCCCTGCACCGCGGGCCGGAGAAAAACTGGGACCACCTCGCTGCTGTCTCGACGATCCTGGCGCATACGAGGCCCGATGCTCGCATTCTCGACGCCGGCGCCGAAATCTACAGCAACGTTTTGCCGGCACTGTTTCTTTACGGATATCACGAACTACACGGCATCAATCTCAGCTTCACGGCACCCACGCGTCGTGGCCCGATCCTCTATATCCCGGGGGATCTGACGCGAACTCCGTATCCCGACGGCTCCTTCGACGCCATCACGTGCATGAGCGTCATCGAGCACGGCGTTCCGCTCGCCGATTACTTTCGCGAGATGTGGCGCCTGCTGAAGCCGGGCGGGCTGCTGATCACATCGACCGACTATTACCCCACACCGACCGACACGCGCGGACAGGTAGTCCACGGAGCGCCTATCACGATCTTCTCGCGGCCGGAGATCGAGGCAGCGATTGAGTTGGCAGAGTCGATGGGATTCGAGCAGACCGGCCTGCTGGATCTGGATTGCCAAGAAAAGCCGATTCGCTGGGAGCAGTTCGGCCTGGACTATACTTTCGTCCTGTTCACCCTGCGGAAGCCGGCCGGCCACTACCTTAGAACGGAGCCGTAATCCAATCGACCGTCTCTGCTTGAGTCGGCTCTGGCCGTCGTCTAACATCTTGCTATGGAAGACTGCCTCTTCTGCAAGATCATTGCCGGAAAGATTCCCTCGAAGAAGGTATACGAAGACGATAAGGTCTACGCCTTCGAGGACATCGACCCCAAAGCTCCGACACACGTCCTCATCATTCCCAAGAAGCACATTGTCGGTCTCGACAAAGCCATGGCGGAAGACGCCGAGATCATTGGTTACAGCCATTTGGTTGCTGCGAAGCTTGGCCGCGAGCGCGGCATCGAAGACGGCTACCGCACGGTCTACAATGTCGGCCCCAAGTCAGGCCAGTCGGTGTTTCATCTGCACCTGCACCTGATCGGCGGGCGCGATATGAAGTGGCCTCCGGGTTAAAGGCAGTGGATAGTGGCTGGTGGACAGTGACGAACGCATTTCCAGCGAAGCCGATCTGAAGTGTGTCGCGAGTTTTTTGTCCACGATACATCAATCTACTATCCGCTAACCACGATTCGTCAGCGTCATGTAACGTAGTACTCGATGGGCCGCATCCACATTCTCTCCGAAAATGTAGCCAACAAGATCGCTGCTGGCGAAGTGGTGGAACGTCCGGCGTCGGTAGTAAAGGAGCTATTGGAGAACGCTCTGGATGCGGGTGCGCGCCGCATTCGCGTCACCATCGAGGCTGGCGGCAAGAAGCTAATCCAGATCACCGACGACGGCTGCGGTATGGTTCGCGACGATGCCATGCTCGCTTTCGAGCGGCATGCCACGTCGAAGATTCGCAACGCCGATGACCTGCTGACCATTGCTACGTTGGGCTTTCGCGGCGAGGCGCTGCCATCGATCGCGTCGGTGAGCCGCTTGCGCTTGGAAACCCGTACCCCGGAAGACCCTGCCGGAACGGTTGTCGAGATTGCCGGCGGCAAAATTCTCACCGTCGAGGAAGCTGGCCTGCCACTAGGGACCTGCATTACCGTGCGCGATTTGTTCTACAACATTCCGGCACGGCGCAAATTTTTGAAAGCCGAATCGACTGAACTCTCTCACATCGCATCGCTGGTGACGCACTACGCGCTCGCCCATCCTGAAATGCACTGGGAGCTGCATTCGGCTACGAATGCCATGCTGGTTGCACCGCCGGTCGGCGACCATTCACAGCGCATCTACCAGGTGTTCGGCAAAGATACGCTCGATCAGCTCATTCCGTTGAGTGCGCTGCTGCCGCTGGAGCGTGTCGGGCTGCCGCAGCCGCCGCCGTGGCGTCGGAAGCAGGTCGAGGACGAACCGCAGGAGGAGCCTGGGAAGGGTGAGATCAAGCTGCACGGCTTTGTCTCGCGCCCGGAGATTCAGAAGCTCAATCGGGGATCAATTTTCATTTTTGTGAATGGACGACTGATTCGCGACCGGCTGGTGCAGCACGCGCTGACCGAGGCTTATCGCAACATCATTCCGCCGACTGTGTATCCCGTCGTGCTGCTCTTCCTGGAGATGCCGGCGACCGAGGTCGACGTTAACGTCCATCCTTCGAAGACCGAGGTACGCTTCCGCCAATCGTCGCTTCTGCACGACTTCATTCGTGACTCGGTGCGCGCGAAGCTGATGCGCGAGCGCCCGGTACCGTCGTTCATGACCGAGATGCACGCGAGTCCCAAGGCCTCACCGTCACTTACCCCGGGCGTGCTGGCAGGTGATGTGGGCGAGCTGCAGATCACCGAAGCCGATGCCGCGTTCGCACTGCGAGCTCAGGAGTTGCCGCCGTTCACCGCATCATTGCAATTCGAAGGCGGCGGCATCGAGATTTACGCAAACGCCGCAGTACCTGTGGCGCGCTTCGGGCCGCAAACCTTTGGAGGTCCGGCGGTTGTGCCGGCGCCGGCTTCCGGCGGCGGCTGTGCGCCGGAGATCGCCGACGATGATGTGCCGGCGAGCCTGGAATCGCTGGCATCGCTGAGGCCGGTTGGGCAGATACGCGACTCGTTCATTCTCGCGATCAACGCGCACGGACTGTGGATTATCGACCAGCATGTCGCCCACGAGCGCATTCTGTTCGAAAGGATTTCAAAGCAGCGGCTGGCGGAATCGCCCGAGCGACAGCAACTGTTGATGCCGATGATCGTGGAGCTGACACCGGGGCAGATGGCAGTCTTTGCCGAGATCTCCGGAGAGCTCAACCGCAACGGCTTCGAGGTCGAGCCCTTCGGCTCCCGCACCATCGCGGTGAAGACCACGGCTGCCGGGATTGTGGCCGGCGATGTCGAGCACCTGTTGCACGAGATCCTGGAACAGTTCGAGCGGGAGGACCAGGCGCTCAACCTTGATCGGATTCGCACCAACATCGCTGCCAGCATCGCTTGTCACGCGGCCATCAAGGTCAATATGCCGCTGGAGCAGAACAAAATGGAGTGGTTGCTGCGCGAGCTGGCCAAAACCGACTGCCCCATGAGCTGCCCGCATGGACGGCCGGTGGTTCTGCGGTATTCTGTAAAGGATATTCAGCGGGCGTTCAAGCGGATCTGAAAGATCCTTAAGCAACCGGCAATTAGCTGCTAGCAACTAGCCAACGGCTCATGGTTGAGCAGTTCACGAAATCGCACAATTTTGTTTTAAGCAAGATGCAAAGCTCCGCCAGTCAAAGCTAATTGCTAGCCGCTAGCCGCTTCTTTTTATGCACGAACAGCAACTCCAGGAAATGCGCCGCGAGAAGTGGCGGCTGAACGGACAGCCTGTCCGTACGCTTGATGATGCGCGCGCATTCATCGACTCGGCGGGCTTCTGCCTGCTCTATCCGCAGCGTCCTGCGGTGCTGGTGCCGACCTTCGTAGGCGCCTACAAGGGTAGCGACGACAAGCTGCCGATGGTTAACATGGCGTTCGCCGATCCCGAGGCGCACGAGGCTAAAGACCTGATGGTCCGCCTGCTGCGCGAGAAGACGGCGTACGAAGCCAACGTTTTTGCCGATAACAATTTCATCGTCTCCGCGGCGGTGTTCCCTTACTTCTACGGACTGGTGGGCGATCGCAATCCGCGGCAGGCTCCGAAGTCGGGATCACGGTCGGAGTACTCGCCGCTGGCAGTCGATGCTTTTCGACTGGTTCAAAAGGAAGGTCCTATCTCCAAATACCGCCTTCGCGAGTTGCTGGGCGGCGATATCTCGGAGGCCGCGCTGGACCGTGCGCTGGATGAGTTGTGGGCGCGGCTGCGCATTACGCGTGTCGATTACAAGCCAGATGAGGGAGTCTTCTGGGATGTTCTCTTTCGCTGGTCGCCCGACGCGGTGAAAGAGGGCATGCACGTCTCCGTGGCCGAGTCGCTCACAGCGTTAGTTTCAAAATATCTTGACTGTGTGCTGGCAGCTCCGCAGGAAGAGGTCGAGCAATTCTTCTCGCATCTGATTGGGCGAGCGCGCGTGCGCGAGGCGGTCAATGCGTTGCAGGCCGCTCGCGAGTTGAGTTTCGTGCACGTAAACGGGCGGGTCATGCTGCAAGTTTCATCGTTGCAAGCGCCACCCATCCCACATGAGTTCAAACCGCGGCCGAAGTTCGAAGGGCTGCCTCCGCGGCCGGGCAAGCCGCTGGTGGAGCGCAGGTCGCGGCGCTCAGCCACTTCCGCACGACCGAAACCTCCCAAGCAGGACAGCAATAAAGAATGAGCGAGCGGCGGAAGTTGGTGATCGCTATCGATGGGCCGGCGGGATCGGGCAAGAGCACGATCGCTGCTCGGCTAGCGAAGAAGCTTGGCTACGTGAATCTGGAGAGCGGCGCGATGTACCGCGCGCTGGCGCTGAAAGCCATGGAGCAGCAGGTCGCACTGGACGATGCGGCTGCGCTGCGGCAGCTGGCGAATCATTCTGTCATCGAACTCCAGGCGCGCGGAGAAGGGAATCGCGTGCTGCTCGATGGGCGCGATGTGTCGCAACGTATTCGCGAGGCCGATGTCACGCTGGCGGCGTCCCAGGTTTCGGTGCATCCGCCCGTGCGGCAAGTGATGGTGGCGCGACAGCGCGAACTCGGGGCCAACGGAGGTGTGGTGATGGAAGGTCGCGACATCGGAACAGCGGTTTTTCCCAACGCCGACGTGAAGATTTTTCTGGACGCCGACCCCACGGTGCGGGCGGAGCGGCGCGTCTTGCAAAATGGATCGAAGTCGGCCGAAGAGGCTCAGCGTGTGCAGGCGGAGATTGCGGCACGAGATGCGCGTGACCGAACCAGGGCGACCTCGCCACTGGTTCCGGCAGCCGATGCAGTCGTGGTGGATACGACGAACAAGACCATTGACCAGGTGGTTGAGGAATTAGGTCGAATCGTGAGCCATAGGTTAGGGGGATAGGCGATAGGGGCTAATTATCAGGCTGCACCGAGCTGTATCGAGCTATCAAATGAAAAAGCCCGCCCAAACTTCGCCTGAACGGGGCCTCAAGTTTCTCTCATTCGACGGACTTCGGAGTGGGCTTTACGTTTTGCTCGATCATTCTGCTTCGCCGTCTCTTCAGCGTTGATCTTCGCGACATGGCATCGTCAAGGCTTGATCTACCCCTTGTCGCTAGCCTCTGTCCTTAGCCTTTCGCGATCTTGATGTTTCCAGTATCCGTTGCAACCTGCAGCTTACTGTTTCCGCTGCCGACTGAGCCGCTGGCTTTGGTTGTGCCGTTATTCTCGTCGACCTTGATCGCGTCGAACTCAGACGAGACACCTCCTTTGCGTGTGACCGCGCTGACTTGGAAGCCAGCGCCCGTCGGTAACGTCAGGGTTATATCTCCGTGCTGGGTTGCAACGTTCACCTTGTCAGGTGTGGTCTTAGCCGCCATGGTGATCGCGACATCGCCGTGCTCGGTGGTTACGTTGATCTTTCCGGCCGGCTGCTTGCCGCTGGTGGTAATTTCTACGTCGCCATTATTCGATTGCACCTGAAGATCACCGGACACGTCCTCCAGATGAATGTCCTTGGAGCTGCTACTGACGCGGCTGGGGCCGGTCAACTCGCTGCCTCGGACTTCGTCACTGGCGATGTCGAGATCTCCCGCCAACGATGCGAACTCCATGTCGGAACGCGAGGTCTTGAAGGTGACCGACTTGGCAATCTTGCTCAGCCGGATGTCTTCATAGAAGTCGCCGTTCAGACTGACGGCGCCGGAAACATCTTCGATGTTCACACTATCCACGTGACCCGTGACATTCACGTCGCCGCTGATCTGCGTAGCACGCAGCGAGCCCTTCTCGAGGTCGACCTGTACGGGGCCGCCGATCGCCGTCAGGGTTACGTCACCGTGCTGCACCGAGGTCTTCACGTTAGCCTTGCGGTCGTTGACGGTCACGTCGCCTCGCTTGCTGGCAATGTCTACTGCCACGGCCGCTGGAACAGAGATGTCCATATCGGCCGTAACACCGTGATCGCCGGCGCCATCGGTGTTGGCGTTCAGCAGCACGGAGTTGCCGGTGACGGTGATCTGTGGCTTGCTGCCCTCGTTGTACTTGTTGGCCTCGTGTTGGTCGTGTGCGTAGAGCTGCTTGTGAACGACGACATGAATCTGGTCATCGTCTGAGGGCGTAACATTCAGCGCGCCCCGATCACACACGATGCGCAGGTTACCGTCCTTCGGGAACGACTGCTGCAGCGTGTCGTCAAAGGTGAAGGCGGTTCCGAAGAAGCCACCCAGGTCGTCGTCCATCTGCAACTGGTCGCGCACGCCGCCCCAATTCACGTCGGAGCTGTAGTGCGCGGAGACCCCCAGGGCTACCAGCAGGATGAGCAGGACAATGCCGCCGCCACCGAGATGACGCGTGCGATACCCCATGCGATGCGCACTAGAGTGCTCGACCAGCGCGATGACGCCCCAGAGAATCAGCAGCACCGGCCACCAATGTCCAAACCAGTGCCACAGTTGCCAGCGCTGGATGACGCCCAGGTTGCTGAGCAGGAAGATGACACCAATCGCAATCAGGATCACCGGTCCGGTCATTGATCGCCGGTAACGATATGGCGGCGGCAACGGGGGTGGGGGCGGTGCCGGAGGAGGATATTGATTGACGCTAGCCATTTTGTCCTCCTTTATTGTCCTGTCCGGTTCCCGGAGAGATGAATCCCGCGGGAGCTATCGGCGGTTGCGGCGCAATCGGTCCCTGCGGCGGATAGACGGGCGTCAGAGGAGGCATCGGCTGCTGCACGTTGGGCGGCAAATTCGCGCCATACTCGCGCGGAATATGACCGGCGACGGAAGCGCTGTGCTCCAGCAGCTTGATCAGGCCGATCACGATCAGCAGTGCGGGCCAGCTGAAATCAAACTTCATCCAGTGCACGTGGCCCATCTGATCGAACAAAAACAGTACGCCGATGGTGATGAGGACAGCCGGTCCCATGTATCCATGGGCGCGGCAACGGCCGCATGGACAATAAGAGTTATAACGATATTTCATGATCTCCTCCTCACCGCGTCCTTTGTTGACGTTGCATGAGGATGCGAACGCCGATGGCGATCAGGATGAGCGGCCAGAAACGCCAGATCCAGTCGAAGTGCAACGCTCCCATCTCGTCCAAAAGAAACAGCACGCCCAGGCCGATCAGAACGTAGGCTCCGACGGGAACCCGTGAGCCCGGCTCTTCCTGCACCGGCTCAGTGTCCGGAACTACTCCCGGGGCAGCCGCAGACGGCGCGGCGGGCGTAAATCCAGGAGTACGATTTGGTTGTAGACCCGAAGCGAACAGGTTGTTGAACCCGAACGGATCAGGAGCCGGCAGGCCCATCTGCTTGGCGCGGGCCGTCTTGTAAGCCTCGATTGGCATGTAAAGGTAGAACGCGGCAATGCCGATGCCGAACAGGTCGGCCACGTGATCGGTCATCCAGATCAGGGTGGCGAAGATCAGCACGTGAATGAAGCCCTTGGCGAATTCACCGTTGTACATGGCGCCGACTCCTGGGATGAATCCCAGGATGGCAGCCAGTTTCGGGCTGGGCGTTCCTGCTGGCGGTTCCACACCCGGAGGCACGGCGGTAGAGCCGGGTGGCGGCACGACGCCGCTTAAATGTGAGGCCAGACATTCCTCACAATAGATAACGCCACGGACGTTCCGCGAGCACGTGCTGCACAGTGGCTTGCCACAAGTGCGGCAGTACGCGACCGCTGGGACATCGGGATGATTGGCGCAGTTCATACGAGTCTCCTGTTTAGAGCTCCCATCGAAGTGACCAGATGAGAACCCCGCCGCCGGGCCTGAGGGGTTTCTGCTGGAACCACCGCCGCACTAGCGGCCAACCTTGGTTGACCTTGAGCTTGGCTTTGGTTCGGGGTTTGAGGTTGATTATCCTGACGAAGTTCACTCTTCGGCGGATTCTTCGGATTAGCCGCGGGAGCCTGCTGGTTGGCCGGCGGAGTCGCGGCCCGCTTCAAATCGTGAACTCTTGACTCAATTTCATAGACCAGGCGCATGTTCTCGTAATAACGAATGATGCGCGCCTCGGTGTCGTAATAGGTCTTCGTGATGCCACGGGAGCTCAGGTCCCAGTGGCGCAAGTCGCTCATGTGGAAGCCGGCGATGCCCAGCAGCATGGTGATGGAGAAGAATGCCATGCCGAACGACATGGCAAAACGCGGCGTGGCCACGGGAGCAAAGATCGGCGCCAAGCGCGCTTTTAGCTTGTCGATCCAACCCTCGCCGCGTTGCGGAGCCGTAACCGCATGCTCCGACGGAAGCGCTCCAATGGTCTGGGCCAGGATGTTGTGGACCAGGTTGTGCGGCGGCTCGGCTTCATCCAACCCCTTAAGCCAGTGCATTCCGGCCCTGGCTTCCTGCACCATCGCCTGGCAGGAGGCGCAACTCTGCTCGTGAGCCTCGAACGCGGCCTGCTGGGGACCCTGCAGCGTACCGTCGAGGGCTTCAGCCAGAAGGGCTTCCACCTCGACACACTGCATTCCGGATTGGAGTTCGCCTGCCATTAGCCTGCCTGCTTATACGTACGTTGCAAAAGCCTTGCCAGTTCCGTTCGTCCCCGATTTATGCGACTCTTCACAGTTCCCTCGGGTACATTGAGCACTTTGGCAATGTCCTTGTAGTCCAAATCCTGCAAATCGCGCAAGATAACCGCCTCACGGAGCTCAGGAGAGAGCCTTTTCAGGGCCTCGTGTACCAATTTCTGGGTTTCCTGGCTACGCAATTTGGTTTCCGGGCTGGCGCTCTTATCCTCCAACTGCTCGGCCAGCGTAAGCCCATCTTCCTGATTGCCGGGGGTCGCATCCAGAGAATCCGTCACCCGGTCGTACTTGCCCTTACGGAAGTGGTCCACCAGGAGGTTCCGCGTGACCGTGGTGACCCAGGTCATGAAGGAAGCCCGAGAGGTGTCGTAGGTATTCAGAGTGCGATACATTTTGATGAATACCTCTTGGGTCAGGTCCGCTGCATCATCTGGCGAGCCGGAAAACCGGTAGCAGATGTTGTAAATCCTCCGGTTGAACTGCTGGACAATCTCCTGCCAAGCCGCAGCGTCGCCAGACACACAGCGACGGACAAGGGCATTGACAGCTTGGTTGTCGTCCAATCAACGCTCCCCAAGGGCGTGACTCCCGGCCCAAATCCATTGCACAGCTAAGAGGTTATACGAGGACGCGGGTCCAGTAGTTCGACCGAATCAGGCTGGCAGCGAGATTGCCTTTCACGCAGGCTGCAGCGCGATTTCGCCAAGATTGTAGCAGGGCATCCGGAGAAGCAGGCGTCACGGCGGTCGACTCCTTCCCACCTGTATACTGTGGGCTTTCCTACCATGAATACGCCATCAAAAAGACTGCAGCAAGCTGGGACAGAGTTGATTCCGCGCTCGGTCCTGTTCGGCAACCCTGAGCGTTCGGAACCGGCGATTTCTCCCGACGGCACGCAACTGGGGTATCTGGCGCCGGTCAACGGTGTCTTGAACGTCTGGATCCGTACTCTGGGCCAGAACGATGACCGCCCAGTGACCGACGATACCAAGCGCGGTATTCACATCTTTGCCTGGCAATATGACAACAAGCACATTCTGTACGCGCAGGACGCCGATGGTGACGAGAACTGGCGCCTCTATCAGACCGATATCGCCACCCGGCAGACCCGGAACCTGACGCCCTTCGACAAGGTGCAGGCATCCATCGTCGCCTACGAGTGGGACAAGCCAGAGACGATGCTGGTACAGATTAACCAGCGCGACGAAAGCTTGTTCGATGTCTACCGGCTCGACCTGACAACGGGCGAATTAAATATCGACACCGAGAATCCCGGCGACGTCGCGGGCTGGCACGCTGACAACGATCTTCAAGTGCGCGCGGCGCAAGTCATGACGGCCGACGGCAGCACCATCATCCGCGTGCGCAACGATGCGAGTTCGCCCTGGCGCGAACTGATGCAATGGGGCCCGGACGAGACCTTTGGCGGAGTTTTCGGCTTCACGCCGGATAATCAAAAGCTCTGGGTCGCCACCAGCATCGAAGCAAATGCCGCGCGTCTGCTGGAGGTTGACATCGCAACGGGTGCGCGGAAAATCATCGCCGCCGACCCGCAATTCGATGTTTCCGGCATGGAGCTTGAGCCGAAGACCAACCGGCTGCAGGTGGCTAGGTTCGTAAAGCAGCGCGTCTCCTATGAGTTCATCGATCCTGCCATCAAGGCGGATTATGAGCGGCTACAACAAGCGCAACCCGGCGATATTGTCCGTCTTTCGCGCACCCTCGACGACACGAAATGGGTTGTGACCTACTCTTGCGACGACGCGCCGGTGCGCTGGTTCCTCTACGACCGTCCCGCGAAGACGGCGTCGCTGCTATTCAGCGCGCGGCCTGACTTGGAGAAGTATCAGCTCTCCAATATGGAGCCTATCGAGTACACCGCGCGTGATGGCATGACTATCTACGGCTATCTCAGCGTGCCGGAAGGCGTGAAAGCGGAGCGGCTCCCGATGGTGCTGCTTGTGCACGGCGGTCCGTGGCATCGCGACGTGTGGGGCTACAACCCGTGGGCGCAATGGCTCTCGAATCGCGGATACGCAGTCTTGCAGTCGAACTTCCGCGGTTCGACCGGCTACGGGAAGCAGTACATTAATGCGGGCGATCGTCAGTGGGCGGGTACTATGCACACCGATCTGCTCGACGCAAAGGATTGGGCGGTGCAACGCGGTATCGCCGACCCCGACAAGGTTTGCATCATGGGCGGCAGCTACGGTGGATACGCTACGTTGGCCGCGCTGGCTTTTTCGCCGGAGGCTTTCTCCTGTGGCGTGGATATCGTAGGCCCCTCCAACCTGAACACGTTGCTGGCGACGATTCCGCCTTACTGGTCAACCATGGTGGCCGCTCTTCACAAGCGCATGGGCGATAACGAAGAGTTCCTGAATTCTCAGTCACCGCTCTTTAAGGCTCAGCAGATGAAGGCGCCGCTGCTGATTGGCCAGGGCGCAAACGATCCGCGGGTGAAGCAGGCGGAGAGCGACCAGATCGCAGCCGCGATCCGGGCCAACGGTCAGCCGGTGGAGTACTACGTGTTCCCGGATGAAGGGCACGGCTTCCAGCGGCCGGAAAATGATATGGCGTTCAATGCGGCGGTAGAACGATTTCTGGCGAAGTATCTAGGTGGCCGCGCCGAGCCTCCGTCGGAGGAGGAAGCCAAGCTGCTGGAAAGCATCAAACAGTAGGTTTTGGGAAGAACTCGTCGGCCGCTTCGCAGTCACAAAGTAACATTTCCGGGAGCGCAGCTGACACTGCGCCCTTTCAAACATTCGACTAGCCTCTATAATGGAGCTCCGGCGAATGTGGGTTTTGCCGGGGATCTTGCATCCGCGAAATCATCCGTAGCATCAACGCCACTGGAGGAAGATACAGAATGGCACATGAAGTTCCTGCGCTGCCCTACGACTACTCTGCCTTGGAACCCTATATCGATACGCAGACGATGCACCTGCATCACGACAAACATCATCAGGCTTATGTAACGAACCTGAATGCCGCGTTGGAGAAGGCTCCTGAGCTGCAGAAGTTGAGCGCAGAAGAGCTGCTGAAGAGTCTGGAGAACGTTCCCGAAGCGATTCGCACCGCGGTGCGTAACAATGGCGGCGGCCACGTGAACCACTCCATGTTCTGGAAGATCATGGCTCCAAATGCCGGTGGCGAGCCCACGGGCGCCATTGCCGATGCGATCAAGCAGACCTTCGGCGATTTCAACGCATTCAAAGAGAAGTTCAACGAAGCCGGTGTAAAGCAGTTTGGCAGCGGCTGGTCCTGGCTGGTTCGCGACAACGGCGGCAAGTTGCAGGTGATCAGCTCGCCTAACCAGGACAATCCCATGAGCCAGGGCTTTTACCCTATCATGGGTAACGACGTGTGGGAGCACGCCTATTACCTCAAGTACCAGAACCGCCGCGCCGACTACCTGAAGGAATGGTGGAACGTGGTGAACTGGGCGGAAGTGAATAAGCGCTTTCAGGGCAGCCAGAAGTAGCGGTAATAGAAGTTGTCGATCCGAAGGGTGCGGTGAACGCACCCTTTTTTTGACATTCGTTTCAGCCGCGCTCTGCGCGCAGCTTCGGAAATTTGCCGACGCCGTCGACGAATCGGCGCTTATCGTCGGCGGGAGATCGCAATCGACGGCGGCATAGCGTCTCTCTCGAAGGAATAGCCTTCGCGTGAATGGTCCCTCGATGTCCCCCGAGCAGGCACTCCGGCTTCGTATAATCGAGCGTTGGATCTCTTCGACCATACTCCGGGCCGCATTGCTTCCTTGCAACCCAGCGCGACCGTAACGTTGCGCGACCTTGGGCTGCTTGATCGTCTTGTCGCCTGTACGAAATATTGCGTGGATGTTTGCCCCGAGGTCGGAGACGGTTCGCGCCTCATCGTTTCCGATTCATGGACAGCCCAGACCGAGCAGATCGTCGCCGCCAAGCCTGATCTCGTGCTGGCGTCGGTTCCATATCAACTTGAAGCAGTTGCCGAGATACTGAAAGCTGGAGTGCGCTTTCTTGGTTTGGCCCCTCGAACACTGGCCGACATCTATACCGACATCGCGGCGATTGCGGGAGTGATGGGAGCCGCCGAAGCGGGGCAGAAGGTCATCGCCCGTATGACCACTCGCATTGAAGAAGTAAGGCGGCTTACGTCTGCTGCAGGGATGCAGAAGGTTTTTTGCGAGGAATGGGGCAAGCCGATCATTGCCTCGCAACCCTGGGTGACGGAACTGGTGGAAGCTGCGGGTGGCAAGTTCGTGGGAGTGGCGGGCAAAACGATAAACGCAGCCGACATCGCATCAGCACAACCGGATTTGATTCTGGCCGCATGGTGCGGCGCAGGGGATCGCGTGCCGTTAGAAAAGATTGTGGAGCAGCGAGGTTGGCAGGATCTGCCGGCGGTGCGCGAGCGGCGAGTCTTCTGCATCAACGACGAGCTGCTGAACACTCCTTCCAGCAGCTTGCTTGGCGGCCTTGCGGCGATAGCGTGGGCACTGCATCCGGAAGCATTCGATCAACCGAGAGGCATTCGCAGGATCGCTGCTACCCGTTCGCATTAATCCTTAGCTCTTGGCAATCGGTATCGACCGAAGTCTTGTCGGTTGCTAAGAGCTAAAGGCCGCCCGTGTCCACGACGCGCGATACTTGTGATAGAAAAGTATCGGCATGACGCAGCAACAGGAACTCGCGCAGGAGCTCACGACCCTGGCCGGGGCGGCCGCCAGTGTAGACGATCTTATGACGGTGATTGTCGGGCGGCTGCAGCAGAGACTGCCGCATTACGACTGGGTTGGTTTTTACAAGATCGAGCAAGGCGATGTTGCCGAAGGACCGGTCCTGGTGCTCGGGCCGTACGTCGGCGCGGTTACCACGCATACTCGCATTCCGCTCAATCAAGGCATCTGCGGAGCTGCTGCAAGTTCAGGTCACACCGTCATCGTCGACGATGTCAGCAGCGATCGGCGCTACCTGGCATGCTCGGTCGAAACCAGGTCGGAGATCGTTGTGCCCATACGCGTGCGAGGTGAAATCGTCGGCGAACTGGACATCGACAGTCACACTCCTGCTGCTTTTACGGCAGACGACCGTCAGCTGCTCGAGCATTGTGCGCGCTTGGTCGGACTCTACCTGGAGAGGACGACGTAAGGCGGTTCCCGTGGTGTCTGTTCAGAACAAACCTATGGTCAAGCAAGTCGTGGCGGCGCTGATTGTGCGTGGTGAAGACATCCTCTGCTGCCAGCGCAGCGAATACCAGGCATTGCCGCTCAAGTGGGAGTTTCCCGGCGGCAAGATCGAGCCCGGCGAAAGTCCACCGGAGGCGCTGGTGCGTGAACTGGAAGAAGAACTGGGAGTGCGCGCGGAAATCGGTGCGAAGGTCGCTCAGCTACAACACCGCTATCACAATGGCAATGCGGTCGACCTGCAATTCTTTTTGGTGCAGCATTACGAGCGTGAACTGCAGAATCGCATCTTCCGGGAGATTCGCTGGGTCAACCGCCGAGAACTGCCAACCTTGGATTTCCTTGACGCCGACAGGACCCTGGTCCAACAGATCGCCAACGGCGAACTGATCTAGCTGCTCCAGCCGCCTGTCGCGAACCACGCTATCGTCAGCCCGATCATGATCACGGTAGTCGCCCATGCGATCACGTTGAGCCATCTCCCATTGACGTATTTGCCCATCAACTCGCTCTTGTTTACCAGCAACAGCATGAAGATGAGCACGAAGGGCAGAACCACGCCGTTCACCACCTGCGACAGAATGATGACCTTGATGACCGGAACATTTGGCAGAAGGATGACACCGCCGCCGGCAACTAGCAGCAGCGTGTAGAGCCAGTAGAATACCTTGGCCTCGCCGAACTTGTGTCCCACACCGGATTCGAACCCCAGTCCTTCGCATACCGTGTAGGCCGTAGAGATAGGTAAGATCGAGGCCGCGAACAGCGAAGCATTGAACAGTCCGGCGGCGAAAAGAATGTAAGCATATTCGCCCGCCAGCGGACGCAGCGCCTGCGCAGCATCAGCGGCGTCGCGGATTTGCCGGACACCGTGCGCGTAAAGCGTCGCAGCGCAGGCCACCACGATAAACCAGGCCACGATATCGGTGAACAGACAGCCCAGCACCACATCCCAGCGCGACGCCTTGTATTCGCGGGCGGTAATTCCTTTTTCCACGATGCTGGACTGAAGGTAGAACTGCATCCAGGGCGCGATGGTCGTTCCGATCAGCGCGATCACCATGTAAAGATAAGCCGGCGCATGAAATGGTCCGGCCTGCGGCGGCTTGAAGGTGGCGACGAAGGCTTCCTTCCAGCTCGGCCCGGCCAGTACACCGGCAATGATGTAGGCGAAGTAGAAGAACGATGCTGCCAGGAATACTTTCTCGACGCTCTTGTACGAACCTTTCACCACCAGCAGCCACACCACTACCGCGGAAACGGGCACGCTGTAGTAGCGCGAGATGTGGAACAGTTCCAGGCTGCTGGCGATGCCGGCGAATTCCGCGACCACATTGCCGAAGTTGGTGATCACCAATCCCAGCATCATGAAGAAAGTGACCCGCAGGCCGAACTCCTCGCGGATCAGGTCGCTCAGACCCTTGCCCGTGACCGCGCCCATGCGGCCCGACATCTCCTGTACCACCACCAGTGCGATCGTCGTCGGAATCATCACCCAGAGCAGGAGGTAGCCGAACTGCGCGCCGGCGGCAGAGTAGGTGTAAATACCGCCAGCATCGTTGTCGACATTGGCAGTGATGAACCCCGGGCCGATGACGGCCAGGAACATCAGCAGACGAATTCGCCACATCTTCCAACGTCGGGGTTCAGGCATGCGAATGAGGGCTTAGGGTGAGATGGTGAAGAAGACCCAGAATAAACGCATAGAGCGAAATGCGCCAACCGGGAAATAAATTAGGACCTTGCGGCCTAGTGAGAAGCGCGGGAGGTTTTATGCGAACGTCAGACGGGTCTCCGCCAAGAGGCCGTGTCCGCAAACTGCAGTCCGAAGACGCCCGACCGACAAGCGCCACTACCTGCGCACGACAACTTAAATGGGCCGGGCACTGGCCTTGGTGCCGCTCCTTCTGAACTCGAAATGAATCCCCCACTCACTAGACTGGGGCTTGCCGTCCCGAAGCGCAGGCGTGAACGTCCATTGCCGCGCCGCGCGAAGAGCTTCGTTCGCAAAATATTGGCTGGGGCCTCGGCTAGCCAGCTTTGCGCTCGATACCCGCCCGTCCGCATCGACAGCCACTTGCACCCTGACCTTCACCGTACCCGTGATCGTGTCTCGCGCGTGACCGATTACTGTTGGCGTGACCTGGTGAAGCACGGCGGCCGGGCGCGATGCTCCATAGATTGGTTGCGCAGCGGTGGTTCTTGCAGGAGTTCCCGACGATCCGCTTTGCCGGGCGACGCTGGTTTCGATTGCCGGCGATGTCGTTGGAGTCGTTCGCGCCAGCCGAACGCCCATCACGATGACAAGCACGGCGACGGCTATTGCGACGAGCGCGACGATCGTGCGGCGGTTCGCAGCCTGCGGCAACGACATGTCGGAAGCCATTGTCTTCGGCTCGGACTTCGCCCAAGCCGGCGGCGACTGAGCAGCGACTTCTTCCGCACGCACAAACTTTTCCAGCGACGGCGAAGATTTCGCGGATTCGACCGTCGCGGTCGAAGCAGATTCAAGACGATTCTTTTCGCCTGGCAATACGATGAGGTTGGAGGATGGCTGCGCTGTTGAGTGAGCCTCGCCCGTCGAAGGCGCGACAACGTCTTTGACCGGCCTCTCTAAGATCGCGCGGATGGCACTGAGCGAAAGCCGGCGCTCGCGATCGCGTTCGAGGCAGCCCGCCACGATCGCATTGAATGGCGTGGGCAGTTTCTCTGCCGATTTGCCGTCGCCGGCTCCTGGCAGATGCCCGGTTAGCGCCTCGAATAGCGTGATCCCCAGCGACCAGACGTCGCCGCTGAGCGAGATCGTCCCCGCCGATTTTTCCGGCGCGTCGTAGGGGCTTTCAATGGCCGAAGGATGCCCTTCGCCGTTGCGATGGATGGTGTCGCTCGACAGCTTCAGCTGATCGCCACTCGCCAACAGATGTGCCGGTTTGATCTGTCCATGGAGAAGACCCTGGCCGTGCAGGTACTTCAGGGCATCAAGCGTCGGCCCAAGCATCTGCCGCGCCTCGGCGGCCGTCAGCGACCGTTGCCGAAGCACATCGGCAAGGCTTTCGTCGCAATATTCCATGACGGCGAAGCGCATGTCCTGGTCCTGGTCAGCATGCCACAAACCGAGCTCGACAATCTTCACCAGGTTGGGGTGCGACAGGCCGCCGGAGAGCCTCCAACATGCCGTTTGCGCAGCAGCGCGCGGCGTGCCTGCGGGAATAAGCTTGAGGGCAGCCTTGTTACCGCCGATCTCGGTCAGGTAAAACGCGCTGCGTTTCGAGCCTCCCAGATATTGCAGCAGGGGATAGCGCGCGTTAACGATGCGCCGCTCCCATTGTTGCCAGATTGCGTCGATAGTGAGGGCTTGAGCTGGGGTCATAGTTAGGCGAATTCTAGTCGCCCCAGGTTGTCGAAATCCGGCAACTCACAATTATTTCGTTGATGAAGTGTGTAACCGGCAAGCACGTTAAGGTCGAATGTCGCAGGGGCGAGCGTGGCTGACCGGGGATTGAACTAGGAAAGGCGCGATTGGCCTTACAATGGACCTACCCACCTTACGCGGAGGATGTGTGAGCGGTTGAAACAGGCGGTTTTGAAAACCGCTCGACGCTGAGAGTGGGAGCGGAAACCGATCGGAAGCACAGAGGCCTGTGTTGGATCGCTTGCGAATCCGCCCAGTGTAGTAAAACTGTAGTAGCCGGAGAGGTGGCCGAGTGGTTGATGGCTCCGGTCTTGAAAACCGGCGTAGGGGAAACCCTACCGGGGGTTCGAATCCCTCCCTCTCCGCCAGTAATCTATATTGCAGTTTCGAAGCCGGCATCAGACTCAACGTCCGAGGGCGAATTGCCGACAGTCGGCGATGGCGACCAGGTTTGTTGTTCCCCACAGCTACGGTTCGCAGGACGGAATTGCTGGATCCAGCAGTCGCACTGACCGCGTTGTCACCAAAATTGCAGACAGAGATGCGGCTTCTGACCGAATCCACTCGCAGGGAAATAACCGCTTCCAACGGTGATTGTCGTCATAACTTGGTTCGAGATGCCATTGATCACGACCATTGCATGGCGGCTTTTTACGTAACATGAAATTCTGTTGGTCAGCGTATCTACATCCGAGTAATAGGGAACTGCGGCCAGGGGCATAACTTTGTCGATCTGGTTCCTGACCCGATTGACCATGGTCACAGTAAGATCGGTGATGTCGCCAATGTAGATTTTGTTGGTGGCTTCATTGATCTGCGACCGGGTGGCCAATGATCGCGTTGGAATTGCCGTCGACCACTTGCATCGTGCGATCAGTAATCACATAGAGCCGATTCGCGGCGCGATTAATATTGGCGTTCCTCACCTTGCCGTTGAACGTAATGGTGGTAAGCAAGGGTTACACGAATGCCACCTAGCGGTGGCCGGCAAAACCGAGGCATTTCTGTCCCGAAAGTCAGGCTGGCGCACACTAGATTCAATACCTCGGAAGTGCTGGAAGCCTAGCCTATTTCAGCCATTCTGGAGAAACTGAGGGAGTTTATTCCTGAAGTCGGTTCCGCCTCCAGACTCGCCAATTATTTGAAGCCAATACCCTTGCGGAGAAACAGTCCCAGCAATGGTTAAGCGTCCCTCGCGCCCTAGTGCAGCGGAACTATAGCGCTAATCAATACATATCTATCTTCCATAAACATGTTACGTCGTAAATTCCTTCTTGGTTCGTAATGAGGTCGCTGTCTTGGGAATCCGTAAAGGTTGAGTTTCTACGGCTGCAGAAAGATATGCCTTTCTACTCGGACATACAATAATCAGATATTTCAATTGCCACTGAAACAGGGTCGTGGTACTATCCGCCGCAAATCGACAAGACATCCCAGGAGCACAAGATGCCGACTTCGTCCGCCAGGCTTTCCTGGACTCTCCTCCTTTTGCTTAGTGCTTTAGCGGTGCCGACGCTTGGGCAGGTGGTCACAGCGACGCTGCCGACCGGTATGCAACCGTTTGGCGTTGCGGTCAATCAAGTCACGAACAAGATCTATGTAAGCAACCTCACTTGCAGCCAGGCGCCCCCCTGTTCCAGCGCGGGAACCGTAACCGTCATCGATGGAGCTACGAATAACACCGCCGCGGTAAATGTCGGAGTCTACCCGCTCGCAGTGGCAGTCGACTCGGCAACCAACAAGATCTATGTTGTGAACAATTGCGGCAGTGATGTTAACTGCGGCAGCATCGGCACGGTTACTGTCATTGATGGAGTCACCAACAACACCACGGCCGTTAATGTCGGATATTTTCCGTACGCCGTGGCGGTGAATGCTACCACGAACAAAATTTATGTCGCTAACCGGTGCGGTAATGATCCTAATTGTGCCAGTGCCGGCGAGGGAACGGTTACCATCATCGATGGGAACACCAATCAGACCTCGAGTGTTGGAGTCGGCTGGTATCCCTTGAGCGTGGCGGTGAATGCCTCCACGAACAAGATCTATGTGGCCAACGAGTGCGGCGACGATGGCAGCTGCAACAGCGTTGGAACTGTCACTGTCATTGACGGCGTCACTGTTCACACCTCTACGGTGCAGGCCGGATACTCCACGATGTTCGTCGACATCAATTCGGTCACCAACAAGATCTATGCCGCGAATAACTGCGGCAATGTTTCTTGTAGTAGCGCCGGAACGGTTACCGCCATTGATGGCGTCACCCTTGCCACTGCGACGGTCAACGTAGGATTCTTCCCGTACAATCTGGCGGTTGATTCGGCTTCCAACAAGATCTACGTCCCCAATTTTTGTGGCGATGACGTAACTTGCGCAAGCATAGGCACGGTCACCATCATCGATGGCTCAACTAACGGGACCAGCGAGATCACCACCGGCTACTTTCCCTGGAATGCGGCGGTCAATGCTGCCACCAATAAGATCTATGTTCCCAATTACTGTGGCACCGATCCGAGTTGCTCCAGTGCCGGCAATGTAAGCGCGATTGATGGCACCAATAACTCCATTGTGCCAATTGCTGTAGGTGATGGGGCGGAGAATCCTGCCGTCAACGCCACCACCAATACCATCTACGTGACCAACATTCTCGACGACACGGTCTCAGTGATCGGCGGCGGTACCAGCCTGCAACTGATTAACATAACGCCGTGCCGCGTAGTCGACACCAGGGGGGCGAACGGTACCTTTGGCGGACCGCCCATCACGGGCGGAACGGTGCGCAACTTCCCGATTCCCCAGGGTCCGTGCAGCATTCCGGCGAACGCCGCAGCCTATGCCCTGAATGTCACCGTTGTTCCTATGGGCCGGCTAGGGTACCTGACGATCTGGCCTCAAGGTGAGCTGCAACCCTTGGGTTCGCTGCTGAACTCGCCCGATGGCCGCACCAAGGCCAGCGCCGCGATCGTCCCCGCCGGAGTTGACGCCGGCGTCAGCATCTATGTCACCCAGACGACGAACGTAATTATCGACATCGACGGGTACTTCGCGCCTGCAAATAACTCGAGCCTGGCATTCTATCCGCTGCCGCCTTGCCGCATTGTCGATACGCGCGGCCAGGACGGCGACCTCGGCGGTCCTTTCCTGCAAGGCAACCAGGAACGGGATTTTCCGATTCTCGAAAGTTCCTGCATACCCTCGGGATTGTCGCCTGCCGCGTACTCCTTCAACGTTACGGCCGTCCCCCATCCGGCTCATCAGCGGTTAGGCTATCTCACAGTCTGGCCGGTAGGAGTGCAGCAGCCCATCGTCTCTACGCTAAACAACCCGACAGGAACGACTGTGGCCAATGCCGCCATCGTGCCGGCTGGCAACAACGGGGCCATCGCCGTCTTCCCGAATAACACCACCGATCTCCTTATTGATATCAACGGCTACTTTGACACCCCGGGTCCTGGCGGACTTTCACTCCATCCGACGGCGCCTTGCCGGGTCATTGATACCCGCGGTGTGGGAAACGGCCAACCGTTCCAGGGTGAGCTGACGGTTAATGTCATTAACAGTCCCTGTAGCCCGCCGGCCAATGCGCAGGCTTACGTGTTCACCGCCACGGTCGTACCGCCGGGGGCGCTCGGTTATCTCACGCTTTGGCCTGATGGAGAGAACCAGCCCGTGGTGTCAACGCTGAATGCCATCGATGGCTCGATTGCTTCCAACATGGCGATCGTGCCCACCAACAACGGTTCTGTCGATGCTTACGCCTCAGCGCTGACCCAGTTGATCCTGGACATCTCCAGTTACTTCGCTCCTTAAGAGCGGCGGTCGAAACCATAATTTTAAAGTCTTAGCGTGCGCAAGTCTTACGCCAGAGACGGATCGCTCGACGCAGATGCATTCGCAGGAATTGTTGAGAAAGTGAGGCCTACCATGCTTTCGCCACTCGTCTATCGCACGACCCGGTCTACGGCCGTGGCCTCTCTGGCCGCTGTTGTCTTCATTGTTCTGCTGCCCTTAATCGCGATCGCACAGGAAGCTTATTTGGTAACGGCTGCCGACGGCAGCCTGAGCGCATACAATCTCGCAACCAACAACCTCATCGAGACCACGACCGCCGGGTTGGGAAAAGGCAGCGTAACGGTTGGTCCGAACCAGCGATTGGCATTTATCTCCGGGGGGAACTACATCTCGGTGATCGATCTCGCGATCCAGCGCGAGATACTGCACAATTTGGGGTACTTTATCGAATCTAGCCCGATGGTCTTTACGCCAGACGGACGGTATCTACTGGCGGTCGACGACAGTGATTATGAAGCCCCCAATTACCTGGACGAACTCGATGTTTTCGATGCCGCCAGCCTGCAATTGCTACATCAGGTGCATCTGGGTGCGGTGTTGGGAATTGGAGCCTACAGCATTCCAATCGGATCACTGGTCGTGGTGGGACAAAAGGTCTACATCGCGCCGCAAAACACTGACCCGAATACCCCGACGGCTGCCGTGGTCGATCTTCAGACCTTTCAAGCCAGCCCAATTTCCATTCCGGCCGGCTTTTTCGATGGCCCCTACTACGCCTCTGGCAGCCAGCCCAATGCCGCAGCCACCCCGGACGGGCAGTATGTCGTAATGGCGGAGACAGAGCCGGATGGAACTTACCATCTGCTGTTCATCAACACCGCAACCAACTTACTGGCGAAGGACAATGCCATTACTTACGATCCGTTGGGCATCGCGATTTCTCCGTCGTCCAACTCCTCGTACGGCTACCTGGCGGGGATTGATCCGCAATTCAATTTTGGGGCGGTGGTGATCGACCTCAATCCCGGATCGCCGACCTTCGGACAACTTCTACCGCAGACCGAGGTCGACCTCTCAACTTACTTCTTCGGGGAGTCGGGACTGGCAGTGAATTCCTCAGGCAGTCGGCTTGTTGTGTCGGGATTCCACTCGGGCCAAAGCCCACAGCCAAATGTAGTCGTTATCGCTACCGCGCAGATGCTGATTAATCCCAACCAGGCCATCGTGGCGACCACGACGGCTGCCAACGGGGCGCAGACCAATGCAGTGACAATTGCGACCATTTCCACGACGATGCCGCCGCTCGCACCCACGGTCCACGCCGTGAGCGGACGGACAGTCAACAACAGCCCAATTACGTTGCACATCTTCGGGGACGATTTCCAGCCGGGCGCAATGGTGCGGGTGGGCGGCATGCTGCCTATCGCCGCTACGGTCAACAGCCCAAGAGATCTGGAGATCACTCTGCCGGTGAATGCTCCGGCTGGACCGAATCAGGACGTTCTTGTCACCAATCCCAATCTTACCGGTCCGCCTTCGCGCCAGTATCTGAGCGGAGTCTTGCCGGCCGGGGTGAGCATCCAGGCGAATCCTGCTTTCAATACTCGCTATGAGTTCGCCGCCTTGAACACGGTAGACGGCTCGACCTCGCTGTACGACCCGAGCCAGCGGGCGATGGTGAACGTGGGTCTTAATCCACCAGCTGCTCCTACGGGCCTGGCTTTTAACGCCGGTGGTACTGACTTGTACACTGCCAGTTTCGGTTATCGCTACGCTCCACGCACGGCCAATCTGCTCGATCTGAATCTGGCGACGCACGTCGAGACTCCCATTGGCGTCGCGGGTCAGCGTATTTTCGGCTACGAGTCGATGGATGCCTCCTTAAATCCTGCGACCGGCAAGTCCGTGATGTATGAGTGGGCTGGGTATCAAGACATCACCGTTAGCATGGTCGACGCCGACCCGTCTTCACCTACGTTTAACAGTGTGATCGAGACGCTGGCGGGCAACTTAGGTTCGGATATCTATATTCCGTGGTCGGGAGCGGCAACACCAAACGGTAAGTACGTCTACGTCAATGTGTTGGACGAGATTACCGGCGCCTATACCATCGACATCTTCGATGTCGTACACGGCGGCAACCCGGTTGTGCTCTCTACCAGCACACTGGGAGTTGCCGATCAACAACTCGACATGGTCGTTTCGCCTGACAGCAAGTCGCTGTTGCTGTCCTTTTACGACTCGAATGGCAACGGAGGAATCAAGGTCTTCGACATCAGCAACAATCCTCTGAACCCGACTCTCGTCACCGGTATCACGGCTAATGACAATCCCTACAACGGGCTGTTGTTTTCCTTTGTTGTCGTTGGCAATCGGCTATTCGCCTACGACTACGTTAACGGACCCGTGCCAGACCCGATCTGGATATTCAACTTCGACCGGCAACACAACAACTATAGCGTGATTGGTTCCGCGATAGACGATAGTTATGGCTACGGCAACAAGGTGATAGCGGTGTCGCCGGACGGCAACCTGCTGTTCGTTCCTGGTGACGAGGCACTTCAGATCTTCAACGTCGGCAACATCGTGAATGGCCAGGCCCCGCTGATCACGCGACTTGCGGCGTATCACGGGCCGTCGGAGCTTGCCGTCAGCCCCGTAGCTGGCCAGAAACTGATAGGGCCGTATGCCGGAGCACCACGCCACGAGGACCCGCCGACAACGGTTGAGCAGAAGCCGGTCAGTGAACCACTGCCGCCTATGGCGGGGCGGCGCCCAGAGAAAATTCGTTATAACACTACGAATCCGCGCTTCCCATTGGAACCTTGAGCGCGGCAGGTTGGTGCAACCCTTCGCCAGATAGAGCGACGCCGAGCATGCTGATGCGGAAAAGCCGCCCGAGTGCGTAGAGATGACGACACCCTTCGCAATGCGAGCAAGAGGTAATAGAGGCGAACAATGCAGTCGCTTCTCGAATTCAACGCTAAAATTTCGGGCGATATGCCTAACGCTCGTGTGGTGTGCCACTGCAATCATTGCCTCGCCGGCACAAACTCTTTCAACTCTGACCAGCTTCAACGGTACCAACGGTGCCAATCCCGATCTAATGTCTCTGGTCCAGGGACGTGACGGCAACTTTTACGGAACGACCTACGGTGGCGGTGCTCACGATTCTGGAACTGTCTTCAACGTCACTCCCGCAGGTTTAGTGACCACGCTCCACAGTTTCGGCGGCGGCGGCACGGATGGCTCGTTCCCAGTGGCCGGGCTGCTGCAAGGCACGGATGGGAACTTCTACGGAACAACCACCTCGGGTGGGGTCAACAATTTGGGAACGGTCTTCAAGATTACTCCGGCGGGTATCTTGACCACTCTCTACAGCTTTACCGGCGGCACAGACGGAGCGGGTCCTTATGCTCCGCTGGCGCTGGGCCCGGACGGGAATTTCTACGGCACAACCCTGGCGGGAGGAATCGAATTTGGAACAGTATTCCAGATCACGCCGACAGGCTCGTTGACTCCACTCCACAGCTTTGCTGGCGGCGCAGATGGCTCGGCCCCTTATGCCGGACTGGTATTGGCAACGGATGGGAATTTTTACGGAACAAGCAGCGGTTCGGGCGATGAGAGTCCTGGAACAATCTTCAGCATTACCACAGCGGGCTTATTCAACACGCTATACAACTTTTGCCATCTAAGTGGCTGCGCAGATGGTGAGCTCCCTGAGGCTGGGCTGGTACAGGGTACAGATGGCAACTTTTACGGCACAACCTATGCCGGCGGGAATGGCAATCGTGGGACGGTTTTCCAATTCGTCGCTTCGACACACACATTGAATACTCTACACACTTTTTCCGGTTCGGACGGCGCGAACCCTTATGCCGGGCTGGTGCAAGCTGCAGACGGAAACTTTTACGGAACGACGAAAGCTGGGGGGAGCGGTAATAATGCTGGAACCATCTTCAAGATCTCTTCAACCGGCTCATTCGCCACGCTGTACACATTTTGCACGCAGAGTGGCTGTCCGGACGGAGAGTATCCAGACGGAGGAGTGATTCAAGGCAACGACGGAAACTTCTACGGAACAACCTACCAGGGAGGGGCCAACAATGATGGCACCGTATTCATGCTCTCGGCGTCCTCTTATATCTTGACGGTTTCCGTGAGCGGCAGTGGCACTGTAACCAGCACCGACCATGTCGTCAGCTGTTCCACTGTGTGCAGCTATCTTTATCCCGCCAACGCTATGGTGACCCTCAATGCCAGTCCGTCGACAGGGTGGAACTTCGCGGGCTGGAGCGCCTGCAGCGGGACCGGGTCGTGCACTGTAACCATAACCCAGAACACGTCGGTCACGGCCACCTTCAGCCAGCAGACCTTTCAATTAACGGTATCGACCAGCGGTAGCGGAACAGTTGCCAGCACGGACCACATTATCAACTGCCCCGGCACGTGCGCGAATTCGTATCCCGCCGGTACGCCTGTCACTCTGAATGCCACGCCGGTTCCAGGGTGGACGTTCACCGGATGGAGCGGTGCAGGTTGCAGCGGCACCGGTTCCTGCACGGTCACCATGTCACAGGCCCAATCCGTCGCAGCCACCTTCACTCAGAACCAGGACTTCTTCAATCTGACGGTGTTAATCAGTGGCAACGGAACTGTGACCAGCACGGACGGCATCATCAGCTGTCCTGGCACATGCAGTCACACTTATGCCGGCAACACTCAAGTAACTCTGAATGCCAGTCCGAGCTTGGGAAACATATTCTCTGGCTGGAGCGGAGGTGGCTGCACTGGCACCGGTCCATGCACCGTCACCATGACCCAGAATCTCTCGGTAACGGCGACCTTCACTGGGCAGCAGGACATGCTGGTGCACAGCTTCGGCAACGGGAACGACGGACAAAACCCGGTTGCGGCGCTGGTTTCCGACTCTGCTGGCAATCTCTATGGCACCACCTCGACAAGTGGGCAATACGGGAAAGGTACGGTGTTCAAGATAGCGCCCGACGGCAGCGAAACGATTTTGCACAATTTCGGTAACGGCAACGACGGGCAAACGCCACTCGGGAGGCTGCTCCTGGATGGGTCCAATAATCTTTTCGGCACTACGTCTGCTGGAGGGATTTACGGTTATGGAACGGCATTTGAGATAGCCCCGGACGGCACAGAGACGGTCCTGTACAACTTCGGCAACAGCCCCGGCGATGGGCAGAACCCGTCTGCCGGCTTGATTTTCGATAGCGCCGGCAATATGTATGGCACCACCGTGCACGGTGGAGCATTCGGCGGGGGAACGGCGTTTGAGCTCTCGCCTCAAGAGAACAGATGCTGCCGGGAAGCGCCTGTATACAACTTCGGCAACGGCAACGACGGCCGGAATCCTCAGTCGGAGTTGGTCATGGATGGCGCCGGTAACTTCTACGGCACGACGGCAAATGGCGGTACGAATTCGGGAGGCACGATCTTCGAGCTGTTGCCTCAAGAAAACAGATGCTGCCGGGAGGCACCGGTGTACAACTTCGGCGGCAGCGGGGACGGGAAGAACCCCTACGGCGGAGTGGTATTAGACAACGTCGGCAACCTGTACGGCACGACTGTCAATGGCGGAGCAAACGCCGCCGGAACAGCGTTTGAAGTGTCGCCCAACGGAGGCGGTTGGGCAGAGACGTTTCTGCATAGCTTCGGCAGTGGTTCCGACGGTAAGAATCCCTATGCCACGCTGGTTTCCGATGGTTCGGGGAACCTGTATGGCACCACGCAGAATGGCGGAGTGTACTTGAAAGGCATGGTCTTCGAGCTGTCACTCCTAGAAAACAGATGCTGTCGGGAAAGCCCGGTATACAGCTTCGGCTTTAGCGCGAACGACGGTGAGCATCCACAGGCCGGCGTGATCATCAGTTCTGGCACTCTCAACAATCCTGTCACTCTCTATGGCACGACTGTGAATGGCGGATCGTTCGGCGGCGGGACGGTGTTTGGGATCATGCCAATCGGACTACCCCCGCCGTCGCAATTCGTGGCGGTGACACCATGTCGCGTCGTCGACACCCGCAATCCCAACGGCACCTTCGGCGGCCCCGCGATCGCGGGAGGCACCGTCCGCGCGTTCCCGCTGTCTGAGGGGGACAATCCCTGTGGTATTCCGTCCACGGCCGTCGCGTACTCGTTAAATGTCACGGTGGTTCCTGACGGCAGACTACGTTACTTAACAATTTGGCCGACGGGCCAAGGGCAGCCCACGGTATCGTTGATGAACTCCCTCGACGGACGGATCAAGGCCAACGCCGCCATCGTCCCCGCGGGGGCGATGAACGGCTCGGTTAGCGTGTACGTGACCGATACAACCAATGTTGTCCTGGATATCGATGGCTACTTCACCGCTCCTAGCGACTCGACGCTCGCCTTCTATCCTCTGACCCCCTGTCGCGTGGTCGACACGCGCAATCCTAACGGCGATCTCGGCGGCCCGTTCTTGGCTGGCGCTCACGAGCGAGACTTCCCCATCCTCGAAAGCTCCTGCATTCCTGGAGGCATCAGTCCGTCAGCCTACTCCTTCAACGTGACGGCTGTGGCGCATCCTAGCGGGCAACGTCTGGGGTATCTCACCGTATGGCCCGCTGGTCAGCAGCAGCCCGTTGTCTCTACGTTGAATAACCCGACCGGAACCAACGTGGCCAACGCGGCGATCGTCCCTGCCGGAGCCAACGGCGCCATTGCTGTCTATCCCAACAACGACACGGACCTGCTGATCGACATCAACGGCTACTTCGCGGGGCAAAGTCCGAGCGGGTTGTCGCTGTACACGCTGACACCGTGCCGGGTGCTCGACACTCGCAACGTGGGCAACGGGCAACCGTTCCACGGCGAGCTGACGGTGAACGCTGCCTTTAGCCCATGCGCTCCATCGAGCAGCGCTGAAGCTTTTGTCTTCAATGGGACGGTGGTGCCGCCCGGTCCCCTCGGCTATCTGACTTTATGGCCCGATGGCGAGAATCAGCCCGTGGTCTCGATGCTGAACGCCCCGGATGGATCCATCACTTCCAACATGGCGATCGTGCCGACCAACAACGGATCGATTGATGCCTACGCTTCCGCTCTGACGCAATTGATCCTCGACATCTCAAGCTATTTCGCGCCATAAGAGCGCCGTACGGCCCCGCGATTTTGGAGTTCTAGAGTGTGAGTACGTTAGGCGAGCGAAGGATCGCTCGTCGCAACTGTAGTTGCAGGAATTGTTGAGAGAGGGAGGCGCATCATGCTTTCGCCACTCGTCTACCGCACGACCCGGCCTAAGACCGTTGTCGTTCTGGCCGCTGTTTTCTTTGTGCTGTTTCCTTCGATTACGATGGCGCAGGAAGCTTATCTGGTAACGGCCGGGGACGGCAGCCTGAGCGCCTACAACCTCGCCACCAATAACCTCATCGAGACCACGACCGCCGGCCTGGGTAAAAGCTACGTGGTGGCGGGCCCCAACCCGAGGTTGGCGTTCACCGTAAGCGGTGCTTACATCTCGGTGATCGATCTCTCGATCCAGCGCGAGATACAGAACAATTGGAACTACTATGTCGCATTAGGTCCGATGACCTTTACCCCGGATGGTCAATATCTGCTCACTTTCGATACCACCTATCAATCCGGGAATTTTCCGGCGGCAATTGATGTTCTTAATGCCGCCACCTTGCAATTAGTGCATCAGGTGTCTCTGGCGTCGGCTCTAGGAGGTGCCGCGACTAACGCACCCTTAGGATGGATGGTTTTGGTAGGACACAAAGTCTATATCGCTCCTCAAGTCCCTGATCCGAATACTCCGACGATGGCGGTGGTCGATCTACAGACCTTGCAGGCCAGTGCCATCCCGATACCGGCCGGCCACTTCGATGCTCAGGGACTAGGCGGCAATCCACCCAATGCCGCTGCTACTCCCGATGGCCAGTATGTCGTGGTGGGAGAAACGGAGGACTCGGATGGGGCTCCCCACCTGCTGTTCATCAGCACGGCCACCGACTCGCTGGCTTTGGACAACGCCACTACTTACAGTCTTTATGGCATCGTGACTCCTCAAACATCAAATCCCTCTTATGGCTATCTCGTAGGATTCGATGAGCAAGTCGGAACTTTTTCGGCGGTGGTGCTCGACCTCAATTCCGGATCGCCGACCTTTGGACACCCTCTCCCGCAAACCGAGGTCGATCTCTCAGCGTATTTGCCCTCTGAGTCGGGACTGGCCGTGAATTCATCCGGCAGTCGTCTTCTGGTGTCGGGATTTCATGCGGGACAAACGCCGCAGCCAAATGTAATCGTCATCGATACCGCGCAAATGTTGATTAATCCCAGCCAGGCAATTTTGGCGACCACCACGGCCGCCAACGGTGCGCAAACGAATGGGCTAACGATTGCGACCATCTCCACCTCCGTGCCGCCGCTTGCGCCCACAGTTCACGCTGCGAACGGACGGACGGTCAACAACGCCCCGATCACGCTGCACATTTTCGGCGACAATTTCCAGCCCGGCGCGACGGTGCGGGTTGGCGGTATGCAGCCCTTAACTGCCACGGTGAATAGCCCACGCGATCTTGAGGTCACCCTCCCGGTGAATGCACCGGCGGGACCGAATCAGGATATCCTTGTCACCAACCCGAATCTTTCCGCTCCGCCTTCGCGCCAGTACCTGAGCGGAGTTTTGCCCCACGCGGTGAACATCCAGCTAAACCCGACTTTCAACCCCCGCTATCAGTTCGCCGCGCTCAACGCGCAAGACGGTTCGGTCTCGATTTACGACCCCAGCCAGCGGGCTATGGTTAACGTGGCGCTGAATCCGCCGGCTTACTATTCCTTGGCGTTTAACGCAGGCGGAACCGATTTATATACTGCCAGCCTCGGCTATCGTTATGCTCCACGAAAGGCCTATCTGCTCGATCTGAACGTGGCCACCCATGCGGAAACGGCTATACAGGCAATGGGGAACAGGATCTTCCCCAACAAGTCTATGGCTGCCTCAGTGAATCCCGCCACAGGGAAGTCGGCGATGTATGTGTGGGCTGGATATCAGGACCTCACGGTAACCATGATTGACAGCGACCCTTCTTCACCGACATTCAACACAGTGATTAAGACGCTGGCCGGCAACTTGGGCACGGACTTTTACCGTCCGTTTTCTGGTGCGGCAACACCGGATGGCAAGTATGTCTACGTCAACATACTGGACGAGAACCCTAATACTGGCACCTTCACCTACGACATCGTCATCTTCGATGTCGTGCACGGGGGCAATCCGGTCGTGCTCTCCACCAGCACGCTGGGAGTCGCCAATGCACAGTACGACGTGTATGTTTCGCCGGACGGCGCCTCGCTTCTGCTTAACTTCGGCGCACCGGACGGATCCACGGGCATCAAGGTCTTTGACATCGCCGCCAATCCTTTGAGTCCCACACCTGTCACGACGATTCTGGCTGACGACAACCCCTACCTCGCCGGCCTGCTTTCTTTCGTGGTCTCAGGGACTCGGGTGCTTGCTTACGACTATATCGGTGGCCCAGTGCCGAATAAGGTCTGGATCTTCAATTTTGACCGGCAACACAACAACTATAGCCTGCTCGGGTACGCGCAGTTGGAAGGTTTTGGCTACGGAAACACCTACATCGCTGTATCGCCGGATGGCAACCAGTTGTATGTCCAGAGCAATGAATCGATAGCGATCTTCGACCCCATCCACATCGCGAATGGGCAGGCTCCGCTGATCACCAATATTGCCTCGTATCACGGTCCGGCGGTTATGGCGGTTAGCCCCGTGGCGGGTCAGGATGTGGCGCGGATGTATGCCAGAGAGTTACGTCACGAGTCTCCGGCGAAGCCGCAGGTTGAGGACGAGAACTCCGTGGACGAGAACTCCGTGAGCGAACCATTGCCGCCAGATATTTCGCGGTCTCTAAGGAGAAGCCGCCTCGACGGCAAGAATCCACGCATAGCGCTGGAACCTTGAGCGAAGGATGTTGGCAACACTTGCCAGTGCCAAACAGCTAATGCAGAAGTTGGTGCTCTGCTCGCGCGCTGGCGAGTACAGGTAGCTCGGCATCGGCGTCCTTCCACAAGCTTAGGAAATCTTCGTAATGCTTGCGCGCAGACGCGGAATCGCCGTTCATGACGGTAGCACGCGCGAGTTGAAGCCTTGCCAAGGCACCTAGAACGAAGTTCACTACTACTCCACGGTGATCCAGTATCTTCTGAAACTCTGCGGCAGCCTCGTGCCCGCGGCCCAACTTCAGATAGGCCTGGCCGCGAAGATAAGCGGGGTACATATGCCCTTGCAGGCCCTCTCCCAGTTCGTAGGGAGTAGTCTCATCCAATAGCTCAAGCGCTCTGGTGGGATTCTGATTCTGCAGCTCAATGGCAGCTCGAATAGTGGGTAGCCAATAGTTCTGCACCAAGGTATTGCGTTGATTATCTGCATCGAGCTGCGCGGCAATTTTTTCGGCTTCTGCCAGCTGTCCTGCCCGCGCCAGGGCAAGTGCGACCTGAACCTCTACATCTCTGCCGCGACTCAACTGCAGCGTCTCGGTGGCGAGCTCTCTCCCCTGTGCACTGTTTCCAACTTCTACTTCGCGCAATGCCGCGTTTGCAATCCAGCCGGCGGCTGTCTCCGCCGTGTCCGCATTCTTGGCCGACTGCACTGCTCTCTTAGTAAGCGTACGCGCGCGGTAGAATCGTCCATGAAATGCTTCAGTGTCGGATGCCGCGGAGAGCAGCAGGTCTTCGGCTCCCGGCTTTCCCATAGCCGCCACAAACTGCTTTTCCATGGTCACGCCATCATTCTCGAGAAAAGCGGTGTAGTAGCGGTAAAGGCCCAGGACGCTGTGGTCCAGTTTTTGTCTTTGTGACTGTTCAAAAACATCGTTCGCCTTCTCGATCTGGCCCAGCGCAAGGTAGTCACCCATCAGGCCGGCGAAGCCGTTGACATTGTTCGGCTGTAACTGCAGGACCGCTTTTTCTTCTTCCACGGCTTTTTGGTACTGGCCCATATCACAGTAGTTCACGCCGAGATTCGCGTGTGGCCGGTGGTCGTCAGGATAGACTTGGATCCACTCGAGATAGGTCTGATTCGCCCTTTCCGTGTCACCTGTAACTGAATCGTAATACTCCGCCTCAATATGAAACCTCTCACGCTGACTACTTACATGGTCACGGAGTTCGTAAGCTTTCTGGGAATTCTGTATCCAGAGTGTATTCTCGCCCAAGTCACTGTAGGCGGCCCCTAACGCGGCATAGGCTTCAGCGAATTCAGGATCAAGTTCGATGGCTTGTTTGTAAAACGGGACTGCCGCCTCGGAGCCCTGCGCGGCTTTCATTTTCAGACCCATGGCGTATGCCTTCAACGCTTCCAAGGAGGCACTGGTGGTTGGCGGTAGTGGAGTACTGTCCTTTGCCACGGAAGCTAAGGATTCACCCAGCTTTTCCCGCAGCTGGTTGCTCGCTTCCTTGAGCGCCGCGATCACCTTTTCCTTGCTATCTGCGTCGGCATCCGCGCTTGCCAGGGAGTTTCCGGTCTGGCAATTCATGACCCTCAAGTCCAGATGGTATCGCTCGCCCACTTTGACAATCGAACCAGTCAACAGCGCCTTCTTGCCGTTTCGCAGACAGACTTGCCTCGCCAATTCCTTAGTGAAATGCTCATCCGGCGAACGTCGCATCAGCTTCAATGTCTCGCTGACCGTTTGGTCCGGAAGCACGTTGAGATATTGAGAGTTTTCCAGATCGTTGGTGAGAGCTAATTTCAAGGTGGCGTCCCATCCACTCTCCCCGGTTCGATTGTCGAAGTCAGCCACAACTATTGTGTCTTTTTCGTAGAACCTGCTTCCGCGGCGAAGGTATCGGATGCCAGCGGGAACCAGCGCTGCCGTTAAGATCACCGCGATTACCACCACGAACGCAAGTCGCCGCCACCTCGATCTTTCGGGAACAAGAGGCTGCGTCGCCGATACCCTATGGGCTCCGCTGTCCCTCCGTAGACGCTGCATGTCGGTGCGGATCTCGCTTGCATGCTGGTACCGCAAGCTGCGGTCTTTTTCCAAGGACTTGCGGATAATTCCGTCCAATTCGGGCGGCACTTCCGGATTGATCTGCAACACCGGCTGCGGTTCATCGCGCAGAATCCCCGTGCAAATCTCAGCAGAGCTGGTGCCGGGGAAAGGCGTTTTGCCTGTCGCCATCTCGTACAGCACTGCCCCGAAAGAAAACAGGTCGGTGCGCGCGTCCAGTTCTTTTCCCCTCAACTGTTCCGGAGACATATATGCCAGGGTTCCGGGAACGGTTCCTGGGGTTGTCAGGTTCCAAAGGTCAGACGTAGTAGCCGTCATTGTGCCGCCGGCTTTTGCGGCAACTTTGAAGGCCACCTTAGCCAGTCCGAAGTCGAGAATCTTGGCATGTCCGCGCTGAGTGACGAAGATGTTGGCGGGCTTGACGTCCCGATGGATGATGCCTTGACCATGCGCTGCATCCAAGGCGTCGGCGATCTCTGCTCCAAGGTCTAGAATTAATTCGGTGTCGAGGGGTTTTCCGGCTATGCGGTCCTTCAGAGTGGTGCCATCGAGGAACTCCATGACGATGAACGGGCGTTCCTGGTAAGTTCCGATTTCGTGCACGGTACAGATGTTGGAGTGATCCAGTGCAGAAGCCGCCCGAGCTTCCCATCGGAAGCGCTCCAGTGCCAGTGGATCAAGCGCCAGATCGTCAGGCAGAAACTTTAGGGCAACGAAGCGGCGGAGATCGGTATCCTCGGCCTTGTAAACGACACCCATTCCGCCCCCGCCAATCTTGGCGAGGATGCGATAGTGCGAAATGATAGCGTCGATCATGACGAAGCCGCCGAAACTTACTGATAATAGGTTGGTTGCTGATGGCGGTCAATTGCTATTACGAGTTATCTTTCAAGCGAAAACCATTCGCTCCCCCGAGCCAACGAATGTAACGGCTATCCAGCGACATTCCCCTCTTCCGCTGCGGTTGGTCACGGGAGAGCAGCATCACAACAGCGATTCTGCGCTCCACTCCGTCTATTAGCCGGAATCAGTGTTTATCTACAGGAACTGCCGAGTTACCATCGCAGAGGAGTGGAGATGGCATCGCCCATCGTTCTATGGATGTACGTGGCCGCCGCGGTCAGCCTGGTCCTGGGAATACTCGTCGCTAGAAAAGATGTCGCCTCCTCCGATGGATTCGACAAGCTGATCGCCTTGGCCTTCGTTTTCTACGCCGCTCCTCTGGCCGTGTTTGGCGCGGAACATCTCACCGACGCCGCCGACATTGCCCAACTGATTCCCACGTGGATGTTCGCCCGCCTGTTCTGGGCCTACTTTGTGGGAGTAGCGCTGATCGCCGCCGGACTGGCGATTAGCGCAAAGAGATACATGCGTTTGGCAGGCTGTCTAACGGCGCTGATGTTTTTCCTGTTCGTGTTGATGATGCACATTCCCGGAGTTGCGGAACACCCTCGAGATCGATTCTCCTGGGCGATACTTTTCCGCGATTCCAGCTTTGGAGCGGGCGCCCTGGCGCTGGCCGGAGCGATGACGCCGGGTTCGTCGTTGGATCGCGGTCGCGGCAATCTCGCGGTCGCGGTTGCCAGGGTTATCATCGGGATCGGGATGATCGCCTACGGCGTCGAGCATTTCCTACATGCCGGATCTGCGCCGGGAGTTCCACTGGAAAAGTTGACGCCGGCCTGGGTGCCGCTTCCGCACCTGTGGGCCTACCTCTCCGGTGCCATCGAGGTGATCGCAGGAGTCGCCATCCTCATTAACCGGTACGCACGCGAGGCCGCAGCTCTGGCGGGGCTGTGGATTGTGCTGCTGACGCTCTTTCTGTATGTCCCAATTCTCGCCATGGCCCGCGGTACGGCAGGCATCGTCGAGGGACTGAACTACGTCTTCGATACGCTGCTGTACGGCGGAGCTCTCTTGCTGCTGGCGTTGGCCGTATCGCCCAACTGGCGACAGGGGCACTACACGACATCGTAAACTTGCACACGGTAACCGACTCCGCGACCTCCCATGTCTTGAAAGGCGTGAGGCTTGGACGCCTTCGGCTAAGGCGTGATCTTCCACACCACGCCGTAGTCGTATTGGCCGCCGGCCTCGGCGGTGCCGTACAGATTCCCAGTCGCGTCGATAACCACATTGCCATAAGGGCAACGTCCGTCGGAGCCGGTGAAGTCGTGCAGGTCGGTGTAGATCCAGCCATTCGAGGACGGGCTCAACTCGAATACCGCGCCATTGCCGTAGGCCCCATCGTCGTAGGTAATGCCGTAGAGATTTCCGGCCGTGTCCATCGTCAGGTTTCCATATACTCCCCCAGACGGTCCGCCGACAAAACTGAATACCGCGTTTTCACCGCCCTGCGGAGTAATGGTGAATGCTATTCCGCCGCCGTTCTCGCCACCGGAGATCGTGGTGCCGTACAGATTGCCGGACGCGTCGGCAGTCAAACCGCCCACCGGCCAGTAGCCGTCGTTCTGTTCCGTGAAGCCGTACAGGACGTTCTCGGTCCAGCCCGATCCGTTCGAGGACAATCGAAAGACGGTGCCGTTTGCCGCTGGACCCCCGAGCTTCGTGGTGCCATACAGATTAGCTGCTTGATCGAAGACCACGCCGCTATAGGGGTTCGTACCATCGTTTCCGGAAAACGCATAGAGCACGCTTTCCTGCCACGCTCCAGCCACTGGCGTCAGTTCGAAGACGGTCCCGCAACCAAGGCCACTGCACGCGACACTGCCTCCATTTTCGGTAGTCCCGTAAATGTTCCCGACGTGATCGTAAAGCAGGTCGCCCAGCAGGGGATTGGCTCCGTCGTTGCCGCCATGGAAGCGGTAGAGAACGGTCTTCAGCCACATACAAAATGTCGCAGGACAGGCGGTCGGCCGTGGTCTCAGATTGAACACGGTTCCGCAGCCCTGGCCGCCATTGCATGAAGCGTTACCTCCAGCGTAAGTCGTTCCGTAGAGTGTCCCGTTAGGGCCAACGATTACCCTGGACAGCGGCCCTTCGCCATCACTGCCGCCTGCAAAGCGGTAAAGTGAGTGGAAGAACCAATCGGCCTCTCGAAGCGACAGCTCAAAAACTGTGCCAAAGCCGTTTCCGCCATAGCTGGTCGTTCCGTAGAGATTGCCACCTCGGTCCATGGTTAGTCCGGCATAGGGTGAGCCGCCATCCGATCCTCCGGTGAAGTTGTGCAGGATGGTGTAGGTTTGCGCCTGCACTGGCTGGCCCGCGAGCAGTAGAACGCCAGTCAGTACCAGGGTGCTAACGAGTCTCTGCATGCCGCGGTCGAACGTTGGTAACGTTGCTGAAGATTGTCGGAGATGGTTCGTCATCGTTATCTCCTTGCGGTTCGACCTTCGATACCCATTGATGGTGTTGGCACTTTACACCGAAACGTGATTTTTCTACTATCCAAGGTTCGCCTCAAATTCTGCCATGGATAGACTCCGCGTCCTGCTCGCACGCGACCAGATTGCTGCCAGAGTTGTCGAACTTGGCGCGCAAATTACGCGCGACTTCCCGGGAGAAGCGGTCGTGCTGATCGGGGTGCTCAAAGGTGCGACTATCTTCCTCGCCGACCTTGCCCGCGAGATCAAGTTAGATGTCAGCTTCGACTTTATTGCGGTTTCCAGCTACGGCAACGAGAAACAACACAGCGGCGAAGTGAAACTGGTGAAAGACGTGGACCGCTCGATGGAAGGGAAGAATGTGATCCTGGTAGAGGACATTCTGGATACCGGGCTCACTTTGACGTACATCAGGAAGCTGCTGGAGGCGCATCAACCCAAAAGCGTAAGAATAGCGGCTCTGCTGGACAAGGTTTCGCGCCGCATACAGCCAATTCGTGCCGATTATGTTGGATTTGAGATCCCTGACGAGTTTGTCGTGGGATATGGGCTTGACTTTGCAGAACGATATCGTAATCTGCCAGATGTCTGTTTGCTGGAAACTACCTCTGACGGGGCATAGAATCTAATCTGGCTATGTCAGTGTATTCGCCCGTTGTCGCCGGACTCCCGGTCTTGGCCGTAAACGATTGGCACACAGCTGCCACTCTGATCGAACACACCCTTTTAAAACCTGACGCCACCCGCATCCAGATCGTGGATTGTTGCCAGGAAGCGAAGCGCTACGGATTTCACCTTGTTATGGTGAATCCCGCTAATGTCGCGCTGGCTGCTGCGCAGGTACACGGAACCGACGTGAAGGTCGGAACTGTCATCGGCTTTCCGCTGGGCGCGAATCTGACCATCACCAAGATGTTCGAAGCCGAAAACGCCTTGCGGCAGGGTGCGCACGAGTTGGACATCGTGATGAACATCGGCGCGCTGAAGTCTGGCGATCGTCTGCTGGTGAAGACCGAGATGCGCAGCTTGACCGACTTGGCGCATCGTCACGGCGCTCTATTAAAGCTCATCCTGGAGAATGCGCTGCTCACTCAGGAAGAAAAGATTCTGGCTTGTGCGCTCGCGGCCGAAGCCGGCGTCGACTTCGTGAAGACTTCGAGCGGACTGGCCGAATCCGGAGCGACCGCGAACGACGTCGCGTTGATGCGCGGCGTGGTCGGACTGAAGATCGGCGTCAAGGCAGCCGGGGGCATCCGTACCGCGGCACAGCTGCTGGAGATGGTGGAAGCCGGAGCGAACCGCATCGGCACCAGTGCCAGCGTGCAGATTGTGCAGGAGCTCGGCGCCCCGGTGGACCAATAGTCCATGTCACGTCTTACCGGCGTGCTTGGGATTGCCGCGATTCTGCTTTTCGCCTACCTCTTCTCTACCAATCGAAAAGCCATCCGCATCAAGACTGTCGTCGTCGGTCTGAGCTTGCAATTTGTTATCGCGGTGCTGGTGCTGCGCGTCGGATTCGGCGTGAAGGTGATGACCGTCGCCGGCGACGCGGTGGACCGGTTGCTCAGCTACTCGTTCGCCGGCTCGTCGTTCGTCTTCGGCGAGTTTGGCGTCAAAGCATCGAAGTTCGGACTGGTCTTTGCCTTCCAGGTGCTGCCCATCATCATCTTCATCGCGGCATTTTTCTCGATTCTGTACTACTACGGCGTGATGCAGTTCATCATCCGGCAACTGGCGCGGGTGATGATGCGCTTCATGGGCGCGAGCGGAGCCGAGTCGCTCAATGTCGCGGCCAGCATCTTCATGGGTATTACCGAAGCACCGCTCACGATTCGTCCGTACCTACCGAAGGTAACCCGTTCCGAGCTGATGACGATCATGACCAGCGGCATGGCCCACGTCTCCGGCGCGATGCTTGGGGCGTATATTCTGCTCGGCATTGAGGCGCGACACTTGCTAACGGCGGTGATCATGACCGCGCCGGGAACCATCCTGATCGCGAAGATGCTGGTGCCGGAGACCGAGCAGCCACTGACGGCAGGCAAGGCGAAGATCGATGTCGCGGAACTGGAGGAGCGGCCGGTCAATGTGCTGGATGCGGCCACCAAGGGAACGACGGACGGCCTGTATCTCGCTCTGAATGTAGCAGCGATGCTGATCTCGTTCCTGGCGATCATTGCGCTGCTGGATGGAATTCTTGGCGGCACGCACAATGTTCTAGCCGCGCACGGCTTTCGCTTGTTCCCGGCGAAGCTCGAGTCAATTCTCGGCGTGATCTTCGCGCCCGTCGCCTGGCTGATCGGCATTCCCTGGCACGACTGTCTCGCCATCGGAAACCTGCTGGGCACGCGGATGGTGTTGAATGAACTGGTTGCCTACACCATGCTGACCGCGCAGAAAGTCTCTCTGGATCCGCGGTCGTTCACCATCGCAACCTTTGCACTATGCGGCTTCGCGAATATCGGCTCCATCGGCATCGTGATTGGAGGGCTAAGCAGCCTGGCTCCGACGCGACGTCACGACCTGGCAAAGCTCGGCTTCAAGGCGATGATTGCGGGAACCATGGCGAATTTGATGTCGGCTAGCATTGTGGGATTGTTGATCAGGGGATAGGGTATAGCGGTAGAGGATAGCAATTGACGTTAGTGGACCGGGCTGCGGCTCTTGGTCCTAAATGAAGTAAGCAATGGATCAAGAATCCACGCCACTTCTGCTGCGCCGACAGTAATCTTCGTCTGGGAGAGATGCTGTTCGCTCATGCTTCCTATCCCCTAACCACTATCCCCTAACCCCCATTCTCCCCGTGTCCTGCCTCACACCTGCTTGTGACAATTGCACTATTGAACTTTTCCAAACGGGAACATGCTCGAAGTATGGCAATCACTAAGCAGGATGCACTCGACTACCACTATGGGACACGGCCGGGCAAGATCGAAGTCGTGTCGACGAAGCCGTGCCGTACCCAGCGCGATCTCAGTCTCGCCTACACGCCCGGGGTGGCCGACCCCTGCCTCGAAATTGAGAAGAATCCCCAGGACGCCTACAAGTACACCGCCAAAGGCAATCTCGTCGCCGTGGTTACCAACGGCACGGCCGTGCTCGGACTCGGCGATATCGGCGCCCTGGCCGGCAAGCCGGTCATGGAAGGCAAAGGTGTCCTGTTCAAACGCTTTGCCGACATTGATGTCTTCGACATCGAACTCGACACCAAGAACGCCGACGAGATCATCAAAGCCTGCCAGCTACTGGAACCTACCTTCGGCGGCATCAACCTGGAGGACATCAAGGCGCCCGAGTGCTTCTACATCGAAGAGACGTTGAAGAAGACGATGAACATTCCCGTCTTCCACGACGATCAGCACGGTACGGCGATCATCTCCGGCGCAGCCATGGTCAACGCGGTGGAGCTGACCGGCAAACGCATGGACCAGATCAAGGTCGTGGTGAATGGCGCCGGAGCCTCAGGCATTGCCTGCGCTGAGCATTACATCTGCCTGGGGGTGAAGCGCGAAAACATCACCATGGTCGACACCAAGGGTGTCATCTACAAAGGCCGCAAGGAAGGCATGAACGCCTACAAGGAGCGCTTCGCGAAGGAGACTTCTTGCCGCACCCTGGCCGACGCGGTCAAAGGCGCCGACGTGCTGCTCGGACTGTCGAAGAAGGGCGCGTTCACGGCTGAGATGATTGCCGCGCTGGCGCCACAGCCGGTGGTCTTCGCGATGGCCAATCCCGATCCCGAGATCACCTACGACGAAGCGCGGGCGGTTCGCGACGACATCATTATGGCGACCGGCCGCTCCGACTATCCCAACCAGGTCAACAATGTTCTCGGCTTCCCATTTATCTTCCGCGGCGCGCTTGACGTTCATGCGACGACTATCAATGAAGAGATGAAGCTGGCGGCAACCTACGCGCTGGCAGCGCTGGCTAAGGAAGATGTCCCAGACTCCGTCTGCCGCGCCTATGGCGTAGACGCCCTCAAGTATGGGCGCGATTACATCATTCCCAAGCCGTTCGATCCGCGCGTGCTGGTGTGGGAAGCCGCTGCCGTAGCGAAAGCGGCCATGGAAACCGGGGTCGCTCAGTTCCCGGTCAACCTTGCGGATTATCGCGAGCAGCTTGAGAAGCGGCTGGGCAAGGCGCATGAACTGATGCGCATGATGATCCACAAAGCGCAGACCAATCCCAAACGCATCGTGTTTCCTGAGGGCAATCACCAGAAAATCCTGCGCGCCTGTCACGTGCTGATGGAAGAGAAGATTGCTGTGCCGATCCTTTTGGGGCGGCCCAGCGAGATCAAGCGCAAGATCGCCGAGTCCGGGCTGAACCTGAACGGCATCACCATCATCGATCCTGAAACCGCGCCGCGCCGCCAGGAGTATGTCAACGAGCTCTACCGGCTGCGGCAGCGTCGCGGCGTGACCTTGGGAGCGGCGGACGAGCTGATGAACGAGCGCAATACCTTCGGTTCCATGATGGTGCGCATGGGGGACGCCGACGCCATCGTCTCCGGAGTCACGCAGAACTACCCCGAAACAATTCGACCGGCGCTGCAGGTGATCGGCGTTCGCGAGGGAATCCACAAGGTTTCCGGCGTGTACATCATCATCACGCGCAAGGGCGATCTTTACTTCCTGGCCGATGCGACCGTCAACGTCGAACCCACGGCTGAAGATCTGGCGGAGATCGCGCTGTGCGCCGCGGCTGAGGCGCGCCGCTTCGATATCGAGCCGCGCGTGGCCATGCTGTCCTTCTCGAGCTTCGGAAGCACCAAGCATCCGCTGTGCGAGAAGGTGCAAAAGGCCGTTGAACTTGCGCGCTACGCCGATCCGTCGCTGATCATCGACGGTGAAGTGCAAGCGGGCGTCGCGGTCAGTGCCAAGAAGCTGGAGGCGGCCTTCCCGTTCTCGTCGCTGAAAGGTGGAGCGAACGTGCTGATCTTCCCCGACCTGCAGTCGTGTAACATCGCCTGCAAGCTGCTGGGGCCGCTGGGCGGAGCCGACACGGTGGGTCCGATCCTCGCCGGCATGGCGAAACCGGTCCATCTCTTGCAGCGCGGCGCCGAGGTGGAAGAGATCGTCAACATCGCGACCATTGCGGTCGTGGATGCGCAGGATTGCTCGCTCCCGGAAGCCGGAAGAGTGGCCAGCGCAGTTGCCAGCGTCGGTTAGCAGAGAACTGCGGTAGACAGAATGGATTTCAGGGTGCCCCACTCCAGCCGGGTTCGCTTGGGTGGGGCTTTTGACTTCGCGAGCGGGTGAAGGTTCCTACTCTCCCACTCACTCGAAACGCGAGCGAACGCGCCCCCCCGTATTTTTAGCAGTCGCTCTATAAGATCGATCAAACCGAGGTGTGCGCTTTTTGATCCTCGGCTTGCGCCGCCGCCGGCTGCTCTGACCCTTCAAACAGGGGTCGTTGTCGCAGCAAATACCAGATCATGAAGCCGAAAGTCAGCACCCCGGCCAGCGTTCGCCAGTCACGAGAAGAGAACATGCTGATGATGTCGCCGACCAGGTTGGCGCCGAGGATGAAGACTGCGGTCCACAATCCCCACGGCGCTAAACGCCACAAGCCGGCGGCAGCGGCGATGCATGCCAGGCAGACCAGGGTCATCAGCGGCAGAGTCCAGCTTCCCGTTGCGCTGAAGCCTTCGTGTGTTTGAGCGCCCGCGCGCGATGTCCCTTCCACGACAGTGCCGGGAAAGAGCAGGAGGATGGCGCTCATACCGCTTATGAACGCCCCAAATACGAAGAGGATGCTGAGTGCCTTGATACCGGCAGGCCGGCGATCGTCGATCATGTTGAACGTCCTGATTGGCTGTTGCTCAGGCGCTGCGCTTACTTGCGGGCTGCACGACCTCTGCGTCTTCCGCAGGGACATCGTGCGACATCCTCGCCCGCTCGGCGTACTCCATCGACGGCACTGTAACCACTCGTGTTGCACCGGTGATCAGCCAGGCCGCGCGCTCGTACGTCAGATAGCTCCACGCCCACTGCAACATGACCATGATGCGGTTACGGAATCCGATCAGGAACATGATATGCACAAATAACCAGGTAAGCCACGCTAAAAATCCGGAGATGTGCACCTTACCAAATTGGGCAATAGCCGCAGCCCGCCCAATGGTGGCGAGCGACCCCTTATCGAAGTAATGGAACGGTTCACGCGGTTTTCCGGCGAGGTCCGCTTTGATTTGCTTCGCCGCCCACGTGCCTTCCTGCATAGCGACCGGCGCGACACCGGGAAGCGGCTTGCCGGCTTTGTCCTTCAACGTCGCCAAATCGCCGATGACAAATACCTCGCGATGGCCTGGCAGGCTGAGATCAGGCTCGACGAAGACCCGTCCGGCTTTGTCGACGGGAGCGCCCAGCGCGCGTCCCAGCTCGGAGGCGGAAACTCCGGCAGCCCACAGCACTACCTCCGCCGGGAACATGTCGTCGCCGATCCGCACCTGTCCGGACTGAACGTCACTGACTGGCGAGTTGGTCCGCACCTCCACGCCGAGATGCTGTAGCTGTCTGACGGCACTCCGGCGCAGGTCTTCGGGATAGCTGCTAAGGACCGATGGGCCAGCCTCTACCAGAATGATGCGCGTCTTTGCGGGATCGATATTGCGAAAATTCTTAGGCAGTGACTTACGTGCGATCTCCGCCAGGGTGCCCGCAAGTTCTACGCCTGTCGGTCCCGCGCCTACGATAACGAAGTTCAGCGGACGATGCATGCCGGTCAGCGCAGCCTCACGTTCGGCGAGCTCGTAGGCCAGCAGGACCCGGCGGCGAATTTCCAGTGCGTCTTCGATGGTCTTCAGGCCGGGCGCAAGCGGTTCCCAGTCATCATGGCCGAAGTAGGCGTGGGTCGCGCCCGCGGCAACGATCAGATAGTCGTAGCTGATCTCGTGTCCATGGAACCGCACTTTTCGATTTGCAAGATCGAAGCCGTTGACGTCGCCCAGCAACACCTCGACATTCTTATGGTGGTGCAGGATCGTGCGGATGGGAGCGGCAATCTCTGCCGGCGAAAGACCGGCGGTAGCAACCTGGTAGAGCAAGGGCTGGAAAGTGTGGTGATTCTTGCGGTCGATGACGGTGATCTGGACCGGCAGGTGCGCCAGTGCCTCGGCAGCCTTCAGACCGCCGAATCCGCCGCCGACAATCACGACTTGCACAGGGGCTTTCACGTTCATGGCCTCACGTTGGTTAGATGCGCAAGTGTGAACGTAAGTGACAATTTGGCGGGCCGCTGAACTCTGCTCGCCCTGCAGCTTCTATGCTAGATTAACTACTGTGGGCCCGTAGCTCAGTTGGTAGAGCAACGCACTTTTAATGCGTGGGTCGCAGGTTCGATTCCTGCCGGGCTCACCAAGAAGCAACTAGCAACTAGCCATAGCAAATTCGAATAACGCAGTAAATTGCAGCATTTTGTATCGCAAAAACTTCCCCCACCTGATCACTCTGCCGCGGTATTCCAATCTGAGCGACCGCTGACCAGTCCTAATCGTAACGGCTCGTCGCCACCAGCTTGCAGCTAGCTGCTAATTGCTAAAGGCTATCCTTCTCCACATACACCGCCGTTCCGTAGGCCAGCACTTCCGTCACGCCCTGCATTACCTCCGTCGCGTCGTATCGCATGCCGATGACGGCGTTGGCGCCTAGCTGTGCGGCGTGTTCGAGCATCAGATCGAAAGCGTGCTCGCGTGTCTGCTCGCAGAGGTTGGTCAGCAACGTGATGTTGCCACCGATCAGCGTTTGCAGGCCCGCCCCAATCGTACCCACGATGGAGCGCGAACGTACGATGATGCCGCGCACCAGTCCGTAGTTTCTGACGACTTTGTATCCATCGAGCGTGAATGCCGTGGTCACCATGTTGTGCGGGACCGCGGCCCCGAATGACGTGCCTGGAGTGGCGCCGCTGCTCATAGATCCTCCTCTGGAAGTTTCGGGCAGCATAACACGCGGGCGCCGCTGAGTCTGTGCGTTATTCCCCCGGAGGCACTAAACTTGAGGGTGGAGATTCCAACCCAAGTGGTCCAGCCGCCAGCACTGAGAGACAAGTACTTTCTGACGGTTTTGTCACTGGCTTTTTTTGTGGGGGTGGCGATCGCAATCGGCGTTTACGTCGCTTGGGTCCGCGGCATCCTTCCACCTGCGTTAAGCGGAGGCGTCTCTGCTGTGGCGCTGCTCTTCTGCCCGCCTTACATCCTCACGATTGCTGTCGGTCCCATGGCCGACGCGCAGTTGATGGCAGCCGTCACGGTCGGTTCCATCGTCTTCGGCAACGGCTTTCTCTATGCGGGAGTTGCGGCGGGACTCTACTATGTAGTGAGGCTCATACTGAATCGGAAGCACGCCTGACAGGGTGAACTACGGAGCCGGCTGCTGCTGTGTCATGCAGTGCAACGCGCCCAATCCCCAGATGAAGTCGCGGCAATAGACGCCGACGATCTTGCGATCGGGAAATACTTCAGCCAGCGTATTCAGCGCCACCCGGTCGCTGGGATCACCGAAGGTCGGCACCAGCACCAGCTTGTTCGCGATGTAGAAGTTGGCGTAGCTGGCGGGAAGACGCTGATCCTCGAAATATACCGGCGTCGGCATGGGCAGCTTGATCACCTTCAGTGGCTTGCCCGCCTGGTCGGTACTCTTCTTCAGCCAACGGAAGTTGTCGCTGAGCGGCTCGTGGTTGGGATCGTCGGGATCCGGCTCATACGCGGTAACGACCGTGCGCGGCCCGACGAAGCGCGTAATGTCATCGACATGGCCGTGGGTGTCGTCGCCGGCAATGCCGCGCTCCAGCCAGATGACCTTCTCGATGCCGAGATAGTCGGCGAGCACTTCCTCGATATGTTCGCGCGAGAGCCCGGGATTCCGCTGCTGCACGTCGCTCAGCAGGCATTCTTCGGTCGTGATCAGTGTCCCGCGTCCATTAACGTCGATGCTGCCGCCCTCCAGGACGATCGTGTGCATCTCGCCGTTCACTCGAAGATGCGGGCTCCACACCGGCATGCGCAACCGATTGGCGATATCGGCGCCCGCCGGTGCGTCGAGTTTCCAGTCGTGGTACTTGGCCCAGGCGTTGAAGCGCCAGGCGGTCGCCGCGACAGCAGGCAGATCTTTCTTCTTCGACTCGCGACGCACGAAGATTGGACCGTAGTCGCGCGTCCAAACTCGGTTGGTCGGAATGCGCAGGAATCGAACGTTGCCGGCGTTCCTGCCCGGCGTCGCAAATTTTTCCGGAATAACCTCGGAGCGGACGAGTACCTGTCGAGCCTTCGACTCGGCTGCCTCGCTATCGACCAGGATGTTCACCTGCTCGACGCGCGCGAGGTGGCGAACGATCTCGGCGTAAATCCACGGGATAGTCTCGAACTTGCCCGGCCAGTCGGAGCGGTTATGCGGCCACGCGATCCATGTGGCCTCGTGCGGCTCCCACTCTGCGGGCATGCGATAGCCCATCGCAGCAGGTGTGTCCGGTAGTGTGAGATCTTTCTTCGGCACTTGCTAAGTCTTTCTCTGCGGGTGGCAGCATGCGCTCAAAGCGCCTTGCGAGCAGCTTTGAAAGGGCACGGCTTCAGCCGTGCCAGAAGTAGCTTTATTGTGGCCTAGGCGATACGGCCCTCGGGCCGACGAGCCTTTCCTGTTAAACCATGAACCGCTGCGTGATCGGCGCGTAGGCGTCCACCCGGCGGTCCCGCCAAAAGGGCCAGTTCCGGCGCACATCTTCCATGCGGTGAAGATCGACTTCGGCTACCAGCACCTCTTCTTTGTCGTGCGAGGCCTGCGCGATAATCTGCCCGAAAGGATCGGCAATAAACGAGCCGCCCCAGAACTCCAGGCCCTTGCCTGGCGCTTCGTTGCCACGAATATTGCCGGTTTCAAAGCCGACGCGATTGGGAACCGCGACATACACGCCGTTCGCAATGGCATGCGCCCGCTGAATCGTACGCCAGGCATCGTACTGAGCTTCGCCGTACTGCGCCTTCTCGTCCGGATGCCAGCCGATCGCTGTCGGGTAAAACAGAACGTTCGCGCCCTGCAGTGCCGTCAGGCGCGCGCCCTCGGGATACCACTGGTCCCAGCAAACCAGCGTGCCGAACTTTGCAAACTCCGTTTCGAAGGCTTTGAACCCGAGATCGCCCGGCGTGAAGTAGAACTTCTCGTAGTAGAGCGGGTCGTCCGGGATATGCATCTTGCGATAGATACCCGCGAGCTTGCCGCCTTCGTCGAGAATCGCCGCGGTGTTGTGATAGATGCCCGCGGCACGCCGTTCGAAGAGCGACGCGATAATCGTGACCTTCAGTTCGCGAGCCACATTGCCCAGGCGCTTCGTCGCCGGGCCAGGTATGGGCTCCGCGAGATCGAACAGCGCTACATCCTCGCGCTGACAGAAATACTGTGTCTGAAATAGTTCGGGCAGGCAGATAATCTCGGCGCCGTTGGCCGCCGCGGTACGAACATGCGCGACGGCGCGCTCCATGTTCTGCTCCGGCTCGGGCGAGCACGACATCTGCACGATGCCGATCTTGAAATTACGTTCCTGCAAACCTCAGCTCCGCGTGAAATGCATTGCTAGCATAGCACCTCAATTGCGCGTCTTCATTCAGCGCCAGCGATTGTTAACAGGCGATGACTGCACGCTCGCGCATTGACGCAGACGGCGACGACCTTGTAGTTTCGTCTGTTCAGTACCTGCAATCGATACTTCTGGTCTGTGCGCACAGCGCGCACATGTTTCGGACTTTCCGAGGTGAACTTTGAGCGACAAGCACGACCAAACGCAAGGTGAAGGCATCGAGCGCGTCCTTCACGATCCCGTCTCCGACAAGTTGGAGCCGCTGGCGCCCCTTGATCTCACGAAGATCCACAGCATCGACGATTTAGTCCGCGCGATGGGCCGCACAGCATTCACCGGCCGCCAGGTGGGCGAAGGCGCCGACGTTCTGGAAGCGATGGCGCGCGACAAAGATTGTTTCGTCGTGATGACGCTTGCCGGCGCGATGACCGTCGCCAAGCAGGGGCTGATCGTTACCGAGCTCATCGATCGTGGCATTGTGAAGGCCATCATCTCGACCGGCGCCCTGATGGCGCATGGATTGGTCGAAGCGGCCGGACGTTCGCACTTCAAGTATGACCCGAAGATGGACGACCTCGAGCTCTACGAAGCGGGCTATAACCGCGTCTACGACACGCTGGAGCCCGAAACGAATCTCGACTACGTCGAGACGATCGTCGCCAAGATACTGAATGGCTGGAACCACAACGAGGTCATCTGCTCGTACAAGATCAATCGCGAGATCGGGAAGTTCCTCAGCGAGAACGTGAAGGACCGCGGCATCCTGAAATCGGCGTATGAGAAGAATGTGCCAGTATTCGTGCCGGCGTTCAGCGATTCCGAGATCGGACTCGACGTTGCGCTGCACAACCGCGCGCGCCGCAAGGCCGGTAAGGAGCCGCTGCACTTCGATCCGTTTGTCGATCTCGAACACTACGCCGACACGCTGCTGCAGCAGGAGCGGCTGGGGATCTTCACTATCGGTGGCGGCGTGCCGCGCAACTGGGCGCAACAGTTTGGGCCGTTTATCGAACTGCGCCATCGCCGCGGCGGCGAAGACTTGCCGCTTAAGCGTTTTCATTACGGTGTGCGCATCTGTCCCGAGCCGGTGAACTGGGGCGGCCTCTCCGGCTGCACCTATAGCGAAGCTGTGTCGTGGGGCAAATTCGTTCCTCCTGAGGAGGGCGGGCGCTTTGCCGAAGTGCTGCTCGACGCGACAGTAGGATTGCCGATGATTGCGGGAGCGGTGCTGGAGAGAGTCAAAGTAAGTGGGTAGCGGATAGAAAAGGGGTCGTGGGAAGTGAGTTGGACGGCCCACTGTCTCACTGCTTCCGGCTCCGGTTCAGGCCCGGCATGGTCTAAACTCCGGAGCCGGTGCAGGCTTCCGCGGAAATCTAGCGAGTGCGGGAGTTCGAGCGTGGTCGGCTCGACGAGTCTCGGGTACGCGTCTGTTTCGCGCTCTTTCTCTCGGCCTTCCTGCATTCACCGCACTCGCGGAATGTCATGTTGTCTGCCTTACATTTCGTTTTACGTTTCCAGTCGAGGAAAAGTTCACCATACGATTTCGTGATGTAACTTTTCGAATCGACGTTCAACGCGCGTGCGGTGCGGTCGATCCAGCGCGACTTGCCTTCGATCTCGGCGATGTCTCCGATCGGCGTGTGGTCGAGCACCACTTGTCCTGCTCCATCGCTCCACTCCGAGCGAAACTTTTCGTAGGTGAATGACGGCGTAAATCCCAGCGCGCGCAGGATCGCGTCCATCTGCTTGCCGTCCGCTACGGTGGTCTCGGATTCGGCGCGAGACTTGTGCCGGCCGGGCTTGCCTTTTGCCTTGTGCGTAAGCTTCCACTTGTCGCCGTACTTTCGCAGGCGCAGCAGTTCGCCCTTGCGCCGAAGCTTCAGGCCGGCTAGATCGTAGAGCGTGTTGACCTCGTGTGTCGAAGGAGTCTGGCAGCGGAAGCCGAGGTCTTCCAGTTTCTTTGCCAGTGCTTTCAGGTCAGGAACAAGAAACTTGATTTCGACTTCCTGCGGGGTAGCCATGAAGAGAGTTTAAAGCAGCAACCGACCTTCGAGTTGCCGGACGACTCGTCCGTACGTCACAGACGCAATCCCGCGGGCCTGCTATGATCCGCGTAACTCCGGGTAAAGCCCGCTGGACACGTTCTGGGCTTCTGGCCGAACCGCCAGACATTGTTCAGCCAAACGAGACCCTCCTCAACCACCCTTGGGAGGCCGACTCATGAAAACCCGCCGCTTCGCCTGTGCCGTGGCTCTAATCACGACATATACCATTCTCGCTACGCAGCTATTCGGCTGTACCGCATTTCAATTAACGTCCGGGGACGGATCGAGAGTTTACTTCCGTTCCATGGAATTTGGATTCCCGTTCCATTCCAAGGTCCTCATCATTCCCCGAGGCACGTCCTATACGGGCACAACTCCTGACGGTAAGCCCGGCTTGAAGTGGGCGGCTAAGTACGGCGCCGTTGGACTGAACGTGGAGTTAGCTCCCAGCATTGTGGCCGACGGAATGAACGAGAAAGGGCTGGTCGTCGGCATGTTGTATCTGCCGGGTTACGCTCAGTTCTTGCCGCCTGATCCGTCCAAGGAGAGTAGCACCATCGGTGACTGGGAAGCCGCTACCTATCTGCTCACCACCGTCGCTTCGGTCGAGGAAGCCAAGCAGGTTCTGACCAGCGAGAAGGCTTATATCGCCCAGCAGGTTTTCCCATCGTTCAAGCAACTGCTGCCGGTACATTTCTACATCGCCGATGCCACTGGGGCGGTCGTCATCGCCGAATACGTAAACGGCAAGCTAACCCTGCATGACGATCCGTTGGGGATACTTACCAATTCACCTCCGTTCGGCTGGCAGACGACGAACCTTTCGAACTACGTCAACCTGTCTCCAGTTAACGTGCCTGCAATCGACCTCACCAGTAACCTGCAGATTCAAAATTTCGGGCAGGGAAGCGGAATGCTGGGCATCCCCGGCGACTACACTCCGCCGTCGCGATTTGTGCGTGCAGCGCTGTTCTCCCATTGGGCAGCGCCGGGCAAGACTGCGCAGCAAACGGTGAACGCCGGCTTCCATCTGTTGAACACCTTCGACATCTTCGCTGGAGCCATTCGGTCAGCGAGTCCAAACGACACAATGACAGACACCACCGAATGGGTCGTGGCGCATGACCATACCAACTTGAAGACGTATGTCCGGACCTACGAAGGTTTGACTGTGCAGATGATCGATCTCAAGAAGATCGACTTCAGTCAGCCGGGGCTGCGTCAGATTCCGTTGGACAACACGTTTGCGCCGCCGGACATAACAGGCAACGCAGCGGCGCTATGAAGTAGAGATCGAGGAATGGACAGGGGACCGGAAGAATCCGGTTCCTGAGCTCAGCTTTGGCGCTCTACCACGAACTCTGGAACCCAGAGCAGTACGCGCTTGATTTCGGAGTCGGGGAAGGTGCAGATGGCTTCGCGCGCCTTGTTGGAGAAGTCGACAGCCAGGGCGTAAGCGGCATCGATTGATCCGTGGCGCTGCAGAATAGAAACGATGTCCGACGGCTTAGTTCCGTTGAAGCCGCCCTCGCTCAGCACCGCCTGAATGATCTGGCGCTCCGCCGGATCGCAGCGTTCCAGCGCGTGCAGCACTGCCATGGTGGCTTTGCCCTCGCGGAGATCGCTGGCGACGGGCTTACCGAGCACCTCTTCGGAGGCCGTGAGATCGAGGACATCATCGACAATCTGAAACGCCATGCCGAGATTACGTCCGTACTCGGCCAGTCGATGCTGATCGGCATCGCTGGCGCCGGCAAGAATTCCACCGAGCTTCATGCAGACCGAGAACAGGAACGCCGTCTTGCGATGAATCAACTCGAAGTGCTCATCGAGCGAGATCGCCTTACCCAGCCGTTCGATCTGCAGCAATTCGCCCTCGACCATCGCCTGCGTCAGATCGATGAGCGCGTCCAGCACCTGAAAATTTCGTTCCTGGACAGCGATCTTGAAGGCCTGCATGTAGAGCCAGTCGCCGGCCAGCACGCATTTAGCATTGCCCCACTGAGTATTAGCTGCGGGACGGCCACGGCGGGTTTGCGCCTCATCTATGATGTCGTCATGAACCAGCGTCGCGGTGTGAATGATCTCGACCACCGCACCCAGCTTGATTGCGCCCTGGCCGGTGTAGTTCATCAGCTTGCAGGAGAGCAGCAGCAAAGCGGGGCGAAGGCGCTTGCCACCGCCGGCGCGAAGGTACTCGCCGATCTCCGTTATCGCCCGCACCCCGGAAACTGTGTCGCGACCGAACTCGCGCTCGATGGCGGCGAGGTCGTCGTGCAGCAGGTCGAAAACTTCCTTGGCAGTACGGGTTGCGGTATTCAAGCTTCGTTCGCCTCCGGCATCCTTCCACTGGGGGGCAAGCATTTCAATACAGAGGCACCGACCTCACGGAGGAACTCAAGTCAGACATAAAATCTCCGCGTTCTCTGTGCCTCAGTGGTGAAACTCTTCCGCCTCGCGTCTTAATTACTTCGGTAATTCGTGAACTGCATGTCGACGCCGAAATCCTGCTGCTTCAGCAGCGCCATGATTTCCTGAAGTGTATCGCGGTCTTTGCCGCTGACGCGAACCAAATCGCCCTGGATCGCGGCTTGCACTTTCTTCTTTGAGTTCTTGATGACTTTGACGATCTCGCGCGCCTTCTCGATCGGGATACCCTGCTGCATGGTGACGCGCTGGCGCACGGTTGATCCGGCTGCAGGTTCGATGGCGCCGTAGCTCAATGCTTTGAGCGGCACGTTCCGCTTGACCAGCTTGCTCTGCAGCACATCGTTGACGGCCTTGAGCTTGAATTCGTCGGCGGACGTCAGAACGAGCGCCTCTTTGCCTTCGAGCTGGACATCGGATTTCGAGTCCTTCAGATCGTAGCGCGTGTGGATCTCTTTCAGCGCCTGCTGAATGGCATTGCTGACTTCCTGCAAGTCGACCTTGCTGACAATGTCGAATGTGTTCTCAGCCATGTCCTCCAGTGTAGCAAGACATCCGGTTAGCACTGAAACGGCGCTCAGCCCGCGCGGTACCACCTGCGTTGGATTCTGTTCGGCCAAAGAGGTTTAAGGAGTGTCTCGCAACTCCGGTACCGTTCTCTGCCCCCAGCCTGATTCCGTTGATCACATGTTTTGCGGCGCCCCCCGCCAGAAATCTGCAGCTCAGGTTAGAATTGAGCGTTAAAGACAGACTACTTCACTCGTTGACTCATAGTTTTGGGGCGATCGGGACTTATGGTTCACAGCGGTACGGAAGCGCTCAGTAGTGGATCTCGACTGAGCGCCTGGAAATTCGGGTCTGTACTTCTCTCTGCAACGGCCTTCGTCCTTCTCTTTACGGGATGTAATCGCAGCAACGCGGCGGCTCCGCAGGGGCCGCCGCTCATGCCGGTCAAGGTCCAAACGGTACAGGACCAGCAGATCGGCGATGCCTCCGAGTACGTTGCCACCATCAAGTCGCGCAACTCCGCAACTATCATGTCCGACGTCGAAGGATGGATCTTCGACATTCATGTGCACTCCGGCCAACTGGTAAAAAAGGGCGACACCCTGATGGAGATCGATCCGCGCCGTCAGCGCGCTGCTGTTTCCAACTTCGACTCACAGAAGGCTTCGAAGGAAGCTGCGTTGCAGTGGGCGAAGTCGCAGCTTTACCGTACTAAGGCTCTGGCCGCCAACGGAGTGGTAAGCAAACAGGACTTGGAACAGGCGCAATCGAATTACGACGGCGCGCTGGCCGACGTGAAGGCCATGGACGCCCAGATTACGTCATCCCAGGTACAGCTGAAGTACTACAGCGTCTTCGCGCCAACCGACGGAATCGTGGGCGACGTTCCGGTACATGTCGGGGATCGGGTAACCAATACGACGCCACTAACTACCATCGACGAGCGCAACGGTCTGGAGGTTTACATCTCCATTCCGTCCGAACATGCTCGCGACATCAAGATGGGTTCTCCCGTCGAGGTAATTGATCAGGCAGGTAAGGTGCTCCTGAAAACCAACGTCTATTTCATCTCGCCGCAGGTGGAAACCGGGACGCAGTCGATTCTGGTGAAGGCTCCGGCCGACAAAGCGGCGGACCTTTTGCGCAATATGCAGCTTGTGCGCGCCCGTATCGTTTGGAACACGCACTCGGGCGTGACGATTCCGGTGATTGCCGTGTCGCGGATCAGCGGACAGTTCTTTGCCTTCGTCGTCACCGACGACAACGGAAAAACGGTTGTGCATCAGCGCCCCGTGGAACTGGGGGAGATTACGGGAAACAACTACACCGTTCTCAGCGGCCTTAATGCGGGCGAAAAGGTTGTGATCGCCGGCGGCCAAAATCTGGCCGATGGTGCTCCGGTCGTGATACAGCAGTAGATTGGTTTCCGCGATTATTGAATGCAATCGCGGGCTGAACCACAGATCCCTCCGCTCCGGCGGCGAAAAGCACGCCGCCTCCGGTCGGGATGACAATTCAAGATGTGATGCGGTCCGGCACGACTGAAGTCGTGCCCTGACACAAGACGCCTTTCGAAAGCAGAGAGGCGGGATAGCAGTTTCCTGCGGTTCAGTCTTCCGTACCAAGGGGCACCCGGTTTGTTTGCTGATTTCTTCATTAAGCGCCCGGTTTTTTCCACTGTAACCTCGCTGTTCATCGTGATCGCGGGAGCGGTGTGCATTCCGTTTCTTCCGGTCGCGCAATTTCCGCAACTGGCGCCTCCGCAGATTTCGGTGAATGCGTTTTATACGGGCGCGAACGCTACTGCCGTCGAATCCTCTGTAACCACCATTTTGGAAGAGGCCATCAATGGCGTGCAGGACATGCGCTACATGACCTCCAGCAGTGGCAATGACGGCAGCAGTTCGATCAACATCACCTTCGAGTTGACCCGGCCTCTCGACCTGGCGGCTGTCGATGTGCAGAACCGCGTGCAAGGCGTGCTGGGACGTCTCCCCGACGAAGTGAAGACGACCGGTGTCACCATCAACAAAGTGGCATCGTCTTTCGTTCTGGCTGCCGGCTTCTATAGCCAGGGAAACCGTTACAACGACGAATTCATCAGCAACTACGTCGATATTTACGTCAAGGATGCGATCAAGCGTATTGACGGGGTCGCCGATGTGCAGATCTTCGGCGAGCGCAAGTACTCGATGCGGCTGTGGCTTGATCCTAACCGCCTCGCCGCGCGCGGACTGACTGCATCGGACGTGGTTTCCGCCCTGCAGCAACAGAACGTCCAGATCGCCTCCGGCCAGGTCGGCGCCGAGCCTACGGCGACCACCCAGATGTACCAGATCAGCGTGCGTGCCGTGGGCCGGCTCACCGAGGCGTCGCAGTTCAACAACATCATTTTGAAGCCCGGTTCAAATGGTGCGCTGGTCCGACTGATGGATGTCGGACACGCCGAACTGGGCGCGGAAGACTATAGCGGCAAACTTCGTTTCAACGGCTACAACGGCATCGGCATCGGCGTCAGCCAGTTGCCGACGGCGAATGCGCTCGATGTCGACAAGGCAGTGCGAGCAGAACTCGATCGGCTGAAGAAGCGCTTTCCTCCCGGTCTGGAATATGCCGTCGCCTTCGATACGACGACGTTCGTCGGCGACTCCATTCGCGAAGTGCTGAAGACCCTCGGCGAAGCGATCCTCTGCGTCATGCTGGTGATGTTCGTCTTCCTGCAGGATTGGCGAAGCACCCTGATTCCCGCGGTGACGATTCCGGTTTCGCTGATCGGCGCCTTCGCTTTCATCAAGCTGCTGGACTTCTCGATCAATACGCTGACCCTGTTCGGCATCGTGCTGGCGACGGGACTAGTCGTGGATGATGCCATCGTCGTCATCGAGAACATTCAGCGGCACATGGGCGAGGAGCACAGCGACTCGCGGGTGGCGGCCTCCAACGCCATGGGCGAGGTCACTGGCGCTGTGGTCGCGACCTCGCTCGTGCTGGTCGCCGTTTTCGTTCCGGTGGCATTCTTCCCGGGAACGACCGGGCTTCTTTACAAGCAGTTCTCGCTGACGATTGCCTTTTCCATCGCGATATCGGCCTTCAACTCTCTGACCTTTACGCCGTCGCTGTCGGCATTGCTTCTGCGGCCGGAGACCGGCAAGAAGAACGTGTTCTTCCGCGGCGTCGAACACATCTTGCATCGCACTACCGAGTTTTATGTCGCTAGCGCCAACAGAGCGGTCAAGCTGCGCTATGTCGTTCTGGTGTTGTTTTTCGCCGGACTGGCGGCAACTTACGTGGTTTACAAAACCGTGCCCACCGGTTTCGTTCCTGACGAGGATCAGGGCTGGTTCATGATCACGGTGCAGGCGCCGCAGGGCGCGTCGGTGGAGTACACCTCGCTAGCCATGCGGCAAGTGGAGGCCGTTTGTGCGAAGGAAAAGGACATTATCGGGGCGTTCACCGTTGTCGGCTTCAGCTTTACCGGGAGTGGCGCAAACAAAGGCATGGTGTTCCTGAACCTCGCTAACATCGACAAGCGCAAGGGTGCACAGAATTCTGCTGCGGCAGTCGTCAACCGCCTGCGCGGCCCGTTAAGTCAGCTGACGGATATCCAGGCTTTCCCATTCTTGCCGCCGGCTATTTCCGGTATCAGCAGCTTCGGCGGCTTCACCTTCGAGGTGCAGGACGAAGGTGGCAACTCGGTGCAGGAACTTTATAACGTTACCCAAGGTCTAGTAAGGGCAGGGAACGCGCGCAAGGACCTCAGTGGCCTGTTCAGCGCATTTACTGCGAACGATCCGCAGTTCGTGTTGAAGATCGACCGCGCCAAGGCGCGCAGTTTGCAAGTGCCCATCCAGCAGATCACTGACGCGTTGCAGGTATACATGGGCTCGGCTTACGTCAACGACTTCGACTTCAACAGCCGTGCTTATCGCGTGTACGTGCAGGCCGACCAGAGCTTCCGGCGGCAGCCGCGCGATATCCGCGAGTTCTACGTGCGCTCTGACACCAACGAGATGATTCCGCTGGACAATGTGGTGAACATCACGGAATCGACCTCGCCGCAGGTCATCACACATTACAATCTTTTCCGTTCGGCTGAGATCGACGGCTCCGCCGGGCAAGGCTACAGCTCCGGCCAGGCGCTGCAGGCGATGGAGCAGGTAGCGAAAAACCTTCCACTAGGCTTCAACTATTCGTGGTCCGGACTCTCGCTGGAGGAGATCAAGTCGGGCAAGCAGTCGGCCCTGCTCTTCGGTCTCGGACTCCTGCTGGTTTACCTCACGCTGTCGGCGCAGTACGAAAGCTTTGTGCTGCCGTTCATCATCCTGCTGAGCGTGCCAATGGCCATGCTAGGCGCCTTGATTGCGCAGTCCTTGCGCGGTCAGCTTAACGACGTCTACTGCCAGATTGGTTTGGTGATGCTGATCGGCCTCGCCTCAAAGAACGGCATTCTGATCGTGGAGTTTGCCGAACAATTGCGTGCGAAGGGCCTCTCCATTCACGATGCAGCGATTGAGGCGGCGCGCATCCGACTGCGTCCGATCCTGATGACGTCGTTCGCGTTCATCCTCGGTGTGCTGCCGCTGGTGTTCGCGAGCGGTGCCGGTTCCGAGAGCCGTCATTCCGTCGGCACCACCGTGTTCGGCGGCATGATCGTTTCCACCGCGCTGAATCTCTTCTTTATCCCCGTGCTGTACGTGATCGTCAAGTCAATGCTGGAGAGGGACAAGGCGCCTGCGAAAGCGGTGTAATTTGGCCGACTCTCGTAACGTCGCAAATCACTGGGCCAATTCGCGCTTGCCGCGATAAAAGTCCACGCGTCACCCCTGCGATTGACTTACGTCACAGCGCCGCCGTACGAAACGCGATACAAAGGAGTTAGAAGTGGAAGGGGTTGGGACGCACCTTCTTCCGTGGTGCGCGGCCGCTTCCCGTAACAGCCCCACCCATGTGGGGAGAATGGTCGCACCATGGCCACAGCGCAGCTCACACCGATCGGGGTGGGCATTCACAATGTGCTCATCGCGACAGACTTTTCCCGCTGTTCCAATCAGGCCCTCGACTTCGGCCTGAAACTGTCAAAAGGCTACAAGACACAAACCTATGTGGTTCTGGTCGTTCCCAGCGACGAGTTCCTGCTGGCCGGTCCGGAGGCCTACGTGGCCGCCAAGGAAGCGGCTCGTCGTGATCTCGAAAATCTCAAGGCCGAATTGGAGAAGTCCCATTCCTGCATCGAAGGCAAGGATTACCATCTCTACCTGCTGGAAGGGGATGTTGCGCAAAGCATCCTCAATTTTGCGCAGCAGAAACATATCGATCTCATCGTGGTCGGTACCCATGGCCGTGGCGGTCTGGGTAAGGCAGTCATGGGTTCGGTGTCCGAGATGGTCTTCCGCGGTTCTCCCGTTCCGGTACTGACGATCGGGCCGAATGCCAGACACGTCCATTATGCACTCGCGCCCAAGAACATTCTGGTGGCAGCCGACTTCACTCCGGCATCGGAGCGGGCGGCGCAATATGCCGCAGGTCTTGCGTCGAAACACCATTCCAAGTTGACTCTGCTGCACGTGGTAAATGCGAAAGAAGTTGGGCATTACCCGGATCGCGATCGCATCGGGCGGGGGATCGAAGCCGAGCTACAGGCCTTGTTGGGCCCTGAAAACTGCGTGCCCTGCACGTTCCGCATTGAGTCCGGACGCGTTGTCCCCACCGTGCTGCGCACCGCTGAAGAGTTGGAAGCCGACTTGCTGGTTGTAGGTGTACGCCCGGCTGTGCCGGTTCTAAGCCGGTTCATGTGGCCGAATGCATACGAGATTGTTCGTGAATCGCCGTGCCCGGTTTTGACCGTCAGAGAGCAGCATAGCGAAAAGTGATAACTAATTAAACGGAGGATGAATGTTGAAGGAAAACGTGCTTACCGAGGAAAGTCAGGCAGTCCCTGGGATCAGTCCGGAATTCTTGGCCAAATTGAAGAAAGAGGACATGAAGCAAGCGATCGTCGAGCGTTTCAGGAGCAGCGAAACGTCGGCTGTCCGCACGACCGCCCGCCGCGGCGTTCGCTCGCCTTATTGGCGTGCCGCCGACGAAGAGTGCTGACGAATTAATTGCCGGTGAACCAGACCGGCAGGAGACGGCCTGAGTCTCCTGACAATACATCGAACGAACGTTCTTCAAATTTCCCGCCACCCTCTACCAACCCCTCTTCCAGCTGACGGACCTGCCTGAGTTTGAAGATCCTGCCGATTTGTTCACGGATTGCCTGATTTTCGCCGTGTGCCGCTGAATCTCGCGGTGGGCGAGGCCATCCAATCTTCGTACACCTGTAGACTTGCTGTGGAAAGGCCGCTTCCGAAGGCGCCCCAACATGCGAATTGGCATAACCTGTTATCCCACTTACGGCGGCAGCGGTGTCGTCGCCACCGAGCTCGGACTGGAACTGGCGCAGCGCGGCCACCAAGTCCATTTCATCTCGTACTCGCAACCCATCCGGTTAACCGAGCCGCTAGCCAACATCCATTACCACGAGGTTGAGGTCTCGCGGTATCCGCTGTTCGAATATCCTCCCTACGATCTGGCGCTGGCGACTTGCATGGCCGAGGTCGCCGAAATCTATGAGCTCGACTTGCTGCATGTTCACTACGCCATCCCGCATTCGGTGAGTGCGATGCTGGCCCGCCAGATGTTGAGTTGCGATCACACCCGCCAACGGCGGCGACTGCCCTACGTCACTACACTCCACGGTACCGACATCACACTGGTGGGCGCCGACCCTTCCTATCTGCCCATCACGCGCTTCTCCATCAACCAGAGCGATGGCGTCACCTCCATCTCGAATTACCTGAAGCAGCGCACGGTCGAGGTTTTCGATGTCCAGACGCCGATCCAGGTGATCCCCAACTTCGTGAATTGCGACCTCTATGAGCGCACGGCGGAGGTGATGAAACATCGCTCCGACTATGCGAAGCCTGACGAGAAAATCCTGGTACATCTGTCGAATTTCCGTCCTGTCAAACGCATTCCCGACGTGATCGAGATTTTCGATCGCGTGCAGAGGCGAATTCCGGCGCGATTGCTGATGATCGGCGACGGCCCCGAGCGCTCCCGCGCCGAGTGGCTGGCGGTGAACAAGGGCATTCATGACAAGGTTGACTTTCTCGGCAAGCAGGACCGCATTCACGAGAAGCTTGGTGTCGCCGACGTGATGCTGATGCCCAGCGAACTGGAATCCTTCGGCCTGGCGGCGCTCGAAGCGATGGCGTGCGAGGTCGTTCCGATCGCCACCAACGAAGGCGGTGTGCCTGAAGTCATCGATCACGGCAAGACCGGATTTCTGGCGAACGTGGGCGACGTGGATGCGATGGCGAAGGACGCCATCGAACTGCTTTCCGATGACAACCGCCTGAGGCAGATGGGTGAACAGGCCCGGGCCAGTGCACAGGCGCGCTTCTGCGCCAGCAAAATCATTCCGATGTATGAGAAGCACTACCGCGAGGTGCTCGACCGCGCTGGATAGTCCCGGGCAGTGTAGTGCCGGGCTTTGAAGGGGCACGGCTTCAGCCCTGCCGCGACCATCCTAACCTAACCGATTGTCATTCTGAGCGAAGTGAGGAAGCGAAGCGTCCGAACGCAGTCGAAGGACCCCTATATCCGGATCGGCGCTTGCACGGCACCCTCTGCCGTGAAGGGCAGGAACAGGCTGCTAAGTGAGCGGCTCGTCGGCGTGAAGGCCGCCTCGTTTGGATTATCCAATACAGGTCCGGCGGCACGGCTGAAGCCGTGCCCTTTCAAGGTGGCCTTCAACCCCGGCGGCACTCATCCTTTGCTGGAGCGCTCTTCGTAAATCGCGCCCACTACGGAGCCGCCTAACTCCTCCGCCTCGAGGATCGGCAGCACCAGGCGAATCAGCGTGCCGCGATTGGGCTGGCTTTCGATGTTGATCTCGGCCGCGTCGCCGTAAACCACTTGCAGCCGCTCGGTGACGTTCACCATGCCGATGCCGGTTCCCGATGAGGCGCTGGCGCCGTCTGCCGGCATTCCAATGCCGTCATCTTCCACCTCGATGACCAGGCGATGCCCGGCGCAACGGCTGCGCAGGTAAATGCTGCCGCACTCGACCTTCGAAGCGAAGCCGTGCTTCACGGCATTCTCCACCAGCGGCTGCAGGATCATGCTGGGCACAAGATGCTCAAGCGAGTTAGGCTCCAGTTCTTTCACGACGCGCAGCTTGTCACGTCCAAAGCGCGCCACCTCGATGTCCAGGTAATCGTCAAGAAACTCGATTTCTTCGTGCAGCGGAACAAATGAATCGCCCTTGCGCAGCAGCCGGCGAAGAATATTGCCCAGCTTCACGATCATGTCTCGGGCAGAGTCGGGGTTGCCGCGCACCAGCGACGATATCGAATTCAGCGTGTTGAACAGGAAATGCGGATTGATCTGGCTTTGCAGCGCTTCCATGCGCGCCTGGAGCAACAGGCGTTCCTGCTGCTCCAGCTTCATCTCGATGCGAACATTGTTCAACACCTTCAGCGCAATCGCCACTGCCATCACCGTGCCGGCGTAGATGGCGAGTTTCACCCAGATGTTTGGGGAATACAGCGCGAAGATGCGCCGCGGCCACGCCAGGTAGAGCTGGATGTGCGCGAACTCGAGGCCGAGGATCAGAAAGAAGAACGACGTTTGCCAGTCGATGAAGGACTTGCGGATACTCCGCCGGATCCAGTGATAGATGCTGAGATCGAAGAGCGGCGAGAACGACCAGATCGCTTCCCTCTCATGCGCGATGTGGCGAAGCATGCCGGCAGCGCAGCCGGCCAGCACGTACATCGGCAGCGCCAGCCACTCGCCCCAGAACAGCGATGGCAGGGCAACTAGAATGCCGCCGGCGGTGCCGACCAGCCGTCCGCCAATGACGCCCATCAGGATCGCGCCGACGAAGGCGATGTCGGCGGCGTAAAAGTTGTGCACCCAATGCCGAGCCAGCACACCCAGCGCGATCGGCGTGCCGACGATGAAGACGATCTCCAGCTTCTCGCTTAAGCTGCGCTCCTCGCGGAAGAGCAGCACGCGAAAGCGGCGCGCCCGCACCAGCACACTGCTGATGGCCGCCGCGACGCCCAGGCGGATCAGTAAGGTGACGAGGATGAGTTTCTGGTCCATGGAAAACAGTTGTCAGTGGCCGGTTGTCAGTTACTGTACGCTTGCAATGCAGCCGGCGCTCACACAACTATAGTCTTCACGGGAGTCACTATTTGATACGACTCGTACTGTGGATTCGGATGCTTTAACACCAGGCGATCGCTATTCGAGAAGCCAAGTTCCAAGGTTCCGTTCGCTTGTGGGTTGACAGATTGAACAGTCGCCCCAAGTAACCCTACGGTCTTCGCGGCTACCTGAGTTTCAGTGGGCTTCCACGTCAACCGCCCTTCCTTCGTTATGTACTCAAACTCCCCTTCAATTGAGATCTTCAACTGTTTGTCGAATGCCATTATCACTTGGTAAACACCTATCGCGATCTGGATTACTTCGCGCTCGAGTATGAACTCTAGGTCAAGATTGCCGGGTAGTCCGTACATGCTCGCTCCACGGTTATTGCGTTTGGTGAATGAGGGCACACGCCTCACGGATCGATTGCTCGGCTCGCAGTCCGTCCGGGGCGCCGCCTTGCGCCATATCGCGATTGCCGCCGCCGCGCGTCCCCAATGCCTGCACCGCCTGCTTCATCAGCGCGCCCATATCGTTGCCGAGTCCCGGCGTCTGAGCGAAGACCAGCGATGGCTGCGTGCCTCCACAGGCCAGCAGCGAGACGCACGGTTCAGCCTTCGTCAGCTTCTGCGCCAGCATCTTGATGAAGTTCAGGTCGCGCTCGGCGAAATATTGCACCACCAACTTCTGCGCGCCGCGCTGCTCGGCCGATTGCAACATCTGCGCAGCCTGCAACCCCGCGACCTCTTCCAGCAGGCGATGCTGCGTCTTCTGCGCGGCCTTGCTCTCTTCCTGCGATTTGCGGATCTGCTGCGGTACCTCCCAGATGTGAGTGGAGAAGATTCCCGCGGCTTCCGTCAGCGTCTCGAAGTCGCGCCTCGCCATGGCTACGGCACGCAGTCCGCACACAAATTTCACTCGTGTGCCCTGTCTGACTTTTTCGGTCTTGCGCAGCAGGATCGCGCCGATCTGGCCGGTGCTGCGCACGTGCGTGCCGCCGCAGGCGTTCAGATCGAAATCCTGAATGTCGATCAGGCGCAGCTTCTCGCGTTCGGCAGCGGGGATTTTACGCACGCCCATGCCCCGGGCTTCGTCAGGGGTGGCGAAACGGATCTCCACCGGCCGATCTTCCGCGATTACCTCATTCGCCAGCCACTCGGCCGCGCCGAGTTGTTTTGCCGTGACGGCATCGGTCGCCAGATCGATGGTGCAGCTCTCGTCGCCCATGTGAAATGACACGGTGGCGAAGCCGTACAACCTCTCGAAGGCCGCCGAAAGAACGTGCTGACCCGAGTGCTGCTGCATGTGATCGCGGCGGCGCTCAGGATCGACGCTTCCGTGCACGACGGTTCCGGGCTTCAGCGACGCCGTTTCCGCTTCGATGTAGTGAACGACCTCGCCGGTCTGCTCGTTCTCGGCAACTTCGCTCACGGGCAGGCGCCGGGATTCGGGCCCATCGGGAACGTCAATCCAGCCTTTGTCGAAGATCTGGCCACCGCTGGCGGGATAGAAGGCGGAGCGATCGAGCGTGACCGCTGTTCGGCCGTTGGCAGTCGTCACTGAGGCGACGCGGGCGTCGAAGTCTTGGAGAAAAGAATCGGTGTAATAAAGACGGTCAGTCAAACCCACACCTCTAAGGTCATACTAAGGTCAGCGCTCATACCTTTCACAGGCTGCCTAGAACTCTACTGGACGGGTTGTTCGGGTAGAGCGGACCTCCAGGTTCGCGTCCAAGCCCTTCACCTGGTGCTTCCCAGCCGGCTTTAGCCGGCGACAGGTCTCTCGTCGGAAGTCTCAACAACCTCTTCAAGAGTCCATCGCCAGATCCTGCCGGACGGACACTTTAGCGCCTGAGGGGAAGCATTCGCGACTACCTTGGCGGCGAAAACTGAAGCCGGTTGAAGGGCACTGTACTGCACCGCACCGCTGAAGCAGTGCTCCACCCATCACCGTTCAAAGTTTCTCTGCCAATCCTCCTACAGTCGCTCCAGAGTCAGCTCGTCCGTCTCGCCGCGACAAAACGCCTGCAATGCCTCGAGGAAAACCTGATTCTCCTTCGCGACCGTAGCAAACAAAGTCATCGACGACCGAAACTTGATCGCGTCGATGTCACCCAGCATGTCGACGATGTCGCGGCCGGCATGTGCGTTCATCAGGCGCGTGCATTCTGCCAGCCTAGGACCGAGGAGCGGATGTTGCAAGTAGCTGACCGCCTCAGCGCGCCCCGACATCGCGAAGCGCTGTGCCATCGGGCTGTAGCCAAGACCCGCAATCTGCGGGAAGATGAACCACATCCAGTGACTGGTTTTTCGGCCGGCGCGCAGCTCGTCGCAGACCCGCTGATACACGGGCTCTTGCGCGTCGACAAAACGTTGCAGGTTGTAGGGATCAGCCGCGTTCATAATGGCTCACTGAGTTGTAGCGAAGGGCCTCGTGCCATTCAAGGTTCGCCGTATTGCCTCTTCCAAGGATACGCGTGGTGTCCATACGGTTTCGCTGCGTATCCGGGTCGTATCGTATACACGGTCCTGCAGCGAGCGCTTGAGTTGATGCCGCGACAGGCGCGTGTCTCCCATGGGAATGATTGGCCGCAGCGCTTCGGCGAAAGGCGACGCGACATACAGCGGCCAGGCGGAGGCGAAGTGGGTTGCGGAGTGATCAGCCGCGCGCTTCAGCTCGTGATAACGGCCCAGTGTCAGCGAATCGTCATCAAGGACGTTGAACTCACGCAGACCTGAGCCCGGCGTCGCGGCCACGATCATTGCGTCGATCAGATTCTCCACGTAGTTCAGCGGAAAATGGTACTGCGGTTTGCCGAAGACCACGTCGGTATTTCCCAGGCGGAACGCGAAGATGCCGGCCGGCAATCTTCGTCCGGGCCCGAAGATGATGCCTTCGCGCACGATAACCGTCGGCAGCCCGCTCTGCTTCGCGAGCGCACTCACCAGTTGATCAGTTTTGATCTTCGACTCGGAGTACGGATCGCGCAGCTGAGGCTTGTCATCGAAGGGCGAGTCTTCATCGATGTGCGTGCCCTCGGCGACCGGCCCATATACGGCTAGCGAACTGGCGTAGACGAACTGTCCCACGCCGTTTGCTGCGCAGGCTGTGACGACACGCTCGGTGCCATCGACGTTGATTTCGAAATAGTCTTTGTAAGGAGCGGCACCTACTTTGGCGGCGAGGTGGTAGACGATGTCGGCGCCGCGAACGGTACGCGAGATGGATTCAGGATCGCGCAGATCGCCGTGCACGATTTCAACGCCGGCGGCTGCCAGTCTGTCCGCACGCGCCGATGGCCGCGCCAACACGCGAACATTCGTACCTCGTGTGAGCAGATCGCGCACCAGATACGATCCGAGAAATCCTGTACCGCCAGTGACGCAAACGCGCATGGGAAAGGTTGCGGGCTGAAGTGCAGACCGATGATGAAACTCGGCGAAGTTTTGTTGGACGCTTACTGATTGCCAGTTGCTCGCCGCTGCCTCACATCCTCGACCTGCCTTTCACCCGTATGGTAGCTTATACTTTCATTTCACAACCAAGTCGCGGCGCTGGAAGTCGCGCAGTTCGTTCCGGCCCACCGTGGTTTAAGGTGAGGCAGTTTACGGTACAGCGAGAGAAAAAGTTTTGACGATCGCGGGCTACATTGTCCTGGCGGTCGCCGCCATTCCCGGCATCTATTACCTGCTGGTAATCTTCAGTTCCATCCGATACTTCCGGGTCGCGCGGCGCGAAAACCCGCCTAACACGAATTTCTTTCCGGCCATCAGCTGCCTCAAGCCGATCCGCGGGCTGGACGAAGACGCGTACGAAAATTACGCCAGCTTTTGCCGTCAGGATTATCCCGGTGAATACGAGATCGTCTTCTGCGTCGACCCTGACGACCCTGCGCTGCCCGTGCTGGAGCAGTTGAAACGCGACTTCCCGAATCGCCAGATTCGCTTGCTCTTCGGTTCGCAGCGCAACGCAATCAACGACAAGATCGGTCGCCTGACGCGCCTGGTGCGCGAGGCGCAATACGATCTGCTCGACATCACCGATGGCGACATCCGCGTGGGCGCCGATTACCTGCGTGCCATCGCGCATCCGTTCCGCGATCCGAAAGTTGGCGGCGCGACCACGCTGTACGTTTCCACCGAAGAGACCAGCTTCATCCAGCATCTGCAATCGGTGGGCATGATCTCCGATTTCTTCGCCGGCATCATGACTGCCTGGCAGCTCGATGGCGTAAAGTTCATGTTCGGCCAGTCGATCGTCACCACCAAGCAGAAGATCGCGGGCTTTGGCGGCTACGAGTCGATCGAGAACCGTCCTGCCGATGATCTGAACGTGGGTCGCCTTGTCGCTGAGCAAGCCGAGGTCAAGCTGCTGCCGTACATCGTCAAGACCGTCGCGGATTTTCAGTCGCTGAAAGACCTGTTCTACAAGCGTGTCCGTTGGATGACGGTGATGCGGCTGGTGCGCCGGCAGGGGCATCGCGGCTTAATCTTCACCTGGGGCCTGATCTGGGCGCTCGTTGCGGTGGCGGTGCATCCCACTTGGCCGGTAGTGATCGGATATCTCGGCACGTATCTTGTGCTGCGCATCATCATTACCTATCTGATCGGCATCTGGGGCATGCGGCAGAAAGGGCTGTGGCCAAAGATGGTTCTGATCCCGCTGTGGGACCTGGTGGCGTTCTCGATCTGGATCGCCAGCTTCGGACGGAATACGATTCGCTGGCGCGGTTACGACTACACCATTCGCGATGGAATTCTGGTGCCGGTGAATCCCGCGAACACCCCGTTAGGGAAGTAAGTTTCGAGTTTTCTCATCTGCACTCAGCGCCCAAGAAGGAAATCGCTGAATGACTGTTAAGAGGTCGAAAGTTGCCATCGCAGGCGCGGGAGTTTATGGCGCCACCACTGCCATCCGACTGGCGGAACAGGGCCACGAGGTTCATCTCTTCGATCCGCTGGGCATCCTGAACGCTGCCTCGGCGATCAACCAGTTTCGCATCCACTCCGGATATCACTACCCGCGCAGCCCAGAGACGATCCGCGAGACCATGGAAGCGCGCCAGGAGTTCATCGACACCTACACACCGGCGATCGTGCGCACCAGCCAGCATTATTATGCGATCCCGTTCGAGGGTTCGCAGACGCCGCCTGAGTTGTTTGAGCACGTCATGGCGGAGCACAAGATTTCGGCGAGACCGTGCAAGCCGGAGTGGATGAACTTCGACTTCATCGACAAATGTTACGCAGTTGACGAGCAGATATACGATCCCGAGATTCTGCGTGAGCTGCTGACGAAGAAGATTGAGTCGTTGCGCATCCGACTTCACCACCACGAATTCAGACCGGATATGCGCGGCGACTACGATTTCGTAGTGTGGGCTGTATATGGGCTAGGGCCCTCACGTGGACTGTTCCGATCGGTGAAGTTCCAGGTCGCGGAGAAAATCCTCATCCAGTTGCCGAAGCAGTTGCAGCACGTTTCGCTGGTTGTGATCGACGGACCGTTTACCGCGTTCGATCCTTACGGAAATTCCGAGCGTTCACTATGGGGCTCCGCCAAGAACACCAACCATTGGACGACGACCGATCCCAACGAACCGATTCCCGAGCAGTACCGGTCGCTGCTGAATCGGCCTACCTTCGAGCCGATCGCCTGGACGCGCTTCGAGGCAATGCGCCAGGATGCGATCCTCGCGGTGCCTGCGTCAGCCGAGGCGAAGTATCTGGGTTCGCGCTTCACCATGCGCGTGGTGGAGAACAATCCGATCCAGGACCGCCGCACGCTGTATGTGCAGGAGACTTCGCCGGGCGAGATTCATATTTTCTCGGGCAAAGTTGTGGGTGCGGTAAAAGCTGCGCGGCTCGTGAGCGAGATGATTGCGAAGGGTTGAGTCTTGCTGGCGATCGCAGTCCGTCGACTTCGCAGCGCAAACACGGCCCTGCTGCGCTGAGTATGACGCCCGCATAAGCTCAGTACCGGCACAGCCGATCGCATTTCCAATGGTGTTATGCTGAGCGGAGGCGCGCCGCGCCGGAGTCGAAGGCACTCTACATTAATTCGATCTTCACCCCAACATTGCGCTGATCTCGCTCGATTTCGCGGCCTGATCGGCGAAACCAAATGTCCCGTGTTCTTTCATCTCCTTCGCGGCGCGCACGAATGCTCCCAACCCGGCTCGCGCCAGCGCGCTACCTACGCTGATTCTCTTCACCCCTATCTCTGACAACTCAGTCTGACTCAGCCGAACTCCCTGCAATCCCATCAGGGCGTTCACCGGGCGGTCGACGGAGCGCACTACCTCGGCGATTTCGTCCCGCGTGCGCAGCCCGGGGGCATAGAGCACGTCTGCGCCCGCTTCCTGGTAGGCCTGCAGCCGCTTAATCGTGTCCTTCAGATCCGGATTGCCGTGAAGATAATTCTCCGCGCGCGCTGTCAAAGTGAAAGTGAAGGGAAGGGCTCTTGCCGTCTCGGCTGCCGCCTGCACTCGCGCCACTGCGTGTTCAAAGCAATAGATCGGGCCCTCTTCGCGGCCGGTGGCGTCTTCGATCGATCCGCCGACAATGCCCGAAGCCGCAGCCAGGCGAATCGTCTCGGCTGCAGTCGACGGATCATCACCAAATCCGTTCTCGAGATCGGCGCTGACCGGCAGGTCGGTTGCAGCGGCGAGCGTTGTGATATGCGCCAGAATTCCATCGCGTCCGACCGTGTTGTCTCGCATCCCGATTGAAAACGCGTAGCCCATGCTGGTGCTGGCGAGAGCCTCGAATCCCAGATGTGCCAGGATACGGGCGGAGCCGGCGTCCCACGGATTAGGAATGATGAAAGCGTGATCGCGCTCGTGGAGCGCGCGGAATGTGCGGCCTTTTTCAGCTTGATTTGGCATAGCCATTGGAGTGCTTCAGCAATGGCGGAGATTCGGCAACTCGCACAGCAGACGATGCGACTTGTCACTTTGCCTTGGTTCCTGATGGTTAGCTGCGGTCCGGGTCAGCGAACTTAGGGAGCAAGAAGGCCATAGGTGAGCGAATTCGATATCGCTCTAAAGTCTGGAAACAGCCATAACGTTGCGACATTCCAATAAAAGCTGCGTGCGCACTCGCCCCGAGCAATAGAAACCGGAAACGGGACCACCACAGAATATGCGGAACTTCAGGCTGCCAGTTCACCTGGAGATATTTCATCCACATAGCACCAGATCCAGGTCTCGCCCGGCTCGATGGAGCGGATCAGCGGATGTTTAACCCGGTGGAAGTGCTTGGTCGCGTGTTTATTCTTGGAGGAGTCGCAGCAACCTACATGCCCGCACTCCAGGCATAGGCGCAGGTGCACCCAGGTGTCGCCCAGTTTCACGCACTCCGGGCAAACATGAACGTCGGTGCTCGTGATTTTAACAGTGTCGAGATGAGTACATTTTTGTGCCATGGCTATCTCCTTGTTGAGCGCTCCAGAGCATCACGGTCCCACTCGCCAAGATCGGCTGCCGCTTCATAGGTACTTTGCAGAAATGCAAGCAACGCGGCGTTAGGAGACTCGGAGGTGCGTACATCGTCGTACATCAACAAAAACTCTTTCATCACCGGATGATAGTAGGCGGCCGGCGGATTCACTTTTCGATCGGCAAATCCCGCAGGTTCGGGCGCGGCGTAAGAGTAAAATGCCGGACCTTTGATGTCTCCGCCTCCAGGCCAAAAACCGGCGCTGCTGACCTCGTGTGAGTAGGCTTCGCGCGTGATGGGATCGGCGCCGGGACGATCGGGTGCTCGGCGTCCGGAGAAGCGGGTTACCGCCAGGTCGAAGCTGCCCCAGAAGAAATGTACCGGGCTGACCTTACCAATGAACGACGCGCGGAAGTCCTTGAACACGCTGTCGGCCCACACCAGAATCTGCCAGAACTTGTGCGCCGCCTCCGCGTCGTAAGAATTGTGCACCGTGTCCTTCTCAAAAGGAATGGTCGCTTCTTCCGGCAGCTCGCACGGGCGGGTCCGGATGCTCACTGGCATGCCGAGCTGCGAGAGCGTCCTCATCAGTAGCTGGTAAAAATCGGCGACGCTTTGTGGCTTGAGCGCCAGCTCTCGAGTTTCGCCATCGCTGGTGTCGATGCGCAGCTTGTGATCGATGAAGTCGAAGCAGATCTCGAGCGTGCGGCTGCCGTAGGGCATCGGAGAGGTGGTCAGTCCGCGCGCGGTTACATAGAGCGGCACGTTCCACCAGTGATTCACGAGGGGCGAAAGGCTCAGACGAATCTTGCCCACTATTTGCGTCCACATGTGCAATGTCGCGAGCGTGTCCTTCCAGGAGTCGTAAGGCAACTCGGGAAGGTTTACGGCCTGCACCACAGGATCGCTCATAGGGTCCCCTTTCTGCGTGGACAATACTGTAACCGATTTTGCCGCCCGGGGAGCGTACACCCATCGTCGTGAGCAATGAGAAACGCCGACCGCGTTTTGCGATCGGCGTTGTTCCGTCTGGACGAGTGCGAGGCTGGTTATCCACGACTCGTCCACATCGTCGGGCGGCGTCAAGTGCCGCTCTTCGACCTCTATCTCTTGTCACCTCCGAAGGTGAACAGGTCCGTCAGGTCTCCAATAGCGGGAGAGTTTGCCGGAGCATATGGATTGGCCTGGCTGGGAACCGGGTTGGGCAGGTTGTCCCGGCTGCGGTTGGTGATCGGGGGCAGGTTCCAGTTGTACTCGATGAACTTCAGGATCGAAACGTGATCGTTGTACTGGTGCGAGATCCGGCCCGCCGTCGTGTAGGGCGAAACCACGATCATCGGAACGCGAGTGCCGTCTCCGAAGAAGTCCACCGGCTGGATGTAGCCGGAGTCGTAGTAGCCGCCGCCTTCGTCGAAGGTGACCAGGATAGCCGTGCTCGCCCACAACGTGGGATTCGCCTGCACTTCATCGACGATCTTCTTCACGAAACCTTCAAACAGATCGAGCTTCGACGATGCCGGATGCCCGTCGACGAAGCCGCTGGGCTTCACGAACGATACTGCCGGCAGGTTACCGCTCTGGATGTCGTTGTACAGATCGATGGTGTCCTGCAGGTGAGCGGTGCGGACCGCTGCGTTGGTCATGATCGAGGTAGAGTACTGGAACATGTTGCAGATGTTGCAGTACGCGTTCAGCGGGTTCTGGTAATACTTGTCTTGCAGATAGCGGTCCCACTGGTCGCCGTAATACTTCCAGGAGACATTCTTTTCCAGCATCTCGTCGCCGATGTTACGCAGGGTGGACGGCGGGATAGTGAAGACGGTGTTGGCGTCGCTGTTGTCGGTGTACGCGTTGGTGCCGTCGCCGAAATACCCGGGGTTGTAGTTGTTCAGCAGATACCAGTGTCCCGGAGCGCACTTCGGGTCGACATGATACGGCAAGGAAGCCAGGTAATTCAGCACTGGGAAGATGCCGGGGGCGTCAGAGTCTGAGCAGTTGCTGTACGATCCGCCACCGTAAGAGGGCGAGCCGTAGGACCCGCCACCGTAGCCGTCTTCGATGTACCAGTTGTTGGTGGGCGGCGCCGGATTTGGATCTTCGATTTCGTCGACATAACCTTGATTCGCCGAGCCAATGCCGACTAGTTGACGATGCGGAGGCATCGCGGCATTGCCGTTACCGTCGCTGAACCAGATGGCGTCGCCCGTTCCCATGATGATGTGGTTTGCGCCCGTACCACCGTTTACGGCCTGGTGGTAGTTGTCGCTCATCGCATAGTTATTGGCGAGAGAGGTCAGATAAGGGGCGTCGCCCTGCTGCACGTTGTAAAAGGCCATCGACGTTGAGCCTTCACCTGTGCTGGCCAGATTGAAGTGAACAGCATGCGGACGTCCGTTGCTGCCGGCTCCGATGCTGGTTTCAACCCAGGGGAACAGATCGGCTTTGCAGCCGCTCGGATTCGCCGTAGTGATGTAGTTCACATTGCAATCTGTCTGCTGCCACATCTGGTAGAAGCGATGAACCGGGCTGTTGTCGTAAACGTCGTACGGATGTGTGCTGGAGTTGGTGAGCTGGAATGGACCCGAGGGCAGGTTAAAAACATTGGTGATGCGCGTGTCAGGTTGACCCGCCTGCAGACCCGTACCACCGGTCAACATGTACTGATAGTAGTCTTGCGCTAAACCGTTTTCCGCTTCCTCGGCCTGCTGCAGGCTGCTGAAGTAAGGACTGGTGGGGCCGCCAACCAGCGGTGTCGGCAGAACGGAGTAGACTGCCTTGCCTCCCGGGCTGATCTGGTAGCCGTCCCTGTACAAGTCCTTCGCGGAATCCTGGGCGGCGTTTGAAAAATTCACCCCCGGAGTTCCGTCAGCACGGACGATTCCTTCGGACAGGAGGTTGTTGATGCTCTGGCCGGTGGATGGTTGATAGGTGCCGAAAACGTGGTCAAAGGTGCGGTTCTCGCCGATGATAACGATCACATGCTGGATAGGTGTCTGTGTCGACAAGCGCTTGGTCGGCGGTGCCGGTGTTTGAGCGCTCATAGGTATGGTCGAGCTGAGAAGAGCAAGCGCGCTGGCCATCGCGGTGGCGCGCCACTTCCTGGGCGTAGGCTCGTGCAGGGTCATGTAGCTTCCTCCGATAAGGAAGTTAGCGGGTTCACTGAAGCCGATGGTAAATGCAGAGTGAAAAGCGGATGAAATGATAGTTGCAGAGTTCGTTGACTGTCATTTTGTAATCTGGTAGGCCCGTTGCATTGTTAATGTCAATCCCGGAGCTCGTTTAAGGTTTTGCAGCTCGTTTCGTTGTCAAACACTTCGTTCGATGGTCCACGCGGCGAGGAAGCTTTGCGGGCGAGAAAACGCAACCGCCCAGCAATCGCTCATCCAGTCGAGAACCCTGATCGGTCCTTCGGCGGTGGCTGACTCGAAATCAGGCGCATCGCCTATCTTCCGCGACACTCCATCCTTGCAGGGTGGTTATGAGAAATGGGCCCCTATTGTAAGTTGCCGAGCAATACGCAGCAGCGACGGCTTACGTCGAGGTCTGGATGTAAGCGCGCATCATGTCGGCTTCACCCGACTTCTCATCGAGATGACAGCGCAGCAGATCGCGCAGCGACAGAAATCCAACCAGAGTTCGGCCCTCGCAGACGGGCAAATGGCGAACGCTGTGCGTCTGCATCACGCACATGGCTTCTTCGGAGCTGGCACCGGGCGCGACAGAGCGAACGTTGGTGGTCATCACGTCGGAGATGTAGGTCGTGAGCGGATCCCGTCCTTCGGTGACGACGCGCCGCATGATGTCGCGCTCGGAAAAAATGCCGACCAGCTTGGTGTCTTCGAGCACAGGCACTGCGCCGACATTGCGCTCTACCATATAGCTGGCTGCCTCAAACACAGTCTGGTTGGGCTGAATGTAATGGATGGTGCGATTGCTGATGAGGTCCCGGATAGTCGCCATAGTGCCTCCTACATCTCGTTAGAGTGAAGGGCGCAGCGTTCGCCCGGGAGGGCGAAATCCTCTCAGCTCGTTGCCCGTAAGCCTTACATGGATGCGTCGGGGCCAGCTTAGCTCCGGGAGCGAGGAGCGGAGGCGAGTATAGCCCTAACTCGCAAGAAATGGGAAGCGGAAATGTGATTGGAAGTTGCAGGGCATCACTTGTTGTGCGACTTTTGTGCCTTCATGCGGCTGGTGGCGCCAGTGCTCGGGGAAGACATTTCCAAGGCACGGCTGGTATTCTCAATCGTTTGACGATGACATTGCGGAGGATGAGTGCACGTGTCGAATAGTTTGCAGGGCCGAACGGTCGTGGTGTTCGGTGTGGCTAACAAGCGCAGCATTGCGTGGGCCATCGCGCAGCAGATGCAACAGGCTGGAGCGCAGCTGGCCATCACTTATCAGAACGAACGTCTAAGGGAAGAAGCGAACGATCTCATCGCGGCACTGCCGAATTCGCAGGCATTCCAGTGCGACGTTTCGCGCGACGAGGAGATTGCGCAACTCTTCGAGCAGTTGAAAGGGCGCTATGGAAAGCTCGATGCGCTGGTACACAGCGTCGCGTTTGCACCTGCAGAAGATCTGAAAGGTGAGTTTGTGGACACCAGCCGCGACGGCTTCCGCATCGCGCTGGACGTCAGCGCATACTCGCTGGTCGCAGTCTCGCGCGCCGCGCGTCCGCTGATGACCGAGGGTGGAAGCATTATCACGATGACCTATTACGGAGCGGAAAAGGTCGTGCCCAAGTACAACCTGATGGGGGTTGCGAAAGCGGCACTCGAAGCCTGCGTGCGCTACCTGGCAAACGATCTCGGCAAGAACAAGATTCGCGTCAATGCGATCTCGGCCGGTCCCATTAAAACCTTGGCTGCGCGCGGTATCTCCGGCCTGGGAGAAATGCTGAGGGAACACGGCGAACGAGCGCCGCTGAAACGCAATGTCGATGTGAATGAAGTCGCCAGCACGGCTGTCTTTCTGGCCGGAGATGGCGGAAGCGGAATTACCGGCGAGACGATCTACGTCGATTGCGGCTACAACATCATGGGATTTTAGGAAGCAGCAACTGGCAATTGCGCCTAGAGATTGACTCTCAGTGCTTGTCGCCTTCGCCCAAGTTATCCAGGTTCACCGTCGTTAGCGGACGCTTCGGGCGCTCATCGACGTTGAGTTGGAAGATGTCGGGACGCGCGTAGTGGCCGACGACGTCCAGATCGAATTTGCCGCGGACAATTTGCGCGCGATCAACTTCCGCGACCAGGATCGCTTCGCCTTCGGTATTCGGACCAGCGAGAAAATTGCCGAAGGGATCGACAATGCAGCTTCCACCACGGGTGACGACCGTGTCGGGATTGCCGTTGAAGCGAGCGCGGTAGTCGGCGGGGAAGTCGCGCCTCCGATTAAATTGATTGCATGAGAGCACGAAGCAACGACCTTCGACAGCGATGTGTCGCATTGACGCGAGCCACACATCGCGCGGATCAGCCGTGGGCGCGCAATAAATCTCGATACCGTTTCCGTACATCGCAGCGCGCATGAGCGGGAGGTAGTTTTCCCAGCAGATCACCGCTCCGAGTTTGCCGAGGGGGGTGTCGAAGACAGGCAGAGTCGAGCCATCGCCAAATCCCCAGACAAGGCGCTCGGAGCCGGTTGGCATGATCTTACGATGCTTGCCGAGGTAACTTCCGTCGGGCGCGAAGAAGAGCACGGAACAGTAGAGCGTTCCGCCCTCGCGTTCGATCACGCCGATCACCAGATGGATGGCAAGTTCGCGCGCGGAACGGCCGAGTTGCTCCGTCGCGGGGCCAGGAACGTCGACGCTGCTCTCCCAGTAACGGCGAAAGTCCTCGCGCCCTTCATCGGAGCGTGAGCCGATCGTGGCGCCAAAGTCCATTCCGCGCGGATAGCCTGAGAGAAATGCTTCAGGAAAGACGACGAGCTTCGCGCCCTGCGCAGCGGCATCGGCTACGAGTGTTAGCGCCTTGTCCAAACTGCGTTGCAGGTCGAAGATGACGGACGAAGCCTGCACAACGGCAACTTTAAATCGTTCCTCGCGTTGGCTGGCGCGCATGTCTGTCATATTTCAGTTTGCCGACATCGCTCCGCGTATCTGTTTCGTTAGTTCTTCCGGACTTTCTACCGGAGGCTGACAAGCAAAGTTCGTACACACAATCGCTACCGACTTTTTTTGTTTCAGAGCGGGCAGGTTGGGAACCGTCTCCGCCAGCACTGGAGGAAGATTCTGCGCGACGGCTTCGCTGTCGGTGAGATGCACCACGGATTTGTTCACGGCGAATGGCGCGATCGCTGCCTGGAGCAGCGCCCTAGCCTTCTCATCTTCGCCGACGACTACGACTTGGGTATGCGGCCGCGACAACCATGTGGCCGCGATCCCGTAAGTTCCAGCGTAGATTCCAAACTGCTCGGCTGCACCGGCGAAGACTGAAACAGTTTCGTCCGCCTTTTCGCGATACTTTGCCTCGTTCGTGTAAGCATGCAGGCGCAGAAGCGCGATCGCAGCACCGGGATTGCCGGCGGGAGTCGGTGCGTCCTGGAACGGCTTGCGGCGCGCGGATAATGCGCCGAGTTGCAGCTTCTCTTCGAGCGATGCCTCGGTGTCGAAGAATCCGCCGCCCTCGGCATCGCCGAAGCGACGAATCATTTCGTCGGCAATGCGGCGCGCAAAGTTGAAATAGCTCATCGCGCCGGTGACTTCGTACGCGTCCAGACAGGCCAGAGCGGTGAAAGCGTAGTCATCGAGCATGCCAGCGACGAAGCGCTTGCTCGCCTTGGGATCGGCGTAGGCAATCACGTGGGACATACCGCGTTCGTCGCTCCAGACCTCAGCCAGAATGCGATCCAGCGAGCGCAGCGCGAACTTCCGCGCGTCGTCCAAGCCGAGCACTTGCGCCGCCTGCAAATAGGCTGAGACGCACATGGCGTTCCAGCTCACATACAGCGTCTTGTCGACGAACGGCGTTGGACGCTGCACGCGTGCCGCGTAAAGTTTAGTCTTCGCCGAGGCAAGCAGATCGAGGGCTTTACTCTGATCGAAGCCCAAACGCGAGGCGACTTCTTCCGGTAAAGCGCGCACCCATAGGACATTCTTCGTCGGGTCGTGCTGCATCTCGCCTACAGGCTCGATGTCATAGTGCAGCGCAATAGCCCTGAACTCTTCCTCGGTGAGAACGGCCTTCGCGTCGTCGACGGTCCAGGTAAAGTAATCGCCGTCATCATCGAGGTTGATGTCGGCGTCCTGCGAGGCGTAGAACCCGCCGTGCTCGCGGTCGGTGAGCCACTCGTCCATCCAGCGGATAATGTCGCGGGCGACGTGCGCATAGAACTCGTAGCCGAAGACCTGGTACGCGTGCACGTAGTTCTTCAGCAGCTCCGAGTTGTCGTATGACATTTTCTCGAAGTGGGGAACCGTCCAGTGTTCGTCGACGGAGTAGCGATGGAAGCCGCCGGCGAGCTGGTCATAGACACCGCCGCGCGCCATCTTGGTCAGTGTCGTCGTGATGACGGTGGCGACGCGCTCCTCACGTGTGCGCGCATACCAGTCGATCAGCAGATCGATGGCTGCAGGATGCGGAAACTTGGGAGCACTGCCGAAGCCGCCGTTCTCGTCATCGAAGATGGGCAGCGCTGACTGCACCATGATGCCGACCAGACGCGGTGAGAATTCGCCATGGTGACGCGAAAAATTCTCCGCGTTGGATAGCACGTTCATCGCTTCATCGGCGGACTTCCATACCTCGTCGCGACGTTGCTTGTAGGCGTCCGCGATGGCGAGCAGAATTTTCTTAAAGCTTGGCCGGCCCCATTGATCGACAGGCGGGAAATACGTTCCGCCGTAAAATGGACGGCCATCCGGAGTGAGAAACACGGTGAGCGGCCAGCCGCCGGTGCCCGAGATAGCGGACACCGCGAGCTGGTAGCGACTGTCGACATCAGGGCGCTCGTCGCGATCGACCTTTACGGCGATGAATTCACGATTGATGATCTCGGCTACTTCGGCGCTTTCGTAGGATTCACGATCCATCACATGACACCAGTGGCACCAAACCGCACCGATGTCTAGCAAGACTGGCTTGTTGTCGTGCTGCGCGACGGCAAAGGCTTCCTCCCCCCACTCGTGCCACTGGATGGGCTGATGCATAGCAGATCTGAGGTAAGCAGAGGAGGCCTGCGCAAGCGAATTCATCGATTCGGACATTGGCTTCAAGTCTAGCAGGGGTCAGCGAACCGAAGACTGTGGTCGTTCTCGAACGACGGATCATTTCTCTTGTAGACTGGCTTTCGCGCAAGCACTTCGCGGTCGGTTCGACAAGAGTTGAATGACGGAGCAGGTATGAAGAGTCAGGAAGCATTGGCGAAAATTGTGAACGGCGTTGCAAGATTTCAGGCAGAAGTTTTTCCCGCGCAAAAAGCGTTGTTTGCTCACCTGCAGAACCAGCAGCATCCCGTTGCGACGTTCTTCACCTGTGCTGACTCGCGCATTGTTCCCAATATGCTGCTCCAAACGGGGCCGGGAGAGATTTTTACCGAACGCACGCCGGGCAATATCGTTCCTAGGTACAGCGACCATGTCGGAGGAGTTACGGCCAGCATGGAGTACGCCGTGATGGTTCTGCGAGTACCTCTCATTGTCATCTGCGGACACACCGACTGCGGTGTTATGAAGGCTTTACTCGAACCCGAGCAGGCGGCCGGCATGCCCGCCCTGCAAAACTGGATGCGGCATGCTCTGGCAGCGCGGGAGCGCTTGTTGCGCGACCATCGCCAGGCCTCCAAAGAAGAGCAACTGCGATTGCTAACCGAGTTCAACGTGCTAACGCAGCTGGAAAATCTTCGCACGCATCCGGCGGTGGAAGCCGGCCTGGCAAAAGGCGAGTTGGAAATTCAAGGCTGGATTTACGACATTGGCCACGGAGTGATCTCCGTAGCCGATGAGCAGACGGGGAAGTTTGCTCCCATCACGACGCCGGCATAAACCTGATCTCTTCCGCCCCGCTAGGGCAGCACGGATATCAAGTTCGGCGGAGTAAGGTTACCGCTGCCATCCTTCAGATTGACCGAGGCCTGAGCCACATCGGTCCGCGCAGCGGTGTCGACGCGATGGACCTTGTTGTCGCTCGCACCAACCCATAGTTGCAGGCCGTCGAGGGTCAGACCGCCGGCGAGAGGGGTCGCTCCCCCCGTCAGAGCTAACGTGCTCGGCGACAGGCTTGACAGGTTGAAGCCGACGATCGTCGAGAGATTGCTCAGGATCCAGGCGAAAGAACTATTTGTGTTGACCAGAAGCTGGACCGGAGTAAAGCTGCCGATTCCCAGGTTGTAGCCATTGAGTGTGCTCAGCGTGGCGACCGGACAGCCGGTGCTCAACGTCGATGGGGTGGAGATCACGTCGATCGACGGCGGATCGATCGCAACCGCTCCGGTACCGTTAGGCAGCGCCTTAATCAAGGTGGGGCTGGTGCCGCTCAACGCCGGCTGGTTCTGGACGGGCTGGGCGTTGCAAGTGGAGTAGACAAGAACCTGAGCGCCGCTTGCACTGCTGATATACGTCAGTCCACCCTGAGCGCTGATATCGAGAAAGCTGGGCGCTGGCGTTAACGTAAACGAGTTCAGGAACGCAGTGGAATAGCCTACGCCGAGTTGGGTAGCGTTTACCCACTCGTTGTACTTGCCGTCGGGCGTATAGGCCGACGAAATCGCGTTGCCGTTCGTCGAACTCACAACGGTGCCGGCGCTGATACTGAAGTAGTGAATAACACTGTTCGGGTTGTTTGGGTTGTCGGAGAGCAGTAAGTACTGACCGTCGGGCGAAATCGCCAGAATGGTTCCGCTGACAGCATAAGTTCCCACAGAGGTCGAGCCTGCCGGTACCGCCATGATTCCCGTCGCCGAGCCGAGATAAACGCCGGTGCCGGCGGGATCGCCGACGATGGAGTTGGGATAGTAGGGCAGCGCGATTGCCGTGCCTACGCTGTTATCTCCGGTGCTTACCGGCACCAGTGACTTGGAGTTTGTGCTGGCCACGTAAACGGTCGTGACCGAGGCCTGGGGAACGTTGACGCTGGCAACGTTCAGGCTGTACTGCGTAGGCACATTGATATTGCAAGTCGGGGTGGCACAGGACGCCGTAATGTAGGCGGTTCCCGGGCCCTTGGCAGTAGCCGTGGCTCCATTGCTGGTGCCGGTCGCGGCGACCGTGGCTGTCGCGTTGGATGACGACGCCCAGTTCAGCGCCGGTGTAATGGATTGGCCCGCACTATCCAGCACGTCGGCCACGAGCCCCTGGGTACTTGGCGGCGTCAGCGAAAACGAAGTCCCTGAACCGCTCGAACTGTGCACCAGAATGCTGGCCACTGCGCAAGTGTTGTAAGCGGTGCCAACGCTGTTCACTCCGGACACGCTGGCGAACAAAGATGTGGCGCCCGGAGCTTGTGCTGTCATGACACCGCTGGTGAGCGCGGTTTGCACTATTGCCGTACCGCTGCAGGTGGCGGTTCCATTGCTTAATATAGCCGAGGTTGGAGCGACGGTCGCGCCATATCCCGGCGTGACGATGGTTAGGTGCGTTCCGTTCGCGATCGTATTCTTGCCGGTGAGGGCGACCGTGGCGGTCGCGCCGATTACGCGGTTAAAGCTGGAGAGGTTGCAGGTTTGTCCCTGCGAACCGGTGATCGTTCCCCCCGACAGATAGACCGGGGTGTTGGTAGTTCCGGAATAGGTCGATTGAATTCCGGCCGAGCTTGCTGCAACGGTTGTGTTGTTTGTGCCAAAGGTGAACGGCCCAACGGTAGAAGTAATGTCGCAAGGAGCCGAGGGCGAGCATCCTGGAGCCGAGGTACTGAAGGCTTTCCCGGAGAGAGGGATTGCCCTGCCCAGGGTGGTGCAACCGCTGGGTACAACGGCTTCCACCTGATCGACGCGTTCATGCACGTAGACGGTTGCGGTCGCGGTCACATTGAAGGCGGTTGCCTTGGCTGTGATCGTCACTTGGCCTACACCAGCCGTTCCCTGGGTGGCGTTGCAGTTGATGATGTTGGAGTCCCAGATTCCGCCGCAGATAAGTCCGCCGCTGGAAACCGTCGCCACGTTGGTATTGCTGCTGGAAAACGTGAGGTCCGCCGCTACGGTGCCGCCGCTTGAATTGAGGGCGATGGCGGAGAGCTGTGTGACCGCACCTTCGTTCAGCGAGATGGAGTTCGGGGTCAGCTGGATAGAAGTGACGGCCGTGTTGGTGTTGGCTCCGCCGCCGCCACATCCCGGCAGGCCGATGAGAAACAAAACTGCTGCGACGGCAGCCAATCCACGAACCACTGAAACCCGCATGTAACCTCCCCGCCAGGCGACGCGCCGGCGGACGCACAAGCCAAAATTATCGCCAGAGAAATCCAAGTGTAGAAGCTGATCGAGAGTTTCCGCAAGCAAGCGAACCATGCTTTCCGGGAAGAAACTGACGGTTCGGCGACACTTTCTGCTTCTTAACAGGAGGCAAGTCGGTGCGAGGGTAGCTTCGTGGGTCGGGTCGGGCAAAATTTCTTTTGCAAGGACCAAGGCCCCCGGCGTTCCACAGATAAGCGTGAATCTGTCCGCGCTAGGCGGAGGAGGAATATCGGATGAGGAGAGCTTGCCCGCTGTGTTTGCTATTGTTCGGTTTTCTTGTGATTACATCTGTTCGCGGCGTGGGCCAAAACGCTCCTGACAACGTGCTGACGAATGCTGGCGTGGCCAAGATGGTAAAGGCCGGTCTGCCCGAGAGCGTCATTTTGCGGGAGATCGGGATGTCGCGAACAAACTTCGACACCAGCCCCACGGGATTGGTCGAGCTGCGCAAACATGGGGCTTCCGAAAGCGTGCTGAATGCGGTGCTCGATAGCTGGAATGGCGGCGGCATGCCGATGCCAGCGGGCATGCCCAGTGGCGGAGCTGGGCAGGGCCCGCACATGGCGGGCTTCAAGGCCAACGTTCGAATCAATAAGAAGGTGCACGAAAATATTGCTGTAGGCCACAATCATGTCGAGGTTCACGGAAGCGGTATTCCGGCCATCAGCGTGGATTGGCAGACGAATCCTCCGGATCGGTGAGAACGCCAGAGAGACTCAGCCAAATGCTTTCAGGATCCATCCCCAAAGCATGAGGAACGCGGCGGCCGACCAGAAGGTACGCCAGGATCGTTTGCCCGCAAGCGTACTTGCTGTCTTGAGCGGTGCGGTTGCCGCCGAGGGAAACCAAAAGGCGAGTGGCTCGCGTATTCTCAACAGCGCAAGCGGAAACAGCAACAGGAAAATAGCGGCGGGACTTATCCTCAGCAACGCCGGGTTGGGAATTCCATTCATCCAGGCAGACCCGGCCGCAAGCAGCCCACCCGCCCACCCTATCCAGGCTCCGCGGTAGAACCCTTGTCGGCTGATGGTGCGCCGCAGAAGTCGTCTCCCGATCTCGAAGCATAGGATCGCAATCCCCAAGCCGCCGAACATTAATAGCACCTGGCTGGGCGGAGAATCGGAAAGAACGTCCGACTGCGATTGCATAAAGGCCGGTGAGGCTGCGGCCGCCAGGCAGAAACTCAGGGCTCCAAGGGCGCAGAGCAGGTGATTGGCCAGTCTCACGACGGCGGGGAAGCGCGGCATCGTGACCGCTTCTGGAACTGCGGGCAGAGGTTCCGGGCTATGCAGACGTTCGATCTTCCAGTTTCGCAGGTCGATCCACTCGTGCTTCCAAAGCCATTCCAGCTGACTGGGCATGCAGATGGTCGTTCCCACCAGCGTTAGTACGTCGGGTGTAAGTTGCGACTGTTGCTGCAGCAACCAATCGGCATTGGTCCGGTTGGTCAGCAACAAAACGGAGGTCGCGTTCAGGGGCGCTGGGGCGGGCGTCCAGCCTACCTTCGCCAAGCTTTTTCGTATGAGTTCGGCGGCGGAAACATCTGCGGTGTCATGCAACAGGAAAAACGGCTTCGGTTGCGGCGCTGGGATTGTGTTTAGCCCCCGAAAAACTCTCGCAGTGCAGCGATGTCGATACCATCGCCACGCCTTGCCGGTGGGTGTCCACCGCAAGAGATCGTAGGGCCGAAATAAGGCGATCATCCCCAGGCCGAGCAGAGGTACGGCAGCGAGGAATGCCACGATGGGCCAGTGGTTGATCGTGGCTTGCGCGAACCGGGAACTCTCTTCCTTAAGTCCCTCCTCGCCAAAGCGCAGGAAATTTACGACCGGAGCAGCAAAGATTGCGGTGAAGACGAGCAGGGTTATGGCCAAGCGCGTCATGCCCATACGCCGTTGTAGAAATGACAAGCTGACAATCCAGGCCACAATCAGCGCGATCAATATCGCCAGCGAGTTCATCAAGACATTGGAACCGGAACCGCTGACGAAATCGGCAAGGGCAAGGTAGGCCAAGGTCGGCACCAGAAGAAAGCTCACTGTTACCGCAACCCATCCCGGCACCTTGGGAAACAGGCGTGCGGGAAGGGGCGCTGCCTCTTTCGGCGGCTCCGTCCGCAGATGCCGGGTCAGTTTGGCGAGTGCGGGCCGGAAAGCTCCCCGGAAATCGACCACCTCGCACTGACAGAGTTCGTCGGCCAGCTTGGAGCCACGGAAGCGGGCAATGATAATGCGCTTCTTCTGGCTGATCGCGCGCTCCATCTCCTGGCGAACGTTCGGGCTTTTCATGCTGTCCACCGATGCAATGATCACGACGCAACAGGCCTTGTCCAGCGAGGCGAATAGATCACGCTCCCAGAAAACGCCAGGAGTCAGGTCCTTGACATCGAGCCAGGCGGGAACGCCGTCCTTCAAGAGGTGGAGGGCCAGCGACTCGGCAAAGTAGTAATCTCTGCGTGAGTAGCTGATAAAAACAGGGGATTCGGCCGAGGATCCTGACATAGAGGCTGACCATGATACCGCCGGCGGGCCGTTTTTGGGATTTGGATGATGCCGATTTCCTTCAAGTGGTTGACGCGACACTGATCCGATTGCTATATTGAATAGGTTCTGCGAGTAGTTCCAAGCCTGCCTGAGTGTCGGCTGTGCTGTTGTAATCTCCATCCTGTAAAATGTTGTTGCAGGATTCCTCGCTGAAACGTGCTTGCGCTTCCGCTGGACTTTCTAGTGGGTATGCAAGCCGAGGCAACGAAACGGAGCGCCCTCGTTCCTGATCTCCGCACCAGGCTCCAAGCCAGCTGCGGGACGACCACGGCGCCACCGTCGTAAGCCTAACCTGAACGGAAACCAAAGTTCTCCGGCAAGTGCCCGGAGAAGCATGGGCAAAATAACTGCCCAGTCCCCAAAAGGGATCAGGAATTCTGCGCTGCGGCTTTGCCGGAGCGGACGGAATAGCGCGGCCCTTTGAGGCTGCGAATACCGGAATTTGATCGCGGCGGTGTGCCGCAGGCTGTCGGAAGAACGAAGGAGCTGCAAAGAGTGCCTACATTCAATCAACTGGTGCGCAAGGGCCGGAAGGCGCCGAACTACAAGACGGCCTCCCCGGCGCTGCAGTCCTGTCCGCAGAAGCGCGGCGTCTGCACCCGCGTCTACACCCAGACACCTAAGAAGCCGAATTCTGCGCTGCGCAAAGTCGCGCGCGTCCGGCTCACCAACGGAATTGAAGTGACGACCTACATTCCCGGTGTCGGCCACAATCTGCAGGAGCACTCAATTGTGCTGATCCGCGGCGGCCGTGTGAAGGATCTGCCGGGCGTTCGTTATCACGTGGTGCGCGGCACGCTTGACTCCGTTGGCGTTGCCAACCGCAAACAAAGCCGCTCGAAGTACGGAGCAAAGAGGCCCAAGGCTTAATGGTGGTGCTGGCCTTAGGCCGGCGGTGGGACTCAGGTAGAGCTGACCTCCAAGTCAGCGTTGAGGATGTAACGAATTTCCTCAAGCCGGCTTTAGCCGGCGACAGCATTCGAGGTTCGAGGATTTATGCCGAGAAAAGGACATATCGCCAAGCGTGAGCCGATAGCGGATCCGATCTATCAGTCCACCCTGGTCAACAAGTTCGTGAACTCCATGATGTGGGACGGCAAGAAGTCGACCGCCCAGGGCATCTTCTACACGGCCATGAAGAAGCTGGAAGAGAAGGGTGGCGATGAAGCCATAAAGCTCTTCAAAAAGGCTGTGGAGAACGCCAAGCCGGTGCTGGAAGTGAAGACACGCCGCGTGGGCGGCGCCAACTACCAGGTTCCGGTGGAGGTTAATGCCGACCGTCGTACTTCACTGGCGATTCGTTGGATTCTGCAATACAGCCGTGGACGTGGCGAAAAGGGCATGACCGACAAGCTTGCCAATGAGCTGCTCGATGCCGCCAACGGCCGCGGAGCCGCGATCAAGAAGAAGGAAGACGTACACCGCATGGCCGAGGCCAATAAGGCCTTCGCTCACTACCGCTGGTAAGTAGGGAGCGCGACGCGGTGGAAGAGCGGCGCTTTAGCGCCGCATTAACGCAGAATTGAGAACAGAGCCCTTCAGGGGCGGAACAGAAACAACGCGACCGTAGAGTCGTCCTAGCGGAAAAACGGAAAAGATTGTGCCCAGACAAGTCCCATTAGAGCGTTGCAGGAACATCGGCATCATGGCCCACATCGATGCCGGCAAGACCACCACGACGGAGCGCATCCTGTTCTACACAGGACGCACGCACCGCATTGGTGAGGTCCATGAAGGCACCGCTACGATGGACTGGATGGCGCAGGAGCAGGAGCGCGGCATCACCATCACCTCGGCCGCGACCACTTGCGTCTGGAAAGATATCCGCATCAACATCATCGACACACCCGGCCACGTGGACTTCACGGCCGAGGTGGAGCGTTCGCTGCGCGTCCTCGACGGCGCCTGCGCCGTATTCGATGCCGTGCATGGCGTCGAGCCGCAGTCGGAGACCGTTTGGCGCCAGGCCGATAAGTACGGTGTCCCGCGCATTTGCTTCATCAACAAGATTGACAAGATGGGTGCCGACTTCGAGCATGCCGTCGATACCATCCGCAAGCGTCTGAATGCGAAGCCCGTCGCGATACAGTTGCCCATCGGCCAGGAAGATAAGTTCAAAGGCGTCATCGACCTGATGGCCATGAAGGCGATCATCTGGAAAGACGAAACGATGGGCGCCGAGTACCACATCGAAGAGATCCCGGAAGAGCTGAAGAAAAAGGCACAGGCCTACCATCAGATCCTCGTCGAAACGGTTGTCGAAAACGACGACCAGGACGAGCTGATGCACAAGTACATTGAAGGCGAGACGATCGGAGAAGCTGAGCTTAAGGCTGCGTTGCGGCGCGCCACTCTGAAGATGAAGGTGTTCCCGGTGATCTGCGGAACGGCTTTCAAGAACAAGGGTGTGCAGCCGCTGCTCGATGCAGTTGTCGATTACCTGCCGTCGCCGCTCGACGTTCCGCCAGTGAAAGGAATCAATCCGGATACCGGGCTGGAAGAAGAGCGTTCCGCCGATGACAAAGCGCCATTTTCGGCGTTGGCTTTCAAGATCATGACCGACCCGTTTGTCGGTCAGCTGACTTTTATCCGCGTATATTCGGGCGGGCTGAAGCAGGGCGACAGCGTTCACATCAGCGGACGTTCCCGGTCGGAGCGCATTGGCCGCCTGTTGAAAATGCACGCCAACAAGCGCGAAGACATTACCGAGATCTACGCAGGTGACATCTGCGCCTGCGTCGGCCTGAAGCACATCACCACCGGCGACACGATTTGCGATGAAGAGCACCCGATCATCCTCGAGTCCATCGAATTTCCGGCGCCTGTAATCTCGGTGGCCGTGGAGCCGAAGACCAAGAGCGATCAGGAAAAGATGGGTGTCGCGCTCAGTAAGCTGGCGCAGGAAGACCCCACTTTCAAGGTCAACACCGATCCTGACAGCGGCCAGACCATTATCAGCGGCATGGGCGAGCTCCATCTGGAGATCATCGTTGACCGCATGATGCGCGAGTTCAACGTGCAGGCGAACGTCGGCAAGCCGCAGGTTGCTTATCGCGAGACGATCCGCAAAGAATCGAAGGCAGAAGGCAAGTACATTCGCCAAACCGGTGGCAGCGGCCAGTACGGTCACGTGCGCATTCGCCTGGAGCCGAACGAGCCGGGCAAGGGCTACGAGTTCGTGAATGAAGTTGTCGGCGGCGTGATTCCCAAGGAATTCATCAAGCCGGTCGATCAGGGCATCAAGGAAGCCATGGAAGGCGGCGTTCTCGCCGGCTACGAAATGGTGGACGTGAAGGCGATCCTGTACGACGGCAGCTATCACGATGTCGATTCGAACGAAATGGCCTTCAAGATCGCCGGCTCGATGGCGTTCAAAGAAGCCGCACGCAAGGCCAGCCCGGTTCTGCTGGAGCCGGTGATGTCCGTCGAGGTGGTTGTCCCCGAAGAGTACATGGGCACCATCATTGGCGACCTGAGCAGCCGCCGCGGCCGCATCGAAGGCATCGAGCATCGCGCCGGATCCCAGGTGATCAAGGCGATGGTTCCGCTGGCCGAGATGTTCGGTTACGCGACGAATATGCGTTCCAACACCCAGGGTCGGGCGACCTTCAGCATGCACTTCTCGCGCTACGAAGAGGCGCCGCGCGCGGTGGCCGAAGAAATCGTAGCCAAGGTGCAAGGCAAGAGTCCGGCCGGAACGAAGTAGATTTGAAGGGGCACGGCTTTAGCCGTGCCGTTTGTGAAGCAATTATTTTCTCAGCCCCTTTAGGGGCGGCACGGTTTTAGGAGCTCCAATGGCGAAAGAGAAATTTGATCGCAGTAAGCCGCACGTAAACGTAGGCACGATCGGGCACATCGATCATGGCAAGACGACGTTGACGGCGGCCATCACCAAGGTTTTGGGCAAGCACAACCCGAACATCAAGTTCCGTTCGTTCGACTCGATCGACAACGCTCCGGAAGAGCGCGAGCGCGGTATCACGATCGCGACGGCGCACGTGGAGTACGAGACGGCGAACCGGCACTACGCGCACGTCGACTGTCCCGGCCACGCCGACTACATCAAGAACATGATCACCGGCGCGGCGCAGATGGATGGCGCGATCCTGGTAGTCGCGGCCACCGATGGTCCGATGCCGCAGACCAAGGAGCACGTGTTGCTGGCCCGCCAGGTGGGCGTGCCCTATGTCGTGGTCTTTCTGAACAAGTGCGATGCGGTGGAAGATCCCGAGCTGATCGACCTGGTGGAGATGGAAGTGCGCGAGCTGCTGTCGAAGTACAACTTCCCGGGCGACGATCTGCCGGTGATTCGCGGCTCGGCGCTGGGAGCGTTGAACGGGGAAGCGCAGTGGGAAGCCAAGATCGACGAGCTGATGGAAGCCGTCGACAAGAGCGTGCCGCTGCCGGCGCGCGATATCGACAAGCCGTTCCTGATGCCGATCGAAGATATCTTCTCGATCTCGGGCCGAGGCACGGTGGTTACGGGCCGTATCGAGCGTGGCAAGGTGAAGGTAGGCGAGGAAGTTGAAATCGTCGGCTTCCGCGAGACCCGCAAGACGGTAGTGACCGGCGTGGAAATGTTCAAGAAGCAGCTGGACGAAGGTATGGCGGGCGACAATGCCGGCCTGCTGCTGCGCGGCATTCCGAAAGAGGATGTGGAGCGCGGCATGGTGCTGGCCAAGACGGGTTCGATTACGCCGCACACCAAGTTCAAGGGCGAAGTCTACGTGCTGTCGAAGGACGAAGGTGGACGCCACACGCCGTTCTTCAAGGGCTATCGGCCGCAGTTCTACTTCCGCACGACGGACGTGACGGGAGTGGCGACGCTGCCGGCGGGCACGGAGATGGTGATGCCGGGCGACAACGTGGCGCTGGAGATCGAGCTGATCACACCGGTGGCCATGGAGAAGGGCTTGCGCTTTGCCATCCGCGAAGGCGGACGCACGGTAGGCGCGGGCACGATCTCGGAAATCATTGCGTAGAGTTTTGTCCCACCCTCCCCGCAAAAGACGCGGAGAAGGATGGGGCCCCCAATAACCGCGGCATACGCCGCAGGACGCGATGCGGAGACGCAATCGGGTCCTAACAAAAAGATCTTTGAGAGATAACTAAAGTGATTGGCAAAGAACGAATCCGGATCCGCCTGAAAGCTTACGACTATCGCGTACTCGACCAGTCCACTGGGGAGATTGTGGACACCGCACGGCGCACGGGCGCGCAGATTGCGGGGCCGATTCCGTTACCGACGGTGAAGAACAAGTATTGCGTGCTGCGCTCTCCCCACGTGGACAAGAAGTCGCGCGAACAGTTTGAGATCCGCACGCATAAGCGCCTGCTCGATATTCTCGAACCGACCCAGCAGACGGTGGACGCGCTGATGAAGCTGGAACTACCGGCGGGCGTGGACGTAGAGATCAAGGCATTCGGCAAGGAACACAAGTAGGACCGCCCTACGCCAAAAGATGGCGTAGAACGAGGCACCCAGAACAAAGCTCCCGCGGTTGCTCAACAACCCCCGGTCGAATCGAACGGCGAGAAGCAGAGTTGAGGAAACGAATATGGCAGTCAGTGGAATTCTAGGTAAGAAGATCGGCATGACGCAGTTGTTCGATGACAAGGGTGACGTTCATCCGGTCACGGTACTGCAGGCCGGCCCCTGCGTTGTGACCCAGCGCAAGACCGTACAGAAGGACGGCTACGACGCCGCCCAGATCGGCCTGGTGGAGTTCGTGAAGGAGTCGCGCCTGACCAAGGCGATGAAGGGACACTTTGCCAAGAACAATCTGCCCCCGCTCCGCCTGCTGCGCGAAGTGCCGATTGTGGTCGACCCTGAATCGCAGGACGGTGTGAAGGTCGGCGACAAAGTCCTGGTGGATATGTTTGACGGCGAGAAGTTTGTCGACATCGCTGGAACCAGCAAGGGACGAGGCTTTGCGGGCGTGGTGAAGCGCCACAAGTTTGCCGGCGGCGCCGCCTCGCACGGCTCGATGTTCCAGATCACGGGCTCCATCGGCTCCTCGTCGTTCCCTTCGCGCGTCTTCAAAGGTATGCGCATGTCGGGACATATGGGTGTGGAGCAGGTGACCATCCGTAACCTGCGCGTCCTGGGCGTCGACAAGGACGAGAACCTGCTGGTGGTTGAGGGCGCGGTTCCGGGACACAGAGACGGATACGTTTTAATTACCAAGGCGAAGAAGCCGCCGAGAGAGCGTCGCGGATTCAGCGGTGCCGGCACGGTCGATCCGTTGAAGGCTTCGAAGCGCGCGGTAGCGAAGAAAAAATAGTTGCCAGTTGTCGGTTGCCAGTTATCAGAGTTCCTGATGGCAGCCGATGACTGAAGACTCCGAATTTAGGTTTCGGTCCGACAACTGAGAACCGAAAACCGACAACTGGAAGAAGACATGGCGACGATTGATGTAGTGAATCTGGGCGGCGAGAAAGTAGGCTCCCTCGAGCTGGCCGATGAAGTGTTCGGTGCGGTCAACGAGGACCTGCTCTGGGAAGCGGTGAAGCATTACCGCGCCGGGCAGCGTGCCGGTACGCACGCCACCAAGAACAAGAAGCTGGTGAGCGGCGCCGGCAAGAAGCTGTGGAGACAGAAGGGCACCGGACGCGCGCGCGTGGGTTCGATCCGCTCTCCTCTGTGGCGGCATGGCGGCACGGTTCACGGCCCGCAGCCCCGCTCCTACGACTTCGCCTTTCCCCGCAAGAAGCTGCTGGGCGCGCTGCGTTCGGCGCTAGCGGCCAAGCTGGCGGACGGAAAACTCGTGGTGGTCGAGGAGTTCAAGATCGAAGCTCCCAAGACCAAGGACTTCCGTAAGACCCTGGACAAGCTGAAAGCGGGCAAGACAACGCTGCTGGTCTCGGGCTACATCGGCGAGACCGAGAAGAACCTGCATCTGAGCTCGCGCAACCTGGAAGGTGTGGAGCTCGTGGCGGGCAATCAGGTTCATCCTTATCACCTGCTGCGGTATGAGAGCGCGATCTTCTCCCGTCCGGCGCTGGAGAAGTTGCAGGACTCGCTGAAGGCGACGGCTCCCAAGCGGAAAGCGGAGGTGGCGTAATGAAGTCGGCATATCAGATCATTCGCCGTCCGGTGATCACGGAAAAGGGTCTCGGGGTTAAGGAAACGGAATCGACGCTGGTCTTCGAAGTCGCCGTCAAGGCGAGCAAGACGGAGATCAAGCAGGCGGTACAAAGCATTTTCAAGGTGAAGGTTGACTCGGTGCGCACCGCTACATTCGAAGGCAAAGAGCGGCGGCGCGGAAAGTTCACCGGCTACCGTCCCGACTGGAAGAAAGCGTATGTGCGGTTGAAGGCGGGCGAGAAGATGCCCGAGTACGCAGAAAATCTGTAGCCAGTAGTCAGTGTCAGCAGCGGCCGCCGCGCTAAGCGCGAGCAGCGAAAAGCGAAGAGCGAATCATGGCAATCAAGACTTACAGACCGACAACTCCGACGCGGCGGTTTACGACGACGACGGTCAACGATGACCTCACGACCAACCGTCCGTACAAGCCGTTGACCGAGTCGAAGCAGCGCATTAGTGGACGCCGTAATGCCGGCGATCTAACGATCTGGCGCCGCGGCGGCGGACACAAGCGCAAGCTGCGCATCATCGACTTCAAGCGGGACAAGACGGGAATTCCGGCGACCGTAGCTTCCATCGAGTACGATCCCAACCGCTCGGCGCGCATTGCGCTGCTGAACTACGCCGATGGCGAGAAGCGCTACATCGTGGTGCCGGTCGGTCTAAAAGTCGGCGCGAAGGTATTGAGCGGTCCGGATGCCGACATCCTGGTAGGCAATGCTCTGCCGCTGCGCAACATTCCTCCCGGCACGACGGTGCACAACATCGAGCTGAAGCCGGGCAAAGGCGCGCAGATGGCGCGTTCGGCGGGAGCCCAGGCGCAGCTGGTTGCGAAGGAAGGCGATTACGCGCTGCTGAAGCTGCCCTCCGGCGAAACGCGCAAGGTATTGGTGGACTGCATGGCGACCGTGGGCCAGGTGGGTAACACCGATCACGAAAACGTTTCCATCGGCAAGGCCGGCCGTACGCGCTGGCTGGGACGCCGTCCGACCAACCGCGGCGTGGTCATGAACCCAGTCGACCATCCGCACGGCGGTGGTGAAGGCAAGACCAGCGGTGGACGTCATCCGGTGACTCCGTGGGGACAGCCGACCCGTGGCTACAAGACTCGTAACAACAAGCGGACCGATAAGTTCATCGTGAACCGCAGACAGAAGTAGGACTGAGACGATATGGCACGTTCAACCAAGAAGGGCCCGTTCATTGATTCGCACCTGCAGGTGAAGATCGATCAGATGAACGCGCGCAATGAGAAGAAGGTCGTGCGCACCTGGTCGCGCCGCTCAACGGTCATTCCGGAGATGGTGGGGCACACGCTGGCGGTGCACAACGGAAAGAAGTTCATCCCGGTGTACGTCACCGAAAACATGGTGGGCCACAAGCTGGGCGAGTTCAGCATGACCCGCACATTCAAGGGTCACTCCGTGAAGGCGGCGACGGAAACTTCGGCCAAGCCGGCGCCGGCGAGATAAGGAAACGACATGGAATTCACAGCCAAACTGAATTACGTGCGTGTCTCGCCACAGAAAGCTCGCCTGGTATTGGGCCTGATCAAGGGCCGCCGGGTGGAAGAGGCGCTGGACACGCTGCAGTTCAACAAGAAGGGTATCTCGCCCAAGCTGTATAAGCTGCTGCGTTCGGCGGTTGAAAACGCCAACTATGTCAGCGCGGAGAAGGGCCTGGATGTCGATGTCGATCGGCTGATCGTAGCCCGCGCCATCGCCAACGATGGGCCGCGCATGAAGCGCATTCGTCCGGCTCCGATGGGCCGTGCCTATCGCTATCAGCGCCGCATCTCGCACATCGAAATCGCGCTGGCAGAGAAGGCGTCAGGCAACGGTCACAAGGCTGAATTGGTGCAGAAGGTTGAAGCGGATACTCCGGCCAAGGGTACGGCGAAGAAGGCGGCTGCGAAGAAGAAGGCGCCGGCCAAGAAATCGGCGGCGAAGAAAGCTCCGGCCAAAAAGTTTGCGGGCAAGAAACAACCCGCCAAGAAAAAGTAGGAGACTATGGGACAGAAAGTCCATCCATACGGGTTTCGTCTGGGCGTCACCAAGCCGTGGAGATCGCGCTGGTTCGTGGTGCGTGACTACGACAAACTGTTGCTCGAAGACGTCAAGTTGAAGGCTGAGTTGAAGGACAAGCTGAAGTCTGCCGGCGTCAGCTCCATCGAGATCGAGCGTCCCGGCAACAAGCTGCGGATCATCATCCGCACCGCGCGTCCGGGAATCATCATCGGCCGCAAGGGCGCCGAGATCGACAAGCTGAAGCAGGAGATCCAGAAGCGCACCAACCGCGAGGTGTATGTCGATATCCAGGAAGTGCACAAGCCTGAGCTTGATGCGCAGCTGGTGTCGGAGAACATCGCGCTGCAGCTGGAAAAGCGGGTCGGCTTCCGCCGCGCCATGCGTAAGGCGGTGGATTCGGCGCTGCGCTTTGGCTGCAAGGGCATCAAGGTGCGCGTCAGCGGCCGCTTGAACGGCAACGAAATCGCGCGCTCCGAGTGGTATCTGCAGGGACGTCTGCCGCTGCACACGCTGCGTGCGGATATCGACTACGGCTTCACCGAGGCGCGCACCACGTATGGCGTGATCGGCGTGAAGGTGTGGGTCTATAAAGGCGAGATTTATCGCGAGAAGCGTCGCGAGCCGCAGGCGGCACAAAGCGGAGCGTTTTAAAAGCAGTTGTCGGTTGCCAGTTGTCAGTTGTCAGAACTGTGCGACGGACAATTTGGGTTCACTGACAACAGACAACTGATAACTGGGAACTGACTTATGTTGATGCCAAAGAAAGTTAAGTACCGCAAGCAGCAGCGCGGTCGCATGTGCGGTAAGGCGTGGCGCGGCGGTGAACTGTCCTTCGGCGATTATGGGCTGAAGGTTCTGGAGCCGGGATGGATTACCGACCGCCAGATTGAAGCCAGCCGCGTGGCTATGACCCGTTTCGTCAAGCGTGGTGGCAAGATCTGGATCCGGCTGTTTCCGGACAAGCCGGTCACCAAGAAGCCTGCCGAAACCCGTATGGGCAAGGGCAAGGGCGCTCCGGATCACTGGGTAGCAGTCGTTCGGCCGGGCAAGATCCTTTTCGAGATGGAAGGGGTATCGGTAGCCGATGCGACTGAGGCAATGCGCCTGGCGTCGCACAAGCTGCCGCTGAGAACGAAGTTCGTGAAGCGCGAGAACATTCACTAAAGCAGTTGTCAGTAGCCGGTTGTCCGTTGTCAGTTAAGACCAATAAGACATCGGACCGGCGATTGACAAAATTGAGTCAGGGATATCAGGGACCGAGGATGGTCAGCCAAACTGACAACCGGCAACTGACAACCGACAACTGGATTTCACAATGAACGTAGACAAGATTCGCAACCTGACCGACGTCGAACTGAACCATCAGCAGCGCGAGCTGGCTGATCAGCTGTTCAAGATGAAGTTCCAGCTGAAGATGGGACAGACCGAGAGTTTGAAGAAGATTCGCGAGCTGAAGAAGGACATCGCGCGTGTGCAGACCGTTATCCGCCAGAAGCAGATCGCTTCGGGCAACGGAGCGGTTGTTGCCCAGAGCGCGCCAGCACCGGCGAAGAAGAAGGCGGCCAGCAAGAAGGCTGCAACGGAGAAAAAGTAAGCCATGGCCGAAACGACGACAACAACTAACGAGACGGCTGCCGGCCGGCGCAAGACCCTGATCGGCAAAGTGGTGTCGACCAAGATGGCGAAAACCATCGTAGTCGAAGTGCGGCGGCAGAAGGCGCACCCCTTCTACAAGCGGGTGGTGGCGCGCAGCAAAAAGTTCTACGCCCACGACGAAGACAAGACGGCACATGTGGGTGACTTCGTGAAGATCGAAGAGACGCGTCCGTTGTCCAAGCTGAAGCGGTGGCAGCTGAAGGAAGTTCTACAGCGCGCCGCGCTTGTAGCGCCGGTGGAAGAAAAGACGGCCTAAATACCGTTGGGTGACCCGTTCTAGCCCCGGTTTTGGGCTGGGGCGGGAATAAGGAGACAAGACAATGGCAGTCATGATGAGAACCATGCTCGACGTCGCCGATAACTCCGGCGCGCGCAAGCTGCAGATGATTCTGCCGCTGGGCGGTTCTACCGGTCTAGTCGCCGGATTGGGCGACGTCATCACCGCCGCGGTGAAGGAAGCTTCTCCGGACGGCACCGCCAAGAAAGGCACGGTGGTGAAGGCCGTCATCGTACGCACTCGCAAGGAGCATCGCCGCCGTGACGGCACCTATATCCGCTTCGATCAGAATGCCGCGGTGCTGATTAACGATCAGCATGAGCCGGTAGGCACGCGTGTCTTCGGACCGGTGGCTCGCGAGCTGCGTGAGAAGAAATTTTTGAAGATCGTTTCCCTGGCGCCGGAAGTACTGTAGGAGCCACTAGCAACTAGCGGCTAGCAACTAGTTGTTAGAACTCGGGACGAGAAAAAGGTTTAGCTAATTGCTAATTGCTAGTCGCTAGAGGCTATTAAACATGCAGAAGAGTGTCGACATTCGCCGCAACGATCAGGTGCAGGTGATCACCGGGCGGGACAAAGGCAAGCAGGGACGCGTGCTGCGCGTGATGCCTGATGAGGGCAAGGTCCTGGTGGAGCACGTGATGATGGTGAAGAAGAACGTGCGTCCCAACCCGCAGAAGAATATCAAGGGCGGTATCGCCGAGCAGGAGAGCGCGATCTCGATCAGCAATGTGATGCTGCTGTGCAAGTCCTGCAACCGGCCGGTTCGCGTAGGGCACGAGCACCAGGGCGACCGGAGTGTACGAGTTTGCAACACTTGCCGGAACCCGCTGGAGAAATAGTTGTCAGTAATCAGTGACTGGTACTGACCTGATGGTCGAATTGAGTTCCTCACGAACCGGTAAAACTCCGAAACCGTGAGAAAGGCAGAAGCAGAATAATGGCAGACGAAAAGAAGCAGAAGTCTCCGCAGCAGCAGGGTGGCCAGAAGCCACAGGGCAAGAAGCCCAAGGCGGAGACGGTAGAAGCCGCAGGCACCGAGGCGGGTGGAAAGCCGTCGCGCCCGAAGGCGAACAACCGCCAAACCGCGCGCATGCGCGACCGCTACTACAAAGAGATCCAGCCGGCCCTGATGAAGGAACTCGGCATCGGGAACCCGATGGCCGCTCCCAAGTTGGAGAAGATCATCCTGAACATGGGTGTGGGCGAGGCGACGCAGAATGCGAAGCTGATCGATCCGGCGGCCAACGAGATTGGCCAGATCACCGGCCAGAAACCGGTCATCACCAAGGCCAAGAAATCCATTGCGGCTTTCAAGGTTCGTGAAGGGATGCCCATCGGCGTGATGGTTACGCTGCGCGGGGATCGCATGTACGAGTTCTTCGATCGCCTGGTGAATGTGGCACTGCCGCGGGTTCGCGACTTCCGTGGCGTGCCCACCAAGTCGTTCGACGGACGTGGTAACTACACACTGGGTGTGCGCGATCAGTTGATCTTTCCGGAGATCGATTACTCGAAGGTTGAAAAGACGAAGGGGATGAACATCACGATCGTGACTTCGGCAGGAAGCGACGACCACGCTCGCACATTGCTGAAGCACATGGGAATGCCCTTCCGGCAGCCGGGACAGTAAGCAGTTCGTGGGACGAAGACATTAAGATTCAAGTCCCGGTAGGGACGGCAAAAGCTAAGAGCAATAGCTAAAAGCCAACAGCAAAGGAACCATGGCTAGAACATCACAAATCGCCAAGTCGAATAAGAAACCCAAGTTCCCGACCCGGCAGCACAATCGCTGCAAGATCTGCGGACGTTCACGCGCGTATCTGCGCAAGTTCGGCCTTTGCCGGCTGCACTTCCGCGATCTGGCGCTTCGGGGCGAGATTCCCGGGGTTGCTAAGTCGAGTTGGTAGAAATGCAGTAGCCAGTGGCCGGTTGCCAGTGGCCAGTGAGTACGTCGCCGCAGGTTCTTGCAGGCTTGCATGGTGCGGCCGTAAGCGAACGGGCGACGATATCAGGAGAAGCAAAGCATGAGTTTGACCGATCCGGTCTCCGATTTTTTGACCAGAGTTCGTAACGCCATCAAGGCGCGCCAGCAGAAGGTGGACGTCCCACATTCCAAGCTGAAGGTGGAGATTGCCCGCATTTTGAAGGAAGAGGGCTACATCTCGAACTATAAGCCAACGGACGAAGAAGGTCGCAAGGTCCTGCGCGTGTATTTGAAGTACAGCCCGGACAACACCTCGCCCATCTCCGATCTGAAGCGTGTGTCGCGTCCCGGTTGCCGCGTCTACGTGGGGCACAGTGAGATTCCACGGATCCTTGGCGGTCTGGGAATTAACATCCTCACCACGCCCAAGGGCGTGATGACCGGTCGCCAGGCGCGTAAAGAAGGCGTGGGCGGCGAAGTTCTGTGTGAGATTTACTAGACGGCTGTCAGCTGTCGGCTATCGGCCGTCAGCAAGCACCGGCCTGGTGACGATTTAAGAATCGGGCATGCTGCCCGAACTACGAAGAATGTGCTGAAAGCTGAGAGCTGACAGCCGAGAGCTAAATACTATGTCTCGAATTGGAAAGAAGCCGATCCCGTTGCCGAAAGGCGTGACCTACGCTATCGAGGGCAACACGGTCCGCGTGAAGGGCCCCAAGGGCGAAGTGATTACGCACATGCCGGGCGGTGTTCGCCTGGAACAGCAGGACGGCGTACTGAACGTCGTGCGCGAGGATGACTCGAAGGCCGCGGTTCACGGACTGGTGCGCGCGCTGGTCAATAACTCGGTGGAAGGTGTCACCAAGGGTTGGACCAAGGAACTGGACATCGTCGGCATCGGGTATCGCGCCGAGATGAAGGGCAAGGGCACCGTGGTCTTCACCCTGGGTTATTCGCACCCGATCGAGTATTCGCTGCCGGGCGGTATCGATGTGACCATCGACCCGAAACTTACACACTTGACGGTGAGCGGTATCGACCGTCAGAAGGTGGGATTTGTCGCTGCGGAAATGCGCAGCCTGCGTCCGCCCGATCCGTACAAGAACAAAGGCGTGCGCTACACCAATGAGCGCCTGAAGAAGAAGGTTGGCAAGACTGGAGCCAAGTAGCGGCGGGCGTGAGCGCAGCGGGAGACCGCAGCCGCTATCCCGAGCATAGCCGAGGGATCTCGGTCAACAGTGAGATGCGATTGGACGGGATGGGCTTCGGCCACCGTTACCCGGTTCAGAAACCCGGGAAAGGAAAACGAGATGATTTCGAAGACTTCAAAAGATCAGACGCGGCAGAAGGTTCACACCCGCATCCGCAAAAAGCTGGCCGGCACCGAGGGGCGTCCACGGTTGAATGTTTATCGCTCTGAGAACCACATCTACGCGCAGGTCATCGACGACGCGAAGGGTGTGACGCTGGTTGCGGCCACTTCCGTCGAGAAGGGCAAAGGCATAAAGGGCGACAAGCGGCCCACAGGCGGTAATGTGGCCTCCGCAAAGGAAGTCGGCAAGCTGATCGCCGAGCGCGCCAAGCAGAAGGGCATCAACAAAGTGGTGTTCGATCGCGGCGGATATTTGTATCACGGACGCGTGAAGGCTCTGGCCGATGCGGCGCGTGAAGCCGGCTTAGAGTTCTGAGCTTTCGCACTACGCCAAACGGTGGCGTAGAACGGGCACTCGGGTCAGGATGACACGAATTTGAAGGCGTCGTAAGCGATGCCGGGAGACACGAAGGTAATGCCAACAGTAAAGAAGAAGCTTGACGCCGGTCAGTACCAGCTGAAGGACCAGGTGGTCTCGATTAACCGCGTCACCAAGGTCGTCAAGGGCGGCAAGAATCTGTCGTTTGCGGCGCTGGTGGTGGTGGGCGATCCGGGATCGGCGGTCGTCGGTTATGGGTCCGGCAAGGCGAAGGAAGTTCCGCAGGCTATCCGCAAGGGCATCGAGTCGGCTAAGAAGAACCTGCTGCGCGTGAACCTGACGCAGACCACAATTCCGCACCAGGTGCTGGGCCGCTACGGCTCGGGCATGGTGTTGCTGAAGCCGGCTCCGGAAGGTACTGGTGTAATCGCCGGCGGCGCGGTTCGCGCGGTGATGACCTCGGCTGGAATTCAGAACGTGCTGACCAAATCCATTGGGACCACGAACCCGCATAATGTCATTAAGGCCACCTTTAACGCGCTGGGCAAGCTGCGCGATCGCAAGGACGTGGCGGCAATGCGCGGCAAGTCGGTCGAGGAGCTGTAATCATGGCGCGTATTCGCAAGAAGGAAGAAGTCAAGGCCGCCAAGCCTGGAACCAAGATGCAGCTGAAGTGGGTACGCTCCGCTATTGCGGCGCCGGTAAAGCAGAAACTGGTGATCAAGGGGCTGGGTTTCACCCGCTTAAATCAGGTCGTGGAGCGGGAAGATACACCCTCGATCCGCGGCATGGTGGCGAAGGTGCCGCACCTGGTAGAGATCGTAAAATAGTTGTCAGTTTGCCGGTTGTCAGCTGTCAGCCGGCGAAATTCAGACCAAGACGTAACCGAGAACTGACAACCGACAACTGAGGTTTGAAATGAACTTAAGTACACTGAGAGCACCCCGCAAGTCTTCGGAGAAACGCAAGCGCGTCGGCCGTGGTATGGGCTCGGGCATGGGCAAGACTTCGACCCGCGGCCATAAAGGTCAGCGCTCGCGCAGCGGTTCCCGGATCATGCGCGGATTTGAAGGCGGCCAGATGCCGTTGCATCGCCGCTTGCCGAAGCGCGGCTTCACCAACATCTTCCGCACCGAGTACGAAGTGGTGAACCTGGAGAAGCTGTCCACGTTGAACGCCGGAGAGATCACTCCCGAAGTCCTGCGCAAGGCCGGGATGGTGAGTTCCAAGAAGGCGCTGGTGAAGGTTCTGGGACAGGGTGAAGTGTCAAAGGCGTTCACCGTACACGCCCACAGGTTTTCCAAGACGGCCCAGGAAAAGATCGAGAAGGCCGGCGGTAAGATCCAGGTCCTGTAGTTGTCAGTAGCGATTAGTCAGTTGCCAGTTATTGCAACCGACTTACTACTGACGGTGAAATTGTTGATGTTTGGATTGTGGGCCTCGCTGTAGCAGATAACTGACTACTGGCAGCTGGCTACTGACAACTGAGGTTTTCATGCTCGAGAAGTTAGCCAACGTATTCCGCGTTCCCGATCTGCGAAAGCGCATTCTGTTCACGCTTGGGCTGCTGGCGGTTTATCGCTTCGGCGGTCACGTTCCGACGCCGGGTATCAACGCCGACAAGCTGGCGCAGTTCTTCGATCAGAATCGTGGCAGCTTCCTGGGCTTCGTCGACCTGTTCAGCGGCGGCCAGTTGCGTCGTCTGACCATCTTCGCCCTGGGCATCATGCCGTACATTACGGCATCGATCATTCTGCAACTGATGACCGTGGTTTACGAGCCACTGGCCAAGCTGCAGAAGGAAGGCGAGCTGGGACGCAAGAAGATCACCCAGTGGACGCGTTACCTGACTCTGGGATTGAGCGCGGTGCAGTCGCTGGGCATTGCTTACACGCTGCAGCGGCAGCCCGGTTTCGTGGTCAATCCGGGAGCTGGCTTTGTCCTGATGACGATGCTGACGCTCACCACGGGCAGTGTCTTCATCATGTGGCTGGGTGAGCAGATCACCGAGCGCGGTATTGGCAACGGCATGTCGCTGCTGATCTTCGCCGGCATCGTGGTTGGTCTGCCGCGCGGCGTCGCCGACCTGTTTGCCAAGGCCGAGTCGCAAGCCTGGGGCGCGTTCACCGTACCGGCAATGCTGATGCTGGTCGTGCTGATGGTCGCGGTGGTCGCGTTCATCGTATATGTAGAGCGCAGCGAACGGCGTATCCCGGTGCAGTACGCCAAGCGCGTGGTAGGACGTAAGGTGATGGGCGGCCAGTCCACCCATCTTCCGTTGAGGGTGAACTCCGGCGGCGTCATGCCGGTGATCTTCGCGTCCTCGGTGTTGACCTTGCCGCAGACGGCAGGAGCGTTCCTTAAGGACAACCGCTTCTTCGGCCCGATGCTGCGCGCTCTGCAGTGGGGCGAGCCGATGTACACGCTGCTGTACGCGGTCGGCATCATCTTTTTCGCGTACTTCTACGTGTCGATTGTCTTCAATCCGACTGAGGTTGCCGACAACATGCGGAAGTACGGTGGCTTCATCCCGGGCATTCGGCCAGGCGCCCGTACAGGGGCTTACATTAACGATATTCTGACGCGTATCACCCTGGTGGGCGCGCTGTACCTGATTCTGATCTCGTTTATTCCTGAGTGGATGATCGCCGGTATCCGCCTCAATCACTTGTGGGGTCCCGTGGGAGCCTTCTTCGAACGGCTGCCGAACTGGGTGACCAACGGTCTGGGTGTGAACTTCTACTTCGGCGGTACATCACTGCTGATCGTAGTAGGCGTGGCGATGGATACGATCAACCAGGTGGAGTCGCAGCTGGTGATGCGGCATTACGAAGGTTTCACCCCGCGCAGCGGACGTGTCCGCGGGCGCAGGGCAACGTGGTAAAAACAGCACTGGGCATTTGGCACTTAGGAGTTGGGCGGGCTTGAACTAAGTGTCAGTGGCTAGTTGCCGCTTTCGGAGTACCGGGAAGCTCCGGCCCGCGACGGCGGGCAGAAAGGCTGATCCGGCAGATCGCCAGCGAGAGTGGACATCGGCGCTGGTGGAAAGTGTGGACAGCTCTCAGGGTACAAACATGGGAGTGCAGACTTCCTCGGCTGTGGGCGTACAGGCGAATGCGCGCATAACCGGTCCCATCATCCTGCTGGGACCACCGGCGGCCGGCAAAGGAACGCAGGCCAAGCTGATTGCGTCGACGTTTAACATTCCGCAGATCTCCACCGGAGACATCCTGCGTGCGAACGTGGCGCGTAACACGGAACTGGGCAAGAAAGCCAAGGCGATCATGGATCGCGGCGAACTGGTTCCGGATGAGCTGGTTTGCGACATGGTAGCGGACCGGTTGCAGGATGCGGACTGCTGCCGGGGGTTCATCCTGGATGGCTTCCCCAGGACGGTGCCCCAGGCGAAGTGGTTGGATGCGCATCTGGAGAAGATGCGGAGCTGTAAAATAGGCGATGAAGCTGCTCAGCAGGCCTGTGCGGCTCCGGTTGTGATACGGCTGATTGTAGACTATAATGTTCTACGGCAACGTGTTACCGGACGTCGTTCGTGTCCCACCTGTGGGCGGATTTACAACGTCTATTCCCAGCCCCCCAAAGTCCAGGGCATCTGTGATGTTGACGGCACGGCACTTGTAACCCGCCGTGACGATGAGGAAAGCGTCTTCGTCGAACGCATGAAGACGTATGACCAGCAGACGCTGCCTCTGGTGGATTATTACCGGGATAAGGGAAGACTGGTTGAGGTCGACGGCGAACAGCCGGTGGAAGAGGTAATGGCGCAGGCGTTTCGCGCGATAGAGAATGTCAATCGTTTGTAAGTCGTCTTCCGAGATCGAGAAAATGCGCCGCGCCGGGCACATCGTGCGGCAGGTTCTGGAAGCGACAAGGGAAGCAGTAGCGCCGGGCCGCTCTACGATGGACTTGGAACGGGTGGCTGAACGGAAGATCAAGGACCTGGGCGCAAAGCCAGCATTCAAGGGTTATTACGACTACCCCTGTGTGCTGTGCACCTCGGTGAACAGCGAGATCGTTCACGGGATCCCGTCGGAAAAGCGGGTCCTGAAGTCCGGAGACATCGTTTCCATCGACTGCGGGGTGGTGCTCGACGGCTACTACGGCGATTCGGCGATCACGGTGCCGGTGGGGGCCGAGATTTCGCCGGAGTTGCAGAAGCTGCTGGATGTGACCCGCGATTCGCTGACCCAAGGCATTCAAGCTGCGGTAGTCGGAAACACCGTCGGCGATGTTGGAGCCGCGGTACAGCAAGTGGTGGAAGCCAACGGCTTCAGCGTAGTGCGCGAGTTTGTAGGACACGGTATCGGGACGCGGTTGCACGAAGATCCGCAGGTTCCGAACTACGGCAAGCCGGGACACGGTCCCAAGCTGCGCGACGGGATGGTGATTGCCATCGAGCCCATGGTGAATATGGGGCGCCCGGAGACCAGGCTGCTGGACGACAAGTGGACGGCGGTCACGGAAGACGGAAGTTATAGCGCCCACTTCGAACACTGCATCGCAGTCACGAAGAACGGGCCAGTGATTTTGACGGAGTAGTTGTCGGTTGTCGGGTTGCAGAACTTGAAACTGCAAACGGCAGCGAGCAATCGCAAACTGACAACTGGTAACTGACAACCGACAACAAGGTTCTTGGAGTTGAATGAGTAAGGAAGACGCGATTGAAGTGATGGCAGTGGTGGTTGAGCCCCTGCCCAATGCGATGTTTCGAGTGGAGCTGGAGAACAAGCATCAGGTCCTGGCGCACGTCTCCGGCAAGATGCGCAAGAACTTCATCCGCATACTTCCGGGAGACCGTGTAGCGGTGGAGTTGTCGCCCTACGATCTGACTCGCGGCCGGATTGTGTATCGGTACAAATAAGTTGTCAGTTGCCGGTTGTCAGTTGTCGGCAATCGGCCTGACTGGGAACCAATCACTGACAACTGACAACTGAGGAATTATGAAGGTAAGGGCATCGGTTAAGAAGATTTGCGATAAGTGCAAGGTGATTCGCCGCCACGGTGTGGTTCGCGTGATCTGCGAAAACTCGAAGCACAAGCAGAGACAAGGGTAACGAAGCGCTTGGCTAAAAGCTAAGAGCTCAAAGCTAACATCGGTTTTTCGGAGTAAACATGGCACGTATTGCAGGCGTGGATCTTCCGCGCAACAAGCACATCAAGATCGCGCTGACGTACATCTTCGGCATCGGGAATTCGCGCTCCTCGGAGATTCTTGGCACGGCGAATGTCGAGCCCACCAAGAAGGTGAGCGACCTGAACGAGGATGAGGTCAACCGCATCCGTCAGGTCATCGAAGAAGGCGGCAACGTCGAAGGCGATCTGCGTAAAGACGTTACGATGCACATCAAGCGTCTGATCGAAATCGGCTCTTACCGCGGGTATCGTCATCGCCGCAGCCTCCCGGTTCGCGGCCAGCGCACCCACACCAATGCCCGCACCCGCAAGGGACCGCGCAAGGGCACGGTAGCCAATAAGAAGAAAGCAGCGGGGAAGACATAATCCATGGCTAAAGCAGGTTCCGCCGCAGGCGACAAGAAGGGTAAGACCAAGAAGTTCAAGAAGAAGGAGCGCAAGCACATCCCACATGGCTTGGTGCATGTGCAGGCATCCTTCAACAACACCATCGTCACCATCACCGACACGACCGGCAACACGGTATCGTGGAAGAGTTCGGGGTCGTTGGGTTTCCGCGGGTCGCGCAAGGGCACTCCGTTTGCCGCACAGCAGGCCGCAGCCAACGCCGCCAACCAGGCGCGCGACCACGGCATGCGCAGCGTGGATGTGCGCGTGAGCGGGCCGGGTTCGGGACGTGAGTCGGCGGTACGTGCGCTGGCGTCGTCTGGGCTGGATGTCCGGTCGATCAAGGACGTAACGCCGGTTCCGCATAACGGCTGCCGTCCGCCGAAAAGACGGAGAGTGTAAGGTTGAGGACCGCCATAGCCCCAAATCAGGGCTAGAACGGGGCACCCAAGGTGTCGTGGTACTTAATGGCAGAGTTCGGCATCTAAATAGGATCCACGACAACTGACCGCTGGCAACCGATAACTGAGGTTTGATCGGGAAGAAAGGCCGCCAAGCCCGTAAACCGATCGATAGACGATCAGACAGGCTCTGACCGATTAGGAGAGTAATTTGGCACGCTACAAAGACGCAGTATGCCGCCTTTGCCGTCGCGAAGGCATGAAGCTGTTCCTTAAGGGTGGAAAGTGCTTTACGGACAAGTGTCCTATCGAGAAGCGCAATTTCGCTCCCGGCCAGCACGGTAAAGACCGCAAGGCCAAGATCGTCGGCTATGGCCTGCAGCTTCGTGAAAAGCAGAAGACGAAGCGCATGTACTTCGCCCAGGAAGGCCAGTTCCGCAACTACTTCGAGAAGGCCGCTCGCGCCAAGGGTGTTACAGGCGAAATTCTGTTGCAGCAACTGGAACGCCGTTTGGACAGCGTTGTCTATCGCCTCGGATTTGCTGTAGCGCGGCGTCAGGCGCGTCAGTTGGTGCGCCACGGGCATGTCGTGGTGAATGGCCGCAAGGTCAACATTCCTTCGTTCCAGGTACACGTAGGCGACGAGATCGCAGTGCGCGAGAGCAGCAACAAGCTCGCTATGCTCGAGGTCGCGAAAGATTTTGCCAGCCATCAGGCTCCGCCGGCATGGCTGGAAGTCGATCGCGACGGCTACAAGGGCCGGGTCTTGGCGCTGCCGAAGCGCGAAGATATCAACCTGCCCATCAACGAGCAGTTGATCGTCGAACTTTACAGCAAGTAGTAAGAATCCCCGCTTGCGCCATGGCTGCGCCTGCGGGGAGCTTGTATTGCACGCGGGAGCGCGCAGGCCATACTGGCGCGTCCCACAGACTTCGCGCCAGATCAGCCGGCCTTGCGCCGTGCAGCACGGTCCGAAGAAAAGGAGTCACAATGCTTTGGAAAGGCTTTCAGAAACCGAAAAGGCTGGCTACCGATACCGAAACGTTGACCGACAAGTACGGTCACTTCTGGGCACAGCCGTTCGAACGCGGGTTTGGAACAACTATCGGCAATGCGCTACGCCGTGTGTTGCTCTCCTCGATTGAGGGCGCTGCCGTCACGGCAGTGAAGATCGAGGGCGTATTGCACGAGTTCCAGTCCATCCCCGGAGTGGTCGAGGACGCCACTGACATCATCCTCAACCTGAAACAGATTCCCTTCCGCCTCAACGGCGATGCGCCGAAGGCGATTTATCTGCGTGCCGATCAGCCGGGTGTGGTTACCTCGGGCATGATCGAAGCCGATGCGGATGTCGAAGTGCTGGACAAGGACGTCTACATCGCGACCATCAGCGAAGGCGGCAAGATCGACATGGAAATGCGGCTGAAGAAGGGGCGCGGCTATGTCTCTGCGGATAAGAACTTCGACGAGGATCTTGGTCTGGGATTCATCCCGATCGACTCGGTTCACTCGCCTGTCCGCAAGTGCAACTACTCGGTTGAAGCTGCACGTCTGGGTCAGATCACCGACTACGACAAGCTGGCGATCGAGATCTGGACGAACGGATCGGTCACTCCGGCCGACGCATTGGGCCTGGCGGCGAAGCTGCTTAAGGACCACATGAACATCTTCATCAACTTTGAGGAGGAGCTGGAGGCGCAAGCCGCCGGCGCCTCCGATAAGCCGGAGATCCGCAACGAGAATCTGAACCGCTCGGTCGAAGAGCTGGAGCTTTCTGTGCGCAGCTACAACTGCCTGAAGAACGCGAACATCCAGACCATCGGCGAACTAGTGCAGAAGACTGAAGCGGAAATGCTGAAGACAAAGAATTTTGGTCGCAAGTCGCTGAACGAAATCAAGGAGATTCTTTCCTCAATGGGTCTCAGCCTGGGCATGAAGATCGACGAGCACGGCAACGCCGTGCCCGGCAGCGGATCGATGTCGAGCCCCGGTCTGGCAACAGCGAACTACGGCGGTATGGAACCGAACTACTAAGCAGTTGTCGGTAGGCGGTTGTCAGTTGTCGGTTCGCAACGAGCAACTAGCTACTAGCAACCAGCTACGAGCACGGGGAATTCAACGCTCGAGGATTTATCAAGGCTGTCGGTTTTCGGTTTTCACCGCGAACTGACAACCGACAACTGACAACGTATTTAAGGATTATTGCCATGCGTCATCGTAGAGCAGGATGGAAACTGGGACGGAATACCTCGCACCGGCGCGCGCTGCTGCGTAACCTGGTGACCTCGTTGATCGTGGAAGAACGCATTGAGACCACCATCACCAAGGCGAAGGCGATGCGTCCCCACGTGGAAAAGATGATCACCCTGGGCAAGCGCGGCGATGTGGCTGCGCGGCGGTTGGCCGCGTCTTACCTGATGACGCGTGAGTCTGTCGACAAGCTGTTCGACAGCATCTCCCCGCGCTACGGCGACCGCGAAGGCGGCTATCTCCGCATCATTCACTCGGGCTTCCGCAAGGGTGATGGCGGCGAGAAGGCTTTCGTCGAGCTGCTGGGCAGCGAGAAGACGCTGGATGAGAAGCGCCAGAAGCGCGCAGAGATGCGTGCCAAGCGCGCCGAAGAGACGCGCAAGGCCATGGAAGAAGCCCAGGCGCAAGGCGCAGTTGGCTCCGAAGCCGACCAGGCCGAAGAAAAAGAGAAGTAAGCTTCACGAAAGCTCGCGAACTCTATGACGCATCCGCGTTTGCGGATGCGTTTTTATTTCAGCGAATCAGCATTCGTTTGGAGAATCATCCTCCCGATCGCAGAGAGGGATCTGCGGTTAAGCCTGGCATCGGAAGGAGGCTCTGAGCTCAGCTCACCGGCAGGTATTCTGGGTCATTCTTCCCGCAAAACGAGCCTCGATCCAAGCTATTTGCGTTGCCACGGTCGTGCCGATCAGGTCATTCGGGTCGACGCCTGGATAGGCCACGAAGTCGAGGTGATCCTTCTGGGCACACATACGGGAAACCACCCGCGCGTCCACCGAGTCGCTGGAATCCTCAGCACTGATGATAAGCAGCGGCGCGGAAGCAGGTCTCAGGCCAAGAGAGTTTCGCTGAAAAAAATCATCCACGTACTTCGAGCGCTCCCACTCCGGCTTGAGCGATTCCCCTATTGTCAGCGGCGTTTTGAGCGCCGGAGCGGTGCAGGTGCCGGTTACGGTAACATAGCGCGCAACGGCTTTCGGCAAGAACATCTCTTCCAGATGGAAGGAACGAAACACGGTCTGGATGCCGTAGGCGAGATAAGCGAGGTTATCCTGCCATGCTCCCCGGGCTGACTGTTCCGTAGCATTCTTCAGGTCGAGTGCGCCCGAGATCGAGATTGCTCCCAGATAATCCCGGTCTTGAGTGACGAGTTCGGCAGCAGAGAGCGCTGAGGCTCCGCCGTTACCTGCGCCGATGGCGATCCATCTTGTGCCGAGCTGCGGAACGGCAGTGCGTGCCCCTCGGACCGCATTGATTACGTCCGTAGCGTTGGACTGTACGTCGAAGCCTGCATTTCGGAACGCCGTTCCGAGCCCGGTATAGTCGGTCGCTACGACAACGTAGCCGAGGTTAGCGTACATGTTGAGCGCAGAACCACTGCCCATGTCAGCGCCGGTGTAAAAATCCTCATTCTGCCGAAGTAAAAATCCCCACCTTTAGTTAACGAGTGGTACAACAGCACCGACTCTTCGAAGGGGAGGTGCGGAACCTGCTACGAGGTGGAGAGGTGAGCGAGATCAACGAGCTGAAACAACTGGGGATGAGCTTGCAGACGATCGCGCTTCTGACGGGACACGATCGCAAGACGATTCGCAAGTATCTGGCACAGAGGCCAGGCACAAGGCCATCCTATGGGCCGAGGGAGCCGCGTCCGAGCAAGCTGGACGAGTTTAAGTCCTACCTGCAAGAGCGGTGTAAAGCCGGCGTGTGGAACGCCGTAGTGCTGTTGCGCGAGTTGCGGGATCGCGGCTACTGCGGCAGCTACACGACTTTGACTGACTATCTTCGCCCGCAGCGAGAAGCCGCGCGACAGACGGCGGTGCGCCGTTTTGAGACTGCGGCGGGAGAACAGGCGCAGGTGGATTGGGGACATCTGGGCTATGTGGAAGAGCAAGGGAGAGAACAATCGGTGTCCGGCTTTGTCTTTACCTTGGGGCACAGCCGGGCGCTGATGGCCGAAGCCGCCCTGGATCAGAAGCTGGGCACGCTACTGCGCCTGCACGAAGAGGCCTTCCGCCAGTTGGGCGGGGTTCCGCAGGAGATTCTGTACGACCGCATGAAGACGGTCTGGTTAGGCAGCGATGAGCGTGGTGAGGTGCAGTGGCATCCGCAGTTTCTGGACTTCGCACGCTACTGGGGATTCACGCCGCGGTTGTGCCGGCCGTATCGCGCACAGACGAAAGGCAAGGTCGAATCAGGTGTGAAGTACATCCGCAGAAACTTCCTGTGTAGCCTGCAAGGACGTGAGCCCCATAGCCTGGAAGATTTGAACGCCGCATTGCGTCGGTGGGTGTGGGAGGTAGCCAACCAGCGGGTGCATGGAAGCACCCACTGCGTGGTTCAACAACGCTGGTTGGCGGAGCGTATCCACCTGCAACCGTCAGCGGGACGGCAACCCTATCCTTATGTGGAAGAGGAGTTGCGTCGGGTATCGCGCGATGCCTACGTGGCCTGGCACGGCAACCGTTACTCGGTGCCGTGGAACTACGCCGGTCAGCAGGTGCGGGTACGTGGGTTGCGTGGCATGGTCGAGATCTATGCCGGTGAACTACAGATCGCCACCCATCCGGTGCTAGCCGGACAGCATCGCATTGCCTCCCAGAGTGCGCATCATGCCGGTATCCCGCTGGGCCCGATGCGGGCTACGACGAAAACCCAGGTGCGCATTCGCCCGCTGGGACCGGAGGTGGAAGTACGCTCCCTGACGGCATATGAGTTTGCCGCCGGAGGTGCGCGATGACTGCCTTGGAGCAGTTGGACAGCACCCTGGAAACGCTCGGCCTGAAGGCGGTGCAGGCCCGGCTTACGAACCTGCTGGAGCAAGCCGCCAAACAGGAGCCCAGTTACGCGGAGTTTCTTCTGGACACGCTGAAGACAGAGGCTGACGCGCGGCGCAGCCGTTATCTGCGGGCTCGGCTGCAACTGGCACACCTGCCCTATATCAAGACCTTCGATCAGTTCGACTTCAGCTTTCAGCCATCCATCGACGAGCGCCAGATCCGCGAGTTGCAGACCCTGCGCTTCGTGCATGAGGCCAGCAACGCCATCTTTCTGGGACCACCCGGAGTGGGTAAGACCCATCTCAGCGTCGCGCTGGCGGAAGCCGCGATTCAGGCTGGTTTCGGCGCCTATTTCATCACGGCGCACCACCTGGTCACCGACTTGGCGCGGGCCACGCGGGAGAATCGGCTCGATCGTCGCCTGCGTGTGTATCTGGCTCCCAAGCTGTTGGTGATCGATGAGATGGGTTATCTTCCACTGGACGAGATGGGGGCGACGATCTTCTTTCAACTGGTGAGCGCCCGCTACGAGCGCGGCAGCATCATCGTAACCAGCAACAAGAGCTACAGCGAATGGGGCGGTATCTTTGGCGACTCGATTATCGCCACCGCGATTCTGGATCGCTTACTGCACCACTCGACAACCATCAACATCCGAGGTGAAAGCTATCGGCTGAAAGAACGACGGCGTGCCGGGTTAATCGGCGGCCGGGAGCAGGCAGGCGATGGCCAAGGGCCGCTGCCCGGGCCCTCACTGGCTCCCGACTCCGCTCCGCCCAAAGCGCGCCGGAAGCCGGCGCTGGGCTCCGCTACATCGGGAGCCAGTGAGCATTCTTCCTGACCCCAAAGTGGGTGGGGAATTTTGTTCCGGAGAAATGGGGAATATTCAGCCGGAGTTGACACCCAGGCCTCGCATGAGCGAAGGTGCGCAGAGACGAGCGACGCCGACGAACGGATGAGCCCAGGCAAGGATCGGCCATCCGCCTTTCGGCGCAGACCCACGTGGAATCAGAACCACAGCCGACGACGCAACATCTGCTCCGGTGGCTGCTACCGAATGGTACAGAATTCGAATAGCAGAAATGCCGTCGGGCAAATCGTAGTCGTCGAAAGCCTGGGAACGGATCAGATCGCCCGGCTTGCCTGCGGGCAGCGGGACTGGGGTTTCGTAGAAACTGGTAAGAGGCAGCTGCCCATGGGCTCTAGCCCATTGTTGCGGCGTCAGAGGGATGCCTTGAGCCAATACGAGACTGGGCAGGATGCCACAGAGAAGAAGAAATACGATCACCTGAAACGCGAAATTTCCCAATCTACGAAACCGTGTCATAGCGCGGCTACATCTTACACCTCGCTCGCATAACGAAAGGGGCGCCCCCAGCCAGCCTGTGGTCAAATTAGGCGGCAAGGATGCCATCCGGATATCGGAGAGCTACTGTTTCAGCGACTTCAAATAGGCAACCACAGCCTCGGCATCGGCGCGGTTCATTTTGTATCGCGGCATCGGAGGGCGTGCGGGCTGTCCGTCAGGAGAAAGGCCGGTCATGAAGAACTGCACTGCCTTATCTGTGTCCCAGCCTTCCAGGCCCGCGATATTCGGCGCACGGTCCGCCCAGATGGGAATAGGGACCAGCGGCCCAAACTCAAGTTTCTTGCCTTGCAGCCACTTCTCCATTACAAAGCCGCCGGTGGGGGTGAATGGAGTGTGACAATCGCCGCACTGCCCGATGGCTTTCACCAGATACTCACCGTGCTGGATCTGCGCCTGCTCTTTATTGGCTGCGGCCGTGCTCTGGCTGATTAGTCCGAGGCAAAGTATTGCCGCGGTTGCCCCTGCAATGAAGCTGTCTTTCATCCTCTCTCCGTTTAGGTGGGTGTACCGTATTAGTGACTCCTGATGGCGTTGACACGAAGAGGCAAATTCTGACGGAACTCGAGCGTGAAGTCAAACCCCCGACCGAAAGAGACTACCTCTACTTCGACGGGACTCTGCAATCTTCGTTGCCGCAGTCCCTCCGCGGATTAGTTCACTAAGTTGTTCGCCACCCACCGGCAACGATATATAGTGTGGCGAGTAAAGCGGAGCAGAATTCTCTGCATCGTTGTATCGGGCCAGATTCACCAACCCAACCGATGAGGATTAAACGATGGGCCGATGGCTGGTCTCAGCGGTTTTGTTTGTAAGCGTTGCTGCCATTGCGCAAAGCGCGCCTCCCAATGATGCGACGCCATTCATCAGTGTGCCCGGCCCGGTGGTCGTGCTGAATCACGTGCGAGTCATCGACGGCACCGGTTCTCCGGCGAAGGAGAACCAGACAATTCTGATCAGCGGTGGAAAGATCGCCGCCGCTGGTGATTTCGGCAAGGTCGCTCCTCCGGGCCAGGCACAGCAACTTGACCGCACCGGCTACACGGTCATTCCTGGCTTGGTCGGGATGCATGATCACCTTTTTTACATTAACTCCGCTACGTTGCAGAGAAGAGGGAGCGGCGAGGCGGATGAACCTGGTGTGGTGGGGGTGGAACTGGCCTACACCGGGCCTCGGCTGTATCTGGCCGCCGGCGTCACTACGATCCGCACCACGGGAAGCGTAGAGCCGTATACCGATATCAAGATCAAGCAGCGTATCGACGCCGGACTCATGCCGGGCCCCAAGATCGACGTGACCGCTCCTTATCTGGAAGGCAAGCCGACAGTATTTGCCCAGATGCATGAACTCACCGGCGCCGATGACGCAAAGCACATGGTGGATTACTGGGCCGATCAGGGCGTGACCTCGTACAAGGCGTACATGCACATTACACACGAGGAGATGGGCGCAGCGATCCAGGAGGCACATGCCCGTCACTTCAAGCTGACCGGTCACCTCTGCTCAGTCACGTGGCATGAGGCCATCGCGCTGGGCATCGACAATCTGGAGCACGGCCCGGTTTTCACCGATACTGATTTCGTCCCCGACAAGAAACCGGATGTCTGCCCGCCCGCGGCCAGCAGGACGTGGGCTACGTTGGACATCAACGGCGCACAAGTTCAGGCGCTTATTCAGGACCTTGTTTCGCATCATGTCGCTGTAACTTCGACCCTGCCGGTGTTCGAGGCATATTTGCCGGGACGCCCCCCGTTGGAGCAGCGAGTTCTGGACGCCATGTCCGCCGAAGCAGCCCAAAGCTATTTAACAGCGCGTGCGCGCAACTCAATGGATTCGCCCGTTACGCTCTTATTCAAGAAGGAATTGGAATTCGAGTTTGCCTTCGTGAAAGCGGGTGGCCAACTGCTCGCCGGGCCCGATCCGACTGGTAACGGCGGCGTGCTCCCCGGATTTGGCGATCAACGCGAGGTGGAGTTGCTGGTCGAGGCGGGCTTCACCCCGGTTGAAGCAATCAAAATCGCGACGCTGAATGGTGCGACCTATCTGGGCCAGCAGGACCACATCGGCTCGATCGCCGCAGGCAAACAGGCGGACCTCGTGCTCATCAAGGGCGATCCCTCGAAGAAGATTGAAGACATCGAACAGGTGGAAACGGTTTTCAAGGACGGCGTCGGTTACGACTCAAAGAAGATTGTCGATAGTGTGCGTGGCCAGGTAGGAATTCGCTAACGACGATAAGGCCCTCCCCAATGCGACGTTTGCCGGATTAGGCAATCCAATAAGCCACAAGAAATGTGTCTCACTCCCCGGAGGCTGGTATGTCGATTCGCCCTGTGAAACGTCTGATCAAGTCGAAGCCCACGTTAGAAGGTGCTGGCGTGCATCTTCGTCGTGCCTTTGGCTTCGGCAATACCTCTGATTTCGATCCCTTCCTTCTGCTCGACGACTTTCGCAACGATGTTCCGGAAGACTACCTCGCCGGATTTCCCTGGCATCCGCATCGTGGTATCGAGACCATCACCTACGTTTTAGCTGGAACGGTGGAGCATGGCGACAGCATGGGTAATCACGGCGCAATTGCTTCGGGGGATGTGCAGTGGATGACCGCAGGCAGCGGCATCATTCACCAAGAGATGCCCAAGGGCGACGACGCGGGACGCATGCACGGATTTCAGTTGTGGGCGAATCTGCCGGCGTCGTTGAAGATGACACCGCCGAGGTATCAGGAGATCAAGTCTAATGAGATCCCGGAAGTCACCGACGATGACGGTACGCACGTGCGCATTGTGTGCGGTGAGTTCTGGGGCAAACGCGGGCCGGTGGAGGGAATTGCTGCCGATCCGATTTACATAGACGTCTCTGTGCCGCCGGGCGAACGAAAGACCCTGCCGGTTGAGACCACCCGTCATGCGTTTGCATATGTGTTTGCAGGATCGGGCAAGTTCTGCAATGCCTCGGGTCCGCTGTCAGTACCGACCGAGGCTGTGAAATGGGCCGACACAACTCCTCCAGTCGAAGCCGATAATCGCTCGCTGATTTTGTTCGACAGCGGGGAAGAGGTGACTGTTCACGCCGGCGATGATGGCATACGATTTCTGCTAGTCTCAGGGAAGCCGCTGGAAGAGCCGGTCGCCTGGTATGGGCCCATCGTGATGAACACGCAGGAGCAGCTCCAGAAGGCGTTTGAGGAATTGAAGCAGGGAAAGTTCCTGAAGCAATAAACCAATCCATGTATTCTCCCCAGCTCCTCGACCACTTCGAACATCCTCGTAATTCCGGCGACCTGGTCGATGCCACCTCGCGCCTGCGCATTCAGAATCCCGCTTGCGGCGACATTTTGGAGTTGGCGGTGAAAGTCGTCGACGGCCGTGTTGAAGACATACGCTTTCGGGCAAAGGGGTGTGTGCCTGCTATGGCTTGTGCCTCGGCGGTTACGGAACTGGCCAAGGGAAATTCGCTTAGGGAAGCGCAGGCCATCCGCAAGGAAGACGTCGTCCGTGTGGTAGGCGGATTGCCGGCCGCCTCCGGGCATGCGGCGCAGCTGGCAATCGACGCGTTGCAGGCGGTCTTAGGCTCACAGGCGTGACGGTGGCAGAACATGTCGCTCCGGCGTCCATCCTCGGACAAGGCTGTCATCAAATAAAACAACACCACTTGGCGTAGGAAGTGCATCCTATGTGCAAGATGGGATTTGCACTTGCGTTTCAGCAGTAAAGGCGTTTACCATAGAAGCGTCCTCCAATCGCCGCACTTCCCGTGCAGGCGTTCCTCGCGCCAAAATTTCCGGGCGCCAGACGGACGCAACTGAATCGATTCAGCGAAGTATCCGACCGCAGCCAGGCCAGTTTCTGTACGTTCGACTACGTGGCCAGAACCAGCGGTTCATAAATGTGGGAACTCAAACTTAAGAGAGAAGCATGAATCAAGGATCGAATCCTCCTTCCGGTCACTCCGGCGGGAAGGGACGCAGACGGCGGCGCGGCCGCCGAGGAGCCGTCGCGCACGGCGCAGCCCCCCAACAGCCTGGTCAGAATCGTCAAGGACAGGGACCGGGACCGGGTAAGAACCGCCACGGGCGCAAGTCCGGTGGCCCGCGTCCCCGCAGGGACAATCCATTGGCAGGCGGCATTTATACCGCGCCCATGGACCATAGTTACCGCGCGTTGCAAGGTAACAACAACGGCAACGCCCGTAGGCAGGGACGCGGCACCATGGGGCAAGGCCCAGGCAAGCAGCTTATTCAGCCCGATCCCGAACCGTTCCCAGTGACCTCCGAGGCGACACCAGCGCGCATTTTCGCATTTGTCGACGACCTGTTCTTCCTGGCGAAAATCCAGGAAACGGCGCGGAAGATCAACGTCAAGGTCGAGTTCGTTAAAAGCGACAAAGACCTGCAGGAGAAGATGGGACAGAACGGCGACAAGCCGTCACTCATTATCTTCGACTTGAACAATGCCAGCGTGAAGCCGCTGACCATGATCCCCAAACTCAAGTCGAAGCTGAAGAAGAGCACCAACATCATCGGATTCGTGTCGCACGTCCAGGGCGATCTGAAGATGAAGGCGCAAGAGGCCGGCTGCGACATGGTGCTGCCGCGCTCCGCGTTCTCACAGAATCTTGCGCAGTTGTTGCGCCGTCACGGAGCTCCGGAGGAGTTGCCAGATCGTGGCCAGCAGCCCGGCCAGCCTGCTTAGCAGTTGCTCGACTAAAACCTGAATTTCAGGACGGCGTCTTCCATGTAGAATTCCTCTGCATGGGCGAGCGCGTTCTCCCTTTGACTTCCGCACAGGTACGTTCCTTTCGCCGCGCTCTGTTGAGCTGGTATGACCAGCATCGTCGCGAGTTGCCGTGGCGACGCGACCGCGATCCTTATCGAGTCTGGGTTTCGGAAATCATGTTGCAACAGACCCGCGTGGCCGCGGTTCTGGATCACTACGGGCGCTTCCTGCAGCACTTTCCCACCGTGCAGGCATTATCGGCGGCGAAAGAGAGTTCTGTTCTAGCCGCCTGGAGCGGGCTCGGTTACTACAATCGTGCCCGGCGAATGCATCAGGCAGCCAAAGCGATTGCCGGCCCACGCAGGGGAATCTTTCCGCAGACGGCGGAAGAGTGGCTGAATCTGCCTGGAATCGGCCGCTACACCGCCGCGGCAATAGCGAGCATTGCCTTCGGTGAAGCGGTAGCTGTCGTCGATGGCAATGTAGAGCGCGTACTGCAACGCCTGTTTGGCGATTTGGCAGAAAGGGAAGTCACTTGGCGGCGGGCTGAAGAGTTGCTCGAGCGCAAGCGTTCCGGAGATTTTAATCAGGCGATGATGGAACTGGGGGCGACGGTCTGCACGCCGCGCGCGCCGCAGTGTTTGATCTGTCCGGCAAATTCGTTTTGCAGCACGCACGGAGTAGAAGCGGTTCGTCCGCAACCTGCCAGGAGAATCAAGGATGTTTGCTACGGGTTAGCTCGGCGAGGAACTTCCGTACTACTGACGCAACGGCCTCCGGATGTTTCGCTCATGGCGGGCATGTGGGAGTTGCCGGCGCTGGCTCCGGAGGCCGTCAACGGCGAGCCTCCCCTGCTGCGCGTTCGGCACTCGATCACGGATACCGACTATCGCGTCACCGTACACGCGACCTCAGGAGCGTCACAGAAAGCCGAAAGAGATGTGCGTTGGTTCACGCCGGCGCAGTATGAGCGGCTCGCGTTGACCGGCTTGACGCGCAAGATCCTGAGGAAGATCGCGGCTGAGTCGAACCAGGGTGCCGGAGAATCTAATTTATGAGATCGCTTTTCGGAGTGATGAACAAGCTGTTCGGAGGTCACGATTCAATGCCCACTCTAAGCGCGGGTGTTTCCGCGCCTAATTTCACCCTAGCGACGGTCGATGGCCGCCAGTTTTCATTGCCAGACGCATTGAAAAAAGGCCCTGTGGTTCTCGTCTTCTTTAAGGTGGGCTGCCCGGTCTGCCAATATGCGTTCCCGTTCTTCGAGCGCATGCATCAGGTGAACCTTGGCGCGCACGTCAGCTTCATAGGGGTTTCGCAGGACAACGCGAAGAATACGCAAGCCTTCCTTAAACAATTCGGCGTGACCTTCCCGGTCGTACTCGATGATCCCAAGAACTATGCTGTCTCGAACGCCTACGGACTCACCAACGTTCCCACCCTCTTCTACATCTCCCCAAGCGGTGAGATCGAGGTTGCATCGGTGAGCTGGTCGAAGGCCGACGTCGAAGCCGTCAATCGAAAGCTGGCCGAGAGTCGTCGGCAACCACCCCCTACATTGTGGCATAAGGGCGAGGACGTCCGCGAATTCCGCGCCGGTTGAAGCTCCAAGAACTGATCCGCCGTGTGCGGATTTAAGGCGCGGCTGACGCGGCTCCTTTCTAATACCGATGATGCAAGCCGCTAAATGCTGCCTCCGCTTCTGGGTTTGAATACTGATCGCAGCCGGTGGGACCAAGGCTGCGGCTGCGGGTTCTTTGGAAATCCCAACATCGCCGTCGATCGGGCAGTATCAGGAAACGTCAGCCTGAGTCCGGCTGACCGTCACGCAACGTTTAACCGCGGCTAACGGCATTTCGGCAGGGGCCTTTGATCGCGTAAACTGGTCTCAGAGCTCCCATGGTACGTGCCGGGAGGTGTGTCGATGGCTGGCGTAAATTCTGCCGTTAAGGCCAAAGAGACCGATTGCACAGCGGCCCTCGCGCGCGTGCTCGTGATCGGCAAAGACGCGCAACTGGGTCAACCCTTCGAGCAAAGTCTTGCTGCGCACAATTGCCTGTTCGACTACGCCGCCGGCAGCGCGGACGCCATGCGCAAGCTGCGCCACGCGTGTTATTCGGTGGTGATTACCGATCCGAAAACAGGCATCGATGAGGACCTTGCGCTGCTGGCCGAGATGCGGGCTACGCGTCCGGGCGTGCGAGTGATTGTGCTCGCGCCTAGCGGCACGCCGGAGGAGATCATCGCCGCGCTACGGGCGCGAGTGTTTCTCTGCAAGACCGCTCCTTTCGACCCGGTCGAGATCGCTAACTACGCCGCGCAGGCTGCTGTCACCTCCGACTCGCTGATGGGGATCGAGGTTTTGTCGGCGCATCGTGACTGGGTGTCGTTGCGAATCAACTCCCAGATCCTCAGTGCCGAACGGCTGATCGCGTTTCTCACCGAGTTGCAGACCGGATTGCCGGAAGCTCCGCGCGAGGAGCTGATGATGGCTTTCCGCGAAATTCTAATGAATGCACTCGAGCACGGAGCCGAGTTTCGTCCCGGCAAGGTGATCGACGTTGCCGCGGTCCATACGGCGCGTTCGATCGTCTTCTATGTTCACGATCCGGGATCGGGCTTCCGCTGGGAGGCAATCCAGCACGCGGCGGTGGCCAACCCCGAGGGCGATTTGACTCACCACATCGGCGTGCGCGACGAGAAGGGAATGCGGCCGGGAGGCTTCGGGATTCTCATAGCCAAGGGCGTGGTGAACGAATTGATCTACAGCGAAGTCGGCAACGAAGTGCTGATGATCAAGTACACGGCGTAAGCAAATTTACCCCGAGCTCCGATCGTTACCGGTGTGTGGCTCGCCGGTGTGCTCCTCGTTCTCGCCCGGCTCGGGGAAATCGCTGTTGCTCGATTTCAGTCGCGGATCCTGGTCACGATGACCGAGCTGTCCCGCCATCGACACGTTGGTTTCTTCCCCAGGACTGTCCTGTTCGACCGCGCCCTTGCCGGCATCTTCATCTTGGGCATTCTGGTTCGTACGCATGAACTCTCCAGATGAGAGAAGAGGCGACCCGTGTTGTATGGAACGACAAAGACAAGACCGTCTGAGAATCCTCCCTCAATGGCTTTTCACGCCGCAAAATCTTCCATCGAAAGCAGTTACAAACAAACAGTGTGCTTGGCTGCAGGTTTAGCCGAAGTTTTCTTTCTTGGTTACGAGAGCGGGAGATAGTACACCTGTTCAGGGGTTCGCGACACCATAAAAGGACATCACCGCGCCCTCCCGTTATCGCTAGATGCCGGCGGATATTGGTGAGGGCTCGCCGTCCTTCGCGTGACTGTCAATGCCGATACATCTAAGGCGAAAGCTGCCACACCGTTCCAAACCCATAGGTTCCACACCCGGAGGTGGTCCCGTATAAGTTTCCACTGGCATCGAGCGCCAAACTACCAAACGCTTGGAAGGTCTGATAGCCAAGGTAGTTGAGGTCTTCGTAATGCCAGCCATCGCTCGCATACCAGGCTTTGAAGATGTAACTGTAGTAGCTCAGATCATTGGTACGACCGGGTTTACGGGGGCCTTGGATATTCTGACCGCCCGATCCTGTGCCATACAGGTTACCTGAAGCATCGATCGCAAGAGTGTCGACGTTGTCGTACTCATCGCCATGGGAGATGAAATACTCACTGAAGGCCCAGCCGGAGTTTTTCTTTTGCAGCGTGAAAATTGTACCGTAGGGAAACAGCAGTACGGTGCCGTAGAGATTACCCGCGCGGTCCTGGACCAGATAAGTTGGGTTGGAAGCTCCGTCTGGTGCAAAGTTATGAAGGACGCTTTCGGTCCATTGGCCACCCGAAGGCGTTAGCTGGAAGACAGTCCCGGAGTTGGAATAATCGCCGGTCACTCCGTATAGGTTGCCGTCATTACCTACCAGCACCTGGTTTGGACTGAAGCCGTCGCTATGTCCGGTAAAGCTGTATAAAGTGGTTTTCGTCCAGCCGCCATCTGATGGCGTGAGCTCAAAAACCGTACCTTGGTCATAAGTTCCTCCGGTGGTTGTCGTGCCGTACAGGTTGCCGTGCAGGTCGGAGGCTGAGACATTAATTATTCCGGAGCCGTCGCTCTCGCTGCTGAAGCGGTAGGGCACGTTTTCGGTCCAGCCGCACTGGGAGCTGGGACAGACCGTCAAGTGAGGTCTCAGGTTGAACACGAGTCCGCAATACTGACTGCCACCCGTACCGCAGTTCTGAATGCCTCCCTGCGCGCCGCCGTAAAGGCTCCCATTCGGGCCGACGATTACGCCGCTCGGCAGGTCACCGTTGTTTGCGCCGGAGAAGCTGAAGAGAGGATCAAACAGCCAGCCGGAGGAGCGAGCCAGTTTATAAGCGAAACCGTCGCCGTTGCCCCCGCCGTTATTGGTGGTCCCATAGAGGTTCCCCGCTCTGTCGATGGTTACACCGCTCAGGCCATTGGCACCCGTTTGTTGCAGAGTGAAGTTATAGAGGATTTGCAGGTTTCCTTGGGACCGGAAGCATGCGGGGGGCTGCGGATTGTCTCCCAGTAGCGCAAACGATTCGGAAGGAATTGTGCCAATCGCGCTATCGGAGGCCTGCGAGGGGCAGCCGGGAGACGTGCATCCAACTCCACTGTTCTGGTCCCAGAATACCGGATCTCCTGAAGGGATCACGGCATTCTGCAGATTCACCCAATAGGTTCCCGGCTGTAGCATAGGGCCTTGGAAGCTGCCGCTTGTCTCGCTGCAGACGTTGTAGCCTTGCTGGTTAAATGCACAGCCTGTCTGAGTAAAGTTACCCACGGTCTGATCGAAATAGACGGTGCCGCCGTCCGGCTGCGAGGTGATGGACACCTCCGCGGTTTCCAGTACGTCGCCGGGGAATAGCCAGGCTCCGAAAGTAATTCCGGTGACGTTGGTAGCATCGCTTACGGTGAACGTGTCACTGATGACAAATCCTAGGTTAAACGGCCATGCATCGACAGTGCCGTTGATGGGACCGTTGTCGTAAATATAGCCGCTTTGCGGCGGCAGACGAGGAGATCGCTGGCGTCCAAGACCTGCGTTCGGACGGGAAGCCGGTCGATCGGATGGAGGGGCGAGCCGCGATGCGAACTGCGACATTCTTGCCGCCTGACTCGCTGTCGTGGGAATGGAAGTCTGCGCAGGCAGGGGAAGCGTGGCCGACGTTACCAGTACAGAAGTGGCTCCTGCCAGAACGATTGTGCGAAAAAGGGAGACGCGAGCTTGCGCTTGGCCTGGCATCCGCTTGAACTCCTCACAGAAAAAGTAAATGAGTTTTGCCTTTCCGTTCCCCAAGCGGAAGGATGATACACCTGTCCCAGCAGTTCGTGACATCGGAAAAACGCTTCTTATCAGGAGTATTTCCGACGGCTTTCTACCAGCATCGGCACAGTCACCGGGCTCCCTGTTGGTGGGCTATGCCATAGCTCTTCCGCGTCATAGGTGGTCGCGCATTTTGTTTCGCGTGGAACGGCAGGTCGGGGCGGTGAAAGATTTTTCCGCAAGAGAGCACATCTTCCGCATCTTCAAGGTTAGATTTTGATGCCGGATAGGAGTGCGAATCGCCCTTGGAAAAAGGGTATATGCAATGAGCCGTTTATATCCCAGCTCTTACTCGTTCGCAGAACCTCAAATTGCCTGAGGTTTGCCTTCCTCAACCGACGCTCTGGACATAAGAAAAGCCGGCTCCTTTGCCGGCTCTCTTGCTGTATTGCTCGCGAAAACTTATTTACAGTTCTAGTGCTGCTACGGAAACTCGCGATTCCTGCTTCACGATCGTCTGCGTTAATTCGTTGGCCCCATAGTCGAAGCCTCTGTCGAAGGCCTTCAGGTTGAGCTCGCGGTAGGCTTCCGGTACCGACGCTGCGACGGCATTGCGCACGGCTTCGGGTTCCAGCACCTGCGAGACAGCTGCGAAGAAACCGACCATCACGATGTTCAGGACCATTTTTTTGCCCAACTCCTCGGCGATGCGGGTGGCCGGGATGCTATAGACGCGCACACCAACCGGCAGCTCGCTGATGCGGACCAGATCCTCTTCGATTACAAGGATCCCGTTGGGATTAATCTGCGGACTGAACAGCGTGTAGGCTTCCTGCGACATGACCACCAGGATGTCGGGCTGTGTGACGTAGGGATAGAGCACCGGCTTGTCCGAAAGGATGACCTGCGCGCTGCAGGCGCCGCCGCGCGCTTCCGGGCCGAAGCTCTGGGTCATGGTCGAATAGCCGTTGTAGTAAATGCATCCGGCCTTGCCGATGACGATGGCTGACAGGATGACACCCTGGCCGCCGAATCCCGCGAGTCGGATCTCCGTTACTGGCATGAGCATGCCTCCGTTTCCACGTACTCGTCGCCGAGCGAGTCTACGAACTTGTCGTGCATCAGGTCGCCGTAGTCGTTGCGCTCGCGGTCGACGAATTTTCCGACGGTGATCTCGCCGCTCTTGGTGAGGGCGACATCCTTGGTCGGGCAGCCGTTACGAACTTTGCTGACGCTCTTGTAGAACTTCATGGTGTCGAGGCCGTCGCCCATCTTGTTGCGGCGCTGGTAGAGCGTCGGACAGGGCGAGAGCACTTCGATGAAGCTGAATCCCTTCTTAGCGAACATCTCCTGCATGGAGCGGGCGAGTTGCTTGACGTGGAAGGCAGTCCAGCGCGCGACGTAAACCGCTCCTGCGGCTTCGACCAGGTAAGGCAGGTTGAAGGCCGGATCGTAAGTTCCGTAGGGATTCGTGGATGTCACGACGTCGCCAGGAGTGGTTGGCGCGGTCTGACCGCCGGTCATAGCGTAGATCAGGTTGTTGATGCAGATGACCTTGAGGTCGAGATTGCGGCGGGCAGCGTGAATCAGATGATTGCCGCCGATGGCGAACAGATCGCCGTCCCCGCTGTAGACCGCGACATTCAGCTTCGGGTTGGCTAGCTTCAGTCCAGTGGCGAAAGGAATAGCGCGGCCATGCGTAGTGTGGAACGAGTCCAGCTTGGTGTATCCCGCGACGCGGCCGGTGCAGCCGATGCCGGAGACGATAGCCAGGTTCCGGGTGTCGATCTTGGCCTCGATCAATGCGCTGGCGAAGGCATTGACGCTGGTGCCGATGCCACAGCCCGGACACCAGATGTGCGGGATGCGGTCCATGCGCAGGAACTGCTCGACGGGGTTCTGGATCGTAACAACAGCGTCGCTCATCGCGCCACCTCCATGATGGCCTGCAGAATTTCTTCAGGCCGGTGTACGCTGCCGCCGGCATGTCCTACCAGGCGGACGGCGGCTTTGCCGGCTGCGGCACGCTCTACTTCGCGCACCATCTGGCCAAGGTTTAGTTCAGCCACCACAATGCCTTTAACCTTTGCTGCGATCGCAGCGATTTGCTTTTCCGGGAAAGGCCACGCGGTAATCAGCCGGAACTTGCCGACCTTCAGGCCTTTCTTGCGGGCCATCTCGATGGCGCGCTGTGCGACACGGGAGGTGATGCCGTAGGAAACGACCACCACATCGGCGCCTTCGATGTCCTCTTCTTCAAACAGCACGATGTCGTCGACGTTCTTGCTGATCTTCTCGACCAGTCGTTTCACCAGGCGGTCCTGAACGACCGGGCGCATATCGGGATAGCCGCGCTCGTCGTGGGTTAGTCCGGTGACGTGAACGTTGTAACCCTGACCGACGTGCGGCATGTCGGGAACCAGGTCTGCACCGGGCTCATAGGCGAGAAATTTTTCGGGTGGCAATTTCGTGTAACGCCGCGGTTCGACTTCGATCTGCTCGGGAGGAGGGATAACAACCTTCTCGGTCATATGGCCGACGACTTCGTCGAGCATGACAAAGACGGGGCAGCGATATTTCTCTGAGAAGTTAAAGGCCGTGATAGTCAGATCGAAACATTCCTGCGGCGAGTTGGGGCAGAGCGCGATGATGGCGTAATCGCCGTGAGATCCCCAGCGGACCTGCATCATATCGGCCTGCGCGGGGAGTGTCGGCAACCCGGTGGAAGGGCCACCGCGCTGCACGTCGACAAAGACGCAGGGCGTTTCCGTCATGGCGGCGTAGCCGATGTGCTCCATCATCAGCGAGAAGCCTGGGCCGGAGGTTACTGTGAAAGCCTTCGCGCCCGCCCATACTGCGCCTTGCAGCGTGATGGAGGCGGCCAGTTCGTCTTCCATCTGGATGAAGGTTCCGCCTACCGTAGGAATACGCTGGGCGAAGCGTTCGACCACTTCGGTCGAGGGCGTGATGGGATAGCCGGAGGAGAATCGCGCCCCGGCGGCCAAAGCTCCTTCGCAACAGGCGTGATCGCCGTCGAGGAAATGTGAGCCGGTGAGGACTCCGGCTGGATCAGCGTGCATCTTGCTTCTCCTTATTATCTGTTTCGGCTGGAGGAGGCGCGGCCACGGTTGCTTCCTTGGGAGGCGCGGGCTCCTTAAAACCGAAGATAGCGAAGTCCGGACAGTACATGCCGCATAGATCGCAGCCGCTGCACTTGTCCGGATGAACCATGTAAGGGGTGTGATATCCCTTGGCGTTGAAGGCGGAGGAAAGCGCCAGCACGTGAGTGGGACAAAACTCTACGCAGAAACCGCAGGCTTTACACCGTTCGACCACGATCTGCACCGAACCTTTGGCCATTGCTGCCCTTTCTATCAATGCGGGACCATCGCGAGGGGACTTGCGTTAAACCTGACGATTGGCCATCCCACCTGGAATTACGTATCGGCTTGGAGGCTCACCCCGTACCGAACGATGGTTCGATTCTTGACCAGCTACGGCCCAAGTCGAAGTGATGGCCGTCACAGGGTGACGTGAGGTAGGACACTCCGGGTCGGCTGGGTCGAAACCGAGGCACATGGAGACGTGACCCGCCTCACTGCGGAACTCCTGGCGCCAGTCCATGATCTCGGCAAAGGAGAAAAGTGTCCCCACCTCATGGGTCTAATGACGCTTTTAGCGCGCTATGCAGACAGTCCTCATCCTTGGTGCGGCTGGACGAGATTTTCACAACTTCAACGTAGTGTTTCGCAATAATCCTGAGTTTCACGTAGTCGCCTTCACTGCCACACAGATCCCCGACATCGCTGGACGCCGTTATCCCGCCGAATTGGCGGGCGACCTTTATCCTGACGGGATCCCGATCCTGGAAGAGAACAGGATGGAGGAGATCATTCGCGACGAGCACGTCGACGTGGCGGTCTTCGCCTACAGTGACGTCTCCTATCCGACGCTGATGCACCTGGCGTCGCGGGTATCGGCCACAGGCGCCGACTTCTGGCTGCTGGCCGCAGAGCGCACGCAGTTGGTGTCGAAGGTTCCCGTGGTCTCAATTTGCGCCGTGCGCACAGGCTGCGGAAAAAGCCCGGTATCGCGCCGTATTGCCGCCGAGCTGCGCAACCAGGGTTGGCATCCGGTGGTGATCCGTCATCCAATGCCCTACGGCGATCTGGCCGAGCAGAGAGCGCAGCGCTTTGGAACGCTCGCCGATTTGGATCGTCACAAGTGCACCATTGAGGAGCGCGAGGAGTACGAGCCGCACATCATCGAAGGCACTCCGGTGTACGCGGGCGTGGACTACGACACGATCCTGCTGCAAGCCGAGAAAGAAGCGGACGTCATTCTGTGGGACGGCGGTAACAATGACACTTCCTTTTATCGTCCGGATCTCTCGATCGTCGTGCTCGATCCGCATCGCGCCGGTCACGAGCTTGGATATTATCCCGGCGAAGTTAACTTCCGCAGCGCCGACGTGCTGATCATTAATAAGGTAGACACGGCCGACCCCGACGGCATCAAGACGGTTCGCCAGAATATCGCGCTGCACAACCCGAAGGCGAAGGTGATCGAAACGGCCTGCCGTGTGTCGGTCGAAAAGCCAGAATCGATCGCGGGCAAGACGGTCCTGGTTGTCGAAGATGGCCCCACGCTCACGCATGGCGAGATGGCCTACGGCGCGGGTGTGGTCGCAGCAAATCGCTATCACGCGTCGGCTCTGGTTGATCCGCGGCCGTATGCGATTGGCTCGATCCAGAAGACGTTCGAGAAGTTCCCGCACCTGTGGCGCGTGCTGCCGGCAATGGGCTACAGCGATACGCAGCGGCACGAACTGGAAGAGACCATCAAGCGCGTGCCCTGCGAAGTTGTCCTGGTAGCAACGCCTATTGATCTGGCACGCACCATCAAGCTGGATAAGCCAAATGTGCGCGTGCGTTATGAGGTCGAAGAGCTTGGACATCCGAAGATCCCCGAGCTGATCGAGGAGTTCAGCCAGGCGCATAAACCAGAACTGGTAGCGGTGGGGAGGTAGGTATGCCCGTTAAGGATTTCTTGTCCATTCGGGACTGCACGCCGCAGCAGATACGTCATTATCTGCATGTGGCTACGCAGGTAAAGGCCTATCCCAATGTGTACCACACGGCGCTGAAGGGCAAGACGTTAGCGATGATCTTCGAGAAGCCATCCTTGCGCACACGTGTGACCTTCGACGTCGGGATGGAAGAGTTGGGGGGCCATCCTCTTTATCTGTCGCCTGCCGAGATCAGCCTGGGTAAGCGGGAGTCCGTGTATGACGTCGCCAAGAACCTGGAGCGCATGGTGCAGGGCATCATGATCCGCACCTTCTCTCACGAGGTCGTCGTGGAACTGGCACGGCATGCCTGCATACCGGTCATCAACGGACTGACCGATTACAGCCATCCCTGCCAGGCCATGGCCGACTACCTGACCATTCTTGAGGTGAAGGGACGATTCACCGGACTGAAGATCGCCTACATCGGTGACGGCAACAATGTGGCGCGGTCGCTGATGTCAGCGGGCGTCCTGCTGGGAGCGCACGTTTGGATCGCGACTCCCGCCGGCTATGAGCCCGATGCCGACGCGATTGGTTGGGCCAAGAATCGCTGTCTGGAAACGAACGCGAGTCTGACAATCACCAATGATGCGGAAGTGGCGGCCAGCGATGCAGACGTCATCTACACCGATGTCTGGACGAGCATGGGTCAGGAGGAAGAAGCCGAGGAGAGGAAGAAGATTTTCGCGGCGTACCAAGTCAACGCTCGGCTCTTTGGACTGGCGAATGCCGATGCGATTTTCCTGCACTGCCTGCCGGCGCATCGCGGGGATGAGGTGACAAACGAGGTCATCGATTGTCCGCGATCGTTTGTGTTCCAGCAAGCCGAGAACCGGCTGCATGCGCAGAAGGCCATCATGCTGGAACTGATGAAGTGGACCCGAGTGCCGGAGCAAGAAGCAGTACGTGAGCCGGTGCTAGAACTGGTGAAGTAGAAGGGCCGCTATTCGCCTTTCGCTCTTCGCTGTTCGTCAAAAAGCTGGGCGCGGTGCGCATGGAATGGTGAACAAGGGGCTATGAGCAATTTTAGATGCCCTTGAAAACTTCGCGGACCAGCCGGTTCTGGCGAAGAACGAGTGGCTAAGGGCGTCGGGCGTTCTTAAGGAACTTTATGTCGAAGACTGCGCTGGTCGCGGTTGGAGGCAATTCTCTAATCCGGGCTGGTGAGAAGGGTACAACCGCTGAGCAGCTGGCTAATGCCAGACGAACAGCCCGAGCATTAATCGATCTCATCTGTCGCGGATATAGGCTGGTGATCACCCACGGCAACGGACCGCAGGTGGGCGCGCAGTTGCTACGCTCGGAACGTGCGTCGGACGTGGCTTACAGCCAGACTTTGGACCTCTGCGGGGCTGCCAGCCAAGGCGAGATCGGTTATCTGCTGGAGCAATCTCTCCGCAATGAACTGACGGCCGCCGGACTCGATGTCCCGGTGGTAAGCCTGATCACGCAGACGGTCGTTTCACCCGACGATCCGGCAATGCGGCATCCTACGAAACCAATTGGCCCGTTTTATTCGCGGGCAGATGCGGAAGAAAAGCGACGAAGCCTGGGATGGCACATCGTTGAGGACGCGGCGCGCGGCTATCGGCGGGTGGTTCCGTCGCCGGAGCCGCTGGAAATTGTTGAACTGGAGGTCATCCGCTCGTTGGTCGCACACGATGTGCTGGTTATTTCTACCGGCGGTGGTGGTATCCCAGTGGTTCGGGTCGGCGGTGAGCTGCAGGGCACGGAGGCGGTTATCGACAAAGACCGCGCTTCCGCACTGCTCGCCATAGAACTAGCCGTCGATCTGTTCGCCATCTCGACTGACACAGACTATGTTTATCTCAACTACAAGAAGGCCGATCAGACGCGGCTGACCTCAGTCGCGGTATCTCAACTCGAGCAGTACCACCAGGCGGGACATTTTCCCGCAGGCAACATGGGTCCGAAAGTTGAGTCGGTAATCCATTTCTTACGCAGCGGGGGAAAAGAAGCGGTAATTACTTCCTTCGAACATCTCTGCGACGCGGTCTCCGGCCAGGCGGGTACGCGCATTTTTGCCGACCCGCGAAAGAGCCGGAAGGCGGCTTCACCAGAAGAGGAGGTGCCGGTTCTCCGGTAGGCCATGCCAACATTGCATGCTCCGGTCAGGCTGCGGGACGACAAAGAAAAGGCAGGGCGTTCCCGTATGACGTTGAAACACGTAGTGGAGTCGCAGCAGTTCACGGTTCCTTTACTAATGGAATTGTTCGACCGCTCGCGGCTGATGGAGCGCGTAGTGGCGCGGGGAGGTACGCTGGATTACCAGAACCGCATCCTCGCCAGCCTCTTCTATCAGCCATCGACGCGCACACGGTTTTCCTTCGAAGCGGCCATGCACCGGCTGGGCGGGCGCGTTCTGTCAACCGAGCATGCCCGGGCGTTCTCGTCGGAGATTGAAGCCGAACAGGTCGAAGATTCGATCCGCATCATCGGCAGCTATTGCGACGTGATTGTCATTCGCCATCATGAGACCGGCGGCGCGGCGCGCGCGGCCAAGGTGTCGCAAGTGCCGATCATTAATGCGGGCGATGGCGATGGGGGACAGCATCCAACGCAGGCATTGCTCGATCTGTACACTATCTATCGCGAGCGTCCGCTCGACGGTCTGAGCGTTGCATTTATCGGAGAGCTTGATCGCGGACGCACCGCTCGTTCCCTGACCTATCTGCTGGCAAAGTTCGAGCGAGTGAAGATTTACTTTGTCAGCCCCCCCGAGCAGCAGATGAAGAGCGACATCCTGCAGTATCTTGACCGGCATGGGGTGCGCTACGAGTTGGAATCGGACATCGATCGCGTGGTCGGGGAAGTGGACGTTGTGTACCAGACGCGTATCCGGCCTGAACGTCTGCCGCACCTCGCGGGATCGCAGCGCTACGCAATCAATTCTTCGCTTCTGCAGCGCATGAAATCCGATGCGCTGATTCTGCATCCGCTGCCGCGAACCGTAGAGCTTGACAAGACGGTAGACGATGATCCCCGTGCGTTGTATTTCCGCCAGGCGGCGAATGGACTGTTTGTACGAATGGCCTTGTTAACGATGTTGATGGAATAAATAGCGCTTGGTGACTCGTTGACACGTTTTTTTGAGAATGCACACAGTCATGACTTGCCACGAACCGCAGATCCCTCCGCTTCGGTCGGGATGACAATTTTATGAGTTCCGTCAGGCAGATGCCGAATTCTGACGTCAGAGCCATTGCTAAGCGCCCAGGTGCCAAACACCATGCGCTAAACGCCAAGTGCTAAATGCAAACCAAAAGGAACCTTATGCCCGTTATGGATCGCCCGCAAACTCAGGATTTTATTGAGCTCGAAGATCGTTATGGAGCTCACAACTATCACCCGCTCGACGTGGTTATCGAACGCGCCGAGGGTATCTGGGTGTATGACGTGGAAGGGAATCGCTATCTGGATTGCCTCGCGTCGTATTCTGCCGTCAACCAGGGACACTGTCATCCCAAAATTCTGGAAGCCATGATCGATCAGGCGCGTAAAGTCACGCTTACCTCGCGCGCGTTTCGCAACGATCAGCTGCCATTGCTTTATCAGAAGCTGCACCAGCTGACCGGCTACGAAATGACGCTGCCGATGAACTCCGGTGCCGAGGCCGTGGAGACTGCCGTGAAAGCCGCGCGAAAATGGGGCTACCAAGTCAAAGGCATTCCCGACGGCAAGGCCGAGATCATCGTCTGCTCAAATAACTTCCATGGTCGGACGGTGACGATCATCAGCTTCTCCAGCGACGAGCAGTATCGCGACGGCTTCGGGCCATTCACCGCGGGCTTCAAGATCATCCCATTCGGCGATGCGGCTGCCCTTCGCGATGCCATCACGCCGAATACCTGCGCGTTTCTGGTTGAGCCGATCCAGGGCGAGGCCGGCATCGTCATTCCGCCAGAAGGCTTCCTGAAAGAAGCGGCTGAGATCTGCCGCAAGAACAACGTGCTGTTCATTGCCGACGAGATTCAGTCGGGTCTGGGACGCACCGGAAAGCTGTTCGCCTACATGCACGAGAACGTCCGACCCGACATGGTGATCGTCGGTAAGGCGCTATCCGGAGGCTTCTATCCGGTGTCGGCGGTGTTGTCGTCGAAGGAAGTGCTTGGCGTCTTCCATCCCGGCGATCACGGCAGCACCTTCGGCGGCAATCCGCTGGGTTGTGCCGTGGCACGGGCTGCCTTGCAGGTTCTGATCGACGAGAATTTGATCGAGCGCTCAGCCGAACTCGGCGACTACTTCCTCGCCAAGCTGAAGACGCTGCGCAGCCCACATCTGCGCGAGGTGCGCGGTAAGGGCCTGTGGATTGGGATCGAGCTGGATGTCGCAGCGCGGCCGTACTGCGAGGCCTTGAAGGGGCTCGGTATTCTGTGCAAAGAAACCCACGATCACGTCATCCGGATCGCCCCGCCGTTGACCATCTCGCGCGAGGAAATTACGTGGGCGTTTGACCGGATCAAGAAGGTGATTGAAGCTTAGAAGCAGGAAGTGCAGAAACGACCGAGGTAGCCGCAGGGCGGCCTCTCGTTAGAATGGTTTGGTAAGTTACGTTAAGGCCGGTGGCTGTTGAAAAAGTCCTTCATGTGGCAGAACCGCCCCAATTTGGGTGACCAGAAATGTATGCCGGGCGGGTGATCGTGGTTTATAGGGCGTCCTAGCGCTTCGAGTTTTCAGGGTGAGGACGCCAGAAGACTTTTTCAACAGCCACGCCTGATTACAACAGCTGTGGCGATATGTACTGTGTCGCATACACGTTTTATGATGAAGCGGCTATTAACCATCGCCCCGACCGTGCTCATATGCCTTATTCTCGTTGGCTGCAAGCGCACAATGTATGTCACAGAAGCGATGACTTGGGAGTGTGCGCCAGAAGAATACAAGCCGTCATACTATGCGAGGGCCGACGAGTACGTGCGATTTCGTTTCGTTAAGGACGCTCATTTTTTCGAGGTGGAAACCAGCAGGAATTTCTGCTCCGAAATGCGCGGTGCTTCACCGCCAGTAGTTAATGTCGAATTTGAAGTATGGGGTTATTCCCACAGCCTTCAAGGCTACCGAGTGATGTCTGTGGACGGTCGGCCGATCCAAAACGTCGGAGGCTGGGGGAACAGCGGCGCTAACGACTCCTCCGGGCCTTCTCCCCTGAATTATGCGTTTGCGCGGTAAGCTGACGATACATCCCCATTTCATAACTTATCTGCCAAACGCCGCCATTAACACGTTGGCAGGACCGGCCGAAACAGCTTTTGCGACAGGGAACTGGGCTGGAAGGTCGCAGCGGGATTTTGCGGTCAGTACTTGCGCATGTGGATTTCGGTGCCGTTGCGCTCGAACTTTACCTCATCCATCAGTTGGTTGATCAGGTAGATGCCGCGGCCGTGGTTGGAGTAGACGTTCTCTCCGTTACAGGGGTCGGGAACGGCGAAGGGGTCGAAGCCTGAGCCGGGGTCGCGGACCACGATTTGCATGCCGCGTTGTTCATCGCAGCCTACACAGCACTGAACTTTCTTGGTGGGATCGTTCTTGCAGCCGTGAACAATAGCGTTAGCAAGGGCCTCGCGCAAAGCGGTCTCAATCTCAAATTCCTTGCCAGCCGCACATTCCAGGCGGCGTGCCATCTCCATAATGCCTTCCACCACCGGACTAATGGCGGTGGGATCGGCGTTGAGCGTGACCTCAATGCGTATCATCAGTTAGGAGCGATCGAACTCTACGTCAGAAAAGCCTTTACTCTATGGCCAGTTCCCACGTATGACTCGCGTGGGCTTACTTTTACAGAAAAGCGCCCATGGGTCAAGCGTGAAAGCACCACGATGACTCAAAGCAATAGCTCTTTGGTGGAGGAGATCCGCCGAAAGATGCAATAAATTCACGATCAGAATCCCGATCCAGGACTGTTGTGGGGGGCAAGTTCAAAGGCTCCTATGAATTGACGGATATGGATTGGGGGCCCGACGGTTTGACTTCCCGGGGTCCTCTGCGAACTCTGACGATTCGAGGAGAATCGGAGATTGATCGTGGTTTTAGGTACACTCATAACGATTTGATCGATGATTTCTCACGAGAACTCTAGATGGCTCTGAAGAAAGCTCTGCTGTTGTTAATCCTCATCTCTGTCACCGGCCTCGCCCTTCGCGCCGAGGAGATCAGGGTGGCGGCTGCTGCCGATTTGAATTACGCGATGAGGGATTTGGCGGCCCAATTCCAGCAGAAGACCGGCAACACAGTCGCGCTCTCCTTCGGATCGTCGGGAAACGTCTACGCGCAGATTCAGAGCGGCGCTCCTTATGATTTGTTCTTCTCCGCCGACGCTGAGTATCCGAAGAAGCTGGCGGATGCCGGGAAGATCGACAGGGCGTCGGTGCGGACCTACGCGGTCGGGCATCTGGTGCTCTGGATTCCTAGCAGCTCCCAACTCGATCTGCAAAAGCTGAAAATGGATGTCCTGCTACAGCCTTCGGTGCAGAAGGTTGCGATCGCCAATCCTGAGCACGCTCCGTATGGGCGAGCTGCGGTGGCTGCGCTGGAACACTTCCAGTTGAAGGGCCTGGTCAGCGATAAGTTCGTGCTGGGCGAAAATGTCAGCCAGGCGGCACAGTTTGTGCAGTCCGGGAACGCGCAAGCCGGGCTGATTGCCGAGTCGCTAGCGCTGTCTCCACCGATGAAGAATGCGGGCCGCTTCTGGGAGGTACCGTTGGAGAGCTATCCGGAAATACAGCAGGCGGCCGGCATTGTGACCTCTTCCAAGCACAAGCAGGCTGCCCAGGCCTTTATCGATTTCGTTACTTCGGCGGAAGGCGCCAAAATTCTGCAGCAGTACGGTTTCGGGCTTCCTGCACACCCATGATTGTCCAGGCACTCACGCTAACGCTGCGGCTGGCCGTTGTCGTCTCGCTCATTTTGCTTGTGCTGGGAGTGCCACTGGCCTACTGGCTGGCGTTTTCGCGCCGTCGCTGGAAGTTTTTCGTGGAGGCGATCGTCTCCTTGCCGATCGTGCTGCCTCCAACAGTTCTGGGCTTTTATGTACTGGTCGCGATTGGGCCGCTAAGCCCGGTAGGACGCTGGTATCAGTCCGTTACCGGGCACGCGCTGGCGTTCACGTTCGAGGGCCTGGTGGTGGGGTCGGTCCTGTATAGCCTGCCGTTCGCGGTGCAGCCGATGGAGACGGCGTTTGCCTCCGTCGACCGCAAGCTGCTGGACGCTTCTGCGCTGCTCGGCGCTTCGGGCTGGCGCACCTTCTGGCGAATTGTTCTGCCGCTGGGAGCGCCCGGCGTGCTCACCGGATGTGTCCTGAGCTTTGCGCACACGCTGGGTGAATTCGGTGTGGTGCTCATGATCGGCGGCAACATTCCTGGTGCTACTCGCACGATTTCGATTCTGATCTTCGACCAGGTTGAAGGGCTCGATTATGCCGCTGCCAATCATACGGCGCTTTTATTGCTGGCAATTTGTTTTGCGTTACTAGCTGCGCTTTATGGTCTACGCGGTCGGTCAGCTTGGAACCTGTGGGGCTGGAAGTGAGCGCCACGCGTAGCATCGCGAATGACGAGGAGCTGCGGGTACGAATCCGCAAGGAGTACGCCGCCGGGCGCGGCGCGCGGTTCTGCCTTGACGTGGACTTGGAGGTTAGGAACGGGTTCACGATTCTCTTTGGAGCCTCCGGCGCAGGAAAGACCACGCTGCTCGACTGCGTTGCTGGACTGGAAGCTCCCGAGACTGGCCGCATTACCCAGGGCGAGGCTGTGCTGTTCGACTCCGGAGCGCATATTGATGTTCCGCCCAACCGGCGCAGTGTTGGCTACTTGCTCCAGACGCTCGGCTTGTTTCCTCACATGACGGTGCAGGAGAACGTGGAGTACGGGCTCCACGGGCTGCCGAAATCGGAGCGCGAACGGCGCTGCCAGGAAATTCTGGAGTCGTTTCGAATCGCCACTCCTGCGAAGCGGCGGCCCGCCGAGCTTTCGGGCGGAGAACGTCAACGCGCGGCGCTAGCGCGTGCGCTGGTTATGCGTCCGAGAGCGCTGCTGCTCGACGAGCCGCTTACTGCGCTGGATGCAGAAACGAAATCGCAGATTGTCGCCGACCTGCGTGCCTGGAACCGCGAGCACCAGGTGCCCATTCTCTACGTTACTCATCAGCGCGAGGAGGTGTTCGCATTAGGCGAACACGTCATCGCGTTGGAGGGCGGGCGGATCATAGCGCGAGGTTCACCTCATGAGGTCCTGCATCGGCCGGAGTTGGAGAGTGTCGCCCAACTGGCCGGCTTCGAGAACATTCTCGATGCGACCGTCATCGCCGAGCATCCTGAACAGGGAACGATGACGTGTCGCGTCGGTGAAACGACGCTCTCACTGGAAGCTCCCCTTACCCGAATCGACCGCTCCCGTCCACTGCGAATCGGAATCCGTGCCGGCGACATCCTGCTGGCCTCGTCGAGTCCGCATGGCCTGAGCGCGCGAAATGTTTTCTCAGGGACGATCACCAGCATCGAGCGGCGAGACGTAATGGTAGTCGCCAGAGTCGCCAGCGGGGCAGAAATCGAAGTACATCTCACGCCAGCAGCCTCTGCGGATTTAAACCTTGCAACCGGTCGAAGGGTATGGCTGGTGGTGAAGACGTACTCGTGCCAAGTGCTGCAAGACAGGGGTTAGGGGATAGTGGATAGTCATCACGACCTTGTACCGACGCCTCTGGCTTTCGAGCAGCAATTCTCGGGCTAACCCCAGCTGCCATCCGCCATCCCCCTGACCCTAATCCCTCGCCTTCCGTTCACTTCTCACAACACCTCGTGATCTCGCTCACTGCGCGTCCGTTCATAAAGTCCATACTGGGGATATGCGGGACCCACACCCGCCCATGATGCGAGCGATTCGCGGCAAAACAGCCCGGATAAAGCCTCGCCAACGGTGACGTGTGTACATCCGCCGTCGCATCGGAGGTGTCTAGTATGCCGATCGTAACCGAACCTAAAGCCGATGAACCTAAACCGCAACTTGTCACGCCTCCTACCCACGAGCGAGAGCTTTTTGCGGCCGAAATCGAGATGGAAAGGAAGAGCTCCAACTTCCTGCCCGTGCTGCTGATCTTCGGCCTGATCTTTGTGGTTGGAGGAACGATTTTCTACCTGGTGAAGGGCGCGCGTGATGTACTGACCACGCCCGTCGCGACTACGACGGTTGAGCAGATTCTCGCGACTCAGGGACCTGCCACCGTACGTTTCAGCGCCGGCACCGTAGTGTCCAGCATGAACGAGAAGCCATTCGATCCGCACTACAAGCTATTGTCCAAGGCTGGGGTCATCGTTACCAAGCCCAAGGGGGCCAATTCGCTGATCGTGGATGTGACGGGGCCGGGCGAGAACCTGCTGGGCGGCATCAGCGGCGTGCAGAAGCATAAGAGCTCCGACGGCACGACCATTTATTTGGTTCCCCTGGCCGTGCGCAAGCTGGTCTCGGTGGATAAGGTCACGATGATCAAGCCGCACTTGGCGCAGGTGGACTACACCTGGAAGTGGGAGCCGAATCGTCTGGGCGAGCAGTTCAATGCCTCGAGTTCGCTGGTGCAGAGCTTCACCACCTGGGATCGGGCGACGCTGATCAAGTCTTATGGCGTTGACTTCTACAATGCGGCTCCGGCCAAGGCAAGTCTGGTCCTGATGGAAAGCAATAACGGTACCTGGAAACCATACTCGGAATAAGTCGCCGGTGATCTGTTTCACCTCCGCGAGGGAGGGGCGTAAGCCTCTCCCTTTCCATTTCTGCGGACTAATAGTGCAGAAAACGCAGCCACAGCAGGCCGATCAGAAGCGTGGCCAACGTGACCGGAACCCCGATCTTCATATAGTCCAGAAATCCGATGTGGGCCTCACCACGTGCTTTTTCGACCACGATGATGTTGGCCACGGAGCCGGTAATCGTCAGGTTCCCCGCCAGGGTGCTGCTCATCGCCAGCATTAGCCAGGTGTTTCGCGGATCGTGGAATTGCGGAATTAGCCCCTTCAGCAGCATGACCGCGGGGACATTGCTCACGAGATTCGAGAGCAGCGTCACAACCGCGGTGAAGACCAGGGAGTTGTGCAGGTTCAGGCGCTCTGCCAGGCCGAGGAGTTGCTGCGTGACGCCAGCCTGCTCGGCGCCGCCGATAATCAGAAACAGTCCCAGGAAGAGCATCAGCAGCGACCAGTCCACGTCGCCGTAAATGGCCTGCGGAGCATGACGTCGTTGCATCAGCAGAACCGCTCCGCCGGTAGCCGCCACCAGCGCGGGAGGGAAGCCGCAGAAAAATCCTGCCAGCACGCCAAGGCTGACGATCATGGGAAAGGCCGGATGCATCTCGGGCTCGCGGGTGGCCGTCGTCTCTTCGGCCTGGGAAGTCGAGGAGTTATCTATCCCATTGCCGTTTCGCAGGTGGATCCAGTGCAGTAACGCCCAGTCAATGAAGAGGCCGAGAATCGCGATTGGCCCAAGATGACCCAGGAACGTGCGGTACGGAATGCCCGAGATGGAGCCGATCAGAATGTTCTGCGGGTTGCCGGTGATCGTCGCCGTGCTGCCTATATTGGAAGCCGTCGCCAAGGCGAGCAGATACGGGAGCGGCCGCAACTGCATCCGCTTGCACAGACCCAGGATCAGGGGCGCCAGCATCAGGCAAACGATGTCGTTGACCAGGAAGGCCGACAGAATTCCGCTGATGAAGATGATGCCTGGTAAGAGCTGGCCGCCACTCAGATGTTCGATGGCCAGACGCGTGATCCACTCGAAGAATCCTGACAGATGCAGGCTGGCGACTATCAGCATCATCGAGAAGAGAAGGACCAGCGTGGCGAAGTCGATGCTCTCGACGGCGGATTTCGGCGAGAGCACGCCGAAGACGAACATCAATACCGCGCCGATAATGGCCATCGCCGGGCGGTCGATTTTTGTGCCGGGCAGCCGTCCGATCGCAAAGACCAAATAGCTGGCCAGAAAGATGGTCCAGGCAATGACGACGTGCCAGTGGGAAAGCGTATGGCCAAGAGCCGATGTCATCGCCGGATTTTCCTCACTCGTTCACCTTGCGCCGAGGTCAGATCCTGAATAGGTGGTTCTAGATTGGAAGCAAAATCTCGTAACCGGTTTGTATTGACAATTGGATGTTCAACGATCACGCTCACTTCTATAGATTACGATTGCGAGGCACATCTCGGTGGTTCTCCGTTCGGCGCTCCTTCTGATTTCGGTCATCGCCGTTTGTACCGCGTCCCTCGGACAGGTAGGCGCCTCGACCGCAAAGGCGCAGTCTTCTTCTTCTCCCGTTGTTCTCACCGAACAGGACAACGGGAGGGACATTGATCTTACAATCGGCGGCACGCTGATTGTGAAGCTGCCAGGCAATCCCTCGACCGGATATAACTGGACGGTCGCGGGCGAGCCTTCCCCCTTAAAGCTGCGGAAGACATGGTTCCGCAAAGGCGCGACGAAGAGCAACAGCCAGGGCGATTCCGGAACGTCTATATTTCAGTTGAGTGCTAACTCGTCCGGGATGGCGACGCTGACGCTGCTATACCGGCGCTCATGGGAATACAACATTGCGCCGATTAAGACCTTTGCCGTCCGGGTGGATGTGCGCTGACGATTCGGGCAACAGTGTCCGTGAGGCTCGCCGGCAACGATTTAAGTCGCTTTGGGGAGGCCTGGAATGTGCGAACACATCAGTGATGATTACGTTCTACGACTTGCGTGGGAAACGATACGTAGTAAGTGGTAGAACGCGCGTCGAGCCGCGTAGTTGTTTCAGATCGCTTAAAACGCGCGCACAACCGTCTGTATGTCAACGGTTTACGCCATTTTTAACCAGCTTCCCAAAACGTTCAAATATCACAAACGGGTGTGACTTTCGTCGTTGCCGGGCGGGGGAGAAGGATTAGAATAGAGTTGGAATTGAAAATGATTTTCAACTTCATATTCGGGCGTCATAACTCAGATTCGAAGGCCGGAGCGCAGGCGCTGTCCGATTTACAGGTTGGGGAGAGCGCGGTTCTCTCCGAACTGAAGCTTTCTCCTCCGATTGCCGAACATCTCATGAACCTGGGATTCGTTCCGGGGCTGGTGGTGAAGGTGCTGCGTAGCGGGCCCGGCGGCGATCCTCGCGTGTATCGCGTGGACGGAACCGAGGTCGCCATGCGCCGCGATCTCTCCTGTCACATTCACGTGGAGCTGATCGGCGCTCCCGCATTCGGAGACTAGCGCATGGGCGTCTCTACGATGAGCTGCCATTCCGTGGCACCGCCACGGGACGAAGCGCTCGGCTCCTATCGCACTATTGCTGTCGTAGGACCACCAAATTCCGGCAAGACCACTCTCTTCAATCGTCTCACCAAGCTCCGCCAGAAGGTCGGCAATTTTCCCGGCGTTACCGTTGAACATCACACCGGATATATCCGCGATGCTAATGGCGAAGAAGTTGCGCTGATTGACTTGCCCGGCGTTTACAGTCTCACGCCGAAGTCGGAGGACGAGAAGGTAGCCATCGACGTTCTAACCGGCAAGATGCGCGGCACGCCCATGCCGGACGCGATCATCCTGGTACTGAATTCCACGAATCTGCATACGCACCTCGTCCTGGCTGCACGCGTTATCGCGCTGGGTCTGCCAACACTGGTGCTGCTCAACATGGCCGACGAGCTGCACAAGCAGCAGGGCCGTGTCGATGTGCTCTCGCTGGCACGCGAACTGGGAACTCCCGTCGCACTGGTCAGCGCGACCACGGGTGAAGGGCTGATTGCGGTGCAGAACTTCCTTTCTTCGGCATCGCCAAGCCCGGAACCGCTGGAACTGCCGGTGATGGGAAGCGCTCGGGGTTATCGCGAGTGGGCGGTCCGGGTGGGACAGAACGCCGGCTACCGGCGCCCCGCGACTCCGGTATGGACAGCGCGGCTAGATGCACTCTTCCTTCATCGTATCTGGGGGCCGGTTGTTTTTGGCCTGGTCGTGATCGGTGTCTTCCAGGTGATCTTTGCCCTGGGTCAACCGCTCTCCAATTACTTGCAGAAGTTTCTCGACTCCACCGGCCTCGCGATTGGCCACCATTTGCCCGCGGGAATGTTCCAGTCGCTCATCGTGAACGGGGTCTGGAAGGGCACCGGTTCCGTACTCGTCTTTCTACCTCAGATTCTGCTGCTGTTTCTGGTGATCGGAATTCTGGAGGACTCGGGATATCTTTCGCGTGCGGCGGTGATTGCGGACCATACTATGTCGCGTGTAGGTCTGAACGGTAAGAGCTTCATCCCGTTGCTCTCGGCGTATGCCTGTGCCGTGCCGGCGATCATGGCGACCCGTACGATCGAGAGCAAGCGTGACCGCATGGCCACAATTTTGATTGCGCCGTTCATGACGTGTTCGGCACGGTTGCCTGTTTACACGATGGTCATTGCGGCCTTTCTGCCCAACCGTCCGATCCTGGGACCCCTCCTGGGAACGCGCGCGGCAGCCATGCTTGGGCTGTACGTGCTCGGATTCCTGATGGCGGTGCTTACCGCGCGGCTGCTGAAATCGACGATTCTCAAAAGCAAAGACGCTCCGTTCATCCTGGAGATGCCGCCGTATCGCTGGCCTACCTTGGCATCGTTAGGGCTACGGCTGGTCGATCGCGGCAAGGCGTTTCTCTATCGAGCGGGTACGGTGATCATGCTGGTTTCGCTGCTGCTGTGGGCGGCGACGAACTTCCCGATGCACCATGGTCAGCCTCCGGCAGTGCAGGACAGCGTGGTAGCGAAAGTTGGGCATGCAATCGAGCCCGCGATCCGTCCCCTCGGCTTCGACTGGAAAATCGGCGTTGGCCTGCTGACGTCGATTGCAGCACGTGAGGTCATCATTGCCACGCTGGGCACGCTGCACGGCGTCGATCCCGAATCGCACGCCACCGATCTGCAATCTGCGCTAAGGCACGAGCTCACGCCCGCAGGTGCGGTGGCTCTGCTGATCTTCTTTGCCTTTGCGATGCAATGCATGTCGACCGTAGCGGTGGTGCGTCGCGAGACGAATGGCTGGAAGTGGCCAATACTGCAGTTTACCTACATGACTTTCGTGGCGTACGTTGCGGCTTTCGCGGCCTACAATGTTGTTGGACACTTTGTTCACTGATTAACTGCCGCGAATCAAGTGTTGCACCAGTCCCGGCAAAACCTCTCCGGCTTTGCCCAACACTACCTCATCGAAAAAAGTTCGGTTGGCCGGCTCTTCCGGACCAACGTAGATTGCCCGCGCTTGATTGATTCGCGCCATGCGCACGAAGCTGGCTGCGGGCTCGACCACGCCTGAGGTGCCAACTGTCAGCAGCAGAGTGCAAATCCGGAGCTGCTCGAAGATTCGATCCATCGAGTAAGGTACCTCGCCGAACCAGCAAACGTGCGGCCGCAAAATGGCTCCGCATGCTGGACAATTGGGAATTTCCATCCAACTCATGTACATGCGATCGTCTTCGAACGGCTTGGTGAGACAGCCTTCGCGCGAGCAGCGTGTCTGCGTCAGGCGACCATGCATATGAGTGACGCGCTTCGATCCGGCCTGCTCGTGTAACGAGTCAACGTTCTGCGTGCACAGAAAGAAACGCTCTCCGAGTGCCTGTTCCAGCGTAGTCAAGGCGAAATGTCCGGGATTCGCAATGACCGTAGAGTGCCGCTTACGGCGCTCGGAATAGAACTGCCAGACCATCTCGGGATTTGCCCGGAAGGCTTCGGGAGTGGCCACATCCTGCGCACGTTGGCCGCGCCAGATGCCCTCGGCGCCGCGAAATGTGGGCAGGCCACTTTCTGCGCTAATGCCGGCGCCGGTAAGGACGAACACACGATCTTTCGGCGAAAGAGGCTGAGTCATTGTCCTCCGGAAGTTTCCGCCGGCGACGACTCACCTTTGAGATATTTGTTGAACCAGTCGACTATGCGGCGCAGGGCGTCGATCTGGTTCTCGCGCTTGGAGAAGCCGTGGCCTTCAGCCTCGTAGTAGTGCGCATCTACGGTGCGGCCGTTCTTCTTCAGGATCTCGACAACCTGCTCGGCTTCCTCCTTGGGCACGCGGATGTCGTTGGTGCCCTGAAGAACCAGCAGCGGCACCTTTTCCTGGGCGATGTACTTGATGGGCGAATCGGCTTCGTAGATGGCGCGATCTTTTTCAGGATCCCCCATCAGTGTTCTTTCATATTGCTGCAGAAATGGATCTTCATGCTGGAGCATCGTGTACCAGTTGATGATGCCGTATTCCTCGACGGCTGCGGCCCACACGTCCGGCGTTTTCCCAACTGCCATCAGCGTCATGAATCCGCCATACGAGCCGCCGGTGATGCCGATTTTCTTCGCATCCACATAACCGGTGTCTACGAGAAGCTTGGTGGCGTACACCTCGTCCTGCAGGTCGCCTCCACCGAGGTCCTGGTAGTTGCCTTTCTGGAATTCCATGCCATAGCCCGTCGAACCTCGGACATTCGGAGCGATGCAAACGTAGCCGCGCGAGGCGAGAGCCGCAGCGGTGGAGTTGAAGTAGTCCGTGGTTTGGCCCGTGGGACCACCATGAGGCAGGACCACGGCGGGATTCGAGCCGTCACGCTTCAGGTTGAACGGCATCCACAGGAAGGCGCTGATCATTTTGCCGTCAAAGCTTTTGTAATGGACGAGTTGAGCTTCAGGGATGGAATTGGGCGACAGCCCCGCCACCGCCGAATAAGTGAGCTGGCGCGGCTTACGCGTGGCCAGGTCGTAGACCCAGAAATCGGATGGTCGCTGGGAACTCTGGTGACTGAGCAACAGCAACTTACCATCAGGAGAAAAGGCGCTTGGGCTGCCGTCCGGCGAAGTCAAGCCCACGGGCATGTCAATCGGTCGCGATTTGCCGCTGGACACATCATAGAGATTCGCGCTCGAGATGCCGTCCGCGTTGAGCACCCAGGTGGCGAGCTTGCCGTCGGGAGAAAACTCGCCGGCTTGCGCCTCCCATTGGGTGTCGGTAATCCATTTCAACTGCTTCGTGGCGACGTCCAGCAGGGCGACATTTTGGTATCCGCCCTTCTGGTTGGAGGTGATCAGGATGGTCTCACCGTTGGGCGAGACGCCTCCGGGGAAGAACAGGACCTTGCCTTGATGCGGCGTGAGTTCTTCCGCCTGCCCGCTCGCCACATTGATTCGATAGACACTGGAGTCATCGAAACCAGCGTTGACTCGCGAGGCGATGACGTATTTGCCGTCGCGAGTCCAGGTGTCGAGCTGCCACAGGTGGTCTTTGGTCTGCTCGTTCGTGAGTTTCTTTACCTGGCGGGAGTTCCAGTCGAGAAGCGCGATGTCCGAAACCGGCGAGGTCTTAGGCTTGTATCCGAAGGCAAGCATTTTCCCGTCGGGCGAAAACTGCGCTCCCGATTCAGAGATGTCAGGCGTATTCGTCAGGTTGATTGGCGTGCCACCTTCGCTGGGAACCGCGAACAGGTCGAAGTATTCACTGCCACCGAAGTCCTGGTCGTAGATGATCCACTTGCCGTCGGGGGACCAGACGGCGTCATATTGCCGGTCATCCGAGACCGCCAACTGCAGCGGCCATCCTCCATCGGCATTCACCTTCCAGAGATTGATTCGACCGGTGAGATTGGTACTGAAGGCGACCTGTTTGCCGTCAGGTGACCACGTGGGCGTCGTTACCCGCCGGCTGTAGAACAGATCGTCGATGGCGACGGGGCGGGCCGTCGGGTTGGAATCTGACTTAATCGATTTCGGGTCGGTCACTTGGCGATCATTGGGAGAGTTCGCTGTCGCGGCAGCGCCAAACGAAGCTGCGCCGTAAAAAAGAATGGCAATGATCAGTGTGCGGCCCGACGCGCTTCTCAGATCCATGACGCTGTCTCCTTTTTAGCGACTATTTTGTCGGAAAGAGCTGGATTCTTCGTGCAACTGCTGTTAGCAAAGTCAAAACCCCACACTATATACTGGAAAGGGTTGCGGCTTCACTCAACTTGTCGTCTGCAACCGTCCGATCGGTACGGAATCTATAACTAATGCAGCGTTATGCGGCCCGTTTCCCGATGGGAGCGAGCCGGGGAGTTGTTGATCCTTGTCCACCGTCATGATGAATATTGACAGCGAGAAACAGGAGCGCGTCCTAGACGCATTCCGTCGCTGGGGCTATCTTCAGGCCAATCTAGACCCGCTTGGGCACTTCGCCCCGATTGCGCATCCCGAACTGGACATTGCCGGGGACGTCGCCGATGCCGCTCGTCGCGTGTACAGCGGCAGTATCGGCGTCGAATTCATGCACATTCCCGATCTCGAGCGGCGCCAATGGATCCAGGAACGCATGGAAGCCGATCGGCAGGAACCGATCGACCGCGCCCGCATTCTGGACCAGCTCGTCCGTGCCGATGTGTTCGAGCAGACGATTCACTCCCGCTACATTGGCACAAAGCGTTACTCGCTTGAAGGCAATACCGCGCTGATTCCGCTCCTGGATGAGATTCTGAACTCCGCGACCGGCTATGGTGCGGAGCAGGCCGTGCTCGCGATGAGTCATCGCGGACGCCTGAACGTGATCATCAATATCGTGAACCGTCCGGCGGTGGAAGTTTTTGGCGGCTTCGAAGATGTCGATCCGCGCAGCGTGCTCGGCGGTGGAGACGTGAAGTATCACATCGGCGCGACAGGTGTGTATACGGGTGCGAGCGGCCGGCCGGTGCGGATTCACCTGGTCTCCAATCCCAGCCATCTGGAAGCGGTGGATCCTGTCGCACTGGGCCGTGCGCGGGCCAAGCAGACTCGTATAGGCCGCGATGGCAAGGCTAAGGTTCTTCCGGTCTTAATGCACGGCGACTCGGCGTTTGCAGGGCAGGGAATTACCGCCGAGACGCTGAACCTCGCCGACCTGCGCGGCTACACTGTTGGCGGTACGGTGCACATCATCGTCAACAACCTGCTCGGCTTCACCACGAATCCGAGCGACGCGTATTCGGGACGGTTCTCCTCCGATCTGGCCAAGCGGCTTCCGATTCCGATTTTCCATGTGAATGGCGAAGATGCCGACGCGGTAATACGCGCGGGCCGCATGGCGTTGGAGTTTCGCTACGAATTCGGGAGCGACTCGGTGGTGGACCTCATCGGATTCCGTCGTCATGGTCACTCCGAAGTCGACGATCCAACCATCACGCAACCGATCCTCTATCGCAAGATCAAGGATCACCCCATGCTCTTCCAGATTTACGCGAAGAACACGGGACAGGATGCCCAGCCATACGTCGAGAAGTTCCAAGCAGAGCTGGATGCTGCGGAGAAGGCTGGAAAGAGCCTGCAAAAGAAGCCGGTGATGCGGCAGCTGCCCAGCTATTGGGCACCGTTCCATGGCGGTCCCTACAACCCGGCGGATGAAGTCGACACCGGTTTGCCGGTCGAGACGCTGCATAAGATTACAGACGGACTGGTGAAGTATCCGGAGGATTTCAATATCCACCCCAAGGTGCAGAAGCTGCTGGAGCAGCGTCGGGAGATGGGATACGGCAAGCGGCCATTGGACTTCGGTATGGCCGAGGCGCTGGCACTCGGATCGCTTGCGGTGGAAGGAGTTCCGATCCGCCTCAGCGGACAGGACAGCCGTCGCGGCACGTTCAATCAGCGGCACTCGGTGCTGATCGACATCGTGGACGAAAAAGAGTACGTGCCGCTGTGCCACCTGGAGCAGGGTCAGGCGCGGGTAGAGATCTATAACTCGGAGCTTTCCGAAGCAGCGGTCATGGGATTCGAGTACGGATTCGCGCGCGATTATCCGGAAGCGCTAGTGGCCTGGGAGGCACAATTCGGGGACTTCGCCAATGGCGCGCAGATCATCATCGATCAGTTCATTGCTGCCGGCGAAGACAAGTGGGACCTGCTGAGCGGGCTCGTGCTGCTGTTACCGCACGGTCATGAGGGGCAGGGGCCGGAACACTCCAGCGCCCGAATGGAGCGGTATCTGCAACTTTGCGCGCGCGACAATATGCAGGTGTGTCAGCCCTCGACGGCGGGCCAGTATTTCCACCTGCTGCGGCGTCAGGTCCTCCGAAAGTGGCGCAAGCCGCTGATCTGCTTCACACCGAAGAGCATGTTGCGGCATCCCGAGGCGTTGTCGCCATTATCGGAGCTGGAGCGGCCACGCTTCCGGAACGTCATTCCCGATGAAACCGCGCTGGACGCCAAACGCGTGCTCTTATGCAGCGGCAAGATCGGCCAGGAACTGCGCATGGAACGCAAGAAGTTGACGATGAATGGCCCGGCGATCGTATCGCTGGAACAGTTGTATCCATTCCCGGAAGTCGAAGTGCAGGAACTGGTCGGCCTCTATAAGAACGCGAGCGAGTTCGTTTGGGTACAAGAGGAGCCGGCGAATATGGGGGCGCTTTCGTTTGTGTCGCCGCGCCTGAAGCGAATTCTCGGGTCAAAGCTCCGTAGCGTAAAGCGAGCGGCGAATTCGACGCCGGCAACGGGCTCGGCCAAGGCTCACGAGATGGAGCAGAAGACTCTGATCACCTTGGCGCTGGGAAAGGGCGAGTAGTTGACGGGCAGGCGCAAACCTTCGGGAACAAGGCGCATCCAAGCTTGTTATGGATTTCAGGGCTCGGTTTTCGGTATGCAAACTGGCTGTAACGGCTACTACGATTGTCTTCTTGTTATCCCTCATCGCCTGCGGTGGTGGGACGACAGGCAATAATCCCAAAGCTCCTAGTTGGAATTACACGGCACTTGGTGACTCGCTGGCCGACGGAGTTCTGGCCCAGCAAGGTTACGTCGCCCGCTATGCGACGTATGTAAATCTTGACACAGGCGCCAATGTGAACACGACCAATCTTGGCGTGCCCGGCTGGCATAGTGGCGACCTGCTGAATGCAATCCAGACTGACCAGGACTTCCGCAACAACATCATCAACGCCCAGGTGCTGACTTGGGACATTGGCGGCGACGATCTCGCCAATGCTCACGACAACTACACCAAGGGAACCTGTGGCGGCACGGATAATCAAGACTGTTTGCGAAACGCGGTCGCGACCTTCAAGCAGAACTGGGACTCCATCATCTCGAACATCCTGCAATTGCGGACGACGAGCAACACCATCATCCGCACGATGGACATATACAATCCCTACGTCGCCTCGGACATGAAGGCGGGGATATTCAACACGGTCGAGCCGTATCTCGATGAGGTCAACACTTACATCCACTCGACCGCGGCCGCCAACGGCATTCCGGTAGCGAACGTTCATCAGGCCTTCAATGGCGCGAACGGCACCACTGATCCCGGGACTCTGGGATTAATCGCACTGGATGGATTCCATCCCAACGACGCCGGTCACAAGGTGATCGCCGATCAACTAAGGGCGTTAGGGTACCAGCCTCTGCACTAGACCTCCCATTTTGCATCGATGGCCCGCATCGGAATGCCGAGTTCCCGAAAGCGGCTTTTTCGCTTGACCCAAACCAGAGCTTTGCCTATTCTTGCGGTTTGACCAACGCTGCCGCCCGTCGGCGCTCTAGCAAGTAGGTACTTGCTCAAGGGCCGACTTCGAAGTATCACATTCCTAGAGAGTTCGATGGCCATGTACGAGGCTCATCGCGGAACTGGGAAGTGTTTGGTTGCAGGTTGTTGCAACGCTGGAAGGAATCACCTCTCTCAGTGAGGATGGCGAAGCCTTGTCTTGTTTGGCGAATAGTTCCGCGGCTCTCGCCCTGTCACCTGGAGCGCCGGGGGACTTAGTTAATCTCGAGGGGTCCCTGAAGTGGTTTGCAGCTTACACAACGCCTCGTCATGAGAAGGCGGTCGTCCGCCAGTTGGATGTTCATCTCGTCGAATCATTTCTTCCTCTATACAGCTCAGTACGGAGGTGGAAGAATGGATGCCGCGTTAAGGTAGACCGGCCTCTTTTTCCGAATTACGTTTTCGTACGCGTTCCCCGCCGCGACTCCGTTAAAGTACTTCAGTTGCCGGGTGTGCTATCGATCGTCAGTACCGGACGAGAGCCATCCGCTCTGCCGTATTCCGAAATTGAAGCGCTGCGCGCCGGGCTGCAGTTCCGTCAATTCGAGCCTCATCCGTACTTGGTTGCCGGAGAGAAAGTTCGTATTACTTCTGGTTCGCTGGCGGGAATGATCGGCTTACTGGTCCGCAAGAAGAATGAATGCCGCGTGGTTCTGACCCTGGATCTGATACGCCAGAGCGTCTCCGTCGAAATCGGTATAGACGAAATCGAGCCTCTCAAGCAATAACTCCTGTCCAATCAATTAAGAGTAAAGGACCGACTTCCGTGAAAAACACCGCGGAGAAGAGCGTCACCGAAGTGCGCATTGTCGAGGCCGCTGTTCAATTGTTTTCCCGCCAGGGGTATAAAGGGACGAGCACACGTGAAATCGCGGGCCTCGCGGGCGTAAACGAAGCCACATTGTTCCGGTACTTTGCCCGTAAGACAGATCTATTCTGGGCAGCGGCGGAGTCGAGGTTGAATCGCCTGAAGTTGAGCAGGGAGCTGCAGAATGGTCTGGCGACCGATCTGGATCCGGAGGTCGTCCTGCCTATGCTGGTGGATTTCGTGGTGAAGGAGATCTCCGAAGACTCGGAGCTGATGCGTTTGCTGTATGTTGCCGGGTTTGAGTTTCCGGGTTCAGAGCGCATGTTCCGCGATCATCTGGGACCGATCTTCGATGCGGTCAATGCGTACTTCAGCCGATGCGCAGCACGCGGGGCGATCTGCGATCTGGAACCAACATTTGCCACCCTGGGATTGGCTGGGGCAGTCAGCGCGCACCGCAACCTTCATCAGTTGTTTACCGGATGCGACTTGCCCGTGGATGCGCGAGTCTTCGCGCCCGCTTATGCGCAATTCTGGCTGAACGCGCTGCGGCGGCAATCTCCGGCGACACATGGCTGAGTGCCTTTGTCGCAGCCGACGTTAACGGCTTCGGATTCGGAAGCATAACCTCCTATGAACTCTGTGGGATTTTGGAGAACGACTTTGAAATCTCTATTGAAACGTGATAACAGGCGCTTGACCTTCAAGATGGAGCGTAATTTTCCGATCATGTTCTCTCGCACCCTGAGTTTTACCCTGGCCCTCGTACTGGCCTCATCGAGTGTCGCAGTGTGTGCGACGCCGCAAACTTCAATGGATCGGCGCGACTCCCAGGCAGGCAACGATCAGTACCAACAAGAACAGCAGACGCAACAACAGGGTCTGGGACAGCTGCCAAGCGTGAATCCCTCGCAAACGCAGGAAGGGACACCGCTCTCGATCCCGACCGTCGTTCTGGATGATTCGCGTTCGTTGCCTCCCCAGCAGCAGAATGCCCCTAAGCAGGGAGAGCAGAATCAGCTTCCGTTGCGAACTAAGCCCAGGGCGAGAACGGTCGAGTTGACCGACTTCCAGCAGATGGTTGCCACCTCTCTCGGGCAGACCCTGCCGATCTACGGCATGAACTTGTTCGACGAGGCGCCGACGACGTTCGCGCCAGTCGACCATGCTCCGGTTACTGCCGACTATGTCATTGGTCCGGGGGATGAGCTGTTGATCCGCGCTTGGGGCCAGATCGATCTGGATGTGCACGCGAGGGTCGACCGCAACGGTGCCGTCTACATTCCTCGTGTCGGAAGCTTAAATGTTGCAGGACTGCGATTCGACCAGTTGCAGGGTTTTCTCAAGTCACACATCGGACGCATCTATCAGAACTTCGATCTCAATGTTGGCATGGGAGAGCTGCGATCCATAGATGTTTTTGTGGTTGGTCAGGCCGCTCATCCGGGGCGCTACACGATCAGTTCCTTGAGCACACTGGCCAATGCGATCTTTGCTTCGGGAGGACCATCGTCCAGCGGGTCGATGCGGCATATTCAGCTGAAGCGAAACTCAATGGTGGTCACTGACTTCGATCTCTACGATCTGCTGATCAAGGGAGATAAGAGCAAAGACGTGCAGTTGCTGCCGGGCGACGTGATTTACTTCGCGCCGGTCGGACCGCAGGTGGCAATGGGGGGCGAGGTCAATAATCCTGCTATCTACGAACTGAAGCATGAAACCAGCCTTAACGAGGTGCTGCAGATGGCCGGCGGTCTCGCCGTCACGGCTTACGGCGGCAAGGTGTACGTTGAGCAGATCAAAAATCGCGAAAATCGCGGCATCGAAGAGATCAAACTGGACGAAGGCGGCCTGCAACGTCCTCTGAAGGACGGCGACGTCCTCAACTTCACTCCCATCTCGCCGCGCTTCGTCGATTCCGTGACTCTGCGAGGCAATGTCGCGCAACCGGGGCGGTATCCCTGGCGCGAAGGCATGCGAGTGACGGACCTGATCCCGAACCGCGAGTTCCTGATCACGCGGGAATATTGGAGTCAGCAGAACGCGCTTACGCTGCAGTTGCAGACGAACGCCACAAAGCCTGCCGGAGAGCTCGACAAGCGGGCGATCGACAAGCTCGACAAAGGCCCCATTAACGATGTGAGAAAGAATGCCCCGGAAATCAACTGGGATTATGCAGTTGTTCAGCGCATGAACAAGCAGGATCTGTCGACTGAGCTGCTTCCGTTCAACCTGGGAAAGGCGGTTCTGGAGCACCAGGATTCCGCCAACTTAGAGCTGCAGCCGGGCGATATCGTTACAATCTTTTCGCAAGCGGATTTGCGAGTTCCTCGCGATCAGCAGACGAAGCTGGTAAAGCTGGAGGGAGAATTCGAGTCGGCCGGCGTGTATCGTGCGCACCCGGGAGAAACCCTGCGCGACCTGGTGGTTCGGGCGGGAGGACTGGCACCGTCGGCTTACCTCTACGCAGCGGTGTTTACTCGAGAATCCACCCGGGTTCAGCAGCAGGAGCGGCTTGACATGGTCATCGCCCAGATGGAGCGCGACTTGGCGCGTCAGGCAGCACAGAATTCACAAAACGCCCGAAGTGCCGAGGAGGCGAATGCGGCCAGAGCTACGACGGAAGCCCAACGCGGCAATTTGGAGAAGATGCGGCAACTGAAAGCCGATGGCAGAATCATCTTGACCTTGCATCCGGATGACACCGGGGTGGATTCCATCCCCGCACTTCCGCTGGAGGACGGCGATGAATTCTACATTCCGAGCCGGCCTATTGTGGTGAGCGTAGTGGGCGACGTCTACAATCAGGGCTCGTTTATCCAGCGGCCCGGCAAGACGGTAGTGCGGTATTTGCGCGACGCAGGCGGACCGACACGGAATGCCGACAAGGGCAAGATCTTCGTTGTTCGCGCCAATGGCGCCGTGGTGAGCAAAGATGCTTCCACCGGCTTCTGGTCAGGCGGCTTCACCAGCATGGTGCTGATGCCCGGTGACACCGTAGTGGTTCCTGAGCAATTGAACCCCGGCGCGGCCTTCCGTAACTTCAAAGACTGGTCGCAGATACTCTTTAACTTTGGATTGGCAGCCGCCGCGGTTAAGGTGCTGACTCAGTAGCCGCTTGCCAGTGTTGGCGGCGGCTCCGGACGAAAGTAGCGTGGGATGTGACATATGCTTGAGACTTCCAAGATCTCCGAACGAACTCGAGTAAACAGCCCGGTCGCGAACGATGCGATCGTAGAGACCCCGCTTGAGGCGGAAGCTTCGCCGCACAGCGGAATCGACGGGATGGAACTGCTACTGATCCTCTCCCGGCGGAAGAAGACGATCCTGCAGGCGACGATTGCGGTTGCCGCGATCACGGCCATCGTGATGTTTCTCATCCCCAACACATATACAGCAACAGCTACCATTGTGCCCCCTGAACAAAAGCAGTCCACGCTGGGCGCCATGCTGGGGCAGATAGGATCGATCGCCGGGTTGAGCGACTCCGACCTGGGCTTAAAAAATCCCGGAGATTTGTTTATCGGCATGCTGCACAGCCGGACCATTCAAGACCGGCTGATCGATAAATTCGATCTGCGTAAGGTTTACCGGGTGAAGCGCTATCAAGACGCGCGCAAAAAGCTAGACGCCCGCAGCTATATCGTTGCTGAGAAGGAAGGGTTGATCTCGATCAGCGTCGATGACCACGATCCGAGCCGGGCCGCGGCAATGGCAAACGCATACGTCGAAGAGTTGCACACGATGAATTCGCAGCTGGCGATTTCCGAAGCCGGCCAGCGCAGGCTGTTCTATGAAGAAAAGGTGAATGCGGAACGCGATGCTTTGTCGCTGGCCGAAGTGCAGTTGAAACAAGCTGAGGAAAAAACGGGACTTCTGCAGCCGGAAGCTCAGGCGCGGGTCATCATTCAAAGTGTGGCTGATATGCGGGCCCAGGTGGCTGAGTTGGAGGTCCAGATCGAGGCCATGCGTACGTATGCCACCAAGGACAATCCCGAACTTCGCCGCGCAGAACAACAACTGGCAGGTTTACGTGCGCAAGTGGCAAAGATGGAGCACAACACTGGCGAGCCGGGCAATGGAGATCTGGAGCTACCGACACGTAAGCTGCCGCAGGCTGAGCTGGAGTACCTTCGCCGCGCACGTGATTTGAAGTATCACGAGGCGCTTTACGAGTTCCTCGGCAAACAATTGGAAGCTGCCCGCATCGACGAAGCGAAAGATGCGGTCGTAGTCCAGGTCGTCGACAAAGCTGTTGCCCCCGAGCGCAAATCCGGTCCGCACCGGCTGACGATCATTCTGATGGCGGCTCTGGTGGCCTTCCTTCTCTCCTGTGCAGGAGTGCTGGTAGTCGAATCGTTGAAGCGGCATCAGGAGCAGGATTCGCAATTCCGCGCGCGCGCAGCTTTACTGCGCCATTACCTGCGATTTTCTTAGGCAACGCGTGAGCAGCCCTTCACAAAGCGTCCAAACCATGCCGCCAGGCTCGTCGGCAATGCCGGTCCCTGCTCTCGAGGTAATTCTGCTGTTCGCGGCCGTGGGACTAGCGACTATTGCGTTCATGGCGCACTGGCTTACTTCGAACCAAGGAGTGGTTCTGGACGCGCTGCTGCTGGTTCTGTTGCTCGGCCTTTCGTGGAGGAACTTTAACCAAGGCCGGCATCCCTGTTTCCTGTTCATGGGAATGTTGCTGTTGTGCCAGGGCGGACGGTTCCTGACCTACAGCCTGGGCAGCGAGCCGGATCCGTTGCGAGTGCGCATCGAAACGCGCGTCCCGTTTGATCTCTCGCGCGCCCAGCAGGGCACTGTGTTGTTGTGTATCGCTTTATCGGCGATATGTATTTATGCGGTGTGCCGTTTGAACTATCGGCGCATTGGAGTTCCCGACTCCGCGCCGATGCAGCAGTATTTGCCTTACTTGTATCTGCTTTTCTATCTGAGTGTGCCCGTACAGATCTTCAAGAACTACAGCTACTATCAATATGCCCAGGATCACGGTGGTTACATGTACTTCTGGGTGAACCATGGGGAGTTTGCCTCCTCGGTGCCGTTCTGGGTGCGGCTGGTTTCTCTGCTGACTCTGCCGAGCTTTGTTGGAATCTTTCTTCTGGAGCATCGGAAGAAGTATGTCTACCTTGCGATCGCCTGCTACTTTACGTCTTCCCTCATGCTGCTCCTGATGGGAAGCCGCATGAGCACACTGGGGCTGATCGTCGCACTGTGGTACGCCGCCGGAATCAAGTCGCGAAAAAAAATGCGCAATACTGCCGTTATTGTTCTGGCCTGCGTGCTGTTTGTCATCGCAGGAGTGTTCCAGGCGCTGCGGGAAGACTCCGACAGTGTTACGGCATACGCTGTCGATCCGCTGAAATTTGTAACTCTCGCTGGTAACTCGCTGGACGTTACACTAGTCGTGCTCAAATATCCGGAGATCTTCACACCCTATGTGGCGTCTTATTCGTGGAACGAACTGACCTTCGGTTTCACGCCGCACGATCTACAGCACTATTTCCGCGGGCGCGAATTGGGTCACGACGTTTCGGTATTACTAAACCCGGTCGCTTTTGAGCAGGGATTGGGCACGGCTGGATCGTATATTGCGGAGGAATACATAATTGGCGGAGTGACGGCGGTCATCGCGCTGTCGCTGCTAATCGGGCTGGGATTGCATCTGCTCTATCGCATGAGCCGCAATGCTTTCACGCTCTTCATCGTCGTCATGCTGTTGCCGGATGTCCTCTCCATGCCACGCGGCGATCTGTTGGGCTGGCTCTCGGTGCTGGCCAGGACATGTCTCTTCCTAGTGGTGCTGGCCATCGGCTGGAAAGCGTACTCTTTGGTGACCTGGTTAAAGCAGGCGCCGCGACCGACTTATGAGTGGAATCCGGAGCAGTCGTCTACCGCTCAATGATCTCGCTTATCGTAAGTACCCGTAACCGATTCAAGGAGCTCGAGAGGTTTCTGGCTTCCTTGGATCGTCAGAGCTATCGCAGCTTCGAGCTTCTGATCATCGATCAAAATGATGGTGATGGTGTGCCAGCGCTGCTGCGCGAACATACATTTGAGTGCCAATACTTCCGTTCCGAAATTGGCGCGGCTCGAGGCAGAAATCTTGGGCTCCGCGTTGCTCGGGGCGACATTATCGGTATTCCCGACGACGACTGCTGGTACGCACCCGAGTTGCTTCGGCAGGTGGCAACTTGGTTCGACCAACATCCTGAATACGATTTACTGTGCATCCTGGAGTGCAATGAGAGGGGAGAAGCCATGGTTCCCAAAGCTCCTCTGTCAGCTGGACCATTTGTGGCCGACCCGATCGGGCTGCGCATGATCAGGAGTGTTTGGATCGCCCAGTCCTCGATGGTGTTTATGCGGCGACAAGTGCGGGACACGATAGGGGTGCTGAACGAGACCATTGGTGTGGGTGCGAGCACCAAATACCAATCCGGAGAAGAGACAGACTACTTTTTACGCGCCCTTCACGCGGGATTCCGGATGTGGTTTGAACCCTCAATTAGCGTTTTCCATGTAGAGCTACGAGAGTTGGCTCGATTACAGCGGACTACCTATCCGTATGCTCTCGGGATGGGTTACACGCTACGCTTGAATGGCTTTGGTTTAGCCCAACTATTCGGCGTCTTGGCCCGAACGGTTGGCGGCGGCGTGCTGAACCTGTGTAAGGGAAAGATGGATATGGCTGCTCTCTACCTTAAACGTACCTCCGGCATCGTCGTTGGCTATCTCAAACTTTGATCTTGGTGGCGGCGCAGGGTGCAGTTGAAGCCGCATTGGTTTCGCAAAGTCGGGTCGCGCGTTGTCCAGGCGGCACCTTTGATTTGTTCGAAATACCGCAGCATGGAAACTTCTTTTCGCCAACTGGCGCGCAAGATCTTAGATTTCGGATCGGGAGAAGCGCTGGCTCGGCTGTGCAGCATCTCGACGCTGCTGATCCTGGCCCGGAAGTTTGGCGTCGTCTTTGTCGGAGTCTATGCCCTCGCGCAGGGCATGGTGCAGTACTCGTACCCGTTCATCGACTTCGGACTGCGACACGTCGGGGCGCGTTTGTTGGCGCGCTATCCGGAAGCAGGACGCGAGATCGTTCAGCAGGTGCAGCGGCGGCGTCTAATGATGGCTGCGCTGCTGGTTCCCGTGCTGCTGCTGTACGCGGTGTCGGTGAAGCTGCCAACAGGTTCGAAGGCGTTTCTGTTTGCCTTTGCAGCCGCCGGATCGATGTACGCCGGCTCGCTCGATTGGGCGGCCTGGGGCAAGGAACATCTTAGGTTGGCAAGTCTCGGTAGGGCGACGGTACCGGCCAGTATTCTCGTCGCGTTGCTGTTGGGATGCAACTCGGATTACATCCTGTGGTGGTTGGTCGCGGGAAATGTCTTCGGCAACGTCGTGCAGGCAGCAATCTTCGAAATGTGGTGGCGTCGTTGTCGGCCCAGCGAGGGTTATGAAATTTCATTGGACCTGATCCGGGAGTCGCTGGCCTGGCGCCGGACCAGCGTGATGGGCGTGGCCTGGTTCTGTAATCTGGCATTTAACAGCATCGACATGCTGATGCTGGGGCTTATGTCAAATCCGCGCCAAGTCGGGCTTTATAGCGCATCTTATCGAGTTTTGAGCCAGATACTATTCACGTATTACTTGATGACGAACGTCCTGTATCCGCAACTTGCGCGCCAGGAGCAGAGGCAACGCCGGCGCATGTTGCGGCCAGCCATCCTGCTCAGCCTCGCCGGACTCGGTGTGATGGTTGCGGGATTCGTTACTCTGGTGCGGCGGCCTGTCATTAGCATCCTGTTCGGGCATGAATTCCTGCCCGCTACCTTGCTGCTCATGCTGTTGGCATGGGCAATCCCGCTGGATTTCCTGAGCTCCTATCTGACCAACGCTTACATCGCATGGGGCATGGAGAGGAAGATTCTGATTTGTACAGTAATTGGAGCGAGCTGCAACATTGCGTTGAACCTCTTTACGATCCCATCGTACGGGGCGACCGCAGCGGCGATTAACACGCTGATTTCCTATGTTATTTTCCTGGCGAGTCTGGCGATCGCCGGCCGCTCTGCGAGCGAACTGACGATTGAACCCGAGCAAATGCCGGAATTGATTGCCTAGGTCTTCTGGTGCGCATCCTCTACGACCATCAGGTTTTTTCGTTGCAAGATGCCGGAGGCGCTTCCCGTTACTTCTATGAACTCGCAAAGTACATGACCGGCGTCCCCGATCTGCACACGCAGATTCTCATGGGAATCAATGGCAATGTGTATCCCTTTCGGGAGCTGGATGCGTCGAAAGCACGTGTGACATCTTTGCCCAACTGGGTGTCCCCGGGATCGCTGCGGTATGTTGCCAATGAGGCATGGAGCAACGTACAGGTGGCAACGCTGGGCAAATTCGATGTTTACCACCCGACTACATATCTGCGTATGCCGATGGTGCGCGCTCATCGGGTGATCGCCACTCACCACGAGTGCACTCATGAGCGTTTTCCGGAGCTGTTTCCCGACCGCAAAAAGGTGCTTTGGGCGCGCAAGTGGCTCTTCCCAAGGGTGGACGCCATCATCTGCTGTTCGGAGTCGACGCGGCGGGACCTTTTGCACTTTTACAACGTGGATCCGTCCAAAATTCGGGTAATCTACGATTCATTTAGCCCGCTGCCACGAAGCGCAGAGGTGGCTGCAAAGCTCCGACAGCAGATACGCCGGGATTACATTCTGTACGTTGGAATGAGGGCGGCCTTCAAGAATTTTCGAGGCTTATTGCGGGCCATGCACGATGCTAAGTTGCAGGATTCTGTCGATCTGCTCGTGCTCGGAGGCGGGGAACTCAGTGGCGAGGAGAAAACGCTGATCAGCTCTCTAGGGCTTGGCAACAGCGTTGTCAGTATGCCGAAAGTCTCGGACGAGGTTTTGGCCGAATCGTACGCCGCGGCGAAACTCTTCGTTTACCCCTCGCTTAGCGAGGGATTTGGGATTCCGCCGCTGGAGGCGATGTCGCTGGGGTGTCCAGTGCTGGCAAGTCGCGGGGGATCGATTCCGGAGGTGTGCGGCGATGCGCCGTTCTACTTCGACGCGGCAGACCAAGGGTCGTTTGCCCGGGAATTGTTGCAGGCTTTGAGTGACGAGCCGGCGCGCGGGAGGGCAGTGAGAGCTGGAAAGGTCGTCGTGACACGATACAGCTGGGACAAATGCGGAGAACAAACTTTGGCGCTTTACCGCGAATGCCAATAAGCGTTATCACCATGCAGGACGATATGAATAGAGATGGAACTATCTTGATCTGGCGCACACGGTCCGAGGCATGTCGGAGTTGAAAGAGTTGCTCTACGCCGATCTGGCGCGACAGTACGAACTGGAGGGAAGAGGCGACATCAGGCCAAGTTTCTGGCGACTTCTTCTGCGCTTGCTCCACTTCCGGTACCTTCCCAACGTCATCTGTCGCAGCAGCCGGGCTGCAATGCTTGCCGGTGTACCAGTTTTGCCAAAGCTGTTAACCTACTTGAACGTTGTTCTGTTCGGGCTGGAAATTACCCCCAAATGCGAGATTGGGCCGGGGGTATTTTTCGCTCATCCCGTCGGCTGCGTGATTGGGGCATGGCGAATAGGCAGCAATGTGACGGTATTTCAGGGGGTTGGTTTGGGGGCTCTTCACCCAGACATGGGTTTCAATCGCGAGCTGCGATGTGAGATTGGCGACGATGTTGTTCTGGGTGCGGGCTGCAAAGTTCTGGGGCCATACCGTATTGGGAATGGGGCAGTCGTTGGCGCTAATTCGGTCGTGATGAATTCGGTTGAACCACAACGCACAGTTTTCGGCGTTCCAGCCAGGGTAGTACCATCATCTGTAAGGAACTAGGAATTAGGAATGGCGAAGCCTATTCTCGATCTTACGGTCATCATCCCGAACTACAATACTCGCGGCCTGGTGCGGAACTGCATTGATTCCATTTACCGTCTGACCGAGGGGATTTCCTTCGAGATCATTTGTGTTGACGGTAACTCTCCCGATGGCAGCGCGACTATGATCGCCGAAGAGTTCCCGGACGTAATTCTGATCCGCAACCAATGCAACGAGTCCTATGGCCGCAGCGTCAATCAAGGGCTTCGTATCGCTCGAGGAAGATATGCGTGTCTTCTGGACAGTGACACGATGATGATCGGGAATGCGTTTCAGTCTCTGGTCCAGTTTATGGATCAGACTCCTGAAGCGGCAGCCTGTGGTCCCAAGCTGCTCAACGCCGACGGAAGCTTGCAGCACGACATCCGCCGATTCGCGGGCCTGGGTGTTTTCTTCCTCCAGACCTTGAACTGGCACAAGATATTTCCAAAGAGCCGCATTATGGCTCGCTACTACGCCAGCGACTTCGATTTTTCGAAGGCGCAGGAAGTCGAAGCCATCGGCACCACGGCGTTCGTCATGCGCAGGTCTACGTGGGAAGGTGCTGGCCTCCTCGACGAGCGCTTCCGCTGGGCGATGGTAGACCTAGCTTACGAGTACATGTTGGGGAAGAAAGGCTACAAGCTGTTCTTCACGCCGTGTGCTGAGGTGATTCACTTTGGCAGTCAGACGGTCAACCAGGATGTTCTGAAGACGCTGCGTGAACAGTGCCAGGGATTCATCGACTTCAGCGATGCTTACGATTACTTTGGTAAAGGACGCCTGATCAAGTTCATCGTGCGAGTAGGAATTCGGGTGCGGTACTACTTGAAAGTACTTGGTTATTACGTCAGTTCCGACAAGCGGGTGATCAAGGGGCCTGGCCGTCCGACTAAAGAACAAGCCGAACACATTGCCTTGCTGGTAGAGAGCAGCAGGCCGGTGGCTCAACAGCATCATCGCCGCGAGAAGCCGCCCGTCCCCTCGTTCTCTCAGTCGGGGTCGGATGCGAACTCAGTAGCCAGCCAGTAAGGGCGGCGAAGCTTTCGCCGCAGCGAACGCCACGCGATCGCGAATGGGCGCGAAATCAGCCAGCTTGGCGAACCTTCCGATAGCAACCTCCGACAGCCGGTCAAACTTCCGCTCCTGATTTCCTCCAATGCCAGCGCAGTCGAATACCTCTTCAGCCGAGAGCGCACGATTCGCGGATCCACCTGCGAAGCCCACTGACGGATGATCAGCGGCGGCTCTTCATGTAACCGACGCCGGTACTGAGGCGAGGCCGACATGCTGGCGGAGTGGACGCGGTAACGGCAGACCACTTCCTGTATCGCGCGTGCCTTGAAATTTCGCGCGAGAGCGATGTAGAGGTAGTAGTCAGGTACAACCTGGATGGTTGGTGGTATCTTCCCAACTTCTGCCAGCGCCGCGGCCCGGAGCATGGCCGAACTCATCGCGATGAAGCAGGCGTGTCTGAAAAGCTGCGAGAAGATGTCACCTTCTGGCAGAGCGCTGAATTCGTGGGAGTGGTCATAGTCCCGCAAGTTTCCCCGGTACGAATCGAACAGCACGGTTCGCCCATAGATGATCGCTACATCAGGTGCGCTGAGCGCCAGTTGCCGTTCCAGTTTGCGCGGTAGCCAGATGTCATCCTGATCAAGGAACGCGAGCCATTCACCGGTAGCCAGAGCGATAGCGCGGTTGCGAGCTTCCCCCAGGGGCGTGTCTTCCGACGACAGGTAGTAGCGGATCCGGGGATCGTGGTACTCGGCGATGATCTTCGCGCTGTCGTCGGTTGAACAGTCGTCCCACAGCACGAGTTCCCAGTCCGCGAATGTCTGCGCCAGCACGCTGTCGATGGCTTCGCGCAGATATTGAGCGCCGTTACGAACGTTGATGATTACGCTGACCTGGGGCATGAGTCGCGGCAGTACAACTCGATCCTACACGCAAGGCCGAGTTCCCAGCTTCTTCCAATAGGGCGGACGAAGGTTTCGACGCACCACGTGGAAGGCGAACATGAAAGGTCTGACAAGTTGAGACTCGACGGACCCCTTGGTAAGCAGACGCATCAGGCCGATAGTTCTCGTGCCCGTACTTCGCATTTCTTCGAGAGCAATGGCGGTGTGATGGCGCTTTTGACAAAGGGCCAACGTGGAGGGGTGCAAGTCTTCCGTCCAGGATTCGATCATGCGCAGGGCCTCGCGATGCATCGCTTGGGCCGCCGTATGGGACATGCTGTCGAGGTGCATCCGATATCGGCAGACTACCTCCTGCACCGCCCGTACCTCGTACCGGTTGGCGACGGCGACATAAAGATAGTAATCGGGAACGATCTGGATTGTGTCGGGTATGCCGCCGATGTCGTTTATCGCGGAGCGACGGAACATCGACGAACTCATCGCGATGAAGCACGATTTCGTGAACAGCTGGGTGAAGATGTCGCCTTCCGGAAGCAATGCATATTCGTGGATAAAGTCGTAATCCCTTTCAGACCCACTGGGATAAAACCGGACTGTACGTCCGTAGATCAAGCCTACGCCCTCGCTGGCGAGAGCCATCTGTCTTTCCAACTTGTGCGGTAGCCAGACATCGTCTTGATCGAGGAATGCGATCCATTCTCCGGATGCTTGCCGTATAGCGTCGTTCCTGGCTTTTCCGAGCGGTACGTCGTCCGGTGACAGGAAGTAGCGGATCCTGGGATCGCAAGACTGGGCAACGATGGCGGCGCTGGAATCCGTGGAGCGGTCATCCCAAATGACAAGTTCCCAGTCCTGAAATGTCTGCTGCAGGACGCTATCGATCGCCTCTCGCAGCGTCGTGGCGCCGTTACGAACGTTGATGATGACGCTGACCAGAGGCATAAGCCGAAACGCAGCGATCAGGTGATAATCCACATCTGGCGAGAAGAAACCAGCACACAGTAAAGCAGAAGCTGCCAGAACTCCAAGGCCAAAGATGTGACGCCGAAGACGAGCAGAAAGCTGTGAGCATTGGAGCGGAACGCGGGCATTCCGACAACCAGCAGTGCGCGAACTAGGCCGACAGCTCCGGCCAGCACAAGCATGACTATCGCCAGCGTGAAGCGAGACTTCGGCTGCGGCTTTGCCGCGCTTTCCGCGATGGGTGTCCTCAGATACCACAGCCAGACCCAGATCGCGAGAGCAACCAGTCCCAGTATCGAACTGCCATATTGGAGCGCCGAGTGAATCGGCATGTAGCCGACGAAGGGCACATAGACCCAGCCGCGAAGCCAGCGCACATGCCGCAAGACCAAGGTGTTCGAGTGAGTGAAGGAGTCCCAGACCAGATGCGTTACGATGCCCAGCACAATCGATGCGAGTATCGCGGCGAAGCGTCGAAATCCGCCGAAAGGGAAAGCTCCCATCTGGTCCCGGAGGCGCTCCTGCACGCCGGTGGGAAGCAGCCCAGCCACAGGCCGCTTAATGATGTTGTGGAACATCCAGAGCGCGATCAGCGACGCGGGAAGAGTGAACTCCAGCAGCCCGGGAAAGCGATGCCCGATGCCTCTGTAGTCGGTGTTGCCGAGGATGTAGGTGAAATCAGGCGCCATACTGCCGATGATGAACGCAGACCAAACCAGGTTCAGTTTGCGAAAGGGCAGAACAGCCGCGGCATGGGAAACCGTGAAGGGCATCCAAAACTAGTCGGCCAGAACCTCGGCGCATCAGCGAGTATGTCTTCCACACGACGTTCCGAGGGGAAATCTTCTTCTTCCGCAGTATAGCTGAGTATGCTGCCAGCCTGCCTTGCCTCCAACGCAACCAAAAATAAATTACAATCAGCACGCACCATACTCCCGAAAACGGCCACGAATTCTATGAAACGCGCTCCGCTGTCTGGCGGACACACAACTCCCTTGCAAGAAGATGAACTTCCCGCCATTGCTGGCGGGGTGCAAATACGTGCGCCTGAACGCCGTCTCGTCTTCGGCGCTCCGGTTATCGGCGATGCGGAGATCGCCTCGGTTCTCGAATGTCTGCGGAGCAACTGGATCGGTTTGGGGGCGCGGGTAGAACGTTTTGAGACTGCATTCGCCCGCTACAAGCCAGCGCCGTATGCAGCCGCTGTCAGCAGTGGAACGGCTGCCATCCACCTTTCGCTTCTGGCTCTGGGCATCGGTGCCGGCGATGAAGTCATCGGTCCGGCGATGACTTTCTGCTCCACCATTCACTCCGTCGTTCACAGCGGAGCGCAGCCAGTGCTGGTGGACTGCGATCCCCAGACACTGAACATTGATCCGGCACTGATCGAAGCGCGCATTACGCCGCGCACCAAGGCCATCATCGTCGTGCACATGTGTGGACGCTGCTGCGAGATGGATCCGATCCTGGACATCGCCCAGAGGCATGGGTTGTACATTATCGAAGACTGCGCCCACGCCATCGAGTCGACTTATAAAGGCCGTCCTGCCGGGTTGATGGGAGACACGGGCTGTTTCAGCTTTTATCCCACCAAGAACATTGCCACGTGCGATGGAGGGATGGTTACCACTCTGGACGAAGCCGTCCATCGGAAGGTAAAGGTGTTGTCGCTACACGGCATGACCGCAGATGCCTGGAGCCGATTCGTCGGCGGGCCCACCGGCTATGAAGTTGTCGATGCGGGATTCAAGTACAACATGACGGACCTGGCCGCCTCGCTAGCCCTGCCACAATTGGAGGCTCTGGAGGATCACTGGAAGCGGCGTGAACAAGTCTGGCAAATGTACAACGATCGCCTGAGTGGGTTACCGCTGCAATTGCCAGCGCCTCCCGCGGCTGATTCACGGCATGCGTTTCACCTCTACACTCCGCTGCTTAAGCTGGAGGAAATCTCCGTCGGCCGGGACAAGATCGTCGCGGCTATCGATGCGGAAGGAATCGGGATCGGCATTCACTACGTCCCGGTGCATCAGCATCCGTACTATCGTCAGCGCTTCGGGTGCAAGGACTCCGATTTCCCAAATGCGACATTTGTCGGGCAGCGTACCATCTCACTGCCGCTCTCTCCTGCCATGTCGGAACAGGACGTTGCCGATGTGGCGTCGGCGCTGACCCGGATCTTTCGCTATTACAAAGTTTCCGCATGAATTGGGACCACAAACGTTGCATCGTGACTGGAGCCCGAGGGCGCTTTTGAAGAGTCGCTCCAGGTTCTTCGTCGCTCTTGCCGCTCTTAGCATGTGCGTAGCTACCTCTGCGGGTGCGCAGCAGGCTCCAGTTCCCCCTACGCCTCAGCCGCAACCGCAGCCCACCTGGTCGCAGCCGCCGGACAAATTCCTCCACCCGAACGAGAGTAGGTTTTTTATCCATCTCGCCGATGACCAAAAGAACATCTGGACTAGCCCGTTCCACTTGAAGCCTGCGGACGCCAAGTGGCTCGTTCCAGTCAGCGGCATTGCGACGGGATTGTTCGTCACCGATCCGCAAAGTTCGTACGCGATGAGGTTAGATCCTCAGCATCCGTTGAATCTCGCTTCCGATGCCGGTGTGGGCGCCGCCATGGGGCTGACGGGCGCGGCCTATATCTGGGGCCGCATGACCCACAATGAACGCGCTCGTGAGACCGGTGTGCTGGCCACCGAGGCGATGATTAACGCGTTTGGCGTCGATTATGCTCTGAAAGGCGTGACGGGTCGCGAGCGTCCGTTCCCGTCGGATTTCCAGAACATCTTCTTCCACGGAGGCACGTCGTTTCCGTCTGACCATGCGGCCGTGACCTGGGCCTTTGCCTCTGTCGTTGCGCAGGAGTATCCACACCCGATGGCTGAGTTCGGCGCATATGGTCTGGCACTGGGAGTCAGCCTGGCGCGAGCCGCTGCTGACCAGCATTTCCTCTCAGATGTGTTTATTGGCGGCCTGATGGGCTATCAGATCGGGCGACAGATCTATAAGAACCGGCATAATCCCGAGATCGACGACGATTTGAAGATTGTTGCCGAAGAAACATCAGCGCCGCGTCCGACCAACGCCGCCAGCGTCAATGTCCCACTCGACAGCTGGATCTATCCGGCGATGGAGCGGCTGATCGGCAGCGGCTACATTGATACGGCGTTCCTGGGCCTGCGGCCGTGGTCGCGGATGTCGTGCGCCAAGATGCTGATCGAGATGAACGCGAAGGTGGAGTACCACACCGACATTCCATCCGAGATCTGGCAGCTCAAGAAGACGCTCGATCAGGAATTCGCGCCGGAGATCGCGACTTGGGACGGCCACCCTACTGAATCGATCCAACTAGTTTCGGTTTACACGCAAGTGACAAACATTGCAGGGAAGCCGGTCAACGACAGCTATCACTTTGGGCAGACGCTGATCAACGACTACGGTCGTCCTTACTGGCAGGGTTGGAACGATATCAGTGGCTTCAGTGCCAGTGCGAATGATGGCCGCTTCGCTTTCTATGTGGATGGCGAGTACCAGTACTCGCCGACGATTCCCGGCTATCCGTTGTCGGTGCGGCAGGTGATCGCCACGGTCGATCAGAATCCCCTCCAGCCTCCGACCCCGATCGTCACCAATCAATTTCGGCTGCAGAATACTTATGCGACGATGAAGTATGCCGGCGTTGACTGGTCGGTCGGCAAACAGAGCATGTGGTGGGGACCTAGCGAAGGTGGTGCGTTACTGATGAGCGATAACGCCACGCCTTTCTGGGGCTTGCAGATTAATCGCCTGGAGCCGACGAATGTCCCTCTGTTATCGAAGTTTCTGGGTCCATTCGAAACGGCGAACTTTTTCGGGGCGCTGGATGGCCACCAGTTTCCGGCAGGGCCCTATATGTTTGGGCAAAAGGTCAGTTTCAAGCCAACGGAAAACCTGGAGCTTGGCTTCACTCGCGACGACGTTTTCGGTGGGCAAGGTCATGTGCCTCTGACTTTTGGCTCGTTCTGGAATGCCTTTACCAGCTTTAACGACGTGCCGCCTGCTGTAAAGTTTTCTCGTAACGACCCCGGCGCACGCCACGCCAGCTTCGACTTCTCGTGGAGGCTGCCCTACCTCCGTCGCTGGTTAACGCTATACAGCGACTCGCTGGTCCACGACGATGTGTCACCCGTGAGCGCTCCACGGAGATCTGCAGTGAACCCCGGTATCTATCTCACGCACTTCCCGGGAGTGCCCAAACTCGACTTCCGCGCCGAAGCGGTGTACACGGATCCTCCAACCCCTAATAGTAACGGCGGCCTATTCCTCTACTGGGAAGTGGTCTACCACGATCTCTACCTGAATGATCGCTACCTGATGGGTAGCTGGATCGGCCGCGAGGGCAAAGGTTACCAGGCGTGGAGCACCTATCATCTGAGTCCGCAAAGCAGTATCCAAGTAGCAGTACGCAATGCGAAGATCTCGGACGACTTCATCCCCGGCGGCAGCACCCAGTGGGACTGGAGCATTTCCGGCGACTTATGGCCACGCAAGGACCTCGAGATCAAACCATTCCTGCAATATGAAACCTGGTTGGTGCCGGTATTGGCTCCCACCCGCCAGAACGATTTCACCAGTTCGGTGCAGATTACCTGGTGGCCCACAACTTTAGGCGTCCGCCGGGCCAGTCACTAACCCCGCCTTTCCGCCTCCTAACCCCATCCCTTTATCTCTTCCTCCACCAACAAACCTCATCTCTTCCTCCACCAACAAACCTCCTGCTCGTAGCGATGGGCTGTGTGCTATAAGCGTATTGGGGCCCCTTAGCTCAGCGGTTAGAGCAGTCGACTCATAATCGATTGGTCGCTGGTTCGAATCCGGCAGGGGCCACCAACCAGTCGCTTCCCTAAAAAATCTGAATTATGCCCGTTTTTTCATCGTTGAACGGCCGGAGGTCTTTGGCACCCGTGTTACTGATGTGGGCTGCTTCTGCTGCCTCTGGTGCTTGGGCCGGTACCATTTGAAGTACACGAGAGCAGCGATCCCGCCTAGCACCGCCAGCGTGATCAGGGTGTAGAGCAAAGGATGGTAATAACGCGACACCCAGCCGATGATCCCTTTTCCGTATCGATGGGCAAGGTATGCGATTGCGGTAAATCGTATCGCCCTGCCTACCGCCAGTGCGGCAAGAAAGTTCTTGCGAGGGTATTTCAGCGCTCCCGCCGCGAGCAGAAAAGGGACGATTGGAAAAGGCGGAGGCAGCATCGCACCTACGGCTACCGTGGCAAAACCGTGCTTCTTAAAGCGGCTGTAAACCTTCTCGGCGCGCCGTTTGCCTACTTTCTTCTCGAGAGTCTCTTCCCCACCTTTTTCCGCCAGCCGATATGTGAGATAACCGCCAATAATGGCACCGATGGTGCCCATCAGCGCGTAATATGTCCACCATTGCGGATGATGGGCAGACAGAAGAATAACCAACAGATCCATGCTGCCGGGCAGCGGGATCGCGGAGTTATCCAAAACGCCCAGCAGGATCAGTCCGGGACCGCCCAAGCGCTGCAGCCACGTCCAGAAGGAGCCGGCGAGCATGAGAGATGCGAAGACGCGCATGATTGATTTTTGAGGCTACGGCAGCACTCTCTTAGAAGCAGTTTCCGGGCAAGTAGATGTAGAGGGGAAAAAGAAGGGGCCTAAAGGACGGCATACTCCCAATGTCGCGAGCAAATGCAGCGGGACCGCCAGATCCAGTCCCGCAGCTTACATTCCGGGCATTTTCATGCCTGCAAGCCGCTTGGCGAAGCTGGGCTTGCTCATGCTCTTGAACATCTTGCGCATCTGCGCGTACTGCCGCAGAAGCTGATTCACTTCTTGAACCGATGTACCCGAGCCGCGGGCAATGCGCTTGCGACGGCTGCCGTTGATGACCTCGTGATGTTCGCGCTCGTATGGCGTCATCGAGTTGATGATCGCTTCCACCCGATTGATTTGCTTATCGTCAACTTTGTCGGCGGCCTGCTGCATGTTCGCGAAGGGCCCGATCTTCGGCATCATGCCCATAATGCTCTGGAGTGATCCCAGCTTTTTCACCTGCCGCAACTGACCGCGGAAATCTTCCAGAGAAAACCCATCGCTGCTGAGTGCCTTGCGCGCAAATTCTTCCGACTTGCCCTTGTCGAGCTTGGCTTCGGCTTTCTCGATCAGCGACAGGATGTCGCCCATGCCAAGAATGCGACCGACGATGCGGTCGGGGTGGAAGGGCTCGAGTGCATCGTATTTCTCACCCACACCAATGAACTTGATTGGCTGGCCAGTGACATTGCGGATTGAGAGCGCTGCGCCGCCACGGGCGTCACCGTCCATCTTGGTGAGCACGACGCCGGTGAGACTCAGTTTCTTGTGAAACTCATCGGCGGAACGTACGGCGTCCTGGCCGGTCATGGAGTCGGCGACGAAGAGGATTTCCTGCGGATTCAGGATCTTCTTCAGCGACTGCATCTCTTCCATCAACTGCTCGTCAATGTGCAGGCGGCCGGCCGTGTCGACGATGAGCACGTCACAAGCGTTATTGATGGCTTCGCGGCGGGCTTCCTTCACCAATCGCTCGACGGTCGCGGTATTCGCTTCTCCTACCTGACCCTCATACAGGTTGGCCTTGATCGCATTGGCAACAACCTTCAACTGTTCACGCGCGGCCGGACGATATACGTCGACGGAAACCAGCATCGGACGATGGCCGCCCTGCTTTAGCCAGTTGGCCAGCTTACCCGAAGTGGTCGTCTTGCCGGAACCTTGCAGGCCCGCCATCAGGACGACGGTCGGCGGCTGGGAGGCGAACTTCAACTTGGCAGTGTCCTTGCCAAGAAGATTGACCAGCTCATCGCGAACGATCTTCACCACCTGCTCAGCAGGAGAAAGCGCGGTCAAGACCTCCTGACCGATAGCTTTTTCGCGGATATGCTCGACCAGCTCTTTGACGACGTTGAAGTTGACGTCGGCTTCAAGCAGCGCCATGCGGATTTCTTTGAGCGCTTCCCCGATATTTTCTTCGGTCAGCGTGCCCTGTCCGCGCAGGTTCTTAAATGCGCGCTGAAGCTTATCTGTTAAATTCTCGAACATTTTCAGGAGTCCAAACGGGCTGGATGGCGGACGCGTAGAGCTCCGCGGTCGCTTTCAAGAATATCACGCGGGCCTGTTCATGACGACGCTAGCGCCGCAGTTCGCTGCTCGTGGTGCGATAAACCGCCGCTGCAGCCAGCACCGTATTGCAGTGGATTGTGACAGTGTCGTCCACACGGTTCGCATATCCGCCGGCGTATGTGGTCATGACGGGAATGTTGCGAGCGCGGGCGGCGCGAAAAACCAACTCGTCGCGCTGCTTCAGTCCATCAATGGTCAAATTTAATCCGCCGAGCTGGTCTTCGCTGAAGGGGTCCGCGCCGGCCACGTAGCAGATCAGTTCAGGATCGAATTGCCGCAATCCGGAGCTCAAGGCATTGTCTAACCACGCAAGGTATTCCGTGTCTTCGCAACCGTCGGGCAAGTTGACGTCGATGGAGGATGCCGGCTTGACATAGGGATAGTTGTGCTCCTGGTGAAGCGAAATGGTGAACACATCTGCACCTTTGCCTTCGCTTGCAGCAGCTCCTGAAACGCTACCCAGGGTCGGCCGAGACGAGGACGGCAGCACGTTCGGCTTGTGCGCGGAGTTGCCAAAGATGAAAGCGGTTCCGTTGCCCTGATGGACGTCGCAGTCGACGGTCATTGCCCGGCGGATTTTGCCCCGCTTTTGCATGACGCGAATGGCGACGGCAAAGTCATTGATCATGCAGAAACCTTCGCCGTGATCGGGAAAGGCGTGATGAAATCCGCCCCCGACGTTCATGCAGACGCCGTCCTCCAGGGCACGCTCAGCGGCTAGTATGGAGCCTCCGGTGTGCAGCCTGAAAGCGTCCACCACCTCCGGCGAGTAAGGAATCTCCATTTGCAGCTCTTCGCGCGCGCTCAGTCCTCCCTCCATCAGCTTGTTTACGTAATGAGGCGAATGCACCAGGGTGACGTCGGATTCGCTGGCCGGTTCAGGGACGATGAAGTCGCTCTCGTCGGCCGCGTGCTGCTGGAGCAGACGTTCGCGAATCAGCCGGAACTTGTCGGCGCGAAAGACATGTTCGCCGATGGGCAGAAAATACTTCTCACTGTAGACGAGCTTGAAGGGAAGCATGGCCTTTGATCCCGGATACGACAAAGTCTTACTCAGCGAAAAACTATTCTAGACCCCGGACCCAAGGACCACTATTCGGCTGGGCTGCGAAGGGTAGCGCCAGGTATTGGTGGCGGATTGGCCATTCTCGAATACCGTCGAGCGTGAGATTTTTGTTAATTTCGTTTTTCTCTTTACGACATGCCGGCTATCGTGCAGACTTTCGCCACCAACAAAGGAGGCTCTACCGATGAAGAGAGCTGTTCAGCTAACCGTGGGAGTGGTGTGCCTGTTTTTTCTGCTCACAGGCGCATGTCTGGCCCAGGATCAATACACCGAAGGAACGGTGGAACGCGTTACCCTGCTGCGAGTACTGCCCGGCCACAATGATGCTTTTTGGTCGGACGTGAAGAGCAACTTGGAGCCACTGTGGAACGATGAAAAGAGCCAAGGCTTGATTGAGGGTTATCAGCTCTTCCTCAACCAAACCAGATCGGGTGTTGAAGACTGGAATGTTGGCGTCAGCATCACCTACAAGAATATGGCCGCGCTGGATGGCCTTGGCATGAAAGTTTTCGATCTGCGAATGAAAAAGTTCGGCAACAAGAGCAACGAGCAGCAAGTGATCAACAAGCGGGTGGAGAATTACCTGGTGGTGGACAGTTACCTGATCCGCAACGTCACCCTTAAATGAACGTGGCAGTAGACAGGCATGCGGCGTCGCCTCAGGGACGCCGCTTTGTCGTTTAAGATGATTGCGATGGCCTCTGCCGCTCGGGTCCTACGGTTTCGCCGCGCCGCCGGATACAACGTTCTGGCGACCTCGGGTGCCGTTCTGGTATTCATGTTTCTCGTCTGCGCCCTGTTCGCCCCCTGGATTGCGCCCCAGGATCCGGCTCACATTGATCTTCCCGGCCGGCTGCTGGGGCCGTCGCCGGCACACTGGTTTGGCACCGACGAACTGGGGCGCGACATTCTCTCTCGTGTCATTTATGGTGCCCGGATTTCCATGCTGGTGGGCAGTTGCGTGGTAGCCGCATCGCTGACGCTGGGGCTGATCTTTGGGTCGATCGCCGGGTACTACGGCGGGGTAACGGACCGGCTCCTCAACGTGGTGGTGATGAATGCCTTCATGTCGTTCCCGGGAATTCTGCTGGCCATCGCGTTTGTTGCGTTTCTGGGCCCGGGAATCTTTAACCTGATTTTCGCCTTGTCGCTTGGAGGTTGGGTGGGCTATGCGCGACTGGTCCGTGCGCAGGTTCTGGGTGTTCGCGAGCGCGAGTTCGTCGAAGCTGCTCGCGCGTTAGGGGCCAGCGACACCCGCATCATCGTGCGTCATATCCTGCCCAACATCATCCAGCCGGTGATTGTTCAGGCGGCGATCGGCATGGCTGGAGCGATTCTGGCCGAGGCCACGATGAGCTTTCTCGGGCTTGGAGTGCCGCCTCCCACAGTAAGCTGGGGAGCTATGCTGAACGACGCCCGCTCGCATCTCTTTGATTCACCGCACCTGGTGCTTTTCCCCGCGGCGGCCGTCATGCTGGCCGTGCTGTCATTCAATTTCATTGGGGATGGGCTGCGGGATTACCTGGATCCAAGGGCGAGGATTGAAGTGGGGCTGTGAAAGGCTGTAGTGGGCACTTAGCGCCCCCGGCACTTGCCAGATGCGAACTGCTGAGTCCAAAATGCCGCTCCGGAACATCTAATAAACATGCCGATAACCGAAACTGCAATTCTGGGCGGCGGATGCTTCTGGTGTGTGGAAGCGGCAATCAAGCAGCTTCACGGAATCGAGTCCGTCCGTTCGGGCTATATGGGCGGTCGCGACGCCAACCCCACCTATCAGCAGGTGTGCTCGGGAAAGACCGGACATGTAGAGGTAGCCGAGATCGTCTTCGATCCGGCGATCATCAGCTTTAGCGATCTTCTGCATGTATTTTTCACCCTGCACGATCCCACGACGCTCAACCGGCAAGGCAATGATATCGGGGAGCAGTATCGTTCGGTGATTTTCTACCTGAACGAAGAGCAGAAGAATATTGCCAATGAAGTGGTTGCGGAGTTAACCCGCGACAATGCTTTTCGCGACCCTATCGTCACCGCAGTCGAACCCGCATCGACCTTCTATGTGGCCGAGGATTACCACCAGGACTACTTCGCGAACAACTCCCGGCAGCCCTACTGCATGTTTGTAGTCTCCCCGAAGGTGCAGAAGATCCGGGAGAAGTACGCCCAGAGACTGAAAGCCTAGGCCCTCCGGCCACTAACCAAACCCGCTATAATGAGAAGTTTCGGCGGAGCATTTTGACCGAATCTGTGAACGGGGGTGGGTTAATCCTTCGTCCACCGAAATCCTTGGGCCATGTCGAACGAGAGCATCATCGTACGCGGAGCACGCGTCCACAATCTGAAGAACATCGACTTTGAGATCCCTCACAACCAGTTGACGGTGGTGACTGGGGTCTCCGGATCGGGTAAGTCGTCGCTCGCGTTCGATACGGTCTACGCGGAAGGTCAGCGCCGCTACGTCGAGTCACTCTCGGCCTACGCGCGACAGTTCCTCGAACGCATAGAAAAGCCGGACGTCGACGTGATCGACGGCATTGCACCAGCCGTCGCCATCAAGCAGAAGAACACCACACGAAACCCCCGCTCGACGGTCGCTACGGCGACGGAAATTTACGACTATCTGCGCCTCATGTACGCCCGTGTGGGTCGTACCTACTGCCTGAACTGTGGACAGGAGGTGAAGAAGGACACCGTGGATGAGGTCGCTGACCGCATCCTCGCGCTGGGCGAGGGCACCCGCGTGCAGGTTTTCTTTCCGTTACAGCCTCCGCCGAAACCGCCGGAAGCCGTAATACCAAAAGGGCGGCGAGTCGCGAAAAAGAACAAGGCGAAAGGCCCGGCGGACAATGCACACCTGAAGGAAAGGCTCTTTGAGCTGCGCAAACGGGGCTACAATCGCCTCTATCAAAACGGTCAAGTGTTCGAATTCTCCACGCCCGAGTCGCTTCTGGATTTAGATTTTTCCGATCCGGTATCTGTCCTCATTGATCGCATCTCGGTCTCTCCCGACGCTCGTTTGCGCATTGTTGATTCGGTGGAGCAAGGCTACCGGGAGGCTGGCGAAGTGCTGTTCGAGACGGCGCCTCAAGAGGGCGAAGCGCAACAGCAGCTGCGTTTTTCTCAACGTTTCGAATGCAAGCAGTGCAACATCCGTTACGAAGAACCGGAGCCCCGGCTGTTCTCGTTCAACAACCCCTTCGGCGCATGTCCGCGCTGTCAGGGCTTTGGCAACACCATCGATTTTGATCTTAATCTAGTGATTCCAAACAAGGCGCTGACGCTGTCCGAGGGTGCGATCGACCCCTGGACAAAGCCGAAGTACAAGCCGCTCGCAACCGAGATGCGGCGACACGCTCGGGCGGCGGGTATTCCTCTCGATGTTCCCTGGCAGGACCTCACGGCTGATCAGCAAAGCTTTATCGTCAACGGTGAGGGAAAATTCTGGGGTGTACGCGGATTCTTCGCGCACCTGGAACGTAAGAAGTACAAGCTGCATGTTCGTGTCTTTTTGAGCCGCTATCGCGGCTATTCCACCTGTTCCGACTGCGGAGGGTTGCGGCTCCGCCGAGAAGCCCGGCAGGTCAAGATCAGCGGCAAGGACATCTGCCAGGTTTCGGCGATGACGGTGGAAGAGGCGACACGGTTCTTTTCCCAACTCGAACTTTCGCGCCTAGAAAGCGATATCGCCGGTAAGCTGCTCGAAGAGATAAATGATCGGCTGCGGTATTTGAATGACGTTGGTCTGGAATACCTCACCCTCGACCGGTTGGCATCGACATTGTCCGGAGGCGAGGCGCAGCGAATCCAACTAGCAACATCATTGGGATCGAGGCTGGTCGGCACGCTCTACGTTCTGGATGAGCCGTCCATTGGACTTCATAGCCGCGATACTGAGCGGCTGATCAAGATCCTGCACGATCTCCGCAATCTGGGGAACACGATCCTGGTGGTCGAACACGATGCCGAGATCATGCGTTCGGCAGACCGCATCATTGATCTCGGTCCGGGAGCGGGGGAGAACGGTGGCAAACTCATCGCTGAGGGTACCTACGATGAAATTCTGCACAATGCTTCGTCTCTGACCGGTCGATATCTCAGCGGCGAATTACGTATCCAGCTGCCCACTGCTCGCCGCGATGGCTCTGGGCGCAAGATCAAGGTGATCGGCGCAAGGGCTCATAACCTGAAGAAAGTCAGTGTTGGGATTCCACTGGGCATGCTTGTGTGCATCACGGGAGTTTCGGGATCGGGCAAATCTACGCTTGTCCATGATGTGCTTTATAACGCGCTGGCTGCAGAGAAACAGCAAGTCACAGGCGGTCCGAGCGCCGAGGTCGAGCGGGTCGAAGGCGCGGAGTGGATCGACGAGGTCGTGCTGGTCGATCAGTCGCCGATTGGACGGACACCGCGTTCCAACCCCGTGACGTATATCAAGGCATTCGATGCCATTCGCGAGTTGTTCGCTGCACTGCCGGAAAGCGAGAAGCGGGGTTACGCGGCGGGACATTTTTCGTTCAACATCCCGGGCGGCCGTTGTGAGGTGTGCCAGGGCGACGGCACCGTGACCGTCGAAATGCAATTCCTGGCCGACGTCGAACTGATCTGTGAAGAGTGCAAGGGAACCCGCTACAAACCTGAAGTCCTTGAGATCCGCTACCACGGCAAGAACATTCACGATGTCCTCAATATGACCGTTAAGGAGGCGTTGCACTTCTTTTCGGGCGTACCCAAGATCGTGGAGAAGATGCGGGTGCTGGAAGAGGTCGGGCTGGGATATCTGCGGCTGGGCCAGTCGGCGACTACGTTGTCGGGTGGTGAAGCGCAGCGCATGAAACTGGCGGCACACCTCCAGCCGCGGCTGCGGGATATCGGCAAGCCTCGCAGCGAGCAGAACAAGCGGCAGCCACGCATGCTCTACATCTTCGACGAGCCGACTACCGGGCTGCACTTCGACGATGTGAGTAAGCTGTTGGCTGCTTTCCGCCGTCTAATCGAGGCAGGTGGCTCGATTGTAGTCATTGAGCATAATCTTGACGTGATCAAGACGGCCGACTGGGTGATCGATCTTGGACCAGAGGGCGGCTCTCGGGGTGGGCAAGTAATAGCAGAGGGGCCGCCGGAGGTGATTGTCGGTGCTCCGAGCTCCTACACTGGTCGGTGGTTGGCACGGGTATTACCGGTCCCGGCCTATTCCGATGGCGCTTAGAGCAATCCCGAGGCGGCTTACGGCGGTGCTTCTCTTCGCCGCTGCCGTTCTTTGTGCGCCAGCGCAGGAGAGCAAGCCGACGATTCGGCATCACCGCGTTGAAGAGACCGCGCCGGAAGATCCAAACGCCGCTCTCATCGATCAGGCTGAAGCGGCGATGCAGCACAACGATTTCGCAACCGCGGAGGCTGCGCTCCAAAAGATACTTTCCGCCGACCCCGCCGACTATCGCGCGTGGTTCGACCTGGGCTACGTCTACAACGCGACACAGCGCCGAGCGGATGCAATTGATGCCTATCGGAAGTCGGTTGCGGCCAAACCGGACGTGTTTGAGTCCAACCTGAATCTCGGTCTGCTGCTGGCGAAGCAGGGTGACAATGCGGGCGCAGCCAAATACTTGAAGGCGGCGACTCAACTGAAGCCTAGTGACAAGCCTGAACAGAGTCTGTCCCGTGCATGGCAGGCATTGGGGCGCGTAGAAGAGTCCTCCGATCCGCAACTCGCGTTAGTTGCGTATGGAGAGGCGGCTAAAGCCACGCCGCAAGACCCGGAGCCTCACATTGCTGCGGGACAGTTGCTCGCCCGGCAAAACAATCTGGATGCCGCGTCACGCGAATATCAGGCAGCTATGGGCTTGGATCCGACGTCCACACCGGCAATGTCGGGCCTGGTAAACGTTTTTATTGCGCAGAAGAAGTATGGGGATGCAGAAGCAGCGCTAAACAAATTGCTGACCGCGAACCCCCATGACGCTTCGAACAATCTCCAACTCGCACGAGTCTTAGCTGCCGAAGGAAAAAATGACGAAGCGGCCCTGGCGCTGAAAGCGGCCGGACAAGCCAATCCAGATGATCCTCATGTCGCACTGGAATTGGGGACGCTCTACGAGAACGCGGGGAAAAACTCCGAGGCGGAACAGCAATTTCGCATAGCGGTGCAGAAAATGCCGCAGGATGCGCAGGCGCACTACTCGCTTGGCGCTTTGCTGATGGTGGAAAAAAAGAACGAAGAGTCCGAGCGGGAACTGCTCACGGCGTTAAAACTTAAGCCGGACTTAGGTGATGCATACGGGAATCTGGCGGTGGTGGCAGCGGCGAATAAGGACTATGCCCTGGTCTTGCGGGCACTGGACGCCCGCGCCAAGTATCTTCCGGAGATCCCGGTCACCTATTTTTTGCGGGCTACCACGTTTGACAACTTGAAAGATATACCCCACGCGGTGGAATATTATCAACGGTTCCTGGCAGTGGACGACGGCAAGTTTCCCGATCAGGAATGGCAGGCGCGACACAGGCTTATCGCGATTGATCCTAAGCACGCAGACAAGTATCGGATAAAGGTCAAGAATTAAATGACTGGCGCAATTCGAGCAGCGGCATTATTCGCGGTTCTCGGCGCGGTTGCAGTCTGTGCGTCGCAGACCCCCGGTGGGCTTAAGGCTCGTGCCGACGCCGCGCACGGTGGCGAAGAGGCCAAGCTGTGCCTGGAATACGCACATGTGCAGCTAGAGGCGGCGAACACGCTGTTTAACAACGGAGACGCTGACCAGGGTCAGGCCGACATTCGTGAAGTGGTCAGCTATGCGCGTAAGGGAGCGGAGTCGGCTTCTTCTTCCGGCAAACATCTGAAAGACACCGAGATCAAGCTTCGCAAGCTGGCGGACAGAATGCACGATATCGGGGAGTCCCTGGCCTTTGAAGACCGTCAGCCGGTTCGCCAAGCCGTGGAAGAGCTGCAGAAGATCCGCTCCGACCTGATGGTAAGGATGTGGGGCCCGCAAGCGGAGCCAAAGGGGAGCTCATGAAATTTCGACGAACTCCTTACCTGGTTTTCCTGATTGCCCTGCTCTTCGCATACCTGGGACATGCGGCAGCGCAACACCGTGATCCGCTGAACGAAAAAGAAGTCGATGAGATGCGGGAATCCGCCGACTGGCCCGACAAACGGCTTGAGCTGATGGTGAAATTCACGCGGGCGCGCATGACCGCGATCGATCAGCTGCGGGCGAACGCAAAGACTGCAAAAGACCGTCCCATGCAGATCCACGATCTGTTGGAGGATTTCACTTCTCTGCTGGACGAGATCGAGGACAATGTCGACATGTACGGTTCGCATAAAGCGGACATGCGCAAAGGCCTCACGCTCTTGGTCGAAGCCAATAGCGAATGGCAGCTCCAGTTACGGCGGCTGAAGGAGCAATCGCCACCTGAGGAACTGGATCAGTATTCATTCGTTCTGACGAACGCCACGGACGCGGTTAAAGATATCGCCGACGATGCAAGGCAGGAGCTTCAGGAGCAGAATGACCTGGCCAGACAGAAGAAGCTTACGAAGGTGTACTCGGAGCGGCCCGACTAAGATCCAAAACAGAAAGGCCGCCAATTTCCCCCTGTGGCGGCCTCTCTTAATTGTGAACTGCAAGAACTACTCTGAAAACGTAACAGAACTTGTCGACCTGCTTCAATAGCACCGAAACCTTAGTACCTGCTTCATCAAGAGCCAGGAATCGTGCCATAAAGTGCCACCACGTTTCCGTGGTAGGTTAATAGCATCTTGCGGGAGAGCCTTCAGCTGCTGTTTCAGAAGACGTATCGTGAGCTTCGTCCACGAGCTCCAATGCCGGATTTTCGCGTGGAGTTCTACGCCTTCGTCAACGTGAACAGTACGATACGGCTGCGGGACGGCGTGATCCATGTCCGCATTTCGGATCTTCTGGAGGGTGCGCCACACAGTGTCATCGAGGCAATCGCCCACATCCTGCTGGCGAAGATGTATCGCAAACCCGTCGAGTCGCTTCACTCGGTGCGTTACCGTCGGTATGTGTCCAGTCGCGACATCACAACGAAGGCGCACCTCGTTCGGCAAGTGAGAGGCCGAAAGCGAATCGAGTCGGCCCGGGGTTCATTCTTTGATCTGGAGGAAATCTTCGAGTCGCTCAATCAGCGATTCTTTTACGGGCTGCTGGCTCGTCCTCTTATGACGTGGAGCCGATTGCATGCCCGCAACAGCCTTGCCCATTACGATCCCGCACACAACGCTATCGTAGTGAGCCGCATCTTCGACCATCCTCGCGTGCCGCGTTACGTGGTGGAGTACATCGTATATCACGAGATGCTCCATCTGAAGCATCCCGTGAAGCTGCGCGGAAGTCGTCGCTGCGTGCATGGTCCAGAGTTCCAGGCCGAAGAGAAACTCTTCCCTGAGCTCGATCGTGCGAAGCTGTTTCTGAAAACCTTGTGACGGCCTTAGGCCGCATTCGTGGCCGGGGCGCGGCTCGCGATATTCATCAGTTGCTCAGCACTGGCATCAATGCGGAACAACGGTCGCGAGGCATTCGCCAAACGCAGCTTGTAAGGATATTCCCCGGTCATGAAGTCGCAACGCAAGCCTTCGGCCAGCGATCGAGCGGTTACCTCGAACAGCAATGCCTGCCCGGGCGAGTAGCGCGCCCATGCGGGGTTGAAGTAGATCGTGTAGCAACGGCGTATATCGCTATCACGAAACGTCACCAGACCGGCAACCAGCGAAGTGTCTTTCTCGAGAGTGTAAACCTCACAAGAGCTTCCTGCGAGCGAGGCTGCGGCAATCATGAACTCGCAGCGATGGGAGTCCATGAACAAGTTGTCCTTTTCGTTGGTGGCGAAGTGTGTTCGTTTGCATTCGTAGAGATGACGGACCATTCGCGAGTCGCTCCCCGAGGAGATTTGTAAGATGACCCCTTGCTTGCGCAAGCGCCGCATCTGACGACCCAGGCGAGAGTGAGCCTGGCGAAATGCTTCCTCGCCAATATCCTTCACTTCGGGAGCGGTCGCGAAGGGTGCAAGGGGAAAATCATTCCACCGCTCCTTTTTCCTCCCAAAATGATCAATGCTGAGGATGTGCAGCGGTTTTTCCTGCTGCGCCAGGTATTGCCAAGCCAGGCGCAAGACATCCGGATCACCCGAGTGCAATACGTCGCGATAGTCGAAAAGAGCCTCCCCTAACAGTTCGAATCGATGTCCCGTAAAGCTCGTTGCGGCGGGGATAATTGCGGCTCCCGCCTCACATTGCACGCTCACGATGTATGGCGCGAATCGGTGAGAGAAGGTTTGGGCGGCTAATCGATTCCAGGAAAAGCGCTGGAAGATGCTGTGAGATTGCTTGCAGAGCAAGTAGTCCCAGAGAGGCGCCAGAGCGTCCATCTCCGACGGTGTTTGAGCAATGACGGTTCGCAACGACGGCATTATGATTGCACCGTGGAAAATTACTTAGACGCGGTGAACAGCGAGGCGAGTTGTGAGGCAGCTCAGGCCAACTGCGGGGGGGATTGCTGGGGTTGTCGGTCAGAGAATTCCACTTTTGTCTCCGCGTGGGTTTCGCTAAGCCCGGCGCCCCGGTACGCCCGCATGACATCGCCGAGGGACACAACGCCCAAGAGTCGTTGCGAGTTGGCACGATGCACTACGGGCAGGAGCGGCCATTCGCCAATTAGCCGGAGGGCCGTGTCAAGGGGATGGTCCGGATGCAGGTAGGGAATCTCTGCACTCAAGAGCTTGGACAATGGAGATTCAGCATTCGTAGACATCTCCATGAGACTTGTTCGGCTGATACCAGACCAATCGTCCCCTCTCATTCCCACGACAAAGAACTCCTGCGCTGAGCCCTGGACGTGTTCTTGAGCCTCTTTCAAGGTCATCCTACCGGTAAGAATCTGGCCGAGTGGGGGTCGCATGGCGTCTTCCACGCGCAACAGGGGCAGTTCCCGTTCCTCCTCAAGTGATGGCAGGTCAAGGCCATCTTGTCGCGACAACAAATCGAAAATAGGTGTTGGCTGGAAGGTGCGCGAGATGAAATACGCGATTGCGTTTGAAATGATAACCGGAACGATGATGCTGTAGTTGCCGCTGACCTCCATGATCATGAAGACCGAGGTCATGGGCGCACGCAAAATTCCGGCGAACAGCGTTCCCATGCCAATCAATGCGTACGAGCCGACGGGAATCGCGAGATTGGGAACAATTTGATGTTCGGCCATGCCGACCGCGCCGCCTATCATCGCTCCCATAAACAGTGTTGGAGCAAACAGACCACCCGGCGTGCCGCTGCTGAACGACAGCCCGGTGGTGACGATCTTCAGAGCGCCGAGCAGGATAAGAATCTGCCAGGTGTACTGCTCGTGCATCGCCTGATCCATGTAGCTATAGCCGGCTCCCATCACCTGCGGGAACTTGATGCTGATCAGGCCGATGATCAGTCCAGCGGCGGCTGGCTGAAAATACTGTGTCCACGGTGGCAACTCGCGAAGCTTGGGCCGGAGGTATGCGATGTACTTAACGAAAATCAGCGAGGCGAAACCGCCGATGACGCCAAGGCTGGCATAGGCCCCCAACTCTCCAACGTGCTCCAGGTGATAGGCCGGAACGCGGAACAGGGGTTCGTCCCCGATAAACCAGCGCTCTACGACAGCACTCGATATGGCAGAGAGAACGACGGCTCCCAGGATACCGGCGGTCCAGCGTCCAATTACCTCCTCAATGACGAACAGGACCGCTGTGATCGGAGCATTAAATGCAGCGGCTAATCCGGCGGCGGCTCCGACAGGAGCGATCAGACGCAGCTTCTCGCGAGACAGTTTCAGGCGTCGGCCAAGCGCGGATGCCAGACCCGCGCCGATCTGCAAAGAGGGGTCCTCAGGTCCGAGAGATTGGCCGCTGCCGATGGCTAGAGCGCTGGTGATGAATTTCCCGATGACCGTCGGCATTGGAATGTAGCCGTCGTAGATGTATAGAGCAGCCTTGGTTTGGTTGACGCCACTGCCTCGCGCACGCGGAAAAAACCTGATCACCAAAAAGGCAATGACCAAGCCGGTCAACATTGGTGCCAGAAAGACTCTTGGCACGGAGGGCTGCAGACCGCTACCCAGCAGCTTCAGACGCAGAAAATCGATACAGATTCGGAAGCATACAACAGACAATCCGGATGCGACGCCGATCAACACGGCCAGCAGAAGGAAGAACTGCTCTTCGCGCAGGCTGAAACGCTCCGGCGAAAGCATGGTCCGAAGACTGCTCCAGTATTGGCGCCGAGTCGGAGTGGAGACGGCCGGCTTTAGGCCACTACCATCTTTCGGCTTTGCGATCGCCTCTTGCGGACTCATTTCGCCTCGTGCTGCGCCAGCAGCAGCAGCGCTTGATCCGTGAGGCGCATCGTCGGACAAATAGGCGCAGTCGTGCGCTCTACTTCAAACACGTATTGCATAGCGGCGTCGAGGGCGTCTGGATCTTCTTTTAAGGCTTTCTCGTTCACCGCGGCCTGTTTCTCCAAACCGCTGCTGTAAAGCAATTGGAGAGAGTCAGGCGGACTTACAGGAGGAGTTGCCGGAGGAACAGGTTTCGTTCGCGAAGCTGGACTGCCGACAGTGGTGTTTGCTGGATTTGTCAAACTTACCCCTTGTTGGATTGCACAGTCGCTCAATCTGTTCCATGCGGCATGGAAGGATTCGGCGGCCCGGTTGGCTCGATCTGTTCGTGGTAAGCCTCGGAGCGATGTATCGAGCCGTAACGCCTCTCGCAGGATATCGAGTTGTCGACGGGCATCATTCAGATTCGGGTTCTGCTCGACGGCATTGGCGAGCGCGTGCTCCGCATCCAGGTACCGATTAAGGGCGAGTAGAGCCTGCCCCTTCTGCAGCCACGCTTGAGCGTTCGTGTGATCCTTCGCCAGGATTGCGTTATCCACCTCAACGACATGTTCTGGCTCGTTTACCTCCAGCAATAACTGGCCCAGACGAAGTTGGTCAGTAATTTCGCGGGGAGCGTCAGCAAGCAGAGCCATTAACTCTGATTGAGCCTGGGTGGTTTTGTGTTGCTGCATAAGATAGTTTGACAGCTCAAAGCGCGCAGACACTCGCTCTGCGCGGGGATCGTTCTGCCAGACGCCGTTAATTGCATTGCTGTAATAACGCGTGGCATTGTTAACGTTGCCGCGCTTGGCGTAGAGCCGCGCCAGAGCGAGATTGACTTCTCCGTCAGACGGCTCTTCTTCCCAGAGGCCTAGTAAGTGCGCGCGGGCTTCGTTGAGGCGGTTGGCCGCCAGTAAGGCTTCGGCCAGACGAAGCCGGTACTCTCGATTTTCGGGGTCGTAGCTGAGAGCTGTCCGGTAATCGTTGGCCGCAACATCCGGAAGGTGGGCCTGCATCGCCTCGCCGCCACGAAGAAACCAGCGATTAGCTAATGAATACTCTGTTGCCCGATGCAAGCTGACGAAATATTGCGTAAAGGCAACACCCACAAAAATCAGGAGCAGGGTGACGGCCAGGGTGATTCTCGCCGAGTGCGTGCCGGCGACTCGACCGCACGAAGGGCATCCGAGAGAATCAGTGGGAAAGTCAGTTCCGCAGCGCGTACATCGATAGGTTGCGGGCGCACTGTCTGTAAGGGAGGCCATGTAAGACGCGTTTCTATACTTTACCAAGAGATGCGCAAAAGTGGGGGAACGCCGCAATTGCCCGTTAAGGCTCCGGTTATTTCTAAAAAACGAGGCGCCCGACGAAAGGCGCCTCAGCAAAATCGAAGTCGATTCGGCTACGGATTATTTTCATACAGCACGCTCATCGTCAAGCATGAACTCGAGCACCTCCTGGGGCGCAGACGATGTCCACACCGGCGCGAACGAAAGCCGATGCAGCGGGGTGGGACCCTTCTCGCGTAACATCTTCAGGTGCTTGGGTGTGCTGTAGCCCTTGTTGGAAGCCAGCCCGTATTCGGGAAAGACAGGATCCCATGCGCTGATCATGGCGTCGCGCTGTACTTTGGCGATGATGGAGGCTGCTGCGATCGATGCCGACAGAGCGTCACCATGAATGATGGGAGTCTGCTGGCAATCGCAGTTGATACGGAGCGCGTCGATCAGCAGATGGTCCGGCCTGAGGGCGAGCATGGCAACTGCTTCCTCCATCGCACGCTTCGAGGCCCAGTAAATGTTAATTTGATCGATGGTGGCTACATCGACCGCCGCAATCGCCCAAGCGAGCGCATGCTCGCGAATTCGGGGCGCTAGCCTCTCCCGCACTTCGCGATCCAGCAACTTGGAATCACGCAAACCGCGAATACGGTAACTGGGATCGAGGATCACCGCCGCAGCGACCACCGGGCCGAATAGTGAACCGCGCCCGACCTCGTCCACTCCCGCCACCAACTTAGCGCCCGAGGCCCACGCTGACTTTTCATATTTCAGCGTGCACTTCAACCTCTTCAGCAGGCGCAGCTTGAGAGTAGCCTTGGAGACTCCCTCGACATTGGCCTGGCCCCTGGTCGTTTTTGCACTTTTAAATTTCACGTGGAGAGGTTTGAGTAGATTCTAGAGCAGATCGAGCTTGGGCGTTTGACTCCCGCCGGTTTTTTGGGGTTCAGTCTCCACTGGCCGAATTACAGTATTGTCACCTGAGCTTCCAGGACAGACCCGGAAAGCAGAACTGCATCTCAGCTACAGAGGTGCAATATGGCGATTCCTGTCCGCCAACGTACGGCATCATTGGCTTTCCTTCTCATTTTCAGTGTCACACTTTTCCTCGCGATGGCAGCGTGTGGTGGAGGGAGTTCCAATACAAGCGGTTCCGGCAGCGGAAGCAGCGGGTCGGGTGGAACCGGCTCGGGCGGAACTGGGGGAACTGGCGGGTCCGGAGGTAGCGGGGGATCGGGCGGCAGCGGCGGTTCTGGGGGATCCGGCGGGGGCGGCGGTGGTGGCGGCACGGGCAGCGGGATTTCGCAGGTGCAGCACGTGGTCATCGTTGTTTTGGAGAATCTGGACTACGGCGATATCGTGGGCAGCCCCAATGCTCCGTACATCAACGGTTTGATCCCGCAGGGAGGCCTGGCAACTAATTATTACGCTAACGTGCATCCCTCGATCGGGAATTACTTCATCATGACGACCGGTGAGGCTTACAGCACCGACGATAACTTCGACGGCATCGTTCCTGTCGACAATGTCGTACGAGAGTTACAGGCCGTTTCGAAATCCTGGAAGGTATACGCGCAGAGTTTACCTAGCCCGGGATATCTTGGCGGAGATGTCTACCCTTACTTGCGCCGCCACAATCCGATCTCCTACTTCTCCGACGTGCAACCTCCTTCGCAGCTAAACATGAATATCGTCAATTTCACGCAGTTTCAGGCTGACCTTTCTGCCGGGCAGTTGCCCCAATATTCCTTCGTCGTCCCGGACGCAGAGCACGACGCGCACGACTGTCCGGGTGGAGGTTCCGGATGCGATGTAGGCGTCCGGGTGGCCGCTGCCGACAACTGGCTGTCTGCGAATATTGCTCCTCTATTGGCGGACCCGGCATTTCAGCAGAGCGGGTTGTTTATCCTTACGACAGACGAGTCACGCACCGATGACGCACACGGTGGCGGACATGTGGCCACCTTGCTTCTCGGCACGGGGGTCAAAGCCGGTTATCAAGGTACCGTGCTGTACGATCATCGTAGCCTGCTGGGCCTAAGCATGACAGCAGCTGGGGTGAGTACGATACCAAACGGAGCCGGCGCTGCGCCGCAGATGACAGAGTTTTACCCATAGGCCGGCCGCCAAAACAAAAGTCCGTTTGATCACCGCGAATCGAGTAACCCCGGCGCCTAATCTAACTAAACAGCTAGAATAGAGGGAATATGCGCCGGGCGTATCTCGACAACAATGCCACCACCCCACTCCTTCCGGAAGTGTTCGAGGCAATGCGTCCGCATTTCTTTGAGAGGTTCGGGAACGCCTCGTCCATTCATCAGCAAGGGCAGCAGGCCCGGGCTGCGATCGAGCACGCTCGCGAACAAGTTGCAGAGTTGCTGAACTGTCGCGCGGCAGAGATTGTCTTCACCAGTGGTGGAACGGAAGGCGATAACCTCGCGCTATTCGGGCTTGTGCAGCCTGGCGATCATGTCATCACTTCTGCGATTGAACACCACGCAGTGCTCAATTCTTGCAGTCGTCTGGAGCAGATGGGCTGCTCTGTTACGTATGTGCCGGTCGATGGCAGGTCACTGGTCGATCCCGATGATGTTCGCCGTGCGCTGCGTCCGGAAACGAAGCTCATCAGCATCATGATGGCGAATAACGAGACGGGTGTCCTCCAGCCGACCGCTGAGGTTGGGAAAGTGGCGGCTGAGGCCGATGTGTATTTTCATACCGATGCTGTACAGGCGGCCGGGAAGGTTCCACTTGATGTCAAGGAAATCGGCTGCGATTTGCTGACCATCTCTGCGCACAAGATTCATGGACCGCAGGGCACGGGAGCATTATTTGTACGCAAGGGTACATTGCTAAAGCCGCTGTTTTACGGCGGCAGACATGAGCGTTCGCGTCGTGCAGGAACGGAAAACCTGGCTGGGATTGTTGGGCTAGGCAAGGCAGCTGAGATCGCGCGGCAAGGCTTCTCAGACGAGAGCGTAGCGCGAATGAAAAGTTTGCGGGACCACTTGGAAAAGACGGTCCTCGAAGAGATCGAGCAAGTCGCGGTGAACGGCGCCGGTGCGAGCCGCGTGCCTAACACCGCCAACATCTCGTTTGACTGCATCGAAGGCGAAGCGATGGTGATTGCGCTCGACCTGAAAGGCCTGTCGGTTTCAACCGGGGCAGCCTGCTCCTCGGGAGCTATCGAGCCTTCCCACGTTTTGACCGCCATGGGGTTGTCGGCGGATCGGGCGCGCGGCAGCATTCGCTTCAGTCTGGGCAAGCAGACTACGGCGGAGGATGTAGACTTTGCGCTGAGTTTGGTGCCGGAGGTTGTTGCACGCCTTCGAGAGATCAGTCCTGTGTACAAAAAGTCGGCCTCAGCTCTGAGCTAAGAGTTAAGCAATAGGGAGTCGATGTGTGAGTAAGCAGCAGACGATAGCGGTGGCCATGTCCGGCGGTGTGGATTCCTCTGCCGTTGCGGCGATATTGTGTCAGCGGGGCTATCGAGTGATCGGTCTGACGCTGCAGCTTTGGAATCAGCGCCGATTGGCCGGACATCACGGCATGCCGGAGTCGGTGCAGGGGCGCTGCTGCTCGATCGACGATGTCTACGACGCGCGCCGCGTAGCTGAGAAGCTGGAGATACCGTATTACGTAGTCAACCAGGAGCAGCGCTTCGAGGAAGATGTAGTACGTCCCTTCGTCTCAGAGTACCTGTCGGGGCGCACGCCGATTCCTTGCAGCCTCTGCAATAACCATCTTAAGTTTGATCAGTTGCTGATCACGGCGCGCCAGATTGGCGCAGAGTTGCTCGCGACCGGACACTACGCACGCAACGAATTCGACGAGACCAGCCGTCGCTGGCTGTTGAAGCGCCCCGCAGATCGCAGTAAGGACCAGACCTACTTCCTGTTCGGCCTAACGCAAGAGCAGCTAAGCCGGACGCTGTTTCCGTTGGGCGAGATGTGTAAGCCCGATGTCCGCGAGCGGGCCAAGAGTGCCGGCCTGCGCTTGTTCCAGAAGCCCGATTCACAGGAAATATGCTTCATTCCTGGCGGCGATTACAAGCAGTTCCTCGATGCTTATCTGGAGGAGCAGGGCGAATCGATCTCCGCTACAGCGGGGGAACTGGTCACGACGACTGGCGAGGTCGTGGGCAGCCACACCGGCATTCACAACTTCACCGTAGGACAGCGTAAGGGCCTCGGAGTCGCCACCGGATCGCCACTCTATGTGCTGGAGATTCGTGGCGATAAGCGGCAGGTTGTGGTGGGTGGTGCAGATGAGTTATTGTCGCCAACCCTGCTTGCACGCCGCCTTAACTGGATTGCAATGGAGGATCTGCGCCTGCCCATGCGTGCGCAGGTCAAGATTCGTCATCGTCATGAGCCTGCGGCCGCAACGATCCAAAAGACCGGCGACGACGAAGTACTTGTCACATTCGATGAGCCGCAGCGTGCTATAACTCCCGGACAGGCGACTGTGTTTTATGACGGAGACACGGTCGTGGGCGGCGGTTGGATTAGCTAAGCTTGTCTAAAAAGGAAAAGAGCAGCGCATGTGCGCTGCTCTACTCATTTAGAAGAGCCCTAGATAAACATTTCATCCGACGGGCCGCCATTACGCCGGCGGCGTTGCGTACTGAAATAGGCTCCCATGCCCGTGCTGATGGCCTGCATGATTCCGGAAACCTGACGTACCGGGGACATCACCGTGTGTTGAACCTTCTCGGAAGTCTCTTCTACGCGGTCCATGGTGCGCGTCAGCATCTCGTCTCCGCGAATCACTTGCAGGCGTACGCGGTCGATTGCATCATTTGCCGTAGCATCGAACCGCTCTACCGTTGCTCGGGTCGTTGAACTGATACGGCTGGCGTTGTCGATCAACGTTTCGATCTTCGGCCGGGCATTATCCAGGAAATTCTTGACGTCTTCCTGAATGGTCTTCGTTTTGTCGAGGATCGGCAGCACACGCGTCTGTACCACCGCCGTGGTCTCCTCGACCTTGTCGGCTAGAGCTTGCATGCGAGCGCCGAGCTTGCGCATGGTCAGAAACATACCGAGCAGGATCAACATCTGCAGCACGACCGCAAATGAAGTCACGGCGATGAAAAGTGTCAGCTTGTCCATGGCTACGTCCAGAAACCGACGATGCAAAGAAACCGTTGAGAGTTCAGGCTGCTCAGCAGACTGAATCCAGGGCGTGACACGGGATCACGGTTACAAGTGCCCGCAAAACGCACCGCAGAGTTTACGGAACGTTGGGATTCGCTCCCTCGACCTCGTCACCCGTAGCCTCGCGATAGGCTTGACGTCCCGCCTCATACGCGGACCGGATTTGATCCTTCTGCTGGCTCAGATAGTCACGTCCCTTGTCAGCCCAAGTGCCTGCCTGCTCACGTGCCTGGCGCGCCCGTTCCTTCACCGTGTTCCGGCCGTCTTCGGCTGCTTCCCGAATCTGCTGCCGCAATTCGTCGCCCGACTTGGGAGCATACAAAACACCTACCGCCGCACCGATACCCAGGCCTGCGAGAAACCAGAGAAAACCACTGCCATCACGATCTGACATTGTGCCTCCTTCGAAAAGCTCGCGAGACCAGATGCTAGCACCCGTATTGGGGAATTACAAACCTGCAAAAGGGGTCGCGAGGGTACAGGAGGCCGAACTTAACAGCGATCAGTTCCCGAAACCGCGAGGGCCTTCTTGAGCATTGCAATCTGTCCCAGGTGATAGACATGGTGCTCGATGTTCCCGTGCGCTTCGTCGTAGTATGTCCGCTTGCCGGCCGCCGTCAACTGCTCCAACTTAGCAGGATCGAGCTTTGCCAACGTCTCGCGGAAGATACTATTGGATGCGCGGAACCCGTCAAGCGTCGTCTGCCAGTTTTCTTCGGTGGGTACCGGCATCGGCGGAAAATTCAATTCGTCCACCAGACCCGCCCGTAATCCGGTGAGCCGCTTAGTGACTACCCCTTCCCAAAACGTCATGTGGTTTACGAGTTCCCAGATTGTGTGAGCCCCGGATAGCGGTCTCGCCGATGCCGTTTGCGCCGGGATACCGAGCAGAATTTTCCAGACCGGCTCTCCATACCAGGGATCTCCATTCAGCACGCCGTCGTAGTGGTTCAGAATTCGAGTAAGTTCCGACATAGAGCGTATTCCTTTCTCCTAACCTTCAAAAACAATAACACAGGTTATAAGGACGAGCCGTAGATTCACAGTTATCCGAACACGGAAGTGAAAGGGCTGAACGGAAGCGTTTCGAGAGTCTATCGCGCAAGTAAAGTCATGCTGAGGTTCGACATCTGTCGCAAAAAAAAATCAAAACATCATCAGCTTCGATCTGTCGAACTTGAGCCGGCACGTGGAAAATGAAGTCTCGGGAATATTGGGATTCGAAACGCTCTATATGCTGCAGATCAAGATCGACTATCGCGACGGACTGGTCGACTTTGTCTACGACCCGTAGCGATGGGAGCGGTGAGATTATTCGCGCCAAATCGAAGCCCGGGGAAATATTCGTGATCAAGGTTCCGCCTTAGCGCAGCCAGGTGCAGAGACATCCTGATTGTTGATCGCAATAATCTTGAACGGATAAGTGCCGGAGTTTGGTTCGGGGTTCTTAACGGACGATGGAACGATCTGGTCCCACCAAATCACGCCCTGGCCAACCATAAATCCCTGGTAATTTCCCCAGACGTCAGAAGGTTTCGCAGCCTCAATCACGCAGACTACCGCTGGTGTGAACAATTGCGAATACGCTTGGAGAAACTGTTGCCGATTGCGAAGATTCACCCTTTGGCCATGCTGGGAAGTACGCAACGGATAACTCACCATTGACGCTAATCGAGCCTTGTCGCCGGCCTTAACAGCGCCCTGCAGCCTTTGGAAGAATGCTATTGCGTCGGGGCAGTCAGGCCGTGTCGAAGCATCATGTGCAGTGCAGTTGCCTGTGTCCTGGGCAAGCGCCACTGCCGCAAAGCATCCGACGGCTAGCAACACCCAGACGAAGCGTCTGACGAACGTCGGGACGGAAACAGGAAACATAATCACAACCCTATACGTATCGCCAGGTCAATCGGCAGTTCAGGAGAACAGGTAACTGGCCAGCATCTTTTTCATCTCCGCGACAATGCGGTCGCGCTCTTCGCGGGTAGGCTGCTCGTAGGCGTAGGCAATCAGCCGTTCACCAGCTTCGCTGATAACTCGCAGCATCAAGTCGAGTTCGGGAGTGTTCGGGATCCCCAACCGCTCCAGCATGAAGTTCTTCAGCAGGGCGGGCAGCCCTACCGTGGGCGACGCCTGCCGCTCCTTGGTTGCCGCGCTGATATAGCGACCGAAAGAGATCGTGCGGAAATCGGGGTGCGCATCCAGATAGACGATGTAGGCGTCAACGACACTATCGAGGATCTTCGCCGGGTCGAAGGTTTCAAGGTTGGCAAATTCGCCCTCGAGCACCTTCATCACGGAGTTTTCGAGGGAGGCGCGAAACTGCTCCACGTGTCGCACGGCTATCGCGTCAATGATGGTCTGCTTATCCGGAAAGAAGCGATACAAAGCTCCAATCGATAGCCCGGCCTCGGAGGCGATACGGGTCGTCGTGACGTCCTCCAGCGGCATTTGGGTCAGCAGGGAAGTGGCAGCGTCAAGGATGCGTACGACTGTCTGTTGGCTACGTGACTGCCTCGGGGTGCGGCGGGCGGAGGTAGTCTGCTCGACCACTAATGTCTCGGTATGGTGCTGATCAGACATGAGATAGCGATAGTTTCTGGCGACCGGCAGTGAGCAACAACCTGCCGCGCTATTGACATCATCCCATAAGTCAGATAAAAAAGCGAAAGAGAGTTCGCGTTCTTGTATTTCAGGTCTTGAGTCCTGAAGGCCGAGAGCGTTGTACCGGCGTGAGGTCCCGGCTGATAGCCGAGGGCCGACAGCGCAAGGGGTTTTCACACATGGCAGTTCCTGTATCGCAGATGTGGACAGTCGCCACCTACGTCCTGAAGCAGCGCGTCAGGGGACGCAAGCAGTATCCGCTGGTCCTTATGCTGGAGCCGCTTTTCCGCTGCAATCTGGCTTGTGCGGGTTGCGGCAAGATCCAGTATCCCGCGCACGTGCTGAAGCAGAACTTGTCACCCGAGGAATGCTTTCGTGCCGTCGACGAATGTGGGGCTCCGATGGTCTCCATTCCCGGTGGCGAGCCCCTGATGCATCCGCAGATCGCCGAGATCGTGGAAGGCTTGGTCGCCCGCAAGAAGTACATCTACCTCTGCACCAATGCGCTGCTGCTGAAGGAAAAGATCGATCTATTTAAGCCCAGTAAGTATCTGACCTTTTCGGTTCACATGGATGGCGAACGCGAGCACCACGACTTCTCGGTTTGTCGTGAAGGAGGCTTCGACGCGGCGCTGGAAGGTATCAAGGAAGCCGTGCGTCGCGGCTTCCGGGTCACCACGAACACTACGCTCTTCGACGGAGCAGATCCCAACAGCGTGCGCGCCTTCTTCGACCAGATGATGGATCTCGGCGTCGAGGGCATGATGCTCTCGCCTGGTTACTCCTACGAGAAGGCACCCGACCAGAAACACTTCCTGGGACGCGCCCGTACGCGCCGCCTGTTCCGCGCCATGCTGTCGAACCGTAAAGCGAAGTGGGTGTTCAATCAGTCCCCGCTGTTTTTGGAATTTCTGATGGGCAAGCGCGACTATCCTTGCACCCCGTGGGGTATGCCGACCTTCAACCTGTTTGGCTGGCAGAAGCCCTGTTATCTGTTGCAGGACGGCTACGCCGACACCTTCGAAGAACTGATGCGCGAGACCGAGTGGCACAAATACGGGACGGAATCGGGCAATCCCAAGTGCGCGAATTGCATGGTGCACAGCGGGTACGAAGCCTCGGCGGTACATGACACGTTCGGTTCGCTGAAAGGTTTTCTCGGTACGGTCCGCGCGACCTTCTCCACGAAGTACAAGGATGACGAAGCGCTGGCCATGTTGAACGAGCAGATTCGTCCGGTCCACACCCACAATCCGCTGGTGCAGATTGGTGATGCCAAGTCCTAGCCAAGCTCGGCGGCTCAGAGTCAGAGATTTGATTCTTCTTCTCTGTGAGCTCCGTGCCTCCGTGGTAAGTACGTAGTTTCGAACGAGCAGCGAAAGGCGACGATTTTATGAGCGAACCGCAGCACAACCTGACCGTTGATTCCCTGGAAGTCGTTGACGGACGGAACCGCGAGCAGATCGAGGGCTGGGTTCCCGAACTGGCAAGCGAAGCCGAACTGTGCGACGCGCTGGAAAAAGCCTTCGACTACCGAGGCGACGTAACCATCACCCGCAAAGACGGATCGCGGATCGAGGGCTACGTCTTCGACCGGCGCAACGCTGCGACGCTCGCGGAGTCGGTTGTGCGGCTCATCCCACAAAATTCTTCGCAGAAGGTTTCCATCCCCTACTCCGATATAGCCGCACTGGCATTTAGCGGCCGAGATACCGCTGCCGGCAAGAGCTGGGAAGCCTGGGTCCGCAAATACTGGGAGAAGAAAGCCGCCGGCGAAAAGGGCTTCGGCCTCGAGCCCGAAAATCTTGAATAGAAGCGGCGCTCGGGGCGCCCTAGACCCGATCTTTTGAGATCTGAGCGTTCAGCTGACCCAAGTCTTCACCGCCCAGAATTTGCAGAGACACACGGGTAAGGGGCGGCGGCTCGAAAAGGCGGCAGATCGCCGAATTTCACAAGGATCAACTACGTACCCCGTGGCGGGCGGGTAGCCATCGTGCTCCGACACGCTAGAGTTGCGATACCGCACCGTTCGCCAAGTCGTAGTATCCCGCGACAACCTTCAGTTTGCCCGCTTTGATCATCGGCGCAATAACTGTCGACGATTCGCCAAGCAGTCTCGCCTGGTATACGGCATTCGCCTTGATCGTTGCCATCAGGTCGGGCCCCCCCTGATCGATTGCCGGCTGAATGTGTGGGAACAGCGAGCTGATCTGCCCCGGAACGCTCTTGCCCTGGATTGCCGCTGCCACCGCCCCGCAACTCCCGTGGCCAAGCACCAGGATGACTTTGGTCCCGAGCACTGCGGCACCGTATTCCAGGCTCCCGATGATCTCCGGAGTGAGGATGTTCCCGGCGACGCGGGTCACGAAAATATGACCGATAGTCTGGTCAAACACCCATTCCACCGGAACCCGCGAGTCGGCACACGACAACACCGCCGCGAAGGGCTCCTGCTTCTCTTCTGTGGCCGCTTTCAGAATATCGAGATCGTGTTGCGGAGAGGTTAGAGTATTCGCCACATAGCGCTTGTTCCCGTTCATCAGTGCAGCCAGAGCCGCCTCGGGCGTGGAAACATCCTGCGCCAGTGCTGGCAGGGGCAGCGTGAGTGGAAGCGCACCTGCGGCGAGGGCGGCAGCGGTTCCGGTCACACCCAACTGCAATAAACGGCGTCTCGAGAATGTGCGGTTTGAATCAGAGCCATTCGTCATGAAGGTTTTCCTTGGAAGGGATTTTCAAGCGCGCGAAAGTGTATCGCGTCGTCTCTCCTGAAACAACAGGCAACTCGCAATGTGCAATAATGCGCGCTATGAGAGCGAGAATAGGCGCGTTTTGTCTGTCGCTGGTAACTGTCCTTTTGTTGTGGAGCATGTTCCTTCGCGCCCAGGCGCAGCAATCGCCGGAGACCCAGCATGCGGCCGCCCAGCAATCGAAGACCGAAGATGCTGCGGAATTGGTGAAGCAAGGCCAGGAGCTTGCCAAGAATGGCAAACCGGATGAAGCGCTGGCTCTGTATGAGCGCGCGATAGAGCTGAATCCGAACCTTTACCAGGCGCAGCTCTTCACGGGAGTCGCTCTCGACCTTCAAGCCAAGTACGAAGAGGCTCGAAGGCATTTGGCGAAAGCAATTGAGCTCGCTTCACAAGAACAGACGGTACAGGCCCTGCGCGTGATGGCAGTTTCTTACGCATTCGAGCGTAATACCGCTAAAGCGTCCGAATATGAAAAGCGAGCTTTCGATCTACAAGATAACTGGAAGCAGTATGCCGAGGCAGCAGGAACAGCGGATGAACTCGCTCGAATCTATTTAGAGGCGGGAGACTTCGATAATGCGTTCCAGTGGTACCAGATCGGACACACGACCGCACTAAAGATTCCAAACCTCACGCCAGCTCAAAAGGATTTATGGAACTTTCGTTGGAATGCGGCGCTGGCGCGAATCGCTGCTCGCCGCGGACAGCGTGAACAGGCGCAGCAATACCTCACGATGTGCAAGTCCTACCTCGACAGGGGTGACAATCCTGACCAAATGCAGTTCTATCCCTACCTGGTTGGCTACCTGGCCTTGTACAGCGGTGATTACGGCAACGCGATCAAGGAACTACAAAAAGCCAATCAGAATGATCCGTTCGTTTTGAGCCTGTTGGCGCAGGCCTATGAGAAGTTAGGCGACAAGGCGCATGCCCGCGATTACTACCAGAAAATCATGGCGATCAACACCCACAATCCCTCCAACGCCTTCGCTCGTCCGGTAGCGAAAGAGTACCTGGCTCAGGGGCAGGCTGCTGGACCTCCGGCCCAGTGAGCATAGCTGTCGTTTTCCTGCTCTTGACTTCAAATGGACCGCAGAATCTAATCGGGCCAGCGGGCAGGGTTTCGGAGCGCAGTCGTACTCTACGAAGCGGACCGACACGCGGCCCAATCGCTACGCTCCCGTAGCCGAGCGGGGTTTCGGTTGCGGGCTCATTCAAGGGTCCACGGAGTCTCCATGTCCACGTCTGGCCAGATCCCTCTGTCTGCTAGTGATGTGAATTCGGACAGGCAGCAAGCGCTTCAAATCAAGTACTTTGTCGGCGGAGTGGCGCTCCTGGCGTTGAGCGCCTTGCTATGGCCTGTCCTGGGTCGCAACGTCGAGCGCTTGCAATTCATGCCGCACGTGTTTTGCTACCTCGGAAATTCAACGCTCATCAGCGTTAATCTAATCTCCGACCTTCTGATCGGTACTTCCTATGTAGTGATCTCCCTAACCCTGGTCTATCTGGTGCGGGCGAGCAAAGGAGCAATTCCGTTTCACTGGATGTTCCTGGCATTCGGGACGTTCATCATTGCCTGCGGCGGTACACATTTCATGGAGGCCGTCACCTTGTGGCACCCGGTCTACTGGGCCTCAGCCTACGTAAAGGTCATCACGGCGGTGGCATCGGTTGCGACGGCGGTGGCGTTGCCGCTGGTGCTTCCGAAGATCCTCAAAAACATCGACAATATGCGACTCTCGGAGACCCGCGCCCTTGAACTTGCCCGTGCCAACCAGGATCTGAGCACAGCAAATGAGAAGCTTCAGGAACTGGACCGTTTGCGGCGGCGTTTTGTCGCGCAGGCGGCAGCGAACATGGGTGACTGGGAGTGGGATATTCGAACCGGGGAAGTGCGCTGGTCTCCGGAAGTAGAAGATATGCACGGCCTGATTCGAGGTAGCTTTCGCGGGGGCTTGGAGAATTGGCTGGAAACGATTCATCCGGACGACCGCGAGCGGGCCTTGGCGACAGTTCAAGATGCGGTCCAAAAGCGCCAGGAATATGAGATCGAGTACCGCACCAGCCGTCCAGATGGCCGGTATTGTTGGACGACCTCCCGCGGCTCCGTCGAGTACGACAACTCCGGCGAACCTGTGCGCATGGCTGGAATGTCCATGGACATCAGCACCCGCAAACACACTGAAGAGGCCCTGCGTAAAACCGAGAAGCTTGCCGCAGCCGGTAGACTGGCGGCAACGATTGCCCACGAGATCAACAATCCGCTGGAAGCTGTCACCAACTTAATCTATCTCGCCCGCTCGGAACAGTCCCTCGACTCCAGCAGGCGGTTACTTGACGCTGCAGATCATGAGCTGCAACGAGTAGGTCACATCACGCGACAGACCCTGGGGTTTTATCGCGAGACAACTTCTCCCGTGGAGATCGACCTTTCGGAGATACTCAGAGGCGTAGTAGACGTGTTCCGCAGAAAACTGGCCTCGCGGAATGTCAGTGCGGCCGTTGAAACCGAGGGCGTGGTCTCCATGTCCGCTGTCGCGGGAGAGTTGCGTCAAGTTTTCTCCAACCTGCTGAGTAACGCAATTGACGCTTCGCCGGCGGGCTCTCAGGTCCGGATTCGGCTAAAACCAATTGGCGAAGGAGTGCAAATCTCGATTGCGGACCGCGGAGCCGGGATCCCCGAGGCAGCACGAGCGCAGATTTTCGAGCCTTTTTTCACGACCAAGAAGGATGTGGGCACGGGCTTGGGCCTATGGATCAGCAAGGAAATTATTCAAAACCACGGCGGAAGGATTCGTTTCCGCAGCAGAAACGGAACAGATAAGAGTGGAACCGTTTTTGTGGTCTACCTCAGCAGGAGGAATGCTGCACGCAGCACCGCTGCGTGAGTGCTCTTGAGTTCCGGCGGCCCAGTCCTACCTTGCCTCGGCACAAGTCAGCATGGTCAGCAGCATCACCGCGTCTGTCTTCGCATATACAGCATGAGGAACATTTGCATCCATAAAAAGCCACGAGCCTTCGGAAAGCTCCCTCTCCTCACCACCGAGGGTGAACCGCACTTCGCCCCGAACAATCTCGATCATCGCTGGAACGGAAGCGGTGTGTTGGGAAAGTTCTTGGCCGGCAGAGAATCCAAATAGTACGACTTTAACCCGCTCATCGCGATGAAGTGTGCGACTGAGCGTGCCGTCTTTTGGAATCTCGATGGCGCTCATCAGGCTGTCGATTACCGAGTAATTGGGCACAGGTTTTTCCCCTGAGTTGTTGTATCAGCGCCGGCTATCATAATGCGACTATAAGGTTCGCAGATACATTCGCGGAAAATTCACGGATTGGGTTCGTCCAGAGCGTATGGGTCGGGCTGGCGGCGAACCTTCCTCCAAACTTCAGGGAAGAATTCGCTGAATGCGTCCGAAAGTGCACGACCGCCGAAGCCTTCGGCGGTACGAAGCAAAGCGTTCTGCCAATCGTCTTCGCTTTCTACCCGCCAGGTGTTGGATAGGAAGTTAGTGCCTGTGATGGCCATATATCGGGCGTACGCGGGATGGCGTTCGCCGTCGCTACCATACGCACGAAATGTCAGATCGACAATGTTCTTGAGCCGCTCTTTGAATGGGGCATGTACGGTATGGAAATATCGTGGATCTTCTCCCCACACTGCTCCCAGGGAGGCCTCGACGGCATTGCTGGCTGATACCCCGGTGAGGCGCATTCCGTATCGTTGTCCGAATCCCACCCAGTGAGTGCCGTACTCCGTCGGCTTGTCGGTTGCGGTTCCCAAACCGGCGGAAAACAGACCTGCCACGAGACTGCGGGGCCCTACCGTGGAGCGCACGAACCAGAAGAACCTTCCTTCGGCGGTAATAGCTTTGTAATCAGCCGGAGTACGGGGAACTGCACGAATGTAGTGCTCAAGTCCAGGCTTACTGGCTTTCGAATCTGCGCTCGAAGCGGTTTGCCCGCTCTGGGCCGCAGCCGGCTTAAGAAAGAGAAGCCCAACACACAAAAAAAAGACAAGTTGCCGTGCAGCGGCAACGAAAGGCGAATTCATCGGCAGTACTCTCCCCGGAGAACGGCGTGCGACGCACTTATGGAAGCATAGAGGCAATCGCGCGAATTGCCAAACTGAGCTTCACACGATCCTCAGTGATAAGGGTAAAAGATGAAGAAGATGAGAGATAAAGCCGTGAGCACCCAAAGGCCCGGCTTTATCTGTCGTACTCTGCCGCTCACCAGCTTGCATATGGGGTAAAGAACAAACCCTGCACATATCCCAATCGCGATGTTGAATGTAAAAGCCATCAGCGAGATAACGGCGAAGGCGGGAATCGAGTCTGAGTAATCGGCGAAGTCAATGTGCGTGATTGGAGCCAGCATGAACAGGCCCACTATGATGAGTGCAGGACCATAGGCTTGCGGTGGAATAGTGGCTACGAATGGAGCGAAGAAGAGTGTCAGGAGAAAACACGTGCCGGTGACGAACGCAGTGAATCCGGTTCGTCCTCCTGCCTCGATTCCGGTCGCCGACTCCACGTACGCTCCCGAGGTAGACGTTCCCAGCGCGGGAGCCAGGCAGGTGGTGATCGCATCTACCAGCATCGGACGCTCAATCTGCGGCAGCTGTCCTTCTGCATCGAGGAATCCAGCCCGTGCTGATAGGCCAATCAGGGTTCCCATCGTGTCGACGAACGCCATGACAAAAATAGTTAGCACCACGGGAAACGCCCGCCACGAGAGAGCCCCTCGCAGATCGAGCTGCCACAGAATTGGTCTGACGCTGGGCGGCACGCTGACGAGATCGTGGGGCCTCGCCGCAACTCCCGTAACGAACGCCACGAGTGAGGTAATAACGATACCGAGCAGGATCGCTCCGGGGATCTTCCGGATGACCAGGATCGACAGCAGAACGACGCCAAACATCGCCACCAGCACGGGAGCAGATGTCAGATTGCCAGCCTGGACCGGTGCACCCGCGACCCCGAGTCGCACTATGCCGGTTTCGTTCAGTCCAATGAAGGTAAGAAATAATCCCATCCCAACTGCAAAGCTGTAGCGCAGAGAGGTCGGCACTCCATCGACGACCCACTTGCGCAAGTGCAAAAGGGTCATGAGCACGAAAAGGAGGCCGGCGATGAAGATCGCGGCCAGAGCTGTCTGCCAGGGTATCCCGAGAACCTTGCACACCGTGAACGCAATGAATGCGTTCTCGCCCATGTAGGGAGCAATGGCGAAAGGCCGGTTGGCATAAAAGGCCATCAAGTAGCAGCCAAGTGTCGCGACTAACGCGGTTGCCACAAAAGATGGTCCTTCGGGAATTCCCGCCGATGACAGGATCGCGGGATTCACCACGACAATATAGGACATCGTGGTAAAGGTCGTCAGCCCGGCGATGACCTCTCGGGAGAGGGAAGTCTTGTGCTGACTGAAGGAGAAATACCCAGACAGGCCGCTGAGATGGCGCTCCATTCACGCCGATGGTACGCGTGGCCCCGTCCAAACGCGAGATTAAATCCTCGTCGTCATGCGACATAGAGGCGAGGCGACTGGCAGGGGGAAGATCTAAGCATCTATTTTGCAATTGTTTACAAGACAAATGTCGCCCTTCCTCAAATTTGTGGACCCACTCTAGGCGCAACGATCCTTGGACTGTCCGATTTCGTGAGCTGTTGGCCAACCCGCTTCTCACAAATCGCAAAAAACTGCAGTTGTCCGCAGCCGCGAGGCTCGTAAGGGCCTGAAATATAAGTGTCCATTCTTGGAACGCTAATTGCGCTACTACCCGCTCAGGTGAGGACTACCTCACCAACTCCGGAGGAAGTATGCGACCCAAATTCCTGCTGGTCGTCGTCGCTCTGGCTGTAGCGTTTACACTAACTGCGCCGAAGACCTTCGCCCAGAATCTTGTCAATAACGGTAGCTTCGAAACCGGTGACTTTACAGGTTGGACCACCGGTGGGAACTTTCAAGACACGTTTGTCGTAAGTGGCGCCTTCGGTGCGTACGGCGGCGCTCAAGATGGCAACTTTTACGCTGTTCTGGGACCTGTCGGAAGCGACGGTACGCTGAGTCAGACACTTTCTGACACCGCCGGCGCTCACTACACCTTCAGTTTCTGGTTCGCCTCCGTAGGCGACAATCCCAGCGACTTTAGCGCCTCATGGGACGGCACTCAGTTGCTTTCTCTCACCAACCCTAATACCGGCAGCAGCTACACCGAGTACAGCTATTCGGTCACTGGCACCGGCAGCGATACGATCCAGTTTGCTTTCCGCGACGATCCTGGCTATATGGCTCTGGACAACGTTTCGGTTAGCCAGAGTGGCGGAACCGGGACGACTCCTGAACCCAGCAGCTTCATTCTGATGGGCAGCGGCATTCTGGCCCTCGGTGGAATGGTACGCCGGAAGCTCAACCGATAGTCTTGCTGGTTACACCGAATGTCTTAAGGCACCCAACTCGGGTGCCTTATTTCTTTGTAGGCTGTCGTTCCATCCACGCTTTTGGGTAAAGCATCAGTGGAACGATAGAATCCCGCCTAGTGGACGGAACGCACCATCCCGAAGCTGGAATTCCTCCCCATACCCGTTTTGCGGACCCAGCCTCCACCACCCGCGACCTCGAGCACATTCGTCGCCTGGTACCCGAAGGTGTTTATCGCTCGTTCCTGGCGTTGCTGCCAACTACTCCCAACCCCGACGGCACCGCAAACCAGTTCCAACGGCTCGCGGAAGTCGGGTCCGCCGAACTGATGCGCCTGCTCGACCAGCACCTATCGCTGGTGCATTACACGGCGGTGGTATTCAGTCATAGCCCCTGGCTCGGCGAGACGTTGATCCAGAACCCTGACCTTTTATATGGCTTCGCCCGCGAACACAGTCTTGATCGCACTCACTCTCGCGAAGAGCTCGAGGAAAGCTTCGCGCGAATGCGTTACCGTTCCTTCGAGACAGACACGGCCGCACTGCTGGCGCGCTTCAAGCGTCGCGAATACGTTCGCATTATGCTGCGTGACCTGTTGGGAATCGCAACGCTGGCCGAGACGACAGCTGAAATATCAGCGCTGGCTGACGTCCTCATCGAAGAGGCTCTCCGGGAGGCAGGCGTCCACCTGCAGCGTCGCTTTGGTGAGCCCCAACGCTTGGATAGCGAGAACCGGATAGTGGGCTCGCGCTTCTCGGTGCTTTCCCTCGGTAAGTTAGGAGGAAGTGAGCTCAATTACAGCTCCGACATTGATCTTCTCTATCTTTACGATGGCGGAGAAGAGCCTACGACGGCCGAAATCTCCAACCGCGAATACTTCATCCGTCTGGCTCAACAGCTTACCGAGTTGCTGTCTCGCCATACCCGCGAAGGGTCCGTCTTTCGCATCGACCTGCGGCTACGCCCGCAAGGTAACGAGGGAGAACCGGCAGTTCCCCTGGCTCACGCGATCCATTACTACTCGCGGGTGGCGCATGACTGGGAACTGCAGGCCATGATTAAGGCGCGGCATTCTGCTGGAGATGTTGGTTTGGCGCGTGAGTTTGTACGGGCCGTTCAACCCTTTGTGTACCGGCCCGAAGTCAATTTCGTCGCCATAAAAACCGCTCTCGAGACCCGAAAGAAGATAGGCAGCCATCGGCGAAAGGGCTTATTGAAGGAGGTATCGCAGACCGGCATAGACGTGAAGGTTGATCACGGCGGTATTCGTGACATTGAGTTTTTGGTTCAGTGCCTGCAACGTGTATACGGAGGAAGCGAATCCTGGCTGCGATCGCGAGGCACTCTTTTTGCGCTGCAGAAGTTGCACGATAAGGAGCACATCAGCGGGAAGGATTTTTATAACCTCACCAATGCCTATGAGTTTCTCCGCCATTTGGAGCATCGTCTGCAGTTGCGGCACGGCCAACAGACACACCGCCTGCCACAGTCTCGTGCAGAGTTGCAAGGATTGGCCCGCAGCCTGACGCCGGAAGGTGCCGCGGCACCGACCCCCGAAGAGTTCGTGATGCATGTGCAGCGACGGATGGCCGCTGTGCAGGAGATCTACGGACGCGTTATCTATCGTGAGCAAACCCAGGATCAGGACACGGCCGACTTCCAGTTGCGCCCCGAGTCCGTCGCCACTCCCGAAAGTACCTACACTCAAATGATGCAGAGACTGGCGGTCGATTCGCCTCGGCTGCGTGAGATCACTGCCCGCCCCGACCTTTCGCAACACGCGCGCCGTAATCTCGACCGCTTTCTCAGCTCGGCGGGAACGACCTCAGAGCGCTATGGCGCGGTCCTGCGCTCCCCCGCTGCGGTAGAGCGAGCGTTGGCCATCTTCGAGCACAGCGAGCTTCTGACGGACATCCTGGTGCGGCATCCGGATGCTGTTGTTCTTCTCGACGAAATCGAGGAGCGTTCTGAGGACTTTGAACCCGGGCTCTTCTTAGAGTTCGACCGAAACGAAAAAACCGCCGATGATCCCGTCTTTACCTACGTCGCCAACGGTGATGTCGATCGTGCTGAGGCGATGTCGATCCTGAGACAGCAATATCGCAGGCGGGTCTTCTTATCGGGCGCCCTTGATCTGTTTCATCGCCGCGACATCTTCGATTCTCTGAAGGACAATACGGCGGCTGCTGACGCCGCGATCAAGGCCGCTTTGGCCCTGGCTGGTACGCCAGACGGCTTCGCTGTCATGTCGCTTGGCCGGCTTGGCACACGCGAGTTCGATCTGCTCTCTGACGCGGACATTCTGTTTGTGTGTGACAGCGGCTGCAACCGCACAATCATAGGCCGTACCGCCGAGCAGTTGATGGAGGCGCTCACCGCGTACACCAGGGACGGAACTGTCTTTCCGGTTGATGCCCGGCTGCGTCCACATGGGCGCGAAGGAGAACTGATCGTCACTCCCGCGCAACTGGAAGCTTACTTCAAAGAGGAAGCCAAGCCGTGGGAAGCCCTGACCTACTTAAAGCTGCGCTATGTTGCCGGGGATCGAGAACTGGCAGGACATGTCTTGCAGAGTGTCCAGTCCGGAATCGCCGCAATAGCGGGGAGAACTGAATTCGGGACGGAGTTGTCCGATGTGAGGACCCGACTGGAACGGAGTGAATCTCCACAGAATTTGAAAACCGGCGCCGGAGGAAGTTACGACATCGACTATATAGCCGGGATGCTGCAAGCGAGGCACCGGCTTTGGCTTGTCGGCAATCTGTCGGAGCGGTTGCAATGTTTGCATACCCATGGATTGTTACCCGAACAGCAAACTCAGGAGCTGATTGAAAGCGCCCGCTTTCTGCGCACCGTGGAGCATTTGGTTCGGTTGGTGAGTGGGCGGACGCGTAAATGGCTGCCCGTGGCTGAGCACCCGCGTCGATCGGTGCAGAAGCTATTGTGGACCATCTTGAGCACGAGCGAGAGCTTTAATCCAGAGATACGGCTGGCCGAGGTCATGCGGCGCAACCGCGAGCTCTATCTGGGCTCTCTGCAAGCGTTAAACCGACCTCGAGGTGACCTTGCTCACCCCTGTTCGTGACTCACACGGATGTGTGATGGATGAACAGCGGTTTCGATTGAACCTCACAACAGGCGGTGATAGCTTAAAAGGTGCGGGATCAGGCGGTAACGTATCTGATCCGGAAGCGGCCAGTTTTGAACAAGCGGCTCCCGGCATCATCATAACGCGCAGTTCTCCGGCTTTGCCGGTTCTGTTTGCTCCTCCAATCCCGACGTGGGCTGCGTTCAGCCCGGGATCCTTATTAACTAAATTTCCTCGAGGTGCCTCGTGGCGTCTTCTTACAACGGAATTCCTCTGCCTTCCAGCGGGACCAAGATTACCTATGAAGGTAAGTTTGTTATCCCTGACAATCCCATTATCCCTTTCATCGAAGGCGACGGTACCGGCCGCGACATATGGAAGGCTTCAGTCCGCGTTTTTGATGCGGCTGTCGAGATTGCGTACGGTGGCAAGCGTCGTGTTTCCTGGTACGAAGTTTTCGCCGGCGAGAAAGCCATGGATCGCTTCAAGACCTGGCTGCCGGACGAAACCGTGGCCGCCTTCCGCGATCTGCGCATCGGGATCAAGGGCCCCCTGACGACCCCAGTCGGCGGAGGCATTCGGTCGCTCAATGTCGCGCTGCGACAGATCCTCGATCTGTATGCCTGTGTACGGCCGGTAAAGTACTACCAGGGCATCCCCTCTCCGGTGAAGAATCCCAATCGCATGAACATGGTCATCTTTCGCGAAAACACCGAAGACGTTTACGCCGGTATCGAGTGGAAAGAGGGAACCACCAAAGCGAAAGAGCTGATCGACTTCATCAATAACAAGATGCTGGCCGGAACCAATAAGCGGGTTCGCGAAGACTCCGGCATTGGCATCAAGCCGATCTCCATCACCGGCACAAAGCGCCTGGTTCGTATGGCCATCGACTACGCCTTAAAAAACAATCGTAAGGCTGTGACGATCGTGCACAAGGGCAACATCCAGAAGTTCACCGAAGGCGCTTTCCGGGAGTGGGGTTACGAACTTGCGACGCAGGAGTTTCGCCAGCAAGTGATCACCGAACGCGAGAGCTGGATCATCGACAATCTTGACAAGAACCCTGGTCTGTCGGTGGAAGAGAATGCCAAGCTCGTAGAGCCGGGACTTGAGTTTGCTCCGCAAGACTTCCGCGATGCGCTTTACATTGAGGTCAAAGGTGTAATCGACAGCATCTACAGCACCCACGGCAAGGGTCAATGGAAGTCGAAGCTGATGATCAATGACCGCATTGCAGACAGCATCTTCCAGCAGATTGTCACTCGTCCCGACGAGTACTCCGTGCTCGCCACCCCGAACCTGAACGGCGATTACATCTCCGACGCTGCCGCTGCGCAGGTCGGCGGACTCGGTATCGCCCCGGGCGCGAACATCGGCGACCAGCATGCGATCTTCGAAGCGACCCACGGAACGGCTCCGAAGTACGCCGATCGCGATGTCATCAATCCCGGCTCCGTCATGCTCTCCGGCGTGATGATGTTCGAGTTCATGGGTTGGCATGAGGCGGCTCACCTCATCGAGAGCTCGCTGGAGCAGACCATCCAGCAGAAGAAAGTGACCTACGACTTCGAGCGTATGCTCGAAAACGCGATCAAGGTGAAGACCAGTGAGTTCGCTTCCCACATGATCCAGAACATGGCTCCCGTGGCTGCGCTGGCCGCGAAGTAACTTCGCAAGGTTCGTCCGGGGCGGCTGCGGCCGCCCCACGGCAATTATGATTCGATTGATTGTTCAATATGCCCGGTATCGGGCGACACTGTGAGGACTAATGCGCAAGAAAGTTACGGTAGTTGGTTCAGGCAATGTAGGCGCCACGGCAGCCCACTGGTTGGCGTCAAAGGAACATGCGGATGTGGTGCTGATCGATATTATCGAGGGAGTCCCACAAGGTAAGGGTCTGGACCTGTTGCAGGCCATGCCGATCGAGAAGCGTGACTCCTATGTTCTCGGCACCAATGACTATGCCGACACGGCGAACTCTGACATTGTGGTAATTACGGCCGGCATCCCTCGTAAGCCCGGCATGAGTCGCGACGACCTGCTCAACACCAATTACAAGATCATGAGCGATGTCGTCGGCAAGGTCGTGCAGTATTCGCCCAACTGCATCATCATCATCGTTTCCAATCCGCTGGATGCGATGGCTCAAGCTGCCTACAAGCTCAGCGGCTTCTCTCGCAATCGCGTAATTGGCATGGCGGGCATTCTGGATTCGGCTCGCTTCCGTGCTTTCATTGCGCGGGAACTCGATGTCTCGGTGGAGAACGTCACCGCTTTCGTGCTCGGCGGACATGGCGATACCATGGTCCCGCTGCCGCGCTACTCCACGGTGGCCGGCATCCCGATCACCGAGCTTATGGACAAGGAAACTATCGAGCGCCTGGTGCAGCGCACGCGTGACGGTGGCGCCGAGATCGTGAAGCATCTGAAGACTGGCAGCGCCTATTACGCGCCGTCAGCTGCAGTGGCCGAAATGGTTGAGGCCATCTTGAAAGACAAGAAGAAGATCGTCCCGTGCGCAGCTTACCTCGAAGGCGAATATGGCATCAACGGCCTGTTCGTCGGGGTGCCTTGCAAGCTGGGCTCGAACGGCATTGAGAAGATCTACGAGATCAAGCTCACGCCAGAAGAGCAGGCAGCTCTGCAAAAGAGCGCTGATTCAGTAAAAGAGCTGGTCGGCGTGATTGGCGTTTAATATCGGCTCCAATTCCCACCCTGTCGGACAGGCGGGGTGGGACACTACCAGCACTCCTCTACCGGCCTCGCCGGGCATCCAACGATAGCGCTCCGCTCCCGGCGATCAGCAGGAAAATCAATCCCAGAACCATACTGAAGTCCGTTCGAGCTTCGTGCAGCATGCCCCAGAGGCCAGTCTGCGTGAGCATGGGGATCTTTGTGGTGGCGATAGCTACAGAGATGACGGCCAGAAGCGGTACCGCCGCGAGACGCGTGAACAGTCCAAGAACAACCAGGGAACCGCAAACGATCTCAACCGTTCCGACAAACGGCCCCATTACATGCGGGGCAGGAATACCGATCTTGATAAAACGGCCGACACCCAATTGTGCCGGGAAGAGGAACTTCTGCAGCCCCTCTGAGACGAACACCCACCCCACCAGGATCCGGATCAATATGATTGCCCGGGAGACACGCGCTGACCCTTGTGGGCTGGTAGTTTGCTCCACCTTCACTCCTCGACGCACACCTTAGCACGAGACGATGGCAGTCTAGGGGTTCAGATGCGAGTTTTTCGCACCGATCGCACCTCGCGGAGGGTTAACAGGTAGTTAGCGGTGCTATCGCGTTCCGATCATTAGACTCGCCGGACCTAGCATACGCACACGTTTAATCTCCCCGAAGCCCGTTCGACTCATCCAGGCGATGTACTCCGATTCGCTGTAGCTCGCCCCAGATCGAGTACCGACGAGCATGTTCAATGAGAAAAGGGCTGCGAAACGCGGAGCAGTCTTGTCAGCATCGAGCACAAAATCCGAAATCACTACCCGTCCCCTGGGGCCCAGAGCGGCATAGGCACGATTCAGCAACTGCTGGTTCTCCTCGGGCGAGAACATGTGGCAGATAGCCGAGAGCAGGACCAGGTCGTACTTTCCCGCTTCGAGGGGCACGGTCAGCATATCTCCTGGCCGCGTCGTAATCCGCTCTGCTAAGCCTGCTTTGCGAATGTGTTCTTCGGTAATCGGCAGAACATCGGCCATGTCGATGATCTCGGAGTGCAATCCAGGGGCGGCTTGCGCAAACGCTATCGAATAAGCTCCCGAGCCTCCACCGAGATCGAGCATGCGCCGTGTTCCGTTCAGTTTCACCGCCTGTGCGATGGCCCGAGCCCGGCCGCGCGCATTGACATCCATCGCCCCAATGAACGGTTTTACCCACCCATCACTCGTCCGAGGCGCGACGCTGGTTCCTTCCCGCACTGCCTCCGTCAGCGTCGACCAGCGCTTCCACAGATTCGCCATGTGCAATTGGCCCATCCGAGCGCTGTCGGGCGTACCCTCGACGAAGAAGCGTGCTGCCACTGGACTGTTCGTGTAGGCCCCGTCCTGCTTTGCCAGCAACTTCAGTCCGACCAGGGCATTCAGCAGCATCTCGGTCGGGCGCTCAGGGCATTCAATCCTGGCAGCAATCTGTGATGCCGGCCCGCCCTCCCCAACGGCGGTGAAGACGTTCAACTCCAGAGCCGTAAGTACGGCCCTGCTGGGCATAAAGCCTCGGATCAACTCGACGACATCGTCCGGCAGAACCCCTGCAGCGTCCTTGCCCTTGAGCATGGCCAGGTACTTGTTGCGATGGTCGAGGATCTCGACTTTCATCGCCTCGCTGTCGTCACGTATCAGGCGATCGACCTTCTTGCCGCTTTGCAGATGGGAGGATACGATCTCCGACACATCCGGGGCGGTGAGCTTGGTGTACCAGGCGCCGTCCGGATAAACGATCATGACCGGGCCGCTATCGCACAAACCCAGGCAGCCGCAGGTGGAAACCTGCACTTCATCGGACAGCCCCTTAGCCCCTAGTTCACGATGCAACTCGTCCAGAACGCGGAACGATCCTGCGACGGAACAGCAGGGTACGCCCTCGGATTTTTCCTGGGTACATACGAATGCGTGATAACGAAATGGTCCCACAAGAGCCTCCAGAAACAATGTTGTCGGTTGCAAATGTGCAGTTGCCGGTTGATTACGTTCTATCATCGGCCCCTTAAGCAGCCGCAGAAAGTGTCACGATCACATGAACGAGTGATGGATCGCGCCGCCGCCCGTTTGTCGCTGAAGTCGGACTTGCTGTTTGAGCATTAACTTACAACCGCCTAGTGCACCGGCACCCGACAACTTTTCTCGGTAATTTCTTCTAGCGTTCATCCCCAGACGTGCCGTTTTAATCAACAATTCGTCTTGACAGTGCACGCGGCTGCACTATGATGTTTGAAACATTTCCTGCCGGATATGTTTTGGACCGGGGATTCGATGCAGCGAACGTTCACATCCAAAGAAGTGGTAGCGCTGACAAGGATCAGCCTGCGGCAACTCCAATGGTGGGACGAGCAGGGCATCGTGGTTCCGGCACGTGACGGTCATAAGCGCAGTTACTCGCTCGACGACCTGGCCGAAGTCGCCATTCTTTGCGAGTTGCGCGAGCGCGGCTTCTCTCTCCAAAAGATAAGAAGCGTCATCGGCTTCCTGCAGAAGGAGCTGGGCAAGCGTCTCATGGAGACAGTGGCGGCCGCGTCGGAGTATCACCTGTTGACCGATGGCCAGCACATTTACCTGGAAGACTCCGCTCGGGGAGTGGTCGACCTGCTGAAAAATGCGCGCCAGCCGATGTTAACCGTGTGCCTGAGCGACGCCATTCAGCGGGTATTGGACCCGCTTGGGCGCCCGAGCAGCACGCGTTTGAGCAAAGGCGAGCCGTCGTGCAACTCGCAAAGGCGACCGCCGGCTCGTGCCGAAGTGCGTGCAGCAGGAAAGCAAAACGGTTCCGTACGTCATCTTAAGTAGGGCGACGTGCAAGGCTTCTTGAACGGTCCTGAAGGAGGGCACATGATCGGAGAACTCAGCATTCTGAGCGAATGGATCCCCGAACAGATGGAGCCTGGAACCATTTTTGTCCTGGAAAATGCCGGCGAGGTTGGAGAAAAGGAAGACCCTTACTGGGCTGTCTTGTCCTGTCCGTCCTGCGGACAATTGGGACTGGTCACGCGCAAGCAGGTCGGCGGATTAATCCCCGTCATCTGCGGATCGGAACGCTGCTCTGCTCAGTTCTTCATTCGCGACGAACAGATCATGCCGCGAAAGCCGAACTAGCGCGGCTCCCGGCTCTCACTTAAGATCTTTAGGGAAGGCATGGCTTCGGCTGTGCCTTTCTTGTTTTGCGGAAAGAGCTGCTCCAGAACCGCTCAGCGCCCTCCGCGGTTTCATTCCGGCTGGCGTGTTTCCCGCCGCCAACGATTCGCGCTATATTTTGCGACCACCTGCATTTGGGGAGAATCTCAGGGCTCACATTCTTGAACCGCCTCGTGGTTAGGGGCAGAGGACGGTAAATCGAAATGCATCAAGTATTTCTCTTAGCAATTGCAATCGGCTTCGTCGCCGGCCTTCGCGCGATGACGGCCCCGGCCCTGGTGAGCTGGGCGGCGCACCTGGGATGGATCAACCTGCATGGCAGCCCGTTGTCGTTCCTGGGTTCGCCGATCACGGTCGGTATTTTTACCCTCGCGGCCATAGGCGAGATCATCAATGACAAGCTTCCCAAGACCCCGCCTCGCACGGCCGTCCCGTCGCTCATCGTGCGCTTGATTATGGGCGGCTTGTGCGGCGCGTGCATCTACGCGGCCGCCGCTGCGACGCCGATCACCGGAGCCATCCTCGGCGTTATCGGCGCGCTCATCGGAACGTACGTCGGCTACTATGTTCGCCGCGGGCTGGTGAACAGTCTGAAGGTGAAGGATATTTTCATCGCGATTCCCGAGGACATCATCGCCATCGCTCTGGCGTATTGCATCGTTCGCTCTGTCATCAGCTAAGCAAGAACCTTCGAAGTCTGGGCTCCCAGCCTTCCCGCGATAAAGAAACCAAGCGCCAGGAGGCCGAACGCCAGGCCGCAGCCTAAGGTGATCAGCGGTACCGCGAAGAAGCGCCGGTTCCAGCCGGCGCCGATACGCGCCTGCTCAGGATTGGCGGCATCGTAACGGATTTCGTGATGGCTTCCGACGGGGAACTCCGCCGCCCGGCGCTGCGTCTCTGCATAGTTACTGCTCTGGAAACTGGTCAGGTCAGCGTTGATCGTTTTGCCGTTCACCGCATAAGAGATCTTTAGCTTCGCGGCGTATAGCTGATCGTGTTTGGAAGTGGGCACAATCGTCACCCGGCTGTCGACGACCTTTGCCTCGGTTACCGGCCACGAGCGCAGCACGCGAATCTGTCCCATGAAAAATGGCAGGCTCATGATCACGAAAAGCCCGCATACGACCAGGTTCGCTACGCCGATAAATTGCAGGGTACCGCGCCGGGAGCTCACGCCCGTTGTCTCTGGACCTCTGGTGCGACATTTCCCCCGTCGGGCGAGGGCTCGCCGAGCGTCACTTCTTTCATCTCTTCTTCCAAGCGGCGCATACGCAGCAGGATCCGCGCCAGATAACCCAGATATACGAGCCATGCAATCGTATAGGCAGCCTTCAGGAAGGCGATTGAGTTCATTACGCAACTCCTTCCAGCGCCGACTGCGCATGGGCCGATTCGAGCGCCTGCTCCTGCATCTGCAGCTTGTAACGCAAGACTAGATAAATGATGCCAAGCAGCGTGAACAAAGCGAGATTCGTCAAAAAGACGTGCAGGATCGGCGGAGCAAGTCCGGAGTCCGGACCGCCTCCTATTACCGGTGCGGGATGTTGGGTACGGAACCAGCGAATCGAAAAATAGACGATCGGCACGTCGGCAAAGCCGAAGATGGCGAAAGCAGCAGCCAGCACCTGCGTCTGCCCTCCGGCGGCAAAGCGACGCAACACCAGATAGCTGACGTAAATCAGCCACAGAATGAGCGTCGTTGTTAGCCTCGCATCCCACGTCCACCAGATACCCCAGACCGGCCGCGCCCACAGAGGGCCGGTAATGAGCAGAACCGCACCGAATACCACACCCACCTCGGCTGAGGCGGCCGCCACGGCGTCACTGGCTACGCTCCGCTTCCACAGATAAACGATAGAAGCCAGGAAATTGATCGTGAAGCACAGACCGGCGACCCAGCCTGAAGGCACGTGATAGTAAAAAATACGCTGCACATCGCCCATGGTCGATTCGGTGGGAGCGACCGCAAGCGCCAGGTAACTCGATAGCGCGAGCAGAAACAACGTGAGCGGAACTGAAACCAATGCCAGCTTTTTCATTCCGAGTTTCTCATTCTTTATTCAGCGTTTAAGACCGCCTCAAATAGCAGCAGACAGATCGACGTAAACACGATGTCGTAGACCGCCAGCAACTTGATCCAGAAGAACGGTGAGGCCTCGCCGGTAAGAATCGAGGTGGTAGCATCCACCATTCCGAGCAACGCCGGTATCGAAATAGGGAACAGGATCAGGGGCAGCATGATCTCCCGGTTACGCGTACGGATCGAGAGTGCCGCGAAGAAGGTACCATTCACCACCAGCGCCCACGTCCCCAGGAGCGCGACCACTACCAGCTGCCACTCCGGGCCGACCGAGCGCAGCTCGTAAAACACCACGAAGAGCGGTGCCATCAAGCACTCGAGGATGACGACGAACAGAAAATTGCCGATTGTTTTAGCCAGGAAGAGAGAGTTCGCCGGAGCTGGCGACACACGATAGGCGTCCAATACCTGGTTGCGAAGCTCGCGAGCCCATGTCTGGTTGAGCGCGACCACAGCGGCGAACAGAAACGCCACCCACATCAGCCCGCCAGCAATGTGCCGCGACTCCTCTGCCGTGGGATTGAAGGCGAAACTGAAGATCACCACGACCAGCAATGCGAAAAACAGCATGGAGTTGATGGCGTCTTTCGAGCGCCATTCCATGCGCAAATCCTTCGCGAGAGTGGCTCGTGTGACTCCGAACGTGCTCATAGGCTCGCCCCCACAGCAGGATCGCCGCCAACAGTGACACGAGCCATCTCTTCCCGGGCTACAATTTTCCCCGCTGCCATCTGCACAAATTCATCGGCGACATGTTCCATCAGCGCGGCCTGATGGGTGACCACAAAGATCGATTTTCCCTGGTCGCGGACCCGTCCCAGAACGGCAGCCATGTCCCGCGCGGAGTGCACGTCGACGTTAGAGAAGGGTTCGTCCAGCAGCATCAACTCGGGATCGTGCAGAACGGCGCGCGCCAACGACAACCTTTGCCTCATCCCTTGCGAATATTGACCGACGCGCCGTGAGAGCTCGGGATCGAGTCCGACGGTGCGCATCGCGTTGCGGCAGATCTCGTCGTCATGAATGCCGTAGAGACCGGCAAAGTAGCGCAGGTTCTCCATCCCCTCGAGTTCGTCGTAGAGCAGCGGCGCGTGTCCCATGTAGCCGACGCGGTGCGCGACGTCGCGGACCTTCTTAAAACCTAGAATCGTGAAGCTGCCCTGGCTGGGCTCCATCAAACCGGCGACGACACGCAGCAGCGTGCTCTTGCCCGCGCCGTTGTCGCCTACGACAACGTAAAGACGGCCGGGAGCAAAGCTGGCCGTGATGCCGCGCAGGGCGGCGAAGCGGCCAAAAAATTTCACCAGGTTTTCGAGGAGGATGACAGGCGAGGAATTGGATTCGACGGTCCCTGCCATTGCGAGTGTTTCCGTAGGACTTGGCTGCAATCGACTACTGACCCATGGTTGAGCCCGCTCCGTTTTGTGCCGTACTCTGCGGACCCTGCGTTGCTCCGGGCTGACCGTTCTGCTTGGGCGCGTACTTGGAGGCGCACTTGGCCTGAATATTGGTCGCGTGGAAAACGCCATCGCGTCCAAAGCGGCCCTCGGCCAAAGCCTGCGCATTATCTTTGAAGGTATCGGGCGGAGCTTCCGTCCCGCTATAGACAACGGGCAGCGTGCGGTCTTGCTCGACCAGTTGGAACTCCATATGCGTGCCCTGCCGCTTGATCGATCCGGCGGCAACATTGCCGGCGACGCGTAGCCGCTTGCTGTACGCGCCATCTCCCATGCCGTTCAGTTCTTTGATGGTGACGTAATAACTCTTGCTGTCCTGCACACCGGTGTAAGCGAGATAGCCCAAGGCGATCACTATCACCGCCATCACGGCGCCAAACCGCAAATACCTGCGTCCCTGCTCAGACATCCTTGCGTTACCTCTTCTGCACCCGAGAGGCGGGTGCAATGAGACAAGGATACCCTGATTGAACGCACAATGCCATGTGACTTTAGTCACATTCGGTTGGAGCAGGCTGGTTAAGCCGCGCCTTCGTTGTGGGCGGAGTTTTCCAGGCTCGAACGGACTAACTCAATCAGTTCAGAGGGAGGGAAGGGTTTAGAGCGGAAGACCACGTTCAAGTCTTGGTATTCGCTTTCTGCCTCGGGCAATCCGCTTAGAACTACGACGGGCAGCCAAGTATTGAGCGTCCGAATCTGATGGACCAATTCTGAGCCGGTGCACCCTGGCATGATGTGGTCCGTGACCACCACGCCAATGCGATCCGGCAATCCCCGCAAGGTAGCCAGTGCACTGTCGGCCGTGGTGGCCACCGATACCTGGAAGCCGGCGTCGCGCAAAATGGCTTCGCGGACAGTTAGCTGCAGCGGATTATCGTCGATAAGAAGAACCTGCCTCAAGCCTTATCCTGCCCTCTGTATTTTTGTCTGTTCCGCAAGATTTAACTGCAGCCGGCTCACTTTCAGGCAAATGGTATCTTCCGTCGCAAACCGCAAGCCAATCAATTAGATACATGGTCGCGGCCGCCCGTTGCATGGCCAAGCTCATCGGCGAACCGTCTCAAAACGCATGGTTACACCCGGCGAGAAACGACGGTCAGTCCTTAGATGAGGGCGACAGGCTTGCTCTGTTTCTTCTACGAAAGACTTACGCCGTGCGTTGCCGCCCGCAAATCTCCTCTACCGCGCGCAGCCAATCCTGCTCCGGAGAACCGCCATTATGACCGCGCTGCAGATACAGTTCGTAGGCACGTGCGCGGATTTGCTCTTCCAGATTAAGGGTGACTTGAACTTCGCGGATAACTTCAGTCGAGACGGTAACCGGAGTTGTCGCGGCGCCATTCCCGTTCTCCGCGTGGACGCCATTTCCATTGGCTGGCGTGGCTTTGCGGCTCCGCTTCTTAGGCGCTGCGCTTTCCTTGTCTCGTGGTGCTTTCGGCATCGTACTTAACTCCTAGACCCTAAATGATTTACACACCAGCACGGAGCCTGATACACCATCACCCCGCAGGCCAGATGTGCTCCTTCCACTATAGCGAATTCCTCCTTCTTTGTGGGGAGCGAAAGTGCCGATCACGCAAAATTCATTCACCCCACATGCAGGGTGGGCGATCAATCTCACGTGCGGATAACTCGCTATCCTTTCGGCACTTAGTAATGTCCAATACGCGTAGCCGCAAGCAATAGCGGAACCAAGATTAGTACAGCAGCGTATATCAAAATAAGCGACACGGAAGTGTGAATTCTTCAACGAGTTCAGTTCCTTTTCGCGATGCGACTATACGTGGTTCTTATCCATGGTCTTCTTCGAGATTCTCCGCCAGATGTTACGCACGCTCTGGGCGCACAAGCTCCGTTCGTTCCTCACCATGTTTGGTATCGCGTGGGGAGTGGGATCGCTGCTGCTTCTGGTCGGCTTGGGCGAAGGTTTTCGCTCCGGCAATCAACGCGAGATGAACTCTCTGGGAGAAGACATCATGTTTGTGTTCCCCGGACGCGCCCCAGCTGTTGCGGGCAACATGAGTTCCGGACGCAGTTACAACCTCACGGACGACGACTACCGCGACATTCTGCAGGAGGCGCCGCACGTTCGAACCGCCGCTCCCGTCGTTTCACGCATGGACATCCGCGAGGTAAGCGACTTTGGCAACACCAACGGCGAAGTCAGTGGCGTTCTTCCCAAGTACAACGAGATCCGCTACCTGCCGCTGTCCGCAGGTCGCTGGCTCAATCAGGACGACGAGTCGCAGCGTCGACTGGTCGCGGTCCTTGGCGACGAGATGCTGAAGAACCTGTTTCCCGGCAGACCCGCAGTCGGCAACACCATCCTGCTGAATGGAATCGGCTTCCAGGTGATCGGCGTGGTGCAGCGCGTGGGACACGGCGACAACAACTCCACCAACAACCGCGTCTTCCTGCCCTTCAGCACCATGCGCCAGTTCTTTCCGTTGACCAAGGAAGGCCAGGATAGAGCGCTGTCGTTCATCAACTACCAGCCGCGAACTCGTTCGGAGCACACCATCGCGCGCGATGAGGTGCGCAAGATCATTGCTCGCAATCACGCCTTCGATTGGCATGACGAAGACGCCTTTGAGGATTGGGACACCATCAAGAGCGCTGAGACTGTGGCGAAGATTTTCGATGCCATGGATGTCTTCCTCGGAGGAGTCGGACTGGTAACGTTGACGCTGGGGGCGATCGGGGTCATCAACATCATGCTGGTGGCGGTCAGCGAGCGCACGCGTGAGATTGGGCTTCGCAAAGCGTTGGGCGCCACCAATCGCAGCATCCTCCTGCAGTTCTTCCTGGAGGGAGCGTTTCTCACGTTGATCAGCGGCAGCCTCGGAATGGCGGGCGCAGGGTTGCTGATGTATCTGATGCGTGGAATGGGACAGGTTCCCGGCTTCGATCCACCCACCATGTCGTTTATGTCGGCCACACTTGCGATTGGAACGCTGGCCATCGCCGGAATCGTTGCCGGAATTTATCCCGCGCGCAAAGCAGCCATGTTGCAACCGGTTGACGCTTTAAGACAGGAGTAAGCGATGGTTCGGGATCTGATGTCGCAAGCCTACAGCGCGATGCGCTACAACCGCCGTCGTACGACGCTCACCATGCTCGGAATGGCTTGGGGAATCGCGACCGTCGTGCTGCTGCTGGCTTACGGAGCCGGGTTTGGCCGGGCCATCAACGCCATCTTCGAGAGTTGGGGAACACGAATCATCGGAGTCTTTCCCGGGCGCACCTCGCAGCAAGCCGGCGGCCAAAAAGCCGGAACGAAGATCAAGTTCACAATTGACGATCTCAACCGCATTACCGCAGCTGCGCCACTGGTGAATCACATCACGCCCGAGATCGACAAGGATGCCAATGTTCAACGTGATGTGCGCACCTACACCCTGCCCATCCAGGGCAACTATCCCACGCTATTCAATATTCTGGCCCTAAAGCTCGAACAGGGCAGGTTGATCAATGCCGACGACGAGGAGCAACGGGCGCGGGTCGCAGTCATCAGCTCCGATGCCAAGCTCAAGCTCTTCTCCGGTGAATACCCGATTGGACAGCACATTCGTATCGACGGTATCAGCTATCAGGTCGTTGGCGTGCTGGCGCCGCACATGCAGGAAAGCGACGACAGCGTTAACAAGACCGTCTATATTCCGTTCAGTGCGATGAGTGACTTCAAGGACACGCACTATCTCGACGGCATCTGGCTGTCGTATGAAGGTACCGACTTTGAACTGGTCGAGAAGCAGGTGCGCGGAGCGCTGGCCGAGCAGTACAACTTCAAGCCCGACGATAAACGCGCTGTCTTCGTCTACAACATGATGAAACAGCTGAAGCAGTTCCAGATCATCACCATGGGTCTGAAGATTCTGCTGGGCTTTATTGGGACGCTAACCCTCGGCATCGGCGGAGTCGGGCTGATGAACATCATGCTGGTTGCGGTGACGCAGCGTACGCGGGAGATTGGCGTGGAGAAAGCACTCGGGGGACGCCGCCGCGACATCCTTTTCCAGTTCCTGGCAGAAGCCCTGGCCATCACCTTCATGGGCGGAATTGCCGGAATCGTTATGGCCTACGCCATCTCCTTTGGTGTCGGGCGAATTACTTTCTATAGCGCAATCGCGAAGAATGCCGATGCGGCCGACATTCGCCTGATTATCGATCCTTCGACCGTTGTCGCGGCGACCATTATTCTGGCGCTCGTCGGCTTGGTCAGCGGAATGTTGCCGGCGATCAAGGCCTCCCGCCTCGATCCGATTGAAGCATTGCGGTACGAGTAGGCCGGCCAGCGGCCTTTAATATCACCCACCGATGTCAGGCTGCGGGATTAGTTCCCATGGCCGTTTCCTGGGCGCCGCCAGATTTGTGCGAACTCGTCGCGCCTGCCGGTTGCGCCAAACTGCCAGCGCCTGAAGTCTTTTCAAACCGGCTCTTTAACCGCAGGAATGGCCGCTCGATAAGCGTGTAAGACATATAAGCGGCGACGAATGACCCGACCCACATCAACAAATAAGCCCAACGTAGACGAAGATGCGGGAAGAGATGCTCAACGCTCCTGATGACTACTATGTGGTACAGGTACAGCGAGTAGGAGATGCGTCCGACAAAACGCAACACCGGATGTTCAAGCCACCGATACCCAGAAGCATCGGCCTTGAATATCAAGTGCACCAGCAGCGTCGCCACCACGACCGTGCTTAACGGTAAGGCGAATATGTAAAACAAGCGGACACTCATGTGGCGCTCTAGGATGGTGAGGCTCACCAGAATGCCGGTCAACCAGAGAGGAAATCCCTTGACCCGGACGGCCGCCGCGAGCACCGGCTCAAGCAATCCCAACTTCAGGGCCAGCGCGAATGAACATCCCAGCAGTATGTCGGCGAAGCGTGAATCGAAGGAGTAAAGCAAGTAGTCGACAGGTAAGTGCAGATAGATGCACGCGAGCGTCCGATACAGCCAGATCATGCCGGTGAGACACAGCGAAACACGAAGCAACTTGGTCAGGTCTTTGCGCAGCATCACAAAGATCGCCGGCCACAACAGATAGAACTTCTCTTCCACTCCCAGCGACCAGGTTATGCCCATGATCTGGTGCGCATGGCTGGGGTGAATTGCGGTGTAGTAGTCCCCCATATAAAAGAAGGACGCAATGGCCTCCGCCCAGGAAAATGAGGCATGAGTTACGTGGGCGACCACAACGCAAATGATCCAGAAGAGATAGAACGCGGGAAAAATACGAAGAGTGCGACGCACATAAAAGTTGCGGATCGAAACCTCGCCGGTGCGTTCCAATTCTCGGAGCAACAACCAGGTAATTAGGAATCCGCTGAGAACAAAGAAAATCAGGACACCCGTGGCGCCGAGTTTGAGCGGGCCGAGGATATGGGCAAATACAACCAGGCATGCGGCTATGCCCCGGACCGCGTCCAGTGCCGGGAGGTGAGAGCTCTTTCCCAGTCGCTGGAGCAGCGCTGCGTTCAAACCGGATTTGGCTGCGTGACTCATTCTTCGAGACTATGGGCAAAGAAAGTTAGTACTGAGACGGCGTAGGTGCTGCAGCTCACTGACTCAGTCTGGGTTGTGGAAAGAAGCGAGTTGAGCAGATGAAATCAGCGCGATCCCGATGCACTCCGTCGCCGACTCCTTTGGCCTGACACCACCAGCGAGCCGGATGGTTACACGACGGTCGGGAAATGCACGCGAACAAAAAGCCACAGGATTACCGACCATACGATCTGCCATCAAACTTTATGGTCAACGTGGAGCGCCTGCCCGTGATCTTAGACGAAGCGCATTTTCCCAAGAGGCCTACCGCACCGGGGCGCGCACGGTTAGTCATCTTTCGACATAGCATACTACCAAATCGAGAAGGTACCTACGCTCAATACGACCGGAATTCGCAACAATTAAAAGCGCGCAACCAGGGTTACCGCTTGATGATGGGGTTATAGCCTTCAGCGACCAGCTTCGCTTTCATGGCTTCGGCGTCGGCCAGGGTAGAAAAAGGTCCCACCTGCACGTGATAGAACTTGTCGTTGGTCACCGGGTTATTCACCACGAAGACGTTGTAGTTCTTCTTGCGCAACGCTCCTGCCAGCGCGACCGCATCATCTTCGCGCGAGACCGCCGCAATCTGGACGACGATGGTGCCGGGTCCGGTCACGGGCGAAGTATGCGACATCACATCTCCCGCATGTGCGGCAGGCACAGGCGTAGCGGCAGGTGCTGCGGCTGCCGCTACAACCTTCGGCGCGAGGGTTTGGGTTTCAGGCGCTCCCTGCGCTGGAGCCGTCTTAGCTGGAACAGCGTTATCGTTCTGTTTAACCGCGTTGTAGAAGGTGAGGTTTCCTTGCTGGGGAGCGCCGTTGCTGGCTTCGTCGGAAGGTGGCGCCTGGCTCTCGGATTTTGCGGTTACAGCGGCTGATGGCTTCGAGTCGCCGGGAGCCGACGAGCTGGCGTCGGCGGAAACTGTAGTCGGCGCGGACTGATCGTTCAGCGCCTGCTCCCGGCCGGAGCTCTTGCCCAGCGAGTAGCCGATGGAGAAGAAAATGCCGCAGATCGCCGCCAGCAGAAAAAACAGGCCCAGCAGCTTGCCTACGCCGAGGGTTATTTCCGTATCGTCCGATGCCATTGAATGCACAGCTAATCCTCGCTCACTTGGAGCCTTCCATTTGCTTTTCCGTACGCGGTTGCAGGCCGGCAATCCTCGCTGCGTCCAGCTTCACCAGGTTCTGCAGGCCGGCCAGCAGATCTACCGGCACGGGGAAGATGATGGTGGTGTTCTTCTCCACTCCAATCTCGGTCAGCGTCTGCAGGTAGCGCAGCTGAATACTCGTTGGCTCCGTCGCCAGCAGATGAGCTGCGTCAATCAAACGCTGCGCCGCCGCAAACTCGCCTTCAGCGTGAATGATCTTCGAGCGCTTCTCGCGCTCTGCCTCGGCCTGCTTGGCCATGGCGCGCGTCATCGTCTCCGGCAGATCGACCTGCTTGACCTCGACATTCGTCACCTTCACGCCCCACGGGTCGGTGTGCTGATCGAGAATCGATTGCAGCCGCAGGTTGATCTTCTCGCGATGAGCCAGCAGTTCGTCCAGATCTACTTCGCCCAACACCGAGCGCAGCGTGGTCTGCGCGAACTGTGACGTCTGGTACATGTAATTCGAAACTGCCACCACTGCTTTGTTCGGATCGATTACCCGCAGAAAAATGACCGCGTTCACCTTCAGCGTGACGTTGTCGCGCGTGATGATGTCCTGCGGCGGAACTTCGAGCGCCTCCTGCCGCAGCGAAACCCGGACAATGCGATCAATCGGCGCAAACACCAGAATGACGCCAGGCCCCTTCGGCATGCCCATCAAGCGGCCGAGGCGGAAAATGACACCCCGCTCATATTCGGCCAGGATCTTGATCGAATTGATGATGTAAAGAGCAAAGATAACAACGACAACAATCCCAGCGATGGGCACGTTGTGCCTCCAGCTACTCAGAAGTTTAGACCGGGTACTACTGCGGATTGTAGGCCCAAGTGGCCGGGAACCCAAGTGGGTAACAGGAAAGGCAGTTGTCACTGGCCGGTTGTCCGTTGCCAGGTTACAGGTTGTGGTGCGATGCAAACTATTCCAATTGCCGCTTGCCTGTCACGCAGGAGCCATCGAGGAAGTTCCGCCGCAGGGAACGAACTAATTCATCCAATGGCGACCGCCTCACCGTTTCTCGACTTCCAACTCTAAGCCCTCGACTTTTCGAACGACCACGTGATCGCCCATGCCGACGCGTGACGGGGCGTGCGCGTTCCACAGTTCGCCCAGTACGAATACCTTGCCCTCGGGATCGATATCGGTGCGGGCTTCGCCGATGGCTCCGATGAGGCCTGCCACACCGGTGACGACTTTATTCCGCCGAGCGCGCAATGCGATCGTCATAAGAAAGACGGTGATGACTCCAAGGGGAATGCTGACTCCGAGAGCGGTCCAGAGCTTCACTCTCATCTCCGGAATCGGCCCGTCCACCAGCAGCAATCCACCCAAGGTCAGGCAGGCGATGCCGGCAATACCGAGTATTCCGTGGGTGGCGAACTTCGCCTCCAGGATGAACAGCACGAAGGCCGCGATGATCAGCGTGAAGGCCGCATAACGCGTTGGCAGCAGGTTCAGCGCAAACAGCGCCAGGAGAATGAAGACCACGCCCACCACCCCAGGCACCACCGCGCCGGGATGATTGAACTCGGTATAGAGAGCCAGCGCGCCAATAGCGAGGACGATGAAGGCAATGTTCGGATCGAGCAGGAAGTCCAGGATGCGCTGCCGCAGCGACATCGGCATCTCCTCCACTTGGGCGCCCACCAGGTCAAGTTTCACCTGCCTGCCGTCGAAACGTTTGATGGTGCGCCCGCTGATCTGGCGGAAGAGATCGTCCTGATCCTTAGCAACAATGTCGATCAAATGCTGCTGCAGCGCCTCCTGGTCGGTCCACGATTTCGATTCGCGCACCGCGCTCTCGGCCAGTGGCACATTGCGGCCGCGAGGTCCGACGAAGGAGCGCATGAAGGCAGCCGAGTCGTTCTCGACCTTCGTCTTCATCACGTCATCCATCTTCTCGCCGCCCAATTCCACTGGATGCGCCGCGCCCGTGTTCGTTCCTGGAGCCATGGCCGCGATATCAGCCGACTCCAGGATGAAGAATCCTGCTGAAGCTGCGTTAGCGCCGCTGGGGGCGACATAGACGATCACCGGCACAGGCGAGTCGAGGATTTTGGCGATGATCTCACGTGTGGAGTCGACCAGTCCGCCGGGCGTGTGCAATTCGATCAGCACAGCATCGGCATTGGTCTGGCGCGCGTGCTCGATGGCGCGTGCGATGTATTCGGAGCTGATCGGCTGAATGGTGTCGTCGACGCTAATCTTGACGACGGTGCTGGCTGAGGCAAAACTGCAGGCCAGCAAAACCAGGACGGAGGAACAGAGAACGATGCGAGTTCGGGACATGAGGACCCCCATACGATTGCTGTTGGCAGGCTCGTCGGCTAAAAGCCGCCTCGCTAAAATGGCAATTAAGGCCTTATGTCGGCACGACTAAAGTCGTGCCCCTTCAAAGCTAAACCGCCAGTAAATCGTTCAGCAACCCAGTGACGGCGTACCCCCCGAGAACAGGCCGGTATCCGGTATCTATTTTGAACCCGTTTGCCGGCCCGCGATATCGTCTTTTAGCCGCAGGGCGGTCGCATTGCCCGGCTCAATCGCCAGCGCCTTCTGGACTTCGCTCTGTGCCGACGATATCTGATTCTGCTTCAAGTCCACACGGGCCAGCACCAGCAGCCCATCAACATTAGGTTTTAGACGTACCGAGGTCTGGGCCTCGGCGCGCGCGCCGCTGACGTCGCCCTTCTTCTCCAGCAGCATGGCCAGCTGTGCGTGAGCCACATCATTGTTGTAGTCGGTGCTGATGGCGTCGCGGAATTCGACTTCCGCGTCGTCAGGCATGTTCTGTGCCAGCAGCTCTTTGCCGCGCTGTACATGATAGGCAGCGTGCGTGCGAGGGTCGGTTTTCGCCAGCCGCGCTTCCGCCAGATTGTGAATCTCCATCTCGAGCTGGCGGTACGAAGCCTCATCATAGTTGCGCTTGATACGCTCCATCGGAACATGCGCTTGATTCGACGTGAGCAGGGTGTAGGCCGCAGCGACATTATTCGTAGGCGGCGCCGGAGGCGGAGGGACACCACGGTTGATCAGGTCCAGCAGGGACTTAGCTTCCGTGTCGTTCGGTTTCTGCTGCAGTTCATCCTTAAGCTGCCGCAACGCGCCGGTATTGTCTCCGTTCGTGTAGAGTGCGACCGCCAGGTTGAATCGGTAGTCGGCGTCGTTGATATCGGCGGTCGCTGCCTTGGTGAAGTATTCCACGGCACTCGCGCGATGACCGCGCCGAGCCTCCACCACACCCAGGTTGTTGTAGACCTCCGTCAACGGCACACGAGTCGACAGGTAGCTGAACGCGGCATAGGACTTGTCGAAATTACCGCGATAGAACTCCGACATCCCCAGAAGAAAGTAGGCCTCGCCCGCGACGTCGCTCGTTTTCGGGATGCGCGTGAACCATGACGATGCCGATTCGTACTCATGGGCGTCGTAATACGTTTTGCCCAGCTGCAGCATGGCGATGGTGTAGTTCGGGTTGAGCTTCACCGCATCGTGAAAATAATGAATGCGCTGCTGATAGCCCGTAGCCAGGATGCCGCGGATGTAGTTCTCGAAGGCATCCAGTCGTATCGCCGGGAACGCGGCCATGAACTGCTCGCGCGTCATCGCCGGATGCGTGGGCATCTGCTGCAAGAGTTGCCAGGCCAGAGCCGTCTGCAGCTCGATGAGGCTGGGCAATGGGCCGCCGCTATCTACCGGCGGAAATAGGTGCAGCTTCCTCATGTCCAGCAGTTGCGCTTTGGCGCTAAATGTCTTTCCGTCGAAGTTGTAGCTGCCCATGACGACGTAGTCAGCGTCCATCTGCTCGGCGACCCGATAGATGGTGGCCCGCGAAGGCAGCACAGTGGAGGGAACGCCGGAATGATCGAAGGCGAAGTTGCGGTCGTCCCGACTGGTGACGTAAAGGCGCGACGAAGCCATACGCTGGGAGAGCACTTCCGGGAAAGACTCGCCGATCCACTCCAGCCCCGGAGCGCTCGACTGATTCTCAAACGGCATGACCATTAGGGTCTGGGTTCCGGGAAGCGACTGTCCGACGGCAAGCGTGGCAGGTACGCACACGACCGCTAGACCCAGTACAAGACAGTGAATTACGCGCAGATAAAAATGCAAAGTACTTCGATTATAGACGTTTGCAACATGGTGAATGCCCGGCACTGGCACCTTAGGGCCGACCGACTCGATCGCATTGTCTTCATGCTCTTGCCATTCGAGAACGTGCATTACCTATCGAGACCTTAGGTACGAAACCTTTTTCCGGTTCTTCGAATCCAAAGCTCTGTAGCTGAGTCTGCGCCTGAAGCGCAAGACCGGTCCGGGCCAGTCCGGCTGTTCATCGATTGAACTGCCGTGGCGAGGAGATGGCTTATGAAACTGTTCGATGCGGTCTTCGGTTGTTCGCACAAACGTTCCAGTTTCCCGATAACGGTCCGCGGGAAACAGCGCCGCAGCGCGGCGGCATCGGTCACCGGGACATATGTGGTTTGCCTGGATTGTGGGCAGGAGTTCGCATACGACTGGAACAAAATGAAAATGGTGGACGGTAAGGCTGCGGCTAGCGCTCCCGCGCCCGTCTACACCGGTCCGAAAGCGGCGTAACTGGCAAAAGGGTTTTTCGCGAAGTAACCTAAAGTACTGGCAAACGCAGATCAAGGCGCTCACGAAGCGTCTTGTTTTTTTCTCGGCACACGGTCCCACATTGGCAGGGTTCCGATCCGGCATCAGTGGTCACCCCCCGACGTGATGCACGACACTGAGTTTCCGCGCTGCTCCATGAAATCTTGAACTTGACAGGAACCGTCAGCACGCGCGTGGTTCGTCTCTGAATCGACAAGCCGAGCGTGTGCGGCGTCCCGTGAACGTGCTGGTCCCTACCCAGAAAGGAGCGCCAAGCACATGGCAACCGCCCAAATCTCCCTCGACAGCGCCGAGCAAGCGTTCATCGACCAAGCCATCAACAAACAGAGCGGACGCCCCGGCGAATTGCTGGGGATTCTGGAGGCGGTGCAGGAGCGCAGCCCGCACAAGTATCTTTCGCCGGAAACGCTGCAATACATCGCAGGCAAGCTGGACATTCCGCTGTCGCGCGTCTACAGCGTAGCTACTTTCTACGCCCTCTTCAACCTGGACCCCCAGGGTGACAATACGATCTGTATCTGCCGGGGTACGGCTTGTCACACTCGAAACTCGAGGGCGCTATTAGAGAGTCTGCGGCTGGAACTCGGGCTGGGCGCCGACGGCGAAGACGCGACCGACTCCGACAAGCTTGCCCTCACTACTCCCGATCAGAAGTTCACCGTGCGGACTGTGGCCTGCTTCGGACAGTGTGCCCTGGCCCCGGTAGTCGAGATTAACCATCGCATCTGCGGCCATGTCAACGAACGGACGCTGCAACGCGAGGTTCGTTCGCTGGAACTGGAGAATGAGTGATGCCGCGCATCGAGGACATTGGCGTATTCAACGCGGTCCGCGAAAACGGGCTGGCTAAACTGCTGCCGCCGGTGCCGCGCATTGCCGTCGGCATGGGCACGTGCGGACGCGGCAATGGTGCTGAAGGTTTGTACCACGCCTTTGTCGAGGAGATTGATCGCAGCGGCACGAATTTTTATCTCACCAGCGTGGGTTGCTTCGGCGCCTGCTGCCACGAGCCGCTGGTCAACGTTCGCGTTCCCGGCGGCCCGCTGCTGATCCTGCATCGCGTACAGGCCAACGATGCCAAACGTATCCTGCACGATCTTGCTGCGGGCAATTTCGATCCCGGGCTGGTCTACTGCAAGATCGAGGAGTGGGACCATATCACCGGCTCCCTGCGTTATGGTCACGCCTTTCCGGAGTTGCCGTTGTGGAGTGATGTGCCCTTCTTCAAGGGGCAGAAGAAGATCGTGCTGCGCAATTGCGGCCTGATCAATCCCGACGACATCGAGGAATACATCGCGGTCGGCGGCTACCAGGCGCTTTACAAAACGCTGATCGACGACAAGCCCGAGGCGGTCATCGAGCAGATCAAGGCTGCGAAGCTGCGCGGCCGCGGGGGCGCCGGATTTCTGACCGGTAACAAATGGGAGTTCTTACGCAAGGCCGTGTCGGACCAGAAGTTCATCATCTGCAATGCCGACGAAGGCGATCCAGGCGCCTACATGAACCGCAACGAGATCGAGAGCGACCCGCATGCCTTGCTGGAAGGCATGATCATCGGCGGTTACGTGATGGGCGCAACGCAGGGCATCATCTACGTGCGTGCAGAATATCCCCTGGCGGTACACCGCCTCAACCGCGCCCTCGAGCAGGCGCGCGACTATGGTTTGCTTGGCAATAACATACTTGGCCGCGGATTCAACTTCGACATTGACCTGGTAGAGGGCGCGGGAGCGTTTGTCTGCGGTGAAGAGACGGCGCTGATCGCATCGCTCGAAGGAGAAGCGGGCCGCCCCCGCCCGCGGCCGCCATTTCCGGCACAGAAAGGTCTTTGGGGCAAGCCCAGCAACATCAATAACGTTGAGACCTGGTACAACATTGCGCCAATCGTCACCAAGGGTCCGGCGTGGTTTACCGAAACCGGCAGCGCCAAGAGCTCCGGCACCAAGGTTTTCTCCCTCGTCGGCAAGGTGCATAACAGCGGATTGGTCGAAATGCCTATGGGCGCACCGATCAAGACCTTCATCTACGACATCGGCGGAGGCGGCGTTGAAGGCCGGGCGATAAAGTCCGTGCAGACCGGAGGCCCCTCCGGCGGCTGTATCCCCAGCGAGATGTTCGACACGCCGGTCGATTACGAGAGCCTGGCGCAGTTGGGCGCCATCATGGGCTCCGGCGGCATGGTGGTGATGGACGAAGACAACTGCATGGTCGACGTCGCCCGCTACTTCGTCGAGTTCACCAACTCGGAGTCGTGCGGCAAGTGCATTCCATGCCGCGTGGGATTGAACAAGTGCCTGCGCATCCTGAACCGCGTCACCGAAGGCGCGGGCCGTATGGATCATCTCGAGCGACTGGACGAGTTGAGCCGCTACATCCGCGACTGCTCGCTGTGCGGGCTGGGACAGACGGCGCCGAACCCGGTTCTGACCACGATGCGGCACTTCCGCCAGGAGTTCGAGGACCACATCGTTTCGCATCGCTGTATCGCCGGCGTCTGCACCGAGCTGGCATTGTCGCCCTGCGAGAACAGCTGCCCGCTGCACATGAATATCCCGCGCTTCCTTCAGCTCTATAAGGAAGGACAGCTCGAAGAGGCCTTCGAGTCCATCATCATGGACAACCCGCTGCCATGCTCGACCGGCCGGGTCTGCCAGCATCCCTGCGACGAGCGCTGCCGCCGTCAGGCCATGGACGATGCGGTCAATATGCGCGAGGTGCATCGCTTCATCGCCGACTACATCCTGCTGGGCGATAACTTCGATGAGGCGGTCAGGCGTGTGCTTGCCCACAAGCTGGAACCCACAGGCCGCAAGGTCGCCGTGGCCGGCGCCGGACCGGCAGGGCTGACGGCTGCCTTCTATCTTGCTCTACTCGGACACGACGTAACCATCTATGACTCGCTCACCGAAGCCGGCGGAATGTTGCGCTTCGCTTTGCCCGAGTACCGCCTGCCTAAGCCGGTGTTGCGCCGCGAGGTCGAATTGATCGAGCGGCTGGGCGTGAAATTCATCTTCAACACCCGCATTGGCTTTGATATTTCACTGAACGAGCTGGATGAGCAGTTTGACGCCGTATGTCTTGCGATCGGCACTTGGAAGGAATCCTGGGTCTATCTGCCCGGCACAGAGTCGAAGGGCGTGTTCCCGGCGCTGCCGTTCCTGGAGTCGGTTGCCAAGGGTGATTTCGTACCCCTGGGTCGTAAGGTCGTGGTGATCGGGGGCGGCAACGCGGCTATCGACTCGGCGCGTACGGCGCTCCGTATGGGCTCGAGTGTCACAGTCGTGTATCGCCGCGAACGCAAAGACATGCCCGCGATTGAAGAGGAGACGGCGGCGTGTGAGGACGAAGGCGCGAAGATCGTATTCCTCTCGGCGCCGCATCGCATCATCGGCGATGCCAAGGGTAACGTCAGGGCTCTTGAGGTGGTGAAGACCCGCCTCGGCGAATACGACCGCTCCGGCCGGCGTAAGCCAATCCTCACCGATGAGGTGCAGCGCTTCGAGTGCGACTCCGTAATTCTCGCTGTCGGCGAGACGGTCGATCTCGACTTCGCCAAGGCATCTGGCTTGGCGATCAAGGAGAGCGGCACCGTCGAAGTCAATCACTTCAGCCTGGAAACCAGCCGCCCGCGCTTCTTTGCGGGTGGTGACCTGGTGACCGGCGCCTCCAACGTGTCGAATGCCATGGCATACGGAAAGCAGGCGGCGAAATCGATCGACGAACAGCTGATGGACGCGAAGCGTTGGGAGCAGCTCTTCCGGCCGATGCAATACGACCAGATGCCGCCGAAGCAGCCGAGCGAGAGTCGCCGCCACCACTCGCGAGCGCTGCCCGCTTGGGAGCGGGCGCATTCCTTCGAGGAGGTTATCGTTGGCCTGTCGGCGGAAGCCGCTCATGAGGAATGCTGCCGCTGCCTGCGCTGCGACGCCGGCGTGACGGTAGCGCGCTGAGGGCGGACGCAGCGTTGGGTGTGGTTTCAGGATTGGGTAGTGCGGGCCTTCAGGTCCGCGTGCCGGTCGCACCTAACTTGCCGGGCTTTAGCCCCGGAAGGGAGTTACACCTTGCCGCAAAAGAAAATCTCGCTCCGTATCGATGGTGAGCTGGTGAACGCCGTTGAGGGGCAAACCATCCTCGAGGCGGTGCGTGCCAGCGGTAAGTCGATTCCCACGCTGTGCTTCCTGGAGGGACTGACTCCGGTCGGGGCCTGCCGCCTATGCATGGTGGAAGTTGCGGGCATCGATCGTCTCTTCCCCGCCTGCACTACCCCGGCGCAGGATGGCATGTCGGTGATCACCACCTCGCCGCGGTTGTCGCGTTATCGCCGCATGACGGTCGAGCTCCTGCTGGTTGAGCGGAATCACGTCTGCGCCGTCTGCGTGGCCAACGGTCACTGCGAGTTGCAGGACATGGCGTACAACATGGGAATCACCAGCGTGCGCTTCGCCTACAACTTTCCGCGCCTGGCGGTCGACGCCTCGCATCCGCGCTTTGTCCTCGACCACAACCGCTGCATCCTGTGTACCCGTTGTGTGCGCACCTGCGCCGAGGTGGAAGGCGCGCATGTGTGGGAAGTCGTGGCGCGCGGCATTCATGCCCACATTGTTCCCGATCTAAATCAGAAATGGGGCGAGGCTCGCACCTGCACCAATTGCGGCAAATGCGTGCAGGCCTGCCCGACTGGCGCGCTGGCGGAGAAGGGAAAAGCTGTCGAGGAGATGACTCGCTCAACCACGGCCATCACGGCTCTGGCCCGTCACAGAGGAGCGCGCGTATGAAGAAAATCAAGCTGGCCACGATCTGGCTGGATGGCTGCTCGGGATGCCACATGTCGCTGCTCGATCTCGATGGCGCACTCATTCCTATCGTTCGCAAGGTCGACATCGTTTATGGGCCTCTGGTAGACGCACAGGAGTTTCCCGAAGACGTCGACGTGACGCTGGTAGAGGGCGCGATCAGCACGCAGGAAGACGTCGAGCGCTTGCACCACATCAGAGCGCGTACCAAGCTGCTGGTCTCGCTCGGCGACTGCGCCGTGACCGGAAACGTTGCCGCGATGCGCAATGTCTTCCCCGTGAACAAACTGTTGCAGCGCATTTACGTCGAAGGCGCGGACGCCGATCCGGCGATCCCGCGCGACGGATTGCCGCAACTCGCCAGGCAGGCGCGCCCGGCCCAGGATTTCGTGAAAGTCGATGTTTGCCTTCCCGGTTGTCCGCCGCAGAACAAGGTGATTGCTGGGTTCCTCACCAATCTGCTGGAGGGCCGCAAGCCTGAGGCGAATCAGAAAATCAAGTTCGGGTAACTTAAACGCGGGTTAGCAGCCACAGAAAGCGTATTCACCACGGAGACACGGAGATCACCGGGAAATTGAAATCTGAATGCCTCGTATTGAACGTGGACGCGGCACTCTCGGAAACTGGATAAAGCCGAAACGGGGTTCTACAGGAAAATGATTTCTGAAACTCCGTGTCCTCCGCGCCTCCGTGGTGAAAATGGAATTTTCTATGAAGCGCATTACGATTGAACCGGTTAGCCGCATCGAAGGTCACGCCAAAATCACCATCCAGCTCGGCGACGACGGCAAGGTTGCCGACACCACGTTCCAGGTCACTCAGGTTCGCGGTTTCGAGAAATTCACCGAAGGCCGACCGTTCTACGAGATGCCGGGCATCACCTCGCGCATCTGCGGGATCTGTCCCATCAGCCATCAGCTGGCCTCGTCGAAGGCCTGCGACGCGATCATGGCGGTGCGTATCCCGCGTGCTGCGCAACTGCTGCGCGAAATCATTCATTGCGCGCAGGTAGTGCAGTCGCATGCTCTCAGCTTCTTTTATCTCTCCGCGCCCGACCTGCTGCTGGGCATGGATGCCGAACCCGCCGTTCGCAACGTTGCCGGCCTGATTGAAGCGAATCCCGAGCTGGCACGTGCCGGCATCGATTTGCGCAAGTTCGGATTGCAGGTGATTGAGGGACTCGCCGAGGAGCGTGTGCATCCGTCGTGGATCGTTCCGGGCGGAGTGAAGTCGCCCATGACCTCCCAGGCCCGCGACCGCTTCCTCGCCGCTATTCCTGCCGCCATGGCGACCGCCGAGAAGACGCTGGGAATCTTCAAGGGGCTGCTCGATTCCTTCACCGAAGAGATTGCCAACTTTGGTTCCACTCCCACAATGTATGCCGGGCTGGTTGACCGTGCCGGAAGGATTCAGCTCTACGACGGACTGCTGCGCTTCCGCGCCGCTGATGGCAGCATTGTTCAAGAGGGTGTAACTGCCGAGGGCTATCACCAGTTTATCGGCGAAGCCACCATCAGCAATTCCTACCTCAAGGCTCCGTTCTACAAGCCGCAGGGATGGCCTCAAGGCATCTACCGCGTCGGTCCTCTTGGCCGTATCAACGCTGCCGAAGCGATGGGAACGCCACGCGCCGATGTTGAGTTGACGGAATTCCGCCAGCGCTTTGCCCGGGTTGCGCATAGCGCATTCCTCTATCACTACGCCCGGCTGATCGAGATCGTGTATGCCCTGGAGTGTTTGCAAGTCCTACTGCAAGAACCAGATGCACTCGATATCCACGTGCGCGCGGAAGCCGGCGTGAACTCGTTGGAAGGCGTCGGCATGATCGAAGCCCCGCGCGGCACCCTGATTCATCACTATAAGGTCGATGAGAACGGCGCCATTCGTTGGGCAAACCTAATCGTTGCAACCGGCCACAACAATCGAGCGATCAGCGACGGCGTCCGCCAGGTCAGCGAACACTTCATCAAGGGTGATCGCCTGCAGGAGGGAATGTTGAACCGCGTGTCCGCACTGGTGCGCGCGTACGACCCTTGCTTAAGCTGTTCGACCCACGCCATCGGCATTCCAGCGCTGGAGATTTCCTTGCTTGACTCCAAAGGAACTTTGCTGGATAAACTATGCTAAACGCGAGCCACGCGCTAGAATGTTTCACGCCATCGTTCCCGACCATCGGTGGCTATCCCGGCTCCGTAACACATTAAGACATTTAAGCAACTTGTACAGTTGCGGAACTACCCTGTTACAGTTTCAAAGCGGGAGGGTCTCAAGGTAGACACTCCAAGATGTAGATGCGACACAGCCCAGGAAGCCCTAGAATGGGTTTCTGATTTCCACTTCGAAAAGGAACCAACGTGATGCCCTCATGCAGAAAGCTTGCGACAGCCTTGGCGGCGTGCCTGCTGTTGTCCCTATGCGGCACGTTTGCTGCAGCGCAGGTAACCATCCAGCCGAAAGCTGAAGTCTATCTCGGTTACTCGTGGTTAGGCGTGAGCGGTTACGCCGACTTTGACCACAAGGTGAATGACATCACCAACGGTTTCGATGCGTCTGTAACCTACTATTTGCCGCAAGCGCACAATTTGGGCTTCATCTTCGATGGCAGCGGGCACTTTGCCACCGGAGCGCCGAATTACACCGGCATTGGTTTCGCTTTCGCCGGCTTGCAGTACAAGTACCACACAAATTCGTTCTCGCCGTTCGTCCGCCTGATGGCGGGTGCGGCAAACCTGTCGCCGGCGTTCCCCCCGACTCCGCCGAACTTCGGCAACCAATGGAATGCGGCGCTGGATGCGGGCGGCGGCTTAGACTACGACATCTGGCATCGCTTCTCGATCCGGGTTGCGCAGGCTGACTACATCTACACGAACTACAGCCCCTACATTGGCGGCAATACACATTCGACCCAGTGGAACAATGTGCGGCTGTCCGCTGGCGTGATCTTTAACCTGGGAAGCTACTACACGCCGCAGCCGACCGCCGCTTGTAGCGTACAGCCTGCGGAAGTCATCGAAGGCGAGCCGGTAACCGTGACGGCGACAGGAACGGGCTTCAACCCCAAGCATACGGTCATGTATTCCTGGACGACGAACGGCGGCAAGCTGAACTCCAGCGACAAGGCGTCGGCCCAGATCGATACCACAGGCGTAGCCGCAGGAAGCTATACTGCCACCGCCTCCCTTACCGACCCTAAAATAAACAGGCATCTCGACGCCGGCGGCCATTCTTTCATTGGCACACCGGATCCCATCAAGCCGGCAACGTGTACGGCGAACTACACCGTGAAGGCGAAGCCGATGAATCCGCCGCAGGTCAGCTGCTCGGTGAACCCGAGTACCGTGCAGGGTGGTGGTGCTGTGACAGTTACCACGACCGCCAGCAGCCCCGACGGTTCGGCCATCAGCAGCTACTCCTACACCGCCAGCGCCGGCAAGATCAGCGGTAACGGCACCACGGCCACTCTCGACACGGCTGGATTGCCGGCCGGACCGGTTACGATTACCGCCTCCGCGACGGATGCTCGCAACCTGACGGGCTCTGGCACCTGCACGGTGGGCGTCGAAGTACCGCCGCCGCCGCCGACTTGCAGCAAGGTCAACTCCATCCAGTTCCCGGATCTGAAGAGACCGTGGCGTGTGGACAACACGGCCAAGGCCATCCTGGACGACGTAGCCAGCCGTCTGAAGGCTGACCCGAACGCCAAGATCGTCATCATCGGTTACGCCGATGGCGAGAAGGCGCCGATGGAAGGTACGGGCAAGAAGCGTCATCCGATGAACCTGGCAGCGCAGCGCGCAGTGAACGCGAAGGCCTACCTGGTACAGCAGCAGGGTATCGACCCGAGCCGCGTCGAGGTCCGTCAGGGCACCGGCCAGCAGAAGGTAGCCGATATCATCTGGGTACCGCAGGGAGCCGACGAGAACGCGTGTGCTGATCTGCAGAACACGACGCCGGTTGACGAGAGCGTGGTGAAGCCGAGCCAGAATGCTTATCCGAAACCGAAGAAGGCAGCGGCTCCGGCGCACCATCACAAGAAAGCGGCGGCTGCTCCAGCAGCGCAGCAATAACCTGAGTCGGTAGCGACTCACTCGGCCGGTGAGAGCAATTGCTCTCACCGGCTTTTTGCTGGCCGCCGCTATGTATCGTGGGCCGCCCGGCTGCATCTATTCCTGGTGAAAGATCCCCCTTAACGTTTACATACCAGTGCTGTTAACATAGAAGTCGAGTGCCTGCATCCGCAGTATGAGAGCGGGACACCGAGAGGAAAGTCGAGAGCCATGCGATGGATGTTACGGTCTAAAATTCACCAGGCCACAGTTACTGAAGCCGATCTTAAGTACGTCGGCAGTATCACGATCGACGAAGAACTGATGGACATGGTTGGCCTTATCCCAGGAGAGCGCGTCCTGGTCGTCAGCAATACCAGTGGTGCCCGCCTTGAGACTTACACGATTCCCGGCCCCCGCGGCGCAGGTGATATCTGCATGAACGGCGCGGCCGCCCACCTTATCAAAAAGGGTGACGAGATTATCATCATGGGCTTCGAACTCGCCGAGAAGCCGGTGGAGTCCAAGCAGATCGTGCTCGGGCCGAAAAACGAATTTGTGAGTTGGCTGGCTACCGAGACTTCGCACACCTGCCTGAGCGAACTGGTAGGACAATATTGAGTGCCGGGGCTTCCCGGTGATGGCTCGATCTAGGTTGCGCTTTCTAAGACGCGTGTTGGCGTCATTCGCTGCTCAACTATAGGCTTCGTAAGTAGCGGATACTGATGGACACGCTCCCCGTCTGACTTCTCCCGTACAATACATCCCATCTGAACTGTTCGCGGCTGATCGGGCCCATCGCCTCTTCTAAATGAAACGGGTCGTCATTGTTCTTGTTCTGTGGTCGGGCTTGCTCTCAGCCCAGAGCAAGATCGGGGCGCTGCGCCTGCACTTGACCGATCCCTCCGGGCTGGGCGTAAAGACTACGGTCGAGCTGGTCAGCGAAGCCAATCAATTTCGTCAGTCATTTACTACCGATGAGTCGGGAACGCTGGACGCGGAGCGCCTGCCGTCCGGAATCTACCGGCTCGACATCAACGCGGTTGGCTTTGCTCCGCTTTCGCAGACCATCGAGATCCGCTCCGGTGTACCCAAGGAGCTGACGGTAAAGCTCAGCGTCGCGGGCGCCAGCGAGTCGGTGACCGTCACCGACAAGGATACCCTGATCGACCCCGAGCGCGTGGGTGCCGTCAACGAGATCGGATCCGAGACGATTGCGAATCGCGAAAGCTCTTTGCCCGGGCGTTCCGTGCAGGACCTCGTGAACTCGCAGCCGGGCTGGCTGTATGAAGGCAACGCCGTCCTCCACCCTCGCGGTTCGGAGTACCAGACGCAGTTCGTGGTGAACGGCATTCCGCTGACGGACAACCGCTCGCCCGGCAAGGGCACGGAGCTTGAGGCGGATAACGTCGAGTCGATGAGCGTCTACACCGCCGGTATCCCAGCCGAGTACGGGCGGAAGATGGGAGGCATCGTCGACGTAAATACGGCTCAGGACGCGCGTGAAGGCCTCCATGGACAAATCGTGGTATCGGGCGGCAGCTTCGATACATTGGGCGGATATACGATGCTGCAATACAAGGAGGGGAAGAACCTGTTCGGCGTCAGCGCCGATGGCTCCATGACGGACTGGTATCTGAATCCGCCCGTGCCCCAAAATTATACGAACACGGCGACGCTGGGTGATTTTTCCGGCAGTTACGAGCGCGAGTTCACGCACGACCGCCTCACTCTGATGTTTCGTCACGAGTTGTCCCGCTTCCAGGTGCCCAACGAACAGGTGCAGCAGGCGGCGGACCAGCAACAGGACGGCAATGTCTTCGAGAACATCGGCACGATTTCCTATCAGCACATCTTCTCGTCCGACATTGTCGGAGACTTGCGTGGCATGGTCCGCGACAATTCAACGGGGCTATCTTCCAATGTTCTGTCGACGCCGATCATTGCCTTCCAACAGAATCATTTCACCGAAGGCTATTTCAACGGCTCAATAGCGATTAATCACGGCAAGCAGCAGTGGAAGGCCGGTATCGAGTCGGACAACACCTTTTTGAACGAGCAGTTCGCCGACATCATCACCGATCCGTCGCAATTTGATCCCGGCACGCCCACAACCTTCAGCTTCACCGGCAATCGTCCGGATCTGGAGCAGTCGGCTTACATCCAGGATCTGATCCGCTTGCGTAATTGGACTGTCAGCGCAGGCCTGCGTTGGGACCATTACCAGCTGCTGGTGAATCAGAATGCCCTCAGCCCCCGGCTGAGTGTGAGCCGTTACTTTGCCAAGTCGGAACTGCTGGTGCATGCCTCCTACGATCGCGTATTCCAGACGCCGGCTTTCGAGAACATCCTGCTCTCCAGTTCGCCTTCGGTTGTGGTTTTGAATCCCGACGTTCTGCGGCTTCCGGTTGAGCCTTCGCACGGCAACTACTACGAGCTGGGACTCACCAAGGGCTTCCTCGGCAAGCTGAGTGTCGACGCCAACGCCTACTATCGCCAGGAAAACAATTTTGCCGACGACAATCTTCTGCTGAACACTCCGGTGGCATTTCCCATCGCGTTTCGCAAGGCATCGATCTACGGCGGCGAGGGCAAAGTGAATATCCCACGCTGGGGTAACCTGTCGGGATATGTTAGCTACTCCTACATGGTAGGATCTTCCTATTTCCCCGTCACCGGCGGCCTGTTCCTGGGCGACTCCGCTACCAACGCCTTAACCCAACTGGGTGGGCGCTTCTGGGTCTCGCAGGACCAGCGCAACACGGTGCGCACCCGCTTCATGTACCAGTTCATTCCGCGACTCTGGGGAGCGCTGGGGGCGGAGTACGGCAGCGGTTTGCCGGTCGATTTCGACGGCACGTACGAGCAGGCGCTGGCGCAATACGGCCAGCAGGTGATCGACGAGGTGAACTTCGCGCGCAGCCGCGTCCGGCCTAACTACTCACTGGACGCATCCGTCGGAGCAGACCTGTGGGCGCACGATAACGTTGCGATGAAGCTACAGTTCGATGTACTGAATCTGACCAACCACTTCAACCTCATCAACTTTGCCGGCCTCTTCTCGGGAAACTCCGTCGCGCCGCCGCGAATGTACGGGCTGCGACTGCAAACCAGGTTCTGACCTTTTTGCAGAGTTTACTTGTTCCTGAGCAACAACAGATTTGTCGTCAGGACGTAACGCGAACTTCGTTTCACCGTGCGATTCAATTCACTGGAGGTCATCCCGAGCGCAGGCCGTCGCCACTTTTGCAGCGCCGCAGTCGAAAGGCCGCTACTTCTCGCGAAACAGGCGGAAGTATACATTCAGCAGAGAGGATCGATCGCTCGCCGCTCGCGATTGCTGCCACGCACTAATCTGCCGTTCGGAATCGCGGAGTTTCTGCAAAAACTCATCGTCGCTGATTCGCCGCTTTGCGATCAATTCTTCATGCTTCCGACCCATTTCCGAGCGCTTTCCAAGCGCACTACGCACTCCACGAAAATACGGACCAAGTCCAGCGTTGCGAATTGCAAACACCGCCCACAACCACTGGTAGACGACGATTCTCGCCAACAGCCGCCGCAACACAGACCGGGGATAATCCTTGATCAGCAGATAGATCTGATTACGCGTAAGGTATTCGATCACCTTGGGATGAACCGTGTTCCCCAACGTCGCACTGCCGATGTGATAAGCGATCGCGTCCGGTAGATAAATGCCATCGTAGCCGAGCAACTGCACGCGCAAGGCGAGATCCAGGTCGTCGAGATAGGCAAAGAAATCGAGATCGAGGCCGCCACTGCTGACGAATGCCTCGCGCCGGTACAGAACGGCGGCTCCGCACCCTGAGAGAATCGGCATTTGGCGGTCGTAGCGTCCATCGTCACGATCGAAGTTGCCCAGCCGGTAGGCGGCTCCCGCCATCAACATCGCGTCGCCTGCGCCGTCGAGGTGCGTCCGTTCGGTAGCGCGCAGCAATTTGCCGGTGGCGAAGCCGAGCTGGGGATCCGCGTCGAGAGCCGCGACCAGCTTGGCAATGTAGTCCGGCTCAAGTTCGACGTCGTTATTCAGGAGCAGAACGTAACGCGACTCGGTGGCGTCCACCGCGCGGTTGATAGAGCCGGTTGTCCCCTCGTTCGCGGGCAGCTCGATGCGGCGCGTGCTCGGCGGAAGCGGATCGGGCAGGATTTGCCCAGCCTGAGCTTCATTCTCAATCACCACCACTTCCCATTTAGAGGCAGGCAGTGTCTGTTTCTGGATGAATTCGATGCAGCGGGCGGTCAGGTCAGGCCGATGCAGCGACGGGATGGTGATGGCGACGGTCTTCACGAGGGTACGCCGCTGATTGTACACAGCGCGCGCACGAAGCAGGCCTTCACGGCTCGGCTATCGTTTAAACAAACGAAAGCCGCCAGCGCCAGGCTTGGCGGTGACGATCTTCATCCACCCCTCGTTTGAAGGCTGCGACTCCTTTGACATCGTGAGTCCAGCTTCCTGGATGACCTTGCGCAAGGTGTCGGGATGGTTGTAATTGAGCAAGCCGCGGACGGTTTCCGGAGCATTGGCATACATCTGGGCTTGCTCGCGGAAAATCGTTACGGTTTGTTCGCCTAGGGTGCACGCGTCAAAGTAGAACGGCGCGCCGGGCTTCAGAATTCGCTTCACTGCTACCAGATAGTTGAAGACGTCGTAGGCATTGAAGTGAATAAAGACGTGCAGCGAAAAGCCGAAGTCGTAACTTTCAGCCTGCAGGTGGTCCAGGTACTTGTCCGTGATCTGATGGAACGAAAGGTTGGAAAACTGGGCGCAATTACGACGGGCCCTGTCCAGGAAGGAGGCGCTGATGTCGTTACAATCGAGCGACAAACACTGTGGAGCAACCAGGCGGGCTACCGTGCCGTCGCCGCTGCCGATCTCAAATCCGCGCTTATCGGTAGTAATGGAGCAAAGCTCGACGATCTCCTTCGCGTGCTGCTGGCGGTCGCGTTCGAATTCCTCGCGAGTAGAGTGACCGGCGAGCGCCAGCAAGGCGTGTTCATCCGATTCGACTTCCCAGGCATTGCGAATTACATCCATAAACTTCTCCTGCGTTAAGTGGTCAGAGTTTTGAGGTTGATTGGACTTCTATTCTGGCAGCGGGGGACGCCGCGAGCGGTTTCACGGATGCCGCAGTTTGGAACGCCGACAGCAATTCTTCATCGGTATCGAAGAGGATGTCACGTTTACTGACCTGGTCCGGCAAGCCGCCCACGGCGGATACGATCGCTGGCCGCTCCAGCAGCCTCGCTCGGGCAAGCACTCCGGAGGACCAGATCTCCGAATACGGCAAAACGATCCAATCCGCGGCAACGAGCCAGGTGTCAAAATCCTCATTGTTGACGAATGATTCCCTTAAATACAGGTTTTGGTGCTCGCGCTCAATCTGTCGTAATTCATCGAGATACTTCTGGTTTTCGCTGTCCGGTACCCGCATCGACCCAACTACATAAAGCTGCGCATGGCGCAAATCTGCCTTGGAAAATTCCCGCATTGCGCGATGGAAGCCCTTGTGCCGCTGAATGAAGCCGATGCAAAGAAAAACCAGTTTGTCCCGCGGGATCCCAAGCTGCCGGCGCGCGCTTTCTTTCGTATGACCGGAAAACTTCTGGAAGACGTCATGGTGAGTCCGCATCTCCAGCCGCGACTTCGGCAAGCGCATGTGATAGTGCGACTCGAAACGTTCCAGCTCGGTGGGCGTATGCATGACGACTTTGGGGACCAGCTTCCACTGCCACTTATACAGCCAGCCAGACTTGCCGGGCAGGTACGGAATCTCGTGCGCGATGATTTCGATTTTGCGCGAACGCAAGTAGAGCAGGATGAAGCTGAGGTTCGTTCGCAGCGTCTCCCAGCGATGATCACGAAGGAACGGATCGGAATAAAAGAAGGCCCAGTGATACTGAATCACGACACGGTCATAATATGGAAGCAGGTCCAGAAGCTTAAGTATCTTAGATTCGCCCTTAAGGTCCCAGGCGAAATCAACGTTGCCCTGCTGGTCAGGAGAAAGCACGTCGACGATGTTCCCCTGCTCGCGCAGTTGTGCAACGTGCTGTTCGCCGTAAGCGCCAATGCCGCAACGGGTCGGCGGGAAAGTTGTGACCATCAGGTAACGCACAATAACTCCAGGGAAAAGGCGCCTTACTTACCTCGACGCGGCCAGCTCCTTGGCTGACGCGGGAACAGAGTGTTGTAACAACCGTTTAATAGCATCGGCTGCATGCGCCGCGATCATAGACCATGAATATCGCTCCTCTGCCAGCCTGCTTGCGTTACTTCCCATGGACTCGCGCTTCACCGGGTCAGCAAGCAAGTTGCCAATTTCCTTTACAAACTGATCGGGAGCACACACGGCGCACTCGTCGGGCGTAAGCTCCAGTCCGCGCGCGCCGGCGGACGTGGAAACCACAGGCAGCCCGGCGGCGAAGTAGTCCAGCATCTTCAGGTTGGTCCCGGAGCCGGAGAACATCGGGTTCAGAGCGATGTCGGCCGCGTGGTAGAACTGCAGCCGCTGCTGAGCGCTGATCGTTCCCAGGAACTTTACGTTCGCCACCGTACTCGGCCCGTGCGCCGCCTCATAGGAGTCTTTGACGCTCCCGGCAATCGCAAAGACGCAATCCGGCAACGCTGGCGCAACCTCGGTTACCAGAAAACGCGCCGCCTCGGTATTGGGGCCATACCCGCTGCCGATAAAGACCAGCACGGGCGAATCATTGGACAAGCCGAACTCCCGACGGGCAGCAGTCTTCTCCGCGCCAGTTGCCGGCCGGATGGCTTCAACATCGACTCCATTCGGCACCAGCACCAGCTTGTCTTTCGAGATGCCGTAAAGCTTGACGAAGTGGTCGCCATCATCCTCGGAGCAAACGAAGACCACGTCGGCCGCGCGGCAAAGATCCCCTTCCACTTTGCGAACCTCTTCTACCAGCTCTTGGCCTGCAGCGGTATCACCCAGGATCTGCTGCTTCACAACGAATTCGCAATTGTGCGAGTCGTAAATGAGCTTCTGGTGATCCCGCCGGGATACGTGCGGATACACCCATGGGTGCGAGATGATGATGGCCTCGGCATCGCGCCCGAATTCTTCAGCCATTCGACTGAATCGCGGCGACCACTCCATCAACTTCGGGATGGTTACATCGATTGTCGTCTTTCCGCCGGTTGCCTGCTCGTACTTGCGATTGTGCGCGAAGTGCGGCTGCGTTAGCGGTGTGACACACTCGCGAAAACGCGGCGCCAGCATCTGATCGCGATATACCGGTCCAGGCCAGTCGTATGCGCCGACGTACGTGATGTCGAAGCCGAACTTCGCCAAGTGACGGTAGAGCTCGTAGATCCTTATTCTGCCTCCGCCGACCGGAGGATCCAGGACCTGGTTGTCGGCCACCAACAGCGGTATGAGGTTCGCTTCCAATGGTGCTTCCGCCGCAAGCTCCGGCTGAGTGGGCGGTTCCACGGCGGCTTTCAGCAGGCGATCGACAATCTGGTCCCACGACTGTGGCGGAGCATTCCGGAAGCCCTGCTGGCCCATCTCGCGGGCTAGTTGGCGATCGGCGATCAGCGCATCCATGGCCCGCGCAAGTTCTGCCGGATCGGGCTCGACCACGAATCCCGACTCTCCATGCTTCACAATCGCCGTCGGCTCGCCAGAATCTTTGCAGACAATCACCGGCTTGTAGCTGAGCATCGCCTCCACCGTGATGTACCCGAAGTCCTCTTCCTTGGGCACGAACAGAACCCCGAGCGCATTGGCGTAAAGGTCCAGCAACTCTCCATCGCCGACAAATCCCAGGAAGCGAATGCGCGAATCGCGAGAGGCAAGCCGGCGCAACTCGGGCTCGTCTTCGCCGCTGCCGGCGATGAGCAAGGGAATGTCCGTCTTAACGTGCTGCATGGCGCGCACCGCCAGTCCGACACGCTTCCAGCGATGCAGCCGCCCGGGAAGGAGAAAGTAATCCTGCGAGCCGCAGTAATGTCCGCTGGCAAAGACGGGGGGATGTAGAACGTCGGCGTTGAAGCCGTTGTAGAACTTCAGGCGGCGTGCCGTTTCGTGCCCATTAGTGAAGATGTGCCGCACCTCTCGCAGGCCCAGTGTGTCGAGGCACTGAATGACGTCGCGGTGCTGCCGTACTCTCGCCAAAGCCTGCGCCGGCAGCCGTCCGTACTCGTCATCAAAGCGATCGTAGAAGACCCGCATCTGGTGAAGCAGCCAGCATACGTGATGCTCATGCTGCGCCATATACGTCGGATTCTTAGTGGATACGACGACGTCGAAGCGTGAGAGGTCAAGCTGATAACAATCGAGGTACCCTTGCAGAACCGATTCCCAGTTGTATTCGCTGATCGGAACTTGTATCCATTCCGTATCGACCTGCTTGCGGAAGGCCTGCACCATCCCCACATAATGCCTCTCGGCCCCATACAAGTGGTCGGGATCAACGATGGCAGGTGTAATGACGGCTGTTTTCATGGAGACGCTACGTCCGCCTGGATTCCGAGACTGTCATGTTTTCGTTCGTTGCCTGTGGCTGGAAGTCGGGCCGTCCTGGCACAACGGAGTTGTGCAGAGAGCAAATGCTCGCAGCGACGGAGCTTTAGAAAGCCTACCAATCACATAAAGTTTCTGCAATTTGGAAAGCTATCTTCGCTTTCCCCATGTTTCCACCACCTGCTCCACCTCGGCCACCATTCGCTCACAGCAGGTTTCGCTGGCGTAGCCAAGTGCGACCTGGTAGCCGCCGAGCCCCATCGACTTGCGTAAATTTGCGTCCGCCAACAGGCGTTTAATCTCTTGGGCCAGATGTCCGGCATCGCCGAAAGGAACTATAGCCCCTCCTGCGCCGGCCGCGATCAGTTCGCGCGAAACATCAATATTCGCCGCAACCACTGGTTTCCGATTCGCCCAGGCTTCAATCAACACCAGACCCAGCGATTCCACGCGAGACGGTTGCGCCACGATGGTCGCCGAGGCCAGAAAGTCACGCTTCTCGACGTCAGCAAACGCCGGAAGATTGAGGAGCTTAGGGCAGTCCTTCGCAGCTTGCGCAATGTAAGTGTCAAAGGTAGATAGGCTCGGCCCTGCCATGACCAGCCAGGCATCCGCGCCCCTGGCCCAGAGGAGCTTCATGGCTTCCACCACCGTCTCCGAACCTTTGTCGAAGGCTTTCATTCCGAGGTGCAGGACAACCGGACCAGCCACTCCGTAGCGCTTGCGCAGGAACTCCGGGTCACCGCCCGTGACCGAAGTCAGGTTGATGCCGAATGGAGTCGTAGTTAGCTTCTGCGCAGGTATACCGAGTCGCGCCAGATGATCGCGCTCCGTGTGCGTCATGCAAAAGACTCTTTGGCAGTGGCGCAGCATCTCCAGTTGGTGCGAGCCGAGGTAGTGCTGCTCGATCTCTTTATTGGCGGGTTCGCCCAGGTGCGAGCAGGGTGTCGCCACCACCGGTACCTTGCGCCGCTCTCCCGCACTCAATCCGGCGTACATAATGCCGTTGTAGGGCAAGGGGCCGATGTGAATCAGGTCGGCATCCGTTTGACGCAGCGCTGCGGAAAGGCCCGGAACACGGAAGGAAGGTCGCCAGTGCTGTGCTTTCCAGCGCCAATAAGGCGTCAGCCCCATCACCCGCACCACTCGTCGAAGCACCTTGTTATAGCTGATGGGAAAACGATGGATCGTTACACCGTCAACAACCGTCTGTGCTTCCGGAAATGTCTTGAAGCCCGGCAGCCAGAACGCTTCCAGATCGTCGGCAACGGTGGTGAAGACCGTAACCCGATGGCCGTGTTCGACCATGTACTTCGCCAGACCCAGCAGGGAATTCTCATACCCACCGCGATAGGGAAAAAATCGGGGAGCCACGAAGACGACGTGCATTGTCGGGCGTCGCCCTAGTGGGCAGCGACAACCTCCACGTTCATCAGGTTTTGATAGAGAGCGATGGCTTCGTCTGGCGTGCCATCCAACAGAATCGAGCCGTAGTCGATGAGGATTGCGCGCTCGCAGATGCGTTGCAGATTCGCCATGATGTGCGTGACCATCACGATGGTCTTGCCCGCCTCGCGGAATTTGCTGATGCGCTCGAAGCATTTTTCCTGAAAACCGATATCGCCGACGGCAAGAATCTCATCGACCAGCAGAATCTGGGGATTCACTTCTGTCGCGACCGAAAATGCCAGACGCATATACATGCCCGACGAGTATTGCTTCACCGGAGCGTCAATGAATTCGCCAATGTCGGCAAAGTCGATGATGCTCTGCTCCCGCTCCAGCATCTCCCGCTTGGAATAGCCCATAAGCAGGCCGTTGAGCAGGATGTTCTCCCGGCCAGTGAGTTCGTGGTGGAATCCTGCACCCAGTTCGATCAGCGGCGCCAGCGTGCCATTGACTTCCACCGTCCCGGAAGTGGGCCTGTACACGCCTGCCATGATCTTCAGCAGTGTGCTTTTGCCGGACCCGTTACGACCGATAATTCCCAGGGCTTGCCCCTTCGTAACTTCAAGCGAGGCATTCTTCACCGCTTCGAAATCGTGGAAGCTGGCATTGTGACGAAACATCTTGGAGAACAGTTCGCGCATCGTGTCCGGTCTCTCGTGGATGACCCGGAAGCGCTGGGTGACGTTCTCCAGTCGAATTACCGGCTGATCGTAAGACATGGGCAGCTTAAACGTAATAGACAAATGTTTCCTGATATTTTTTGAATAAGGCAAAGCCAATCACCAAGCTGATAAAGGCACAAATGAAGGACGCAACAATCGACGGAGCCTTGGGCAGCTGACCGTAGTAAACCGCCAGACGGAAGCCGTTGATTACGTAAATAATGGGATTCAGCTTGAATATCCAGCGGTACCGCTGCGGGATCATGTCAATCGAGTAGATGATAGGGGTTACATAAAACCAGGCCGAGAGCACGACCTGCAGTATGTGTGCCACATCACGATAGTACACATTCGCCGCAGCGAAGAAGAACGTCATACCCGTGGTGAAAATCACCAGCGCCAGCAGTGGAACAGGCAAGTAGATCCATGTCCAATAGAAGGGATGGCGCATGATCGGCACCAGCAATGCCAGCGGGATAAGCGATAACATCAGGTTGATGATGTTCGAAACCACTGCTGCCATGGGAAAAACCAGCTTGGGGACCGCGACCTTCTTGATCAGATCGCCATTGGTGACGATTGCCTCTACCGCATAAGAAAGCGACTGCGAAAAAAAAGTCCAGGGCAGCAATACGCTCAGCAAAAAAATTGCGTAATGAGGAATATTGAAGCGCATGATGCTGGAAAACACCAGCGTCAACACCAGCATCATGAACGCCGGATTCAGCAGGGCCCACATAAAACCAAGGACGGAGCGCTTGTAGCGAATCTTCAGTTCCTTGAGCGCCAGGGCCCAGATCAGCTCCCGGTAACGGTAGGTGTCGCGAATTAATTCGGTCATAGACGACGTAGTGCCACTCTGCCGGTCAAGAAACAGCAGCAACCTGGCTCAAACTTAAATGGTAAATGATTTTTCGAAGGGATGGCGGAAATAGGGCCTGTCAGAGCGGAACCCAACTCTACTTTGTGGGTCCTACATTCAGGTCGGCCATGCCCCGTAGCAAGTCGCGTTCATCGTCGCTAAAGTTGCTGCGGTACTCGTCCGAATTCAGCAACTGCTCGCGCGCCGACGGAGGCATTCCGCGTAGCTGGCGGTATGCCTGAGAAATCTTTGTCTTCTGATCGTTAGGCAAATTGCGATAGCGGGAATACAGGCTGCGCGCCGTCTGTTGTTGCTCCGGCGTCATGTGCTCGAAGGTCTCCATCCGGTTCAGAATCTGCGCCTTCTTCTCCGGAGGCTGGTTGTTGAATTTGCGTAAGCGATCGAGCAGGTGATTTTGCTTTTCCGGAGACAGGCTGCGAAAGGCCGGATCGTTCTGCAGCTTCTGCTCCTGCTGGGAGGGCGGCAGAGTCATGTACTTTCTGAGCCAATCTCCGCGATGTGGGCCCGGACCTTTGAGATGGAACGAATAGTTATTACTCAAAGCCTGCGAACTGGGCGCTGTATTCTGTGCAGGCGCAGGTACGCTCTCGCGTACAGGAGGCGGCGCTGGCGCTGCGCTTCCATGATGCTGCCATGGAGACAACGCAAACGTCGGCATCGCACTGAGCACCACCAGGAGGGTCAGCGAGATGAAGTTGGCCGGACGCACTACTTTCTACTTACTCCGTTGAGGATTGTCCATCAAGAGCGTCGAAATCTGCAAACAGATCGGCATTCTTGTCGAGATACTGCAGATCACTGACCGCGGTTCCAGGCGCACTTACGCGTACCACGTTGCTGTCCTTCGTTGCCAGCGTATTGCTGTCGTGATTGAACGGGTTCAACTCCAGCAGCCCAACGCCCACCGCGATCAGCACCGCTGCCACCGCGGCCAGTGCCGGCCGGCGTAACCAGGCAAACCAGTCACGCGTTGGTGAAAGCGCTTCTTCCCGCATTCGCGCCTGCAGTCGGGTAGCAAAATAAGGGGTGGGTTCCGGCGCCTGCCATTCGTCCAGCAGGCCCATCGTCCGCTGCAAGGATGCCAGTTCGCCGGCGCAGACCGGACAACTGCGCAGATGCTCCTGCGTCTCGGGCGAGACGCTTTGCATGCCGCTCAGCACCACTTCCATGAAATCCTGACGAAGTTGTTCGCACTTCATAACCACACCCTACTTCCGCTAAATAAATTGTTTCAGTGTTTCCCGCAGGGTCTCGTAAGCGCGAAACAGCAACGACTTGGTTGCCGATTCGCTTAGCTTCAATACCTCTGCGATCTGTTTGTAATCCATGTTCTGATACTTGTGCATCAGCACGGCCATGCGCTGCCGTTCGGGCAACGCTTCCACCTGCTTGCGGATCGCGGCCAATCGTTCGCGACGGAGAATGTTTTGTTCTGCATTCAGGCCGCTGTCGGCGACATCCATCGTCATGCCGGTATCGTTGTCCGGCTCGTCGATGTTGACCGTGTTTTCCGGCCGCTCGTACTTCGTGTCGCGCGCGTGATTCACCGCCAGGTTGGTCGCAATCCGATACAACCAGGTCGTGAATTTCGCGCTCGCCGCATAATTCAATCGCGAGCGATAGACGCGCAGGAACACCTCCTGCGCCAGCTCCTCGGCCACCGCTTGATTGTGCGTCATGCGGTACATGAAGCTGATCATCGGGCGGCGATATTTCTCCACCAGATAATTGAACGCAGAATCGTCGCCGGAAGCCACGCGCAGCATGACTTCGGCATCGCTCAGCATCTCTAAAACGACAGGTTCTGCCAATTCGCCCCGTATGGCGGCCGACGGCTCCGGTGCTCCCTGAGCGGCTCCCCCGACCAGCACGACTCGATCTAGTGCGATGCTGCCCACATCCCCAGTAACCCTTGACACGCCACAAAGTTGCGTGCTTAAGCTGGCGATTCTTGCTCCCTTGGGATAGCCCCTCGCTGACGCCCTTTCAACTATCTCGCCGCCAACCACTTGGACCGGGCATGCTCAATTTTAAACCCAACCTTCCGGAGTTACTGCATCGTGACAGCTAACCCAGTATTATGCACGAGAGGTGCGAGGCCCGCACCCGGATGGGATCGATGCGAATACAAATGTTCTATTCTTGGCTTCTTCTGGTAGTCGTGCTTGCCGCGATGTGCAATGTTTTGCACGCTTCAACCGCCACGGCTGGTCGGCCTCAGCAACAGCAGTCGCAGACGGCCGAAGCTCCGACGCCGTCTCCCCAGAATTCGTCGTCGGAAGACAAACTCAGCCTCAGCGATGAGGTTATTCAGGATGTGCTGGAACCGCTGCGTACAGGAGTCGAAACTCAAAACATTAAGCAAATCCTGTCGGTCTTCGACAAGCATGACTTCCCCGGATACGGCGACCTGGAGCAGCAGTTGCGCGCCTTCTACCGGCAGTATCAACAGGTAAATTTTCGTTACCAGCTCCTGCAGGCGGCGATCGAGAGAGACCACGCCTCGGCCACCGCGGAGATCGACATGGACGCTATGCCGTACACCGTCACCGAGATCCCGGCGCGCCGCAGCGTGCAGATGCGCTTTCAGTTAAAGCAGCAAGACAAGAGCTGGAAAATTGTGGGCTTCACCCCGTCGAACTTCTTCAGCTTGGATCGCGCGGCAACGCAATAAACATCGTGAAACGCGACTATCCCGAACATCCCATCATTGGCGTTGGCGCCGTCATTGTGCAAACTGGGCGCGTCCTGCTCGTTCGTCGCGATACCGAACCCTTGCGGGGCGAATGGTCAGTTCCCGGAGGCATGCTCGAGCTCGGCGAAAAGCTGCGCGACGGTATTCGCCGCGAGGTCCAGGAGGAGACCGGACTGGACGTCGAAGTCGGGGAGGTGATTGACGTATTCGACAGCATCTTCTCCGACGCGGTCGGCAGGACGCAGTACCACTATGTACTGGTCGATTACCTGTGCAAGCCACTCTCCGGCGAGGCTCATGCCGCCAGCGATGTCAGTGATGTGCGCTGGGTAAGCGCTGAAGCTCTTCCCGCAATGGGACTGCGGGAATCGATTGAACAAGTTGTCAAAAAGGGGCTGGCAATCGCCGGCAAAACTTTCAGTTGACTGCCGGCAGTTTTCCAGAGAACATCATCTTTCAGCCATCACTTTTCGGGAGGGCCGGAATGGCACGAATGACCGCTTGGCCGAGTGGGCTTTTGGTCTGCTTGGCGCTGTCGATCTCCGCTGTGGCGCAGGCACCCGCAGCACAAACCCCAACGTCAGACGCTCCTGCTGCAGAGGCTCCTGCAAAGCCCGTCAGTCAGGGTCCACGCATCCAGAACTTCAACGAAGTGAAGGAGCCCAACCCGCCTGACATGGTGTGCTTCGGTTATGGTCCCAAGTGGAGTGTGCAGTTCACCGATGGCGCAGCTCGTTATCTGGGCGTCAACCAGCCGAATCAGGATTTTCTCGGAACCTTCTACTGGGATTCAGACATGAAGGTCTGGAACTGGCATCGCGAAGACGGCCTGGCTCCGATGAACGGCGGCTTCGCCCTCTCCGGCACCATTACGAAGGCTGCATGTCATGACAACGTGCGCGGCGAAACCTATCCATATACGTCCCAGGTCAACCTGCCGCAAGGCGACATGGTCAGTGGTTGCTGTCGCAGGCTGAGGCCTGGTGAAGCCGCAGTCGGCAAGCATGGCTTGCAGCAGACGGCCACCACGCCGGGTACGCCGGCTGCGAACGGTGTTGCCGCCGCTCCATCCAGTACGCCGCAATCCAATGCGCCCGCGGCGGGTACGAGTAAGTCAAAAGCTGGAATTCCGAGCCCGCCCCAATAGATTGCTTGTATTTATCGCGTGAACAGGAGCACGTTCTGCTCCTTGTACACGCTTTTCTGCCACTTGCTGTATCCACACTTCTCCGCCAGGCGGATCGAAGCTGCATTCTCGATTTGAATGATGCAGCAGGTCTTTTGATCTCCGAACCGTTCATCGCCCCACGCGATCGCCGCCTGCAGAGCCTCCGTCGCATAGCCTTTGCCGTGGACGCGCGGCATCAACACCCATCCGCTCTCAGGCATTCCATCGAGTGACGGTTGTACATCGCGCTTGAAGTCCGCGAACCCAACTTCGCCAACGAAGTCGCCCGACGCCTTCTCCTCTATCACCCAATATCCGTAACCCAGCATCGCCCACAAACCGCGGTAGCGCAGCATCTTCGCCCATACGTCCTCCGGGGCCAACGGTTTGCCCGTCGTGTAGCGATTGACTATGGGGTCGGTCCACAGAGCGCAGCAGGCAGCAAAATCGTCGGGACGATGTGCGCGCAACCGTAGACGATCGGTTTCGACAATGGCAACTTCACCGCCAGGCCGGACGGCAGCTTGCATGATTCACCTCGACACAGGAATGAAGAGCACAGCGAAAATAGAAAAAGACCCGCAGCGCGGCGCCAGCGGGTCTTTTCCGGTTAGCTGTTGGAATTGGCCTGAGGCTGTCCACTCTATGTGGCCCCAGCGGCAGACACCGAAAGCTAGGAGTCTTGCGAGGATTTAGAGCAGAAGCCCTAAGCCTCAGCCACCTCACTTGAGAAACTACAATGACTGTCAGATATCATATTTTGGATCATCCTCCTTTCCAGTGTAGGAAGAAATTAACACCGGTCGGCGTGTGCGTCAAATTGAGAGTTGATGAACGTATTGCTGCGCCAGATTCGTCCTGAAGAAGCGGGAAAAGGACGTGCGCAGCCGCAACCCGTCAGAACCCAACCCTCTGCGCCGTCCACGCATATCGCCTGCGACGCTGCCCCTGGATAATCGTTGCTCCGATCACCACGCCCGCCGCCAGCAATCCCGCGCCAATCGCGATTCGCTTCAGTATCGGAACGGGGCACTTCTTCTCTTTCCGCACGCCCTTGATGTGCTCAGGCAATACACCGACTCCAATCACCCGCGCGGTTACCTTTTGAATTCCGGGGATGCTGAACGCCGCCCGCAGTTGCCAGGGCGCAACGGCTGGACCCGGATTCCGGAAGATGGTCTGCAGCCCTTTGTGCGCCTGCACCTGTAGGAACTGCGTCGCGCGCGTGGGGAATTCGCGCCGCTCCTGGACGCGCGCCAGCGTCGCTTCAGTCACCCGCCGCTCCCGCAATGCATCGCCCAGCAGGTTCGCCGTCGCCACTGCATCCTGTATCGCCAGGTTGATACCGACGCCTCCTACCGGCGACATCGCGTGCGCGGCATCGCCAATGCATAGCAGACCTGGACGGTGCCACTGCCGCAGGCGGTTGATCTGCACCGACAACAGTTTGATCTGGTCCCACTCGCGCAGCTCCTCCACGCGATCGCCGAGGAACGGTGCGATCCGGCGCAGGTTTTGCCGGAACGCCTCGATGCCGCCACCCCGGATGTCCTCAAACGAGCCTTTGTGAATGACCTGCGCCGTCTGGAAATAATCCCCGCGAGGAATCAGGATCAGCGCCGAACCGTAGTTGATGTTGCCGAACAGATTCTCCGGATCGCTGCCCTCGCGGCTGATGCGAAACCATAAAACATCGATCGGCACGCCCTGCTCGAGCACCTCGAAGTGCGCAGCCTTACGCGTAACCGAATGCCGCCCGTCGCAGCCAACTACAAGGTCGGCGCGGATCTCCGCGTGGCCTTCTGGCGTCTTTGCGACCACGCCGCGAATCTTTCCGCCCTCGTCGATCAAGTCCACGACCTCGTGCTGCAGGCGGAGGTTGAAGCTGGGAAACTGCTTTGCCTTGCCGGAAAGGAAATCCAGAAGGTCCCACTGCGGCATCAGTGCAACGAACTTGCAATGTGTCGGTAGCGAGCTGAAATCCGCGGCGCGAAACGCGAAGTCTCCAAAAATTCCGCCGGTTGATGTGAGCTGTTGATGAGGCACCTTCAGGAAATCGTCCAGAATCCCGAGCTCGTACATCACCTCGAGGGTCGACGGATGCACCGTGTCGCCGCGAAAGTCGCGATTGAAATCCTTGTGTTTCTCCAGCACCGTAACCTCGACGCCGGTCCGTGCCAGCAGATAGCCGAGCATCACGCCCGCGGGTCCGCCCCCTACAACACAGCACGTGGTTTGCACAGTCTCACTTGCCATAACCTTGAGCCTCGATTCCTCCGCTATGATCTCTGACCGGCGCGGTTTGCGTCCAGCAGGCTTGGGTAGCCGATTCAGAGTCTCGCCTGGGATGGCAATCAGAAATGGCTGGTAAGCCATTCGCGGACACGACACTCTGGAAATCATCTCCCACTGCAGATACTCTGTTAACCATCCATGGCAATTCTTCTTAGCCACGCCGCGCAATTGTTGTCCTTGCGTGGATCCGACGCCGCGCCCCGTCGCGGTTCCCGAATGTCGGACCTCGGGATCATCTCCGATGGAGCGGTTCTTGTTGACGGCACAAAGATCGTCGCAGTCGGTTCAACCGACGAAGTTGCGAAACATGATCTGCTGCGCAATCCGGTCGAAGAGATCGATTGTCGCGGCAAGGTCGTGCTGCCGGGATTTGTCGATTCTCACACTCATCCTGTGTTTACCGCACCGCGCCTGGTCGACTTCGAAAAGCGTACGGCTGGCGCGAACTACGAGGAGATCGCCGCAGCCGGTGGAGGAATTCGCGCCAGCCTGCGCGGAGTTCGTGAGTCTTCAACAGAGCAGCTGGCGTCTCATGTTGTTCGCGTGCTCGATGAAATGGCCGCGTACGGTACGACGACTGTCGAAGCCAAATCAGGTTACGGTCTCAGCTTCGAAGCCGAGATCAAGTCTCTGGAAGCCATCGCCGAAGCTGCCCGCCAGTGGGTGGGTTCGATCGTGCCAACCCTGCTCGGAGCGCACGTAGTTGCGCCTGAGTATCGCGATAATCCCGACGAATACGTACGCATCGTCTGCGAAGAGATGATTCCCGCGGCGGTCGCTCGCAAACTGGCAACCTTCGTCGACGTCTTCTGCGAGCGCGGAGCCTTCACGATTGAGCAGTCGCAGCGCATCCTGCGCGCCGCCATCGGTCACGGCCTCGGAGCCCGAGTGCACGTCTGCCAGCTGACTCCGGCAGAGCTCGCGCCTCTGCTCGAACTCAATCCCGCCTCGCTCGACCACATGGATTTCATCAACGACGCCGACTTAGCACCGCTGGCGCAGAGCAACACGGTTGCGACTCTTCTTCCGGCCGCGAATTATTTCCTCGGGCTGCCATCTTTTCCTCCTGCGCGCAAACTCATCGACGCCGGAGTTGCCGTTGCTCTTGCGACCGACTACAACCCCGGCACGGCGCCTACGCCGTCCATGCCGTTCGTGCTCTCCGCGGCCTGCACCCACATGAAGATGTCGCCTGCCGAGGCGCTCATCGCCGCCACATACAACGGCGCCTGCGCTCTCAGATTGCAATCAACCAAGGGCAGCCTCGAACCCGGCAAAGATGCCGACATCGCCATTTTCGATGCGACTGATTATCGCGAGCTGGCGTATTGGTTTGGAGTGAATCGGTGTTGCGAAACGATATTGAACGGCAGGCAGAGGAACCGCAGATCCCTCGACTCCGCTGCGCTCCGCTCGGGATGACAATTCGGAAGGAGGCCGCCTCCGCTGGGGATGACAATTCGGAAGGGGGGCACACTCCGCTCGGAACAGAATTCGTAGAATTGGTCGGCCGACAGCCTACAGCCACCTCACCGCCGATTATCCGTAATCGGCTCGGGATGAATCAGCACCCGGAACAACTCCGGCACCTCCTGACGAAACCGTCCTTCCACAGCCGTCTGGATGTCATGCACGCGTGACAGCGGAAGATCGTCCTGCATGGTGATGTGCAGCGAGAGATAAAGCCGCCCGCCGACCCGCTTGAACATCAGGTCATGCATGTCCACGACCTCCGGGAATCCCTCCGTGACCGCCTGCAGTCGCTCCTCGAAGCTCGGCACCTTCACCAGTCCGTCGCCGGTCTCGATCGTAGCTGGCTCGCTTTCGATATGGGTCAGGATGCTCGAGATCTCTGGCACATCATGCTTCATCTCCGCTTCCAGCCGGGTCACACGATCGTGCGCCTGCTTCAGGCTCAGCCGTTCGTCGAGTTCGACATGCTGCTCCACGTGCAGCTTGCCGGCAATGTCTTGCACACTGATGTCATGCACGTTGAGATTGTTTCGCGTGGCGACGGCCCGAACCTGGTCGAAGAGGCTCTCCTGCCGGCTGGCCCGTGCCACTGCGTTGACCACCACGTCGGCCTCAGGCAGCAGCGCCCGAATTCGCGATGAGACTTCGTTGGCAACCTGTTCGGATTTCTGGAACGTGACATTGCGCGACATCGCTATCGAGACATCGGCGAAGTAGCGGCTGCCCGACCGTCGAATGCGCACACGATCCACTTCCAGCACTCCGTCGACGCGATAGACTTCTTCGATGATGCGACTGCGCACTCCCGTGGGAGCTGCGTCCAGCAGAGTGTCCACCGTTTGCAGCGCCAGGCGCGAACTGACATACACCACGATACAGGCGACGAAGAGCGCGGCGATGGGATCGGCTTTCGCCAGCCACGGCATGTCATACTTGCGGCCCGCTAGCACCAGAGCGAGTCCCAGAATCACCACTGAACTGGACCAGATGTCGGTGCCGAAATGCAGAGCGTCGGCTTGTAGCGCTTGGCTATCGTACTTATCGGCGATGTGGCGCAACCGCCGCGAGCGCCAGAAATCGACCACGATAGAAATAGCCATTACGACAAACGCCCACAGGGTCGGTTCAATGTCGACGGAGTGGAAGAAGAGCCGCTTACCCGCCTCGTAGACGATCCACACGCAGGTCAACAGCAGCAGGCCGGTCTCAACGAATGCCGAAAAGCTCTCGATCTTCCCGTGGCCGTATTGGTGCTCGGCGTCCGCCGGCTTGTCGGAGACCCTCACCGAGAAGTACGTCACCGCCGCGGCCACCAGGTCCAGGCCGGAGTGCGCCGCTTCCGACAAGATGCCCAGGCTGCCTGTGGCAATCCCGACCACCACCTTCATTACGGTGATGAAGACCGCAGCCAGAATCGAATTGAGAGCGACAGCCTTCTTTTCGCGCTGCATGCTGGCGGTTCTGGCGGCGTCGCCCATATCCTTCGATTATTCACGTTCTCCCGCCATCCGCCAACCTGCGGCTGCAACCGCAGCCCTCGTCCTCGTTGTGTTACGATTTTTGCATCTATCTGCTCCGCCCCAGGCGGTACTATTCCCGGAGGAACATCTCTTCATGCTACGTCCTACATTGTTGGCGCTCGCCATGGCGTGTGCCGTCTGCAGTCCAGGCCATGCCCAAATGAACCAGACGCAGCCGACGGCCCCGCCGCCAGCCGCACAGGCGGCTACACCGCAAGCCCCCGCTCAGGGTCCCGAGCCGGCCAAGGCTACCACTCCTTCCGCCAGCGCGGTTCCCATGACCGAGCCCGTTCTCACTTTGAAAGGGGCGTGCCCGGCGAAGAACGGCGTCGTCCCCAAGGGCTGCGTTTCCAGCATGACGCGCCAGCAGTTTGAGGAACTCACGAACGCTCTGCAGCCCGCCGACAAAGGTCCGGTACCGCCGGAGATTCGCCGCAAGTTCGCCACCCAGTATGCCAAGCTGTTGACATTCGCCGATGCTGCGCGCGAACTCGGCCTCGAGAACGATCCCAAGGTGCAGCAGATTTTTCACTTTGCCCAGAATCAAATTCTCGCCGAATCCCTGAATCAGCACTACGTCGAGGAGTATGCCCATCCGACGGATCAGGAGATTCAGGCATATTACGACCAGAACAAAAAGAAATATCTCGAGGCCACGCTGCAGCGCATTATCGTGCCCATGCAACAGGTGACCACCGATAATCCGAAACCCGACCAGGAAGCTCAGAAGGCCCTGGCCGAGAAACTGCGGCAGCGCTGGATCGCTGGCGAAGATCCATCCAAGCTGGAAAAAGAGGCGATGGACAGCAGCAACGTTAAGACCTCTGCTCCCGACGTCAACGTCGGTGCGCGCCGTCCCGGAACGCTGCCGGAAGCGCATGAAACCGTGTTCGATCTGAAGGCCGGAGAGGTTTCGCCAGTTTTCTCCGACCCCGCTGCCCTCTACATCTACAAAGTCGTCTCGGTTCGCCAGGTGCCGCTCAGCGAAGTGAAGACGCAAATTTCGCAAACCGTGCAACGCGAAACCTTCAGCCAAAAACTCGAGGCGATTCAGAAGGCCGTCACCCCTGAGTTGAACGATGCATACTTTGGACCCGACACGCCCCCAACGATCCCGCAGACGATCATTCGTCCCGGCATGCAGCGCCCTGGTGCTCCCGGTGCTCAGCCTGCACCGCCAGCGCCTCCAGCCGGAGCCAGTGGAACGCCCACTCCTCCCGCGTCAGACTCAGGATCTGCGCCTCACTAATCATGGCCGCAAATCGAAGTGTTCTGGTCACCGGCGTTTCAGGAAATCTGGGAACCAGGCTGCTTCCTTTTCTGCTGGAATCTCGCGTGGTGGGCGTTGACCTGCGCCCACCGCAGAATTCCTCACTTGTCCGCTTTGAGCAGATGGACCTGGGCCGCGAAGCCAGTTGTCTGGAACTCATCGAGTTGCTGCGCACCACCGGCGCTCAATCGGTCGTGCATCTCGCCTTTGTCCTCGATCCGCAACAGACCGGCATTCTCGACCTCGAGCGCATGTGGCAGATCAATGTCGCCGGCACCGCGCGCGTGATGGAAGCAATCAGCGTCGTGAACCGCACCGGCGGCAACATCAAGCAGTTCATCTATCCCAGCAGTGTTGCCGCGTATGGGCCGGAGACCAATGGACCGGTCAAGGAAGATTCCGCTTTGAAAGCGCACACTCTCGCATATGCCATCCATAAGCGCGAGAGTGATGAAGTCGTGCGCTATCGCGCGGAGAGCCTGGGCGATTGCCGCATCTACATCCTGCGGCCGCACATCTTCACCGGCGCCAGTGTGCAGAACTACATGGTCGGCGCGCTGCGCGGAACGCCTGCCGGCAAGAGCAAGCGTGCCGCCCGCATGCGCGATCAAGGCAAGCGTCTGCCGCTGATGCTGCCGCGCGACCCCAAGTATCTCCAGAAGCGCTTTCAGTTTCTGCACGTCGACGACATGTCACGGCTGCTGGCCTACCTACTCTACCGGCCCGACAGCGATCCGATGATGACCATCATGAATGTCGCCGGCCGCGGAGACTCACTAACCATTCAGCGTTGCGCTGAGATCGCACAGGCGACCATCAAGCGCGCTCCCTCGAAGGCCGCGTTCCACGCGGTGTTGCGGCTGATGTGGAAGTTCGGAATCTCGTCCATCCCGCCCGACGCCTTGCCCTACCTGATCGGCTCATACACTATGGACACGAGCCGCCTGCAACAATTCCTCGGAGCTGATTACTCACGCGTGATTCAGTACACGGTGGAGGATGCGTTGCGAGACAGCTTTAACAGCGGTAGTCAGTAGCCAGTGAGTTGCGGGGGGCAACAGGGGTTGTCATCACGAGGAGGCCTTCAGGCCGACGAGGGATCTGCTCTTCGACGCCTGGAAAGTCTCAGGAGAACTGAAAGGCTCGGGTGATAACAGCCGCCCTACCGCTACTTCCGCCCGCGATATAGTCCCGCAATCCCGAACGTGTACGGCGTCCACGACACCTCGCGGTATCCCACGTCGCGCATGCGCTGCAACATCTCGTCGGGAGAAGGGAAGCGCAGCACCGACGCCGGCAGGTACGCGTACGGGCCTCGCACGCCTGAGATCATGGTGCCGATCGCCGGAAGCACCCGTTTGAAATACAGCCGATAGACCTTGCCGATCAGCCCCTTCGGCTCGCCGAAGTCGAGGATGCCGACTTCCCCGTCCGGCGCGAGCACGCGATAGATCTCCGCCAGCCCGCGATCGTAGTTGGCGAGATTGCGAAATCCGAAAGCCGAAGTCACCAGCTGAAACCTGTCCGACACAAAGGGCAAGTTCAGCGCATCAGCCTCGATCCAGCGGATCTTGCGGCTTCCCGTTTTCTGCTCCGCGCGCACGAGCATGGCATGCGAGAAATCCGCGCCGACCAACTCACCACCGTTCATGCGCCGATGCAGCGCGAAGGTCATGTCGCCGGTGCCGCAGCACAGGTCGATTACCTGTGCATCCGGGCGCCGCAACACATCGCAGAACACACGCGCCGTACGGTTCCACCACACCCGATCCACGTTCATCGACAGCACATGATTCAGCAGATCGTAGCGCGGGGCAATCGAGGTAAACATGTCTCGCACCGCAATCGACGCTGAAGCCTCGTCGCCCGCGCCCGCCGGTGCCGCGCCCACAATGCGCTGCTGCGACGCTTCCGGCTTGTGGTCGATGGTCATGCTGCCTTCGCCTTGCGGCCCAGAGACTTCACCACTTCAATCACGGTCGCCGCGGAAACATTGTTCACGACTTCGACTTTGCCGATCGCCGTAGCCAGCACGAAATGCGGAACGCCGCCGATGGTCTTCTTGTCCGACAGCAAGCGCCTGAAGACCTTCTTCGCATTCACGTCAATCTTCGGCAACGGCCCGTAAGCCCGCACCAGATCAATCACACGCTGCGCTGTCTCGCGTCCGGTCAACTTCATCTCTTCGCCGATCGCGCAAGCGGCGATCATCCCCCATCCCACCGCTTCGCCATGCAGCAGGCGCTTGTACCCGGTTTCGGCCTCGAGTGCATGTCCTACAGTGTGGCCAAAGTTTAGAATGCGACGTTCGCCTCCCTCGCGCTCGTCCGCGCTCACCACCTCGGCCTTCACACGAATGCATTCGCCAATCAGTGTCTCCAGCAGTGCACCGTCGCGTTTCAGCAACCCATCGCGATGCCGCTCCATGAGCTCGAAAATCGCCGGATTGCGAATCACGCCATACTTCATCGCCTCGAAGAGACCGGAGCGATACTCGCGCTCGGGCAACGTCGCCAACACGTCCGGATCAACCAGCACCCCCAGAGGCTGATGAAACATGCCGATGAGATTCTTGCCCGCCTTCAGGTTGACGCCAGTCTTCCCGCCAATCGCTGAATCCACCTGCGCGAGAAGCGTAGTCGGAATCTGCAGGACCGGAATTCCACGCATGAAGATCGAAGCCAAAAACCCGCCGACATCGCCGACAACACCACCGCCGAGTGCGAGCAGAACCGATTGCCGGTCGGCGCCCGCGTGCACCATCTGCTCCGCAAGTTTCTCCACTTGCGCCAGTGTCTTCGCGCGCTCGCCATCGGGCATGACCAGAAACTCGATGTTGCGGTTGGCTTTGCTGAAGCTCTTGCTCAGCGGCTTCGCCCAATGCTTGCAGATCAGCGGCGAGGTCAGAACAAATACGCGTGCGTCTTGCGGAATGAGGTCGCGCAACTTCGTGGCCGCGGAGCGAAGTGATCCGCGCTCCACCAGCACGCCGTACGATCGCGACGGAGTTTGAACAGGGATGTGAGTCAAGTGTCTAGTGTAAATGGAACGTGTCCAGCGCGGCAGAGGCGAACTCATTCCCGTTTTGCATTTGCGAAAAACATGCCGCCTTTCTCCTCTTCAACTGCGTGCTACCATGAAACCAGCGATGAGCCCTCTTCCATCCGAAACCGATTTCATCGTTGTTGGCGCGGGGATCGCCGGCCTGCGCGCTTCAGTGGAACTCGCTTCCGCCGGACGCGTTCTCTGCCTTGCCAAGCGCGAGGTTACCGAATCCAATACCCAATATGCCCAGGGTGGAATCGCCGCAGCGCTCAGTGATGACGACGAAGTTTCGTTACACCTGGAAGACACACTGAAGGCCGGCGACGGCCTGGTCAACCAGGAAGCCGCTCGTGTGCTCGTCGAAGAAGGCCCGCCGCGCATCGAAGAGCTCATCGAGTGGGGCACCGAGTTCGACCGCGCCGGCAGCAAGATCGTGTTTGCGCGCGAAGGTGCGCACAGCCGCAATCGTGTGCTGCATGCTCATGGAGACTCCACTGGCCGCGAAATCGGACGCGCACTGTACCTGAAGGCTGCGGCCATCAAGCCTATCGACTTTCGCGAATTCGAGTTCACCACCGACCTGCTGGTCGAAGACGGGCATGTCGTCGGCGTCCGCGTCCTCCATCAGTCCGGGCAGCTGAACGAGATCCGCGCAAACTCCGTGCTTCTGGCGACTGGTGGTTTGGGCCACGTTTACAGCAACACTACGAACCCTGAAGTCGCCACCGGCGACGGAGTCGCAATGGCCTTCCGCGCCGGAGCCGAAATCAGCGACATGGAGTTCGTGCAGTTCCATCCCACGGCGCTGTACCTGAAGGGTGCTCCGCGATTTCTGCTTTCCGAAGCGTTGCGCGGCGAGGGAGCGTATCTCCGCAATCTCGAGCTGAAGCGCTTCATGCCGAAGTATCACGAGCTGGCCGAACTCGCTCCACGCGATGTAGTGGCCCGCGCCATCACGCATGAGCTCGGCCTGGTGAAGCGGCCCGACGCAGCCGTCTATCTCGACCTCACGCATCTCGACGCCGCTCGCGTACGCAAGCGCTTCCCGACCATCTACGCCACCTGCCTGCGCCACAACATCGACATCGCGACCGAGCTCGTCCCGATCCGCCCGGCAGCGCACTATTCAATGGGAGGCGTTCGCACCGATCTGTGGGGACGTACGTCGCTGCCCGGCCTTTACGCAGCCGGCGAGGTTGCGTGTACCGGTGTGCATGGAGCCAACCGGCTGGCCAGCAATTCGCTGCTGGAGGGTTTGGTCTACGGCGCCCGTGCAGCCGACGATATGCGCGAGCATTTCAGCGGCCGCACGAGCAAGCCCCCGAGCGCGCCTACTCGGCCGGTGCAGATGAGCACCAACGGTCAGTCAGCGGAGACCGAGAAGGTCATCCAAAAAATTCAGGGATTGATGTGGCAGCACGTTGGCGTGGTCCGCGATGGTAAGGCTTTACAGCAAGTCGTTCCGGAGTTGCGAGCCCTCAAGTCGCAACTGCCGACCTCAGGGGATCGCCGCGCCCACGAGGCCGCCAATATCGTGGAGGCGGGGTTGCTGATCGCGCGCTCCGCACTGGCGCGCGAAGAGAGCCGTGGAGCTCACTACCGTCTCGATCATCCCCTCAGGAACGACACCAAGTACCAGAAGCATTCCGTCGTTAGCGGCGGCGACATCACCTTCCAGTAGCCCATACCTACACCTACCCCAGAAACACAAAACCCTGCCGGATTGGGCAGGGCTAAACTTCAACTCTATTTTCATCTTACCACATCTGGTGAGGTAAATGGCACACTTTAGCAAATTTATATTCGGAATTATAACCTTCACAAACCATAAATAAATCAGTAACTTGCGGTCGATTTTTACTACCAAAATCGGCTATATGTAAACTTTACAGAACCTAGTAGGGGAGCATCTAAAGTTCGCGGGATGCAAACGTTTTGACCGTGAGTCACGCGAGTATGGGTTAGGGCGGCCTATGTCGCTTGCCAAGACCATCTCGCAAGGGTTCTTATCAAAGACATGAATCAGCCAAAGTGCCCCGAATGTAACAGTACCGATCTAAAGCCGATTGCCGACCCCGTTCTGGAGCAGAAGGGCCTGGATGCTCCCATAGTCGCTTACCGCTGTTCTAACCAACACACATTCGCTGCGGATGATTCCGCGAAAGCTGATTCTGTTGATTAGAACCGATAGGGGGCTAGGCCCCACTAGCCCCTTCATCCTCAGCTTTTGCGGTGGAACGTGCGATTTTACGCTGCACGATCTCCAGCCAATCCTTAAGGTCTTGAACGCTGTCAGCACTTAGAGGGGTAGGCCAGCGCAGCAGCACTTCGCCTTCCGCCAATGAGAAAACATCTTCTCGCATATTCAGGCTCCCGCCACCCCTGTCCGTGGCCCTTGCAGGGGGATGGACAAAAGGCGTTCTAGGCGGTCTAGCAGGGGGGTCCTCTACCGTCACCTCGGATACAGGCATTCCAGTCGGGCTGCCGTCCACAAAGACATATTGCCCATCATCGGAAAGCTCCCGAACCCTCAAAGGGTCGCGGAATTGGAGCATCCCCTGTGATTCCCACTGGACGAAGTCCCCGATCTTGACTCTGGGCTTGTCTTCATCCTCGCTGGTATCTTCGCCGCCTGCCGATACATTATCAGATTCGACAAGCTTGGCATAGGCAATTGTTTCGTGTAATTCCTTTATGAACCCCGGAATCGAGTTAACGTTGAAGTTCCACTCGTTCTCAAGCCTGTACGTCAGTTCGTGATCGGACGGCAGGGTTCCGTTCCACCTGCGCCATATTTCACCGTGAATCTTAGGCCTAAGGGCGGCTTCCTTGATGGCAGCGTCGCGCTCTGCTGACTCGGGGCGTTTGTCGGCCACAATGCGCAAGCCTAACGGTGACAATTGCAGGGTACGGCCAGACGTTGATTCCAACTCATTCATCAGGCCAAAACTCTTCAGGGCCGCAGCAGCAAGCAACGCCCCACTGCTAGTGGGCTTGTAGCCCCAATGATTCGACGCCGCATTGAAGCTGGCGGGGTTCTTCGTTTCTTTCTTATAGAACTCCTCGGCTCGCTTAATTGCTTGTTGCAGGTTGATCGCGGGGTAGGCGGGGCTTCGCTGTTTCTTTTTCTTGGCTACAGGGGCCGGAGCTTCCTTGTCTGACATTGTTGCCACCTCTCTTAGCCCAAATCTATCAGCGTCAGAGATTGGAAGCAAGAAAAATCGAGATAGCGTTTAATTTAATCTTGCAATCTCGGAGATTGGTAGTAAGATAGTTTCCATGAGCGCAGCTCAAATACGAACGGCCCAACGTGAGCAAGACGTTGAGCCGTCGAAAACTGGAGGTTCAGGCCCTATATGCCGCCTCCACCAACTAACTAAATAGCCGAGTAAGCACCTCGGGGTTCTGCGCAAACAGAACGCCCGAGGCTAATCCAGAACGCGGGGTAAGCCACGATCTAGACCTCAACTCATTGTGGCGTTTTCCCCGCCCGAAATCAAGGGGAAAACGCCATGATGCCCGACTCTAAAGACCTTCCACTAACCCTCAAAAAGCTCACAGAAACGATTGTGGACGATGCCAGCGCACGTCGCCTGCTGGAATCTATCCGTTGGCCCGATGGCCCTGTTTGCCCTCATTGCGGCGAGATCGACAATGCTGGACGATTGAAGCCCCGCCCTGGTTCCAAGAGTTCATGCCGCTTGGGACTCTGGAAATGCTACGGCTGCCTTGAGCAGTTCTCCGTGACCGTGGGAACGGTTTTTGAGGATTCCCACATCGGTCTGCACAAGTGGCTGCTGGCCGCCTACATGCTCTGCACGAGCAAGAAGGGCATGAGCGCCCATCAGTTTCACCGCATGATGGAGATTCCCTACAAGACAGTCTGGTTTATGTTTCATCGGCTCCGCTTCGGCATGACTCAGCATCCGTTCATGGAGAAGCTACGCGGCGTAGTGGAGATCGACGAGACCTACGTGGGCCCCAAAGAGCGCGGCATTGGTGGTGGACTTGGACGCGCCGAAAGTAAGAAACGCCCCGTCGTGTCACTCATGGAACGTCACGAGGGAGGCAGCCGAGTCCGCTCTTTCCACGTTGATCGCGTGACGCTGCTTAATATCAAGCCCATCATCAAAGAACATGTTGAGATCGGAACCAACATCCAGACCGACGAATCCGTGCTCTATCACTTCATGCATCAAGAGTTTCCCGCGCACGATGTGATCACGCACAAGCGCAAGGAATACTCGCGCCGCGAGGATGGGCGACTCATCACGACGAACACGGTTGAGGGGTACTTCGGACTAGTGAAGCGCGGCATTTATGGCGTGTACCACCACGTGGGACGCGGCTATTTGCAGCAATACCTCAATGAATTCGACTTTCGTTACAACAATCGAAAGATGAACGATTCCGAGCGCACGCTGCGGGCACTCAAGGCAATCGAAGGAAAGCGGCTGACACTACGGGAACCAAATCGCGCTTCGGCGTAGAGTCGGGAAGACTGCACTGGCAAATGCGTCTTTTTTAGTTTCAATCCTGTTTAAAGCTGCACGAGTTGATATTGACATCTTCCTTCGTGTAGGCCGCAAACAGGATTGGATTTTGGGGACTCATTGGAGGGAACGGGAATTCGGCATCCGCTGATCTGTCTCCCTTGCGGTCGATCTCTATGCGAAGCAGGTTTCCGTGTGTCAGCAATTGAGAAGTTAAAAAAGTGATGGGCGCGTCGCAAGAAATCGTCCCCCCTCACTCCCGGTATGGTTTTATTGGTTGTAACAACGATTACCCAAAGCTTTACTTTTCCGATGTCGGGGAACGTGTAGCTTGCAGGAAACTGCCAACGATGAACGTCGAAGTTCGTTGGAGTTGGTTTGGTCGTGTCGAGCAGTTTATTGCTGAGTTGTGCCAGAGAGTTTTGGGTGTCCGAAAGTACGCCAAAATTCTTGCTCAACATCTCATCTCTTTTTCTTAGTGCGTCGTCTTTAGCGTAGCTTTGTTCCTTCCAAAACGCCGCGTCTCCCCATACTTGCGCCTTCTCGATCTTTAGCTGCTCCGAGTTTCGGTGCTCATCAACCCAAGCCTGAAAGCATGAAACAAGGATGCACACTGCGAACAATACGGCCACGGGCTTTATTGATAGTGGGCGATCCCTCCACTTCTCGTAAATCAGCACGGCCACACCCCCAACCGCGCCGAAGTAAAAGAGTATTTGGTGGAACAAGTCGTAGATGAAAAGCCAAATAACGGAATCGGCCAATTGCTTTCCCCAATGTTCAAAGTTTCGGAACAGTGGATTGTGCTTTCCGATTGGATTGCGGTCAATACTTTAGTGGAGTGATATAGGAAGAAGGGGTTAAGCACTAACCCACCTCCACTTCGGGGCCAGAGCGGGAACTCTGGTTTGTGAAGGTTATAATTCCGTTTATATTCCTTTCCGATTCAGATGGTTAGGAGCTTAGTGTTGCGTTTTGCCTCTTGACATGCAAAAGTTACATCGCGCAGAAGCCTTACTATCAAACCTTGGCGCGAGTAACAGTAGGCTTTTTCGGACAGATCAGCGAGAGTACAACCGATACTCCCAGCACTGCTGCCACCGCTGCCAGCGCGACGTAGGTCGGCAAAATGATGTAGTCCGACACCAGCATCTTGAGCCCGATAAGAATCAGAATCACCGACAACCCATAGTGCAGCAGGTAGAAGCGATCCAACATTCCCGACAGCGCAAAGAACAGCGAGCGCAATCCGAGAATCGCGAACACATTCGAGGTGTAGACGATGAAGGGCTCTCGCGTGACCGCCAGCACGGCCGGAATCGAATCCACGGCGAAGAGGACGTCCGTCGTTTCCACCACGATCAGCACCAGTGCCAGCGGCGTGGCAAACCACAAGCCGCCGCGGCACACGAAGAACGAGCCGTTCTCGTACTCGTTGGTCACGCGGAAAAACCTGCGAAACATTCGCAGCAGCGGATTCTTTTCCGGATGGAGGTCGGCGCCGCGTTGCCGCATCAGGTTCACGCCGCTGTAAACCAGAATTGCGCCGAAGATGTAGATGACCCAGTGAAAGCGATCCAGCAGCGTGACGCCGGCCGCGATGAAGACGGCACGCATGATCAAGGCGCCTACCACGCCCCACGACAGCACCTGCCGCTGATACTCCTGCGGCACGCTGAAGTAGCGGAAGATGAGCAGGAAGACGAAAAGATTATCGACGCTTAGCGACTGCTCGATGATATAGCCGGTGACGAACTCCAGCGTGAGCTGCGAATTCGGCCGTGTAGGATGCGGTACCAGCCGGTGCCCAAAGAAATAAATTAGCACGGCGAAGCCGGCGGCCAGTCCGATCCACAGCGATGTCCAGGCGATTGCCTCGCGAAATCCGATGACGTGGTTTTTGCGGTGGAAGACGCCCAGGTCGAGCGCCAGCATCCCCAGCACGCACAGGTTGAAAACCAGCCAGAAGATCCAGTTTGCGGGCATCGATAGGATCCGAAACAGCAATTCTACCCGCAGGCCAAAAGGACGAACGGCAATCCACATCGCGCGGCAGCCGAACTAGCGATGGAAGGTTCCCATGTATTCGGTTTGTGCCAGTATGTGGCCCTTCATGGCGGCGTCGAGTTGCGATCGGTCCGCGTCGGCTGGCAGATTCAGCAGCCCGTCCAGCGCATAGAGTCGGAAGAAGTAGCGATGTGTCTGTCCGGGGGGAGGGCATGGCCCGTTGTAGCCGGTCTTGCCAAAGCTGTTGCGGCCTTCCTGCGAGCCATCCATGAAGCGGCCGCCTTTGGAAACGCCTTGTTGTAGCGCCGCCATCGATGGCGGCAGATCCCAAATCACCCAATGCACCCACACACCGGCGGGAGCATCCGGGTCGTCCATGATGATGGCGTAGCTGGCAGTCTTTGCTGGAGCGCCCGTCCATTGCAAAGCCGGGGATCGATCCTCACCCTTGCACGTGTATTGGTTGGGAATCTCAGCACCTGAAGCGAACGCAGATGTGGTCAGGGTGAAGGCCATGGCAGAGCCTTCTTTTGTCAGTGAACCCGAATGCTGCGCCACGCTGATGACAGAGGTGAGAACCAGCAGAGATGCGAGGTTTAAGCATCCCCCCATAACGACCGACCTTTCTACCGCGCAGCTTCTAATTCACCTTCCAGCTTTTGCAGGTCGACGATGGTCACCGCGCGACCCTCCATTTGGATAAGGTTCTCCGATTGTAGGCGGCTCAGGTTTCGCGAAACCAGCTCGCGGACTGTGCCAATTTGCGCCGCCAGCTCGTTGTTGTTGGCAGGCAGGGTAATCATGGTGCCGCCGCTGTGCTTCTGTCCAGAAGACTTAGCCAGCCGCACCAGCATCGCCACCAGCCGTTGACGGATGGTCGTGAACGAAAGCTCTTCGATGATGCCTACTAGTCGCCGCAGTCGCGCGCCCACTACTCGCAGCACCTTGAGCGCCACCTCGGGATGCTGCAGGCAAAGCGTCTGGAAATCCTTCTGGCTGACAAACAGCAGCGTGCAGTCGTTGACCGCCTGGGCCGACGCCGGATAGTTTCCCCCATCGAAGACCGGCAGCTCGGCGATGGAGCTTCCGGGGCCATCAATCGACAATACCTGCTCGCGCCCGCCAGCCGAGCTCTTGAAGATGCGCACGTTGCCTGACTCGATTACATAAAGCCCGCTGCAGGGCTGGGCCTCGCCGAAAATCATCTTGCCCGCACTGAACTTGCGCTGAACCACGTGGCTTGTGAGGAACGAGAACTCCTGCTCGGTGAGACCGGAGAAGATCGCGACTTTTTTGAGGATTGCGGCAGCCGAGGCGCTGGGCGTGAGTGCCATCCGCAATATTGTACGGGACGAGGCCTATCGACTGCTTACAGGAGGAACGCCGTGCACAGGAGCGCGCCGAAAAGCAGCGAATGACCTAGCTCGGTGAAGCCAAGTTTGTGTACGTCGAGCGGCTGCCGTTCGCGCAGGAACCAGAGCGTCCCACGCAGTAAGACTGGCAGGAAGGCGATAGCAACTGCACCGGGGAAGACGCTGAAGCGGCAGGCGGCGAGCACAACCGCGATCAGCGCAATCTGCGACAGCAAAAAGGGAAGTCCCTGCTGCACTTTCTCTTCGAAGCTGTTCGCGCGGCTGGAGTGAATGCGGAGCTGCACAAAGTGAATCTGATCGCCGGCGAACAGCCAGTTGGCGAGCCATAGCGCAATGGCCGTGCGGTCTAGCCGGCCGGTGGCCACGTAATACGCTCCCGCCGCCGTCGAGGTCAGACCGATCGCGCCTATGATCTGCGCCGGCATCCTGCCCTTGCGTCCCAACTTTTTGACCCCTGCCTGAACTGCAAACGCCAATCCCGAAATCGCGCCGATGAGGATCAGGCCGCGGTTGCCATTCCACAACAGAGCCACGACGCTGGTCAGAGCCAGTGCCGCGATGCTCAGAATGGTCCCCAAGACAACTTTGCGCTCGTGCGCACTCTTCGCTTTGATCGGTGAGGTGCCCAGCCAGCTCTCGACCGGAGTTCGCAGCCAGAAGAGCGACATGGCAGCGAGAACAAATAGGGCGAGCGCGCTGCCATTGATGCCGCTGCGGGCTGCCGCCAGAGCTCCTGTTGCCAGCGGCACCAGGAGCATGCCCCAGGCGCCATGCTCGCGGGGAATAACCATGGTGCGCATGCGGGATGTGAGGACGGTACTGCTATGAGCTGCCATGCTGCGATCGTAGCCGGGATTGCGGCTCGCCACTATGACTTAAGTCTCAGCGGGCAGATTTGCTTGCCGCTTCGCGAATCATCTGGCTCGACGTGCCGGGCTCGTAGACGCAGAAAGGTTCTTCCGCGAGGAAGTCGCCGGTGGCGGCGTAGGCGCGCGCGCGGCAACCCATGCAGACATGGCGGAACTCGCAGCATCCGCACTTGCCTTTCAGGTTGTCGTCATCGCGGAGCTGGCCGAAGACAACCGAGTCGTTCCAGATCTCGGCGAAGCTCTGTTTGCGCAGATCGCCGGCAATCGCCGGGAGATAGCCGCAAGGGAAAACCTCGCCTTCATGCGAGATGAAACACACGCCGGTTCCGGCAAGACAGCCCTTGGTCATGGCGTTCATGTCGCCGGGGTGGCCGCCAGGATGGCCTGCATGCGCTGCTGGCGGCTCACCGCTCGGCTTTAGGGAGATACCTGTAGATCCCGGCATCATCATATCGGTCGGTCCAATGGCGCTGTGATCAACAGCAGCAGGCGCGATATTTTCGCGTCCAGCCAATCGGTCGGCGGCTTTGCGCTGACGCATCACGCGGAAGTAGTGCGGCGCGCAAGTGGCCTTCAATTCGATACCGCCTTCCAGCGACTGATCGTAGAACCAGTTCAGCATGCGCTCATACTCTTCCGGGGCGACCATCTGCTCGGTGGCGATATCCACGCCGCATCCAACCGGAACCAGCAGGAAGGTGTGCAGCGCATCGGCGCCCAGGCGGCGCGCCAGATCCAGAACGTCGGGGAGCTGCTGGGCGTTGTGTCGCGCGATGGTCGTATTGATCTGCACCGAGACGCCGATCTGCTGCAGGTTGCGCATGCCGTAGATGGCTGCGTCGAAGGCACCGGGAATTCCGCGGAAGGTGTCGTGCGTCGTAGCGTCGGAACCGTCGAGCGAAATCGAAACGCGCTTGATGCCGGCGTTCTTGATTTTCTCGGCGACGTCCTTGGTCACCAGGGTTCCGTTGGTCGCAAGCGCAGTGCGGATGCCGCGACTGGTGGCGTACTCGGCCAGTTGGAAAATGTCGTGACGATAAAGCGGCTCGCCGCCGCTGAGCACCAGGATGGGGTTAGAAAATTCGGCGATCTGCGAAATGATGTTCAGCGCTTTGCCCGTGGGCAGGTCGGCCGGCGACATCAACTCGGTCGCGGTGGCGCGGCAGTGGATGCAACGCAGATTGCAGCCCTTGGTCACTTCCCAGAAGATTAGCCGCGGCTTGTATTCCTTCTTGCTTGCCGGATGGATACTTCCGTTACCTGTCATGATTGTTTTTCCTCCCCCGACTACTACGGCTCGTTTCTATGCTTCCAAGATAGGATTTCCGCGACCCAGGGAGCCGTGAGTCTTATCACCCGGGGCTGTGACGGATGTCACTTTGGGAGGGCTCGCGTCAGCTGCGTAAATAGCAGACTCGATCGGTCCAATCCCATAAACGGGTCTCTCCGGCCAGGCTGCTCAACGCCCGGACCAGGGCGCCAATGTTCGACGGAGAGACAGTTTTGTCATCCACGAACACTATTCCTCCATGGTGCCGCCCTTCTTCCGCCCACGTCTTTAACAGCGGCGGAATGGTTCGCCGGTCGTAGGTTACCAGCGTTAAACGGTGGGAAAAGGCTGCTTGTAGGCAGGCGGAATCATCCTGGCCGAGGAAGTCGCCTTCCTGCCATTCGACTAAGGAGTGGACCATCAGGCCGCGGTTTCGGCGGCGCAAACCAGTTGCCACCCGCGGCGAGATGTGTTCGTCCAGAAGGAGCCGGAGCATCTACTACTTTGTTGCCCGTCGAATTCTGAACTCGCTGCTCTGGGGGAGAACGCGCTTGAGAGTCAAAAAGTCAGTCTCGCTATTTTCAGCCAAGGCCCCCTTGATCTCGTCTGGAAAAGCCTCGGCATACATCGCTGCGGCGGTTACCTTCGCCTGGGGCCATCCTAGATGCTTGGCGACGGACGGGGTGTTGCCGTGGTAGCTGTGGACGAGCAGCATGACCTCCCAAACTGCCAGGGTGCTTCCCTGGATGTAGGCTTGCCGGCCGACAGCCGAATCTCGGAAGTCGACAAAGGCAAACTCGGACCGGCGGAGGCCTTCCTCAACCAGCCGCGCGCCGGCATCGCTGGCCGTCCAGCCGTGCCGATGAGCCAGACGTTTCAGACGTTTTCCGCTATCGCTGGGCAGTCGCATGCTGACGACCATGGAAGGTGATTTCATGGACATATTGTAACTGTTGTAAGCATTGTAAGCGAATCCGACCACTTTGGTTCTTGGTCGCCTAAGTGGGGCGTCCGGCAACCACAATCGACAACTGCCCTACGGCCCAACTCCCCCCGTGTGGCAGTCCGAGCAGTTCACATTTTTCAGATCGCCGATGTCCACCGGGTGCTTGAACTCCTGTGACGGCACTTGCGCGATTTGGGTCGTGCCCTCGACCTGCTCCAGCACCGTGTGGCAGGAGTTGCAATCCTTGCTGATGACCTTGCCGTCCTTGCTGACGTGGTTGCCGTCGTGGCAGCGGAAGCAGCCCTGGAAATAGAGGTGGCCGATGTTGTTGGGATGGGTCTTCCAGTTCACCTTCATGTCGGGAAAAAAGGTGGTGTTGTAGATGCGCTGTAGCTCGGCTACTGCGCCTTTCACGCTTTCGGACTTGCTGGACGCGATTTGGGGATATTTGTCCTGGTAGAACTTGTTGATGTTGGTTGCGATGGCTTTCTGAGCCTCGTCCGTGGTCTTGTAATCGGCGATGAGGACCTGTACGCCCTGCTGCTTGATGAAGGGCAGGCTGGCATCGATTGTTCGACCGCTGATGCTGCGATCCACCGAAACATCGGGCGGGGTGTAGACATGCGAAGGACGGTTGTGACAGTCGATGCAGTCCATGCGGCGCTTGCTGGCCTTGTCGATCTGCGCTTGCGTCGGCGGATTGTCTTTCGAGGCGTATTCGGTCACGTGGCCTTGCGCATCTTCCATGCGCACCCAGGGAATCACCTGCCGCTGTTCGTCGGTGGCAAAGTAGGTGAGCTTGTTGGCGATGTTCATATGCCAGTGGATGCCCTCGCCCGCCTGTCCTAACGAGGGATCGCCGCCGCCAGTTTTAATCAGCAGACGGATTACGCGCGGCGTGTTCTGCTCGTCCGTGCCGTAGTGCGTGAAGGTCTTGAGCTGCGCGCCCCAGAACTTCTTGGGCCAATGACACTGTTCGCAGGTTTGCGGTGCAGGACGCAAGTTCGCAACCGGTGTGGGGATAGGCCGCGGATACGTTCCCATCGCGGTGTAGTACACCTGGCGCGCGCCTGACAGTTTCGACTTCACATACCAGCTCGCGCCCGAGCCCACGTGACATTCCACGCAGGCCACGCGCGCATGCGGTGATGCCTGGTAGGCCGTAAATTCCGGATGCATGACCGTGTGGCACAACTGTCCGCAGAACTGAACCGAGTCGGTGAACTCGTACGCTTTATAGCTGCCCACGGCACTGATCAGCGAAAAGGCCACCACGAAGCTGAGAACAAAGGCTACTGTGCTGCGTTGCGAAGGCTTGTTCAGATCCAGGGTAGCGAAATGCGGCTCGACCCCCACCTGCTTCAAGCGCCTGCGCCGCTCCACCACCATGCCCAGCGGAATCAAAATCAGGCCCAGTACCAGGAATCCCGGCGCGACCATGTACGCCAGGATCCCGATGTAGGGCGACGGCTGGCTGGAGAGCAAATCGATCAGCACCAGGAACGCGATGTTGGCAAAGGCCACCGCGGCCAGCGCCACACCGATGAGGCTAATAGGATTCTTGATGAGATTCTTGGAAACAGGCGGATGATCGGCCTGAGGATTCACCCCTTGTGTGTCCTCGGTCATTGAAATTTTCCCTTCCTCACCCCATGTGCCAAAGCTGCACAAAGTGTTGCAGTTACTGTTCCGGTGGAATCGTCCTGCAAACCCAATGCAACAGACAATCCCACTAAATGGGTGCGAGACTGTTTTGACCTCGCACTCCGTATCTATTTGCGGCTGCCCGTGGTCTCGGCTTCTTCCTCAACCGCCTCGGACTTTTCTTCCGATCCCTGCGCCTTCACAATGGCGCCAACGTCCATCGGATGTTCGTGTTCGTAGTGCTCTATCGACATCTTTCCGTCGAACCACGCCCAGTTCATGGGGTAGGCATCCGGATCGAAGATCACGCCGTAGAGGTGCCAGACGACGATGGCCAGCGTCGCCAGGACCGCTTCGTAGAAGTGAACTGTGATTGCGACATCCACCCACCAGCCCGGAATGCGTTCACCGACCCCGACCTTGAACCAGGCCATCAATCCAGTCGAAGCCATGACGAACATACCCCACACCAGCGCCCAGTATTCCATCTTCTCGGCGTAGGTGAAGCGGCCGAACATGGGACGTTGGTCGCTGTAACCCAGGTAGAAGCGGAACGCGTCTCGGGCGTCGGTGACATCCTTCCAGTCGGGCAGCATGTCCTTGATCAACTGCCGGCCTTCAGGCTTGGCGATGACATACCAGATGTGGAACAGACTAACGGCGATGAGGACCACGCCCGCGATGCGGTGAATGTAGCTGCGCACCAGCTCGTGGACAAAGATTCCGGCCAGCCACGACTGCGGATAGCGCAACGCAAAGCCGGTCAGCACCAGCGTAAAGAAGCTCACCAGCAGCGTGAGGTGCTGGATGCGCTGGATCAGCGTCATGCGGAACAGAATTCGCGGCTGCCCGATGCGGTGCAGGATCAGCTTCTTGCGGTAGACGATCAGGTTGTGCAGCACCATGCCGCCGATTACGGCGAAGATCATCCACAGGTAGAACTTCTTGATCATCCCGATGACCTTCGAGCCCACATCGGCCTTGCTGGTGGCGTCAAGGTGAACTTTAGTGGTGACGAACTTATCGTTTGCACCGGGGTGGCACTGGCCGCAGGTCTTGGCAAGGTTCGCGTGATTGATGGTCGAGCGGGGATCGGCGGAGGGCAGGATGTTGTGTACGCCGTGACAGCTGGCGCAGTTAGCGACCGTGTTCGATCCGACCTCGGACGCCATGCCGTGATAGCTCGCAAGATATGACGAGACGCGGCCGCCGGGCACGCCGAATTCTTTCGACAGCCGCACCCCTTCGTGGCACGAGGCGCAAGTGTTCTTCACGTTGGCTGCTGCGACGGACGAGTTCGCGTCCTTGGGAGCCTTGATGGTGTGGATGCCGTGGCAGTCGGTGCAGACCGGCGCCTGCCAGTTGCCGCGGGTGATCGCCGTACCGTGAATGCTCTGCATGTATTCAGCCTTCACGTCGGCATGGCACTTGGCGCAGGTCGTTGGGACGTTGAACTTGTTGATCGGCGATTTCGGATCGACCGCGCTCAGGATGTCGTGCTCGCCGTGACAGTCCGTACAAACCGCAGCCTTCTCGGAGCCGGCTGCGACCGCTTTGCCGTGAACGCTTTCCTGATAGGAGTTGTAGGCCGCAGCTGTCATTCCGCCTGAGGCCATTGCAAATTTCTGGCCGTGGCAGGCGCCGCAGGTGGCGGGAATATTGGTATGAGCCACCTTCGACTTGGGATCGCTTGCGGGCAGGATCTCGTGCACGCTGCCATGGCAGTCCTGACACTTGGCCACATTGGTGTTGCCGGCCGCAGCCGCCTTCGCATGGACGCCGCGATCGTATGCGGCTTGCTGATCGGCGTGACAGTTGGAGCACTTCGGCATTACCGGCGTGGGATCGTGCGGGAAGCCCTTGATGTCGGCGTGACAATCGGTGCAGCCAAAGACGCTATGCGTGGAAGCTTTGAACTTGGCATCGTCGACGTGCAGGCTGATCTGCTTCCCATTCTCGTCCTTCGCAAGAGTGGGATCGTTATGGCAGGCCAGGCACTCGTCATTGCTCATCTTCGCCTGAGTCGCCGCTTTGGCGGCCTTCTTGCCCGATGCCTGGGAAGAGAGTTGAGGAGCTGCCGCTGTCATCATCAGCAACAAGGCAGCAAAGAAAACCAGACCGCAGCGCTTCACGAAGCCCCCGCTTCTATCCGGGACAGCACACACCGGAGAACATTCCAAGATCGCCGACATGCGCACCAGAGGGCAGTGAGTGGACTCACCTCCGCATGTGATAGGGGTCACATGGAGCTTGGTTCTCACAACCTCAGGTGAGGAGGATCACCAGAAGATGGCCCGCGACCGATGCCGTGGAGATGCAGTGTGGATAGGGGTTCTCGAGGGTTTGGGGAAAGCCGGAGAACAGTCTCGTAGGACGTTCGAGAGGAATGCGTAGGGTAGACGGCAGGAAATTCGAACGTCCGTTCCGCGCGTCAGAATGCGCGCCCGTCGGCAACGTGTCCCGCATACCAATCCTGGCGCGCCCTCGGGATCTCGATGGCAGTCCACCCACCGCTAAGCGGTGGGCTTTCTTATCCCGCGCCCGGGGGCGCGGAGTTTATCTTGTTCGACGATTTTCGATACATGGCGAGGTCTGTCGGGTCGTACCGCGGCGGTAAATCTTGGATGTGGCCTCAATGCCGGCCTTCGCGATAGGTGCTGCCGCGTCCTCCTGCGAACGCTCGCCCAGAAGACTTCGGCACGGGCCGCTAGACCCGTGCCGAAATCACAATCAAGTTGTCGGCAGCTTTCAGACCACCATGGCCCGCGGACGGAAGCTGATGTGCGGACGGCGCGTGCGCACCATGGCGATAGTACGTACCCGCTCGTAGGCTCCATGCAGGTCCTGACTCAACATGCGTACGATCTCCAGGCATACGCTGCGATTTTCGCGCAGGAACTTCTGCAGATCTTTTCTGCGCACGAACACCACTTGCGAGTTATCCAGCAGCTCTGCCGTCACCTCGTAAGGAGTGTTGGATAAAGCGGCGCCTAGCCCCAGCACTTCGCCAGGTCCGGCGATGCGCAAGGTGAGACGCTTTCCGGTCTCCGAACAAATGGAGAGTTTCGCGCGGCCGTCGCACAGGATATAGATGCCGCGAACCGGACGTCCTTCGGCAAACAGGACCGTGCTGCGTGGGAAAGATGCGACTGATTTAATCTCGTCGAAAGCCTTCAACGACTCCGCAGGCATGTCGCAAAAAAGGCGATCGGGACGGAATTCGCAAGACAGGCAACTTGATTGAATCGTGCTTTCCATAGACTGGTAATACTGCGCTGACGGAAGAGCCGCAGTGATTGCAGTCACCGTTTTCCGTGACCTTATTCACATGGAATGAGCAAGTCGCTCACGCAAAGGAGGATAGGCGTGGTCTTGCGCGGGGTGCAGTAATGGAATAGTTGGTCCGCCGGACGCGGTAGTTCCGTTTACGAACAAAATCTGCCGGCAATCTCCCTTACTGCGCGATCGCCATAGCCTTCAAGGCAGCCTTGTTGCGAATCAGCAACGTTGAGCCCTTGGCCTGCACGATCTGCCGCTTCTTCAGGTCTGCGAACAGCCGGGTGACGGTCTCGCGCGAGGTGCCGATCATCTGCGCGATCTCTTCGTGCGTCAGCGCCAGCTTCACGCGCGGCTCGCTGCGAGTGGCTTCGCCGTTGCGAACACTCCACTCCAGCAGAAGCTTTGCCAGCTTTTCGCCCGCCGAGTGGGACAATCCGAGAGAGCGGATTTCGCGGCAGGCCGAATTGTATTTCTCGCTGAGCTGCTCGGCGACGCGAAGGCAGGCTTCGCTGTGCTCTTTGAGAAGGCGCAGGAAGTCTTCGCGCTTTACGAAGTTCACCTGGCAGGGATCGACGGTTTCCGCGGTCAATTCGTAGGGTTTGCCGCTCACCGTGGCGCTGAGGCCGAGAACCTCGCCGGGTTCGGCGATCTTCAAGATCAGAGTCTTGCCGTCAGTGGAGCAGATGGAGAGTTTGACGCGACCTTTGCACAGGACAAAAATGCCACGCGGAGTTTGACCTTCTACAAACAGTACAGCGCCCTTAGGATAAGCGGTTGCGTATTTAATAGACTCGAAGGATTGCAGTGTCGCCGGCGGCAGATCGCAGAAAATATGTTCTGCGCGCATCTTGCACGCCAGACAGCTTTCGATGATGTCTAATCCGTACGGTGTGAGCACGATGACCCCCTGAAAAATCCATCGTATCCCCGTGATTTACGGCCGGAACTGTGCGAGTCGCTCCGAGGAACCAGAAATGTCCGTGTCGCCTGCTTTTTCGGTCGTAACCCGAGCGGAGTGTCAGCGGTCACCTGTGCAGGTGATCAGCCCCAATCACGCCCACAGGCTGAAAACACTGTCGTTAAGGCTTCGACCAGCGACTTCCGGCATCTCTGGCACTTCTCCAGATACAGTCCAGCGGAACACTCCGGGCGCACATGGAACAAGTGCATTCGTCACAACCGATTGTGACAAGCAAGGGATCGACCGAGCCGGCGGACCGGGACAGGGTTCGATCTGCCGGGTAGATTGGTGTAAGCTGAGGTCGGAATTTTCTGTACAATTTGGCTCGCCATTGACCGTCCCTCCCTGCTAAAGACTATGGCTTCGCAGCAAACCATCGAAGGTCGCAAGACTTCCTTCGCGCCGCGCCGATCTCTCCGCCCCTGGTGTCCGGGCATACCGGTTTGGGGCGGAGCCATGCTCGGCATTGCGATGGTCGCCGTGGTCGTGGAGCGGTTTACCGCGGTCGCCAGCGACTTGCAATTGTGGGGCGATGGCGCCTGGGTCTTCGTAGAAGTTGTCTCCAAGCGCGGCTATCACTTCTGGGTGGGTGATTGGAAGAGCCAACTGTTGCAGTCGCGACTATTCACCACTCTGCTGGAAGAGACTCCCACGGTGCTCGCCACTCACCTGCGGGTCCACTCGCTGCACCTGCTGTCCGTGGTGTACGGCGTTACCTTGTACGCCCACGCTTTGTTGAGCCTCTATCTGTGCTACCGGTACGCCAAGGGCAAGTGGTACATCCTGTTTCCCCTGCTGAGCTTCTTCGCCGGGCCCATGAACGTGGAGACGTATCTCTCCACCGACAGCCATCTCCTGGTTTCGCTTTACTGGCCGGTGCTTTTCATCCTGCTCTTCCGCGAGGAACTGACCGGCTGGACGTTGGTGCTGCTGCTGGGCTTGTCCGTCCCCATGCTCATTGCTTACGAGTCCATGCTGTTTTTCGGCGTGATCCTGGCAGGCGTTTGTCTCTGGAGGCTCCGGCGCTTTGCGGGGCAGCGCGCGCTGGCAGCCGGGCTTGCGGTGTGGTACCTGATGGGTGCGGCAATCGCGGTCGTCTCGATTCTTCACCCTTTCGACGCTTCGAACCGCAGCGGATTTCTGCACGGTTTGCAATACCTGCTGCACTCCCCACACATGCCGGGCAAGATATCGCTGCTGATACTTTTCTGCGGGACGCTGGTGCTGGCTGTACCTGCTCGGGTGGCGGTGTTACGAAAGATTGCGGCGGTCGTCGGACTGGCTGCCGTGGCCTATCTCTGCTTTGCCGTGTTGATGGGTACCACGCCGGCCAGTTTGGATGGCGAGGTCGCAGCTCGGGTGCTGAACCTGCTGGCGCCGCTGGTGGCCACGGGCTTGTTGCTGCTGGAGGTCTCTGGATATCTAAAAGCGGACAGGAAAGCCATCGGCCTGGCAGCGCTGCTGGTGGGTGCGCTAGGCTTCGGACAGGCCGTCTGGAATTTGGCGGCGATCGGGGAGTGGCAGGGATATCTGGCGATCCTGCGCTACGAGCTGCTGTCTCACGAAGGCGTCATTCCTTATGAGTCATCAGTTTTGTCGCGCCGGCAATTCGGCTCCCTCGACCTGAAAAACCTTGAGATGAATTGGCCATTGCCCGCGCTGAGCTTATATGAAGCAGGTCGCGGTGAGGTGCGATCAATCATCGCCCCGGAAGCCCGAAGCTGGTTTCCGTTCGACCCCTACAATCCCGGCGACCTGCCGGATCTATCGCGATACCGTATCTACTACGATTCCTACAGACGAACGCTTGAGCGGACCTGGGGCTACAGTCTTGGCGAGACCCTGATCTTTCAACTCGGGGGAAGCGCAATAAATTACATGCGCGGCGATTGGTACGAGCCGGAGTCCTGGGCCATCTGGGGCGGGACGGACTTTGGCGTGGACTTGCCCATCGCACACGAACAACTCCCGGAGATGGCAACCCTTATGGTCCAAGCGGCGCCGATGGTTTCGCCGGAATTCCCGACTGTGACGGTCGAAGTGCTGGTGAACCAGACCTCGGTGGCGACGTGGTCGTTTGCGGCTGCGGCTCCGGGCGAAGTCGCGACCCGAACCGTGCAAATTCCGAAGCATGTGCTGGAGCTCGCGAATCCGGTGCGCATCCGGTTTCGAATCGTCGGTCCGGTTCACTCGCCCTCCGAGATGGGCAAGGGCTCCGACCCGCGGAAGCTCAGCCTGGCTTTCCTGAAATTGCGACTGGAAGCCTCCAAGTAGCCCCAAGCAATATCACTCTCAGCGGCAGCCAATCTCGCGATCGGGTGGGCGGTTGCAGAGGTATGCCTTGACTCCGTGTAATTGTTGATAGGCTTTATTTGCGCGCCGATTCGCGAGATGGAACAATCGCGCTGGCATTCACCGCGGTTCGCGCCCACGCCCAAGCCCCGGCGCCGGACGCAACCAGCCAGAACCAGCCGCGAAGCCAATCCTGCGTGCGCGCCCGCATCATGTTGGGATAGACACTAAGAATGCTGTAGACCGGAGTGTGAATGTGGTCGTGGAAGAATTCCACCAGCATGCTCATCTGGTAGAGTTCCCAGACCGACGGCATGCGAAGGAAAGGGTTCACCGTAAACAGGATGGAGATCAGAACGCTCCAAAGGGCCAGCAGCATAACGACCCAGCGTACCTTGCGGTTCAGGACCAGCGCTGCGGCGGGAACCAACAAGGTCGACGCCGAAACTACGTAGCGAGCGGGTGCGTTCCAGCCGGCGAACCAGTAACGACTGAATGCAATGAATGGAAGGTATCCCAGAACCGGCAGGAACAGCATGGCGAAAGCCCAACGGTCGCGCCGGTAAAGCACCAGCATCCCTGCCGCCACGGCAACATACAACGGTGCAGTCGGAAGCAGGCCATAGGACTGGTCGAAGAACATCCCGAGAAGACCATGCAGCGGATGAAGTTCAAACTGCGGCTGGATCTTTCGCAGAAGGAGCATGGAAGCATTGGGAAGATAAGTGTCGAACAGCGCTTTGTCCAGCGCAGCAAACGCGGCAAGGCCGACGAGGTTAGGCACAATCAAACAGGACAGTTTACCGGTCAACGCCGGCCAATCCCCCCAAGTACGGCGTAGGATCCAGGCGCACAAGACCAGAAAAGCCGGGCCGGCCAACGACCACCAGCGAATGTTCAACCAGGGCATTACGGCAATCAAGACGCCGGCCAGTACCAGGTAGCGATCACGCTCGCGCCGCCGGTAGCGAAAAAACTGCAAGGCGATCCAGACGATCCCGACCCCTCCGCCAAGATCGGAGAGAGCGCTTTGGGTGAACACCCAGTAAGGAGAGGTGAAGCAGAATAGCGCTACCGTCAGCAGCGCGGACCCAACGCTCGCGCCTAAGGCAAGGCTGATTTCAAAGATGGCAGCAGCTCCGGCTGCGCCGATTAGCGCCATCGTAAGTAGCGCGCCCTCGCGCTTGTCGAGCGCATAGCCGGGTACCAGCAGTATCGGGAAACCGGGGTCGTGCTGCAGCATCAGTTGCCCGCGAAAGTTGCGAACCACGTGCGGCTCGTGCGGGACGTACACCAGGTTGTCGCGCTCCATGGAGGCATAAGGATATCCCCGCATTTCTCCCGGCGGCGGCGGCGGATACTCCTCTTTGTAGTCACCGTTCGCGTAGTTGTTGCCGACGTCGAAGTCATGATCGAAGATCAGGCTGTGCGTGAGCACCATGAAGTGAACTTCGTCACCTTGCGGCGTGCTCGCTAACGCCATCCAAGGTACGATGCCGCCGTAAACGATGAATACAGCGGCAAAGACAATTACCGGCAAACGCACAGCGGTGGAAGCCGCATTTTGCGAGGCGAAGAACAACAGTTCAGCCATCCGGCAGAGCAGAAAGACGACGTACACCAGAGCGAACAGGTGGAAGACGCGCCCCTTCCCGCCATCGCGCAGCGCTGCCATCAGGAAGGGCAAAAGCGAAATGAGCAGGTCTGCTTTCAGGATGGGCGACAAGGCATTCTGCCAGCGCCGGACCGACGCCAACCAGACGAGGGCTGCAACTCCGGCAACATTGACGAGGAGCGCCGCAGCCAGAACGCGGGCCAGACCATGATTGATCGGCGTGATCGCATGATGAAAGCGGTTCACCAACTCCAACAACAGGACGAGGTTTAGTATGCCGGCAGCTACGGCGTACCAGCGCACGTCGAACGAGGCGTTGCTGTTGCGACTGGCGCGCGCATCCGTTGACGGTTTGGGCTGAGGCATTGCTGTGATGAGTTCCTCGAAATAGCTTTGGATAGGCCGTCTGAAGTGATATTCAGGTTAACAGAAAGCGCCCGCGATGCTCCAACCAGGAACCTTCCAGCGTGCCAGCTCTTCTCCTCGCCGTGTTTCTTTCGCGTGGCGCTTTCTCAAATAGATCGTTCAGGGCTTTTACGACGAAAATTTTAATGGCAAACCACTTTCTTGCAACCGCCATTGCAGGCAGCCAGTAAACTGATAGCGGTGATTATCCTGCGGCATATGGACTTCAGATTTGAGCACTAGCGAACGAGCGCTTCAGACCTACCGGGAAACAGGCTATAAGCAGATCGAGGGATGGATGGGGGATGGCCTCTTTCCGCTATTGCAGCTTTGCGCCCGTCTGCAAGAAGACGCCGGGGCCCGTGGTGGTGCTATCGAAATCGGAATTCACCGAGGTCAGTTCTTTCTTGCGCTCAACCAGTTATGCGCGGCCGATGAACCCTCGATGGCGATTGATGTTTTTGAGAGGCAGGATCTCAACGTAGACAATAGCGGCGCCGGCAGCCGGGAGATTTTCATCAGCAACTTGCAAAAATATTGCCGCCACGCTGGTCGCAACGTTCAGGTTGTGACGGCCGACTCGACCACCTTGAAAGCGCGTGACATTCTGCGGACGCTGTCGATGAAGCCGCGCTTTTTTTCAGTCGATGGTGGGCATACCGTTAGGCATGTGATGAGTGATATTGCACTTGCTGACAGGTGCATTGCCGATTTCGGCGTCGTCCTGGTCGACGATATTCTTAATGCGCACTGGCTGGGAGTGGTTGAAGGCGTTTGCCGCTATCTGGCGGGGTCTCCGCTATCGCTGGTGCGCTCGCCTAACTTAGTGCCGTTCGCCATCAATTCGAACAAATTGTTTCTTTGCCGTCCTTCCGCCTACGACCAATACCTGCAGGCGTTCAGCGGATTGAATCCTACCAAGGCGGTCCAGTTCTTTGGCCGATCCGTTCTCGTCTGGTAGTGACATTCCAAGATTCTTTCTGTTGGACGGCACTCTTGCTGGGCATATCTACGCACGCGTTCGCAACGGTGCCCGCGATGCTCTCCCTGGGGGCGGACCTCACATCTTCCAGGTGATGTCTTCCACTTGGTTCGTGATTTCTTCCGGCGGGGTGCCCGGTGGGAACGACATTGGCTTGCCGATGACGACCTTCAGTTCGCCGGGACGCGCGATTTTGCGCCCGGCGACCTTCATCTCGTATAAGCCGTCGATGCGCAGCGGCAGCACGGGGACGTTGAGCCGCGCCGCCAGCATGCCCAGTCCCGAGCGGAAGGGCGAAGGTTTACCGTCATCGGTGCGCCGGCCCTCAGGGTAGACCAGAACGCTGTAGCCGCGATCGACCGATTCGCCCGCATAGGCGAAGCTCTCGCGTACGCCCGACTGCTGCGGCAGCGGAAAGACATTGAACAGCGCTACCACAAGGTAATATCCCACTTTGTAAGACAGGCGCATGAACCAATTCCAGCTCTGCGGCGGGCGCCACATCTCCCACAACAACTCACCCCACATGCCGACGGCCAGCTTGCGGCGAAGACGGGGCGGGAGCGCCTTCAGCGCAAATCCAAGATCGATGTAGGTGACGTGGTTGCAGCTGACCAGAAACGGCCCGTCGAGGCCGCGCAGGTTCTCGCGACCGAGGAGGGTCGGGTGGGCCATGATGATCGTTGCCGGCCAGGTGAGCAGGTAATAGATGAATTCGCGAACCCAGGTGACAGGCCAGCGTTGCGCCCAGCGCGGGTAGCGGTATCCAGTACCCGGTGACTTCTGCGGCTCGTGCAGCAGGCGTTCGAGATCGCCTACGGTAGCGACGTTCGCGAAGTTGGCTTCCTTCAGGTCGACCTGGTAGCGGTCTTCCAGCGCGCTCATCAGCTCGACGCGGTCCATCGAGTTCAGGTTTAAGTCGCCCTCGAGCTTGGCGTCCGAAGCGAGCGCGCCGACGTTGCGGCCGGTAATGCGCGCGATGAGATCGCTCAAAGCGCTTTGCGTGACCGCCGCAGCACCATCCCCAGGTACGAAGTGCTGCTGTACCGCTGCGTGAATCACCGCAGTTTTCGGCTTCTGCGTCGGAGTGCGCGGAAAATCTTCGTCCGGCCATACCATCCAGCGACGCATTTGCTGATATTCGGCCAGCCGCCGGTTGGCGCTCTGTACCACAGCGTGGGGGTCCGCCGAATCCCGCAGAATCAACACGGCACAAGGTTCAGCGTTGCCGCCCTGTTCCAGCCCGACTACCACGCAATCGCGAACTTCAGGCTGCTGCCGGAGTGTGGCTTCCAGGTCGTCGGGGTAGACGTTCATGCCCTCGCGGGTGACAATGACGTTTTTCTTGCGGCCCTTGAAGTAGAGATTGCCTTCGGCATCCAGCTCGCCGATGTCACCGGTGTGAAACCAGCCCTCTTCGGTGAGCACGGGCTTCAGCTGCTTGCTCTGCCAGTATCCGGCGGCAACGTTTGCGCCCCGCACAAGAATCTCGCCGTGCTCGTCGAGCTTCATCTCGCGGCCTTCCAGCACTTTGCCGATCGAGCGCTTGCCGGTGCGGAAGGGATGATTGAGCGAGATGAGGGAAGTGGTTTCGGTGAGGCCGTAGCCTTGAATCACGACGAAGCTAAGACGGCTCCAAAACTCTTCGGTTTCTGCGTCCAGCGCCGCGCCTCCCGAGATGAAGGCCCAGAACTTCCAGCCGAAGCGGTTGTGTATGCGGCGGAAGCGCCACCAGCGCTTCACGAAGTGCTGGTCTTTTGCGGCCGCAAGCTGTCGGCGGAACCATTCGAGACGGCCTTCGGCTTCGAAGTCGCGTTCGATCTTGTCCTTCAGCGACTGCATCAGACGCGGCACGGCGACGACCACCGACACGCGCTCCTTCCTGATGATCTGCATGACCTCCGAAGGATTCAGGGTGTCCTGGAAGATGACGGTTGCGGCCAGCAGTTGCGGGAGAAAGATTCCGAGGAACTGCCCGAAGACGTGACTGAGGGGCAGCAGGTTCAGGAAGCGCAGCGGATGAAACGGCCGCTCGTACTTCAGGTACTTGCCGATCTCGCGTTCCAGCGGTTCCAGGTTGGCCAGAATATTGCCGTGCGAGATGACGACGCCGCGAGGCTCGGCCGTCGTGCCCGAGGTGAAGACGATCTGCACGATGTCGCCGCGTGTAAGGGGAGGCGGCACGACCGGCGCGTCGGAACGCATGGCCAGATCTTCGCGAAGCGTTTCCAGATGCAGGGAAGGGACACCGGAAATTCCATTGTGCGCCGAACCAACGCACAGCCTGGCGTCGACTTGTTCTGCGATTCGCTGGGCGAAGTCGAGTGCCGCGATTTTGTCGACGGGAACGACGATGGCGCCCCGCAGCAGGCATCCGAAGAACGCGGCGACCCACTCAGCGCAATTCTCTCCCCAGATAATGACCTTGTCGCCCTGGCCGATGCCGCGCCCTTCGAGCTCACGGGCGAAGCGATACGATGTGCCCAGCACATCGCCGTAGCTCCAGCGCTGCGTGCGATATCCGCGGCGATGAACGTAAGCAGTCTCGCGAGCGTGGCGGCGAAAATTGTCGAGGTAATCCAGGATGGTGGTGCGAGCCATCCGTCACAGTGTAACTGGTCAGCCGAAGAGGCTGTGGACAATGAGTTTAGAATTGGTGAGCAGCCAAGCTGCCTTACATCGAGGCCATATCAATCCATGACGATTCGCATTCGAACGCTGTCATCGCTATTCGTCTTCGTAATCCTGCTGGTCATCAGTTCGTTCGCTGTCAATCCCGCCACCATGCGTCTGGACTACTACCACACCGGCAACGCTACGCAGGAGATGTGGAGCTTCGACCGGGTGGTGATCGAGCCGCTGCCCTGGCCGGGCGACATGGCGAAGACCATCGACGACACCAACCTGGGCAATTATTTTTTTGAAGTGCACGACCTGGCCAGTGGAAAGCTGCTGTACTCGCGCGGATTCGGCTCGCTGTTCAGCGAATGGGCGCAGACCGACGAAGCCAAGACACTGAATCGGACGTTCTCCGAGTCGCTGCGTTTTCCGCTGCCCGACAAGCCCGTGAAGATCGTGTTGAAAGAGCGCCGCGAGGGCAAGGATGTCGACTTCCACGAGGTGTGGACGACAACCATCAATCCCCGCGACAAGTTTATCGACACGGCGAATCCGCCATCACCCGGGCCGGTGCTGACGATCCAGAAAAACGGCGAGCCTGAGACCAAGGTCAATCTCCTGATTCTGGGGGATGGGTACACGGCGCCGGAGCGCAGCAAGTTCGAAGCCGATGCCAAACGTGCGACTGAGATCCTGTTCTCGCGCTCGCCCTTCAAGGAGCATCGCAAAGATTTCAACGTATGGGGGCTGTGTCCCGCGGCCGCGTTGCCCGGCATCTCGCGCCCTTCGACCGGCGTCTATGTTCATCCTCCGCTGGGCACGTCGTATGACACCTTCGACAGCGAACGCTACATCATGACGACGGACAACAAGGCACTCCGCGATGTCGCCTCGTTCGCGCCGTATCAGTTCATCGAGATCCTGACCAACTCGAAGACCTATGGAGGCGGCGGAATTTATAACCTCTATGCCACCGTCGCTGCCGACAGTGAGTGGATGCCGTATGTTTTCGTGCACGAATTCGGACACGAATTCGCGGGCCTGGCAGATGAGTACTACACGTCGGACGTGTCCGTAGGTTCGCCGGAGAAGCGCATCGAGCCCTGGGAGCCGAACGTCACCGCGTTGCTCGATCCGGCAATGCTGAAGTGGAAGGACCAGGTAGTTGCCGGCACGCCGATTCCGACACCGTGGAAGAAAGCGGAGTTCGAAGCGTATGAGAAAGACATTCAGGCCGAGCGCCGGAAGATTCGCAAGGAGAACCGTCCCGAGGCAGAGATGAATGCGCTCTTCGAAAAAGAGAAGAAGCACGAAGACGAGTTGCTCGCCACCGACAAGTATTCCGATCGTGTGGGAGCGTTCGAAGGCGCCAATTACGAGGCGAAGGGATATTATCGGTCGCAGGAAAACTGCATCATGTTCACGCGCTATGACAAGTTCTGCGCGGTTTGCAGCCGCGCGATCGAGCGCATCATCGCTCTGTACGCGACCCAGTAGGAAGGAACAGCGGTGGGCGCCGGTTAAAGCTTGTTGGGGTTGGCGCCCACCTTGGATTTGGGTTACGTGTATAGACGCGCCCCGACGGGAAAAGTTCGGCCGATTGGGACGAACCGCATCAGATTTACAAATGTTCACAATCGTGGAGCGCAGCTACATTCTTCCCGAGGCAGCCGCACGGGAAGACCTCATTGGGACCTCAGGCTTCAGTCCATAACTAAAGAATTGTCATCTCGACCGGGGGCTTTAGCCCGAGTGGAGGGACCTGCGGTTCCTTCCCATTGGCTCGATGAATCGATGACAGAACCCAGCGCGTTCCGCAGGATCACAATCGACTAGCAGCGTCGCTAGTTACTTCCCGCTGCCTTTCCCTCCGGCAGAATTATTTTCTCCAGGTACTCGATCGGCAAAGGTCCCTGGTCGAGCGCCTTATCGTGGAACTCTTCCAGCGTGAAGCTGCTGCCCTTGGCGGCCTGATACTTCTTGCGCAGCTTCCACCATTGCTGCGTTCCGACAAAGTACGTCGGCAGTTGCGTCGAGCTCAGCTTGGCACGGACCAGCTTGCCTTCGGCTTCGGCCTCCGTCTGGAAGCATTCTTTCGTCATCAGGTCGAGCGCTTCCTGGTCGCTCATATTCATCGTCTGCAGTCGAATGTCGAGAATGGTGTTGGCTACGCCGCGCAGCCAAACCTTCTGGCGAACCAGCCGGAACTTCGGGTTGAAGTCGAGATAGCCTTCCTGGGTCATCACGTCCGCTCCGTACTCGGCCCAGCCCTCGACGTATGGTCCGTTGCCGAAAAGGTTGCGCAGGACGCGACGCGTGGGCGGTTGCACGTCATCGGCGTGCTCGGCCTGCACATAGTGACCGGGCAGAGCTTCATGGATGGTGAGCCACTTCAGCGTGTAGTTGTTGTACTCGCGCAGTTTGCTCTCGACTTTGGCCGCAGGCATCTTGGGATCGATGGGCGTCACCCAGTACTGCGCTTCGGCTGTGGGCTCAAGCGGCGGCGCGCCGTGGAAGCCGGCGACTGAATAGATGCCGCGCTCGAACTCCGGCGTGGGGATTACCTTCAGATTGTCGCGGCTGCCGAGCGATACGATTTTCTTCTGGATGATGAACTGCTTGATGCCGTCCACGTCGGCCTTCACGGCTTCGATCAGTTGATCGGGCTGCGGATGTTCCTCGCCGATCTTGTCGAGCACCGCAGGGATGATCTTGTTCTCGCGCTCTTCCTGCGAAAGGTTCGGATAGTCGCTCTGCCCCGGATACATCTGCTTATACAGCGGCATGGCGATCTCCAGCATCTCCCCGCGGACTATCTTCACTTCGGCTTCTGCATCGGCCAGCAACTGGCTGGGCTCGATGGATGTCTCCATCACCAGGTGAAACTTCTTCGCGTAGTCTCTCTCGCCCAGACGCCAGGTGCGGCCGTTGGTCGGCTTCTTGGCCAGATCGTTCTTCATCCATGCGTTGAAGTCGTTGAGCGCCTGCTTGGCCGTGGGTGCGACTTTGTCGTATTGCGCCTTTTGGGGCGAGCCGGCCGGAATGTCGCCGGCCACGCTGTCGACGAGGTTGATGTTGCCTTCGTTCTCGTCGACGGCGGTCGAGATGAAGATGGGATCGGCGTCGGTGAGCTGCGACTTCGCCTGGTCGAGGAAGCGCGGGATCTGTCCAATGCGCGAGATCACGTCGCCGACACGCACTTCCTTCGAGGCGTACTCCTGCGTGAGCGGAAGGAACAGTCCGCTGCCCAGCAACTCAACGTAGGTCGTGGGATTGTGCTTGTAGCTTTGGATGGTGTCGAACTCCAGCAAGCTCAGGCCGATCTGGTCGTCAATGAGGCGGAAGTCGGCGGCATCCTGGGGGTTCAGCGAGTCTATGGGCGTTTCTTTCTGAAAGCGCTTGCGCCACTCGCGGTAGAACGCCTCTTGCGCGGCAACACCGGCGGCGCTGACATCGTCGAGTTGCGCGTCGAGGTCGATGGTTTTTTCGGTCTTGGGATCGGTGTGCTTGTGATAACCGGCCTGCGAAGCGCTGACCGGAGACAGAGCCAGCGAGTTCTTCACGAACTCGTCGGACATCTGGGAGAACTTGGCATTGGCTTGCGTGTTGGGCTTCATGTTCTGGGCCGTGCTAAGGAGAGATGCGAGCGAGAGGAAGCAGAGAATGCCGTAGAGGTGTTTCATAGCGCCTCGCGGAAAAGAAATACCGAGCGCGTCAGTATAAACCTTGAGGCCAAAGAATCTCCCCTCCCTGGTTGTCATCACGACGACGGCTTCAGCCGGAGGAGGGATCTGCTTTTTGATCGCGGGGGGAGAAATCCTTGCGGCGATAGCGGTCCTTCGACTGCGTTCGGTCGCAAGCGACCTCACTTCGCTCAGGATGACAACCTCTGGGGGTAAGCAGACGTTCCGCTCAGGATGACAATCTTTTTGGGGGAGTGGCCACCTCCGGCTAAAGCGACGCCCTTTTCTTCCGCCGCTTCGACACCAGGTACAGGGCGCTCAGCGCCAACAGCCACGGTATACCCGACTCCATGGTCGGACGCATGCCCTCCACCCACCAGGTGGAAATGATGATGGCCAGCACGGCCAGCGCTCCGATGATGGTGGTCGCGGGGAAGAATGGCATACGCACCGGTAGCGTGCGACCGCCTTGCGCTTCCCATTTGCGGCGGAAGAACAGGTGGGTGATGAAGATCATCAGCCAGACAAACAGTCCGCCGAAGAGCGCGATGCCGAACATATACACGTACGCCGAGCCGGGGAACAGGATCGCGACCAGCGTTGCGATCGCCAGGCCGAATGCCGACATCAGCAGCGCCGGTATCGGAGTGCCGCGGCGCGAGACGCGCCCCAGCATCGCCGGAGCATAGCCTCCGCGGGCCAGCGAGAAGATCATGCGGGTGGCCAGATACAGGCAGCAGTTCATGCCCGAAAGGGCGGCGGTCAGCACTACGAAATTCACGATCTGCGCTGCAATGGGCACGCGCATTACGTCGAAGACGCGAACGAACGGGCTGACCGTGATGCTCTGGCCGGGCTGAATTTCGGTCCACGGAATTACGCCGACCAGCACAGTGATCGCGCCGACGTAAAAGATCACCAGCCGGAACAGCATCGTTCGCATAGCGCGCGGCACGGAGCGTTCAGGGTCTTTCGCCTCACCGGCCGTCACCGCGACGATCTCCGTGCCGATGAAGCTGAAGATCACGAATGCGAGTGCCATCCACACGCCGAGCCAGCCATGGGGCAGGAAGCCGCCGTGCGCGTGAAAATTCGCCAGGCCGATCGGCTGCCGCTGATGCACGCCGAGGAGAACTCCGGCGCCCAGCACGATGAAGACGCCGATGGCGGTCACCTTGATCGTGGAGAACCAATATTCGAAGGTGCCGAAGGCGCCAACGCTGCTGGCATTCACACAGATCAACAGCAGCGAGTAAACCACCACCCAGCCCCACACGGGCGTATTGGGAAACCACCACTGCGTGTAGATGGCCGCTGCTACGGCTTCTCCGCCGAGCGCGATCGATTGCGCCGCCCAGTAGGTGTAGCGCACGACGAAGCCCGCCCACGATGAGACGTAGAGATCGGCGTACACGCCGAACGATCCGGCGGTGGGATGCGCGACCGCCATTTCTGACAGGCAGTACATGAGCAGCAGCGCGATGATCGAGGTGAAGATGTAGCTGAGAATGACGGCAGGCCCGGCGGTGCGGACGGCGAGCGCGCTGCCAAGAAAGAGACCGGTGCCGATCGCGCCACCCAGGGCGATCATGCTCATCTGGCGCTCGGTCAGCTTGCGCGCCAGACCGTGCTCGTTGGCGACAACTTCGGCGTGGCGCTCTGGCGCGACTATGGGAAGAGGATCGGCAGCCATCAGGCTCGCGCCTTTCCCTGTTGCCGCAGGAACGCCGCCGTGTGTTCTACCAGGTGGTCGAGGTCAGCCGCGTTGTTGAAAAGATGACAGCCGACGCGCACTCCGCCTACGTCCGAGGTGTAGCGAAGCGAGACGAGCACCTTGCGCTCACGCAGGAAGTCGATGAGGGCGGCATTCTCCGCGGGAGTATCCAGCGAGAAGGTGACAATTCCGGAGCGATAGCGGCGATCTTCGGGAGTGACGACCTTGATGTTCGCATCATGCAGCGAGGCGATCAGGTGATCGGTGAGCGCCAGCACGTGCTCGCCGACCCGCTCGATACCGATCTCGTTGATCAGTCCGACCGACTCTGCAAGGCCGATTGCGCCCGGATAATTCGAGGTCCCGCCATTCTCCCAGCGCCGCGCCGAGTGTACATATTCGAAGTCACCGACCGGCGAGATGGAAGGCGTGCCGAAGTACGTTCCCCAGCCGTCCTCCGGTTCGGCGACGGAGAGATACCCGGCCAGGGGCGCTTTGACCTTGGCACGAAACTCCTTGCTTAGGTAGAGGAATCCGCAGCCGAAGGGCGACAGCAGCCACTTATGTCCGCCACAGGCCAGCGCATCCACCGGAGTCTTCTGCACGTCGAGAGGGATGGCGCCGATTTGCTGAATGGCATCGACGATCAGGATTACGCCGCGGTCGCGGCAGAGCCGGGAAAGCGCGTCGAGATCACAGCGAAATCCGTTGTTCCACTGAACGGAGCTGACGGCGACGATGCGAGTGTCGCCAGTGATTGCAGCCTCGACATCTTCCACCAGCAGCTTGCCCTCGCGATTGGGTAGAACGTCGATGGCGATGCCGATCTCGTCGCGCTTCTGAAGCCAGGGCAGCGCGACTTCGAGGAACTCCAGGTCAGAGATGATGACCCGGTCGCCGCGTTGCATCGGGATCGCGCTTGCCACCAGGTTGAGACCATGCGTCGTGCTTTCGACCAGCGCGATATCCCCTTCGTCGGCGTTGATCAGCCGGGCGATCTGTGGACGAGCGGCGCTGCGCATGGTGTCCATGTCGATGTGATGTTGCGTGGACGAGCCCGACGGACAGAACGCGGCGATGTCGAGGAACTTACGCAGCCTGTTGACGGTGCGTTGCGGGGCAAGACTGACGCAGGCAGAGTCAAGGAAGACCTGGTGGTCCAGCGCGGGAAATTCGTTGCGGACATCGTTAAGGTTCATGTGCCGGATGGTTCGGTCATTGTACAGCGGGAATGGCCGGAAACTGCCGATAGCGGACTTCGCAACGCTCGCTTAAGGCGGGCACCCTAAGCCGCGGCCGCATACTCTAAAAAAGCAGCAGCTACCCTCGATTTCTCCGCCAGTCGATACTGGTAGCGATTATCTTGAGGTACTAGTTCGCAATGAGGTGAGAAGTGAAACAAGCGTTAGCCACAGTGTTTTTTGTAGCCTGCTCGTTGGCGGTTGCGGTTGCGGGGGTCCCTGCCAGTCATCACGTGGTGGTCGTCATCGAGGAAAATCACGGGTACAACGAAGTCATCGGCAACCCTTCCATGCCCTACCTGAATTCGCTAGCCAACCAATATGGCCTGGAAACCCAGTTTTACGCCAACACGCATCCGTCCATCGGGAACTATTTCATGATGACTGTAGGAGAGATCATCACGAACAACGATGCCTACAACGGCGTGGTCACATCCGACAACCTGGTTCGCCATCTCCTGAATGCGGGCAAGACCTGGAAGTCCTACGCCGAAAGTTTGCCGTACGTGGGCTACACCGGCGGCGACACAGGTCTTTACATTCGTCATCACAACCCATTCGCATATTTGTCGGACGTGTTGAACAGCCAGGTACAGAAGGACAACCTGGTGCCGTTCACACACTTCCCGAGCGACTTAAATAATGACCAGCTGCCGGAGATTTCTTTCGTCATCCCGAATCGTGACGATGACGCGCATGACGGAAGCTTGCAGCAGGCCGATAGCTGGCTACGGAACAACATCGCGCCTTTATTGAACAACGCAGCCTTCCGGCAGGACGGGATTCTGATTATCGTGTTCGACGAGGCCCAGGCGTCGGACGGAAACCACGGCGGGGGTCACATTCCTGTGGTGGTGGTCGGCCCACGCGTGGTTCACGGCAAGCGTTCCACGGTGTTCCATCAGCACCAGAGCACGCTTCGCACCATCGGAGAGGCGGTAGGCTTGACCAGCTTCCCCGGGCTAGCCGAGTCGGCGAACGACCTGGGTGAACTGTTCGGGGCCGGCACCGGTACCTCGGACGAGACCGCGCAGAGTGCGACCCAACAATAAATTAGCCGCCCGGGTTTTGAAATCGCGAGACCCGGGCCGCTTGTCTACGCTTTCACGATCTCGTAGGGCCGCATCATTTCGTTGTCTTCGTGCTCCAGTGTGTGGCAGTGCCAGACGTAGCGACCGCAATAGCCTTCGAAGCGCACGATGATGCGGGTAGCCATCTTGGGAGCGACGCGCACAACATCCTTCCAGCCCTCCTCGCCCGGATACGGAGCGATCTTCCCGCCGAGCACTCGCAGTTCGTTTTTCATGGAGTAAGCCCAGGGATCATAGCGCTGGCGGTTGAGAATCTGGAAACGCACATTGTGCAAGTGAATGGGGTGCGTATCATCCGTCGGGTTGAGGAAGGTCCAGATCTCAGTACTGTTGAGTGCCGGCTTTTCGGTAATGGGATCGTGCCAATAGCTGTTGTTCAGCAGCAGAATCAAGGATTCGTCGGCCTTGCCCTGGTACTCGTCCAGTGTCAGCAAACGGGTGTTCGTCGCCTCCGACTCCAGATATCTCGGCACCGGCCTCAATTGCGCCGGAAGGGAACTGTTGTCGGTGACTTTGTTGGGCGAGACACGAAACTGCATCACGGTGAGCGCGTCGGTCTTAAGCACGATCTGCTCGCCGCGGTTGTCGCTGAAGTCAACGATGATATCGGCTCGCTCGGCCGGGCCCAGTGTCAGGAGCTTCAACGCGACCGGCGCCGGCAGCAGGCCCTGGTCGCTACCGATCTGGTGGAAGCCGAGTCCGTTCTGCAGCGTGAGATGAAGGAAGCGTGAATTCGAGGTATTCAAAACGCGGAAGCGATATTTGCGAGGCTCAACTTCGAGATAGGGAAAGAGTTTGCCATTTACCAGGATGGCGTCCCCTGCGACGTCTGCAACCCACGGGGCGCGCGGATTTCCGGAGACCGGGTAGTAGAGCTTCGCGTCCGGCGTCAGCAGGCGATCGAAGATAACCAGCGGCACTTCATAGCCTCCGTTGGGCAGATTCAGATTGTCTTCGAAGCTGTCGCGAATGAATGCGGCGCCGAAAAGTCCGGCATAGACGTTCAGCCGATTGATGCCCATAGCGTGATCGTGATACCAGAGCGTGGCCGCGTCCTGCTGGTTGGTGTAGTGGTAGAGGCGCGAGTTGCCCGGGGTAAACCAGTCCTCGGGATAGCCATCGCTGTCGGCCGCTACATGCGCCCCATGCAGGTGCGAAACAATGCGCACCTGCGGATTACCGTGACCGGCACTATGCAGACGATAGTCGATAGGAAGGAAATGCTGCTCGGGCAGTTCGTTTGCCCATTCCACCAGAACCTCTTCACCGCTGCGCAGTTCGAGAGTCGGTCCGGGTACAGAGGGGCCGTATGACCAGAAGCGGGTTGGCTTCAGGTCGCGATGGATCTTCACCTCCAGCGGCCGGGCCGCCAGGCGGTAATACGGCAGCCTGATTTTGGGTGAGGAAGGCAGCGATCGAAGGCCGCTCGGCCTGGCCGCCATGGGAAGTGGCAGCGGATCAACGAACATCGGCAGCCCGCTTACATTCAGAGTATTTGCCGCCACGGGGGCAGGATGCGACATGGCTTCGACTGCGGCGGCCCGGGTTAATAGAAGTCCGCCTGCAAGGCTCGAACACTGCTTCAAAAATGTACGGCGTGAAGTCATTCCAGCATCCGTGAGTCGACGTTACAGAACAAAGAGAAAGGCAGAGCAGCTAACGTTGCCATCGCAACGAGGCAGCTCTGCCCGGTCGTAATCTTACAGAAACATCAATCCGGCAAGGTACTCACCGCGAGGCCGGTCAGTGACCTTTCACTTCGCCGGTATTTTCATCCAGGAACAGACGCTTTGGTGAAGGCTCGCCAAACACGAACATATTGTTCAGAGGACCGGCAACGGCGTCGAACGATCCGGGAATGCGCTGACTGCTGAGCCAGTTGTCTTCGATGAAGCGCACTATCGAGCTCTGGTCAGTCATGGTGTGATCTACGAAGTTCGGGCGTGAGAAGGGTGAGATGACCAGCACCGGAATGCGCGGACCATAGCCGCAGCGGCCTTGAGCGTGCGGGCCATCAACACCTGCCAGGGCGGGCGCTGCGTGGCCGCAGAAGCCGGTCCCGTTCAGCATGTCCTGCGGGCTCTGGGATTGATTGACGATCTGGCCCATCTGATGGTCGTACCAGCCGTCAGAGTCGTCCCATGTGATGATCACCGCGGTGCTCGTCCACTCCGACTTGGTCTGCAGGAAATTGACTACCTGGGTAATGAACTGCTGCTCGTCCAGTGGAGTGGAATAGCCGGCGTGGCCATCCTGGTAGCCCGGCGCTTTCAAATAGCTGACCTGCGGGAAGTTGCCGGCATTCACGGCATCGAAGAAGTCGTGGATGTCGTACTGGTGATTAGCGGCGTCACCGTTGTGTCCGATCATGCTGACCGAGGTGGGACGCGTGTGTTGCAGGTTCTGCGTTGTGGCGTAGTACTGGAAGGGCTGATGGTGCGGAATGTAATCGGCCTTCGGCGTACCCACAAACACCGAGGTATGCGAGCGGTGGCATCCGGTAGTGCCGTTAGGATTGGTGAGGGTGAGGTCAAACCCACCTTCAAAGAATCCCCAGGTGACTCCCGCGGCGGTCAACAGGTCGCCGATGTTCTGGCCCCCCATCTGTACCTGCGAGCTGCCGGAGCAGACATCGCCGACCGGATCGGTGTCGCTGACCAGCGTGTAGCCGCCATTACCATCAGGCACCACAGCGTAATCCGAATCGATGTTCTGAATGACATCGTTGGTCTGGCCGGAAGTGACGTTCAAAGCGCCTGGTGTGGAGGGGCCGAACGTGGTTCCATAGAAGTTGTCATTCATCGCGTAATTCTGAGCGTAGTTCCAAAGGGCAGTGACGGTGTTGCCATCGTAGTAGCCCATGGTCAAACCGGTGGTGCGAACGACTGGCGGCCCGTAATTCGGAGGCGGCCCGGCGGTGCCGACACTCAGCGGAAACAGGTCCATCAATCCACCGTCGAAGGCAGCCTGCTCCGGACCGTAGTCGTGGTCCTGGTCATTGGTCCAGGCTTGCGTGCGATCCAGTCGAAAGGGATTCGATGCGCCTGCGCCATTGGCGGGATTGAGATTGGGGTTGAGGTTCAACAGCGCCGGCGTGAAGCCGTTAACCGTCGGCGTGAAGGGCGAAGGATAGAATCTGGGCTCGCCTACGGGAGGATTCAAAGCCATGGGATAGGTGCCGAAGTAGTGGTCGAAGGAAACGTTCTCCTGGAAGATGATCACTAAGTGTTGGATGGGAGTTGCTGTTTGCCCACCGGTCGGCCTGGCAGCTGAAGCTGCCTGGGCGGCGTTCGCGTTGGTCAGCGGGCCGAAGGTCATGGCCGCCATTAGCGTTGTTGCCAAAAACTGACGCATAGTTCTCCTCATCTGTTCCTCAGGCGTGGCTTCTGAGGTTCAACCTTCATAGCGGTTCAAGGTGAATCGGGCTTGAAGGTGCGGTTAAATGTAGGTGAATGACGAAAAAAGGATTGCGGAATTGGATAAGGGGAGCACTCAGCACTCGGGTTAAGGAAGGTTTCAGCAAGGCGCTCCGGAGCAGGCTTCCTGGCAGGCAGCTGAAAAAGTCGAAAGCGGGCGGCTCGTCGGCCTGAAGGCCGCCTCGCCGGTACCATTACCAGGACTTATTACGGCACACCTGAAGGTGTGCCCCTTCAAAGCTGATCGCCATCGAATTTTTCAGCAGCCTGCCAGAAGGCCGCCTCGCCGATACCATTACCAGGACTTATTACGGCACACCTGAAGGTGTGCCCCTTCAAAGCTGATCGCCATCGAATTTTTCAGCAGCCTGCCAGAAGGCCGCCTCGTCGATACCGTTACCAGGACTTATTACGGCAGACCTGAAGGTGTGCCCCTTCAAAGCTGGTCGCCATCGAATATTTCAGCAGCCTGCCAGAAGGCCGCCTCGCCGATACCATTACCAGGACTTATTACGGCACACCTGAAGGTGTGCCCCTTCAAAGCTGATCGCCATCGAATTTTTCAGCAGCCTGCCAGAAGGCTGAAGCCCGTGAGACTTGTATTCTCTAAATGCTGGGTCATGAGCGCTGCTGAGTGCTGAGTGTCGAGTGCCTAACTACAGCTGATGTAATACATTGCTTGAAAGGAGGAGGTTCTGTTGAAACGCGTTCTCGTAGCCACCTCAAACCCGGGGAAGATCCGCGATCTGATCGGCGCGGCCGCGGCACACAATGTGCAGATCGAAATGTTGCCCGGCTTCTCGTCGTTGCCGTCAGTGGTGGAGGACGGCGATACGTTCGAGGCGAACGCCCGCAAGAAAGCCGAGTTCTACAGCAAGCACGCGGAGGGAGAGATCGTCATTGCCGACGACTCGGGGCTCGAAGTGGATGCGCTGGGCTGTGCGCCAGGAGTTCGCTCCGCTCGCTACGCTGCCGACGAGCACAATCCCGACGACGAGTCAGGTAACTCGGACGACGAGGCGAATAATGCCCGACTGTTGCGCGAGTTGCATGAGGTTCCCGACGAGTTCCGCACCGGGCGATTCATCTGTGTCATCGCTGCCGCCCGCAACGGGCACGCGCTGGCGACATTTCACGGCAGAGCCGAAGGGCTAATTCTGCGCGCCGAGCGGGGATCGAATGGATTTGGCTACGATCCGTTGTTTTACTTCCCGCAGATCGAGAAGACGTTTGCTGAACTCACCGCCGAGGAGAAGGCAGGATACAGTCACCGCGGCGCGGCGTTCCGCGCATTTTTGGAGTGGGAGGATGAGCAGGGGGAGCGGCATCCGCATTAGAAGCGATTTTCACCACGGAGGCACGGAGGACACGGAAGGGTTTAGGTACTATAGGGTCCTTCGACTGCGGTCGGACGATGCACGTCCTCCCTTCGCTCAGGATGACAACTCGTTGGCGGGTAAGTACTTTTTCGAGCTCCTCGCGCTCTGCCTTCCTCATACCTCGCCTTCCAACTCGGGCACTGTGCCTGCTTCCACCTCTTTGCCGGCATCATGAACCTTTGCGGTCGTCACCAAGGCAACGCCTATGACGATGATCACAGTCCCACCGAGCATGAAGGCGTCGAGCCGCTCACTGTGCAACAGCCATCCCAGGAAGACCGCAACCAGGGGATTGACGTAGGCGTAGGTTGCGACCTTTGCTGTCGGGACGTGTTTCAGCAGCCAGATGTATGCGGTATAGCCGACCCAGGAGCCGAAGACCACAAGGTAGATCGTGGCCATCATGGCGCGCTGGGTGACGACGATGTGGCGATATTCTCCGCTAAGCAGTGCGACTATCGCATTGCCGATGGCGGCGAACAGCATCTGCCATCCCGTAGCAGTGAAGGGGTCGACCTTCATCTGCCATTTGTGCGATAACACGGAACCTACCGACCAGCTGAACGACGAGAACAGCAATGTGCCGGCTGCGAGCAGCGGCATGATCCCCAAAGCGCTGCGATCGTGAAAGCGAGACCAGAACAATAGCGCAACGCCGGCGATTCCCAGCGCCACTCCGAAGACGCCGCGGCCGGACAGCCGGTCGCCGCGAAATACGAAGGTCTCCAGCAGCAGAAACCAGATCGGCGTGACCGCGACCAGCAGAGCGGCGAAGCCGGTTGGCACCCACTGCTCAGCCCAGGCCAGTCCGCAGTTGCCGCCTACCAGCAGCAGGCAGCCGATGGTTGCCAGCCTCAAAGCTTCGCGCCAGGTGATGCGGACGGTACGGCCCAGTGCGGCGCACGCGCCCAGCATCAGCGGACCGGCAATGAGGAAGCGCATGGCGCACATCACCGCGGGAGGAAGATGCTCTTCGTCGGCGATTCCTATCGCAAGGTACGTCGAACCCCAGAAGACGTAGACCAGCGCAAACGCAAAGATCACCTGCCAGCGATGATTGTTCCTGATATTCACGCGATATAGATGCCTGCAGAGAATGATGATAGGGCCGAATGACGCGAGTCGCTAACCGGCGGGTTTAGGCTGCAGCTTGCGCAGCCGCTGTCCAGTTAGCAGGACATAGTGCACACCGGAGATTGTGGTGAATGTGAATGTGGCGTACAGGAACAGCTTCACCGCCAGGAACACCCATGGGCTCTGTAATACCTGCGACAGCACAACGAAGAAGACAGCCGCTATCTGGCAGGCGGTGTTGATCTTGCCGAAGATGCTGGGACGAAAATCGCGGAATCCGACCGTGGCGTAAAGCACGATGGCGGTGGTGACAAGACCCATATCCCGGCCGAAAACCACCACGGTGTACTTCCAGGGAATCTTCTTGACGAACGAAAGCACCAGGAACAACGAACTCAGCAACATCTTGTCGGCCAGCGGATCCAGGTATTGGCCCAGCAAGGTCTGCTGATGCAGGGTGCGGGCCAGCAGGCCGTCCAGGGCGTCACTGAGAGCCGCGGCAGTCAGCAGGCCCAGCGCCCACCGCCAGTCGCCGTCGAAAACCGACATGATGACGAAGGGAATGAAGATCAATCGCAGCAGGGTGATCTGGTTGGGTGCTGTCCAAAATTGATTTTTCAGCCGCGTGCTCTGAAGAAGTGGCATGAGTTTGGTGAAGACGGACGGCAGCCGCTGCGGGCAGCCGAACTAAACGGCTCCATTCGATTGTGACGGGTTTGCCAGCCGCTGGCAATGACTATGAGAATTTCTGAAGACTCACAGTCGGCGGTGATGCGAACATACGGTGGCAGACTTGAGTGAACAGCAGGACGGACGGTGTGTGAGAGCCATGCGATCTCCGCGTCTAGCACAACGCCCTGGACGGGTGTTTGATCGCGCCAAGTTACGACAGAACGGGGCTCTGAAGCCGAAAAGTTATCAACAAGGCAAGTAGAAGCTTCTTCCGCTTTGGCGGCATCGGTATAATGGCGGCAACAATCTGGCTGGTCGCTGGAGAAATGAAGACGCTCCCCTCTCATTTTGACGGTAGACGATTTCGCAACTTGGTCCCGCGGCGCAATGGATTTGGCGCTTTGCTGCGCTGGCTGCTTTCGCGAAAGCAAGGGCAGTGGCAGGTTCGAAGCAATGCTCCGCCATCCGTTTTTCCTCCGAGGAGTTCCGAGCGCCTGCGCGTAACCTTCATCAATCATTCGACATTCTTGATCCAGCTGAAAGGCATCAACATCCTTACGGACCCGATCTGGTCCGATAGAGCCAGTCCCGTGTCCTGGGCAGGACCGCGGCGTCATCATGCGCCCGGTATTCCCATGGATCATCTTCCACCCATCGATCTGGTTCTGCTCAGCCACGACCACTACGATCACATGGATCTGCCGACGCTGCAGCGGTTGGCGCACGAGCATCGGCCGACGATCTACACCGGGCTGAGGAACGGTCGCATTCTTGCCAAGCACGGGATCGGTAACATTGTAGAGTTGGACTGGTGGCAGGAAGCTGCGGCCCGCACGGACATGTGGGTCACGGCGGTTCCGGCGCAGCACTTCTCCGGGCGCACTCCATTCGATCGTGACAAGCGACTGTGGTGCGGCTTCGTTCTGCAGACCGAAGAGGAAGGCTTCTACTTCGCTGGAGATACGGGCGCTGGGCCGCACGTCGATGAGATTGCGCAGCGCTTTCCTGATCTTGATCTCTCAATCCTTCCCATCGGTGCGTTTCGTCCCGAGTGGTTCATGGGCGAAGTACACATGTCTCCCCAGGACGCGGTGCAGGCGCACTTCACGCTGGGAGCACACGTCAGCGTGGCCAGCCACTTCGGCACGTTTGCGTTAGCCGACGATGGTGACAATGAGGCAGTGGAGGATTTGAACGATATCCTGCGCCAAACTCCGATGCGCGGGACCGAATTCTGGGCGCTCGGCTTCGGCGAAGGACGCGAGGTTCCGGTGCGTTCGCTCACTGTTGGGCAGCCGCGAGGCATCGCGTAAAGCCGCATTGGCTTGCCATCTCGGGCGGTTGTCCTCTACAAGATAACCCATGAGCGTGAACACCTACGTTGCCCTGCTGCGCGGGATCAACGTCGGCGGCAAACACAAGCTGCCGATGAAAGATCTGGTCGAAATCTTCGCGGCATGCAAGTGCAAAGACACCCGCACTTACATCCAGAGTGGCAATGTTGTTTTCTGTACGAGTGGCGACGCGATGCAGCGACTGGGTCCGGCTTTGGAGAAGAGGATCGAAGAGCGCTTTGGGTTTGCTGTTCCGATAGTCTTTCGCAGTCATGATCAACTGGCGCGAGTTGTGAGCGCAAATCCTTTCCTTAAGGCAGGCAAACCAGAGTTGACTCTGCACGTCTTGTTTCTCGCGGACGCTCCCAGTGCAGAGGCGATCTCCAGGCTCGACCCCAACCGTTCGCCAGGGGACGAGTTCCGCGTCACTGGCAGCGAGGTCTACCTGTACTTCCCCAACGGCGCCGGCAACTCGAAGCTGACGAGCGCGTACTTTGATTCCAGGCTGAACACCATCGGCACCGCTCGCAACTGGGCGACCGTGCTGAAGCTGCTGGAGATGACCAAGGCCTGATCTTGTCGGGCATTCCCGCAATTGCCGCCGTGCCTCCGGAACGATACACTAGGCGATTACAAGGGGTTCCCAATGCTTATCGTGATGAAGGCGCACGCCACCGAAGAAGAGGTGAAGCGCGTCTGTCAGAAGATCGAGGGTTTCGGCTTTCGCGCGCACTCCATCCCGGGAGCGCAGCGCACGGCCATCGGCATTACCGGTAACGAGACGGAGCTGGATCCGGGCACATTCGATGAGATGTCGGGCGTGCAGGAGGTCATCCGGGTCAGCAAGCCCTATAAGCTGGTGAGCCGGGACGTGAAGGAAGAGGACACTATAGTCCGCTTTCCGAACTCCGATGCGACTGTCGGCGGCGACGAGGTAGCAGTGATGGCCGGCCCCTGCGCCATCGAGAGCCGCGAGCAGGCCTTCGCGACCGCCGAGCATGTCGCTCGCGCCGGAGCCCGCTTCTTCCGCGGCGGCGCCTACAAGCCGCGAACCTCGCCGTACGCTTTCCAGGGTATGGCAATCGAGGGCCTCAAGATTCTCGCTGACATTCGCGATCGCTTTGGTTTGATGATCGTCACCGAAGCCGTGGACAACGAATCGCTGGAGCTGGTCGAGCAGTACGCCGACATGATCCAGATTGGCGCGCGCAACATGCAGAATTTTTCCCTGCTGAAGCGTGCCGGCCGGGCCCGCAAGCCGGTGCTGCTGAAGCGCGGCATGTCGGCGACGGTGGAAGAGTTTTTGATGGCGGCCGAGTACATCATGAGCGAAGGCAACTACAACATCGTGCTCTGCGAGCGCGGGGTGCGCACCTTCGCCGATCACACGCGCAATACGCTGGACCTCAGCGTCGTGCCGGCGGTGCAGCGGCTGAGCCACCTGCCGATCATCGTCGATCCCAGCCACGGTACCGGCAAGCGCAACAAGGTTACGCCGCTGTCGCGCGCGGCCGTCGCCGTGGGAGCTGATGGCCTCATCATCGAGGTGCATCCCGATCCCGATCGCGCACTGAGCGACGGCAAGCAGTCGCTTTACCCCGAGCAGTTCGAGCAACTCATGGGCGAGGTCCGCCAGATCGCCAAAGTGCTTAACCGCTCGATTGCGGATCCGGTCTCGAACCCGGGAGCGCGTCCTCCGAGTCCGGCCGTGACGAACGCCGGAACGGCTGCCGCTCGCTGATGAGCAAGATCCGGTTATGGCACGGCGGAGGAGTACTTGCGCTCTTTTCGCTCGCGCTGACCGCCACCTCCTGTCACACCAGCGCTCCGGTTGCGCCCGGTTATCACGAATACGCCTACGTCACCAACGGCAAGGGCAACTCGATCAGCGTCATCGATCTTTTACAGCTTCGCAACGTTAAGACGATTGCGGTGGGTGCTGCTCCTACCGGGCTTGCCGCCAGTCCAACGCGCAACGAGATTTACGTCGCCAATGCCGACTCCAGCAACATCAGCATCATCAACGCTGAGACGAACGAGGTGGTTTCGACCATTGGCGTGCACGCGAAGCCGTATTTCGTGTCGGTGTCATCCGACGGCACACGCGCCTATGTCGCCAATGCGGGTTCGGCTAACGTTTCGGTCATCGACCTGGCGAAGAGAGTTGTGATCGCAACGATTCGCGTGGGGGGAGCGCCAGGAATGGCGAAGGTTTCGCCCGATGGCAAGCTGGTGGTAACCAGTAATCGCGCCGACAACTCCGTCTCGGTCATCGATGCCGGTAAACTCACTGTAAAAGATACGGTGAAGGTGTGTCAGCAGCCGCAGGACATTGTGATCCTGCCAGACAACAGTAAAGCGTTTGTCGCTTGTCCGGGGTCGAACCAGGTCGCCGCTGTTGATCTAAAAACCGATCGTCTGCTGACTTACATGGATGTCGGAGAACTTCCGGTACACAATACGTTGAAGCCGGACGGCGGTGAGCTGTTCGTCAGCAACTTCAACAGTGATAACTTCTCGATTATCGAGACAGGTACCAACGAGGTCGGCGGCACCTATCTCATTGGCGACAACCCTTCACAAGGTATCGTTACCGCGGACAACAGCCTGCTCTACATGAGCAACTTCGGTTCCGATACGGTGAGTGTTTATGCCATCGACGAAGGGCGCGTGATTGGTGCGGTGCAGGTTGGCAGCCATCCCGACGCGTTGGCGCTGACACCGGACGAGGCGCATCTTCTGGTGCTGGATTCAGGATCGGGCGACGTTGCGGTAGTGCGGACGGTCAAAACGCGCGACAATTCGAAAATCAGCGCCGACCGCGCGCTGGTCACTTTGATTCCGGTGGGCAATCAACCAAATGACATTGTGATCAAGGCCTTCACCGTAGGAAAGCGGTAATCACATCAGAGCTTGGGAGCAATCCTCTCGGCGGTTTCCTTCGACGTGAAAACAGGAAAAACCTCAAAGTCGATAAGGTCGCTCCATTTGCTGATCCATTGGTCGAGCAGGGCGCGGTTCCTGGTCTCCATGATCTGATAACAGCGAGTCATCTTCTCGTCGATCCAACTCGATACGTAGGAGAGACCGTCAGGAGCCATGCGGCCTTGATCTCGGAATCGCCGATAAACCGGAACGGCATCGCCGTTCTTGAAGTGCTCGATCACCATGTACAGTGCCATCGGTGCTCCTTCCGTGTCGGCCTGCCGTCCGACAACTGACAACTGCCAACCGACAACTGTTTTTCTACTTTCTCTTCCAGCGCACGCCGTCTTTCGTGTTTTCCAGGATGACGCCGTTCTCGGCCAGCTGTGCACGGATCGCATCGGAGCGGGCGAAGTCGCGGGTCTTGCGAGCCTGCGAGTGGTCCGCCACCAGCTTTTCGATGTCCTCGTCCGACAGCGATGCGGCTTTTGCCAACTCGGCCGTCTCGGGGCTGATCTTGTCTTCCAGGCCTTCCTTCTTAGCCCACTCGACCGTGGCGCGGACTTTCGCCGCGTCGTCATCTTTCAGCACAGGGAAGATTTCGTGGAACTGATCGAGCACCTTCAGCAGCGCCGGAATATTTTCCTTGCGAACTTCTCCGGAGTCGGCGGCGGCGTTCACGTCGCGTACCATGTCGAAGATCGCTCCCAGCGCTTGCGCGGTGTTAAGGTCGTCGCTCAGTCCGGCGCGCATCTCGTCAGAAGTTTTCTGCGCGATCCCGGCAATCTTCTCGTTGCTGCCGTCGGGGAACTGCGAGCTCTCGAGACGCAGCTTGAAGTTGCGCAGACGCTCCACCGAATTCGCGGCCTGGGTCAGGCCGTCGAAGGTAAAGTTCAGTTGCTTGCGATAGGGAACCGACATTAGCAGAAAGCGGATCGATGACGGCTTGTGCCCCATCAGGATCAGGTCGCGGACGGTGAAGAAGTTGCCCGCGCTCTTCGCCATCTTCTCGCCTTCCACCAGCAAGAAACGCGAGTGTACCCAGAAGTGCGCGAACGGCTTGCCGGTCATAGCTTCCGACTGGGCGATCTCATTTTCGTGATGCGGGAAGATCAGGTCCTCGCCGCCGGCGTGAATATCGAAACTCTCGCCAAGATATTCCATCGACATGGTCGAGCACTCGATGTGCCAGCCCGGCCGGCCCGGTCCGATCTCGGTGTCCCACTGCGCTTCACCCGGCTTAGGCGCCTTCCACAGCGCGAAGTCGCGAGCGTTGTCCTTGTCATACTCGTCGACGTCGACGCGCGCGCCATCGGCCATTCCGGCGAAGTCGCGCTTCGACAGCTTGCCGTACTGGGGAAACTTGGCAATGCGGAAGTAGTAGGAGCCATCGTCAGTGCGGTAGGCGTATCCCTTGTCGACCAGGATGGCGATGAAATGCGCCATGTCGTTGATGTGGTCGGTGGCGTTCACCAGCATCTCGGGATGCTCGATGTTCAACGAATCTGCATCTTCGAGAAACGCCTGGCGATATTTCTTCGTGTACTCCTGCACGGTTACGCCGTCGCGGGCAGCGTTGCGGATAATCTTGTCGTCCACGTCGGTAATGTTCATCACGTGCTTCAGCTGAAAGCCGCTCTGCTTCAGGAAGCGGCGTAGCGTATCGACGACAACGAACGTGCGAAAGTTGCCGATGTGGCCGTAGTCGTAGACCGTGGGGCCGCAGGCATACATGCGGACCAGGTTGTCTTCCAGCGGGTGGAACTCCTCGACTTTGCCGGACATCGTATTGAACAGCTCAAGCGCCATGATTCGTCCTGTATGAATACGGAATCCTCGATTGTAGGGAACTGCGGGAAAGAGGGTCAAACCAGGGGTGGGAGTATGCGTTGACGCAAACAACCTAGGCACTATTTCTGGTGCAATCGCGCGGCGGCGTGGATGTATGTGTCGGAACACGGATTGGCATTCCCAGGGATGGATCGAGCGCGCGAGTGGCGACGGGAGCAAGCTGCCGATGGAGATCAAATGAACGCGACAGCGAGGCAGCAGAAGCTTTATGCTATGCGAACAGTTTTGTGCAGGCTATGGAAACCCTCAGGTCGTGACTTTTCTTTAGAAGGAGTAACGGCAATGAGTTTCTTCAGACGGAGTTTGTTGGTCGCGATGACAGCGCTGCTGTTGACGGCATTTGGTCTTGCGCAAAGCAACATGTTCGCGACCGATCAATACGGCACTGACGTGTTTCGCGCGGCTGACTACGACCAGCAGGGCACAGACGTATTTCGCGCGGCTGACCGGGACCAGCAAGGCACTGACGTATTTCGCGCAGCTGACCGGGACCAGCACGGCACCGACGTATTTCGCGCGGCTGACCGGGACCAGCACGGCACTGAGGTATTTCGCGCGGCTGACCAGGACCAGTACGGCAATGAGGTGTATCGCGCGGCTGACCGCGGCCAAGGCGGCATTGACGTATTTCAGACGGCTGGCCGCGACCGCTACGGCAACGGCGTGTTTCCATTGGCCGACCCGGAATTTATGAGGGAAGCGACGCAGGATGCCATGGCGAAAATCAATATCGCGCGCGTGGCGCTGCAAAACGCGAAAAGTGAGCAGGTGAAGTCGTTTGCCGAGCAGATACTGAGCGACTATGGCCAGGCGCAGAGGGGTTTGTTTAACATCGCCTACCGGCAGGTCGCGGTACTGCCCGACACACTCGATCCAAGCCAATTCGACACTTTCGATACGCTCTTACAACTGCACGGCGAGGCGTTCGACAGCGCTTATATGAAGGCGATGTTAAGCGAGAATCAAACTGCCACGTCGAGGTTCAAACAAGAAGCGACGAAAGGGGATGAGTGGGCGAGCCATACGCTGCCTACGCTCGAAAACAATTTGAAACAGGCGCAAAAAGTCGCGCTCGCGGTGGGCGTTCATTCGACGGGGACGAGCGCGGAGCAACCCGCTCCCAGCGCCGGCAAGGCCAGCAACACGGCATCGCCCGAGCCATAGCTAAGCAGCCTCTAGTCACGAATAAAAAGCAAGACCTCTCGCAGCGCCCGCTTCCGACCCTTCGGGAAAACAGCACGTGGGGAGAACCGAAGCCCGGCAAAGACGCGGATCACTCTGATACCGCGGGGCCCCCAGCGCGTCAATCGGCTGGGCCCGCAAAGAGAATGCGATTCCCATCAGGATCCAGGACGATGAAGGTCCTGGCGCCCCAGGGTTCCTTTTTCAAAGTTTGCTCGAAGCGCACTCCCGCGTCCTGGTAGGTCAAGAAAAGTTGTTTAATCTCGTCGGCGGTAGCGACCGTGAGCGAAGCGGAGAGCAGATGCTCGCGCTCTCGAACATCGCCGGCGAACACCGGCTCACACACCAGCCGCAAAGCCAGCTTTGCGTGGCCGCGGCTGACTTGCCCGTAGAACGGAGGGTCGCCATAAATGAAGTCGACCGTGAAGCCGATCCTGGTCGTGTAGAAATCGCAAGCCGCCTGAATATCGGCAACGAACAGTTGGGCAGCGGTTGAGGTGAAGACGGGAAGCGGGGCGGGGGATTTTTGGGTCACGGCATCAGCTCCTGATTTGAGCGCCTGCCAGGATACGAAACCTCTTTGCCGCGCCACGAGTTCCTGCGCGTCGGCGAGCTTGAAGTCCGCGGTCAGTACCTGCTCGTCGCTGAGATTGCGAAAGCCGGGCAGGTTTGCCCTGATTGCGGCCGCGACGGGGTAGTAGCGTTCGCGGTGCCAACGCAGATACTGCTTCGCTTGCTTTTTGAGGTTGTCGATGTTCGGCATAGGCGCAAAGGTATTTACATGTGGTAGGTGGGCGTTGCCCTTTCGGATTTGAACCGATGCGCCCTACGCAGCAGGAAAATATTGCGCCGGACAACGTGGTGCTGTCAACGACCTTCGCCCTGTGCAACAGGTGCTGGAGAGTCGGTAAACTTGATGCCGCAGTCGACGTCGGGATTTCTCGGGGTTCCCTGACGCCAACGTATTATGCTCGGGACGAGGGCAGGTGACATGAAGTCTGTGATTATGCTGTCGGGCCCGATCGGTGCAGGCAAGACCACGGTTGCTCGCGAACTGGTGGCACTCATGCAGGGAGAAGTCGCCTATATCGAGGGCGATAGTTTCTGGTCCTATCTCACCAAGACCGGAAGCCTCGGACGACGGGACAATTTTCCAATCCTATTGCGCTCGATGACGGCCGCGGCATTGCCGATGGCGCGCTCCGGCTACGACGTCGTTCTCGACTTTTCCATCCCTCCCGATTTCCTGCCGATTGCACTGAGAATTTTGAAAGACACTCCGCTTGACTTCGTGGTCTTACTGCCGCGCCTATCTACTTGCGAGAGCCGCGCGGCTCATCGAAGCGAAGGAGCCATTGCGGACTACGAGAGATACCGGAGCTTCTATGCAATGTTCATAACCGCAGCGGAACGATACACCGTCTGCGACGACACCGCTGATGCCTCCAGCATGGCATCGACCATATTGGAAGGCCTGCGCACGCGGCGGTTTCGAGTGATGTAGCTCTAAGGGCTCTATCAGTGCGGAACACTTATCTCATTGAGTTTTCACGGAATGGTGCTCGACTCTGCTCGGAAGCATCTTCAGCGGACATCACCCCGGGACAGAGCTGCATCACAGTTACTCGCTGGAATTGAGTAGTGTTCATTCCGTTGAGAACAAGGAGATACAAGATGGCAATTAAGAAAATTGGGACGCTCTTGACTGGAGCAGCGTTTGCGCTGGCTCTCTCGCTGCCGGTAGTGGCGCAGAGCCAAAGCACGACCACGACGACCTCGCAGGACAACACGATGGCGCCGCAGACGCAGAGCACCACCACGACGACTTCGCAGGATCAGCCGCAGTCGACGGAGACTACGCACACCACAACCAAGACCAAGCATCACCATCAGAAGACCACCACTGACTCCACCACCACGACAAGCACACCGCCGCCGCAGTCTAGCTCGACAACAACCACAACCACTCCGGCGCCGCAGTCGAATTCGACTACGACCACTACGACCACTAACCCTCAGCAGTAGATTTAATTCTACCCACCCTGTCGCGATTTGCGACAGGCGTGGGTACGCCAACGCCGCCACATTATTTTCCTGTTACCTACCCTCCTCCTCCCCGCGATTTACAATACTTCCATGGACTCATTCGTTATTGCAGGCAGGCAATTTCGCTCGCGCCTGATCGTGGGCACGGGCAAGTACAAGTCGGGACAGGAGACGGCACGCGCCATCGCGGCCAGCGGCGCAGAGATGGTCACCGTCGCGGTTCGTCGTGTGAACCTCGATCGCAGCAAAGAGTCGCTGCTCGACTTCATCGATCCGAAACAGTATTTCCTGCTGCCGAACACCGCCGGATGCTACACCGCCGCCGACGCCATCCGTACGGCACGTCTGGGGCGCGAGGTTGGACTTTCCGACTGGGTAAAGATCGAGGTCATTGGCGACCAGCAGACGCTATTCCCCGATGTGCAGGCGACCATCGAGGCCACGCGCGTGCTGGTGAAGGAGGGCTTCACCGTTCTGCCTTATACCTCGGATGACATCGTGGTGGCCAAGCGCCTGGTTGATGCCGGAGCGTCGGCCGTGATGCCGCTAGGCGCGCCGATCGGCAGCGGTCTGGGGCTGCAGAATCAGGCCAGCATTCGCATTCTGCGTGAGATCATTACCGATGTTCCGCTGATTGTCGATGCGGGAGTTGGTACGGCATCGGATGCGGCCATTGCGATGGAGCTCGGCGTCGACGGTGTGCTGATGAATACCGGCATCGCCGGCGCACAGGATCCGGTCCTCATGGCTGAGGCGATGAAGAACGCGGTTGTCGCCGGACGCCAGGCTTATCTCGCCGGACGCATGCCGAAGAAATTGTATGCCACAGCGAGTTCGCCGCTGGAAGGCGTGGTGCGATAGGGTTCTGCCCCTGATCCATAGAGCCCCGCCCTAGCCAAAACGGGCTAAAACGGGGCGCCCTCGGTTTATCACGGCACATTGACGCTTACGGTTGCGGTAGTGCGACCGTACTGGTTCGTTGCGTAGAGTGTGTACGTTGTCGTCGCATTTGGATTCACGACGACGCTGTTTCCGCGTATCGCTCCCACTGCGGGTGACACAATGTAGTACTCCCCGTTTGTGACAGTCCAGCTCAGCGTCACGGGCTGTCCCGGACCGCCGGAAGAGGTCGCGGTGAAGGTGTTGATGGTTGGATTTGGACCGGTCGGAATGTTTTGTGGCGTGTAGAGCGGCGAAATCTGGATCACCTCGAAATCGGAGGCCGTTATGCTACGCATCTGTTGCAAGTGATCGTTGTTCCAGCGCGAGTCGGTGGTCCCCCCAATAAACATGGAAGTGCCGTTGTCTGCCATGATTGCGCCGTATTGCTTCAAGGCAGTCAGGATGACCTGGTCTTCCGGTGGATATCCGGAGATATCGAAGTTCGCTTTCAAACGTACGCGCATGCCCATGGGCGCCGCGAGTGGATTGGAGGAATTCGCAGCCCAATGCGAAGCAGGCGGAGTGAATGCCTGCTTGCTGTATTGCAGCGTCATCCGGATGGCGTGGTTGATGTGGCCGGCCGCGACCTCGTCGTAGCGAACCAGGCCGGCGAAGATAGGCAGCCCGGCGGCGTCGGCGGAGGTCCAGGTATAGGGCCGCTGTTCGTTCGCCTCGAGGTCCCATACGGCGGCAGAAGCGGCGGACCAGAGGAGAATGCCATGCGGGTAGGCATAGTAGAGCTCGTAAAGCCAGCAGTTTCCCTTATCGAGCACCAGCACATGACGGTCGGTGCCGGCGCCGGGATTGGGATATCCCTCGATGGGGGCGTTGAAGGGAATCGGCATGGGGCCGGGATCGCTTTCACTGCCGTAGGCGGTGAACTGGATGGTGGATAACGGCTGGGCTGTGGGTACCACAATGTAGGGCATGCCAAACGTATGACCCTGGTAAAGGCCTGAGCCGAAGTCAGGATGCAGCGGTGTGCTGCTTCCGATGAAGTTGATGATCGCCCCGGAATTCGGATCGACCGGGGCATTGGAGATGTTGGTGTTCCAAAGGCTGCTGGCAGGGAAAGGGACGAAGCCGTTCAGACTTCCTTCCTGTCCCAGACTAATTCCGTTACATGGGTTTCCCTGAGCCGAGGCCAAGGAAATCAGGAACAGCAGGCTGGATAGGAGCAGAATCGGGCTGAAAGATTTCACGCGCATGGCAATACTCCGCTCTTGAATACTCTACGCACGGTGAAACCTGGGATTAGGGCGAGGATACCACCCGGTCAGACGTCTCCCACAAAAATCGAGGGTAGCTGGAACCGGTAGTTACGATGGATGGATGACTAAAGTGCAGAACGATCACTGGCTCGAACTAATAAAGCGGCTCGCCCACGACGCCTTTCGGAACAACCACCGTTCCCGGCACCTGTTTGTCGGCAGGCTTTGCCGGAGCCACCGACGGATTTGAAGGATACTCCTTGCCGTCAAACTGGAGCACTGCTTCATATCCCGGCTGAATTCCGCCGCCTTGAACCCACACTCCGATATCACGCCAGCCGTGCGATCGCGTTTCAAGGATGCGAATTGGAGGCCAAGTGATCGTAATCGAGGTAACTACCCGGTACGAGGATTTCTCCGGTGCAAGGATCATGGTTGCGCAGCTCCCGCTCCCGCACCACCCGCCGCCCATGAGATAGACAATGACTTCTTTTGATTCAGTGCCGTTCAGATCGACAAATCTGGCAAAATAGCGCGTAGGCTTGCTCCATGATGGATAGGAGTCAGCCCCCAGATATTGCTGCAGGAACTGTCGGACCTTGATCGCGTCGTTTGCCGTATTGGACTGATCCTGACCGTGTAACCATGTACAGCAACCGGCCAACACAAACAAGGCAACGATCAATCGGGATTTCCATTCAGGCTGGGTCATCGTTGGTTCCGTTTTTCTCGAGTGCACCGGATCTCAGCAAGATCCGTAATAACAAAAACCCCACCCTAGCCAAAACCAGGCTAGAACGGGGCACCCTCAAGATTCTTCAGACAACTGACAACTGACAACTGACAACTCCTCTACTTCATTACCAGCTTGGCAATCGTCTGCAGCTGCATGTTCGAGGTGCCCTCGTAGATCTTGCCGATCTTCGAGTCGCGGAAGAACTTCTCCACTGGGTAGTCCTTGGTGAAGCCGTAGCCACCGTAGATCTCTACGCACAGCGAAGCGACGCGCTCGGCCACCTGCGAGCAGAAAAGCTTGGTCATGGCTGCTTCCTTCAGGAAGGTCATGCCGGCGTCCTTCATGCGGGCGCAGTTGTAGAGCAGCATGCGGGCGGCTTCGATCTCTGTCGCCATCTGCGCGATCTGGAACTGGATGCCCTGGAACTCGGAGATGCTCTTGCCGAACTGTTTGCGTTCCTGGGCGTACTTCACCGCGAACTCCCATGCTCCGCGCGCCAGCCCGAGCATTTGCGCTCCGATACCGATGCGGCCTTCGTTCAGCGTCTCGATCGCGATCTTGTAGCCTTTGCCGACCTCGCCCAGAACGTTCTCCTTGGGCACGCGGCAGTCGTCGAGAATCAACTCGCAGGTGCTGGAGGCGCGAATGCCGAGCTTGTCTTCTTTTTTGCCAACGGTAAAGCCCGGGAAGCTCTTCTCGACGATGAAGGCGGTGATGCCCTTGTAGCCGGCGGAAGGATCGACGGTTGCGAGAAGGATGAAGACGCCCGCTTCCTTGCCATTCGTAATCCACAGCTTCTGACCGTTCAGCACGTACTCGCTGCCTTTGAGTTCGGCGCGCGTCTGCAGCGCGAAAGCGTCGGAGCCGGAGCCAGCCTCGCTCAACGCGTAGGCGCCGACGGTGTCCTTGCACATCTTCGGCAGATACCGTTTCTTCTGGTCTTCGGTGGTCCAGCGCAGCAGAGCATTGTTGACCAGCGTGTTTTGCACGTCGACGACAACGCCGGCCGAGGGATCAACGCGCGACAATTCCTCTACGGCAAGAATTGCCTCGAAGAAAGTCCCGCCGCCGCCGCCATATTGCTCAGGCACTTCAATTCCCATTAGACCGAGTTCGAAGAACTGGTCGATGAGCGAGTGCTCGAAGACGCCTTCCTCGTCCATTTTCTTCACGTGCGGGCGGACACTCTCGTCGGCGAACTGGCGAACGGTGTCGCGGAAGAGAATCTCATCTTCCGTCAGCGCGACCAGAGGAGCGGGGGGGTTGGCAGTGGCTTGCGCGGTAGCTTCAGACATGATGGCAGTCCTTGTTGTGGAATACGAAACCTTCGATTCTATCGCACGCGCCAGCCCGGCGGGCAACAGCGCAAAACCCACCAGGAATCAACATTTTAGGGACCAGCAACAAGCAAGAACGATTTTTGTTGCAATGTGTATAGTGTTTGTATACAGTATACAGTGAGTAATCGAGGAGTTCTGCCAATGGGCTTCATCGTACATGCGATGGTTGCAACTGCAATATTTGTGTGCGGCGCTGTCGCCTCCGCGCAACTGCAGCGCCCCGATCCTGAAAAACTCGGCGTGGAAGTCGTCAGCGATCTGGTCGCGCGCCACTTTAGCAAAGTGGAAGCGCAATTTGACGACAAGATGCAAAGCGCCCTGCCGGTGGATAGGCTTTCCTCCGTTTGGGATGCATTGATCGAGAAAGCCGGTCCGTTCGAACGCATTCTCGGAACGCACGTCGAGGAACAGGCGGGCATGAACGTCGTGCTGGTCACATGCAAGTTCAAGGACGACACCTTCGACCTGCAGCTGACGTTCGATTCGCAGGATCGGATCGCGGGCATGCGCATGCTGCCGGGCTCGATCGCGCCCGACGGAAAGCAAGGCTGGTCGGCTCCGGACTATGCCAAGGCAAACGAGTTTCATGAGGTCGATGTAACTGTGCAGACCGGAGAGTGGAAACTGCCCGGCACGCTGACTCTGCCCAATGGCAAAGGGCCGTTTTCCGCAGTGGTGCTGGTGCATGGCTCCGGCCCCGAAGATCAGGACGAAACCATCGGGGGGAATAAGCCGTTCAAAGACCTGGCCTGGGGACTGGCGAGCCAGAACGTTGCCGTGCTGCGTTATGTGAAACGTACCAAGCAGTACGGGGCGAAATCGCTGCAGCCCGGCGTGCCCTTTACTATCAAGCAAGAGACGACGGAAGACGCAGAAGCGGCCGTCGCGCTGCTGGCAGCGCGGCCGGAGATCGATCACCGCCACATCTATGTTCTCGGGCACAGCCTGGGCGGGATGCTAGCGCCGAGGATTGCAACCGCGGACAAACAAGTTGCGGGCATCATCATTGCCGCGGGCACGGCACAGCCGCTCGAAAACGTCATCGTGCAACAGCTGAAATATCTTGCGAGTCTGCCCGGCGGCAACAGCGACGAGATGAAAAAGCAGGTAGAGGCCGGTGAGCGCGCGAAGGCAGAGATCGAGAGTCCATCGCTAAAGCCGGACAGCACGGTAAGTGTTCTCGGCGTTCAGATACCCGGCTCCTACTTCCTGGATCTGCGGGATTATCGACCTGCGGAAGTGGCCGCCCAGTTGAAGATACCGATTCTTGTTTTGCAGGGGGGTCGTGACTACCAGGTGACCAGCCAGGATTACGATCTATGGAAAGGCGCACTGGCAAAGGATCCCCGGGCGACGTTCAAGTTCTATCCGGGGCTGACGCACCTGTTCATGACGGGGAAAGGTTCGGGGCAGGGATCACCCTCCGACTATTCGGTGGTAGGACATGTGTCCGGTGAAGTCATACAGGATATTGCGCGGTGGGTGAAGAGCAACCCGGCAGTTAAATGAGATCAGCTCGTCCGGTGTGCTTGCTTGCGAAAAGCCTCCACGGCGTTAAGCCTTAATGGGAGCTCGCAGCGTTGGAGAGCCTGTAACGGCGGCTTTCAGCTCCGAATCACTATTTACCATTTCCATCAGCTTGCGCGTGACCTTGTCGTCGATATCGGCGGCGTGCAGAATCTCGACTGGAAACAGCACCGTCAGCTCCACGCCGGTGGGTACCAGGTTCAGTTGCGTCCTTGGCTCAGGTCTGGCTACGGAGGTGTCGAGAATACGTTCGACAAGAGCATGCTGGCGGTCGATGCTGTGTTCATAGGTGGTAAAGACGGAATTCACCGCGTCGAGCAACTTCTGCTCGAGCTTTGCGTAATCAGCGCCGGGTGCGACGGTGACGGCGACCTCGTGCCATGCGTAGGCCGTGCCGGGCAGCTGCTTGAAGAACGGAGCAGTCTGGAACATCACTGAGTTCGAGAACACGACCACGCGGCCGGTGGGATACAGGTCGATGCCCGTGCCGGCCAGTTCGATGAGGTACAGGCGCACGAGTCCGACTTCGACAACGTCTCCGGTCACGCCGGAGACTGTCAAGCGATCGCCGATGCGGACGCCATAGCGTCCCACCAGAAAGAAGTAAGCCGCCAGCGACAGGATGACCGTCTGCAACGCGACGGCTATACCTGCCGTGAGGAATCCGGCAAATGTCGCCAGCGAGCTGAACTCGGTGATGAAGCCGCCGATGACGATAAGACCCATCAGGAAGCCGATTACGAATCGCCGTATCAGTGTGAGCTGGCGCCGCCGACGCACGTCCTTGATGTAACGGTATGTCGCCCGCCGCCACAATTGTCCGAGCCCGAAGACGATGGCCAGCGCCAGTAGCAGGCCGCCGACACGCATCAGTAGCGAGCGCAGTACACGCTTGTATTCGGCGCTGATGGAGTTGCGCCACTCGAGCAATTCACCGTGACACTGATCGAGGACGATGACCTCCTGCCGTAGAGGCACGGCGACATCCGCGACTTGCTTGAACTGCGTGGTCAAGGCCGCGAAGTCGCGCCGGGTTGCAGCGGTCGCAGCCGAGTCTGACGTGTCCGGTCGATTCACGATGTCGCGGCCCTGTTGCACCATGCTCTTCAGCGAATCTCGCAATGGCGCGTCAAGCTTTTCGGCGGTGTTGCGCAGCCGGACCGTCTCGTCCATTAACTGGTCGATCTCGTGCATGTCCCGCATCTGGCCGACCAGGATCGATGTCATTCCAAAGAGACCGGCATTGTCGGCTGCAGTAGCCTTCGAAGTCTGAATAACTGGGGCCTGCGTCTCTTTCTTCGACGACGCGAACACTTCTGGTACGGACTGTTTGAGCTGAGCAATCTGCGCGGAAAGACCGCTGCCCGTGCTTTCGTTGGCGACAGCCGCGATCCTCTGCAATGAGTCCTGAATTGTTTTGTAGAGATCGAGTTCGCCTTGCAGAGCATCCCGCTGCGAGACCAGTGGCTGGCGAGTTTTGCTGTTAGCTTTGGCGATCTGAGCATTCAGGTCGCCGATCTGCGACTGGATATCGGAAATGCGATTGGTCGTTCCGGCTAAGGCTTTGGTGATACTTTCCTGTTGGTCCGCTGGTTGAGAGGCGTCAGCTGGTTGGTTGGCGTCGGCGGAAGCCTTCTTCTCCTGCGCCAGCAATGCGGCCTGCGCCGAAGCGGATTGAAATGCCAACTGTAGCGCTTGCGCGGCGGAGCTGCGGGCGTTCGCCAGGTACAGGGTGTCGCTGGGCTGGCCGGAAGTGATGTCCAAAGCCGCAATTCGGTGATACCAGCTGATGGCCTGATTCAGATGCGCGAGGATCCGGCTGCTTTGAGATGGCGGGGTCTGTGCTGCCCACGATGCGACTACCAGCACTATTGCAAAAAAAGCAATAAGTCCGCCACGGCTGAAATAAGCCTTGCGTTTCAGTCTTAGCACGCTGCCTCTCTGGAATTCTGCTCTGGATATTGGGATGCGGATTGTGGCGATTTTGTCGGCTCGACCATTGGCCGCTCAGCAACGTGTGACGACGCGGCGGCTAACGATAAAGAATCACGCAGGTTACGGCGGAGTTACTTCGGGTTCTTGTAGACGATCTTGAGCTTGTCGCCTTCCAGAATGCGAGCGACCTGGTTGCGCGCATGCACGGCCCATGGGCCGGTATTATCCAGCTTCAGGTAGGTCTTCCAGTGCTGTAACGCCTGGCGCGCCTCTCCCTTACGTTCAAAGGCCAGGGCGAGGTTGTAGTGCGCGTCCGCGTAAGTGGGCGCGAGCTGGATCGCGGTTCGATATGCGGCGATGGCATCCTGAACGTTGCCTGTTTCGTCGAGCACATTGCCCAGGTCGAAATACGCGAGCGCATAACGGGGATCGGCGGCGACGGCGGCACGGTAGTGCTTCTCCGCCGAAGCGAAGTCTTGCCGGTTGTAGTACAGCGTACCCAGGTTGATGTGAGCTGCGGCGTGTTGTGGTTCGATTTCCAGCACGCGAAGATAGGTGCGAATGGCTTCGTCCTGGGTGGCGGGATGCTCTTCCATGGCGATGCCGTGGCTGAAAAGTTCGGCGATGTTTTCCAGATCGGCGATCGGCCTGACCTTGCTGTTGGAAATCATCGCGTTAACCACGGTGCCAACCGGTCCGAAGTCCATAATGAACTGGCCGGCGATGGGTTCAACCGAGTGGCCTTCATGACGATAGGCAATGCGCGATCCAACGGTGAAGGCACTGGCCTCAACCAGCGGATTCTCCATGCCCGCAACCTGCTTCTGCATGGCCTGAAGCGACTCGCGGATGACGGCCGGGCGCACACGTTTGGCACGCAGGTCGCGGATCTTCTTAAGCTGCAGGAGGTCGTAGAAGGTAAACGTCTCGGAAATAGGAGCAAGCCCAGCACGCTGCCAGCCAACGAGTTGCTTGGCCGTGATGTGCAAAATCCGAAGGACGTCCGCTCGACAATATCGGTTCATGTAAGCTCGGAGTCGCCAGCAGAGCTTGGCACTATTATCGGAGGAACGGCAGGTGGGTAGCAAGTGCAAAACCACTGAAAACAGTGGAAAACCGGGCCCCACGTCCCTTTACGGTAACCCTCCCGCACGTTTACAATCGAACGCAGCCACCCACAGCGCCAGCCGTTCTTGAGGCACTCACCGGGTTCGAAAGCCGACGTAGCTCAGTTGGTAGAGCAGCTGATTCGTAATCAGCAGGTCATCGGTTCAAGTCCGATCGTCGGCTCCAGCAAGTTCTGTGTTCCAGGCGTTTGCCCACCATCGCAGGTGGGCATTGTTCTTGCGATTCGGCAGCGCCGACAAAGCGTAAATGGCGGTACACGCCCATGGATAGAGCGCTGATCTTCGATTGCGATGGTGTCCTGGGCGACACTGAGCCTGACGGGCACCTGGTGGCGTTCAACCGGATGTGGAAGAAGCTCGGCGTGCCATGGCAGTGGTCGAAGGCACAGTACGGCGGCAAGCTGAAGATCGGCGGAGGGAAAGAGCGCATGGCGAGCCTCTTTAACGACGCTGATTTTCGCGCATCCTTCACTCCTCCGGAAGGTGAGGACGAGCGCAAGGCGCTGGTGGCGAACTGGCACAAAGAAAAGACAGCGATCTATCAGGAGATCATCAACTCTGGACAGATCCCTCCGCGGCCGGGCATCAAGCGCCTCTCGCAGGAGGCACTGGATGCAGGATGGAAGCTCGCAGTAGCTTCCACTTCGGCGCCAGGGGCGGTCGAGGCAGTGCTTCGCCGCGCAGTAGGCGAAGAATTGGCGCGCGAGTTCCTGGTACTGTCCGGCGATATCGTGCCGAAGAAGAAGCCCTCGCCGGACATCTACAACCTGGCAGTGGAACGCCTGCAACTGCCGCCGCAACATTGCGTGGCTGTCGAAGATTCGCGTAACGGGATGCTGGCTGCGTATGCTGCTCACATCCCAGTCATCGTGACGATCAGCGAGTACACCAGCAGTGAGGACTTCCGCGAAGCGGAATTCGTGGTGGATTCCCTGGGGGAGCCCGCAGGTCCGAAGTCGAAGGTGCTGGCGAATCGTTCCGGCGTCAGCCTCGCGGACTGCGTAAGACTCGAACAATTGGCTGCGCTGCTTGAGATCCCCTCGCGGGTCTAAGTTGCGGAATGCTCAATCCGTGCCCCGGTTCGCATGCTCGAGCCGGGGATTTTTTGGTCTAAAGGCCGGCATCTCAGATCCGCTCAAAATGCACTTTGCAATTTTGGCGTGGGAATGCGACTCTTTTGGGGAGTAATCACTCGCCGGCAAATTTTGAACATGACGACCCAGCCTCAGGCACAGACAAAGTTTGAGAAAAAAGTCCTAACAGCCAAACTGACAAAGTCCGTCCTCATTTCGCCGGACTCCAAACATCTGGAGTTCAAGGTCAATGAAGTGGAGCAGTTCCCCTTCAAGGCGGGGCAGTTCGTTTCAATTCGCGAACTACGTCCGGACGGCAAATGGCACACGCGCGCCTATTCCATCGCGTCGCCGCCGCGAACCGATGGCACCTTCGACATTGTCCTCAACCGGGTTGAGGAAGGTTTCATGTCGAATTACTTGTGCGATATCGAGGTCGGCACAGATGTCACGTTTCACGGTCCTCACGGCCTGTTCGTCATGCGCGAGCCGAAGCATGATGCCGTGTTCATCGCAACCGGAACGGGGATAGCGCCCTTCCGCAGTATGGTGCAGTGGGTCTTCGCCGAACCCGAGCGCAATCAGGATCGCCACATTTGGCTGGTGTTCGGGACCCGCTACGAGCACGGCATCTACTACAAAGAAGAGTTCGAGCAGATTGACCGCGAGCACGATAACTTTCATTACGTCTGCACGCTCAGCCGTTGCAAAGATGATTGGCAGGGCTGCCGCGGTTACGTGCAAGATCATGTCCGAGAAATCGTCCGTGGACGTCCTGACATGATCGCCTACATCTGCGGTCTAAACGACATGGTAGACCACAACCGCAAAATGCTGATGGAAGAGATGGGCTGGGACCGCAAGCAGATTGTGTTCGAGCGCTACGATTAAACCGGCAATCAGCAGTTAGCACTTGGCAATTTATCAAAGCAAAGTCGTGTACTGGCTTCCTTCCAAATGAACAGCCATCGGGTCAGGCCCGCACGTCCGTGGTTTCGCCTTTATCGATATGCTCTCGCCTGTTTTCTGATGGCCGCGTGCGGCAATGCCTTCGCCCAGGACTGGAAGAAAGTTCATCGGGCCGACGACGAAAAGTGGGCGAAGACGACTGGCCTCGATCCTTCTGTGATTCATAAAATGTCGCGGATGGCCTCCAATGCCGCCGATGAGAAGGACGACGACTCGCGCATCGCGAATGTTGATTTGGAAGGCCTGGTCGATCGGCATGACGTATTGTTCGTCACGTATGCAGGCGAGAAGAATTGTCTGACCATCACTGTCTTTCGGCAATTCTCGCCGACCCAATTCAAGAAAGAATGGTCCGTGCAGCAACCGCCAGACGGCACCGGGTTCTGCGACACCGATTTCGGAAGTGCAGCCGCCGATGCGACCAACGGCATCATTGCAGTGAGCGTCCCTCGTTCGAAGAAGGACGGCAACGTGGTTTACACCGTGTACGCCTACGACTGGAACGGCATTACCTACCGCTTCGCCGGAGAGAAGGAAGTGCAGGGAAGATAGCCGGCCCTGTCTTACTTCAGCGCATTTCCCAGGAAGCCCGACACATCCTGTTTAAGACGATCGAGCGAGTCGCTGCGCAGATACATCATGTGCCCGGCTTCGTAATAGCCGAGCGTGATCTTCTGGTGCTGCTGGGGTTCGAGGTTCATGTGATTCAGCGTGTATTGTGTGGCGAAGTACGGCGTGGCCAAATCGTAGTAGCCTGAGGCGACAAACAGCTTCATGTATGGATTCTTGACGAACGCCTGCCGCAGCGAGTCGCTGGTGTCGGGAAATCCTTCCCCCGCCGATCCCCAATCCCAGTGCGGCAACCCTTCCAGCACGTTGTATTCGATGTCGGTCTTATAGCCGAGATCGGCCCGCACGTAGTTGTTAAAAGTTGCGGTGAAAGGCGGACGAATCACCGCCATGGTCGGATCGTAAAAGTCTCCCTGCGGCCCGGTAGAGAGCGGGCCGGTAAATCGGCTATCCAGTCGGCCGACAATGAGCCTCTGGTGTCGCAAGAGCTCTCCGCAGAAGATCCACTGCTTGATGCGAAGATCGTTTTCCTGGATGACGCTGCGGTCCAGACCAGTAAAGCGCGCAAGCTGGTCGACAATGGTTTGCCGTTCTTGCGGAGTGAGATTATCGCCTTTGCCAAGAGCAGCAGCGTAAGGACCGGACGCAAATTCCTCGGCCTCGCGCAAGACGCTTTGCAGGTCCTTCTGCTGCAGATCTGGCGGCAGCTTCTTGTGGAACCATGCGGTCGATGTATAGGTAGGAAGATAGACCTCGTAAGGCAGATCATTGCCGCGGGAGAACTCCAGCGTCTGAAAATTCAGCACGGACGAGACCAGCACGACGCCGCTCAGCGCGATGCCTTTGTCGATGAGATATCCGCTCAGGCCGGCGGCGCGGGTCGTTCCGTAGCTTTCGCCGACAAGGAACAGCGGCGAAGTCCAGCGCTGATATCGCGTCAGGTACAGGCGAATGAACTCGCCTACGGACGAGATATCTCCTTTTAAGCCAAAGAACTTCTTCTCGAAGTCCTTCTTGGTGGCGCGACTATAGCCGGTTCCAACCGGGTCGATGAAGACCAGGTCGGTTTGGTCGAGCCAGGTCTGCTGGTTGTCGATCAGCTGAAATGGCGGCGGAGGCATGCTGCCGTCCGGCAACATCTTCACGCGGCGCGGTCCGATCGCGCCGATATGCAGCCAGATCGAAGCCGAGCCCGGGCCTCCATTGAATGAGAACATCAGCGGGCGATTAGGACCGGCATTGTCCAGCGTGTAGGCGACGAAGAACATATTGGCTTCGACTTCGTCGGTCTCGCTGTTGCGGATGGGCATCAGCCCGGTGGTCGCCGTGTAATGCAGGACTCGCCCGCCCACGTTAATCTCGTGGTGGGTGACGATGGGCGCGGTTTCTTTCTGCGCGTCATTGTTCTTCGGAGCTTCGGGCGTCGGCTTCAGCGTCGCCGACTTCTCGACGGTCTGCGGCGGATTGCCGGCGCTCTTCTGCTCCGCCTCTTTTTCCTGAGCCGCCAGTCCCATCAGCAAGCTCAACGATAGAGCGCACACTGCAGCGAAATGACGCAACTTCATCCTCTGGCCGCTTTCCGGCGTTCGCGCTCGACTTTCGAAGCTTCACGACGGCGCAGAGCGCCTTCGTAGCGACGCTTGTCTTCTTCCGTGTCCGGAATCACCGGCGCCACCTCCAGCTTTCGACCATGACGATCTACGGCAACGAAAGTTAGATAGGCGGTCGCGACTTTCTGACGAGTGCCCGAAATATAGTTCTCGACCAGCACTTTGACACCGACTTCCATCGAGGTATGGAAGACGCGATTCACCGCCGACTGCAGGATCACCATGTCGCCCACATGCACAGGCACAAGGAAATCAATGTGATCCATGGAGGCGGTGACGGCGTAAGAGTGTGAGTGGCGATGGGCAGCCAGCGCTCCCGCCAAGTCGATCCAGTGCATCAATCGGCCGCCGAGCAGTGCTCCCAGCGGATTGGTGTCGTTTGGCAGAACGAGTTCGATCATCTCTGATTTCGACTCGCTCACCGGCCTCGGTCGCAAATTGCCTTCAGTGTCGTTCATATCGTTCCTGGGCGAGAATGTGACTTAAGATCCGGGCTGCGCACGTCGCTCCAACTGCGTCTGCAGGTAACACTCAGCCATGCGTTGCACGCGCGAATCTTCATGCCTGGTCAGCCATGTCGCCGATGCTCTTTCGTACAGAAGCTCTCCATGAGACGCGGGGAGATGTGCGAGTTCGCTGGCAAAGCGCAGATGAACCACGCCTTTGCATTCTTCTCCCAGCGCGAAGCGCACCGCATCGGCATGGCGGGCAGCGGGTATCCTCGCGCAACTCTTAGCGTAGCCCAGATTGCATGCTGTCTTTAGTTCCTCGTCAGAAGGATGGACTCCGTCGTGTCCTGGAGCCGTACACCTACCGGACCATCCGGCAGCCAGCGGGAGGCGCTGCGGAAAGGGCCAGTCAGATTCAAATCGTTGCTCGGGCATGAAAAAAGGGCAAGCCACGGCTTCCTCACGAGTCTCGAAGTAATGCCAATTGTAACGGGCGCTTCTCTTCGCATCCAGCTTCCCAACCTTCGTACCTCATGCGATGATCGAAGGCTGGAGAGCCAACATGCCCGACGAAAGCCGTCTAACCGCCCTGAAAGAGCTTCTGACTGCCAATCCTGATGATGCTTTCGCCCGCTATGCGCTGGGTCTGGAATACTCCGGCTCAGGCGATACCGATGCTGCTTTGGCTGAATTCCAGCGGCTGCTGTCCTCTCATCCCGACTACACCAACGGCTACTTCATGGCCGCGCAAACCCTGGCACGCGCGGATCGCAATGGCGAAGCTCGCGCAATGTTAGAGCGCGGAATCGAATCGGCCCGCCGTACGCGCAATCAGCACGCCCTCGCCGAAATGGAAGGCATGCTCGACGAGTTGGGCCGATCCTGAGTCCGATCGCATCTGGAAGCCGTTCAAATCTTGCTGCTTTGGGCGATAATGACGGGAGGATGCTCCAGATCCCATCGCCGAGGGCCGCGTTTGCCCGACGTCGGCAGCGCGTGGCTTTGCTGTGTCTCGCAGTGCTGTGTCTCAGCGTAGCGGCGATCGCACAGACCTCCTCCGTCAAAACCCTGCTCGGCGTAGGGCAACCGAAACCGGCTGCACCGCCCGCTTCAGCGCAGACCGCTCCTGCGGCGCAGGCTCCTGCGACTCCAACGGCTATACCACTTCCAGACGTTGCTGCTCGCTCTGAAGACCTGAAGCGCATGCTGCGCGGCATTAGCGATCAACTGCCAACGCAAGAGGAGCTGGACGCAGCCAAAGCCGCGTTGGATGAGCGTGAGGATATGCTGCAGGCCAGGCAGAAGGCAGTCGACGAATTGCTGGCCGGTACGCCCAATGGGCTGGAGTTACGTGAGGAAGAGAATTACTGGAGAGCGAAACAGAAGGAAACCGGGCAGCTCCGGAATCAGCTCCTGACCTGGGCGAATGCTGCGCAGTCAGGGGTGCAAGAACTGCAAGCCGAGCAGCCCGTCTGGAACGAGACGCTGCAGCAGAATGAATCCACGCCCGACCTGGGACCAACCCTGGATGTCTTAAAGAAGTCGGTAAGCGACCTGCAGAAGGTGACAAAGCATGCGCAGGACCAATTGCGCGTGATCGTCAACCTGCAGATCCGTGCGGCCAGCCAGGATCAGCTGGCCATTGATGTTCTGGATCGCCTGCAGAAGGCGCGCGAGTATGTCGACAGCCGTGTGTTCGAGCGGGATAGTCTGCCGCTTTGGGAGGTGGGGCAGCGGCGTCAACTCGGCGAGAATAAAGAGGCCTTTCAGTCGGCTACGAATCGCTTGCTGGGTATACGCGCTTTCATCAGCCAAACCGGAGGCGCGATTATCGGTTTGCTTATTCTCCTGGTGTTCTGCCTTGGCGGGGCTTATCAGCTCAGCCTGAGAACGCGAGGTAAACGTCCGGAAACCGAGGGGCAGGCGGAGGCATTGCATATTGCCCGCCATTGGATTGCCTTAGGCGTGCTGCCTCCGTTGTTGCTGGCTTACCTGCTCGCTCCGCTTGCTCCGTTGTCTCTGGTTGGCCTGGTCATCCTGGCTTCGTTCGTGCCCATCCTGATCCTGCTGCCGCCTCTCATACATCCGCGTTTCCGCTTGCTGCTGTACTGTATCGCGGCGGTTTATACCTTCAATGCTGTGGTTGCGTGGATTTCGTTTTCGCCCACGCACAAGCGCGAGATGCAGTTCCTCGCGAATGTTGCGGTTTTCGCGCTGTTCGCGTTTCTGGTGCGTCCCAAACGCATCTCCCGTGGGGATGACGCGGGGCGGACCGGCAGGCTGCGGGTTTTTGGAATCAGGGTTGGCGTGGCCCTTCTGGGGGCTGCGTTGCTGGCCAATTTGTTTGGCTACGTCAAGCTGGCTCAGTTTCTCGGAATCCTGTGCATTTACAGCGCATTTATCGCAATCAGCGTCCTTACCGGCGTAAGAGTGTTCACTCGTCTCTTGCTGGAAGCCGTCGAGGTACCGGCAGCGCAGCAACTGGCGCTCGTCCGCATTTATCACGATGGCATCGTGCGTTGGGTGCCCCGGGTACTTCAGTGGGGTGGTGTTCTGATTTGGCTGTTTGCCACCGTCAACCTGCTTGGGTTGAGTCAATGGGTCGGCAACGGTTTCAAGGACGTGCTCGGTTTTCGTATTGCTGGCGGCTCAGCCGGGGTGACGCTGGGAGGCGTACTTGGGTTCTTCGTGATTCTATTGGTTGGCTATGGCATTTCCAGTTCCGTTCGCTTCCTGTTACGCGAGGAACTGCTCAGCCGCTTCCATCTGTCGCGTGGACTGCCTGAATTGATCTCCTCGATGCTGCACTATATCCTCCTGCTTCTGGTGTTCTTCTTTGCAGTGAATGCCGGCGGAGTGGAGCTGAATAAGTTCACTGTTCTGACCGGCGCACTCGGTGTCGGCGTTGGTTTCGGATTGCAAAATATCGTCAACAACTTCGTCTCGGGTCTTATCCTTCAATTTGAGAGACCGATCCACATTGGCGACGTCCTCGATATCGACGGCAGCACGGGCAAAGTAACCAGGATCGGCATTCGCTCCAGCACGATAAAAACTTTCCAGGGCGCCGAAGTCATCATTCCTAACGGGAATTTCATCTCCGGTAAGGTGATTAACTGGACGCTCTCGGAGTCGCTTCGCCGGGTGGAGCTACCCGTTGGGGTGGCTTACGGGAGCGATGCCAAGCTCGTGTCCAAGCTGCTCGAACAGGCTGCCACCGTGCACGAGAGTGTGCTGACGTCGCCGGCTCCAGCAGTCTACTTCAAGGAATTTGCTGACAGCTCGCTGAACTTCGAGCTGCAGTTCTGGGTGATGCAGGAGAGCAACACCGTGAAGGTGAAGAGCGAGGTTGCGCTTGCCGTGATGGAGCTGCTGGATCGGGCGGGGATCGAGATTCCTTTCCCGCAACGCGACCTTCGGCTGCGTTCGGTCGATCCTACTGCTGCCGCCCTGCTTGCGGCGGATGGAGCCGCAAGCTCATCCACTGGTCCTGAACGCGAGCAGACGGAGGCCGGCGTGCTTATTGACGACCGCAAGGTGAGGCCGGTAGGGAAGGGATGACTGTTTCTCGTTTTGCTCTCCTTGTTCGTTCCGGCACCCTCTACTTTCCGCATCGTTGCTCGTCCGAACTGCTTCTAATAGAGCAATCGCTTTTCTCCGCACAACTGCAGACCGCTCTACGAGTGACAAGGGTCACCCACGCGTGTGATCTGCATAGGCGTAGAATACGGACATTCGTACTCGTCACATCCGCCGCAGCGAGGGGTGCGGAGGTGACCGGGAGGTATCCAGCCCTTGAGCAATCTTCCACAGACTCTGGCCGAACTCCGCCGCAGCGAACAATTTTCTGAAGAGCGCATAAGTCGCCGCAGGGTGAAGGACGAGATGCGCGACAACCTCATCGCTCGTCTGCGCGGCGAAGGCCCTATATTCCCCGGCATCGTCGGATATGACGATACGGTCGTACCCCAGATCATCAATGCCGTTCTCTCCAGGCATAACTTCATCCTGCTGGGCCTGCGCGGTCAGGCCAAGAGCCGCATTCTGCGCGCTCTTACGACGCTTCTCGATCCGCAGACGCCGTATCTGGCCGGCTGCGAAATTCACGACAATCCCTATGACCCTATTTGCCGCCGTTGCCGCGAGCTGGTTGTAAGCAATCCTGATGACGCGCCCATTGCGTACTTGTCAGCTGCCGATCGTTATGTGGAGAAGCTGGCGACGCCGGACGTGACCATTGCCGACCTGATCGGCGATATCGATCCCATCAAGGCAGCCAAGAGCGGTCACGAGTTGAGCAGCGAGTACACCGTGCACTACGGGCTCCTGCCGCGCGCCAATCGCGGCATCTTTGCCATCAACGAACTGCCCGATCTCGCTGGAAAGATCCAGGTCGGCCTGTTCAACATCATGCAGGAAGGCGATGTGCAGATTAAGGGTTACCCGGTGCGTCTGCCGCTCGACGTGGCAATGGTGTTCAGCGCCAATCCTGAGGACTACACGGCTCGCGGCAAAATCATCACACCGCTGAAAGACCGCATCGGCTCGGAGATTCGTACGCATTATCCGGCGACGGTAGACGAGGCAATCTCCATCACCACGCAGGAGGCCTGGACCGAGCGCGACGGTTATCAATTGCAGGTCCCTGATTTCGTGAGACAGGTGATCGAACAGATTGCCTTCGTCGCACGCGAAGACAAGCGCATCGACAAACGCTCAGGAGTCAGTCAACGCCTGCCGATCAGCGTGATGGAAAATGTGGTTTCGAACGCCGAGCGGCGCGCGATTCGTTCAGGCGAGAAGCTGGTGGTTCCCCGCATAGGCGACATCTATGCGGCCTTGCCGGCCATGACCGGCAAGCTCGAACTGGAATACGAAGGTGAGCTGAAGGGCGCTGACAGTGTGGTGCGAGAGATCATTCGCGCCGCGGTGGCGCGTTCGTACGATAAGTATTTCCATGGCAATAACAACATGAACCAGGTGGTGCAGTGGTTTGACCTGGGCGGCGAGATCCAGTTGCGTGACTCATCCGGCGCACAGGAAATGCTGCACAAACTACGCGGCATCCAAGGACTGCTCGACAAGCTGAGCGGACTGGGGCTCAGCGGCAAGGAACCGTCCGAGGTGCTGGTTTCCGGAGCCGAATTCATCCTGGAAGGCCTGTACGCCCACAAGAAGATCGGCCGCAGCGAGGAGCGAATGTTTACCGCGGGTGAGAAGCAGCCCAAGCGCGAGAAGCAGAACTTCCGCGAAGAGGAAGAAGAGAAAGAGTTCCGGCGGCAGAGAAGGCCGTTCAATTAGGCTATCGGCCATCGGCGATCAGCTATCAGCCAAAACGGATTCGCGCTTGCGATCCGTTCACAGATTAGCCGACGGCTGAGAGCTGACAGCCGATGGCCCGGTTTTAAAATCCATGGCCAGATTCATCAAATACAAGAAGTACGTTCCCGAGCCCGCCTCTGAGATGAGCATGGAGGACCTGCTCAATGCTCTGTCGGACTATCTGCTGCAGAGCGGCTTCCAGCAGCAGTATATGGATTCCTACAACATGGACGACGCCGAGCAGACGCTGGAGGACTTGCGCCAGGCGATCGCCGAGGCCATGCTCAACAGCGACGTGCTCGATGAGCAGATGCGCGAGCAGATTGAGAACATGAGCGGCGAGCAGCTCGAACAGCTCATCGATCAGCTCATTGAGCGCATGGAGCAGGAAGACTACATCACGGTCGATCAGCCACACGATCCCTCGCGCTCGTCCACGGCGGCCGGGCAGGTCGGCGATGCGCAATCGCAAGCCCGCTTCGAAATCACTGACAAGGGTTTGGACTTCCTGGGCTTCCGCGCGCTGCGCGATTTACTGGGCTCGCTCGGCAAGAGCAGCTTTGGACGCCACGATACGCGCGATACCGCAACGGGCATTGAAGCCAGCGGCGCCTCCAAGACCTACGAATTCGGCGACACCATCAATCTCGACATCACGGCGACGCTGTCCAACGCAATTCAACGTGAAGGCTTAGGGCTGCCGCTGAATATCGAGTACAGCGATCTCCAGGTGCATCAGTGCGAGTATCAGTCCTCGTGTGCGACGGTGCTCATGCTCGACTGTTCGCACTCGATGATCCTCTACGGCGAGGACCGCTTTACCCCCGCGAAGAAAGTTGCGATGGCATTGTCGCACCTGATTCGCACGCAGTATCCCGGAGACTCGCTGTCGCTGGTGCTCTTCCACGATTCGGCGGAAGAGTTGCCGCTCTCGCAGTTGGCGCGAGTCAAAGTCGGACCGTACTACACCAATACCCGCGAAGGCCTGCGCATGGCACAGCGCATCCTGCAGCGCCAGCGCAAAGACATGAAGCAGATCGTGATGATCACCGACGGCAAGCCGTCAGCACTAACCCTCGAAGACGGCCGCATCTACAAGAACGCCTTCGGACTCGATCCACTGGTGGTGAGCGAGACGCTGAAGGAAGTCTCCAAGTGCAAGCGAGCCGGAGTGCTCATCAATACATTTATGCTTGCCTCGGATTACGGCCTGATTCAGTTTGTGCAGAAGGTGACGGAGATGTGCCGCGGTAAAGCCTACTTCACCACGCCTTACACCCTAGGGCAGTACCTGCTGATGGATTACATGTCACGGAAGACGAAGACGGTGCACTGAGAAGCAGTTGTCGGTTGTCAGTTCCCAGTTGTCAGAAATCCAACCTTGACCCGTGCACTAGATAAATACAAGTCCCGACGAATACGACAGTTACGTGGGTGGCGTCTACGAGCTCTTACTCGGCGGAGCCACTGGTAGCGAATCACAGACACATCTATGGCGAATTGTGAATGAACAAATGAACCTACCCGCGACGAAAGAAGACCAACTGACGCCCCGCAAGATTCCCCTTCGTGCAGAAGCTAAAGCAAACTGACAACCGCAAACTGACAACCGCTAACTGACAACCGACAACTGCCTTCTACTGCCTGGGCGCGTAATATCCCTTCCTGGCGCGTACGTGATACTTCTTGTTGTCGGCGATGATCTGGATGCTGCGGTACTTTCCGTCAGCTATAAAGTCGGCGGGCTTGTACGCGATGGCGTATTGGCTGCGCAGTTCGTCGGAGATTTCGGTGAAGGCGTTGGCTACATCCTCAATCTTGAAGGGGAAAAAGGCCTTGCCGCCGGTCTGTTCGGCGAAGTGTTCGAGAACCTTGTCGCCGCGCAGCTTCAATCCGCTGGTGTTCGTGGAAATCGCGTAGATGATGACCTCGGCACGCTGCGCCATTTCCACCGCCTCTTCGCGCGAGACGCGGCTCTGGTTGTCCTCACCGTCACTCAACAGAATGATCGCCCGGCGAGTGGCCATCACACCGTTATCTTCTTTCATCAGCTTGTCCCGGCAGGCGAAGTAAATGGCATCGTACATGGCGGTGCCGCCGCCGGCGCGCAGCATGCGCACGCCGTGTGAGAGTGCTTCCGGGCTGTCGGTGAAGTCCTGCGTGACCTCCGGCGTGGTGTCGAAGCCGATCACGAAAGCCTTATCGTACTTGGGCCGAATGATCTGATTCAGAAACTCGATTGCGGCTTCCTGCTCGAACTTGAAGCGGTCGCGGACGGAGTTGCTGGCGTCAATCAGCAGGCCCACGCGAAGCGGCAGATTGGTCTGACGGCTGAAGGATCGAATGTTTAGCGCTGGCTTGTTGTCATCGACGACGCGAAAATCGTTCTGGGTGAGGTCTTTCACAAAATGGTCGCGCTTATCGGTGACGGTGAAGACGACGTTGACCTCATCAACCCGCTTGCGAATCGTCGTGATCGTGTCGTCGGGCACCTCAGCCGCCGCTCCGGTCGATGCTCCATTTCCCCCGCCGTTTCCGTTTGATGTCGCGGAACTGGAGTTGTTCTGCGGACTAGCTGCGGGAGCCGAGGATTGCTGTGTTCCGGACTGGCTGCTCGTATCCGCTGGCGGAGCCGGAGGCGGTGGGGCGGGCGCAGGCGGCGGATACTTTGAGGCCGAGGGCGCGTTAGGGAGCTGCTGCTGCGCGTTCTGGGCGACGAGCCCACACGGCAACGCCGCCGACAATAGCAGAATCAACCAAAGTTTCATGCGAAGCTTTATTATAGCTGCTGCCAGCTTGCGGCCTGATTTTAGCAAGCTACATTTGAGCTGGATGCACGTCTATTGATCAGAAGAGCTCCCCGCGTGCATTCTGGGCTTTAGACGAGCCAGCGTTGGATTTGCCGCTCAACAAAGCACCTTTTTATTCCATGAAAATATTCGCGTTTCTTCGCCCTGGCCTACTTTGCGGTATGGCAGCCTTGCTGTTGAGCTTGCCTGCTCTGGCGAGCACCGGCCGGCCGCATGAGATCACCGACATCCAATTTGAGAACGTGACTCAGACGTCCGTGGATGTCGTCTGGACCACTGCACACCCCAGTACCTCGCAGGTGGTGATCGCCCGCAGTACAGACTTCGAGCCCGAACGCTGGGCCCCAGAGACGCCCGACAAGGCGCTGGTGACCACGCATCGCGTTACAGTCGATCATCTGTTTCCCTACAATCCAAAGAACAATGACGGACAGTACTACATCTACGTGGCGTCGGTCGACGGCCACGGGGAACTGTCTACCGCTCCCGGCCCGCAGACGCCGGATGGCAAGAATCCGTTCATCACCATGCGGACCCGCCCGACCGACACCACGGGGGAGCCGAAGTTCGACTTCTACACCCTCGGTCCCGACGAGGTTTACGCCGGTCACGACATGTACTTCCTGGTGCAGTCCGTGCTGATCTCGGGGCCGGTCGACAATCTCTATGTCATCAATCGAGGCGGGTACAACAACGACACCGACGGCGTGGTGAAGTCGCTTGGTCCGGCGTCCGGAAATCCGGACACCATCGGCGTGCACTTTTCCTGTACCTGGAACAACGCCAGCGGCGTCGATGCCAATGAGCAGTCTCCGGATCGCAGCCGCAATCTTGGATATTGCAACGATCTGAACAACAACATCCGCGACATGACTTTCCGGCTGCGCACCCAGCCGAACACCGCGCCCGGCAAGTATTCTGTGACCTTCACGCTGGAAACGAATGGGCAAAGAAAGACGGGCACGTACGAGTTCACGGTGCTGCCTCCGGCTGCGGCGCCTCGGCCTCCACAGCTGACCATGAAACCCATCCCCGGTCTCGGTACCTGGGAGAAGCAGATGGTGGACCTCGGCAAGAAGTGGTGCGCTTACCGCGATGAGCAGAACATTGCAGGCAATTTCGTCGACAACTGGGGCTGGACGGGAGATGCGTGGTTCTATGATGGCGGCCGCACCTTCGAGAACATCGACACCTACATCGCTGCGGCCGGCCATCCCAATCACCCCGTCTGGCAGCATTGCGCGATCAACCTGCTTAGCCCGTACGCCAACTGGCAGGTCGCCAATAACGCCGCTATGGCCGGTTATTCCATCTTTACCTACGGAATGGCGATGAACTACCTCCGCACGCACGATGAGGTGATGCGAAAGGCCATTTCCATGCTCGCCACGGTCGGCCCGCAGAGGGTGGGCGTGGGGAATGTCGATCCCTGGGGCATTCGCGAGAATTCCTACCGCAGCAATGCCTGGATGACTGACGAGATGCTCGGAGCCCCGCGCTGGCCGCTGCTCCAGCGCAACATCGACAAGATCATGGGCAACCTGAACATCATCGCCCGCGGCGAAGGCGGCGTCGCCCATCCATTCATGGCTGGCCTGGCCATGGAGACCCTGATCCACTGGTATGAGTTGAATATGGCCGAAGGACATCCTGACTATCGCGTGATACCGGTGATCAAACAATCGCTCGATGGCTTGTGGAAGTATTATTGGCTTCCGAAGCAACACATGTTCATTTACAACCGCTACCGGCTCCCACCGAACCCGGATCTTTCGTTTACAAATCTGAACAATCTGGTTTCGGTAGCCTACGCCTGGTATTGGGTGCAGACCGGCGACAACGAAGTGCGCGATCGTGGCGATCAACTCTTCGAGCACGCCTTCGACGATCCCTACTCGACCTTCAGCGGCAAGCAGTTCAGCCAGCAGTTTGAGTTCAGCTTCGACTACGTGCGCTTCCGCAAAGGCATCAATAACTCCACGGTGCTGCCGGAGAACAACCCTTACACGGGGCCTTATGCCGATACGGTGCCGCCGATCAGCGAGAAGGTGAACTGCGACCCCAATTACTTCAGGGGCTGCAAGGCTGGGACGATCGCGAGTACGACCGCAACCATCTTCTGGGGCACGTTCAAGCCGGCGACCACACAGGTGATCTACGGCAAGACCACGTCCTACGGGCAGAACTCGCCGATGGACAAGAGCATGACGCTGGAGCACTCGGTAACGCTTACCGGACTGCAGCCTAAGACGACGTATCACTTCCGCACGAAGTCGGTGGATAGTGCGGGCAATGTCGGTTCCATGCGCGACCTGACGTTCACGACACTGCCGTGAGCAATTTGCAGCCGATCAGGGTGGGGTGTGCGGGATGGAATGTCCCCGGTGATTCGGCTGCCGAGTTCCCGGTTGATGGGTCCCACCTGGTCCGTTATTCCCGTGTCCTCAATTGCTCGGAGATCAATTCCTCGTTCTACCGCGAGCATAAACCCTCAACCTGGGAGCGCTGGCGGGAGTCGGTGCCCGAGGGATTCCAATTCTCGGTGAAAGCACCGCGGGCGATCACGCACGATGCCAAGCTAAAGAGCGAGCCTGAGGTACTGTCAAAATTCCTTGCACAGGTCACGGTACTGCGGGAAAAGCTCGGACCGATTCTGTTTCAGCTACCGCCCAGCCTCGAGTTTGAACGAGCCATCGTTACCGATTTCTTGACTATGCTGCGGCAGCACTTTGCAGGCGATGTGGTGTGGGAGCCGAGACACAAAAGCTGGTTTGAAAATGATGCGACCGAAGCTCTCAGCGGCTTCGGCGTTGCCCGAGTAGCTGCCGATCCTGCATGCGTGCCTAGTGCAGCTCATCCGGGGGCAGCAAGTGCAATTGTTTACTTCAGGCTGCACGGCTCGCCGCGTCGATACTACTCAGCCTATGACAAGAAATTCCTGCACACGCTTGCGACGACGCTGGCGGAGTCTGCCGCGACGGCCAAGACGTGGTGTGTGTTTGACAATACCGCTTCAGGAGCTGCGGCCCGCAATGCGCTGGAGCTAACCCGCCAGCTCCGACCCCGGCGCTAGCTCAACGCAACTGCGCCAGAAAAGCCGTTAACTCCTCTGGCAACGGAACTTCAAGGGCTATTGATTCGCTTGTGCGCGGGTGCTTGAATTCGACGGCGGCGGCGTGGAGAAAATTTCGCTCCAGCGTGATCGCAGCACGAGTGCCGGGAGGAGCCTTCACGTTCGCCCGCCTCAGCTCCTTGGGAGCGCCATACAGGCTGTCACCAACCACCGGATGGCCGATTGACGCCATGTGCACGCGAATCTGGTGGGTGCGGCCGGTTTCAATCCGTACATCAACCAAAGCAAACTTGCCGTAGATCGACGCGATGCGCTCGCGTACCTCGTAGTGGCTCAGGGCTGAACGGCCTCCACTACCTTTCGTCGTCATCCGGATACGACGTATCGCATCGCGCGCTATGGGAGCGTTAATGGTGCCGCGGTCCTTCGCAGGCCAGCCATGAACCAGCGCGGTATAGCGCTTTTTGATCTCGCGCCTGGAAAACTGCTGCCCAAGCTTGCGGTGCGCGGCGTCATTCTTGGCAACGATGATCAAGCCGCTGGTTTCTTTGTCGAGCCGATGCACGATGCCGGGGCGCAACTCGCCTCCAACCTCGGAGAGCGATGCGAAGCGATGCAGCAGCCCGTTGACCAATGTGCCGCGATTGCGTTCGTCCTCTGTCGCACCCGCGCCGGCGTGAACCATCATTCCCGCCGGTTTGTTGATCACGGCAAGGTCGTCGTCTTCGTAAACGATATTGAGTGGAATGTCTTCGGCTATGGCGCGCAAGGGAGGCGGCTCTGGATCGCCAAGGATTGTGACCTGCTCGCCACCACGAAGTTTCAGGGACGACTTTGCGGCTGCTCCATTCACCAGAGCTTTCCCATCGGCCAGCATCTGCTGCACACGTGCGCGACTGATGTCGGGAATCTGTCCGACCAGAAATTGATCGAGGCGCTGGCCAGCGGCGTCGAGCGAAATGTGGATCGTGATAGGGAAGCGCTCAGCAGGCATTCGCGATGAGCATACAACACCTCGTCCTACCAAAGGGGCATTGGTAGGGAGAATCAATAAATCGCGAATCAAAACAGCAAAAAGCAGCAGCGCCGGTCGCGGTGGAACTTGGCGCTGAGCTACAGTACGGAAGAGAAACTTCCTCGGTGATTGCGGTGCCGCAGCCGCCCTAAGCGAAGCCGAAGGGCGGGTGAATCGAACCTATCTCGCGGCTTTGAGTGCTACGGGAGCGCTCTGCGCCGACCGCCGCATCCAGAGCAGTCCGCCGAAGATGACCAGGCAAATCGCAATCGCCTGCGTGCCACTCATCCATCCGAGGAAATTGTTGCCGCGGCCTTCATCGCCGCGGAAGAACTCGATGAAGAAACGGCCGATGCCGTAGATGATCATGTACGTGCCGATGATCTCACCGTCAAATTTCTTGCGCCGGATCAGCCATACCAGAAAGATGCAGTTGCAGAGCTCCAGCACCATTTCGTAGAGCTGGGTGGGATGCAGCGGCACATGCAAAGGGGTATCGCTGATGGAACTTGCCAGCGGATTGGTGAATGTCACCGCCCAGGGAAGGTGGGTCTCGCGGCCGTAGCAACAACCGGCGGCGAAGCAACCCACGCGCCCGAAAGCATGTCCCAGCGCCAGGCCGGGAGCAAATGTGTCACAAGTGCGCAGTACCGGCATGCGGTTCACGCGCATATACCAGATGCACATCGCTAGAGCCAAGATAAGTCCGCCCGACCACACACCGCCGGCCTGCAATGTCGCGAGCGTGAAGATCTCGCCGGGATGAGACGTGTAATTGCCCAAATCGACAAGGATCATCAGGAGCTTGGCACCAAAGATGCCGGAGAGAATGGCGATGATGCCAAGGTTCCAGAGCTTATCGGGATCGAGGCCCTGCTCGCGGCCAAGTTTGACGATGAGCAGAAGTCCGAAGATCAGACCCAGCGCTGCCATCGCGCCGTAGGTAGGAATGCTGAAACTGCCAAAATTAATTAAACGGGGAAACACGGTTCTATTTTAGATGCTGAGGGGCTGCTTTTCGCTCCTCGCTCGTCGCTTTTCGGTGGTACTCGGCTTTCCCTCGAGATACGCCGCTACCCACCGCGAGATTGGTCGAAACACGGCGTCCAACCGGGATAATTGGGCGTGGGCCAAACGTTAGCGGCGCGAAGACGGGGTGAGAAGCGAGAGGCGAATGGCGGCTAAAGAGAAGCCGACCCGCGGGGCCGTGAACGGTGGGCCGTCAATGAACCCGCATTATACGGTGGGAACCCGCCGCAGCTCTTTAGGCATTTCCGCATGGCGGAACGTTGCACACCGAACCGAATACGAGTCGAGCTCCCTGTTCATTGAGCATTGGTTCAAAAAACGGTGACCACCAACACCAACTTTGCAGGCCGGCTTACTGATCAGATGCTATGGAAAAGCTGCGAGGATGACAAGGGGCACGAGGCAAATAATTGGCGAACAACGTGCTAAAACTCTGGAGGGTGTAAGGCTGCCCGGTATTATAAAAAATAGGTGTCGCGATACGGCGCTTGCGTGGCGAGAAACCCGCGCGTACCGCTTCCGCCGGCCTAGCCTGCCCGGCGTCCTTCCTGCAGAACCTCGTCCAGCGCGCCTTCGAGGTGTCCGGCCCGCTCGTTGTAGTCGCTGGCGATTGAGTCGTATTTCCGACGCAGCACGTGCAATTCGTCGGCGATATTCAGTGCCGCCAGCACAGCTACGCGTAGAGAGTCCACCGTCGCCGCCTGCTGGGCGATCAGGCGCATCTTGTTGTCCACGTACTCAGCCAGCTGCGCGATGTACTCCGTATCAGAGCCGCGCAGGTGATACGTCTGGTCGTAGATATCGACCCGGACGTTGCTTCCGCCGTTTCCGTTGCCGTTCCCTTGACTCAAACGAAACCTCCAGAAAGTGGCCATCGGCTACGGGATGGTGGATAGAGCGTCAAGCCTGACAATCCTAGCCACCATTCACTGCCCACGGTTTTATTCTTCTTCTTGTGTCAAAGACTCAATCTGGCCCAGCATCTTCTCTACGCGACTGCGTACCTCTTCGCGCTCGCGGCGCAACGATACCAGTTCATGGCGCGTTGCTTCCATTTCTTCCTCGCGCTCGTTCAGCTGCTCACGCAGCCGGGCGGCATCGCGTTCGGCAACGGCCTTGGCTTCGCGCGCCGACTTCAGCAGATCAATGGTGCGTAAAATCTTTTCTTCCAGCGATTTGAAGTCCGCGGTAGAAGGAGCGATTTCAACTGCGTTTGCCGACATATTCACGCGACCTTGAAAGAAAGAGTTTTAGTGTTTCGAGCGCAGTATATCGCAGAAGACGATGTGAAAAACTGTACAACTTGCGTTTGTGAAGCGATTTTCACAGCTGCGAACCTCACTGTGCAACGTCTCGGCGTCTCGCAACTAAACTGGCAGGTAGGGTTCTTTTCTCTGGATACCGAATGGTTGAATTTTTGATGAATAGCTCCCAACCGCGGGTTCTCGGGCTGGTTGGTCTGCTGCTGCTCGTCACCTCTGCTCTGGCTCAGGAGCAGCCCACGTTTCGCACCCAATCGAATGTCGTGCTGGTGCCGGCGCTGGTCCGGGACAAAGCAGGCGACGTGGTCTATGGACTCCAAGCCAAGGACTTCGTGATCGAGGACAATGGTGTCCCGCAGGCCGTGCGCATCGATGAAAGTGCCGAGGATAATCCTGTGTCGCTCGTAGTAGCTGTGCAGTGCGGTGGGCGGGCCGATTTCGAATTGCCACGCATGCAAGGACTGTCGGCGATGCTGCAACCCGTCATGGATCAGTCTGGGAGCAAGATTGCCGTGGTGGCTTTCGACAGCACTGTGCATCCGGTGGAAGACTTTACCAGCGATCAGCAGACCATCCGGCACGATCTCGTGAGCCTTCAGGCCGGCGATGGAGGGGCTGCGATTCTCGATGCCGTCAGTTATTCCGCCAAGCTGCTCGACGGGGCGCCTAAGAATCACAAGCGTGTGCTGCTGGTGATCAGCGAGACCCGCGATCACGGCAGCCGTAGTGCTACCGTCGACGACGTAATCAAGGCCATCGGCAACAGCAATGCCATTGTTTATGCGCTCGCTTTCTCTCCTTCAAAGTCAAACGTGCTTGATACGCTGCGCGGAAACAATAACCCCGATTTGCATCCGGAACAGACCGAGGTGCATAACGATCCGAATCTGCTCGCTCCGCTTTTGCTGGCAGCGCAGGCCATGCGCAAGAACACGGCCAAGGCAATTGCGGCCCAGAGCGGCGGCGAATACGAGATGTTCGATTCGGCGAAAGGGTTCAATGCTCGGCTGAACGACTTCTCCAACCACCTGCACAGCCGGTACCTGTTGAGTTTCCAGCCGTCGCATCCGCAAGCGGGACTGCACGAGTTGATCGTGAAGCTAAAGGAGCCCCGAAACGCCACGGTGTTAGCGCGCAGCAGTTATTGGGCTCAGGGCACGCAGCCGTAACCCAACTAAAGAACACGCGAACCGTTGAAAGCGATTTGGAGCAACTGCATCTGAAGGCCGTCCGTACAGGACTCGAAAGTTGTCATCCCGCGGAGGACTTCAGTCCGACGAACGATCTACTTCTTGGCAGCTGAGCAGAGGGTCTCCAGGCTTGCGAGCGATAACGTATGCGCGTTGGCTGGGATACTCGAACTCATAAGGCGGGCGGGTGAGAATCTCTTCGATCCGAAAACCAGCCTGCTCCAGATTTCCCGTCATTTCTCCTATACCAAAGAATGACGCGTGAAACGACACGTTTCGGCCGAGAAATTCTTCGCGATGAATCTCGCCTTCGCCGACATGAAAGGAGGCCAGGAGGCGGCCACCGTGGGCCAGCACTCGAAATAATTCTCGTAGGGCCTGCGGTACTCGCAGGCGATCAATGTGAATTAACGAATAGAAAGCGGCGATGCCGGCAAATCGGGCGTCGGAATATTGCAGCCGAAGCATGTCGCCCCGCTCGAACATGAGAGCAGGATTCAGCCGCCGGGCGACTTCCACCATAGCCGGCGAGATGTCGACGCCAAGAACATCAACCCTAAGCTCCGAGAGAAAGCGAGCCACATGGCCAGGGCCACAACCCATATCGCACACCTGTCCGCCGTCCGGCGTCAGTTCAGCAAATTTGGTCAGCAGACTGCGATCAAAGGGCTTATTCGAGAGCTCGTCCAGATAATGGGAAGCGTACTCCTCAGCGACGGTGTCGTAGGTATCTACAACATCGCGATACCAGTCACGAGCTTTCGATTCATCCGCCATCTTTCCCGTAGGAGAGAGTGTACTTCTAACGCCTAATTCTGTGTCTCCGTGGTGAACCGTATCACTGAGCTCGAAGTGTCCCGCCCAAGGCTTCGAGTTTCGAGATGATGAGGGCCGACCATTGCGCAACTTCATCATCACGCAGAGTGCGCTCCTTCGACTGGAACTCCGAGTGGAGCAGGACGGAGTACTTGCCGGCGCCCACCTTTTCGCCGCGATAGATCTCGCCGGGAGAAAACGCCGTGAGCTCGGCGATTTCCAGCAGCTCAACGGCCGACTTGATCTTGTGGAAGATGACGGCGTCGTCGAAGACGAAAGAGAAATCGCGGGTGACCGCAGGAAACTTCGAGATGCGCTGGTAGCGCGGTTCTCTGAGACCGCGCCGGTATAGGCGGTCCAGCATCACTTCAGCGAGATAGACTTCCTGGCGCAGCTTGCGCGATGCGGCCTGGTCAGGATGCAGTTGGCCGAGATACGCGACGGTCTCGCCGTCCATCACCACGCGAGCCGCGCGGCCAGGATGGAAATAGCCAGGCACTTCTGCGTCGAAGGTAAGCGATTGATGCTGGAAGGCGGCCAGCGCTTCTTCGATATCACCCTTCATATGGAAGAACGTATACGGCAGCGCCTCGGAATGGACCGATTTTGGCTGGACATCGCCGGTCGCTACCAGGCCGAGATGCCGCCGCTCGTCACGCCCATCGCTGGTCTTCTCGAACACTTCCCCGGCTTCGAACAGGCGCACATCGGTGGTTCCGCGATTTAAGTTGTAGCTCACCATGTTGAGCAGCCCGGGCAGCAGCGAAGTACGCATGTAGCCAGCCTCTTCGCTAAGCGGGTTAGCCAGCGCGAGCGGCTCACCTCGACCGAACGTTTTGGCCTCAGCCTCAGAGATGAACGTGATCGAGATCGACTCGTCGTAGCCGAGCGCCAGCATGGTCTCGCGGACCTTTGCGTTCTTCGGTTCATGCGGCAGTTCGACTACCGCGCCGACAAAGGGCGGAAGGGTGTTTGGAAATTTGTTATAGCCGTAGATACGCGCGAGCTCTTCCAGCAGGTCGATCTCGCGCTCAATATCGAGACGCCAGGTCGGTATCTGGACAGCAAAGTCTCCGCCGCTCCCGCTCGCCTTCACGCCAAATCCCAGCCTTCCGAGGATGTGTTCGATCTCACGCGGCGCAATGGCGACGCCGAGATTGCGCCGCACCTCGGAGCTGCGCAGCGTGATCGATGGACGCTCAGGGATACGCGCTACTGCATCAACGCGGTCTCCCTGAAGTTCGCCGCCAGCGCTTTGCAGAATCAGCTCGGCCACCCGGTCGCACGCCAGCGGTGTGACGCCCCAATCGGCGCCGCGTTCGAAGCGATGCGATGCGTCGGTGTGCATGCCGTGACGCTTTGCCATGCTGCGGATCGTTGCGGGATCGAACCAGGCCGACTCGATCAGCACGTTCTTCGTCCGTTCGGTGATCATGGTGTCGAAGCCGCCCATTACACCGGCGAGTGCGACCGGCTTCTTTGCATCGGCGATCACCAGGTCATCGGTCGTAAGCTTGCGGTCGACGCCGTCGAGCGTCTTCAGCGCTTCGCCAGCGCGCGCGCGGCGGACGATGACCGTGCCGCCCTCGAGCAGGTCGAGATCGAAGGCGTGCGTTGGATGCCCGAGTTCATTGAGCGCGTAGTTGGTGGCGTCAGCCGCATTGTTGATCGAGCGCGAGCCCAGCAGCTCCAGCCGCTTCACAACAAGTTCCGGAGAGGCGCCGACCTTCACGTTGCGAATGATGCGAGCGGTGTATCGCGCGCAGCCCTCCGCATCTTCGATCACGATAGGGAAGAACGCTCCCGCTGAACTTGTCATCCCGACCGGAGGCGTTCCACTTTTGGACGCCGGAGCGGGGGAATCTGCGGTTCCGGGAAGCTTCGGCTCGACCGGCTTCAACGCGACGTTGTAGATGGCCGAAGCCTCGCGCGCCACACCGTAGTGATTCATTGCATCGACGCGATTGGTGGTCAGGTCCATCTCGTAGAACGTCGCGCCGTTCGCTTCCTCGACGGATTCCACGGCGATGCCGGCCGAGGTTAGATCTTCGGCGAGCTGGCGGTCGTCGGCGGAAACTTCAACAAACTCGCGCAACCATGCGGGTAGGATTCTCATGCGAACTGCTCCAGGAAGCGCACATCTCCCTCGTAGAACAACTGAATCTCCTCGACCTCGTACTTCAGGATCGCGATGCGCTCCACGCCCATGCCGAAGGCGAAGCCGGAGATCTTCGACGAGTCGTAGCCGTTCTCTGTCACAAAGTCGAAGACGTTGGGATCGACCATGCCACAACCCAGCAGTTCGATCCAGCCGCTGTTCTTGCACTTGCGGCAGCCCTTGCCGCCGCAGAAGATGCAGCTTACCTGCATGTCGGCGCTGGGCTCGGTGAAAGGGAAGAACGATGGATAGAAGCGCGTCTTCACCGAAGAGCCGAACAGCGCCTTCATGGCATGGTCCAGTGTGCCCTTCAAATCGCAGAAGGTAATGTTCTCGTCGACCGCCAACCCCTCTACCTGGTGGAAGACCGGCGAGTGCGTTGCGTCGAGCGGATCGTTGCGGTGCACCTTGCCGGGAATAACGATTCGCACCGGAGGTTTCTGCTTCTCCATGGTGCGGATCTGTACCGGCGAGGTGTGCGTGCGCAGCAGGAGGCGATCACGCGACGGCTTCTGCTCCTGCCCCGCGATGAACAGCGTGTCCTGCGTATCGCGCGCCGGATGGTTCGGCGGAAAATTCAGCGACTCGAAGTTGTAGTAATCGGTCTCGACCTCGGGACCCTCGCCGACGGAGTAGCCCATCGCCTTGAAGACGGCAACGATCTCGTCCATCACGCGCAGCACCGGGTGTTTGACGCCGATGGGGCGCTGGATGCCGGGGAGGGTAATGTCCAACCGCTCGGCTGCAAGCCTGGAATCGGCCGAAGAGGCGTGCAGTTTCGTCTGCGCCTCTTCGATGGCGGCTTCAGCGCGAGCTTTGAGTTGGTTAACGCGTTGCCCGACCTCGCGCTTTGCCGGGCCGGGCGCGGCCTTCAGCCAGGTATCGTTGACCTGCGTCAACACACCATTCTTCCGGGCCAGCCAGCGGTCGCGAAAAGTCTTCCAGTCCGATTCATTCTGTAGGGCCGACGTTTCCGAGTCGAGCGCGGTGAACAGATCCGCAACGGCGCGGTCCAGCGCTTCCGGAGAGTAATCTTCGAGTTTGGGTACGGTATACATGGTGGCGATATCTCAGGAAAGTGGTCGGGCCTGAAACACAACGGGCGGCCCTTCGGCCGCCCGTGTCGTAACTTCGAATTGCGTTTGAGACCGGGTGGCTATGCCGTGGCGCTTTGCGCCTGTTTGCACAGCGCCGTAAACCCGGCGGGATCATTGACCGCCAGATCGGCGAGGATCTTGCGATCCAGTTCGATGCCGGCCTTCTTCAAACCATTGATGAATACGCTGTAGCTCAGCCCGTTCAGCTTGGCGGCAGCGCCGATGCGCACGATCCAGATGGAGCGGTACTGGCGCTTCTTCTGCTTGCGGCCGCTGTAGGCGAACTTCAGTCCACGTTCTACCGACTCTTTTGCTGAGCGGTAGAGTTTCGATTTTGTGAGGAAATAGCCACTTGCGCGCTCTAATATTTTCTTGCGGCGTGCACGGCGCTTGGTACCACGTTTTACGCGAGGCATTGCTGCTCCTTTTCTTGATGCCCGACAATTCCTGAGGAATTGAAACCGGGATCCCTGACGAGCGCCGCTTTTGCGCTTGTTAGGGCTGTAAGCGGCTGGAGGCAAGAAGTTGACCGCGCTCTTAATTCAGAGGGGCCGGAATAGCCTCTTCACACGCTGTTGCCCGTCATTGCCTGATGGCCGATGCCGGGTGCCGCACCATGCGGCGAAATGAGCCCCTAGTAGGGGATCATGCGCTTGATCTTAGGCACATCGGCCTTATCAAGCATTACGTCCTTATCGAGCTGGCGCTTGCGCTTGGTGCCCTTGGAAGTCAAGATGTGGCGCTTATACGCGTGTCCGCGTTTAATCTTGCCCGTACCCGTCTTCTTGAAGCGCTTCGCCGCTCCGCTGTGTGTCTTTAGCTTCGGCATAACGTCTTTCTATTACAACACAGAATGTGTGAATTCAGCTACTCGCGCCGGAAACCGTCGCGGGATCCCGGCCTTGAAGGAGCTGATACCAATTTCAAATCCCTACCCTAGACTTCGTCCTAGGCTAAGCTGAGTCTTCGTGCAGAGCGGGACGGAAGTTTGCCTCTGCCCTCGACACGCCTGACATGGCGGGTGACGCGAGCACTTAGCGTTCTTATCGCTGTGGTTGCGGTGGTGCCTGCGGTGGTGGTTGCGGCGCTGCGCTCTTATCCTGCTTCGGCGCCGCCGGCTTCGCTCCCGGCTGCACCTTCGGCGGGGCGAGAATAAGGTGCAAGGTATTGCCTTCCTGCCTCGGTCGAAATTCCACGACTGCCTTGTCACCCAAATCCTGAATCAAGCGATCGAGAATTCCGCGGCCCAGGCTCTGGCGTGTCATCTCGCGTCCACGGAAGAAGATGGTGGCCTTCACCTTGTCACCTTCGGCGAGGAAGCGCAGCACGTGGTTCTTCTTGGTGTCGTAGTCGTGATCGTCCACGTTGATGCGGAATTTCACTTCCTTGACCGTGATCTGGTGCTGATGTTTCTTGGCTTCGCGCTCGCGCTTTTCCTGCTGGTACAGGTATTTCCCGTAGTCCATGATGCGGCAAACAGGAGGTTGCGCGGTGGGAGAAACTTCTACCAGGTCGAGGGTTTTTTCGCGGGCAATCTTGAGTGCTTCGAACGGCGCCATGACGCCGAGCTGATTTCCCGCGTCGTCGATGACGCGAATTTCGCGAGCACGAATGCGATCATTCGTGCGGATAAAACGTTTATCGATACAGTCCTCCGCAGTAACTGCAGTACTGTGAAAAGTATAGCATGGGTTTAAGGGGAAAATAGCTGCGCCAAACTACGTGGCGACCATTGCAGTGCTAATCAGTGAATCGCTTTCAACCAGGTCAACGATGCTGCTAACCCATTTGTTAGACGGATGCTGGCAGCGTAGCCGCACCTTCAGATAGTTGTCGGTGAGACCTTCCGTGTACTCGCCGTCGAAGTGGGTGAGCGTGAGAGCCTCGACTTCGCGTCCCACAAAAGACTCCATGAACGCCTGCTTCTTCTTCGCGATTAGCTCGCGCAGCACGCGATTACGTTCGCGCGCGATCTGTACAGGAACTTGCTCCGGCATCTCTGCCGAGGGCGTCCCCGGCCGGGATGAGTAGGTGAACACGTGCAGGTAGGTGAAGGGCAGCCGCTCGATGAATGCCCGTGTCTGTTCGAACTCTAAGTCAGTCTCTCCGGGGAATCCGACCATCACGTCCGCACCGATGGCCGCATCAGGCATGGCTCGGCGAATGCGCTCGATACGGTCGGCATAATGCCACGGACGATACTTGCGATGCATTTTTCGCAGGATCTTGTCGCTACCCGATTGCAGCGGAACGTGCGCATGCTTGCAGATGCGCGGTGACGATGCGACGAGTTCGACCACTTCGTCGGTCCAATCCATGGGTTCGACGGAACTGATGCGAAGCTTCTCGACCTGCGTCTGCTCGAGAATCGCGCGCAGCATCGAGGCAAAGTTGGTGCGCGGGGTCAACTCGCGTCCCCAGCGGCCGAGATTAATGCCCGACAATACGATCTCGCGATAACCCTTGGCTTCCAACCCGTCGACTTCGCGCAGAACTTGATCGAGCTTGAGCGAGCGGCTCTGTCCCCGCACGTACGGAATAATGCAGAACGAGCAGCGATTGTTGCAGCCATCCTGCACCTTCAGGTTGGGACGTGTTTTGTCGAAGCCCTCGCCGTCGAAGACCGGCGCTGCCGTTAGTTCGGTATGCGCGAAGATGTCACCGATGATGACGTTGGAATCGCCAGTGATTTGTGACAGGGGCACGAAGCCCGAATTCCGACTAACCGGGGAAACATAGCTGGCCAATTCATGTTTGTGCGAATTGCCGACGACGAGGCTGACGCCAGGCAACGCCGAGATCTCCTGCGGTGAGCGCTGCGCATAACAGCCGGTAACCAGTATTTGCGCAGCCGGGTTTTCCCGATGGATGCGGCGGATGGCGGCCCGGGCGTCCTGGTCGGCAGAAGCGGTTACTGTACAAGTGTTGAGAACAACAACCTCGGCTTCGTTGGCAGAACCGGCGCGCAGCAAGCCGCGCTCAAGCAATTGCCGCTCGATGGACGCGCCGTCCGCTTGTGTGGCGCGGCAGCCGAAGTTTTCAACGTGATAGCTCGCCACCAGTTGATTATACCGAGCGCCATGATGCGCCTAAGTTTTACGACGCGTGCAAAGAGGGTGTAGGATCAGCTAAACAGTTGTGAGGATGCGTAATGAAACAAAGGCAGCAACCCTGGCCTGAGTAGCTGGCATCCTACTTTTCCACCGCTAGCAGGTGGCATCTCCTGGAGTTCCCCATGAAGCGTCGCATTCTGCTGGTTGACGATGAGCTGGCCATTCTTCTCACCCTCCGTGCAATTCTGGAGATGAACGGATTTGAAGTCGACACCGCTGCCTCTGCCAAAGAGGCGCAGACCAAGCTGAAGAACGGTGTCTACGAAATGGTGATTACGGACATGCGGATGGAAAGCGAGACCTCGGGTTACGACGTCATCCGTGCCGCCCGTCAGCAGCCGTACGATCCGGCAACCGCTCTTCTGACCGCTTATCCCTCGCTTGGCAACGACTGGAAGAGCAAGGGTGCGCAATCCCTGCTGGTCAAGCCCGTTAACACCGACGAGCTGTTGCGGCAGCTCGAAGCGCTTCTGATAACGCATCAGGACCAGAAGATGCTTGCCCAAAAGGGAGCAAAGAAAGCTCCGGTCCCGAGCACAAAAGCCGAACGGCACGCCGCGGGAAAACCTGCCGATTAGATTTCTCGGACTTGAAGCTGAAGCCAGCAGTGTTATTTGCTGGTGGTGGTTGTGTCTTTTGTTGGCGGCAGATTTGGCAATGGCAGCGCCCAGAGCTCCGCGGGATCAAGGTAAGCATCCTGCCACCGTACGGCGACGTGCAGGTGCGGTCCGGTGGCCCGTCCTGTCGCTCCGGACAGACCAACCTGCTGACCCTTCTCTACCTTGTCGCCTTCTTTCACTAATAACTTGGACAGATGCATGTAGATGGTCATGAACTGCTGGCCGTGGTTGACGATGACGCAATTGCCCTCATAGAAGAGCGGAGCTGCGAGGACCACTTCGCCAGCATTGGCAGCCACGATCGGCGTACCCGGGGCCGCATGATAGTCCATGCCTTTGTGAATGCTGGCGAGTTGGCCGTTGAAGGTGCGGCGCGTTCCGAATCCTTCGGAGGGCTGCGTGTTGACGGGAACCTCGAAGCGGCCCGACCATTCGGCGACCAATACTTGTTGGGCAAAAGCAGTCTTCTTTAATTGGCGGTCGGCCTCGATGCGAATCATGGTTTCGGGATCGGGCTTCACGAAGCGCTCCGGCACGCGCAGGACTTCGGTCTTGTACTTGGCAGCTCCGACCACGACATCACGCCGAGTGCGTTCAAGCTGCCCGTCCGCCAGAGTGGCGACCAAGGCAAGTTCGTACTTCCCGGGTTTGGTTTCAACGTCAACGCCCGCGAGTGCATACCAGACGTGACGGTCCTCGCTTGGCAAGAAGGACAGCGGGTGTCCTTGCCACGTCCCTTCGATCGAGGAAGGCTCCGTCTGCGTGCTGATCTTGAACAGGCATGGCGAGCCGGAGGCGATCGTCTGCGGGGTCCAGGTTACGGCACCAGAAAATGTTGGATTATTGCTGGCCCGGCAAATTGCGGTGAGTACAAGAAGGAGGAAGATGAATTTAATGAAAACGCGCAATGACTTTCCCAGACCCCTGTCCAGCATAGTGCAAATCGCTCTCGAAGACACAGGTTTTCCTGCGTCTCCTGAGGGAGCGACGGGCGCTGCGAAATAAATGAAGCCAACGGTCAGGCAGTGGCAGCGTTGGTTCGCTTTTGCTGGAAACACTCCCGGCAAAAGACCGGACGCCCCTGTGTGGGCTTAAAGGGAACCGTGGTTTCCTTGCCGCACTCGGAGCAGTTGGTTCGGGTTTCCACCTTGGGATAGTTGCCGGGGGTGGTTGTACCCAAGCTGGCGGCTCGCTTCGCCTTGCACGCTTTGCAGCGTTTGGGTTCGTTTTTGAACTGTTTGTCGTGGAAGAACAATTGTTCTCCCGCCGTGAATACGAAGTCAGCGCCGCAGTCAATGCACTTCAGAACCTTATCCTGGAATTCCATGGAGAGTTGCTCCCTTCAGCCCGCGACTCCCAAGTACACAGAGGGGGTGAATTGCAACCAACAGGAGAAACCGGACTGAACGTTCAACCTGACAGTCGCAAATTCCGGTACTCAGGTACATCTCCCTGGGGTTCGGCCCACCATGCTAATCGCATGGAACAACTGCTATAACTGCGATGCGACCAAGAACGAAATTCATCGACAACGAAAAAGCGTAGGCCGCCATCTGAACGGCGGCCTACGCTAAATTAATCCTGCTCTTTACGAAGCTTTTTGCGGCTACGTTTGCGCGCCAGCGCTTCCTTTAAGCGTTGCTTCTCGCCAGGCTTGAGGTAAAAGGAGTGACGTTTTACATCCTTGATTACATCCTCTTGCTGGACCTTGCGTTTGAAGCGTCGTAGGGCGTTATCTACAGATTCACCCTCTTGTATACGAACTTCCGCCAAACAGGAAACACCCCCAAACTCGTCCCACGTGGACAGTATGTAGTTATCCCTAGGTTCTACAAAGAAGTCAAGCAAAGACTTGTGCCTTATGGTGCCTTCAGGAGCGGGCACCAAAGGAGCTTTTCGCTCTATCGTCCTTAGAAACTGAGCCTTAGAGCCAATTGCACCTGCCGCGGTGCATATGCATTAGTCGGGGTCAGGAATTTCGAATTCACCAGGAATTGTCCTGGGTAGACTTTGTGGCCAACTGTCGCGGTATACGCGACAAATTGACCCGCCGAATTGTAGAAACCGTCGTCGCTGATGTCCACCCGGCCGTTTGTGCGATTGAACAGATTGAACGACTCCACCATCAGGTTCCACACGATGCGTTCGCCGCAACGAATGCTGCGGGCGATGCGCATGTCAGTACTGAAATAATCCGGCCCGATAAACGCATTTCGGACGTACCCTGGCAAGCGATCGTTGTAGATGTCGTTGTCGCCATTGGGATCGCCCGCGATGGTCGCGTTTACGGGACGACCGGAACCTGCAGTCAGCACACTGGAAGCAGACCAGTTGTTCAGCAGTTTGTTCAAGGCCGCTTGTTGCAGTCGAAACTTCGGTTGCGCTACCCAGGCTGCCACAAAACGGCTGCGCTGGTCCGTAGCGCTTGGTCCCCACTCCAGGGAGGTGGCATAAGCGTCCTGCACGTTGCCCGGCCGCCCTACAACCAGCGCGTCTGGGCCGTCGTCCATCGCCTTGGCCAGCGTGTAACCGACTTGAAAGTACATGCCATGATTCATCTGGCGCTTGAGAGAGATCGTCATACCGTTGTAGATGCTGCTCGATTCGCTCTCAAACGAGTTGATTGCCCCCAGTCGGGGATCGGGGCGTTGCAGCGGATTAAGGCACGGAGGATAGGGACACGTGAGCGACGGCGTAGTCTGCCATGTGGTGAACGAAGCGACGTCATCCATACCGAGATACACAGAGCCTGTGTCATTGAATACGGGATACTCGGTGATGACCGGTTTGGGCAGGTTCTTGTCGAGGGAACGGATTTCGTTCAAGCCGTGAACGTAGGTATAGCTGACCGTTGCGATTACGTTGCGTCCGAGTTCACGCTGAACAGAGATGTTCGCCTGCTCAGAGTGAGGTGTTTGGAAGTTCGGCGAGAAGGCGGAAATCTGCGTGGTTAGATATGGTGCCAACGCTGCAGGCGGTGTGCACACCAGAGTTCCTGCCGGACAGTTGACCAGCGCCGCGGGATACTTCGGGAACAGTGCCGCTTGCGCCGGTTGCGTCAGGTCGAGAAAGAGCTGCGTCTGCTGCAATCCGTTGTCGGTTGCCACCTGCGAAACATACATCGACGGAATCTGCATATAGAAGATTCCGGCTCCGCCGCGGATCACGGTCGAATGCCGGTCTGCGGTGGAATACGCAAAGCCGATCCGCGGCGAGAAGTTGTTCAGGTCGGTTGGCACCTTTCCGGACGGTGCGTAAAGCGGATTGCTCTGCAGCTTGCCGGGCTCGAAGGTCTGCAAGTCATAACGCAGCCCGAGATTCAGGGTGAAGTTACGCGTCATTTGAAAGGTATTTTGCACGAATGCTGCATAGGATCTTGAGTTGGGATGAGAGACTGCGTTACCAAAATCCTGCATGTAATAACGCGGCACATCGTGGGCATAGGCGCGAAGCGGCGTCAGCGGCTCGCCGTATCTTTCCGGCGCAAACGTCCACGGGTTTACCTTGATGTTGCTGAAGTAATACTCTCCGCCGAAAAGATAGGGGTAGTAGTTGTAGATCCAGGCCTGAAGGAAATCCCCACCGAACTTCCAGTGCATGCGGCCGTGCTCATAACTAACAGTATCGGCGATGTGAAGTTTATTCTCACGGGTGTCACGCGGCAGAATGCTGGAGCCGCCGAAACCTGCTACCAGGTCATAAATCTTAGTCCAGGGCTCGTCGGAGTTAGCGGTGGACTGCTGCACATCCCGCGAGAACTGCAACCGCAGATTGGTGGCCAGATTAGTAGTCCAGGAACTGATTAGGGAAGCGGCGAGACTTTCGGTATGTACCGTCTCCGTCCCGTTGCCGGTCACTGCGTAGTTCGTAATCGGGCTTGATGGGTCAAAGAAAACGTTGTTGGTGCCGGTGAGTTGCGAGGTACTGAGTCGCACGAAGGCAAGCTGTTTGGGCGACAGATTGAAATCGATTTTGGCGAATCCGGCATTGCCCTGCATGGTAGTGGGATACGTGCCACCCATGTTGGTAAGCTGCTGCGCCGCGGCCGAGACGAGTTGCTGGTCTTTGTAATCGTAATCGCCGGGCTGGGGCACGATGCTGCTCGCCCCACTCGCGAACTGCACAACCGATGGAACAGTCAGCAGGTGTTGATCGAATCCGGCATAGAAGAAGACGCGGTCTTTGCGGATCGGTCCGCCGAGTGTTCCCCCAAACTGTTGCTGGCGGTCGTTGGGCTGATCGGGAGCATAGGCCTGCGTGGCGTCGAAGTTACGATCACGCAGGAAGTAAAATCCGCTGCCATGCCACTCATTGCTCCCCGACTTTGTGGCGACATTGAAAACGGCGCCTCCAGCGCGACCCAACTCGGCGCTGTAGGAATTGGTGGAGACGCGAAACTCCTTGATCACCTCATTGCTGAATTGATATGGCGCGCGGTAGCGGCCACGCGCTTGCGCGAAGAACGAGTTGTTGTCGTCCGTCCCGTCGACCAGGAAGCTGTTCTGAAAGCCGCGCACCCCGCCGACAGAGAGATCGCCATTGGAATCCGACGTGAGCCCACGCGGGTCCTGGGTGACGTCTGGAGAAAGAAGCGCCAAGTCGGTAAAGCGCCGGCCGTTGAGCGGCAGGTCCTGAATAGCTCTCTGGGTCACCACATTCGACACGTCTCCCGTTTGCGTTTCGACCGGAATCGCCGTGGCGGAAACAGTAATGGTTTGGGCGGGGGCAGCCGGAACCAGTCGCAACTGCACGACCGAAACACCTCCTACCAGCAGTTCAACTCCTCGACTGGTTCGGGTCGCCATGCCGGGAGCTGAAGCGGTTACGTCATACCGGCCTGGCGGCAGCATTCCGAAATTGAAAGAGCCTTGGCCGTCAGTCACAGTTTTGAGTTGCAGTCCTCGACTCGAATCGGAAACGGTGATGGAAGCTGCGGCAATACGCGCTCCGGAGCTGTCTTCAATTACGCCTTGCAAAGACGTTGAGCCGTCCTGGGAGCGGAGATCACCGGAGCAGAAAAAAAGAACAGCCAGCACGATGCTGGCGCTTATAACAAGCTTTGAGCGATTGTCAAAGTGGTCTGGGGATACTGCGTCGGGATAAGTCCTCATTGGTAAGGGGCCCTGGTAACGATGAATGCTCTTTCATGTTCGGGCGGACTCGGCGTTGCGGTCTGTGATGAGATGTGTACAAAAGGGCAATGCAGGAATGGGAAGAAACTGTCCTTTGGTAACCGTCTAAACTCTGGACAAGTCCTTGCGCTTGAGATCGATAATGTGAGTGAGCAGTCAAGAAGGCATTCAATCCCAAAAATTTTCACTGGTAAGTTAGAAAGTGGAAACCCATCCGCAGCGAAACAGCGATCGACTTCGATTTCCAGCCTTCAGGCACTTAGTTGGCTCGCGGCACCAAGGCGTTTTCGTTCCGTTGACCATCGAAAATCGCGCGTGTTACCGTTGTGGGTTGGACCAACCTCAACCGCGCGTTCTGTGCGCCAAAGGATTTCCAAGTGTCTTCTGATACCCAGGTGGCCGCACCAGTCCGCAAGACAGCCTTGAATGCCGTCCACCGTCAGTTGGGCGCGAAAATGGTCGATTTCAACGGCTGGGATATGCCGGTTGAATACCCGTCCGTCGGCGGATTGATGAAGGAACACCTGGCCGTCCGTAACGGAGTTGGCATCTTCGATGTCAGCCACATGGGAGACATCCGCATCTCCGGCCCGCAGGCTCTCGAAGCGGTGCAGCACATCACCATGAACGATGCTGCCGGGATGGGCATCGGCCAGTGCCGCTACTCGGCGATGCTGTATCCGGCGGGAACCTTCGTGGATGACGTGATCGTGCACCGCATGGCCGAGGAAGACTACATGCTGGTGATCAATGCCGGCACCCGCGAGAAAGACGTCAACTGGGTGACGGACAACACGCGCCAGTTCGACTGCAAGGTTGAGAACCTGAGCGATAACTTCACGCAGATCGCCATTCAGGGCCCCAAGGGCGTAGACACACTGCAGAAGCTGACCGACGCCGACCTGTCGAAGGTGAAGTTCTACTGGTTCACTCACGGAACCGTGTGCGGCCTGAAGAACATCCTGATCGCTCGAACGGGCTACACCGCGGAAGACGGCTTCGAAATTTACGTGCCTACGGACGAAGCCACCAGCGCGCGCGTCTGGAATGAAGTGCTGGAGGCCGGCAAGGAATTCGGTATCGTGCCCTGCGGTTTGGGATCGCGTAACACCCTGCGCCTAGAGGGCAAGTTGCCGCTCTATGGACATGAGATTTCGGACACGATCAATGTCTGGGAGGCCGGTCTCGAGCGTTTCCTGAAGATGGAGAAAGGCGAGTTTGTAGGCCGCGACGCGCTGGAGAAATCAAAGTCCAAGGGCATCACGCGCACCCTGGTTGGACTGGAGTCGGTCGACCGCGGCATTCCACGCGATGGCTATAAAGTTCATGATCTCAACGGCAACGAAATTGGATATGTGACTAGCGGGTCATACGCTCCTTTTCTTAAGAGGAACATTGCGCTGGCCTATGTTCCCATCGGGCAATCGGAGATCGGAAATGAAGTCGCGGTGGAGATTCGAAATCAGCCTGTGAAGTGCAAGGTCGTACCGACGCCGTTTTACAAGCGTCCCAAAAAGCAGTCTTAGTTCGTTTTTGAGCAGTCGTCATCCAATCTATTTGCCGATGCACCGTCGGGTGCTGAGAGAGGACAGTTCATGGCTTATCCCGCGGATTACAAATACACAAAAGAGCACGAGTGGTTGAAGATCGACGGCAAGACTGGCGTCATCGGCATTACGGATTACGCGCAGAATTCGCTCGGAGACATCGTCTTCGTCGAGTTGCCGAAAGTCGGGTCGGAAATTTCGGCCGGCAAGACCTTCGGTTCGGTGGAATCCGTGAAGGCTGTCTCGGACTTGTTCGCTCCGGTTTCCGGAACGGTGACCGAGGTCAACGAAGCGCTGAATACTGCGCCCGAGCAGGTTAATAAAGATGCGAACGCGACCTGGATGATCAAGGTCAGCCTGAAAGACCCGAGCGAAGCGGCCGGGCTCCTTTCCACCGCCGACTATGAGAAGTTCATCGCCGAAGAGGGCGCGCACTGATCTGACGGTAACCAGTTTAGTTGTGTTGGGGCACGACTTCAGTCTTGCCAAACAGGGGCTCGATAAGGTCAGGGCTTTAGCCCCTGCAACACCTCGGCAGGGGCTAAGGCCCAATTTATTAAGAGACGTACTTCGGCATGTCTGAAGACGTGCCCTGACATAAGACAACGCGACAGGTTTTATATCCTTTAATTCTGCAGTCGCCCAGGAAAGCCACAGGTACAAATGCGCTATCTTCCTAAATCGCAGTCCGACCGCGAAGTCATGCTGAGCGAGATCGGTGCGAAATCCATTGACGACCTATTCGAAGCCATTCCGGCGGAGTATCGCTTGAAGGGCGATCTCAACATCCCGCGGCAATACGCGGAGAGTGAGATCGTAGAGTTTTTTCGCGAGCGTGCCGCCAACAGCGCCCAGGGCTTTGCCATGTTTCTCGGCGCCGGAGCCTACTCGCACTACCGCCCGGTTGTCATCGATGCGCTGATCTCACGCGGAGAATTCTTCACCTCCTACACGCCATATCAGCCGGAGATCGCGCAGGGCACGCTGCAGTCGATCTTCGAATTCCAGACGATGATTTGCGAGTTGACCGGCATGGACGTCGCCAACGCTTCCATGTACGACGGCTCGACCGGCGCGGCCGAAGCGCTGATGATGGCGTCGCGCATCACCGGACGGCCGAAAGGCGCGGTGGCGAAGACGGTGCACCCTGAATATCGCGAAGTCATTACCACCTATTCGCGCTACCAGGGAATGCCGATCACGACGTTCGGGTACGGCAAGGACGGTCGCGTCGATCTGGAAGAGCTTGAGATGGCCATCGACGACGAGACCGCCGGCGTGCTCATCCAGTCGCCCAACTTTTTCGGCACGATTGAAGATTTGAAGGCCGTCAGCGAGATCGTACACAAGAAGGGTGCGCTGCTGATCGTCTCCATCGCCGAGGCGGTATCGCTGGGCATCGTGAAGCCGCCCGCAGAGGCCGACATTGTAAGCATGGAAGCGCAGTCCTTCGGTGTGCCGCTTGGATTCGGTGGGCCGTACTGCGGCGTTATCGCGACCCGCGACAAGTTCGTCCGCCAGATGCCGGGCCGCCTGGTCGGCGAAGCGCGCGACCGCAATGGCAAGCGCGGATTCGTGTTGACCCTTTCGACGCGCGAACAGCACATTCGCCGCGAGAAAGCTACATCGAACATCTGCACCAACCAGGGGCTGGTTGCCCTGATGTGCGGCATTTTCATGACGATCTACGGCCGCGAAGGTATGAAAGAACTGGCGACGCACAACCTGGCCAAGGCTCATTACGCCGCCGAGCAGTTCAAGAACAGCGGCGCGACGCTGCTGTTCGAAGGCGCCCCGCGCTTCAACGAATTTGTGATTCAGACCAAGGCTGACCCGTACGCCATCAACGACCATTTGCTGGGGCAGCGGATTATTGGAGGCTTCCCGCTGAAGAAGTTTTATCCGGAGCTGGAGAATGCCTCGCTGTGGTGCTGCACCGAGACCACGGCGAAGGCGTCAGTCGACGCGGTAGCGAAGGAGGTGGCGCTGTGAACCCGAATGAGAAGATCAAGAAGGCCACCACTCACATCAGCCAGAACGAAGGTCTCATCTTCGAGAAGTCGTCGCCTGGTAAGAAGGCCTACAAGCTGCCCCCGCTTGACGTCCCCGAGGTGGATCCGGCTGAGTTGTTGGGCGACCAGGCGCGTGAAGACTTGGGCGAGATGCCCGAAGTCAGCGAGATCGAAATAATCCGGCACTACACGCGCATGTCGACCTGGAACTACGCGGTTGATCACGGCATGTATCCGCTGGGATCATGCACGATGAAGTACAACGCGCGTGTCAACGAATATGTCGCGCGCCTGATGGGACTGGCCGAGGCGCATCCGTATCAGCCGGAGCGGGTGAGCCAGGGCGCGCTGCGCATTTTGAAGATGCTGAGTGAGCAACTCATCGAGATCACCGGCATGGACGCGATTACACTGCAGCCCGCGGCCGGTGCGCACGGCGAGTTCACCGGTATCCTGATGATCCGCGCTTATCTCGAATCGCGCGGCAATCCCCGCAAGAAAATTCTTATTCCCGACTCGGCTCATGGAACGAATCCGGCGACGGCTGCGATGTCCGGCTACACGGTCGAGAACCTGAAGTCGAACGCAGCGGGCATGCTGGACGTCGCTTCGCTGGAAGCGCAGGTGAACGAAGATGTTGCCGCGCTGATGCTCACTAATCCCAATACTCTCGGCGTCTTCGAGCAGGAGATTCACAAGATCGCCGACGTGCTGCATGCCAAAGGCGCGCTGCTCTACATGGACGGCGCGAACATGAACGCACTGGTCGGCAAGGTGCGTCCGGGCGATTTCGGCACCGATGTGATGCACCTGAACCTGCACAAGACCTTCTCCACGCCGCATGGTGGAGGCGGTCCGGGATCGGGGCCGGTGGCCTGCAAGAAGATCCTCGAGCCGTTCCTCCCGACTCCGGTCGTAGTGAGCAAGCCGGATGGGACACTCGGCTTTGACTACAACCGTCCCAAGTCAGTGGGCCGCGTGCGCATGTTCTACGGGAACTTCGGCATGCATGTGCGCGCGCTGGCGTACATCATGGCCAACGGCCCCGACGGCCTGCGGCAGACGACGGAGGACGCCGTGCTGAACGCGAACTACATTCGCAAGAAGCTCGAGGGCATCTACGATCTGCCGTACAACACGCCGACAATGCACGAGGTGGTGTTCAGCGACCGCAAGCAGACGGTCAAAGGCGTGAAGACTGGCGACATTGCGAAGCGGCTGATCGACTATGGATTTCATCCGTACACCGTCAGTTTCCCGCTCGTGGTGCACGGCGCGCTGATGATCGAGCCGACAGAAAGCGAGTCGAAGGAAGAGCTCGACCAATTCATCGATGCAATGAAAGCGGTTGCCGAGGAAGCCGACCAGAATCCGGAGATCCTGGTCCAGGCCCCGCACAACACGCGTATCTCGCGGTTGGACGAAACCGCCGCCGCCAGAAAGCCGGTGTTGCGCTGGAAGCCGAAGGGCGAGGCAGCCGGGAAGTAGCAGTCGTCTAAAGGGCTATTCACCACGGAGGCACAGAGTTCACGGAGGAAGACGAATGTTTTCAATTTCTCCGTGCCTCCGTGGTAATAAAACGCAGTCCTCAGGTTCGTTCCCACAACTCAGATACGAGCAATCCCCCGTTAGCGTATTCCTGTTTGCGCAGCTCAAATCCCACAGATTGCAAAGCGGCGCGGTACTCCGGGAGATGCGTGACTCGCAGTCCCGTGGTGACGCGGAAGGCCGCGTACAGACTGCGGATAATTGCACCCGTCCATAGCTGGCCCACCAGCGTTGTTGGCTGGCAGAATTCCGAAGCGATCCAGCGAGCGCGAGGAGCAGCCCAACCAGCGATGCGATGGACCACATCATGCGCTTCCGCAGTGGTGAAGCAGTCAAGAAAGAAGTGTGTCGCAATCAAATCGTACGACGTCTGCGGGGGATTGAACTTGTGCAGTTCTCCGCAGTGATATTTGACCCGTGCCAGTGAAACAGTCCCGATTCGACGAGTCGCGACCTCCACCATTTTTCGACTCGCGTCGATGGCGGTTACTTCAACCTGAGCGTTGGATCGAAGCAGCTCCGCCGTGAAGCGGCCATCGCCCTCACCGCAGGAGAATGCCCTGCGGACACCTTGGAGGTCGCCGAGAAAAGCGTTCCTGCGCTGCTCCAGCGCGCTGCCGAAGCACATATGCTCAACTGGTTCATACCAGGGTGCGATGAGATCGCAGTCAATTGTTTTTGTTTCCGTCAGCGAAGACGTAGCTGCTGGTAAAGAGAGGGATGGGCTATCGTGTACGGGAATCGCGATTTCTTCTTGTATTTGCATTATCTGTGGAGGAAGACCAATACGACGACGGGCGTAAGCAGCGTCGCATCCGCCAAAACCCGCACCATGTTCATCGAAAACTTCTGCCAGCAGAAGCCCAGCCCGGCGAGCGCGAGCGCACTGATTGAGACGGCCAGCAGTATCAAGTGCTCTGCCTGCGTCATTCTCAGCTGCGCCATGACGAACGCAATGATGGCAACACTCGTGCCGATCTGCAGCAGGTGGTTCCCGCCTATCAGCGTCGACGCATGCGGCTTCGCCGAGCCGCGTTGACGCAATCCGGCCCATTCTGCGTACTCGATCAGTGTGGTATTAAGCCAACAGATTGCAATAAAGAGAATGAGAGAGACCGTCATCGCGCCAGTCCAGCCTTGCGCATGAATCCACGCGGGAAAGAACGTGCCAATCGCGAACACAACAGCGACAGCTGCTTCCTTTGGGAAACGAAAGCGCGCCCGGTGCACGGCGGCGAAATAACCCGCGACGACCAGAATCAGCAAGGTGCCGAATAACAGCGTGCGGGGATCCAAGTCGAGACAGATGCAGCAGGTCAGCGCCAAACCGGAGACCAGAAGCGAAAACCACAGCTTACGATGTGCCCGATAAAACTGATGTCGCGCCGGTAGCGCTGCAAGCGGATCAGCTCGCGATCCATCCAATAGGCGATCCGCAACATAAATCAGCCAGACAACAAGGGCGAGAGCCAAAGTCACAATCGGCGAAATGCGGATTTGTCCGGAGACGGCAATCAGGTGTAACCAGAGCACGGCAATCAGAGGCGCGTCCAAGCTGAGCAGGTTTGGCCACAGCCAAAATGGGTGCACCGGGGACGAGGCTGGAGAGGGCTTCGGGTCTTCGCTGTTCCACGGCAAGACGCGCGCCGTTTTCGTGTCTGGGCATGTTCCAAACTCGGGCTGGCGATCGCGACGATCACAAGGCTGGCAGGATGAAACAGGACTTGCAGAGGACATCACTGCTTCAACTGTGCGGCGCACCGTACTGGCTTGTCAAATCTCTGTACATGGTTGCATTTGGCAAATCGTGGCATCTCCGAGGTATATTTTCCCCGGAACTAACCTCCACTCGTTGTCGTCTATCACTGCAGCTTTTCGCGTTGGGGGAGCTCGTATGCATTCCGTTCGTCAGGATCTTCGCTTCGCATTGCGGCAATTGCGCAAGTCTCCCGGTTTCACAGTCGTCGCCATTCTGACGTTAGCTCTCGGTATCGGCGCGGCCACCGCGATGTTCAGCGTGATCTACGCCACTGTTCTGCGGCCTTTGCCTTTCGCCGAACCTGACCGCATTCTGTTCGTGGAAACGCATGCCGCCGCCTCTTACGTTCAGCCGGCATCGTGGCCGGCCTACCTGGAGGAGCGCGCGCAGAACCAGAGCTTCGAATACCTCGCGGGATTCAGCCAGTTTGCAGGAGTGAATCTTGACACCGGCTCGCAAGTCGTCCACCTGCACAACACCTCGACCAGCGACCATTTCTTCGACGTATTCGGGGTGCTGCCGCTGCTGGGACGCACCTTCTTACCTGGGGAGGAGCAGGATGGCCGCAACAACGTTGCCGTGCTCAGCTACGAGGTCTGGCAGCAAAACTTCGGCGGCAACCCAGGCGTCATCGGCACATCGGTCCACATCGACGGCTTTCCGTACGCGGTGGTGGGTGTCATGCCGGCCGGTTTCCGTTTCCCGCTCGGCAGTCCGAACCTGATTTACACGCCGTTGCGACTTTCCAAGGAGCTGCTAGCCTCTCGTGGCGACCACTGGCTGCAGGTCATCGGACGCTTGAAGCCGGGCCTGACAGTCCAGCAGGCGCAGGCCGACATGAATCACGTGTTGGCCAACATCGGCCAGGCCAATCCTGATACGGACAAGGGCCGCACCGCCCGCGTGATGCCGCTTGGCATGCGGATCACGGGTCAGGAACAGCGCCAGGCTCTGTGGATGATGGCAGCAGGAGTGGTGTTTGTCCTGCTCATTGCCTGCGTCGACGTTGCGGTGATGCTGCTGGCGCGCGGCGTCGCCCGTCAACGCGAAATGGCCATACGCACGGCGCTTGGCGCCGGACGCATGCGCATTGTCCGTCAGATCCTGTTTGAGAATCTTGTTCTCGGGTTGATATCGGCAATTGTAGGACTGCTGATGGCCTGGGCGCTGACGGCCGGCATGTCGCAGTTTCTTACGAAATCGTTTCAGCGCGGCGGCAACATTCAGTTGAACTGGGAGGTGTTTGCAGCGGCATTCGTAATTGCGGCGTTGTCCAGCCTGATCTTCGGTATGATTCCGGCGAAGAAAATGTCAGCTGCCGATCCGAACCGCTCGCTCAAATCGGGTGCGGCGACCGGAACCGATCGCGGCGACTATCGACTGCGCTCCGGCTTTGTGATCGCCGAGGTGGCGCTCTCGCTGATGCTGTTGGTTTGCACGGGGCTCGTATTGATGCAGCTCTGGCGCATGCAGCATGTCGACTTCGGCTACACCACGGACCACATGTTGACGCTGGAGATCAACGTCTCGCCCGGTGATTACGCCGGCAAGGATCTTGATGCCACGCTGTATCGTCCACTGGCGGAGAAAGTGCGAGCTATCCCGGGAGTGAAGGCGGCGGGCTATAACCGCCTGATCCCGTTGCTGGAGTGGGGCTGGAACACCGGCGTGAACATGGTCGGCAAGCCGCCAGATCCGCCGGACCACGAGCGGCTGGCTGAGGTGCGAATGGTTTCGCCGGGCTGGTATCAGGCGATGGGGCTGAGGCTTCTGAAAGGAAGGCTGCCCGACCCGGCCATCGACAAGCCGGGCTCACCTGACGTCGTGGTGGTGAACCAGAAATTCGTGGACACGTTTCTGCCCGGGGAAGAGCCGATCGGCCGGCAGATCAAGCAGGATCCCACGAACCAGACCATTATCGGGGTGGTCAGCAACGGCCGGCAGTCGGTGGAAGACAGCGTCCTCGCCGAAGTCGACTATCCCATGTCGGAGGTTCCCCTCAAAGATAGTGCGGACACGCTCACGCCCATGGCACTGTTCGTTCGCACCGCGGTCCCGCCGGAGACCATCATTCCGCAGCTTCGCCAGGCGCTGCATGAAGTTGGGCCTACCGTGCCCTTCCAGACCCCCGAGACGATGGACGATGTGCTCGCCGAGTCTCTGGTCTTCAATCGCATGCAGGGCTGGCTATTCAGCATCTTCGCTGTGATCGCGCTGATTCTAGCTCTGACCGGGATTTACGGCGTGCTAAGTCAGGAGGTCAGCCTGCAGACGCGCGACATCGGATTGCGCATGGCGCTGGGCGCTTCGCGCCCCGACATCGTGCGGCTGGTGCTAAGCCGAGCTGCATTGCTGATGTCAGTGGGCGTGGTTATAGGGGTAGTTGGCAGCGTAGTTTCGCGACGGCTCCTGGCCAGCGTGGTCCCAGTACAGATGGGTCGCGATGGGCTGGCGATCGCGTTCCTCGCGTTAGGTCTAGGCGTTGTCGGCCTGATCGCCAGCATGCTGCCGGCGCGACGGGCCGCGTCGATCGAACCGATGCAGGCACTACGGAACGAGTGAGGAGGGATTTATTTATCACGGAGGACCCTCCGTGGCGACCCTTTAGCGGGCGAAAGAAAAGGCGGGCGCAGAGGCCCGCCTCATGAAACCTGGAACGGCTTACTTCGCTTTGACGGCCTTCACGCGCGCGCTCAGCCGGGACTTGTAGCGGCTGGCCGTGTTCTTGTGCAGTACGCCCTTCTGGACGCCCTTATCGACGACCGACACGGTCTCGCGATAAGCAGTCTGGGCGGCAGCCTGGTCGCCCTTGGCAATGGCCTCACGCAAGGAGCGCAGGGCTCCGCGAAGGCGAGACTTGTTGGCGCGGTTGCGCGTGGTCTTGGTTTCAGTCTGACGCGCACGCTTGAGCGCCGAAAAATGATTCGCCATACTTTCCTGTAATCCTCAGTTAGAGATCTCGACGGATGCCGAATAGCTGATTCTACAGGATTAACGCGATTTGGAGCAAATCTGCCGGAATTGTTCCCGGTTTGTGGCAGACGCCTACCTCCTGCGGGTGATGGCAGCTAGGTGGCGAATTCGTACCATCTCCTCATATGCCTACGCCAAAGGAGTGCCCGGTTTGTGCAACGGAGTCGTTGGAGCCGATCATGCGTAAGCAACTCTCTTCTGGAATAGCAGCCTCGACTCCGCCGCTTTCCGGCGTGCTGGCCTATCGCTGCAAGAATGGGCATGTTTTCACCGTGGGCGATGGCGGGCCGAAATCTCACGCAACAGCCGCCGGCGACTAAGGCGCTCGAGTCGTTCGTGCCCCTACGTTCATCTTCCGTTTACCATTTACGGCTAGTCTGGAAGCGGCGCGGACGGCAGGATCCCGTCCTTGGCCACACAGCAAAAGCGGTCCTGGTCCAGTGCTCCCTTTCGCCTGAGGGATCATCTAAATAAAACGGAAGGGGAATTTGACACAAGCGTCAACGAGCGTACCTCAATCGGCATCGAATTCACAGCCTGCGGGATTGACTCCCGTCCGGTTCGGGGATACGCTAGCGGCCAATGAAAGTAGTTTCTGGCTTGGACGAACTTCCGGCCGCCATCCAGTCTTCCGTTACTCCGCGCTCACCTGCATCCCGATGTCAGACCGAAGTGGTTGGTCTGCTCGTTGTCCGACCGGCTTTCGGAACCATGTGCTTCAAACCTCCCGATCCGCGCGCAGTTGGCGCGAACCGGTTGTCGAGACACAATTGGAGGCGCTCTTCCGACCCTAGATGAAGAAGAACATCGAAATAAGTCCAAATATCGAAGCCCTCTTCGGAACCCGCGATGAAAACCTACGTTTGCTGGAAGACGGTCTGAACGTGACCATCAACCTGCGCGCCGATTCCATTGAGATTGCCGGAGCCGCGAACGACGTGGGCCGCGCCGAGCAGGTGTTTGCCGACTATCAGCACCTGCACCGCAATGGGCACGCGTTCGTGAATGGCGACCTGGGCGACATGATTCGCGTGCTGACCTCGGATTCGACTGCCACATTGCGTGGACTGGCTGAGGCCGGGAAACAGCGCTCGTTTGGCAAGCGCACGGTGCAACCCAAGAGCATCAACCAGCGCCGCTACCTCGAAGCTATCGAGAAGCACGATATGGTCTTCGGCGTCGGGCCGGCCGGAACAGGTAAGACCTATCTGGCGGTCGCGATGGCGATTTCCGCGCTCATGACGAAGCGGGTGAACCGCATTGTCTTGGCGAGGCCTGCGGTCGAAGCCGGCGAGCGACTGGGCTTCCTGCCCGGTACGTTACAGGAGAAGGTCGATCCGTATCTCCGTCCGCTGTACGACGCTCTCTATGACATGCTCGATCCCGACAAGGTGGATCGCTACCTCGAAAAGGGCGTCATCGAGATTGCGCCGATCGCATTCATGCGCGGCCGCACCCTCAACGACGCGTTCGTGATTCTCGATGAAGCTCAGAACACGACCTCCGAGCAGATGAAGATGTTCGTCACCCGTCTGGGTTTCAACTCCAAGGCGGTGATTACCGGCGACATAACGCAGATCGACTTACCCAACGCCAACCGCAGCGGCCTGGTTGAGGCGATGGATATCTTGCGCAATGTCGAAGGCATACGCTTCTGCCTGTTCGATGAAGGCGACGTGGTGCGGCATCACCTGGTGCAGCGCATCATCCGCGCCTATGACGATCACAAAGGCCGCAACGAACAGCTCTCGCTGTCGCTGGAACTGAAGAATGGCAGCGGCTATGCGACCGCGCGCACCAGTGACGGCCGGGTTTACACCACCAGCATCGAGAGGGAAGCGCCCCTGGCGGAAGTGCCTCCGGCTGAGGTTTTGCCGCCGCCAGATCGCATTTCTGAGTAAGAACTTGGTACCATACTGTGGGAGGGCGTACATCGCCCTCCCATTTGTTCTTGAACGAAAGTGATCATTCTGGAGCACCGCCACAACGGAGTTCGCGAGCGCGCCCTGGCCTTGTTCACTACCAAAGCCAGGCGAGCGCTAGGCGTGCGCGGAGAATTGAGTGTTCGCATCACCTCCGATGCGGAGATGCGAGAACTGAACCGACGCTTCCGCCGAAAAAACAAATCTACCGACGTCCTTTCATTCCCATCGGGCATGCCGAAGCTGGCGGGCGACATCGCGATTTCGGCCGATATCGCTGCGGCCAATGCTGATCGGTTGGGTCATTCTCTTGAAACCGAGCTGAAGATTCTGATCCTGCACGGGTTGCTGCATCTGGCCGGCTACGATCATGAGATCGACGGCGGCGAAATGCGGAAGCAGGAAGATAGGTTACGGCAGCGCTTGAATCTTCCAGTCGGACTCATCGAGCGAACGAATGGGCAAAGGCCGCTCGTGCACCGCAGAGTTGCGGCGGCCGCTAAGCGTCACGGGCGGCGACGATGAGCGCCCCGTTATCCATCCTGCTGCTGGCTCTGCTGGGCCTGCTCGCGCTCGTCTCCTACGTCGACCGCCTTTACGCGGAGATGGGCAAATTTCTCTCCCGCGAATTTCAGGAAAACATTGAAGCTTACGAGGAGCGGGTCGAGCCGCGTCTACAGGTGAGCCGCTCGCGCGCGGCGATGTCGATGACCGTGCTGGCGCAGCTCTGCATGGCCGGCATCGGCGTACTGATTGGGTATGTACTCTTCAAGGAAAACCGCTGGGTCGTTCTCGACCTGGTGCAGGCCGCCGTCAGCCTGATCTTTATCATCGTCATCTTTCATCAGTTGCTCCCGTATCTATTCTTCGTGCGTACAAAAGGCGAATGGCTGGTGCATTGGGTGCCTGTGCTGCGGGGACTGATCTATCTCGCACTACCGGCGACCCTCATCCTCGGCTTTGGGCTGTCGGTGGCGTCCCTGACGCGCGAGCACGGTGAGAAGCAACCGGAGCACCCTTCCGAGGCCGTCGACGCGCTCATCGAAGCCGGCCAGGAAGAGGGCATTCTGGAAGAGAGCGATCGCGACCTCATCCAGTCGGTGGTGGAGTTTGGCGACAAAACTGTGCGTGAGGTGATGACGCCGCGACCCGAGATCGTTGCCGTGCCGGTCACCACTACGATCGCTGAAATGACCGAGCTGCTGGACAAATATCCGTACTCCCGGATACCCGCGTTCGAGAGCGACATCGACCACATCAAAGGAATTTTGTACGCCAAGGACCTGTTGCAGGTTGCTGATGTTGAAGCGCACACGCGAACGGTTGGCGACCTGATGAAGCCCGAGGTGTACTTCGTCCCTGAAACGAAGCTGGGCAGCGACTTGCTCCGCGAGATGCAGCGCGATAATGCCCGCATGGCAATCGTAATCGACGAATACGGCGGTGTGGCCGGGCTGGTGACGATCGAAGACCTGGTGGAAGAGATCGTCGGTGAGATCCGCGACGAGCACGAGAAGTCGGAGATTGTGAAAGAGAGCGATACCTCGTACATCTTCAACGGCAACACCGACGTGGATTTACTTGATAAGCTGCTCGGCGTACGTCCCGACGAGAAAGAAGCGACAACGATTGCGGGGCTGGTGAGCGAATTGGCCGGACATATTCCGAAAGCTGGCGAGGTTTTCGAAGAGAAAGGCCTACGCTTCGAGGTGCTGGAATCCACCGAGCGTCGCGTGGACCGGGTCCGCGTCAGCCTGCAACCCAAGCAGGTGGGGGCCTAAGCAGAGCGGACCTTCAGGTCCGGGCCCCAGCCAAGCCTGTTGAGCTAAGCCAGTCCTAGCCTGCGGTACTCCCCGGTTTTCCGTAAAACCGTGTAGGCTTAGAGCGCCGAACTAAAGCCCGGCATTACCATGGCATTTCGCTCCGGATTCGTCTCCATCATCGGTCGTCCTAACGCTGGCAAGAGCACGCTGCTGAACGCGTTGGTCGGCGAAAAGCTTGCCATCGTTACGCGCAAGCCGCAGACCACACGGAACCGCATTCAGGGAATCGTCAACGTCGAGCGAAAAGGGAAGCGGCCGACGGGACAGATCGTGCTGATCGACACTCCCGGCGTCCACAAGCCCATCAACTCCCTCAACCGGCGCATGATGAAAGAGGTCTACGACGCGCTGGAGGGCTGCGACCTTCTGCTGCTCATCGTGGACGCGACTGCGAAGCTGGGGACCGGCGATGAGTTTGTCCTGGAAATCGTTAAGCGCAGGGGCCAGAAAACCTTTCTGCTGTTGAACAAGGTTGACGCGCTACACAAACAGGATCTGCTGCCGTTAATCGCCAAGTACAAAGAGCTTCACGATTTCGCCGAGGTGATTCCAATCTCGGCGCTGAAGGGCGAAGGGCTCGACAAACTGCTGGATGCCCTCATCAAGGCGCTCCCCGAAGGCCCGCGCTACTTTCCGAAAGACCAGGTCACTGACCAGCCGGAGCGCTTCCTGGTCGCCGAACTGATTCGCGAGCAGGTGCTGCTGATTACCGAACAGGAAGTTCCCTACGCGACCACTGTGCTCATCGATCAATACGAGGAAGGTGCAAGACTCACCCGCGTGGCGGCGACAATTTACTGCGAGCGTGAGGGCCAGAAGGCAATTCTGATCGGCAAGCAGGGAAGCACCCTCAAGAAAATTGGTACAGCCGCACGGCTGCAGATCGAGAGGCTGCTCAACACGAAGGTCTTCCTCGAGCTGTTCGTGAAGGTAAAGGCAGGCTGGCGCGATTCGCGTCAATTCGTCCAGGAAACCGACTGGCGCACGCAACTGGAGCGGATGTCGGAAAAGGAAGTCAGCGATGATGCTGACGCGGATCTGGAAGAATAGGGCTCAGCTTTTGACGGGAAGTTTTCCTATCATCGAACTCACCTCGTCAACGCTCCACTCTGGCGTCGCTCCCTGGCGACTGGCAACCAACGCACCCACGGCATTGGCGAAGTCGCCGCAACGATACGTCTCCCAGCCCTGCTCCGTCGCATGGACGAAGGCTGCCGCGAAGGCGTCTCCGGCGCCGATCGTGTCAGCTACCTCGACCTTGCGGCCGGGGACTTCCGTGTATTGGCCTTCTCTGTAAATACCGCACCCGCGCTCCCCAAAGGTCACGCAAATGGTTTTGCAGCGGTATTGCTCGCTCCAGCGCCGGCAGAAATGTTCAACCGAGGCTTCAAGTCCTTCGCCCGACAGGGAGGCGTCGAGAAACTCGGCTTCACTGTCGCTTAGCTTGATGATGCTGGCCTGCGCGGCAAGCTGCTCAACGGTAGTGAGGTTCCAGTTCCCGTCGCGCAGATTGACGTCGTAAAACTTCTTTGCGTCCGGCAGATGCTCCAGCAGCTTGAGAGTTGCTTGCAGGGCGTGACGTGAGTTGTGAAACAGCGTGCCAAAGTAAATCCAGGCGGGCTGCACTTCCACGATGCGGTTTATGATGGCGGGACTGAGATCGACGAAATCATAAGCCGATGGCCGAATGATGCGGAACATAGGCTTGCCTTCGGTATCGAGCTCGACCTCTGCGGTACCGGTGCGCTTGCCAACGATCTCCTGAACGAAATCGGTGGAGACCCCGCATTTGCGCAAGCCTTCCAGGGCCCGGCGGCCGCGCTCGTCATCCCCGACCCCGCTCAACAGGTACACGTCATGCCCCAGCTTCCGGGCGTGGGCCGCAAAGTTCAGTGGGGCTCCACCCAGGTACTCCGACGGGCTCACCACATCCCAGAGAATCTCCCCAATACTGACAATGCGCACGCCACCCATCCTGGTACGGCTGTCGAAAGGCCATCTACGGCTCCTGAAATCTACCAGATTGCCGATAAAGAAGCGTTGAGACCTTGCATTCGGCCGAATTTAGGCTATGATTACGACCGCTGTTCTTCGATATGAAACTATCTTTTCAACACGATCGTTCCGCCGCTTCGCCTATACCACCCACCCGGGCAGAGTTTCCTCCGCTATCGGGGGCCGACATCGCAGGCATGGTCACCGGCCAACGAGTGGGTGGAGATCTGTACCATTTCCTGCGAGCCAACCGCTGCCGCGTGATCTTCGGCATGCTCGATGTAGCTGGCCGGCTCGAAGAGAACCACAGCATTGTTGACGCCGCTCGCAGGACATTTCAGGAAGTCGGGCAGCAGAAGTTTGCTTACGAAGAGATCAACGAGGCCGACGCCATGATGGAGTTGTGCCTCGAACTGAATCTCAGCATCCGCCGGGCTGCCGCCGGAGTTAGGTCCTGCGCCGCTTTTGTCGGCTGCTACAACGAGGAACTCGGAACGATCTGCTACGCTAACGCGGGTCATACGCCGGGACTGCTCCGGGATCCCTCGGGGATCACCGAACTTCCGGCGACTGGGCTTCCGTTGGGATTGTTCTCGGCGTCCACCTATGAGGCCCCGACAGCCGCTATACAAACCGGTGCTTCGCTGCTGCTGGTTTCACGCGGAGTGGTGGAGGCTGCCCACAACCACAGGAAGGAAGAGTTCGGCCTGGGCCGGGTGAAGGAGCGCTTCTGCGCGGCACCGCCAGACAATGCCAGCGAGATCGCTACGGACATCCTGAATGCCGTTCAGCAGTTTCTTGGAGCACCGGCCGATCAGAACGATGTGACCGCCCTGGCTCTGGTTCGCGCGTCGGCCGCCCGAACCGTGGCGAGCGACTAGCGGCGCCTCACAACATCTGCGTGCCCCACAGGTCATGCAGATGCAACACGCCCACCAGGTTGCCGGAGTCGTCTACCACCGGCAATGACGTGATCTTTTTCTGCTCCATGATGTCGAGGGCGGCGATCGCGAAGGTGTCTGCCGCCACCACTTTCGGCGAGCGCGTCATGCAGTCGGCTGCCTTTAGCTCCAGCAGCTCTTTGCCGTGATGCTCGAGCAGCCGACGCAAGTCCCCATCACTGATCAGACCAAGAAGCTTCTCGCCTTCGATCACCGTGGTCATGCCCAAGCCTTTCCGCGACATTTCGTAGATCACCTCGCCCATCGCGGTTGCTGGCCCGACCCGGGGTAAGGCTTCTCCACTGTGCATAAGCGACGATACGCGCGCGAATCGTTTGCCCAGCTTGCCCCCTGGATGCAGGTCGGCGAAGTCTTCTTCCTTAAAGCCGCGGCGCTCGGAGAGAGCAACTGCCAGCGCATCTCCCAAGGCGAGCATCGTGGTGGTGGAAGCGGTAGGAGCCAAGCCGAGCGCACAAGCCTCGTGCGCGACAGAGCAGTCGAGTGCAATATCGGCAGCTTGCGCCAACGTCGACAGCACGTTTCTCGATACGGCAGTGATCTCGTCGCACGTCATCGTAATCAGCGGAACACCCAGCCGTTTCACAGTGGCCAGCAGTTGCAGGATCTCCTCGGTCTCGCCGCTGGCTGAGAGCGCCAACACAACGTCGCCGCGCACTACCATTCCCAAATCACCGTGCATCGCTTCAGCAGGATGAAGGAACAAGGCAGGACTGCCGGTAGAGGTCAGCGTGGCTGCGATCTTACGAGCGATCAATCCGCTCTTACCCATGCCTGTTACCACTACGCGGCCTGCGCAGCAGTACAGCAACTCAACGGCGCGGTTGAAAGACTCGGCCATGGAACCGGCCAGGCGGTCGGCCAAAGCGCGCAAGGCTTCGGCTTCGATGCGAACGACATTTTCGCCGGAATGATTCATGCTTTGACGTGTTGTGGAAGCGGATTGTGTCACTGCGCAGCCGCCCGCGCCAGCACACCCCGCGAATCGAAGACCAGGGTCTGCTGATCGTTGGCGCCACTATTCAGCGGAACAGCCTTGCCGTTAAATGCGACTTCCACCTCGCCGGCATTTCCAGTGTAGAAGATTACTTCGTTGGTGGCGCGTATGGTCTTCACGTCCGGCGGCTTGATAATCCCCCGCACCACAAACTTTCCGTCGCATTTCACTGAGACCCAGGCGCGGTCCTTCGGACGGATCGTCACTTCAAAGGAAGGTCCGCTGCTCGGCACACCAGCCGTCCCCGCAGCGCCATTTGATGTGCTGCTCTCGGCAACGCTTGTCATGCCTGGTTTGTCGGTTCGCTGAGTACTAGACGGTGCAGGGCCAGCTGGGTTCTGCGGTGCTTGTGGTGTGGCAACCTGTGTTGGGGCGGACGTTTGTGCTCCGCTATCCGATGAACTCGTCGGAGAAGCGGCAGACGCCGTCTCCGCAGGTTTCGCGGTTGCCTGCTGCTCACGCTGATGGTTGTGATAAATCTGCCACCCTCCGGCAGCGCCAATTGCCACTACCAGCAAGATAAGTACCGGAAGGATAGGGAAGCCTGAACGCTCCGGCCGTCGGTCCGAGTGAAACGCATGCTGATGCGCGATCACTTTGGTGTCGGGAGCAGGCTCCTGAGCAGCTTCCAGGTACTCGGCAACCGCCTCATCCTCGTTCATGCCCACGCACTTGGCGTAGGCGCGCACGTACGATTTGTTGAATATGCCACCGGGGAGGAGATCGAACTGCTCTTCCTCGAGTGCCAGAAGCAACCGGCGTCCGATCTTCGTGGTGGCCATGATCTCATCGAGCGAGATGCCGCGCATCTCCCGCTCTCGACGCAGATGTTCGCCAAATGACCCCACCTGGTTCACCTCTCGAACGCCCCACTTTAGTCTACTCGGAATGCCAGCCGAATCATAAGAATACGCCAGGGGAGTGTCAAACAAGAGACCATTTGTGCCCCTCTCGCCGGTCCGTACTTTCTGGGAAATCAGTCAAGAGTTGCCATTTTTGGCAGCAACCGTACCCAGCCTTTTCCAGTAATATAGGGGCATTAAGTGAACCTGCCGGACCTGACTGCTCGAAGGATTGCGCCCCATCAGCATTCGGGATGCGTCTAAAACAGGCGATGCAGGGGCTTTGCGCTGCGGCTCCGATGACCGATCAAGATCGACAGTCCGATGAGCTGAAGATTTTCCATGACGTCGCCAAGGCGCTCACCTCGTCGCTTGATCTCGACACCGTTCTCCAAACCATTCTGGAAAAAATTGCGGCTTACTTTAAGCCAGATACCTGGGCTTTGTTGCTCCTTGACGAACAAAGTCAGGAACTCTACTACACCGTTGCCGTCGGCCCGGGTTGCGACAGCGTGAACGCTCTCCGGCTCACCACCGGCGAGAGCCTGCCAAGATTTGTTGTTGAGAAGGGGGAGCCTCTGGTGGTCTCTGACGTCAACCGTGATCTCAGGATCGATCAGGGCACGCGCGACGAATTCCTTTCCGAGAATTGTTCCGTGCTGGCAATCCCGGTACGAGGCACGGGCAAGGTACTCGGAGTGATGGAGTTGGTGAATAGCGATATGAACATCTACGTCCGGGGACAGATGTTGTTACAGGCCCTGGCCGATTACGCCGCTATCGCCATCGAAAACGCGCGCGCCGTGCAACGCATTCAAGAACTCAGCATCACTGACGACTGCACCGGCGTTTACAACTCGCGGCACATGTTCACGGTACTGGCGGAAGAAGTCAGAAGGTCGGAACGATTCAGCTACGAGTTTAGCGTGCTCTTCATGGATCTGGACCACTTCAAAGACATCAACGACGAGTACGGCCATCTTGTCGGCAGCAAGTTGCTGGGCCAGTTTGGACAGTTCCTACGCAAGAACCTGCGCCTGGTGGACGCGGCCTTTCGGTATGGTGGCGACGAGTTTGCCGTTCTGTTGCCGCAGACCGGCAAAGACGCTGCCATTCGCGTGGCGCGCCGATTGATAAAGACGATTCGAGAACGGGGGTGGCTTGAGGAATCCGGCTTGTCGTTAAGACTGAAAGCCAGCGTCGGCATCGCGACCTATCCCCACGATGGCAACACTCCGCACGAGATTGTGCAAAGCGCCGACGAACTGATGTACATGGTTAAAGTGGGCGGCCGCGACAGTATCGCCGCTGCCAGCCGAGGAATTATCGGTCTGGACTAGATAGCGGCCGCCGCCGGGATTACTTCTCAGGCGCAGGTTGCCAGGTATTCGGATTTACCGGCGCATTGGGATTTACGCCGAAATCCCACACGTACAGGTTCATCTCTTGCGGCGATAACATTTCTACCACAGCATATTCACCAGGCGTCAGATTCTGCTGCGGGGTCAACTTGATCCATTGACCGGTACCAAGTTTCTCCACCTTGGCGGGCAGGAAAGCGGCCTGCTCCGTGACCTTTCCCCCCATGCTGACCTTCGCATTGCCGACCACCCGTCCATCCTTCTTCACGAGAACGCGAACGAGACGAAAGCGGTCATTGAGAGAGGCATCGCTGATTGGCCCTTCATCAATATCGATGTAGATTGTAGGGCGCGCCACGTGCGACTGAATCTGGGCGTGATTACCTTTGATCTCGAATCCCTGCTTATTACCCGCGAACGGACCCACTGCAGAGCGAAGCACGCTCTTCTTTGCATCTTTGCTGGCTTCGCTACCGTTCTGCACGATCTCGGCTACTTCCGGTTTGCCCTTGAATTCATCGAAGAGAAAGACTCCGCCACTGCCCGGCAACGTCACACCAGGGGCGATCTCCGGAGCGTTGGCCTCTTCTTTCTCACGTGCCTCCTTTTCCTCGGGCGTTTCGACGATGCGAGGGGTAAGCTTGCCGCTGCTTAGCTGGTCGTTGTACTTCTTCGTGGCATCCCAGTCGATTAATGAGCTTGGAATGTCCTCCCACTCATAACGTTCCGCGCTCAAGTAATGTACGCGGTCGCCCTGTATCTCATACTTCGCAACGGACTGATAACCGCCATCCTTCAGCACCAATCGCTCCGTAGTCTGCTGCGCACGTGCCACCATTGCAGTCGCTAATGCGAAGCCGACTGCTGTCAGCAGAAGTCCGAAGACGGAACGATGGAACCTGGAGTTCATTTCTCCTAGTTTAGACTCGCATCGGGTGCGCGTGTGAGCTTTAACGAAGCGCCATCGGCAGCGGTTAAGGTCATAGTGGAGCCGCCCGGCGCGATGACATAGCGAAGAGTTCCCGGGGTGATGGTGACGTTGCAAGTGAACGGTCCGGCCTTCTGAACGTGGGACGCGGAGTTCAGAATCTGAATGTGGTCAGAGCTTACGAGGATCGCGGACTCGGCTTGCGAAACCAGAGTGTCGTTCCCCTTGGTGCAAGTGGCGATCTGCCGTACTTTGCCCTTGGCAGGATCCGCTCCTGAATAGAAGACCAGGCGGATCTGGACCTGAGTTTCGCGGTCGAGCTGTATCGGCAACGACCAGGTTCCGAAGACATTCGAAGGCAGCACGCTGCTGGCGGCAGCGTCCTGGCGCGCCAGTTCCATGATGTCCGGAGTACCGCCGGGATTGGTGATGGTCAGATGGTTGTGATCGTTAGAGACGGTATAGCTCCACAGGCCAGCCTCGACGTTGGCTTTGCACTCCGAATTCAGCTCGCCCTTGTGCGAATCGGACGCACTCTTTAACACCCGGATCGTGCTCTGCGTGACCTCAATCGGAGACGTAGCCCTTGCGATCACTGCGCGATAATCTCCCTGGCAGATTCGCATCACCACGACTTCGTCTTTGTTGGTGGCTTGGTTGTGCCGAAACTCGTGGCGGATCGGGTCCGTATCCGGATTACCCAGCGGATAGGAATACCACGTTCCGTACAAGTACTCCGAAGTTGCAGTCGACGGCTGAGCGGTCTGAGGAGCCTGCGTCCCCTGAAACGCCACGCAAAAACCGGCGAGAAACGTCGTGACAGCACAGATCTGTAACACATGCTTAGTGGCGCAGAGTAATTGTTTGAGAGAGAATCGGCCGGAAAAGTCAGATGTAATTCGCCTGCGTCTTAGCCGCGGATGTGAGCGAGGAGTTAATTTCGTCCAGTCGTCGATTCGCATTCAGTGCCGAATGCCGGGCAGCGCGCTTGGCCTCGTACATCGCTTTGTCCGCGGCTGCATGCAGCTGGTCCGGATCGCTCCCGTCATCAGGATACAACGCCAACCCGATGCTGAGCCCGGTATGCACCTGCAATCCCTGGACACTTACCGGAGTAGACAATGCTGAGTCGAGCGCAGCCAGCAGCGCCGCAGCGCCACGTGCGTCGGCTACCTCGCTAACCACGGTGAATTCGTCTCCACCTGAGCGGGCGAGCGTATCGCTGGAGCGAATCCTGCCCGCGAGTTGCGCTACTACGACCTGCAACGTCATGTCACCCACGCGATGGCCAAACGTGTCATTGACCTCTTTGAAGTGGTCCAGGTCGAGCAAGAGCACGGCGACCTTACTTCCCACACGTCGCGCATGGGCCAACGCATGATCCAGACGATCGTCGAGCAACCGTCGGTTTGGCAATCCCGTGAGCTCGTCGTGGTAGGCGAGATAGTTGCTGCGTTTGATCTGGTCTTCCAGCAGCGTGAGGATCATTCCCAGCGCCACCAGGTATTTCGGAATGTTCCAGACTTCTGACTCTACCTTGGCTTGCGGTATATAGATGTCGATCAGCGCGGAGCAGGGGAAAACGAACGCCCACAGGACGAATCCGCCCACCGTTGTCAAAACACCCGCGGTCGTACGCTCATGATGCTGCCAATAGAGCACCGCGGCCGACAGGTTCAATACGGTGAGTATGATCGTCGGTCCCAGCTCCGGATTGCCGCTGCGCACCGCCCACACTGCGGCCGCAGCCGATAGCAACGTTGCCGCGACTATTCCTGTGGCGTACACGTCGAATTTCCGATAGAGACGCCGGAACGCTTCCAGCGGCAAAACCACCCCGCATGCAATCGCGAAGTAGTAAAAGGCAGGACTCTTGATCTCCCACAGAATGGCGTTGGTGTATGCCAGGCACGGGACGCCGATCGCCAGCGACATCACCAATTGGCGTTGCCAGTTCGTTGCCACTCGCGACACGGAAATCAGGAAGGCGACGCTCGCCAGCATGAGACAGTCGAAGCTGGCGGCCACGATCCAGGTAGAGACTGGACCGCTGTCAGGAATAAAGAATTGTGCTGTGAAATGCAGTAATACAAGAAACCAGCCGGCGAGCCATAGGTGTAGCCGCTCGGCAGTTTCCTTTCGCGAGATCGCCCAAAACACCGCGACAAGCATCGCCAATGCGGCGAGGTTTGGAAGCGTCGAAAAGTTCATGGCGCAGAAGTGGCTTTATTACCTGAAGTATGACAGCATTTTCGTCTAACTTCTAATCAAAAATGGCGTTCAAAGGCAGAAAATAGGAGGGGTTTTGTGCAAAATCTCGGGATTTTACCTTCGCTATGCCACGGAAGTTGTAGATTGGCTGAGGCAAGGATGAAGCCGGAGTTCCCTCCGGCTTCAGAAGAGCCTTCAACTATCGGTTCTTACAAGCTGCGGCTACTCTGACATCAGGCTCGACCGACATGCCCGGACGGAGTAGGCCTTCCTTGTTGAAGTCGGGCTTGTCGTTCCCGTCGAAATCAACTCGCACGGGAATACGCTGCACGACTTTCACGTAGTTGCCGGTGGCATTCTCTGGAGGGAGCAAACTGTACTTTGCTCCTGTCGCGCCTCCAATGTTCGAGACGTGGCCATCCCATTTGCGGCCGCCATACGTGTCCACGCTGATCTTCACCGGCTGTCCCGGACACATATGCGCAAGTTGCGTCTCCTTGAAGTTCGCCGTCACCCACACGTCCTGCAGCGGCACGATTGCCATCAGGTCTTGACCGATAGCGACGTTAGAACCAACCTGTACCGATCGCTTGCCGATGATCCCATCAACCGGAGCAGTAATCGTGGTGTATGAGAGATTCAACTGCGCCTGATCGAGAGCGGACTTGTAACGCAATGCCTGAGCGTCAGCCGACTCTGCCTTGGCTTTGGTCGCGGCTACCGTGTTCGGGGTAGCCTGGGCATTTTTTATTTCAGCGTTCGCCTGCTCGATCCTGGACTGCGCCATCTTAACCTGGGCTTGGGCAGCCAGCAGCGAGGCTTCACGTGCCTGCACAGTAGCATTCGCCGCGGTGGCTGCTGCCGTTGCTGCATCAAACTGCTGCTGCGAGATCTCGCGTTTGCCCAACAGTTGCTGGTAACGCTGCACGTCGGTATTGAGCTTCAGCGCGTCGGCTTTGGCTTCCTCTACTTGCGAACGCGCTGCCTCGACTTCTTTCTCGGCCGCGGCGACGCCTGCTTGTGCTGAGGACATGTCGGCCGACGCCGAACGAATCTGGCTGAACGATCCGATGCTGGACACCGGCACCCCGAAACGCGCCGCTTCGGCTTGCGCCTGCGAGTCCTGATAATCCGCGCGCGCACGTTCCAGAGCCACTGTGTAGTCGGTAGGATCGATCACGACCAGCACATCGCCTTTGTGCACGAGCTGTCCGTCATCGAAGTTGACCTTAATCACATGGCCGTTTACACGAGCGCTGATGGGATAGATGTGTCCGTCAATTTCCGCATCGTCGGTGTCTTCCCACTGCCGGCTCTCCCACCAGAACCATCCCACCAGCACGACTGCAACGATCGCCACCAGAAAAACGATGGGTTTCGCCGCGGGATGCTTTTGAAAGAAGCCCCGGCGATCTTCTTCTCGCGGCCGGGCTTCTGGATCGTGATGCTCTTCGCTATTACGCTCGTTCTGCGGCGCAGTGCGTTCGACATCTTCAGGTCGGGTCGTTGTCGGACTCATCTTGTCTTCACCTGTTTGCAATCGTTCATTATGATTTCCAGTCGTCTAACGGTGATTCTGAGCCTGGTCGCCACTTGCCGACGAGACAGTGTTGCTCGTGGAAATTGCTGTCGGCTGTGGTTCAAGTGTCTGTATCGCTCCCGAGATCCCGGAAGAACTTGCCGCATGATTGGGAGTCGTTCCCGCGGGCGCCGTTGGGGCGTTCGGGGCGTTGGGCGTGGTCGCCGGAGCATTGGGAGATCCAGGCGTTACCGGTAGAACGTTGCCGGGCTCCGCCAGATATTGTCGGACCGCCTGCTCCGCATTCCCGATGGCGCGAGCCAAAAGCACCTTCGCGATATTGTGCCCGTACAAACTGGCGATGTATTGCTCGTTTGCGGAAGCCAGTTGCTGTTGCGCCTGGATCACTTCCACGTTATTGGTAACGCCGGCGGCAAACCGGTCTTGCGACTGCTCCAGCGTCTGCTGCGCATAGTCCAATCCGGTCTTCGCAACTTCCACCTGCTCAGCCGCCGCCTTCAGATCGAGTAAGGCATTCTGCACGTCTTGCTCGATGCTTCCTCTCAAGTTGTCCACTTGCGCCTGACGCTGCTTCAGGACCGATCTGGACTGCTGCACATCGGCTTCCACTTTGCCGCCTTGGAAAATCGGAATCGACAGTGTGGCGGCCGCAGTCCAGTTGGGCGCCAGTGAGCTCGGCGTGAAGCCGATTACGCCGTAGTCGCCGTTGAAGCCAATCGACGGCAGACGCTGCTCCCACGCGGCTTGCTGCTTGTATTGTGCCGCCTTCAAGGACGCCAGCGCCGCCTGATAGTCAGGACGCGTTTGCAGGGCGCGTTCATAAGCATTCTCGGTTGCCGCCTCCGGCAGCGGCTGGTAAGGAACCCGATCGGCCAACCTGAACTTCTGCTGTACCGGTAATCCAATCACGCGAGCCAAAGCGATGCGCTGCTTCTCCAGATCGTTTTGCGCCTGGATGAGTATGGATTGCTGCGTTTGTAGTTGAACTCGCGCTCGCAAGGTATCGATCTGCGGCGCGATACCCGCATTCTCCTGATCCACCGCCAACTGATAGAGCGCCTGTGCCGCCTTCAGTTCCGCCTCTGCCGAGGTTACTCGAGATTCGTTCGCGATCGTCAGCAGGTAGTTGGCTCCGACCGCCAGCACTACCGTGTCGCGCGCATCGCGATAGCTGAACTGCGTTGCTTTCACATCCTGCGAGGCCGCATGCAGGTTGCTGATGAAATGCATATTCAGCGGGGTCCAGCTGCCGGTGGCCTGTAGCTCGGTGAGCCCGAAAGGCCCAACCGAGCTGGGGAATCCGGGAAAGTTAAACCCGAATGCCTTGAGGTTGATCTTCTGTTCCTCTTCGGTAAAGCCACCGTTGACCACGGGCATCAGGTTACTCAGTGCGCGGAGTCGGTCAGAGCGCGTCTGCTCCGTTGCGCGCTCACTGAGGTAAAGTCCCAGGTTGTACTTGAGTCCGCGGTCCAGCGCGTCCTGGACGGTCAGATCGATTACCTCGTTGGTAGCCTTACCCTGGGGCAACGACCCGGTAAACGGGTCCTGTGCTCTTTGGATGACCTGCTCCGCTGAGGGCAGTGAGGTGAGACCCGGGCTCGACGTCTGGCCCGAGGCCAGTCCACTGGACAGAAGAACCACTGCGGCGGAGCTTAGTACGATCCAGCCAAATCTGAACGAATGCTGCGGCGAATTGCTTTCCGGTCGTTCCATGTTGTAATTAGTACATACATGCATGTATCGAATCCAACCGACTACCTGGATTTAGATGTGCCTTCGGGCAGCCGCGTTGCGTTAAATCTGCATCCAATAGGCCTGCCGTTAAGGGCGCCCTTCCGAGGATAAATGAAATCGCGCTCCACCACATCCCGCCATCAGCAACGATCAGATGCGACGCGTGCGCGATTGATTCGCGCGGCGGAAAAAATCTTTGCGCGCGATGGCTTTGAGGCGGCCAAACTCGAGGAAATCGCGGCCGAAGCGGGCTACACTCGTGGCGCTTTTTACGCTAACTTCGACAGCAAGGAAGACTTGTTTTTCGCGTTGCTCGAAGGCGAGATCTCGTCACGCATCAACACCGTCGAGCAGATGACGCGCAGCGTGCGGGATCCCGAAGCCAAGCTGCGCGCCTTTCGAGAGTTCTTCCTCACCATTTGCCAGGACCGCCGCTGGAGCCTGATCGCGCTGGAATTCAAATTGTTCGCCGTACGTCATCCCGAGGTGAAAGCCAGACTGGCTGCGATGAATCGCCGCCTGGTCAAGCCGAGAATCGGTATCTTACGCGACATCATGGAGGGAACGGGGCGAAAGCTTCCGATTACGCCCACCGCGTTTGCGATGTCGCTCTCTGCCGTGACCAACGCCCTCGGTCTGGAACACATGCTTGATCGCAGCCTCATGCCTGAAGCATCTTTAAAGCAGATTCTCCAGAACTACTTCGATAGTTTGTTGGGCTCACAACACGCCACACCAACCAACGGGCATGAACGAAAGAAGTAACGCTCCATGAACCTTATGGCGGCTCGTGGCAGATCTTATTACTATCCCAGCGTATATCGATTGAGCTGGATATACTTGGCGCCTGACGGCGATAGGTTGCTCTGATAGAGGCAGAACTCGCGCGCCGTCATCGATCCGAATTCCGGCAGCGGTTGCTCCGCTAGCTTGATTCCCACGACTCGCAGTCCCGCGGCACTACGCTCGCCGCGAACCGGCCTCGGCCTGCCGCTGCCCGTGCGGGCCAGTGTGAGATGCGGCCGGAACGGCGCAATCTCGCGCTTGAATCCCAACGGCTCAAGCGCGCCGCCAATGGCACTGGCGAGTTGCTGAAGGTGCTCGTCCGCGTCAATGCCTACCCAAAACACGCGAGGAGACTTCGCATTGGGAAAGAACCCGGTCCCTCGAAACATAAGCCGAATTGCGGCGGCGCGAAGTCGCCGCAGCGCATCGTGAATCGCGTCGCGCTTGTCGGTTTCGCCGAGAAACTGAAGCGTGATGTGGAACGCCTCCGGCCCAACCCAGCGCACGTCGGGAGCATAAGAACGCATCTGATCGCGAAACTCCCCAATCCGCCGGCGAATTTCAGGATCAATGTCGAGAGCCACGAAGAGTCGCATAGGTTACATCAGCATGCGGCGAACCATGTCGAGCGCCATCTGGCTGGCCCAGCGTCGCACGCGCTCACGATCGCCGAAGAAGCGCCGCTGCATGACGTCCTGCTTGTTGCCGTTGGAGACCGCGATGAAGACCAACCCCACCGGCTTCTCCTCGGTGCCACCACCCGGGCCGGCGATTCCCGTAACCCCGACGCCAATGTCGGATTTGCAGATCTCGCGGATGTTCTCCGCCAGCGCCAGCGCAACTTCCTTGCTGACCGCGCCGTGAGCCTCGATCATGAGCGGAGGAATGTCGGCGAACAGGGTTTTCAAATCGTTGGAGTACACCACCGCTCCGCCGAGGAACGAACGAGAGCTGCCTGCAACCGAGGTGATGCGCTCGGCGATCATGCCGCCGGTGCAGGATTCGGCGACCGCCAGCTTAACGTTACGCATTTGCAGGTAGTAGTTGACAATCTCTTCCAGCGATTCACCCTGTGCGGAGAAAACCGCGTCCTCGAACTCGTCTTCCAGTTCACCGGCCAGTCGATCCACCGCAGCTTGCGCTGCATTCAGCGTCGCCGCCGTCGCGCGCAGATGAAATTCCACCTGCCCCTGTCCGGCCAGCACGGTAGTGTCGACGTTCGGATACCTGGTGTAGATGGGGGCTGCTCTTTGATCGACGGCCGACTCTCCCATCATGGCAACTTTCAGTACGCGCGAGGCCATTGTCGCCGGTGGAACTTTGTCGCGCAGGCGCGGCATGCACTCCAGCTCCCACATCTCGCGCAATTCGTGCGGCGGACCTGGAAGCAGCGCGATCATTCGCGGCCTGCCTTCGAACTCCGTCTCCAGCCACTGGCCGGGCGCCGTTCCCTTGGAATTCGGCAGAACCACCGCCTCAGTCAGAATGTTGGCCTGCTGAGCGTTGTTCTCCGGCATGGTGATGCGCCGGTCAGCGAAGCGCTTGTACATCTCGGCGACGAGAACATGATCACGTTTCAGTTCAATATTTAAGGCGGCGGCCACGGCTTCGCGGGTGAGGTCGTCCTTGGTGGGTCCCAAGCCGCCCATAAAGATGATGAGTTCGGTGCGGCTGATCGCGGTACGTGCAGCGGACGTCAGGTCGTCGAGGAAATCGCCTACGACAGTCTTAAAGGCCACACGAATCCCAATCTCGTTCAGGCGCTCGGTAAGAAAGAGGGAATTGGTGTCCTGGCGGTACGGAGTCAGCATCTCCGAGCCAATAGCGATGATTTCCGCGATCACAGGTTAAGTCTAGCACCGGATTTCACTGCGACATCCGCAACCGGCGACTTGGGCGGGCGATGCGGCTCCTGTGACTTTGAATGAATCGAGCGACAGGGAAATAATTGTGGGTATGACTGCACTCGCAAGAAAAGGCCTGATGCGGTACGTCTTTCGCGGTCCGGTGTACCTCTATCGCTGGCACCTGGGATGGTTGTTCGGACATCGTTGCCTGCTGTTGACTCACACCGGCCGCCGAACCGGCTTGCGACGGCAGACGGTGCTGGAAGTAGTCGAGTACCGAAACGATGGCCCAGAATGCATCGTCGTGAACGGCTTTGGCCGGGATTCGGACTGGGTGCGTAACATCGAGGCTACCTCTGACGAAGTTGTGACGGTGGGCGCAAAACACTTCGCGGCTTCCCATCGTTTTCTGGGCGAAGAGGAGGCGACGCGGGTCATGAAGGGCTATGAGCACCGTAATCGCTTCATCGCGCCCGTTGTGCGGGGCGGATTGAGTTGGCTGCTGGGATGGTCCTATCGCGGAACCGACCGGGACCGCCAGAAATTGGTGCGGCAGATGCCACTCATCGCATTCCGGCCCCGTGCCACTTCCGCCATATCGCCTCCTCACACCCCTCGGATTGCGTGAGCTGCCAGGCGGTCGGGGCGGCAGGAGAGCGCCTGCCTCATTGCGGCCGAATACGGCAACCCCTTATCGGGCGAAACTAGGCAAACATTGCCTGAGTGAAATCCGTTTCAACCTCGTTTGCGTAATCCAATCGAGCAGCAAAAATAAATCTATTGCTCAGAGGATGGCTGAAGATGAAGAACCGAATGCGGGCTGTACTGATTGCAACGACCTTGACCGTACTTTCTGTGGCGGCTTTCGGCCAGAATGCGCCAATGGTCGGCGGAGCGGCCATGTATCCCACCAAGAACATCGTTGAGAACGCTTCCGCTGCTAAAAATCTGACCACGCTGGTAGCGGCTGTGAAGGCCGCCGGCCTGGTTGAGACGCTCGAAGGTCCCGGACCGTTCACCGTATTTGCTCCCACCAATGAAGCCTTCGATAAATTACCTGCGGGTACGGTCGACACTTTGCTGAAGCCGGAGAATAAAGATCAATTGACCAAGATCCTCACCTACCACGTTGTGGCAGGCAAAATAAGCGCTTCCGATTTGATGGCTCAGATTAAAGCTGGTGGCGGCAAGGCGGAACTTAAGACCGTGAACGGCGAGCCCCTGACCGCCTCAATGCAGGGCAAGCACGTCATCCTGACCGACGCCAAGGGGGGCACGGCAATGGTGACGCAAGCTAACATATTTCAATCGAACGGCGTCGTCCATGTCATTAATGCCGTACTCATGCCCTAAGAGGTTTCTCTAAGCTGGGGGATGCCCTGTCGGAGCTACGGCTCGGGCGGGGCATTTTCTTCCGCCGGAACCTCGCTCTCTATTTCACTGGCCCACTTGAGTCCGCCTTATTCCGGCTTGAACCCCACGCTCTCCCACAACGGCGCGGGATTGTAGAGCACGCCGTTCGCCAGCACCTGGCGCACCGTGCGCACATTGTGGATGTCGTCCAGGGGATTCGCGTCGAGCACGTCGAGATCGGCGCGCTTGCCAACTTCGATGCTGCCGCTGTCGGCGTCAACCTTCATGGCGCGCGCCGGTACGATGGTCGCTGCCTGCAACGCTTCCATGGTCGTGAAGCCGGCCTGCACGTATAGCTCGATTTCGTGGTAGACGGAAAATCCCGGAACTCCCTGATCGGTGCCGACGACGATGGGTACCCCTGCTTTGTGCAGCGCTCCAATGATCGCAAGTTCGTTTTGGAAAATCTTCTCGCCAAATGGCGCGAGATCCGCCGGCAGGCCTCCGCTCACCAGTTGCTCACGCAGTTCGGGCGCCACGCGCGCAATGCCGGGCTCCATCTGCGTCGCCGGCTCGCTGGCTGCGCGGAACAGCATTTGGAAGATCGTAGCCGTCGGATCAATGACCGTGTGATGTTCCGCGAAAAAGGCCACCGCTTTCTTGCCCTCCTCGGAGTTGATGTCGGCCGATGCCATGAGTTTCAGCCGCTCCGGTCCCTTCATTGTCCTCAAGTCGATGTCTTTGGGGAGCAGAAGTTCGGCGATGTAAGAGATGTGGTTGATCATGTCCATGCCATCGTTGACGCCCTCATAAGCATTCATGCCGATGGGGATGTGACCGGTGACGGTCATGCCCACCTTGTGTGCGTCAGAGCAGATGGCCTTCACGTTGTCCTGTTTCACAGAGCTATAAATCTTGATCTGCTGGAAGTCGGCGTCGTGATACTTCGTTACCCAGGCTTGCGCGTCGTCCGCATTGTTCACCCGCGTCACGCCAATCGCATAAGGCCCGTCGCCGTCGACGATGCCGGCCAGCAGCATGTGCGGTCCCAGCGCTTTTCCGCTGTTCACCGCATTGCGCACCTGGGTGATGAAGTCGTACTCATTGCCGACATCCCTCACGGTGGTAACTCCCGCGGCCAGGTAGATCGGTCCCCATTCCACCTGCTCGTAGTGCGCGTGCATGTCCCACAGCCCGGGGATGATGTACTTGCCGGTGACGTCGATGCGTTGGGCGCCTTCTGGGATCTTGATGCTGCTGCTCGGGCCGACCGCCAAGATCTTGCCACCGCTGGTGACCACCGTCGCATTCGGAGTCGGAGAGTTGCCGGTGCCATCGATAAGCGTGGCCCCGACGAAAGCGAACGTCCCGGTGCGGCGCCCGGCAAATGAGGTGCTGAGTTCGGTCAGCAGCGCCATCTCATCGTGCGCGGCGCTGGCAACGAAGGCCGAGAGTGCAGGCTCGTACTCATCGCGCACCGCTTCGAAGTGATCGAACTCGGCATCGGTGGAGACCAGGGCAGCAAGATTGTTGGAGCTGTCCATCCATAGAACCTCCATGCCCCAGATCAGTCCTTGCACGGTGTAACGTTCCACCTTTGCCGGCTGACCGTTGACCTCAACCATCTGCGAACCGCGATCCTGGATGCGGACTGCACCGATCGGTAGCGTCGTCATCTGCGCGGGCTTACCATGGGTCAGCCAATAGCGCATCATCTCCATCTGCACCGCGACCGGGGAGTACCCGGAGATGGTGAAAAACGTTTGCGGCGTGGAGACCGTGCGTGTGTCCTTGCCCTGCTGAATCGTCGCGTTCGCGCCGTTGATCGTCACCGTGGTATCGACCTGCGACATGCGGGACGTTTTGCCTTTGATGCTGAAGCTCTCGGGCACGTAGCTGTCGGAGGTGCGCAGAGTAGCCGTCAGCGGGACGGGGGTTCCTCGGTCGGTGAACTTGAAGTCGGTCTTCAACGTCAAGGCGTTGGCGTCGGTCGTGATGGTATAGGTTTCTTCGCCGATGGCCTGCTCGAACTTGTGCAGGCGAAACTTGCCCGCTTCATTTCGCGGGGCGGCTTGGGCAATCAGGATGGCGGGCGACAGGACGAGCAGCAGCAGACAAGCGCGGCGAAGACGATTCACGCTATAAGACTCCTTCGGCGGTAGAGACACACGATTACATCACATTAAACGTAAATGCAAAGCTACTGGTTCCCGCGAAGGTGACTATCGCGCTACTTTTTTGTTGGCTTCGGCTTTAAGGTCTTGGCGTACCCGTAACTCAGATCGAGGTACTTCGCCAACTCGTTCGTCTTCTTCAATAAAGAGTCCGGAACGGCGACGTACTCCTTCATGACCGCGCCATAGGCTTGGAACAGGCCAGTCTTGTACTTCTTGATGAAATTTTCACGCTCCTCGGGCGATAAGCGGATCGCCAGATCGCCGTTTGGCGGATTCAGCAGCGTGAACATATTTCCATTCAGGGCGGTGTAGGGATTGTTCGCGCCCTTACGCTCGATCTTCGGGTGGGTGGCGATGAGTTTGTCGTACAGTGCGACCTTTTCCGGAGGTATGCTGCTCTTTTTCGCAGTCGGCATGGCGGCTCCATAATAATAACGATGGCTGCAAGAATACAGGACACAGACGAGATGTTCGTCACCCAATCGAAATACCCCTCCCTCGGCCTGGCCCGAGAACACCGCTACCAAGACATCTCGACACCGCTAGCGCCCATCTTTGCTTCCGGAGGGTAATTTATGGGAGAGATGCGCAATCGTGTCGTCGTTATAACGGGGGCGTCCAGCGGCTTTGGACGCGGAGCCGCTCTGAAGTTCGCCGAAGCTGGAGCCAAAATTGTTCTGGCCGCGCGGCGTAAGCGCCTGCTGAAGCAAGTTGCCGAAGAGTGTCGCAAGAATGGAGGAGATGCGCTGGTGGTCGAGACCGACGTCAGCAGCTCGAGTGAGGTGGAAGAACTCGCATCGCGCGCGGTCGACAAGTTCGGCAAAATCGATGTCTGGGTAAACAACGCGGGCGTCGGCGCCGTGGCTCGCTTCGACGAGACGCCGTTGGAAGAGCACGAGCAGGTGATCCAGACGAATCTCATGGGTACCGTCTACGGCTCGTATGCCGCGTTACAGCAGTTCCGCAAACAGGGCAAAGGCGTGCTGATTAATGTCGGCTCCTTCGCCGGCAAAGTGGCGGCGCCCTATCTCAGCTCGTATTCGGCGTCGAAGTTCGGCGTCCGCGGGCTGGGGATGGCCCTGCGACAGGAACTGGAAGCCAACGGAGAAAATCGCATTCACGTGTGCACGGTGATGCCGGTGTCAATGGATACTCCGTTTTTTGAACACGCCGCCAACCACACTGGCAAGCCGGTGCAGCCGATTCCGCCGGTGTACGATCCGCAGACGGTGGTAGATGTTATCTACGAACTAGCGCTCGATCCGGAAGACGAAGTCATCGTTGGACCGTCGGGCAAAGTGGGTGACTGGGCCGAGCGACTGGCCCCCGGCCTCATGGCCGGCCAAATGGGCAAGCGCGCACACAAAGCGCAGATGAAGCAGAAGAAGTCTGCGCCGGACAAGTCGGGCAGCGTCTTCAAACCGATGCAGAGCGGGGCCGACGTGTACGGCGGTTGGAACAACAAGAAGGGCACCGGGAGCAAACTGGCGACTGTATTGGGAGTGGCTGTGCCGATCGGAATGGGCGCGGTGTATTTCGCATTGCAGCGGGTACGTGGACGGCGCGACTTGGAGAGGGTTGCTTAAGTTCGCCCACGAACAAAGAGTCGACGAACGCATCGCAGCAAATGGGTCGAAGAGCCATAAATAAGGGCACCCCATTCAAGGCCCGGTGTTGGCCTTGGGTGGGGCTCTCTCGTATCGGTCGAAGCTTCGTGTGACTTGAACGACCTGGATCCCGCTCCATTCCGTGCGCGTTATCATCTAATTCACTTGTGCCCGGCTCGAACACGTTATCCCCGGCAGCTCCTGAAGTCTCCGCATGGAAGTTTGCGGTGCGCGCCTTGCGTTACCGCAACTACCGCCTGTTCTTCGGGGGACAAAGCATCTCGCTCGTCGGCACCTGGATGACGCGCATCGCCACGGCGTGGCTGGTTTACCGGCTCACCCATTCGGCCTTCTTGCTGGGCGTTGCCGGCTTCTGTCTGCAAATTCCATTTCTGCTGATCGGCCCGTTCGCAGGCGTCTGGGTTGATCGTCTGGACCGTCATCGCACGCTGGTCATTACGCAGATTCTTTCGATGATCCAGTCCTTCTGGCTGGCGGCGCTGGCGCTGAGCGGAAGAATAACCGTCACCGAAATCATCGTACTCAGCCTCCTCCAGGGCGCGATCAATGCCTTCGATATGCCCGCGCGGCAGGCCTTCGTCGTGCAGATGGTCGAAGATCGCGCCGACTTAAGCAACGCCATCGCGCTGAACTCCTCGATGGTGAACGGCGCTCGTCTCATCGGCCCGTCGCTGGCAGGCATCATCATCGCTGCCTTTGGCGAAGGTTACTGCTTCCTCATCGACGGCTTCAGCTACATTGCGGTGATCGTCTCGCTGTTGCTGATGCACATCACGCGGCAGCAGGCTCGTTCGCAACGCTCGCGCGTGTCCCACGAATTGAAAGAAGGCTGGAGCTACGTCTCGCATTTCGCGCCTATCCGCTCGATTCTGATATTGCTCGGCCTGGTCAGCCTGGTGGGCATGCCGTACTCAGTCCTCATGCCGATTTTCGCCGGCAAGGTCTTGCACGGTGGCGCACATACGCTGGGATTTCTGATGGGCGCGGCCGGCGTGGGCGCTCTTGCCGGCGCACTGGCGCTGGCGACGCGGCGCTCGGTCGTCGGACTGGGACGCGTAACCGCCATGACTTCGGCCGGCTTCGGAATAGGACTCGTGGCCTTCTCCAGTTCGCGCTGGTTACCGCTTTCCCTGCTGCTCATGATGTTCACCGGCTTTTGCATGATGACGCAGATGGCGTCGTCGAACACCATCCTGCAGACGATTGTGGAGGAGGATAAGCGCGGCCGGGTGATGAGTTTTTATAGCATCGCCTTCCAAGGCACTGCGCCGTTCGGCAGCCTGATCGCCGGAGCCGCCGCCTCGCGCATCGGCGCGCCACGGACCCTGATGATCGGCGGCAGCCTGTGCGTGGTGGGCGCAGCATGGTTCTGTACCCAGTTGCCGAAGATCCGCGCCATCGTTCGGCCGCTTTATCGCAAGATGGGCATCATTCCTGAGATTGCGACGGGGGTAGAGGCGGCGGCGCTGCTGCCTCCGGAGGACTAAGCCGCTCCTACTTAATCGAAGGTGTCATCCCGAGCGAAGCCGAGGGACCGCTATCTCGACCACGACTTTGTCGTAAGAGGTAGAGGGCCTTCGACTCCGGCGTGACAAAAACGGCGTGACAAAAACAGTGACGCCTGCGCTTAGGATGACACACCGAAACGACCTACCGCAGGATTGCCTTAGGGAATTCCAGGCGCGCTTCCTTTTCATACGTCATCTTGGCCGTATGGACGTTGAAGTCGGTCTTGGGCAACAGCGCCGTCAGGGTAAATACCTTGTAGGTGTCGCCGGTGATTTCAGCGCGGCGGAAAACACCTGCTTCGGTCTCGATCACCTCGCGGTTGCCCGACATGCGATCCAGAAACTCCTGCGCATCTTTCTGATCGGCGTGACCCTTCGCGCTCGCCGTGGTCAGCGATTCGGCGGCGTAGGAGCGCACCAGCTTCTGCCAGTAGCGCAATAGGAGATCGTTGCTGGCGAACAGATCGGCCCAAACCAGCTGGCCGTTGACCGCCACCACCACTCCCTTCGCGCCGGTCTTGCGCAGCTCGCTTACGACGCTTGAATAATTGCCCGCGACGGTATCAATCTGCGCCTGCACTTGCGGCGCACCCATGGTGCGGGCGTAGGAGGTCGTGTCCCGCGGAGGCGGAGCCGCCATAACGCTTGCCATCGACTCCATTGCGCTGCGCGCGCTGGCCACCCGGTCCCATACCTGCTGCTGGTTTTTCGCGGCCATCGCGGGCACCCGCACGCTGGGCTGCGCCATCTGTGACTTCATGCTGCCGAACTGATCGCTGCGTGCCACCCACCGTCCGGGCTCGACGCAGAACACCGAGAGATCGATGGGATCGGACTTCGGAGGCACCAGCCTATCGGCACCGATGACGCGGTCCTGCTTGCCGCCAGTAACGATCTCACCGGCCAGCAGCAGCAGCGGACGATCGGAGTTGTTGACCAGCACCAGCTGGTTCACCTGCGCACCGGATCCGTGGTCAGCCTGCTGCGGCCGCCGCACCAGCCCGCGCAGCGAGCCTTGCTCAGTAACGATGACGCTGCCATTCTTGATTCCCTCGTCGAGCGTCAGAATGTGTGAAGTGTCGTAATCCGTTCCCCCGACAACCGGGAAGATGGTGAGATTTCCGTGCGTGATCGGCGCGAGTACGTGCAGCGCGTCGTGGGTGGGCTGTCCCCCAAAACCCGTGACTGCACCGGAAAGCAGAAAAGCCAGCGACGCCAGGACCCTGTGGTTCATGGTTGACCTCCTGAGACTTCTCCCGTCTCTGCCAAAGGAACGCCGGCCCATGTCTTTCTTGCAGGCAAATTGATAGGATTCGCACAGATGGCTTCTGCCCCCACCTCGAGCTCTGGTCCCGCTGCCTCGGCGGCGGTGCAGGCGTTTGCTGCCGCTCATTATCTGGAGAGCGGCGCAGCCGAGTTCGGGATCGACTTGGCCGGGCTGGCGGGGATACTGGCCGATGTCTTCGTCCAGCGGGGCGCGGGCAGCGAGAGCGAGGCTTCCCTCCAGACGCTGCATCTCGAAGAACTGGTGCTGGCGCGGGCCTGCGTCGCCGGTCATGAGCGCGCCTGGGAGATCTTCATGGCGCGCTATCGCGAAGCCATGTACGACGCGGCCTATCGGATCGCGCACGACGAGGCCTCAGGACGCGCGCTCGCTGATTCGCTCTACGCCGAACTCTACGGACTAACCGATCGCGGCGAGGTACGCGCCTCCAAGCTGCTGTACTACCACGGGCGTGGGTCGCTGGCAGGCTGGCTGCGCACCGTGCTGGCGCAGGAGTACGTCAATCAGTATCGCCGCACCCGGCGCGAGACCAGCCTGGAAGCCGCAGTGGAAGACGGTAAGCAGTTCACCGCCAACAATCCCGACACGCAACAGACCGATCCGCGAATCGAAGCTGCGACCTCGGCTGAGTTGGCAGCGCTTGAGGCCGAAGAGCGCTTCCTGCTGGCGGCATACTTCATCGACCGGCACACGCTGGCGGAGATCGGCAAAGTGATGGAAGTTCACGAGTCGACGATCAGCCGCAAGCTGGAGCGCGCTACCACCGGCTTGCGCAAGCGCATTCGCAAGCGGCTGATCGATGGCGGCATGTCGGCGCGTCAGGCCGATGAGGCGATGCAGGACGCCGACGTTCGCGATCTAAATATCAATATCGGCGAAAGTTTCGGGCAAGAACGTGACGGTTGGACGTTCTACAAGAAGAGCGGGGAAGAAGGATGAGTAACGGAATTCCAAAGTCGGCGCGCGACCTTCTGGCGAAGCAGACGGCGGCGGATGCGCATCCTTCTCCCGATCTACTGAACGCCTTTGTTGAGCAGGCGCTTACGGAGGCAGAGAAGCAGCAGGTGACCCTGCACCTCGCATCCTGTGCAGACTGCCGTGAGGTGGTGTTTCTGGTCAGCAGTCCCCTCGCCGAAGAACTTGAACCGGCGCTGGTTGTCGCTGCGCCGCCTCGCAGCTTGAGACCCGAAGCAGCCCCGGCGCGGCCAACCGAGCAGCCGCAGGGATGCGCGGTTCTAGAGCCAAGACCGAAGCGGCCGAGTACCTGGTGGAAGTGGGCGCTCCCGCTGACCGCAATCGTCGTTCTCGGCGCAACAGCGCTCGTTGAACGCGATCGTATGACGAGTAGATTGGGCACGCTTCCGACCGAAACAGCTGCTGTGAAGCAGAAAGCCGCGTCATCAACCTCAATCGCAGCTCCGGCAGTTCCAGCAAATCCGACGGCAAACCCGGCAATTCCTGTAGCGAGCGAAGCATCGTCGCAAACCTCGAACACAGCCCGAAATCATCTTGCCGCCGCAGACAGAGCCAATCCGGCACTAGCCAGCAGAATCGACGCAGCGGAACAGGCGCGAGTAGCCAAGTCTGCAAAGCCTGAAAGCAATCAGTTGATGTTTCAGGCGCAACTCGCTTCGAAGGTTGAGAGCCCACGTTCCAACGCGCTGGCCGCAACCGTTGCCTCCGCTCCACGTGCGGCTGCAAAGGCGTCGCCTTCGTCACCGTCGACATCGCAGTCGGAGGAAGTGACCTCAGCCGCGCCGCTGGTTCAAGCTGACAACTCCGATCTGGGCGTAAACACGCCTGCTGATCTGAAGACGCAGGCGATGGCAAAATCCTTGACGGCTGATCAGCTCGGATCCCTTACCACGCTCGAGATGGAACGTAGCCCGTCGCCCGCCAAAACCCGCTGGCGTATCAGTCGAGACGGCCACGTGGAACACACGGTCAGCCCCAGCACTTGGGAACGGGTAATGTCCGCCGAGCCGGTGACCTTCCGCGTCGTGGCGAGCGTCGGCAACAACGTTTGGGCGGGCGGCAGCGATGGCGCGCTCTTCCACTCGAGCGACGGCGGCCGGCATTGGGAGCGCGTGGCTTTGGCCGGCGAGCAGGGCGCGATCACATCGATCCACTTCAGTACCACGCAGCAGGGAAGCCTCTCCAGCGACTCAGGCGCGACTTGGACAACCACGGACGGCGGCTTTACCTGGAGCAAGCAGTAGTAGACGATTGTCAGGTTCCGGGTTGTCAGTAAAATCAAGTTGCTTTCCTCCGGCCCTCTGTCCCTCTGTGGTGTACGCCTTTTCACCCGGCGAAATATCCGGTATGCTTCGCAGGTTCACGTTCATCATCCGTTGACAATCGATCGTCGCAGGAGACGCCATGCCCGATGCCGGTTCCAAGAAGAAGAAGAAAGCCGCTTCCAGCGCAACTGCTGCAGCTTCCAACCCAGCACCGGGACCGCGGACGCTGGCGGTCGATATCGGTGGCACCGGTGTAAAGACGATGCTGCTGGACGCGAGCGGTAAGCCCATGACCGACCGGCTGCGCGCTAAGACGCCGAACCCGTCGAATCCGAAGTCCATCATCGCGATCATCTCGGACTTCGCCAAGAAGCTAGGGGACTTCGACCGGGTCTCGGTAGGCTTTCCCGGCGTCATCAAGAAGGGCGTGGTTTACACCGCCGCCAACCTCGACAAGAGGTGGATCCAGTACGATTTCGCGACCGCCCTGTCGAAGGAGTTGGGTAAGCCGGTGCGCGTGGCCAACGATGCTGTCGTGCAGGGTCTCGGCGCGGTGACGGGTATGGGCGTGGAGTTGGTGATCACTCTGGGCACCGGCATGGGCGCGGCGCTCTATCTCGACGGCAGGCCGATTCCATCGCTCGAGATGGGGCATCATCCCTTCCGCCACGACAAGACTTACGAAGACTATCTCGGCCGTCACGCGCTGGCGAAAGAAGGCCGCAAGAAGTGGAACAAGCGGCTGGGCGAGGCCATCGACCAGCTGTATCGATTGTTTTATTACGACCGCATTTACATCGGCGGCGGCAACGCCGCCAAGATCGCCATCAAGCTGCCGAAGAACGCGACGGTGATTTCCAACGAGGATGGAATCCTGGGCGGGATCAAGCTGTGGGAACACGAGCTGGATGAGTTGCGGCAGTGAGGAGCGGCTGGCAATTAGCGACGAGCAACTAGTTGGCTCTTATGCTTCAGGCTTCAGCTTTTTCGACTCACGATTGGCCTTATGGGATTTCCTGTGTCGACCTCGAGTGGGTCGGATTGAAATCCCGGCGTCAGGCGGGATGCAACTTCTTCAGCCCGGCGCGGCAGCGCCGGGTTTGCAATTATTAACGCGGAAGAGCCCCTTCAGGGGCGACAGTCATTTTAACCGCGCGCAACATCATTGCGAATTCTTCATCAAAGCTTCTGCGCGAATGATGTACCGCCTGAGTCGCGATGTACCTTTTCACGGCTTCGACATTCGAAGGGCTAACGGTGAACGCTCCATAGCCTTCTTGCCACGTGAATAGCCGCGAATGCTCCTTCATCATGCGACTCGAATTGGCCTTCAATGTTCGAACCGCGTCGCCGATGGCGAGATGTGGCGGAATCGTTACTAGAACGTGCACATGATTCTCCGTGCCGCCTACCGCAAGCGTTCGCATACCGTGATTACGCGCGATTCCGGCAAGGTAATTCCATAAACGTGGTTGAACGGGGGCCGGAATGGTTCGCGTGCGTTGTTTGGTGGCGAAGACGATGTGATAAATCGAGCAGACGTGACTGTGAGACATTTTGTATCGCAGAAATGAATTGTGAAAAAGGCAGGATACGGTTATTGCTGCGTTTTACGAGGTGATCTTGAGCACATGCCGACGTTCAGGGAGTGTGTCGCCCCAGAAGGGGCTCGGCGCCTTTTTAGGCGCTGAACACCCAGAGCTGCCGCTCTGGGCTGAAGAAGTTACATCCCGCCTGCGGCGGGATTGCGGACAGGTGCTGGAGTTTAATCATTGCAGAGAGAATTGTAGAGGTTGTGCAATTCCTCAGCTTTCGGGTCATTGATCAAAGTGCGCTCGGTATCCTTTACGAAATAGAGTTCCAACTCTCCTTTGTCCGGAGTGCTTTCAATCACGCTGACCCCGTCTAGGACGCATAGAAAGCTGAATACAGCGAATTCTGCCGCTTCCTTAATGGCACGGCGTAACATCTCGCGGTCGGAGTCGTTGAGCTGGCCGTACCAATTCGACAGTTCTACTAACCTCTCGTGTGGCTTGCGACCAGGTGGGCGCTGGAGATTGGAAATGGCCCCTCGGACAGCCGCATCGCTGGTCTGTAGTTTCAGGACTTCAACGAATTCCTGCGCTGTCATTTGAGCGTCCTCGTACGTAGCTCACGGCCCATAACTCTTTCAACACAACTTCCCGTACATCGACGTGTACTGCAACCCAATTTCCCCGCAGGAACACTGGTCCACCGAATACACAATGCACGAATCGAACGGCCGCGAGTACACGTGCAGGCTGACGGCGCGCTGGTTCCACTCGCGCGGGTTGCACACATCGTGTACCGGATTCAGCGGATCGACAGCCACTGGATTCTCAACCGTGATAGTCACTTGGTCGGTTGGCTCAATGTTGCAATGATGCGCCGCGAGGTCTTCTTCGAGGAGCTTATAGTTCTGCACCAGCAGGCGTCCCATAGGCGCTGCCATCCAGCAGTTCTGTCCCTTGTGATTGTGAATAGAACTTTTCATGCCCGGCTCCCAGCAGAGGGACAGCAACTCATACAGATCGGTCTTGTCGATCAGGTTCCGCGTGTAGTGCTGCGAATTCCAGAAGAGGTAGGGCTTCAGCGTTTCAGGATCGACGTGGTGCGAACGCAGGTATTGCAGCGTGCCTTCGACTCCGCTGAAGTCGCTTTCGCTCAGTTTGTGCAGGCCGCTAACGAAATCGTCGATAGAAACCGTTTGTGCGGTTTTTTGTGAGGCGGTAGCCATAATTCCTCCTGTGGGGACAAAACGCTCATTCTAACCCAGTTTCCGCAGTTCCGAGCTGTGAACGCCACTCCGCAGCTCCGCTAACTTGCAAAATCTTTGTAACTTAAGCAGGGTAGCGGAAATCCAATGCGCCACGTTGCGATTCCAAGCATATAATGACCGCAACGAACAGCCGGTAAGATGTGGGTTCGCGTTTCGGCACTGGAGTTTCCCCATGAAGTCACACGCTCTCGCAGCTGTGATCGCGGTGCTGGTGGTTGTCGGCATTCCGTTGCTGGCACAAGACAACACCCAGTCGCAACCTTCAACCCCTGCAACCGTCAACTCCACCGATACTTCGCCGGCATCTGCCACTGCCAATATCCCTCCGTCGCCGATCGACGACCCGTCGAATACGGCAGCGACGGCGAGTGCTCCCAAAGAGACGCACAACAAGGGCATCAACGACATCGACGACATCGGGAATCGTAAGGTTGGGAACACAGGCAAGAGCCTGGGCGACTGGTACGGTATCGATACCGATGTGAAGCTGGGCAAGCAGTACGCCATGATGGTCGAGTCCAGCGCGCGCATGATTCAGGACCCGGTCGTCGTCGAATACGTGAATCGCGTCGGCCAGAACCTGGTGCGGAACTCCGATGCCAAGGTCCCCTTCACCATCAAGGTTGTCGACTCCGACGACATCAACGCCTTCGCGCTGCCCGGCGGGTTCTTCTACGTTAACAGTGGCTTGATCCTCGCCGCCGACAACGAGGCCGAGCTGGCCGGCGTGATGGCGCACGAGATCGCCCACGTTGCCGCCCGCCATCAGACGCGCGAGATGACGCGCTCCAACTACGCCAGCTTCGCTTCGATCCCGCTGATCTTCGTGAATAGCTGGGGCATCTACGAAGCCGCTAACGCTGCCATGAGCTTGGCGATGCCTATCACCTTCATGCATTTCCAGCGCGGATTTGAGGGCGAGGCCGACTATCTCGGCCTGCAATACATGTACAAGGCGGGATACGATCCGCAATCGTTTATCGACTTCTTCGAGAAGGTGAAGGCGCTGGAAAAAGAGAAGCCGGGCATTCTGTCGAAGACCTTCTCCACCCATCCGCCCACGCCCGATCGCATCCTGAAAGCCCAGGAAGAGATTCGCAACGTTCTGCCGCCGAGGCCGGAGTACATCGTCGACACCTCGGAGTTTGATCAAGTGAAGGCGCGGCTGTCCGCGTTTGAAAACCGCAAGAAGGCGCTGCCTAAGGAAGATCTCAACAAGCCGACCCTGCGTAAGACGCAGACTGCGGACAACGGAAGCGGCAATAACCCGAACGGGAATGGGGGCGACGATCGTCCGACGCTGCAGCGTCGCGACGACGACTATGCCTCCATCTCAAGCCCAGGACAGTTTTAGAGACCCGCTCTTCGCTCTTTGCTTAAGGCCAGACCTGACAAAGTCTGGCCTTCTGTTTGGATCGGGTATAAATCGGAGCGCCTTGGATAATCTCCTGGCGAAAAGCGAAAGACCGGAAGCAAACAGCTTCCCGACACAAATCGTTTGCAAATCTTTCACCATGTCATGACAACGGTAGCTCGTCCATGACCTACGCTTCGGCTGGAAAACAGTTCTCCGCCGCTGCGGTGGAGGCCGAACTTCAGGCGTGTAAGAATACGCATCCATCGGGTTGTCGGTTGAGCTACGGGTAGTAAGGCAGAGACGATCCGGTAGCTCAAGGAGAGCTCGACAGTGCGCCCGCTCCTGCACGCCTGAAGCCTGGCTCCGCCTGCGGTAAGGGCTGTCGATCCCTACTTCGCTACCAGTTCGAAGACGGGATAATCGGCGGCGATGCCCTCGAAGGCTTCCACATCGGAGCCGGCGGCCAGCGGGAAGTAGCGTTGCACTTCCGTCCTGAACGTCTCGAGATACGCTTTCAGCAGCTCAGGTTTGTCGCCGTCGACCAAGGGCCGCACCCGGAAGCTCTGCTGGAAGCTGCCTCGCTTAAGAGTGACTTCTCCGGCAGCCTGAGCGTTGCGAACCCATTGTGTCAGCCCGCGCGGTGCCACCAGATAGCGCTTACCATCGCGTTCGAGCAGATCGATTGGCGTCGAGTACACCTTGCCGGACTTACGTCCGCGCACCTGCAGCAGGTAGTTGTGCTTGAATCCCAGACCCAGCCCAACCATGAACCCGAAAACCCGGTTGAAAAGTCGCTCCACCGCCGTGGGCTGCCGGAAAGCGGGAACGGGTGAGCTGTCAGACATCCAACTATTGTACCTAGTATTTCGAGCCGCTCTCCCATTTCAGGTCTTGCACTATCTTGCGCTTCGCGCAAATCCAGATTTGTTTTGCCTTTGCATTCACAGTCTGGTATCTTGCGCGGCAAGTAGTGGCTGGGGAAGACCTCGGCTAGTTGTTTCCGGCGAGCAGCCATGTCTGTTCCGATCCGAACTCAGGGAGGGTTGAATGGCATTTTGTGCTAATTGCGGTACGCAAATGGCCGATGGGGCGGCCTTCTGTCCCGGCTGCGGCAAAGCTACAGGACAGGCGACCACCGGGGCAGCCGTAGCGGCTCAGCCCGCGCCCCAGCCGCCACCGCCACCGGTCGCACCGCCCGTCGCCGCTAACACCGCGGCAACCGCTGCGCCGTTGGCCGAGAACATCGCCGGAATGCTGGCTTACTTCACCATTATTCCCGCCATCGTGTTCTTGCTGGTCGAGCCCTATAACCGGAACCGCTTCGTGCGCTTCCACTCATTCCAATGCCTCTTCACCTGCGGTGCCTTGATCGTGATTCACATTGGATTGTCGATCATCGGCTATGCACTGCCGTTGCTGGTGCTGCCGATCTACATGCTGCTGGGACTGGCAGAACTCGCGCTGTGGATCCTGCTGGTGATCAAAGCCTATCAGCATGAGATGTTCAAGCTGCCCATCGTGGGCGATATGGCGGAGAAGCAGGCGGGAGCGTAGGCTTCACGCTTGAGTTTGAACCCAGCGGGGACTCATCGCCCCGCTTTTTCTTTTGCGGGAAGAACAGTTCACCACGGAGGCACGGAGAGCACGGAGGTTTTCTTCTCATGATTCCTGCGTGCTCTCCATGCTGAAAACACGTTTGTCGCGAGGCCCTTCCGCTATTCCGCGGCCTCTTCGGCCTCACGCCCCACGCGATGCCGCACGTGCGACCACACGAAGTACGCCACCGCGATCAAAATCACGGCTAGGATTAACGCGTCGAGCCGATGGAACCACATCTTCAGCCGCGGATCGGTCTCCCAGCGTTCGCCGAGCCGCATGCCAACATAGGCCAGCATCAGGCACCACGGCCACGATCCGAGGAAGGTGTAGATGTGAAACTTCAACCGCGGCATCCTCGCAATTCCAGCAGGTAAAGCGATGAACGTGCGAATCACCGGGAGCAGGCGCGCGATCAGTACGGCGATCGAGCCGCGACGCTCAAAAAATCGATCGGCGATATCGAGTTCGCGTTTGCTCAGGAGGATGTACCGCCCAAAACGCTCCACCAGCGGGCGTCCGCCGAAGTAGCCGATCTCGTAGGCCAGGACCGATCCCAGGTTGCAGCCCAGCGCGCCCCACGTCGCCACCGCCAGCAGCGAGAATGGAGCTCTGCTGTAAGCAGCGGCAACGGACGGCACGATCAAGGCGCCGGAGAAGGGCATGATGACCTCCGACGGCAGCGGAATGCACGCCGATTCAATGGCCATCAGCAGCATGACTCCAACGTAGCCCGAGGCGGAGATCACGCTGACAATCCAGGCTCCGACAATTTCAAGGATGTGAGCAATCATGTAGTTAAGGATTAACTCCGAATAAGTTTCGACGACGAGGTAGCTCTGAAACGACGCATCTTCAGGGCTGCGCAAAATTTGGTGGCGATCGGTTTTGAAGGGGCACACTTCAGGTGTGCCGTCACACGTTCTTTTTAATGATCCCGGCGAGACGGCCGTCGCCGACGAGCCGTCCGCCTTCGAGTTTTCCGCGGGTGTAAATCTTCGCCCGGGTAGAACCTATGCCGTGTTGCGCTGCGGCTTCCCCGCTAGCTGCCCATCCACGCGCCCAGCTCCGCCACCGGTAACCGCAGCCCGATGAAGAACTGTCCGAACAGCGCGTACTCGGCGCTGACCTGGTCGAAGCGCATCTCGTAGATCAGCTTCTTGAAGACCAGCGGCTCGGGAGCGAAAAGGTCTACGCCCCATTCCCAGTCATCGAAGCCAACCGACCCGGTAATGATCTGCTGCACTTTGCCGGCGTAGCGCCGCCCGACCATGCCGTGCTCTTCCATCTGCCGTTGCCGCTCTTCGATCGGCAGCCTGTACCAGTTCTTTTCTTCGCCGCGCTTGCGATCCATGGGATAGAAACACAGATACTTGCTGTCGGGAATCTTCGGATACAGTCGCGGACGCATGGCCTGCCGCTGCCGTTCCATCGTCTCCTCGATTACGCGGTTCCATTCCTCCGACATCGGCGCCACACCGTTCTCAGCGAGTTGACGGAACAGTTTCACGCTCGAGTCGTACAGGCCTAACTCGATCACCGACAGGTAGGAGTGCACCGGCTCCAGAAATTCCTGCAGCGCGGTGCGATTCAGCTTCAGTTCAACGGCGTTGAGGTCATCGAACGAATCGCGGAAGTGCACCAGCATCAGGTCGCCTTTATGCCCCAACATGGAGTACACGGCGCTCTGTCCGGCTTCTTCCGGCCCAGCCAGCGCGGCGGCGGCCTCGCGTGCGATCTCCTGCTGGCGCGCCGGGGTCAGCTTGCGCCACTCCGGCCAGCGAAAGCGAAACATCTGGTGCAGCACGCTCAGACCCTCGAGCGTGAGAGGGACCGCGTGCAGCTCTGCTTGTACAGCCGTGTTGCTGGAAGCCATCAGTACTCCAGATTCCGTGGGATGCAGGCGCTGCAATCATTGTAAATGGATAGCAATAACCGAGCATTTACCGGTTACGGCGTCGACGCACCGTCCTTGAGATTGTCATCCCGAGCGCAGCGGGCGCGCCAGCGACCGCGAACTCGAGGGATCTGCGGTTCATCACCGGTAAGGTTGCTGAATGAGAATCGCAAATCCGTTCGCAGGGATCACCCGGAATTAGATCGGTTGCGTATCTCCGGCGTGAAGTGCCGAAGAATCATCTGAGCATTTCTGATCGTTCGGTGATCTGAAATGTTTGCAAGATTCTTCAGCTCGGCTTCGAACTCCGGCGTGTTTAGCTTGCTTGCTAGACGACCATAGGCGCGCATTTCACGAAGCGCCGGTCCCTGTACCCGCTGCAGAATGACCTTCCTGAGACGTTCCAACTGACCGTCACTTAGCATCTGCTTTCTTAGCAGCCTCGCAATATTTTCCTTGTGATAGCCGGAGCGGAAGTACCAAGGATTCGCCTCGAGAAACCGTACCGCCAGTTCAATAGCCTCTACATCGCCTTTCGCGAGCAACTCGAATTCTCGCGCGAGACCAGGTCCAGGAAAAGCCGGCCTGTCGTATGCGGCGAAGAAATCTGCGGAGGCCTTTAGCCGGGCTGCCACTCGCTCGGCGCCTTTGCTTCGGCGCCCAGCTTCATACACTCTCTGCCGTAGCTTTTCGAGTTGAGCGGCGCTCGATTCGAATACGTTTTCCATTCGCAAAAATTGTATCGAAGTGCATTCTATAATCACCGCTCATGCCGCAATCGGCCCAACCGCCGCTGGATCCCGCGTCCGAAGCCCTCTTCCGCGAAATGCGCGACCGCGTTCGCGAGATGTTCGAGCACGCTCTCATTGAGTGCAGCATCCCGCGTGCCTTCGGGAAGTGGCTTCAGTGCGACCGCGGCTACCTCAGCGCCGGCAGCGAGATGTACGATCTTGGCGGTTTCACCCGCGCCCTCGTCATCTCGATGGGCAAGGCCGGCCACAGCATGGCGGACGCGTTCGCCTCCATCGTCGGCACCGGCCTGAGCGGTATCGTCGCCTGTCCCAACCTGCCGCCGGCACAGCTCTTCGGCTTCCGCTACTTCGCCGGAGGCCATCCAGTCCCCAACGAAGATTCCCTCCGGGCCGGAGATGCCATCCTCCGCGCCGTGCAGTCCGCTTCGCCGGAGACGTTGATCGTCTACCTCATCAGCGGGGGTGCGTCGTCCGTTGCGGAGAAGCCGATCAGCTCGAACATTTCGCTGCCTGATGTGGTTGCGACCTACAAGGCGCTGGTGCACTCCGGCGCGCCCATTGCAGAGATCAACGCCGTTCGTAAGCATCTCTCTGCGCTGAAGGGTGGTCGCCTGGCGCGCGCTGCCTCCGGTGCTCACCAGCTTTCGGTCCTCGTCTCCGACGTGCCCGACGATTCGCTGGACGCCCTCGCCTCGGGTCCAACGATGCCCGACCCCACCACCGTCAACGATTGCTACGAGATCGCGAAGCGTTACGGCCTGTTGCCGCTGCTCCCGCCGTCAGTGCATTCGCTCTTCCGGCAGCACCTGTTACAGGAGACGCCCAAGCCACACGACACGACGTTCTCCCGCGCGCAATACCTCACCGTCCTGTCCAACGAAACGGCCATCCATGCCGCCGTAGAGCGGGCCGCGCTCGCCGGATTTGCCGTTGAGGTCGACAACACTTGCGATGACTGGGACTTCCAGAACGCCGCCGACCACCTCTTGCGCCGCCTGCGCGAGCTGCGGCGGGGAGTCTCCCGCGCCTGCCTGATCTCCGGAGGCGAGGTGACCGTGAAGATCAACGGGACCTCAGGAATCGGCGGACGCAATCAGCAGTTCGCCCTGTACTGTGCTCAGAAAACTGCTGGTGAGAACATCACGGTCCTTAGCGCCGGAACCGATGGCGTCGATGGCAACAGCCCTGCCGCCGGAGCTGTCGTCGACGGGTCGACGGTCGCGCGATCCAAAGCCCGGGGGTACAACGTTGCAACCGCCGCCGGCCAGTTCGATGGATTCCCGCTGTTTGAAGCCATCGATGACGCAATCGTGACCGGACCCACCGGCAATAACGTCCGCGATCTGCGGATTATGCTCGCCTACTAACGCTTGCCAGCTCAACCCGGCCTAAAAAGTAAAAAGCCCAGCCGTAGCGGCTAGGCCTTTCGTAAATTCTAACTATACTATAGCACATCCGAGGGGTATTTTGGCACACTTTTAGGACTTTATATCTCTCACGTAGTCAGTCGTTTACGCCCTAACTGTTGCAAATTTAAGCTTGACATGTAAAATTTACATTCAGCGATAGTGTTGCTATCTTAGAAAACAAAATCGGCGGATGATTCCTGCTTCAGGTCGCTGGTCCGCTTTCGACGCGATCGCATCCGCCGATCCCCTTGCACTTCTGGGCATAGAACATACTTTGAATGCAAGCTGGAATTGTCAAAACCTTGTCAACGATTTGCTAATGCGGGGGAGGGAATGTAAGAAGTACAGTCGCAATAGTCATCGGCACTGATGCCTCGAACACGATGCAATCCAGGCGAGACCATCCGACTCTAAGTTAGAAAAGGCGTCGGTTCGTGGATGCAAGGCTAATGCCGCGCCCGATCAAATCTCCGAGGAAATCAGTCCGCAGGTGGGTTATAGCTAGCGGACTACTTACCTGAATGCGGCTTACTAACTGGGTATTTCTTACAGCCATACTTGTCTGGATTTCTGTGCCCGCTCGGGCCGACATCGGCCTGCTCCTGAACGCCAAGCCTAACGAGCATGTGGAAATCGGCTTCGCCGAGATTACGGGCGAGGGTCACTCCGCAGTCTACCTCTCGCGCGTCTGCCCCGAGACCCCCGTCAAGATGCGGCTATGCAATCCGGGCGAGCCCGGCTCCATCATCCAGAACTATGTCGACTACAAGGAAGACCAGCCGTACCAATGGAACATCGTTCCGCTGAGCGTCTACCTCTACGGCGTAGACGACATGCGCGATCAGCCACTGTTCGCCTCGCCCGAAATTCGCAATGCGCTCCAGGACAGCTATCGCCGGCTGCACATGCAGGACGTCTGCATCACCGACAAGTGCATCACCGCTCCCGATGCCAATTGGCGCGACGCCGTCGGCGCTGCGTTTGTTCGCGAGATCTACATATTCGAGGTGCATACCACCGTCGAGCAGGACGAGCAATTCATCCGCGAGTTCAATGCCCGCGAGAATGTGAACCACTACAGCGGCTTCAGCCGCAACTGCGCCGACTTCGCCAAGCTGGTGGTCAACACGTATTTTCCGCACTCAGCGCACCGTGATCCCGTCAACGACTTTGGCATGACGGGACCGAAAGCCATCGCGCGCAGTTTCAGCCATTATGCCGAGCATCATCCCGCGATGGACCTTCACGTCATCCGCATCGCGCAGGTTCCAGGCACTTACAAGCGCAGCTCCGATTGCAAGGAAGGCACTGAGCAGACGGTTCGCTCTGCCAAGTGGCTCGTCCCCATGATTGCCGTTGAGGCGCATGCCGTGCCGGTGCTGGCGGCGTCCTACCTCCTGACCGGCCGCTTCGATCCCAATCGTGAGTTGCGCAGCTGTCCTTCCGACGACGCGGCGGCAATGCACGAGCAGTTGGCCGACGCAAAACAGGACCAGGACAAAGACCGCCAGCGCGAGCTCAAGCGCCAACTCAAGGCCGAGCAGGAGAGCCAGATCGGAACCGAAGCGCAGTGGCGGCAATATCGCGCGCGCTTCGATGAAGTGTTAGATACTGCGGTCGTGGACGGCATACTCGCTAACCGGCGCGAGGTGCGCACGCTCTTCCGCGAACTCGAGGCCCGCGCCCGCATGTATCTCGACGAGCGCCAGCAGCCGTGGTTGGAGGTGACCGAAGAGGGACAGGTGCGGCGCGTCGGACTAAGCGCGGATAACATCTTCGATGCGCAATCAGACCATCGCCTCGCGATGCAGGCGTTGCTGGCAAGAACCAGCGCGCTGCTGTCGGTGAATTCGAAGCATCGGGAGTTGTGGCCAGAATTCCAGAATGATTGGGCGTTGCTGCAAACCGCCGAAGCGGCAAGAGTGCGGCCCCGCGGCGCGGGCCCCATCGCAACCAGAACGAATCGGCAGTAGCCTGATATTTCAGCGCTCCACCTTGCGGTCATCCTGAGCCGAGACGCCTGCATTTGACGCCGAAGTCGAAGGATCCGCTTTCTTCTGTGTCGGGCACGGCTTCAGCCGTGACGCAAACGGCCCGAAATCGAAGCGGGCTTTAGCCCCCGGCGGTCTTGGCGAAACGCATTACTTCTCTCCATGCGCGCGATAGCTTGCGCGCAGCTCCGCGACAATCTCGTCGGCCGCTTTGCGCGCGTCCTCATACCGATTGGGCGGAAACGAAATTGCCCCTACCCGCGCATGTCCGCCGCCGCCATAGCGCTCACAGATTTTCGCCAGGTTTTCCATGTACGTCGCCGCGGTCCAGGGATTCGACCCCACAGACACCTTCGTCCGGAAGCTGCTCTTGCTCAGCCCGACGCTGTACACGCCCTCGGGATGCAGGTAGTAAGGTACAAACTTGTTGTACCCCTCCAGGTCCTGATCGGTGACGTCGAAAAAAATCGTGCCGTCCTTGCACTCGGCGCGCTCGCGCATGATCTCGATCGACTGGCGATGCCGCTCCAGCAGCACCGGCAATCGCTCCGCGATTTCGGGCTCGGCAATGATCTCGGCCAGCGGCTTGTACCCCAGCTTCGGAATCAGCGATGGAATGAACTGCGGATCCTGGTTCGACTCGATCAGCATGGTCAGCCGCGAAGCCGGCGCTTTCATCTCCACCGCCGACTTGGCGTCGTCGTAGAGCGCTCCGTCGATGATGTCGGCCCACTCGATGGTATCGGCCACGGGCTTGGGGTCGAAGCCGAAACGCTGCTCGGTGACCACCGCGATGAACTTGGTGCAGGAGCGAAAGTCCGGATCGTAGAACTTGGTGTTGCTCTGCTCCTGCTCGAAATGCGAGGCGTCCTCAGGCGTCAGAAATGCGCTCTGGTGATGGTCGAACCACCAGGTAATGCGCGGCGACGACGAATACTTGAAGTCGACGATGGCGTTCTCGTCGCCCGTGAAGTCGGACTCGTTGAAGAGCGCGCCGGCGCGATGCACCAGGCCGTGGTACTCGAACTCCGCCTGCTCGCGAATGCGCTCCCGATAAAAGCGCGTGAACAGCGCCGCCGAACACGCCCCGTCGAAACACTTATCGTGATAAAAGACCTTGATCCTCACAGACCCCTTTCCCCAAATCACGCCAGCGAGCGCAAAATCGGTGCTCGTTGGGACCTCCATGCAACGGCAAAGCTGTTCAGTATAGACGACAGAAATGAAAATCACCACGCGACTTCTGTTTAATGGTTGTCATCCCGACCGGAGCGAAGCGGAGTGGAGGGACCTGCTGTTCGTCGGTAGCAGAACGACAGTGCGAATGACGGTAGGGGCTCTTCGACTCCGGTGCCGCAAAAGACGCGCGCCTGCGCTCAGGATGAGGCCGCAAGATATTTCTATGACGCTTGTGTCCAATCCTTCCATCACACTGCGTTTAGCCCGAAGAACTGCCGGAAATTTTCCGACGTCTGCCGACCGATTTCGTCGGTTGTAAGCTTTCGCAACTGACCGATCTGCCGCGCCGACTCAACTACGAGTGCCGGCTCGTTGCGCTTCCCACGATGTGGGACAGGGGCGAGGTACGGGGAATCCGTCTCGATGAAAATGCGGTCAAGCGGCGCCATGGCAGCGGCATCGCGAATGTTTTGCGCCTTCGGATACGTAATGTTTCCGGCGAAGGAGATCATGAAGCCGAGATCGAGCGCCGCCCGCGCGTGCTCGACCGAGCCGGTGAAGCAGTGGAGCACGCCGCCCATTCCGCTCGAAGCCCAATGCTCGCGCAGCAAGCGAAACAGATCATCCCAGGCATTCTCGCTGTTGTCGGAGGGACGATTGTGGATGATGATCGGCAGCTTTGCCGCACGCGCCATTTCCATCTGCCGCACAAAGACGCTCTGCTGCACCTCCCGCGGCGAGTGATCGTAAAAGTAGTCGAGTCCGATCTCGCCCCACGCAATCACCCCCTCGTCTTTCGATAGGCGCTCCAGTTCGTCGAAGTCCGCCTCGTTCGCAAGCCCGGCTTCGTGTGGGTGAATGCCGACGGTCGCATACACGCCCTCATGTTGCTGCGCGAGCTTGATAGCGCAGTCGAGCGTACCGGTGCCCGGCCCGTCCCCGTTCCCGATAGCGAGCATGGTGGTGACGCCGGCGTTACGCGCGCGCGCAAAGACGTCGGCGCGGTCGTCATCGAAGCGTTTGTTCTCGAGATGGCAGTGCGAGTCGGTGTACATAACGGTAAATAGCGGAAAGAAAAAGAATAAACGATCAGTACAACTCCCAGCCTTGCCGAATGGCTTTCCGCCATTGTCATCGCGACCGGAGGCCGGCTGCTGTTGGAGCGGAGAATTGTCATCCCGAGCGAAGCCGAGGGATCTGCGGTTTGCCTGCACGGGAAATCTGACCACCGTGCGACGGACCACAGATCCCTCGACTGCGCTCGGGATGACAATTCTCGGTAGTGGGTGCCAATCGTTCTACCGAGCCGCCAACGACACTAAGGCCGCTCACACGGTCTCCAACTCTTCTTCCAGCAGCTGCTTGTTGTACAGCTCGGTGTAATAACCCTCCCGGGTGATCAGCTCATCGTGCGTGCCGTATTCGACGATCTCGCCGTCGTGCAGCACGGCGATGCGGTCGGCGTTACGCACCGTCGACACGCGGTGTGAGATGAAGATCGTCGTGCGTCCGCGCATGATCTCGCGCAGGTGATTCAGGATGCGGTCCTCGGTCTGTGTGTCGACGCTCGCGAGGGCGTCGTCGAGCACCAGGATGCGCGGATTGCGAATGACAGCGCGCGCGATCGCGGTCCTTTGTTTCTGCCCGCCGGAAAGTGTCAGGCCGCGCTCGCCGACTACCGTGTCGTAGCCGTCAGGAAAGCTTTCGATGTCGGAGGCGATGTTGGCTGCCTCGGCTGCGTGGCGCACGTCGTCGAGCGTCGCATCTTCGGCGCCGAAGGCGATGTTCTCGCGAATAGTATCGCTGAAGAGAAATGTCTCCTGCGGAACGAAGCCGATGTTGCGCCGCAAGAGCGCCAGCGGGAACTCGCGAATCGGGCGGCCGTCGATCAGCACCGCACCCGGATCGGCGTCATAGATGCGCGGGATGAGCGAGACCAACGTCGACTTACCCGATCCGGTTGGGCCGACAATCGCCAGACTTGTTCCGGCGGGCACGCGCAGGTTGACGTTCTTCAGTACGTCTTCGTCGCCATGGGCGCGACCGTTGCCGCCCTCCACCGCCTTGATCGTGTTGCCGTAGTGGAAGTGAAGATTACGAAATTCGATGTCGCCATGAATCTCGGCCGGAGGATTTGTCCTCACTCCTGCGTCGGTAATCTCCACCTGCTCCGACAGAATATTGTGGATCCGCCCCATCGATGCGGTGCCGCGCTGGAAGAGGTTGATCACCCAGCCCAGCGCGATGATCGGCCAGGTGAGCTGCACCATGTAGGTATTGAACGCGACGAAGCTGCCGAGGCCGATGCCGGTACGCGGATTGGCATTATGCGCAATGACCTCGCGTCCGCCGACGTACAGCACGATGATGATGGCGAAGCCGAGCAGCGTCTCCAAAGTCGGCCAGAGCATGCCCATCAGCCGGACCAGTTTCAGGCTGCGCGCGATGTACTCGCGATTGTCGGTTTCGAAGTTCTCGATCTCAGCCTCTTCCTGGACGTAGGCGCGAATCAGGCGGGCGCCGGAGAAATTTTCCTGCACCCGTGCCGAGATATCGGAGAACATGGCCTGGATGCGTTCGAAACGCTCGTGAATGCGGCGACCGAAGTACTGCACCGTGATGCTGAAAATCGGCAGCGGCGCGAAGGCGAACAGGGTCAGCTTGGGACTGATCGAGAGCATGAAGATCAGCGCGCCCGCCGTGAACACGATGGTATTCGCTGTGTACATGATGCCGGGCCCCACCAGCATGCGTACAGCGTTCAGATCATTGGTGGCGCGGGCCATGATGTCGCCGGTGCGGGTGCGCTGATAAAAGTTGTACGACAGCCGCTCCAGATGCGCGAAGAGATCGTTGCGCAGATCGAATTCAATCTCGCGTGAGACGCCGATGAGGATCCAGCGCGTCAGGTATTGGAAGATCGCCTTGACGCAGGCGACCACAAGCAGCAACAGCGAATACTTCATCACGTCGTGGCGAATCATTGCCGGGCTGTTGTGCTTGGTAATGCCGGTGTTGAGGACGTCGATGGCCTTGCGAATAATCAGCGGAAAGAGAATCCAGACACCGTTGTTGCATAGTACACAGAACGCTCCAATGAGGAACGTTGGGCGGTACTTGCGGAGGTATGGGGCTAGCGGTCGCAGGTTCTCGAACATGAAGAAGCAGTCAGCTATCGGCCGTCAGGTTGTGCGACGTGACGGGTAAAGTTTCGGTCCTGATAAAGCTTAGATGTTTTGCGGCGATACGCGATTCGAGACGCCCAACCCCCCTGAATGGGGTGTCATCCCGAGCGAAGCCGAGGGGCCCCTACCGTTTCGACTCCGGCATCCGCCGACCCGCAACATCGGCGGGTTGAAAAACTTCGCGAACGCCTGCGCTCAGGATGACGCCCCTTTGAGGGGTGAAGATCCGCAACACGAACGCAGCCAAATGCCAAGCGTCTAATGCGACAGCCGACAGCCGACAGCTTCCTCTACGTCGGCACGCGCAGCAGCATGTATCCGCCCGCCAGCGCAAAGATGAAGTCCGGCGCCCAGGCCGCGATCATCGCCGGCAACTGATTGGCATCGCCCATGGCTTCGAACAATCCGGCCGTGACCCAATAAACCACGGCAATACTCAGCGCCACGGCGACTCCCACCAGCGCGCCCCCGCGCCGGCCCGACGCGGCGAACGGAATCGCCAGGACCGCCATGACCAGCGTGATGAGCGGGAAGGCGATCTTCTTCTGCAATTGCACCTTCAGGCGTATGGTGTCGAAGCCGCTCTGCTGCAGGTCTTCGATGTAGCTCCGCAGCTCGTCATAGTTCATCTCCGAGGACTGCTTCACTTCCTTCTTGAAGTAGCCAGGATCCTCGCGCAAATCGTCAAACGTTTTGACGTCGAAGGTGCGATAGTCCTGGATCGACGCTCCCTTCAGGTCGCGTACCCATCCCCGTTCGAAGACCCACTTCTGCAGCCGCGGCTCCCAATACGCATGTTCGGCCTGGATGCGGCGGGTTAACTGGAATGTGTTTGGGTCGAACTCGAAGACCGAGATGCCGCCAAAAATATTCTGATCGGGATCGAATACGCGGTAGTAATAAATCTCGTTGCTCTGCCCGAAGATCCATTTGCGATCGGCTTGCAGATAAGTCTGCGCCGGCTTGCCTTTGATCTCGTTGCGCAAAATTTCCTGCTCGCGATTGGTATGCGGGATGTACAGCTGATCGAAGACGAAAAGCCCCGACGCGAAAATCCCGCTCAGAATGATGACCGGCAGTGTCGCGCGATAAATGCTGAAGCCGGTGGCCTTCATCGCCGTCAGTTCGCTGGATTTTTCCAGCAGGCCGAAGGTGATGAGAACCGCCAGCAGTACGCCCATCGGCGCCATCAGGTAGATCATCGACGGGCTCAGGTTCCACAGGTACTCGGCCACCGTGATGAGCGGCACCCTGTTCCGCACGATGTCGGTGAGCAGTTCGAAGAAGGTAAAGACCAGCGCCAGCACCAGGAACGTCGTCATGATCATGGTGAGGTACAGCGCGAAGTCGCGCAGGATCATGTCGTCGATAATCAGAGGAAAACGCGCACTGAATCGTCTCCTGTGCGATGACGTTGCCGCCCCCAGGCTGCTGGCGGATTCTCGCCGGCGCGCACCGATGGCTTGCAATTTCTGCAGCAATAATTTCCATCCGGCCGTCAGGTTGCCGATCTCGATGGGCATTCGGTCCACGCGCCACAGCAGGAACAGGCCGCTAATGAAGAAGAAAATGTTGCCCATCCAGGAGCCAAACCACGGCGACAGCCTTCCCTGGCGCGCCATCTGCACGCCCAGCAGCGAGAAGAAGTAATAGACCACCACCAGGAGAATCGTCAGCACGAAGCCGGTGCTCTTGCCGCCCTTGCGCGCCGAGAGACCAAGCGGGATGCCGACCATCGCCAGCACCAGGCAAGCGAAGGGCAGCGCGAAGCGGCGGTGGAATTCGATCTCGTAGTAGCGCGCCTTAATGAGATCGTAGTTGTAGCTGCCCATGTCCCAGGGGTAAAACTTCAGCGCCGCCTGGCGCTCGCGCGCGGCATTGTTCAACAGCGAGCGCAGGCTCAACTCCGCCACCGGCAGCAGATCGTGCGGCTTAGTCTCATCGCTGGGAAGCGCGAGTGGGATCTCGGTGTTATCGAAAGTGGTGATTGAGTACTGGTCCTTGACCTTGGGAACGGTCTCTTGCTGCGTTCCGTCTTCCAGGTGGAAGCGCAGCTTGTTGGGACCGTCGCTCAGCAGCGCTCCGCGTTGCGCCAGTGTGATTTTGGGCGACGCGGGATCCGAAATGTCGGCCAGGAAGATGCCGCGCCACAGCGCTTGCCCCTTGGTCGGAATCGCGTCCTGCACGTACAGGACAATGTTTTTGAAGTCTTCGTAGAAGACGCGCGGCTGGATTTCGAAGGATGCCTGCGACGCCTTCAGGCGTTCCTGCAAATGATCGAGCGCGATGGCTGAGTCAGGCGCGACATAAATGCTATTGGCCATCCCCAGCAGCCACGCGCCGATGGCAAAGATCGCAACCGAGCGCACGAACATTCCCACGCCCATGCCGCTGGCGCGAATAGCGGTGACTTCGCTGTCTGCGGCCAGGCGGCTCAGGCCGACCAGGATGCCGACCAGCACGCCCATCGGCAGCGTGATGATGAAAGTCGCCGGCAGCGTGAAGAGAAAGATCTCGGCGACGCTGGGCAATGGCGCGCTGTTGCGGACGATCAGCTCCAGCAGCTTGCCCAGGTCGCGCATGAAGATGATGAAGGTAAACAGCGCCACGCCGATCAGGGCGTGCGAGGCAATCTCCTTCAGGATGTAGCGGGTGAGAATTCGCACAATAGACTAGTTTACCGGAAAGGGGAGAGGCGACGGTTAGAAAGGCGGTATCCACCACAGGGGCACGGAGATCAAGGAGTTTCAAGAACTCCATCGTGTACGCGATTCGTTATGCAAGCAGTGTGACGGGGCGCTTCGATAGAAATTCCTAAGACCTCCGTATCTCCGTGCCTCTGTGGTGAACTCACTGTTTGAACACGACCATAGCCAGCGGCGGCAGATCCAGCAGCAGGGAATTTTCATATCCGTGCGTTGGAATGGGCTCGGTGAAGCGGCCGCCGAAATTGCCTTCGTCGGTACCGCCATAAAGCTCGGCATTGCTGTTCAGCAACTCGACCCAGTGACCCGCGTGCGGCACGCCCACACGGTAGCCGCGACGAGGCACCGGCGTAAAGTTGCAAGCGACCACGATGGGGACCGTGCCGTCCTTTTTCATGCGCATGTAGGTAAGCACGCTGTGATCGGAATCATCGGCATCGATCCAGCGCCATCCCTCGGGATAGAAATCGGTCTCGTACAGCGACGGCTCGGCGCGATAGAAGGTGTTCAGATCCCGCACCCAGCGCTGGATCCCCTGATGCTGCGGGAATCCGAGCGAATGCCAGTCGACGCTGCCATCGTGGTTCCACTCGCTCCACTGCGCGATCTCGCAGCCCATGAACAGCAGCTTCTTGCCCGGTTGGGTGAACATGTAGCCGAAGAGCAGCCGCAGGTTGGCATACTTCTGCCAGTCGTCTCCCGCCATTTTGCCGAAGAGAGATCCCTTACCGTGCACCACTTCGTCATGCGAGAGCGGCAGCACGAAATTTTCGGTGAAGGCGTAGAGTCCCCGGAAGGTGATCTTGTTGTGGTGATACTTCCGGTGGATCGGGTTTCTCTCGAAGTAGGCCAGCGTGTCGTGCATCCAGCCCATGTCCCACTTCATGCCGAAGCCCAGGCCGCCAATGTACGGAGGACGCGACACCATCGGCCATGCCGTCGATTCCTCGGCAATCGTCTGGATGTCAGGAAAGTTCTCGTAGGCCTGGCGGTTTACTTCCTTCAGGAACGACACGGCGCCGAGATTCTCGCGCCCGCCAAACTGGTTGGGAATCCACTCGCCCTGCTTGCGTGAGTAATCCAGATAGAGCATGGACGCGATGGCATCCATGCGAAGTCCGTCAATGTGGTACTTCTCCAGCCAGAAGATCGCATTGCTGATCAGGAACGCGCGCACCTCGTTGCGGTCGTAATTGAAGATGTCGGATTTCCAGTCGGGATGAAAGCCCTTGCGCGGATCGGCGTGCTCGTACAGGTGCGTTCCGTCAAAGTAGCCCAGCCCGTGTTCATCGGTAGGGAAGTGCGACGGTACCCAGTCAAGGATGACGCCGATGCCGCGCTGATGCAGGTAATCGACCAGGTGCATGAAATCCTGCGGCGTGCCGAAGCGCGCGCTGGGCGCGAAGTATCCGGTGATCTGGTAGCCCCACGAGCCGAAGAATGGGTGCTCCATCACGGGCAAAAACTCGACGTGCGTGAAGCCCATGTCATGGACGTAATCGGCCAGTTTCACCGCCAGCTCGCGATACGTCAGCGAGCGGTTGCCCTCTTCGGGTACGCGCATCCAGGAGCCGAGATGGACTTCGTAAATCGAGACTGGCGCGTCAAACCTGTTGCGGTCGCCGCGCTTGCGCATCCACTCGGCGTCACTCCACTCATAGCCGAGGTCCCACACGATCGAGGCGGTGCGCGGGGGAATCTCGTGGTAGAAACCGTAAGGATCGGCTTTGTCCACTGTGTACATGTGATAGCGCGAGCGAATGTGGTACTTGTAGACGGTTCCCGGCCCGAGATCGCGTAGGAAGGCCTCCCACACGCCGGAGCTCTCACGCGGATTCATCGGGTGCGAGTCGGGATTCCAGCCATTGAAGTCGCCGACCACCGAGATACGTTCTGCGTTGGGAGCCCACACGGCGAAGTAAGTACCGCGCCGACCGTCGACGTCGACGACATGCGCGCCGAACTTATCGAACAGACGGTTATGCTTGCCCTCATTGAACAAGTGCAGATCGTACGGAGTCAGCAGAGTGGAATCCTTCTCCTGGGTCGCCAAAGGTGCCATTAATTCGATCTCCTCATGGCTTGGATGACAATTTGCCCGCCCGTGATAAGAGGAACTTAGCTAGTGTAGAGGAACAGGCCGCCGCGAGCGATATCTTGTGTCCGGGCGCGCGACCCTTCGACTTCGCTCAGGACAGGCTTCAGAGCCGCTGAAAACCCTGTTGACGGACTGTTCGGGTAGCGCGGAACTTCAGGTCCAAGGCCTCTGAACTTGGGTGTCATCCCGAGCGAACCCGAGCGCCCCCTATCGTCACCCAAATTTTTCGTAAGGGAAAGGGCCTTCGACTCCGGCGTCGCAAAAGCGGCGAGGCCTGCGCTCAGGACGACACCTACTGGTGGCAACGTCGCTCAGACGGCCCGCCGCTGACAGATCAGTGCAGGCTTTTCACGCCACAAGCGCCTTCTGCTGTGTGCACATCAACGTGGCTGGGTTTGGCGGAAGCAGTTGTTGATTGTTATAATTCGAGAGCCGCAGCACCCATCACAGCGATTCCCGCTACGTGGCCAGGTAGCTCAGCTGGTAGAGCGCAGCCCTGAAAAGGCTGGCGTCGGCGGTTCGATTCCGTCCCTGGCCACCATTAAGACAGACACTTGTTTTCAGGCAACAGTTCCCACTCACCCTAAACCTCGTGTACTGGTGAGCATTCTCGCGTTTCCACGTGGATTGGCAAGGCGTGTGGAAATCCGTGGTCTGCGTTCGAGATGTTACGCGACCCACTCGCCTTGGCGCATCACCGGCTCGGCGTTTCCCGCGGAGGTAATCCCGTCGATGTCGAGTTTATTTGAGCCGATCATCCAGTCGACGTGGATAAGGCTGGTGTTGGCGCCACGTTGCGCAAGTTCTTCCGGCGACGCCTTGTCGCCGCCGACGAGGCACGAGGTGTACGCCTGGCCGAGCGCAATATGCGATGCGGCGTTCTCGTCGAACAGCGTGTTGTAGAACAGCAATCCGCTGCTGGCGATTGGCGAGGAATGCGGCACCAGCGCCACTTCGCCGAGACGACGGGCACCATCATCGGTGTCAATCAGGTTTTGCAGCACTTCCTGGCCACGCGAGGCGCGGGCCTCTACAATGCGTCCGGCCTCGAAGCGCACGTGAATGTCTTCGATCAGCGTTCCCATGTAAGAGAGCGGCTTGGTGGCCGAGACCGTGCCGTCGGCGCGGTCCTTGTGCGGGGTGGTGAAGATCTCCTCGGTCGGAATATTGGGGATGCAGTAGAGGCCATTGCCCGCCGCCGTGCCGCCGCCCATCCATAGATGACCGTCGGACAGGCCCAGCCGGAAGTCCGTTCCCGGCCCACGGTATTGCAGCGCCGCATACCGCTTCCCGTTCATATGCGCGGCGCGCTTCTGGAGACCTTCATCGTGCTCTTTCCATGCGCTCACCGGGTCCGCGACACCAATTCGAGAAGTTGCGAAGATCGCGTCCCAAAGCTTGCTCATGGCAACCTCCGTGGAGTCATTCGGGAACACCGTGCGGGCCCACGCCGGCGTAGCTGCTGCGACAATCGTCCAGTTGATGTCGTGGCGGGTGATCGGCTCCATCGCCGGCTTCGACGCAGCCGACATCGCGCGGTCGGAACGTGCAACCTTTTCCGGATCTTCCTTCGACAACAGCGTCGGATTCGCGCCGGCAATTGCCAGGCGCGCTACTCCGCTCTTGAATGCCGTTGCCATGCCGTCATAAAGCCACTTGGGCGCCTTGTCGAAGGCATCGACCGGGGCATAGCGATAGCGCGCCAGCACCGCATCTTCGTCGGTGTAAATCGTGGTTACCAGCGAGGCGCCCGTCTTGTAGGCCTGTTCCGCAATACGACGAGCCAGCGGCAATGCGTCCAAAGGAGCCGTCATAAGCAGTTCCTCGCCTGGTGCCAGGCCCAACCCTACACGAATGGCGACTTGAGCAAGTTGGTCCAATTTCTCTTCGAACGTGAGTCCGGCAGCAGCAATGGCGGAATTATTCATACTGCCCTCAATTCTACCCAACAGTCATGTGTGATTCTGGTTGACGCGCTCTCTCGGGCGCCGTCCTACAATAGCGGGACAGTTTTCAGGCGGTGGTTCCAGGGGGCGGCGGCTAGCACTCCACCCTCACGTCTGGCTTTTGGCGCCGATCGGCGCCATCGCACTTGCTGCGATCCTTTCGCCCACACAGCAGCGCCACGGTAGTTCGATATTTACATCGTCTCAGAACAACCGCCCGACGCGGAAGAACAACTTCTGATGACCGGTATCGCCATACGCGTACGCTACTTCCACTGGCCCGAAGATCGTGTTGACGACAATGCCAGCGGCGCCGTCGGTGGGAAAGCCGGACGCTTTGTTGACCATCGAACTAGGCGGCCCATAAACCTGCGCGGCCTCATAAACACCCAACGCGTAGATTCCACTGCCCAGCAATGGCGGGAGCTTTGCCAGTCGTCTTAGATATCCCAACTGGAAGAGGAAGTACTTGCCCATCAGCAGTTCGTTCGTGCCATAGTCGCGCGCTCGTTCCCGGGAGAAGAAGACAGGATGGAGGCTATGGAAGAAGATCGGCAGGGCCTCGGCGTACCTCGCCGGGCTTCTCGAGGCGCTTAACGCACAATGGTATTAGCCTTTCCGCATCAGGGCGCGGCAATGGCGTGCGATCTGGCGGTCTTCCTGGCTAGGGACGATGCACACCTGCGTCGAGCCGCTGGCGCTGGAGATCGCGCCCTCACTTGCCTCGTTCTTCTTGACGTCAATCGAGATGCCCATGAAGCGGAGGCCTTCGCATACACCGCTTCGAACCCGTGCGCTGTGTTCACCGATGCCTCCGGCGAAGATCAGCATGTCGAGACCGCCGAGCACGGCGGCATACCCCGCGACGAATTTGCGAATCGCCAGGCAGAACACTTCGATCGCGAGCTCCGCATTGTGATCGCCTTGCTCGGCGGCGAGCTGCAGCTTGCGCATGTCGGAGGTTCCGCCCGAGAGCGCCGCCAGTCCGGCGTCATGATTCAGCAGCTTCTCAAGCGCGTCGGCGTCCATATGCCTGGCGCGGTTCAGGTAGAGCAACACTCCGGGATCGAGATCGCCAGTGCGTGTCGCCATCGGAATGCCGCCGGTTGGCGTCAAGCCCATGCTGGTGTCGACGGACTTGCCGTCCTTGACTGCGGCGAGACTCGCGCCGCTGCCGAGATGCGCCATCACTACGCGGCTGGGAAGTTTGCTGCCAAGCTGATAAACGATGGATTCGTAGGACAGACCGTGAAATCCATAGCGCCGGATGCCTTCGTCGAACAACTGACGTGAGAGCGGAAAACGTGCCGCCGTTTCCGGCATAGTTGCGTGAAAGGCGGTGTCGAAGCAGGCGAACTGCGGCACGTCGGCATAGGCGTGTTCTGCTTCGGCGATCAGTTGAAGCGCCATGGGAATGTGCAGAGGCGCGAAATGAATGCAGGACTGGAGTTCCGCAACCAGTTCCGGCGTGATGGCTTGATGCTTCACCAACCGAGGTCCGCCGTGCACGACGCGATGTCCGATGGCGTAAGGCTTGCCGGGTGCCAGCTCATCGAGCCAGTGAGCGGCATGGGTCAAAGCATCGTGCCGCGAGGCGAAGCCGATCTTCTCGGAGCGCAGCGTCTTGCCAGTTGAGTCCTTCACCTCGAGCGTGCCACTACTCTGGCCAATGCCGTCGGCCAGCCCGTCGAAGAGCACCTGCTCGTCGCCATCCTTCTCCGCATACAAACCAAATTTCAGAGAGGAAGATCCTGTGTTGATCACCAGTATGGATTGCTCGGGCATGAAGCAGACCTGCTTTCTTATGGATGGAGGGAGGTCCAGTCTGTTGGTTTGCTGCTCCTCACTCTAACAGTATGTTGGAATCGCGAAATTAGTTACGGCAACTGGCCAATTGTAACCACCCATTCACGAGAAGGCTGGTAGCCTTGTTAGAGTGCAGTCCTGCATTTGTCGATCTTATCGGCAATTGTTTAAAGAAATGTTTGTTGAGTAGCGCAATGAGCAGGAGTTGAACGATGAAATCCACGGGAGTGATCGACCACACGGCAGAGTCAACCGAGCAGGTACTTACACAAGATGAGCTTCACAATTTGGATGCTTACTGGCGCGCCTGTAATTACATGTGCGCGGGCATGATTTACCTCCGCGACAATCCTCTGCTGCGGGAGCCGCTCCGGCCGGAGCACATCAAGAATCGCCTGCTCGGGCATTGGGGTTCGGACCCCGGACAAAGTTTTACCTGGGTTCATCTCAACCGCGTCATTCGCAAGTACGACCTCGACATGATCTACATCTCAGGCCCGGGTCATGGCGCACCGGCAATGATCTCCAATTGCTACCTCGAAGGAACATACTCGGAAATTTATCCGGAGAAGAGTCAGGATGAAACCGGAATGCTGAATCTGTTCCGCGCCTTCTCGTTTCCCGGTCAGCTCGGCAGTCACTGCACGCCGGAGGTTCCGGGTTCGATCCACGAAGGCGGTGAGCTGGGTTACAGCATCTCGCATGCGTTCGGAGCAGCGTTCGACAATCCTGACCTGATCGTGAGCGTGGTGGTCGGCGACGGCGAATCGGAAACCGGTCCACTGGCGACCTCGTGGCACTCCAACAAATTTCTCAATCCCATTCGCGACGGCGCCGTGCTGCCCATCCTTCATTTGAACGGATACAAGATTGCCAATCCAACCATTCTCGCGCGCATCACTCCCGAAGAATTAGAAGCGCTGTTCGCCGGCTATGGCTGGGAGCCGCATGTGGTGGAAGGCGATGATCCCGCGATCATGCACCAGCAGATGGCGCGCACGGTGGAGGACTGTATCCAGGAGATCCGTGCGATTCAGAAAAAGGCCCGCAGCTCAGGCAAAGCGGAGCGTCCGCGCTGGCCGATGATCATTCTGCGTTCGCCGAAAGGCTGGACCGGACCGAAGGAAGTCGACGGACATCGGGTGGAAGATTTCTGGCGCGCGCACCAGGTGCCCGTGCTCAACGTGAAGGAAAATCCCGAGCACCTGAAAATCGTCGAGCAATGGATGAGAAGCTACCGTCCGGAAGATCTGTTCGACGAGCACGGCACGCTGCAAGCCGAGTTGCGAAAGCTTCCGCCTGCCGGCGATCGGCGCATGACTGCCAATCCCCATTCCAATGGCGGCAAGCTGCGCAAGGCGCTGAACATGCCCGACTTCCGTGACTATGCCGTCGTCATCGACGAGCCGGGAACAAAATCGGCCTCTCCGACGGAAAATCTGGGCAAGTTTTTATGCGAGGTGATGCGGCGGAACATGAACAGCTTCCGCGTGTTCAGCCCTGACGAGAACGCGTCGAACAAATTGCAGGACATCTACGAAGCGAGTCCAAAGACGTGGATGGCAGAGATCAAACCTGAAGACGCAGACGGAACGGAAATCGCGCCCGACGGCCGGGTGATGGAGATGCTGAGCGAGCACACGCTGGAGGGCTGGCTCGAAGGGTACCTGCTGACCGGACGCCACGGGCTGCTCAACACGTATGAGGCGTTCGCGCACATCATCGACTCGATGTACAACCAGTACGCGAAGTGGCTGGAGAAATCGAAGCTCGAGCTGAGCTGGCGCGCGCCGATTTCATCGCTCAACTTGCTGATCTCGTCGCTGGTCTGGCGGCAGGACCACAACGGTTTCACGCACGAAGATCCCGGTTTCCTCGACGTTGTCAGTAACAAGAGTGCCACACTGACGCGCATCTATCTTCCTCCCGACGCGAACTGCCTGCTCAGCGTTGCGGACCACTGCCTGCGCAGCGTCGACTACGTCAACGTGATCGTCTCCGACAAGCAGCAGCACCTCGTCTACCTCGACATGGACCAGGCGATCACACATTGCACCAAAGGTATCGGCATCTGGGATTGGGCCAGCAATGATGCCGGCAGTGAGCCCGACGTGGTAATCGCCAGCGCGGGAGATATCTTGACGCAGGAAGCGCTGGCGGCGGTTGCAATCCTTCGCCAGAACCTGCCCGACTTGAATATCCGCTATGTCAACGTGGTTGATCTTTATCGCCTGCAGCCTGAATCGGAGCATCCCCACGGGATGAGCGATCGCGATTTCGATTCGCTCTTCACCAAGGACAGGCCAGTGATCTTCAACTTCCACGGCTATCCCTGGCTGATCCACAAGTTCACCTACCGTCGCACCAACCATGCGAATATTCATGTGCGCGGATACATGGAGCGCGGCAACATCAACACGCCGCTGGAGCTGGCGATTCGCAACGAGGTCGATCGCTTTCACCTTGCCATCGATGTGATCGATCGCGTGCCGCGATTCCAGGTTGCCGCTGCGCACCTGAAGCAATGGCTCAAGGATCAGATCATCGACAGCATCAACTACGCGTATTCGGAGGGCATCGACCGGCCGGAGATCCGTAACTGGACCTGGCCGTTAGGGAAGAAGAACGCTGTCAGCGGATAACGATCTTTTCCTGCCAAGGACCGATTTCTTCGCTGTGATCTGCAACCGGCGGCTGCATCGAAGGTCCATCGGTAGCAGCCGCCGCTGCGCTCTGAGCGGGAGCCGGTTCGGAGGGAGCCGTGATGCTGGGCGGAGCGATGGTTCGATTGTCGACCGGCAAAAGGTGCGGGTGCTCGGCTGCCCACTTGGCGGCGAGGCCGTTCAGCGGACTCTTGGTGTTGTACTCCTGATAGGCGATCATGCGGCCGATGCGCACGATGAGATCGTCCAGTCCCTCGGAGGCTGCCCAGAAATCGCCGATGCAAACTGTCGATTCGTCGAAGTTGGGATGAAAGATCGGCGTCAGCATGCGGCATTGCGGGGCGCGCCGCGGATAGCCGAGCGAGAGATTCACTTCCATCTCGTGCAGGTCGCGCTCCTGGATGTCGCCGCCGGGCGTCACAAAAAGTCCCTTCACGTTATAGGTGAAGCGGTAAACCTCGGGCGGCATGCCGGCGGTGCCGGAGATCCGGATCAGGGGCCAACCGGCGAGACGTTGCGTCAGGGTTTCAAAGTCGAGTTTGAGGCGGCGAACTCGCGGCGAGATCATGGGTGCTTCTTAATCAGATCACAAGTTCCGGGCAATCGTGAAGACGGCAACGATTGCCAGAAAGAACGTCAGCGCGGGCTGGGGTAGCTGCGGCCATTGAATTTCGTTTCTGACCACGGCCTTCCAGTACACCACCGCCGCGAATACTACGAGTATCGGAACCAGCGCTACGAATAAGGGATTGTAATGCATAGCCTCGACGAGCCGACCGTGCAACAGGGCGGCCAGGGCTCGCGTACTTCCGCATCCCGGGCAATACAAGTGCAGGTAACGATAAACAGGACAGACGGGGTAGAAGCTGTATTTGTCCGGGGGAAAGCGATAGAGCAGCGCGGCAACGGCCATTCCGGCCAGCATGAAAAAGTTCGCATTGCGCCGCGCAGTGTTCATGCGTGTTGTCCGTAACCCATCTGTTGCGCCTGTTTTGCCCGCGCAATTTCCGTGAAGTGATATTGGAAATAAATCACGTTAAAGAAAAACGTCATCACGCCGCTGAGTTGGAGGCCAATCGGCTCGACGGTGTTGAAGTGCTGCTCAATCGAGGCCTTCATGCTGAATACCCCGATCAGCCAAACCACGAAGCCACCCAGACTGAATAAGCCGCCGAAGGGGGCGACCTGATGGCTTGCATTGGTAGCCCCGCCGGTAAAGAAGAGTGCGATAGCGATGATGATGTACACCATCGCTTTACTCTCCGGCTGCACCTTCTTAATCCATGCCGCCTGAACGATGACCCAGGCCCATCCGAACAAACCGCAGGTCACGATATCGAGTGCAAGCACGATGCCCCAATGCAGCGAGGGAGGCGGAGGATAGGGTGAAATCGCTGGAGGAGTCCATTGTGGCGCTGCCGGGGCGGGTACCGGAATGTTGCCGATGATCTGCGAAAGCGGTACCCAGTTGTCCATGCCTTCGCTCTTCACCAGATCGGAAATCAGAATGTTGCCGGCCGCGACATAGCGCTGCAGGTCGGCAAGTGTGTACGGCCCATACTGCTGGCCATCGCGCATCAGCATGTAATTCATACAGGCACGTCCTACGAGAATTGAATTCCCTCGCTGTCTTCGGTCACGGTGCAGACTTCAACGATTGCCCAGATCCAGCTCACGAACGAAGCATAGAAGCAGGTGAAGATACTCAGGCACAACTGCGCTGCGGCCTTGCGCACGTAGCCAGCGTAAAAATTATGTACGCCGAGTGCGCCCAGAAAAATTCCCAGCAGAATAAACGTAATGCGACTCTTCGGGGCATGAAAGCCGGCGTACATATCCGCCAATGTGGGAGGTCGCACTGGGACGTAGACCGGCGGCAGGGGAAGTCCCATGGCTCCCGGGGGCAATGGCGGAGGCGGTACGGCCGTCGTGTCCGCGGGCGGTGGCGGGGGAGCGGTAACGTCCCACGTTGTGGCATTGTCAGGTGAAGCGAGTGTTCCCGGCGGAAGCGCTGGCAATCCGCTGAGTCCCAGCACGCTGGGCGGGTGCCATCCAGCTTCTTCCTCCGGCGGATGGGGCGCTGCTGTGGGACTAATAGGTGCAGGCTGCGCGGGCTCGATGGCTTCCGGAACGGTGATCGTGACCTTGGGCTCGTCTGCCGGAGCCTGTGAACATCCGAAGACTGTGCAGCCGCCGTTCTCAGCGTAGCAGTCGGCGTGATGCGGCGTGCCGCAGCCCGAACAATCGCGACGATTCTCTGTGTCGTCGATCGGCGTGCGGCAGTAGGGGCAGATCGGAGTCACCGCTGCTTCTCCTGGTAGCGGAAGCCGTAGCGACCGATTTGTAGCAGCGAGCCGCTTTGCAGAACCTGCTTCTGGACGGGAACTCCGGCGACGTAAACCGGACCGAGTGCGCTAATTTGCAGGCGCGGTCCGCGACTCTCCAGCACGGCGTGGTTCGGAAGAATGTTGGAGTCCTTGAATAGGTAGATGTCGCATTGCTGGCTGCTGCCGATGGTGGTGAGCGGCTTATAGAGAATGAACTGCTTGCCGGCGAGCGGCCCTGAGGTGACGTAGAGCCAGCGATCTTTCAGCGCGCTCTCGATGACCCCGATGCCGATGCCGGTAGCCATGCCGGTCAAGGCGAAGCCGACGGCGCGGCTCAAGGCTCCGCCGTGCGTTGCCAGCGAGATCGGATCGAACAGCAATCCACCTAAGCCAGCGCCGATGACGCCGCCAAGGATGCCGTATCCAGCTTTCTTGCCCGACCAGCCCACGATTCCATAAACCGCGCCGCCGGCGACGCCGAAGACCATCCAGCCGATGGCGCGTGCAATCCAGAGAGCGGGATTTTTATTGCTTGCGGCTCCGGCCTGCACGCTGATCGAAATGCCGATGGTATAGATGACGTTGGCGATCACGCTCAGGATGAAGCCGAAGATCACGCCCAACGGCAGAGACATTGCGGCACGCTGCGCAGCCTTCTTGGCAGAGCGCTCCACCACGCTCTCGGCGATACCGAAGGAGACGCAGAGCATCGCGACCAGGATCGGAATCAGCCACACGTTTCCCCAGCGTTGGACTCCCGCCGGGCCGTCGATAAATGCCGGTTCGCAAATACCCCAGCCGATCAGAGCTCCAACCAATCCCGCGAGGCCGAGATAGAACCAGCCTTGCAGCAGCACGCTGCCGCGCTCCTGCCCGGTCGCGAGCGGTTCTTCCGCGGCCTTAATGCTGCCATACTTGTTCTCGCCCGACGCCGTTAGCTGCGTCTCCGGCTTGCTCTCGCTAACGGTTACCTGCTCCAGATCTTCCAGCGTGATCTTGATCGGATTGTCATTTTGGCTGGGCATTGTTCCCCTTGCTTCCTTGGTCGGGCGGATGAGAGGCGTCTGGCGTCGCTTTAGCAGGAGGCGCGCTGGTAGCAGGTGCCGGATTGTTAGGGATTATCCCGGCAGGCAGATCGATGAGCGGCTTTCCTGTCTGCGGATCCACGGGAACTACCAGCACTCGCGGAAAGATATACCAGGCGATCAGCAGTCCCAGTCCGATAGCCAGCAGATGCGACAGCAGTGTGACCACCCATCGCAGCGAGGACTGCTTCCTCACCTGAAGTTGCCGAGGCAGATCGGGCAGCGCTTCGTCGTCATTTTGGGTTGCTGATCCTTTCGATCCATGATGCTCGCTGCACTCCTCGCCACCGTGCGAGTCGGCGACGCTGATCAGCCCCAGGCGCTCGATGCGCTCTCCGGCCCAGCCGAAAAAGCCCTCCTCATCGCTGTGTGGGTCATACACCCACGCGACCTGCTCGGGCGCGGAGAAGAAGTTGCGATGAATAAACGTATCGTGGTCGGAGAGAAAAATGCCAAAGCCCGGATGGGAGTGATACCAGCCGACGATGCGCTCCTCCGGGAACTCTGCGTCTTTTACTTTGTAGATGTGCTCCCACGTGTCCTGCGTAAATGTCACGTGCGTGCCGGCCTGGGTCGCGTCCTTGCCGGCGATACATTCGTCGATGTGGAGAGCGCCGTCCTTCATGCTGCCGATGAGAACGCCGCAGACCTCGGTCTTCATGTTCGAGCGGGCGTGCTGGCGGATGCGGCGCGCCACGTCCGAAGAAACGACGACCGGCGGCGTGGCATCCGACTTCTGTTTCACGGCTTTCATGCGCGCTCACCAACCGCTTCTGCAAGTGATCCCAGAACTTTGGTTTCGTCGCCACCCATGAGGTAGGCAAGCTCTTCGTCGCCCGCGCAGGCGACGAAGATGTCGAAAGGCGGCAGCCCGAGTTGATCGAGGCGCCGATCGGCGAGGTCCGTCTCGCCGGAATAGCTATGCAACGTGACAACTCTCCGCATATTTCCATCGGCGGGACAGCGGCCCTGCTCATAGTTCACGGTGCCCACCGGTACAAACGGCGCTTCGACGGCGTTGCAGTGCGGGCAGACGAGTTGATGAATAATGTCGCGGCTGAACTCGATCGTCACATTGCCGGAGTGCAGGTCCTGCCGGGCGCGTTCGCGCAGTTGCTCGAGCGTCAGGTCGCTGGATCGCTCTTTCAGACGGACCACGCGGCCAAAAGTGTAGTGGCTCATGCAATCGGGGTTAGCGGTGTACTCGACCACGTAAGAGCTATGGTTGAGGCCCTCAAAAATGTAGCCGCGACCGGCGAGAGTCGGAAGACCGTGAATCAGCTTCATCGCCTCCTGCACCTGCAAACCCGCGACGATGGAGGAGATGGTCGGCGTGGTCGCGACCTTGCCTTGAACGTCGGCCTCGGCCAGCAGCAGATTGCAGGACATACGGCGCTCGAGCAATGCCCAGTCGGTCTCGCCCAGCGTGCATTCGTAACAAGGAGGCGAGCCGGGCACGAAGACGCGGACGACGCCGTTGATGCCTTCGATGGCGCCGTCCACCCAGGGACGGTTCATCTTCCATGCCGCGCGATTGATCCACAGACGGGCTTCGCGGTTGTCGAGGCCGGCGATGATGAGATCGCTCCACGCGAACAGTCCCAACCCGACTTGATGAATGATGTCCGCAGATATCGGCTTGACCATGGCTCCCGGACAGAGTGATTCATACGATCGGGCCGCGACCTCGGCCTTGGTACTGCCGACATCCGACTCGCGAAAAAGGACCGCGCGTGAAAGGTTGGACTCCTCGATACGATCGAGATCGACGACGGCAACCTTCTGAAAGCCAAGCAGGGCAAGGTTCTTGAGGATTTCGTTTCCGAGGGCACCGGCTCCGACGGCCAGCACGCGCGCCGCGCGAATCTTGGCTTCATCCCACCAGGGAATAAGCCGAAGACGGCTGTAGCGGTCTTCGTGCAAATCGGAGGCAGCGACTTTGACCTCGGTCGTCATCGATCAGCCGGCGGTGATCTCCGGCTGCAGGCGAAGGATGTCGCCGTCTTGCACGGCGGCCTCGGCGAGAGTTTGCGTGTCCTGCACCTGGCGGCCCGAGTTCTTATGGTGGAACTTGTAGCTGAGCGGCGCGCCGTCCGGGCCGTTCGCCGGCAGCTTCAACTTCTGCACCAGAACCGCGATGATCTTGTTGCAGGGAGCGTCGTCCGGCAGTTCGACGGGGACGCGCTTGTTTTCAGTCGAGTCGTAAACGGTTACGTTGATATAGCCCATATCTTTCACCGAACTTTATCGATGCGCCTGGAGTTTTGTTGCATTCGCCGCGCTCACAAAATGCTCGAACTCTTCCTGACCTTTGCCGGAGAACGACCAGCCTGCCGAGCTGGTTAGCGCTTGCGCGCTGATCGCGAAGTTCAGGTTCTCGGCGTTGGGATCGACATTGTGATCCATCTTGGCGGTGACCACGGCGATCAGGTTTCCGTGCGAGTCATAGACTGGGCCGCCGCTGTTGCCCGGGCTCACCGGTGCTGAAATCTGTACCATGTCGCCATCGAGGCGGGAGATGATTCCATTCGAGAGCGTGAACTTCAAACCTTCGGGATGGCCGATCACGTAGATCTGCTCGCCATCCTCACCTTTGGCGATCGGCTGAGTGAAGGATGCGCTGCCGGAGTGTCTTGGGATCCACAGCAACACCAAGTCGAGGTTGTTGTGTCGAGCGACGACGTCTGCCTGACTCCATACTCCGGAACTGGTTGCTACCAGCGCCTGCTTCGTTTCACCCGATTTGCCGGTATCGACGACGTGGCGGGCGGTCGCCAGGAGGTAGCCCTTCTCGTCAGCTTGCAGGAGCATTCCGGCGCCGAAAGAGCTGACGCCGAGTGGTTGTTTTCCCAGCCATCCCCGTTGAGCGGGGGAGACCACGACGGTCAGGGGCTTCAACTCCTGTGAGATTGCGACACTATCCAAGGGCGTCGAACTCGGAAGCTGCGGGAACTGCTCGCGCTCGTCCAAGTCGGTAGAGTCGGATGACGAACCGACGATCGCGGGCAGCGGACCTCCCAGGGAGAACATGGCTACCCCAGCCGCTGAAGTCAGAAATCCACTGATGATGAGAAGAGTAGCCAGGTACGACGTCCAGGCATAGCGAATGCGCGGCGCCTGGTTGCGGAGCGCGACCCGCATGATGATGGCGAACAGGCAGAGCACGGGCAGCACCAGTACCAGGATCGACAGAGCAGCCCGAATACCCCAATGAATTGGCGGCGGCAGCTTAGGCTGTTGCGGGGTCGAACTGCTCGTCAGATCGCCAATTTCTGCGACCTCACGAGAACTGACGCTGATTCGGTCCATACTCAGTGGCGCTGACTATTTGGAATGGTTCGAGAGTATCTGTATATCAGCTTTGCTGCAGGATTCCAATCAGCTAGTCTGCGTAGGCCACCGTGAATGGCTGCTCCGAGGGCTTAATTCCCACTCCTGGGTCGGCAACTTATTTGCTTTCAATCGGCGGCAGCTTGGGTAGTATGGTCAGACTGTAGTTCGGGTTGGCAGGGAATGGTACCTGTCGACCCACCTCTTCTCCTATGCGTGTCAATGCTCGCGACGGTATTCTTCTGGGCCTGGTGCTGTTGCTGATCGCAGCTCTGGTTGGATTTGTGCTTACCCGCGAGGAGGCGCCGGCTCCGTCGAAGCAACCGGTCGAAAGGGCTGAGCCTGCGAAATTGGTGGAGCAGGCTCCGCTGGAGACGGCGCATGGCCTTGCCAGTATTGCGAGCACGGCTCCGGAGCAAAAGCTTGCGGAGGAAGCCTATCGCGTCGCCGACCAGGAAGTGGATATGGCATTTGCGTCTGCGCTGCAGGTGGCTGAACTTCATCCTCCCGCACAGAGCAGCACGACCAAAGCGTTAGACGAACGAATTCAGCGGATGGCAGACCGTCTGCAATCGGTGCAGCAGAGCATCAAGCATTTAACGGCGCTCAGCGCCACACCACACAAGGCGGATGATCAGGCGATTCAGCAGCAACTCGAACTGGCGCAGGCGCGCGCAACTCTGCTACAGGATGCTTTGGACGATGCCAAGGGGGACCTGGTTCGCGCCGGCGGCGACCCGCAGGCGGAGATCAAGCAGGAACTCGAAGAACACGAGGCCCTGCAGCATGGCAGCGCCGGACCTGCGGCGAATGCCTCCTCCAAGCCAGCGTCCTTCGGGATTGCTGGAAATCTGGTGTCGCAATTCCAAACCTGGCGTCGGCTGCGTGGGAATTACGCTCGCCTACTGGCGGCGAAGCAGCAAGCGGAAACTTATGCCACAACCCTGACCCGGAAGCATCAGGCGCTGGAGAAGGGTATGACGGATGTCCTCGGCGACGAGGGTGACTCCTCAGATTCTGACAGCACGGCGGTCGCCGACCAGTCTCAACAGAGCGCGAAGGTTTCTCAACTGACCGCACTGTCCAATAACAGCAAGCTGATGGCGCAATACGACCGCCGTATTCAGGACGAGCAACAACTTGCCGCGATCTATGGACAGTGGGCCGGCATCGTGAGCCTCCAGATACGCGCCGAACTGCACGGTATCCTGCGCTCGCTGCTGCTGATCGTTCTAGCCTTGATCGGAATCGTGCTGGCGGAGGGCTTTGTCGAGCGCTTCTACATGAAGCTGGGCCCGGACCGCCGCCGCATGGGAACCATGCGCCTGGTGCTGCGATTCGTCTCGCAACTGGTTGGCGTGCTGGTGATATTACTCGTGTTGTTCGGGCCTCCCAGCCAGTTGTCAACGGTGTTAGCGCTGGGCGCAGCAGGATTGACGGTCGCGCTGAAAGACTTCATCGTGGCCTTTTTCGGCTGGTTCATTCTGATGGGGCGTCACGGAATTAATGCCGGGGACTGGGTTGAGATCAACGGCATCGGCGGCGAAGTGGTCGAGGTCGGCCTGCTACGTACCATTCTGCTGGAGACGGGTAATTGGAACGATGCCGGCCATCCTACGGGACGTAAGGTGTCGTTCGTTAACAGCTATGCGATCGAAGGACATTACTTCAACTTCACCACCGCCGGGCAATGGCTGTGGGATGAGTTGGACGTGCTGATCCCGGCCGGAGAAGATCCGTATTACCTGACGAACTCCGTTCTGAAGCTGGTCAGCGAACAGACGCAGGCGGACGCTACGCAGGCCGAAGAAGAGTGGAAGAATGCGGCTAAGCGATCGGCAATCCAGGCGTTTTCAGCGGCTCCCGCTATAAATGTTCGTCCGTCCAATCTGGGCGTGAACCTGGTGGTGCGCTACGTCGTGAACGCACAAAACCGCTACGAGGTGCGAACGCGCCTGTATCAGGCAATCGTCGAACTTCTTCATGCTGGAAAAGGCGCGCATGCCGGAGAAGAGCCGCTGCCGGCGAATTCCTAAATAGAACCTCTTCCTCTGCTCGGACATCCAAACGTCTCATGCGAACGCCCTGCGATGAAGCCGTTATCCATTCCGCAAGATCAGCCTCACCTTGCGGGCGGCAGCAGGGCATGTGGGTTTTGGCCGCGACAATTGTCGGCTCCAGCATGGCCTTCATCGACAGCACAGTAGTCAACGTGGCGCTGCCGGCGCTGCAGAGCAGTTTCGGGGCAAGCGTCGTCGGAGTGCAGTGGGTGGTTGAGGCTTACGGGCTTACGCTGGGTGCGCTGATCCTCGTCGGCGGATCGATGGGCGACTTGTTCGGCCGGCGGCGGATGTTCCTGACAGGAGTTGCGGTTTTCGCAGCCGCTTCCGCATTTTGCGGAATTGCTTCCAGTATTCAGCAATTGATCGTGGCCCGGGCGGTGCAGGGAATCGGCGCGGCCTTTCTTGTGCCCGGCAGTCTCGCATTGATCAGCGCCTCCTTCGACGAGAGCGAACGCGGCCGCGCCATCGGCACGTGGTCGGGTTCCACGGCGATCACCACGGCGATCGGGCCGGTGCTGGGAGGCTGGCTGATTCAACATCTTTCATGGCGATGGGCATTCTTCATCAACGTGCCGCTCGCAGCCGCAGTAGTGGTGGTGGGAGTTTGGAAGGTTCCGGAGAGTCGCAGTGCGCAAGCCGGGCGAATCGATTGGTGGGGCGCGATAACAGCTACGGTCAGTTTGAGCGGATTGGTTTTTGCGTTTGTAGAATCTTCAAGCCTGAGTTGGCGAAGTCCGCTGGTGATCGGAAGTCTGGCCATTGGCATTGCGAGTTCGCTGGCTTTCCTGGCAGTTGAAGCCAGGGCAGTATCGCCGATGGTCCCGTTGCAACTGTTCCGCGCGCGCGCCTTCAGCGGGGCCAATCTGCTGACGCTGTTTCTCTACGCCGCGATCTCCATGTTCTTCTTCGTGCTCCCGTTGAATCTGATTCAAGTGCAGGGTTATTCTGCCACGGCTGCGGGAGCCGCCATATTGCCGATGATCGTGCTCATGTTCCTGTTGTCGCGCTGGTCGGGAGGACTGGTGCATCAATATGGCGCGCGTCTGCCGCTGATCGCCGGCCCGATGATCACCGCGCTGGGCTTTCTGCTTTTTGCCATTCCCTCGACCGGAGGCGGTTACTGGAGGGCCTTTTTCCCCGCGATCGTAATAGTTGGTTTAGGAATGGCGATCAGCGTCGCCCCGTTAACGACGGTCGTGATGGATGCGGTCGATGAGAATCACGTCGGAGCGGCGTCAGGCATCAACAACGCGGTGGCTCGCGTCGCCGGGGTATTGGCAATTGCGGTATTGGGAGTGGCGATGGTCGCCAATTTCAGCATTCACCTGAACCGGCGTCTGCAACAGATGGCGATTTCCGCCGAGGTGCGAGGCGCTCTGCAATCGAATGAGACGAAGCTGGCCGCATTGAAGCCGCCTCCCGGAATTGAGGCCGGAGCAGCGCAGTCGATCGAATCCTCAATTGTTACGTCTTTCGTGTCCAGCTTCCGTTTCATGATGTGGATCTGCGCCGTTCTCTGCCTGGCCAGTACGGCCGTGGCTTGGAAGTGGATACCTGGCGAAGCCAAAGTCGAGGTATCTCCCAGTGTGGGAGTCGCTTGAAAAGCACAAGGCATGATTGCGAATAGATGTGGCTCGAGCCGTTTTATCCCGCGTAAGTTGTACTGCACGCCCGCCTTCCCTGCACTAGCATCAAGTCTGACAACTAATGTCTGACGTCATCCAGATCGCCGATCTCTCGCCTTACCCTGCGCCCGCAGGCGGCTCCCGTGCCTATCACGCAATGGTGAAACCCGTCGGGGCTATCTGCAATATCGATTGCACTTACTGTTATTACCTGCACAAGAAGGAGCTGTTGGGCAGCGACAGCAAGTTCCAGATCTCCGATGAAATTCTGGAGACGCACATCCGGCAGTACATCGAGGGTCAGGACCGTGATCAGGTCGTGTTCTCGTGGCAAGGAGGCGAACCGACTCTGCTGGGTCTGGAGTTCTTCCGCCACGTGGTCGAGCTGGAGCAGAAATACAAGAAGCCCAATCAACGTATCGAGAACGACCTGCAAACTAATGGCACGCTCCTGACCGACGATTGGGGTGTTTTTCTCAAGAAGAACAATTTTCTGGTCGGGCTTAGCGTGGATGGTCCGGAGGAACTGCACGACGTTTACCGGATTGCAAAAGACGGCGCGCCTACGTTCAAGAAGGTTTTCGCCGCGGCGCAGATGCTGCGGCGTCATAAAGTCCCGTTCAATACACTCACGGTCGTGAACCGGGTCAACGCAAAGCGGCCGTTGGATGTGTATCGCTTCTTGAAGAATGAATTGCAGCCGCGTCAAATGCAGTTCATCCCCTGCGTCGAGCCAAAAGTCTTCCGCAACGTGGCTCCGCAGATGTGGGATGCCGAGGCGTTGCCGCTGTTGGATTCGCCGGGCGCGCATCCCGGGAACGTCGATTCCGCGGTCACTGACTGGTCGATCGATCCCGATGATTGGGGATACTTCCTGTGCAAGATTTGGGACGACTGGTACCGCCGCGACATCGGCAAAGTTTTCGTGAATCTGTTCGAAACTGCCGTGGCGCAGTGGATGGGCAAGGAGTCACAGCTCTGCATCTATCACGAGTTCTGCGGCAAGGGGGTGGCACTGGAGCATGACGGGAGCTTATACTCCTGCGACCATTACGTCTATCCCGAGTACAGGCTGGGCAACATCACCGAAGTGTCCAGTTCGCGCCTGGTCTTCTCGGAAAAGCAGAAGCAGTTCGGCTTTGCTAAGTTCAACGCTCTGCCAAAACGCTGTCGCGAGTGCCGGTTCCTGTTCGCCTGTAATGGCGAGTGTCCGAAAAACCGTCTGATACGCACACCGGAGGGGGAGCCCGGCCTGAATTACCTGTGTAGCGGGCTACAGAAGTTTTGGCACCATATCGATGGCGACGCGCAGGATATTTGCTATCGGATCGCACGCGGCGAAACTCTACGGCCGCGAAACTGATTCGGACAACAACGCGTAGAAATGGCACCGTCTGGCGCCAGAGCATTCAGCGCCACCTCGTACTTTTCAGCCTCCACGGCGACATATTGCGCCAGCATTTGACTGCAGAAACGTTACCGTTTAAAAAATAACTCTGTCGGGCGTACCCTCGCGCGCGCGGCTTCGCTTACTGAATGCTCGAGGCAACTCTGGCGCGAGCTGATGCATCTCAGTTGTGCTCCCCATGGCCGAACACCGTCTCAGCGCAGACATCGAGGAACTTACAAAGCAGAAAGTCCTTTCCTCCGGGGGCGAGGTGGGTGCTCTCATGCGCTCCCTGGACTGGTCGCAAACGGCACTCGGACCGGTGAGTTCATGGCCGCAAAGTTTGCGCACCGCCGTCAGCATCTGTCTCCACTCGCGCTTCGAACTTTTCATCTGGTGGGGTCCCGAGCTGATCATGCTCTACAACGATGCCTATCGGCAGACCTTGCAGAGCAAACATCCCTGGGCTCTGGGCAAGCCGGGGCACGTGGTCTGGCCCGAGATTTGGCCTGTGATTGGGCCGATGCTGCAGAACGTGATGCAAACCGGCAAGGCCACCTGGTCCGACGATCTGCTCCTCTTCCTGGAGCGCCACGGTTATCCTGAGGAGACCTATCACACCTTCTCCTACAGCCCGATCATCGACGAGGACGGCGAGATCAGCGGCGTTTTCACTGCCGTCACCCAGACCACCGACAAAGTCATCGGGGAGCGCCGCCTGCGTACCTTGCGGGATCTTGCTGCCCGTAGCGCTGACGCCGTCAGCGAGTCGGAGGCCTGGAGCACCGTCGCCGAGATTCTCCGCGACAATCCGTACGACGTGCAGTTTGCCGCTCTGTATCGCTTCGACGCGCAACAGGAGCAGGCGGAGGCAGTCGCATTCACCGGGATCGCGGGGGACCATGCATTTTTGCCGGCGCTCATTCCGTTCGCCCAAGATGCTTCGGCGGAGGGCTGCGCGACCTATGTCAGGGAGGCGATGCGTTCGGGGAAGACGGTGGAGATCAGCAACGCGCACGAGCTCGGCTTCCTGCTGCCGGGAGGCGCCTGGAACGAACAGTCGTCGGAAGTGATGTTCCTTCCGCTGATTCAAACCGGACAGGCTCAACCGCTAGGTGTGTTGATCGCGGGAGTAAGCCGCCGCAAACGCCTCGACGAAAATTATCGCAGCTTTTTCAACATTCTCTCCGGCCAGATTTCGAAGAGCATCTCAGACGCGCAGGCCTTCGAGAAAGAGCGTAAGCGCGCCGAAGCCCTGGCAGAAATCGATCGCGCCAAGACTGCCTTCTTCAGCAATGTCAGTCACGAGTTCCGTACGCCCCTGACCCTCATGCTGGGGCCCCTCGAGGACACGCTCTCCGAAGGGGTTTTGCAACTTGGCAGAGACAATGCCGAGCGGCTAGAGACAGTGCACCGCAATGGGATGCGGCTGCTGAAGCTGGTCAACAGCCTGCTCGACTTCTCCCGCATCGAAGCCGGACGAATGCAGGCCGTGTATGAGGCGGTGGATCTGGCTGCAGTCACCGCCGACCTCGCCAGCGTCTTCCGTTCGGCCGTTGAGCGCGCGGGAATGTATCTGCGCCTCGAACTCGATCCGATCTCGGAGCCGGTGTACGTCGACCACGAAATGTGGGAGAAGATCGTGCTGAACCTTCTGTCCAATGCTTTCAAATTCACCTTTACCGGCGGCGTCGAGGTGAAGTTGACGGAGCGTGATTCCGAGGTACAGTTTGTCGTCCGCGATTCGGGCACCGGAATTCCTGAGAACGAATTGCCGCGCTTATTTGAGAGATTTCATCGCGTCGAGGGCGCCAAGGGACGCAGTTTCGAGGGATCCGGTATTGGTTTGGCGCTGGTGCAGGAACTGGTCAAGCTTCACAGCGGATCGATAACAGCAGAAAGTACGCTGGGGCAGGGAAGCACCTTCACAGTAACCCTTCCCAAAGGCAAGGCACATCTCGCCCCCGACCGGATTGGCGCAAGGCGCGGAACCAGCACGGGCCTCCGCGCGGATAGTTATGTGGAGGAGGCAATCCGCTGGTTGCCGGATGCCGGCGACTTTTCAACGTCTCTTCGGGATGATGCCGCGCTTCCGCTGGTGGTTCTGGTGGACGACAACGCGGACATGCGCGACTATGCTGCCCGGCTGCTTCGCTCAGAGTTCCGCGTGGCAGTGGCGAACAACGGGCAGGAAGCCTTCGCGCTTGTGCAGGCAGAGAAGCCGGACCTGGTTTTGACCGACATCATGATGCCGGTGCTGGACGGATTCGGGCTGCTCACTGAGATCCGTTCTGATCCGGATATCGCCGACACCCCGGTGATCATGTTGTCCGCGCGAGCGGGCGAAGAAGCTCGCGTGGAAGGTCTCCAGGCAGGCGCCGACGACTACCTGGTGAAACCGTTTACCGCGCGCGAGCTGTTGGCTCGCGTGCGGGCGCACGTCTCAATCGCCAAAATGCGTCGGGAAGCAGCGGAGCAGGAGCGCCGGCTTCGTCGCGAGGCGGAGGCCGAACGGCGTAAGCTGCGCGAGCTATTCGATCAAGCTCCGGCCGGCATTGGCGTACTCAGCGGCCCCGATCACGTTTGGACCTACGTCAATCAGCGTTATGTACAAATTGTGGCCCGTCGCGATAAAGAAGAATTGCTGCATCGAACGATTCGCGAATCGCTACCCGAGCTGGAAGTGCAAGGCTTCGTCGAGTTATTGGATCAGGTTTACCGGACGGGTAAGCCGTACGCCGGCAGCGAAGTCAGCGTGAATCTCGCCGACGGGGAAGGCGGTTTTCATACTCTCTATTTTGATTTCGTGTATCAACCGATGCACGATGCCGACAATGCGGTCGAGGGCATCCTCGTCCATTGCGTGGAAGTAACGGATCGCGTGCTTGGGCGTCGCGAAGTAGAACGCAAGCAGGAATTACTGCGCGCCGCGCTCGCCGCGTCCGCAACGGGAACATTCCGGTGGGATCCGGCGACGAGGTATTTCCATGATTTCGATGACAATCTGAAAGAGCTGTTCGGAATTCCAGCTGCGCAGCCTGTCAAGCTGGCGGAGACGGCCGCGACTCGGCTTCATAAATCTGACAGGGAAGCGTTTCTCGCGCAGCTTGAGCATTCCCGCTCGGGCCGCGACTTCGAGATGGATTTTCGTATCGAGTTGCCACAGGGACGTGTGCGTTGGCTTTATGGCCGCGCGAAGATGCAGCAGAATAATGGGACGCCGCCGCAACTGGTGGGAGCCTGCACCGACATTACCTCCACACGCGAACTGGCGGAACAACTGCGCACCTTGAACGATATTGGTCAGCGGGTAGCGGCTGAACTGGATCAGCAGAAGCTGCTGCAACTGATCACCGATGCCGCGACGCAAGGCACCGGGGCGCAGTTCGGAGCGTTCTTTTACAACGTCGAAGATGCGCAGGGTGGGAGTTATCTGCTTTACACGATCTCTGGGGTGGACCCGTCGCACTTTTCGAAGTTCCCCATGCCCCGTAACACCGCCGTTTTCGCGCCCACGTTCGCCGGTGAGGGTCCGGTGCGCAGTGCGAATATTCGACTGGATCCGCGGTTCGGACACAACGCTCCCTACGAAGGGACGCCACCAGGACACCTGCCCGTCGTCAGCTATCTCGCGGTAGCGGTGAAAGGCAAGGAGGGGCGAGCGATTGGGGGATTGTTCTTCGGTCACTCCGCGGAAGGAGTTTTCAGCGAAAGCGATGAGAGATTTGCCGAGGCGATCGCCTCGCAGGCCGGCGTGGCTCTGGAGAACTCCCGTCTGTACCGGGCCGCGCAGGAGGAGTTGGAGCAGCGCCGCAAGGTGGAGGCCGAGCTGGAGCAACAACGCAGCTTCCTTGCTATCGCTCAAAAATCGGGAAACATTGGCAGCTGGCAGCTCGACCTGAAGTCGGATCCGCTGCGGGCGACGTGGTCGGAGGAACTGGAGTTGCTGTACGGCTATAAGCCTGGAACTTTCGGTGGTCGCTATGAAAACTGGATTGCAGCGCTGCATCCGGATGATCGTGAATCGGCTTCGCGCTCGCTGATGGGGGCGATCGATAAACGCGAACCCTGGGTCGCGGAGTTCCGGATTGTGAGGCAGGACGGAGAGATGAGGTACATGTCCGCACGGGGGCAATGCCATTACGATGTCACCGGCAATCCCGTCTTGATGATCGGCGTGAACATCGACATTACCGAGCGTAAGCGGGCAGAAGATGCGTTACGCAATTCGGAAAAACTGGCTGCCACAGGCAGGCTGGCAGCGACGATTGCGCACGAAATCAACAATCCGCTGGAGGCGGTAACCAACTTTATTTTCCTGGCGCGGCGCAATCCCGAGATGCCAGACAGCGCCAGTAAACACCTGGAACTTGCAGATCGCGAACTGGAACGCGTAAGCCATATAGCTCAGCAGACACTCGGTTTTTATCGAGACACCTCCGCGCCAGTCACGGTGAGTATCCAAAAATCGGTAGAAGATGTACTACGGCTGTTTGAGCGCAAGCTTAAGTACAAGCTGATCGATGTCAAGGTCGATGTGCCGGCAAACCTGGAAATTCAGGGCTTACGGGGAGAGGTCAGGCAAGTGCTCTCAAACCTCCTGGCGAATGCCATTGATGCCTCGCATAAGGAGGGCAGCGTTCGATTGCGAGCTCGCGCAGTCAAGCAGGATGGCCGCGATTTCGTCCGTATTGCCATCGCCGATTGCGGCCATGGCATCTCATCGGATACGAAACAAAACATCTTCTTGCCATTCTTTACCACGAAGAAAGACGTGGGTACCGGACTTGGTCTGTGGGTGACCAAGAGCATGGTAGAAAAACATGGCGGACGAATTGCGTTTCGCTCGACCCAAGGGCGCGGCACAGTGTTTGTCGTGACCTTTCCACGGCGAATGCCGCAGCCACCGCATCAGTTTCGCGCGGTGTAGGATTTCGATTGCAGGATGTGGCGATGACCATTTGTGACATCTATAGTCTGGGAACAAACCGGGGAAGCTTTCCAGGATCTCGAGCCGCCAGGTCGTGGTCCGGTGAGAGCGATAGGAAGTACAAGGCGCGAGTTCTGGTGGTGGATGACGAGGAGTTGATTGCGGAGAGCGTCGCTGAAATCCTGCGCACCGAGGGCTTTGACGCCATCGCCGCCTTCAGCGGACAGGAGGCCCTCGAACTCGCGAAGGAACTCTGCCCCGACATCGTTCTGAGCGACGTCTTAATGCCCGACATGGATGGAGTGGACACGGCAATTCGAATTCGTGATGCCTGCCCTAAGACGAGGATACTGCTCTTCTCCGGCCAGGCGGCAACGTCCGACCTGCTGGAGCGGGCGAAGTCGAAAGGCCATCAGTTCGAACTTTTGCCTAAGCCTCTGCACCCTACGCGTCTGATCGCCGCGATCAACCGCGTCATGTGAGCTGTCCCGACTCAGCCGCTCTATCTGCTGAGCTCACGCTCGATGAGCCTCCGATTCTTCACCGGCAGGTGCTGCAGCGAAGCTTGGGCCAGCGCAATATAAACCTGTCTCGCTTCGGGCAGCTGCTTCAATTCAGCCAGATGCCTTTTGATCGTGGCGATGTCGCCTCGAATCAGCGGGCCGCTGAACGCCGAAGCCGCGTCCTTCTTCAGATAATTGCGCAACGTCTGCCACAGTAATGGGATCATGATCGGCTTGATGTTCCCCTTAGGAATGCCGGCAGCCAGAGCGACCTGTTCCATCGAGGCCAGTAACGCAATTACGAGAGGTGATGCAAAACTGCCAAAGGCGTGGTAGAGAACCTTCTTGCGCTTCTCGATCACGAACGCATTCGCGCCCAGATCTTCGATAATCGCTTGAGCTACTCGAACGGCGACGGCATCACCTTCCAATGCGAACGAGACGCCTGTCATCTCCGGCGATGACCCACGGACGAAAGTCATCATGGGATGGACGGATGCAGTCCGAGCGCCCAGCTTGCGCAGGGCAGCCAGCTCTTCGCTGGTCAGGGCGCCGCTGGAGTGAAAGACAAACCTGTTCTTCCAGTCCTTCGACTTCGCTAAAGAGCGAGCAACCGCGGCGATGCAGTCATCCGGTACTGTGAGCCATACGATGTCGCTGTCGAGCGGCTTCTTTCCAATCGTCACTACCCGCGCCCTGGTTTGCTTTGCGAGGGCCTTGGCATGGCTCAGTCCCGCATTCGCTCGCCTGACTACGATGAACTTCACCGGATAGCTGGCGGCTGCCAACGTCAGGGCAAGAGCGCTGCCGAGGTTTCCAGGACCGACAAGGCTGACGGTGGGACGCCGGATGGAAGAGGGTTTCTGGGGCACGGCGGGCAGAATAGCAGATGTGACTTCGGGATGCGATGTGTCGCCCTGCCTTACTATTGTTTCTATGCCAACCAAGAAGCGGTCCGCTGGAAGCAAGTCTGCGAAACAAACAGGGAAAAAGCGCCTTGAGGTTTTGTCCTCGAAGGTGGTCTACAAAGGCAAGGTCTTCAGCGTCACCTCCGACAAAGTTAAAGAGCCGAACGGTGTAACCGCAACGCGGGACGTCATTCGCCATTCAGGATCGGTGGTGATATTGCCCGTCGATGAAACCAGTAACGAGCCGCGAATTCTGCTCGAGCGTCAGTATCGTTACGCGGCGCAGGAGTATTTGTGGGAGCTTCCGGCCGGGCGCATCGATCCGGGCGAGAGTGCCTTAAACGGCGCCAAGCGCGAGCTCATCGAGGAGACCGGTTACCGGGCGAAGCAGTGGAAGAAGGCTCTAACCTTCTACGCCAGCCCCGGATTTCTCGACGAGACCATGACCATCTATCTGGCGCGAAACTTGACACTGGGCGAAGCGCAGCCAGAAGAAGATGAGTCGATCGAGTGTCACCTGGTTCCGTTATCGCAGGCAATCGACATGATTCTCAGCGGCAAGATCCATGACGGCAAAGCCATCGCCGGCATTCTTTGGTTGTCGGAATCGCTGCGCCGGGGAGACTTTTAACCGGACGAGTGCGGCGGGTGCCGATGGAGGGGTTTGTCACGGTTGGTGTCCAAAGCCCAATAAATACGCGGCTTCCAGCTATATACTCTATTGACAACACCACAAATCGGGAGCATAGTTGATATACGCAGTTCAAGCAGGCTCCGAACACCGTGCCAATGTTTCGCGTAGGCGATGGTCCTTTCAAACTTGGCTTCTGGGCTCTCAACCTGATTGACGCAACTTCAGACCAGCGCCCTCGGGGTGGGGGTGCTGTAGGGCTCTGCCCGGAGGAAGAAAGCAAGTGAGACTGAAAGGGACCGTAAAGTGGTTCAACAATGCGAAAGGTTTCGGCTTCATCGGCCGGGACGACGGAAATTCGGATGTGTTTGTGCACTACAGCGCGATCAGCTCTGAAGGCTACAAAAGTCTGCAGGAAGGCGATCAAGTCGAGTTCGAGATCGTAGAAGGACAGAAGGGACCGCAAGCCGGCAACGTAACGCGAGTCGAGTAACCTGGCCAACAAAATTGAATGAAGCCCAGCCGAACAGGTTGGGCTTTTTGTTTTGCCCAAGGGATTTGCTTAGGAAATTGGCCTCTACGACACTTGGCCACGTGGCGCCCTGTCGGAAAACTTTCGAGTTGCTGAAACTGCTCCTTCGTCCGCCGCTGAAGATGCTTCCTGCATCAGCCAAACCTGTGTATATTGCTGCTGCCAGGTTTCCTGGCACTGTTCGCGCAGGAGACGGTCCAATGAAAATCCATTTCACACTGGTTACTTTTTTCGCTGCGTTGTGGATGCTGTTGGTCATCGCCTCTCCGGCTTCGGGCCAGACTCTCTACGAGAACGGTCCGATTAACGGACAGGACCTCGCCTGGACCATCAACTTCGGCTTCGGGATTGGCGACACGTTCTTCCTTCCCAATAACAACAGCACCGTGACCGGCTTCTCCTTCGGAGCTTGGCTCACGCCGGGAGATGTGCTGGAGTCGGCGGAGGTATCGATCACTTCGGAGGCGCTGGGCGGAACCACCTACTTCGATCAACAGGTCAACTTCACACAGTCAGGTTGTTTCCTGAACAATCTTTCTTTCGACGTTTGTACCGAAATAGCTAATTTCAACGGTCCCACACTGAGCTCTGGCACCTACTGGGTGAACCTGCAAAACGCAATAAGTGCCGGCGGCAATCCGGTCTTCTGGGACCAGAACAACGGCGTCGGCTGCCTCTCGCCGGGCTGTCCCTCCATCGGAAGCGAGGGCGGCCCAGATGGCATGCAGGCCTCGATCCCTTCGGAGGCTTTCAGCGTGCTAGGCACATCTGGCGGAAACGGCACTACCCCGGAGCCCGACAGCCTGATACTGTTCGCTACCGGTGTGGTATCCAGCGTGGTGATCCTTCGCCGCAAATTCTTCTAAGCCGAGCCGCGATGGTGGAGTCCGACGCGTCGGCAGCGCCATCAGAGAAGATGCTTGCGCTCCTTGCGCCGCTGGAGAAATCAGGCGCGCAGATCTTGTTCATACCTTCGCATGGCGTGGAGACATGCCAAGGAGGCGGGAATGCGAATAAGATGATCTGACCTGATGCATTCTCCGTCGCGCAATGCGGTGCTGGTTCTGATTGGAGTCAGTCTCGTACTGCACGATAGCGAAGAATACTTCACCTTTCCGGCCTTCTTCCGGTCGTCAAGCCGATTGTTGCACTGGCTGCCCACGCCGGTCTTGATTCAAAACACACAGCACCTGCATTTCGCGCTTCTGATGGCGACCATTCTGCCGCTAGTCGTAGTCGCATGGGCCGTCCTACGTCCCGGCAAAGCCCTGTTGGTTGCGGTACTCTTCCTGGAGTCGGTGCTGCTGGTGAATGCGGGCTGGCACCTGCTGGCCGCGGCGGTCAATCGCGGCTATGTTCCGGGAGTGATTACAGCGGTCCTGATCAACCTGCCGTTCGGCATTTACGCGTTGCGAAGGGCAGTCAGGGAGCAGTGGATCGGATGGCGAGCGGCATGGATCATGATCGGAGTAGCAGTGGCCCTACATATCGTTGCCGTGGGCAGCGTATTAGGATGAGCATCTCCGGTCCTCCACTCATCTCGCGGGTTTCGAATGAGTGGGAGTGCTCTCGTCCGAAAGGTTTTGGTAGACAAAGAAAAGCCCCACCCAGGCAAAAGCGGCTTGGTTGGGGCACCCTTTTAGTCTAGATTCCCGAAAAGCGGGTAGCGAAAGGCGAATACCGGCTTCTCTACGCTCCGCAGCATTTCTTGTATTTCTTGCCGCTGCCGCAGGGGCAAGGGTCGTTGCGGCCGACTTTGTCTCCGCGGACGACTTGCTGCACCGCTTGCATCTCGCCGGCGCCTGCCATGCGTGCCTGTTCCAGTTCACGACGCTTGCGGCGCTGGAAGGCCTCTTCCATGTCGTCCATTGAGGTGACTGCGCGCGAACGTTTCGGTGCTGCACCGTCTCCGCCGCCTGCCGTTACCGGAACACCAGCCGTGCCACCATCGGTCGGACCGCCGCTGCTGTAATAGGTTCCGCGGTCGCCGCCTTCGATGACCTGCATGAGGTACAGGTAGCGCACGGTATCTTCTTCGAAGCGCTCCATCATGGCTTCGAACATGTCGAAGGATTCGCGCTTGTATTCCACCAGCGGATCGTGCTGACCGTAGCCGCGCAGGCCGATGCCTTCGCGCAGATGGTCCATCGAAAGCAGGTGGTCTTTCCACTGCTGATCGAGCACGCTTAGCATGATGATGCGCTCGTGGTGACGCATCGCATCGGGGCCGATCAGTTGCTCCTTGGCGTCGTACCGTTCTTTCAGCTTGTCGAAGATGGTGTCGCCAAGTTCCCCCCGATTCAGCTTGTCGGCTTCGACACCCTCTTTCTCGATGTCCACTCCGAAGCGAGTGAAGATCTGGTTCTTCAGGCCCTTGATGTCCCAGTCCTGCGGGCGCTTATCTTTGTCGGCGTGCTTGTCGAGCAAGCCTCCGAGGATGTCGCGCACATAGTCCTGAAGGATCAGTTCCTTCTGATCGAGTCCTTCCAGCAGCTGCCGGCGCAATGAGTAAACGGCTTTGCGCTGCTTGTTCATCACGTCGTCGTACTCGAGCAGATGTTTGCGGGCCTCGAAGTTCTGTCCCTCCACAGCTTTCTGCGCGGCTTCAATGCGGCGCGTGATCATCTTCGATTCGATTGGGACGCCTTCCTCCATACCCAGCCGCTGTAGCAGGTTCGATACCCACTCTTTGGCGAAGATGCGCATCAGGTCGTCTTCCAGCGACAGATAGAAGCGCGAAGCTCCGGGATCGCCTTGACGGCCTGCGCGTCCGCGTAACTGGTTGTCGATGCGGCGTGCCTCGTGACGTTCGGTGCCGAAGATGAACAAGCCGCCGAGCCGGATTACTTCATCGTGTTCGGCGTCCGTTGATTGCTTGAACGCGTGAAGCATCTCGTTCCACTTTGCGGTGTCGACTCTGTATTCCACACCGCCGTAGTAGAAGTAGGTGATATTGGGATCGTCCGGCTTGGCCGTCACTTCACCGGCTACTGCTTTCACTGCCTGAGCCAGGCCTTTCTTCAGGGCCTCTTGCTTGGCCATGAATTCGGGATTGCCGCCCAGCAGAATGTCGGTGCCGCGGCCGGCCATGTTGGTAGCGATGGTGATGGCACCCTTGCGTCCTGCCTGCGCTACGATCTCGGCTTCCTTCTCGTGATACTTGGCGTTCAGGACGACGTGCCGGACACCCTTTTTCTTCAGCAGATCGGAAAGGCGCTCCGACTTCTCGACCGACGTGGTACCGACCAGTACAGGCTGACCGCTCTCGGCGAGTTTCATGATCTCGTCCGCAGCTGCGAAGTACTTCTCCTTCTCAGTACGGTAGACCACATCGGGATTTTCCTTGCGCAGAAGCGGCTTATTGGTCGGAATGACCACCACTTCCAGCTTGTAGATGTTGTCGAACTCAGCCGCTTCGGTTTCAGCCGTACCGGTCATGCCAGCCAGCTTCTTGTACATGCGGAAGTAATTCTGGAAGGTGACGGTCGCCAGCGTCTGGTTCTCGCGTTCGATCTTGACGTTCTCTTTCGCTTCGACGGCCTGATGCAGTCCGTCGGACCAGCGGCGGCCCGGCATAAGGCGTCCGGTGAACTCGTCGACGATCAGGACTTCGCCGTCTTTCACCACGTACTCGACGTCTCGCCGGTAAAGTGCGTGCGCTTTGATGGCGGTTTCGACGTGATGTTTGAGGTCCCAGTTCTCGGGGTCGGCGATATTGCCAATGCCCAGCAGCCGCTCCACCTTCTCCCATCCAGGATCGGTGACGGTGATAGTTCGATGCTTTTCGTCGACAACGAAGTCGCCGGTAAGAACTTTATCTTCGCCCAGGCCGTGCTCGATCTCCTCGCCTTGCTCTAACTGCGGGATGATGCGATTGACCTTGTAGTACTTGTCAGTCGATTCCTCGCTCTGTCCGCTGATGATGAGCGGCGTGCGGGCTTCGTCGATCAGGATGGAGTCGACCTCGTCGACGATGCCGAAGTTGTGTCCGCGCTGCACGCAATCCTTCAGGTCGAACTTCATGTTGTCGCGCAAGTAGTCGAAACCGTACTCGTTATTGGTGCCGTAAGTGACATCGGCGGCGTAGGCTTCTTTGCGTTGCGCATCGTCGAGATCGTGCACGATCACGCCGACGGTAAGGCCGAGGAAGGTGTAGAGTTTTCCCATCCACTCGGAATCGCGCTTGGCCAGGTAATCGTTGACCGTGACCACATGCACGCCCCGCCCCGAAAGCGCATTGAGATAGACCGGCAGGGTGGCGACCAGCGTCTTACCTTCACCGGTCTTCATTTCCGCGATCTTGCCCTGGTGCAGAACGGCGCCGCCGATGAGCTGGACATCGAAGTGCCGCATTTGCAGGACGCGCCAGCCAGCCTCGCGGACCACAGCAAAGGCTTCGGGCATCAGCTCATCGAGAACAACCTTCAGCTCACGGTCTTTCTCGTCGGGATCTTCGATGGTGTCGAGGCGTTCGCGAATGCGCTGGCGGAACGCCTCGGTTTTGCCGCGAAGCTGCTCATCGGTGAGCTTCTTCATGTCGGGCTCAAAGGCATTTACCAGGCCCACCAGCGGCTGGATGCGCTTGATTTCCCGTTCGTTACTGGTGCCGAAGACGGCGGAAACGACTTTGTTGAACAATGCGGTATCCCTTAGAAGACGGCTCGTTTGGGCGTGGCTCGGCGAGCGGGTTTCCGCTCGGCTCAGGTACAGTCCACCCCATTAAAGGCTACCACATTGGATGAGCGGCGGAACGCGGAGTCGCAGAAGGATGAGGTCGGAACGCCGGACTTGAACTCCGGGTTCGGTGCAGGGGCCTTGCTGCTGCATACCAGCGTAGACAGATCTAGGACCAAACCATCTATTCCTTCGCTTGCAGACTAGACTAAACTAAGTTAGTCTAGTCAGTCATGAAAAAGATAAATATCCACGAAGCCAAGACGCACTTGTCGAAGCTGGTGGAGAAGGCGAGCAAGGGCGAGCCATTCATTATTGCCAAAGCGGGCAAGCCTGTGGCCAAGGTCACCGGGTTGAACTCTCCCGGTCCCCGGGAAATTCGCCGTCTCGGTTTCATGTCTGGGCAAATCATTGTTCCTGACGACTTTGACCAGATGGGCCGGCGAGAGATCGAACAGGTGTTTAGCGGGCGTTCATGAAATTCCTGCTCGACACGCATGTGTTGCTGTGGGCCGCGGGGGAGCCGGCTAGACTCTCCACCGCTGCTCGGCGACTTCTCAATGATGCACACAATGAGCTGCTTTTCAGCGCCGCCAACTTATGGGAGATCGCCATCAAGCGAGGATTAGGACGGAAGGATTTTGGCGTTGATGCCCGGCTCCTCCGACGTGCCCTGTTGGACAATGGCTACGAAGAATTGCCCATCCTAAGCGAACATGTCGTGGAGGTCGAAAGGTTACCCGCGATCCACAAAGATCCTTTTGATCGTGTGCTGGTAGCGCAGGCTACCGTCGAGGGAATTACGCTGCTGACGTTAGATCCCGTCGTGGCTCGGTATCCCGGGCCTATTCGGGAGCTATAAACTAAGGCGCGGATTGCTCCGCGCCCGCAATGAAAAACATTGTAGTCGATGCGGCCGCTGCTTAGTTCCCACTCGCACAAACTGGCAACTGACAACCGGCAACTAGCCCTGAATTTAGTTCAGCACGTGAATGTTCTTCTTCTCGCACATGTCCTTCAACACCTGCGGCCACACGGTGACACTGACTTCACCGAGGTGCGCCTTGCGGAGCAGCAGCATCAGGGTGCGTGACTGCCCGATGCCTCCGCCTACGCTCAGCGGGATCTCGTGATTCACGATCGCTTTGTGATACGGGAAGTTGAGGAAGTCCATCTGATTCGTTAGTTCGAGCTGCTTCTTCAATGATTCCGGGTTCACGCGAACGCCCATCGAAGACAGTTCGTGACGGCGCCGGGTAATGGGATTCCACACCAGGATGTCGCCGTTCAGCCCGTGGCATACGTGGCCCTTGTCGGAGCGCGTCTCGGTGACCCAGTCGTCGTAATCGGCGGCGCGCATTTCGTGTGGATAGCCATCCTTCAGGGTCCATCCAATGCCGATGATGAAGACCGCGGGATATTTTTGCAGGATCGCGGTCTCCCGCTGTTTACGCGGCAGGTCGGGATACATATCGAGAATCTCTTCAGCATGCAGGAAGGTCAGGTTCTCTGGCAGGTTGGGATAACGCGCGTCTTTCAGCTGGGGGAACATTTCCTGTGCGTATCGTTCAGCGCCTACCATCACCTTCCAGATCTTGCTGACGACGCCCTTCAGGAAGCCGAGATTTCGCTGCTCGGGGGTGATCACCCGTTCCCAGTCCCACTGATCGACGTAGGCGCTGTGATCGTGATCGAGGAAGTAATCCTTGCGGACGGCGCGCATGTCGGTGCAGAGTCCCTCGCCCGGCAGCATGTTGAATTGCTTCAGGGCCATCCTCTTCCACTTGGTTGCAGCTTGAACGACCTGCGCGTTGATGGGGTGCTTGTCGCGATCGTTCGAGATGTGAAATTGGATGGGGGTGCGCGAGCCGTCGCGGTCGAGATAGTCGTTGACTCCCGATTGCTCGTCGACAATCAAGGGCACCGTGACCATCATGAGGTTCAGCTCTTTGCAGAGGTTGTCTTCGATGTAGTTCTTCACCTCGAAGATCGCCTTCTGGGTGTCTTTGGGTGACAGCAGCGAGCTGTAATCCGCCGGAAGGACATGTTCCAGCTCTGTGTAGTCGCCGATTCCGGGGCCAGCGAGATCTGCTTTCTTGTCAGCCATGCTGTTCTCCTTCGTTGCAGTTGACGGGGCCGCGCTTGAGGCCGCGAGCGCACCGTCAACTATAGGAGAGCATCCGGAGCAGCGAAGGGCAGTAACCTGCGTCACCTTGAGTTGTGCTGTGCGGGCGGCAGGTTGGGTTGGTCATTGTTAAGGGCAAGACACCGAACGCTGGCCAAAATGAAAGCCGCGGAGTTTGCGCCGCGGCTCGTGCAGAATCGTTCTAGTTATCCGACTACATCATGTCTGGCGGCACGATGTCGACGCGGCGCTGCTGCTGATAGCAGCTGTCGTCATCGGACTGGCAGACAGGGTACAGCTTTCCCCAACCCGTCGCGAAGCCGATTTGTGCCTCGCTCACTCCGTTCTTTATAAGCTGGTCCTTAACAAACTGCGCCCGGCGATACGACAACACCAGGTTGTAGAAGATGTCGCCGCGGATATCGGCATAGCCTTGAAGCCACAAGTGAGCATCCGGATGCTGCTTCAAATAATTGACGTCAGCCTGCAACACATCGGCGTTAACGACGCGGCTGTAGATGTTGAAGGGGAAATAAACTTCCTTCACGTTCTGCGTGATCTCCTGGGCCTGCGGGGAAGCTGCGTTGCTGTCCTGCTGCAGCATGTCGCTGGCGGGAAGGAGAACGCTGATGGTGATCACAAAAGCAGCGAGGAACACCCAATAGCGTGACTTGGGCACAACGTTGCGCATAACTCCTCCGTCGGTAAATTTCATAGCAATCACAGCTAACGGTACGCGGTCGCGCTGGACGAAAGCGTACCGAGTGCGCCGGAATCCGGCAAGTAAATTTCTCGGAGAGGATAGCTGACGGAGATTACAGGAAGATGAATCCGACGCGCCAATTCCGGCGCGTCTTAGCGCTCCAAGTAGCGGCAAGCCGATCGCTGTAGATCTAGTCCGCCGAACGATGAATCAGGCAAACCATTGATCTGCCGGTAATTCGCGGAACTTTCACTGTCTATTCACGAGTCTTTAACTTCGTCAACTTACGATTTCGCTGACATTCATCACGCAATTTCACGACTCACACTGCGCGGCGGCGCCACTTTGTTGTAGATTTTGTTCCGCCCGACTGTTGCCTTTCAGGAGAAGAAATGAAACGACGACTGGCTATAGCGCTCTCGGTACTAGTGACGACGAGCGTTTTTGCGCAAACCGACTCCCAAACAGACAAGCCGAAGACGAGCCATCGCGGGAGCTCGTCCCCGGTTTCAAAACAGCTGGAGGACATGAAGGACGCCATCTCGGCACAACAGCAGCAAATTCAACAACTGCAGCAGCAGATCACCACCCGCGATCAGGCGATCCAGCAGCTGCAACAGCAGGTGAATCAGGCGAACCAGGCGGCACAGCAGGCGGCGCAGGCTGCCGCAGCCGCCGGGCAGAATACGGGTCTGGCTGACCAGGTAAGCGGGTTGCAGCATCAAGTCACGGACCTGAGCACGGTGTCCGGCAACACCGTGAACGAGCTGCAGGAAACTCAAAAGCGCGTCGCTGGGCTGGAGAGTCCGCTGGCGATTCACTACAAGGGAATCACCATTACACCGGGAGGCTTCACCGCGGCAGAAACTGTGTGGCGTCAGCGAGCGACCGGTTCCGATATCAACACGCCGTTCAACTCCATCAACTATCCCGGCGCTTCCCAGGCGCACATGTCGGAGTTCTACGGCTCCGGACGTCAGTCGCGTCTTTCGCTCTTAGCCCAAGGCAAGCTGGAAAACACGACTATGACCGGCTATATCGAGAGCGACTTTCTGGGGACCGGCATCACCTCGAACAACAACGAAAGCAATTCGTACGTGATGCGCTTCCGCCAGTTCTGGGGACAAGCCTCCACTCACAGCGGCTGGAGTTTCACCGGCGGTCAGATGTGGAGCTTGGTGACGGAAACCAAGGTCGGCGAAGACAATCGCACAGAAGCGTTGCCTATGACGATTGACCCGCAGTATACGGTCGGCTTCAGCTGGGCGCGTCAGTACGGCTTCCGCGTGGTAAAGGACATCAGTAACAAGGTGTGGATTGGCTTCTCGGTAGAAAACTCGCAGGAAACTTACGCGAGTCACGGAAATGCGAACGATTATCTGATTGGCCAGCCTGGAAACGGAGGCGGCTTGTACAACAGCGGCGTTACTGGTTGCTCGACGACGGTGAACGCCGCCGGAGCGCCGGTGACGACCTGCTCTCCTGCCGCCAGCTACTCCTACAATCCTTCGCCCGACTTCATCGGCAAATTGGCGTTCCAGCCGGGCTGGGGCCACTATGAAGTGTTCGGCCTGATCAGCCAGTTCCGGGATCGCATCTTCCCGAACCAGGGAGCGCCTACACCTAGTGCGGCCGGCGCTTACAACAATTCAACATGGGTGGGGGGCGGCGGTGCCAATGCTCGCTGGTCGATGTTCCAGAAGCATGTGGATCTCGGTCTGCATGCCATGGGAGGAAATGGGGTGGGCCGTTACGGAACGGCTGGACTGGCCGACGCCACTGTACGTCCCAATGGCTCGGTGGCTCCCATCAGCAACTACCAGGGCTTGCTGACACTGGAATACCATTCCCCCAAGTGGGATTGGTACGGCAACGGCGGCGTCGAGTATGACGCACGTACCGCCTTCGTAAATGCCAAGGGCGCGCCGGTCGGATACGGGGCGCTGGAGTTCAATAACACCGGCTGCGGTATCGAAACCCTGCCTGGAACGGCGTTCAGCGCCGGCTTCAGCCCGGGTGGACTGTCTAACTGTAACGGCGATACCAAGGACATCTGGGAGGGCACGGCCGGATTCTGGTACAAGCCCTACAACGGACCGAAGGGCAGACTCCAGTTCGGCATGCAGTATTCCTATGTGACCAAGCAAGCCTGGTCTGGAATCGGAACGAAGTTGCCGATACCCGTCGGAGCGAACCCGTCGGCCAACGACAACATGATCTTCACCTCCTTCCGTTATTACCTGCCGTAAGAAGAAATCGGGTGGCCGGTGCTAGCCGGTCACCCAATTTTTCTAACTGTTAGCTCTCAGCTTTTAGCCAGCCCCACATGCGAATCGCTCCGCCAGTCGCAGCTACATCATCAACTAAAGAAAATTGACCTTAGGCGGATCGGCGATATGCCTGCGTCTGAAAAAAGCTAAAAGCCTGCTTCCTCACACCCTCACGATCATCACTTCCGTCGACTTGATCAGCGCTGCAGCCTTGTCGCCGCGCTTTAGTTGCATCTCTCGCGCAGCATCCGCCGTGATGATCGACGTAATGTGCTGCCCGCCGATGGAGATCTTCACCTGCGCCATCAGGCCTTCGATGCGCACTTCTACTACGCGTCCAATGAGTTGATTTCGCCCGCTGATGCTGCGAAACGTGGCACGGCTTTCCGCCGGCTGCTTGCCCAGCGATTTGTAGAGGAAGCGGTCGATTTCGCTCTGCGGAATTCGGTGGTGGCCTCCTGCCGTCTGCACGGTGCGAAGTTTGCCCTTGTAGATCCATTGCTTCAGGCTCGCATAGCTGATGCCGAGCACGACAGCGGCATCGCGGGGACGGAGCAGTTCCTCGGGCTTGGGGCTCATGTTTGGCATTGTAGAGCAGGGGAGAAGGCGTGCGACCTTTCTGGAACCGAATCCGATCCGGGAATCGGCGGTGGCGCGACCGGTGTCGACTGAAGTCTTTCCTGTTGTTTGTCGATGCTTCAGCTGAGAGGCTATTGTGTGCGCCAGCAAGAGTTCGCCGCATGAAGAACGTACGCTCAGGGATTGACAGGCCGCTGCCGGAGTTGCCGCCATCGTTCGACCGTCGCCGCCGCGAGCGCATTGACCTTGCTATCCCTTTGCGCATCCTCAGCTATGGGTTTCTTGCGGAGAAGGCCGATATGGGTACCTGCACCGATCTTAGCGAAGGAGGAGTTTCATTCGATTGTGACGGCGAACTCAACGTGGGCGATATCGTCATCCTGGAGTTTCATCAAAAAGGGGAGACTGCGTACCGCTGCCATGCCCGGCTGGCTTATAGGCTCGGTCGCCGCTACGGAGCGTATTTCCTTACTGGCGAGTAACGCCCGCCCAGGCTAAGCGTGGTGAGGCAAAATTCCCAGAGCATCTAACACCAGCGTGGCCGCTGCGAGATCTTCAACCGCAATCCCCAGTGACTTAAAAACAACCACCTCGGCATGCGGCGGTTCCTTCGTCCCGCTCAGTAATTCGCCGAGCTCGGCATAGATGGTGGCGTTGGCGAGGAGCACGTCGCCGGACTCCTGGAGCGCGGCTTCGCGCGAGTCGACAATTACTGCGCCACGCATGGCATCACTGTCCACCTCTCGACGCGATGGGCCGACTGCGCCCACAGCATTCACCAGGGCGCCGGGCTTGAGCCATTTGCCGTGGAGAACCGGCTCAGGCGAGTTGGTGACCGTCACAACAACGTCGGCGCCGCGGACGGCATTCTCAGCGGAGGTGGCCGTTGCTCCGATTTCTTTTGCCAGCGCGCTCGCGCTTTCGGCGTTTCGGCTCCAGACCCGGACCTCGTCAAACTTCCGCACCAGCGACAGAGCGCGGAAATGCGCCCGCGCCTGCACCCCGCTACCCAGAATCGCTAAACTGGAAGCCGTCGGCGACGACAGCAGCCTGGTGGCAACTGCCGAAACCGCTGCAGTACGCAACTCGGTGATCAGTCGCCCGTCCATTATCGCGAGGGGTATGCCGGAGGCTGCGTCAAACAGTACGATTATCGCCTGATGGGTGGTAAGCCCGCGTTGGACATTGTCCGGATAGACGTTGACCAGCTTAGTACCCATTAGGTTGCCATACACGGCCGGCATGAGTCCCATCAGACCATTGTGCTGCGGGATGGGTACGATGCTGCGAACCGGTTGCAACACACGTCCGAACGAAAAGTCGATGAGTGCTTGCTCCATTGCGGGAATGAGATCTTGCAGACGGAGCAGCGGACGGATAGCGTCCTCCTCGAGGAAGGGAACTGGCGGGCGCGCGCGCTGGTTGTTCATGATGCGTCTCAAGCTAACCTCAGAATCGCTCGTGACGCCAGCGAAAAACACGAGCGCAAAGTTCTGGCACAATGAATTCTCATGCTGAAAGTAAAGAGACTGTCTCCTGATGCCGTTTTGCCGACCGTCGCTCATCCAGGAGAGGACATTGGCTACGATCTTTACTCTGCCGAAGATCTGACGATCCCGGGAGGCGGATCGGCCGGCGTGCACTCGGGAATCGCTATCGAGTTCGTTCCGTCCGCCGGTGGCATCGTTAAGACGCGCTCCGGGTTGGCCAAGAAGCGCCTGATGTGCAATGCAGGCGTGATCGATGCCGGATATCGCGGAGAGATCATCGTGCTGATAGAGAACCTCGGAGACGAGCCGTACAGCATCCGTAAGGGCGACAAGATCGCGCAGCTACTGGAACACCCGTTCCTCGCAGGCGAGGTTGCGGAAGGAGAGTTGAGTGAAGCCGCTCGTGGCGTGAAGGGTTTTGGCTCCAGTGGACAGTAGGAGCCGCGTGACGGGCATCGAAATAGGGACAAGCATGCCTCGCAGTCGATTTTTATACCGGACGCTGCCATCCCTTCTGGTGATGCTGTGGATAGCCTCGACCCTGGTCGTTCGTGCGCAGCAGCCGGAGCGATCATCTTCACAATTCGATGCGGCCGGTGAGGAGCAACTGGTCGATCTGATCAATCAGGTACGGACAGCGCACGGTCTCAACCCTCTCGCTACGGACGAACGTCTGACCCAGGCGGCGCGTGAGCACACCGAACTGATGGCGCAACACTCGGCGCTTTCGCATCAGTTCGAAGGCGAACCGTCTCCCCAGGCACGCGTTAGCAATGAAGGTGTGTCGTCCGATGCCGAAGGGGAAAACGTCGACCTGAACCAGACGGTCGCAGGTGCGCACGACGCATTGATGCACTCACCGCCGCATCGCGCGAACATTCTCGATTCGGACTACAACGCAATTGGCGTGGGGATAATTCGTGTAGGCGACAACGTGTGGGTCACGGAGGATTTCGCTCGACGTCTGCCGCAACTTTCGGAATCGCAAGCCGAGAATATCGTCCAGAGCGCCATCGACCACTCTGAAAGAGCCCGCGGTTTCGGTGCGCCCGCACGTCAGACATTAACGCAGTTGCGACACATGGCGTGCGATATGGCCCTGAATGACGATTTGAACCTCACGCCTGCATCGCATTTATCCGGTGTACATCAGGTGTTCGCGTGGACGGCAGGCAATCCTGCAAAGCTGCCGAAGGGAATCGATTCTCTGCTCACAACCGGATTGAAGGGCGGCTATTCGCTGGGAGCCTGTTTCGCTCCCAGCGTTAGCCATCCTGGAGGAATTTATTGGTTAGTAATGGTCGCCTACTGATAAGAAACGGATGCGCTTCCTGCATACGCACTGGGTTTTCGAGGTAAGGGACGCGCGGAAGTAATGGACTGCGTGCTTCGGATTGGGTTAGGAAGCCCGGTTCTGCCGGCCAGGTTTGCTTTCAGAAAATCCCCGCCAGCTTGCATCATGTGGGTCCAGACGGCTTGCGCCCGGCCCCGTTCGTTAAGGAATGTTGCTGCTTCTGCCGCATTCATGCTGGCTCCCATTTCTTTGGCAAGCTGCAGCACGTGCGCGACGGTGATTTCGGCGGTGATTTTCTCCCGCCAGCACTTTTTCTTCAGGTCAATCATTTCTGCTTCCCGACAGAATGGATTTGCCTTACGCATCTAGAGATAGCGCCGATGCGAAGCGAAGACGATGGCAAAGATCACGCGCTACTGTGACGCACATCACATGAAGCGGGACAGGCGAATTGATGCGCTAAAAAGCTTGTTCGGGTAGAGCAGACCTTCAGGCCCGCGTCCAGGCCACTATTTGTTTCTTCGCGTCGGCTTCAGTCGACGGCTCCGCCAAGCCTGTTCCAGCCGGTCATCCAATTCCAAGGTCTTCCGCCATCTCCAATGGAGTCCCGCAAACGCGGCAAATTACGGCCGAGCAGTCTCCGCAGGTGAGAGGATCGTCCACCTCCAGTGCGCAAGTTGGACAATAAAGGACGGGATGGGTTTCGCCGTTCGTCGGAGTTTCGGGAATTTGAGCCATGAGTTTCCGCAACTGTAACATAGAAAGACGCGATTAGCTGTTAGGTTTGGCTCTAGCAACCATGCCGTTGGCGTTCAGCCATTGGCCCATGCGGAGCCAACCAGGTTGTCTCGCTAAGAGCCGGCGGCTGAGAGTCGAGGGACGAGGGCTATCCGCCGGACCCCCATCACCCAAGGAGACCCATGATCAACGAAAACATCACTGACACCGATGAGCACATGCGACGCGAGTTCAACGAGTGGGCTGAGGCCGGCAGGGGCGAAGAGATGGAGCAGCATCACATCAGCATCACCCAGCAAACCCTGGCGCTGATGAAGCTGAAGCCAGGAGAACGCGTACTCGATCTTGGCTGTGGAGCAGGTTGGGCCAGCCGCCTACTGGCGCAGATCGTCGGCGGCGGAGAACGGCCCGGGCAGGTGGTTGGGCTCGATGTCTCCGACGAGATGATTCGCCGGGCGCGCGGTAATTCCACCCAATACGACAACATCCTCTTCGTCGTTGGCTCGGCGCAGCAGATTCCCTGGCAGGAGGACTTCTTCGACAAGGCGCTTTCGGTGGAATCGTTTTATTACTATGGCGACCAGGGCCGTGCGCTCGACGAATTGCTTCGCGTTATGGCACCCGGAGGCGAGCTCTACATCCTCATCAATTTGTACAAAGACAATCACTATTCGCTGCGCTGGGTCGACGAGCTGAAGGTGCCGGTGCAGGTGAAGTCCGAGCAGGAATACATCGAGATGCTGAAGGCGCATGGATATGACAAAGTGCGCGCGGAACGCATTCCCGACCTGACGCCAACGCCGGAGGAGTACAGCGGCAAGTGGTTCAAGAACGCCGCAGAGTTGCGGGAATTCAAAAGCATCGGGGCTTTGTTGCTGATCGGTCGCAAACCTGAAGTGGCGTCAAAGGGCTAACAACATTGTCCACCACGGAGGAGACGGCGAGCATGGGGGTCTTCTGTATCCTCTGTCGAGTCTTGGAGAGACGGCACAAGCGTTAGAGAATTGTCGTCACGAGCGAAGCGAGGGATGTGCTTTTTAGTGTGTAAAGAAACAGGATTTCTCGCGCCAACACATGGCGCTCGTGACGACAATTCCTGGAAAACTCTCTTGCCGTGCGTTCCGTGTTCTACGTGTTGACACCGTTCTATACCGCTACAACGTTCCGCGTCCGGGCTGCAGGTGGATGCTGCCGTTCACATTGTTGAGTTCGATGTGTACGCCGCCGCTCCCTAGTGTTCCAGACATGCTCTTGCCGACAAGGTGACCCTTTATGGTCAGGGGGAATTCCGTCGTGATGCTGCCGTTCACCACGCTTGCGTCCACATCGGCATTGGGTGAAGGCGGCAAAGTAAGGTTGACGCTGCCATTGACCGATTTCAGCTTGATCTCGCGGACATCCTTGAGCGAGTTATAGATGGCATCGATGGAGCCATTCACCGTCGCCAGATCTGCCTCGCCGATCAGGTCCGACGCCTTCACTTTCCCGTTCACCAGGTTGGCATTGATCTCGCCGGTGAGCTTTCGCGCCGTCAGAGATCCGTTCACAAGATTGATTTTTTCGATACGAGCGTGCTCTGGAACGTGCAAGGTGTATTGAACCGACCCGGGGTTGTTGTTGAAGAGGTGCTCGGGATATTTGGTTTTGATCTCCACCGAGTTGCCACCCGCGTTAACGTCAATCGTCAGGTTGTCAAGCTTCTGCTGATCGCTGGCCGTCTTTACGGCGTCGATCTGAACTTCGTTGCGGTTCCAACCGGTGATCTCAACCCCGCCATTGACGTTGTCGAGCGATACTGTGCCGTTGGCTGCGAGCGGAACCGTCTTGTGAAATTCCTGCCTGACTTCGGCCTGGGTCGGAAGTGCGGTCAACAGGGCGAGCAGCGCCCCTGCAATCACGCCCGCGAGTTGGTGATGTCTACGATGAACCATGCTGTCCTCCTATCGCGTGCACGACGCGACTACTGGCGAATGATCGGCCGATGGGTTATACGAGGCGAGCCAGACGGCGGTTCGGCAAAACGGGATAAAATTAGCAGGAATGCCAGCGGTAACTGTAACATCCACCGTCCTCAATGAGGCCGAAGATATCGATGGACTGGTTTCGACCCTGACCCAGCAGACGCTGCGGCCAGAGGTGATCATTGTCGATGGCGGGTCGACCGATGGTACCTGGGAGCGGTTGCAGGCGGCCCAGTCCAAATATCCCAATCTCCGGGTAATTCGCGACGAGAGTTGCAATTTGAAGGCCTGTCCCGGACCCATTGCCCGTGGGCGTAACGTTGGAATCGCGGCAGCGACGTGTGAGGTGGTTGCCTGTGCCGATGCCGGCTGCATCTACGATCCTGAGTGGCTGGCCCGGTTGACGGCGCCCATCCTGAACGGAAGGGCCGAATACGCCCTAGGGGGCTCGTGCGTAGACCCTCATAGCCAGACGATCTGGGACCTGGCCTCAGCGCCCTTCTTCGGACTCAAACAGCGGGCGGACGGCACCACCAAATCATGCACTGCGCGCTCGATGGCCTTCCGCAAGGACCTTTGGGAACGAGTGGGAGGATTTCCGGAGAGCACTTTTCTGGGCGAGGATACCGCATTCGACCTGCGTGTCCGCAAAGTGACGGCGCCGGCCTACGCCGAACATGCCCAAGCGATCTACCGGCCGCATCACACGCTGAAGACGGCGCTTAGCATGATGGCACGGTATGGCATAGCCGATGGCGTGATGGGGACACGCCGCTCGCGGTTGGTGCGGAATGTTCTGCGCTGCCTGGCCGAGTTAGTCTCGATCGCGCTGCTGCCGCGTACAGCAATTCCGTTTATCTGCGTTCTGTTGCTCGAGATGTATTTCGCATTCCGGCTGGACTGGAGCACGTTCGGCAGGCAGGCGACGACTAAGCAACTGGCGGCGCGACTGCTGTATTCGTTGGCGGTGCCGTGGATCGTAACGTGGAATCAAGCGGTAGGCGAACTGACGAAAACCAACCAGCCTAATCGACAGAATGCGTAAGTTAGGTGATGAGGCTTGGAAAATCGTTTGTGGAGGAAATCCCTCAACTATTTGGCTTGGCAGCGTTAGCCATGATGGGCGCTCCGCATTCTTCGCAGTATTTTGCTAGCGGTCCAACCCGATGTCCGTTCAGACATCGCCTGCTGTCATCGCACTTATCGACGTGAATTGCGGAATACGCTACGCACACCGCCAGGCCGGAGAACGCCATCAGTACACCCGACACCGCCCTCGCACCAGACAGTTTCGAGTCAGCGCCGGGTAAGAATGCACTGGCAAGCGTTCCCACCCAGGCATAACCGAAGATGGTGTATGCAGTGATGCGCATCCACTTGGGAGCGCCGCGCAGAGAAGCCTTCCAGATGTCCTTTTGCTTTACGTCGACGGCGAGGCGATTCATCAAGAAAATCATGGGAACCCACACAACGAAGAGGGCGGGAAACAGCCATTTCTCGCTGCGTGCAAATAGAGTTGGCGACCCTGACAGAGCTCCGAGGTGGACGACGGCGTCTGCACAGAAAACCACGACAGCGACCACAAGGAGCGCATTGAGCAGGTTCGACACGTGTGGGTTCAGTCTTTAAACCGGTACTTCACCAGATCATAGAATGCCATTACACCGTCGCTCCAGCTGATCTTCTTGCCCTCGGCATAGGTGCGGCCATGATAGACGATGGGAACCTCGTAAATGCGAATCCCCATCTTCGCCAGCTTCACTGTCATTTCGGTTTCCACGCTAAAGCGGTCCGAGCGCAGATGCATCCGCTCTAGCATCTCGCGGCGAAAGACCTTGTAGCACGCCGTAACGTCGTGAATAGTGACACCGGTAAGCATGTTGCAGGTGACCGAAAAGATCCGGTTAAGCGTATAGCGCCAGAAGCGCGGTACACGGTGCGCCCCGAAGTGGAAGCGGTTGCCGAATACGGCGTCGGCATGGCCTTCGAGAATGGGTGCGATCAATGCGGGATAGTCCCGGGGATCGTATTCCAGATCGGCATCCTGAATGAGTACCAATTCGCCGCTGGCGTGGGCGAGTCCGGTACGGACGCCTGCGCCCTTGCCCATATTTTTATCGTGCAGCACTAGCTTGACCGCGTTGGCGCCACCGGCGCCAAGCACTTCCTGCAGGTCCAGGTCGCGCAGGAACTCGCGGGTGCCGTCAGTGGAGTAGTCATCGACGATAATCAGCTCTTTATGCAGGCTGAGCGGTTGCCGCGCCACCTGCCGCAGTAGACGCAGCACCGTCCGGCGTTCGTTGTACACCGGAATAATTACGGACAGTGTATGGAACTGGGGTAGTATCTCGTCCTCATCGAGGTCGGGCCGCTCCTGCTCGACGTCACCGCCGGCGATACGAGATTTGGATTCAGAGATCAAGTACACTCCCAGGATCACCAGCTCAGGATCGATCGGGTGCCGATAACGAGGTTCGGGAAAGCAAATATAGTAAACCAGCGGATACACCAGGATGAGGCTGGCGAAAAGAAACACGCCATGAATTCCCCGCTTCACTGCCAGCAGCAGTCCCAAGATGCCGAGGACGGACAGTAATAGCGTGTGCGTGTTCTTAAGTTCCGCCAGGGATTGATTCTTTGCCAGCCGGGGTATGCCGTTCCAGAAAAACCAAACCCGCCTCAACGTGATGACCACGAATTTTTCCGGATGTTGCGCGATCCATTCCTTCGCCAGCCGGCCCTGGTCCACGCAGAAGGCGTATTCACCCATACGCTGATACTTCGCCAACACCAACGCATTCTGGCTGGGATGAAGCGCCAGCACGTACTGGCCTTCTGACAATGGGTTGTTGCCGAGGCGCAACTCGTTGCCGGCGTTGTCGCGGACCAGCACGAAATGTCCCATCACCCGGTAATCGCGAATCAGCCACGGCATAATCGCCATCCAGAAGACGACCGCGCTAACGACGGCAGGCGCCAGGTACCGTTTGCCGCGGCGATGCAGCTGATAGGCTAGCCAGCACCCCGCGAAGGGAAGAAATGATAACGCCGCCGTGTTGGTTAGCGCTTCGACGCCCCACAGCAGGCCATACCCGATCCACAACGACAGCCGCTCGTCGCCTTCCATCTCCACGGTTAGCATGAACAAGAGGCTAAGCAAAAACGCCGAAAGGCTCGTCTCCCAGATCCAGCGAACTGCCCAGTAAACCGTATCGGGATACAGCGCCCATACCCATCCCGCCCACACCGCAACGGCGGGGTTGAAGACCCGTTTTGCCGTACGGTAGATGGTCCAGCAGGTCAATGCTCCGAACAAGCTGTTGAAGCTGAGCAGCGCAAAGGCCGACGCGCGCGAGTAGCTGCCGAAGGCGCGAAACGCTAGGGAGGCGATCCAGGGATAAACCGGCGCGGTCCAAGCGGAGGGTCCAGTGTTGCCCCCGAAAGGCGAACTGAATCCCATTCCATTTGCCAGGGAATAAGCAATACGACCGACTTCCCAACCAAATCCAAAGTTGTTGTCGGTGGTACGAACGCGGTAGGTGTGCGCGATGGCAATCCAACCAACCCGCACGACGAACGCGATCAGCACCATCCACCCGGGCGAGCGCAGGACGGCTTGCCAGCGGGACTGTGGCGGGCGCTCAGTTTTCGTGAAGGCGGGCGACGGGCACACCGGTGAGGTAGGGGAAGGCATTGAGAACAATGAAAATTGTATCGTAAGGCAGCTGCCGGCTCTCAGCTGGTGCATCAGTCAACGCCGTCCTTGTCGAAGGTGGGACTGTCAACCGATCAGGGACTTAGAGAGAAAAGCGTCCCAGCAGCGGATAATCGCTAGTCGAGCGGGGTGGCGATGGCTGTTACTCCAACAGGTTCCCGAGAGGGCCCAGAGCCAGATTGAGGTCCTCGGGCTTCAACCCAAATTGCTCAGCTATTTCTTTAACCTTTTCTTCCAACTTCATCAATGCAAGCCCCATTTCTTCGATCTGCTCATCGGCGAGAGTGCCGCCCTCCATGCGGCGAATCGCTTGTCGCTCAAGTAACTGGCGCAGTAATTCAATCAGTCCGAGCACCAGCTTCGCGAGGCCTTGCTCGATCGTCTCCTGGGAACAATCGACGCGCTCGATCGGCTGCCGGGTCAGGCCTTCCATCTGCCGGCGTAGCTCGGCGACAGCTTGTTCCACCTCCGCCGGAGTGAGTTGCTTCGGCTTATCCACGTTCACCTCGGGGCTCAACGAATTCGCTGGGAGGCCATGGTCCGCTGAGGCGTAGCCGAATGCCCTCTGACCCGCCGGCCGTTCGTAGTGAGGCCAGAAACTGCTCGCGATTTTCCCGCGGGACAAGAGCAAACCAGCGATGGGTTTTGCGCTCCTGTCGTCCACGCCACTCGCGAACGGAATCGGCTGTCACGCTTTTTAGTTTGTTCTCAACGGCTGCCACCCGGCCAGAAGCTTGTTGGCGCCGTTGCAGATATTCCCGGCCGGAGACCGGCTGCGAGAAATCTGACGCCAGTTCGTCGGTCCACGTCCCAACGATCTCGTATTGCAGCGCATTGCCAACCCGCGCCAGGGCATCGCGATAGAGTTCCTGCTCAGACGAGAGATGCTGTTCGAACACCTCTTCGCGTTCAAGAAGAGTTGGAAAGCGAAATGGAATTGGAGTGGTTACAGTCAGGATCTCACGTAACACTTGATGAAATTGCACGGCCGCCTTCTTCAGAGGTTCGGCCGCCCCGAGGCATGTCTCGGGATCCTCAAGGTTGCTCCAGTACAGCCGCACGCCCAGCAACTCGCGTGAGCGCACGGCGGACTCGCATATGCCGCTGGCGACTTTGACCTCCGGATTTGGATAAGTGACGCAATAAAGAAGGCAGGCCATAGATTTCGGTGTCAGAGCGCTGCTACGCGGCTCGGTTAGATTCTTCCACTCGCCCGGGGCTTACCACCCGGGCTAATTCATAAGCGCCACTTTGCGGCTGGTCTGATTCGAGTTTGCGAGTCTTCATCCACCACACCGTTTCGTCCTGAGCTCTGACATAGACCCCATGCGATCTCCGGACAGCTGGCAGATTACTACCGTCCGGCATCGAGGTTGCGCAAGGCGGTTTCCACCGAGGTGAGGATCACGTTCAGTCCGACATAAACCAGGTCGACACCAGCCAGCGAGATCACGATACTGCCATGAATGACCACCCCCGAGTTCAGCACGTGATCAAGGATTTCGAGCAACGAGATGTCACTCTCGCCTTCGAGGGTGAGCGTTTGGATTGCGGCCGGTTCAGTGGACATGTTCCCCCACAAAGGAATAAGGAGGCCAGGGGCCGCTGCAGTCGATCCGGCGAGTGCCCTTCCAACTGCAGGCGTATTTTTTCAATGCCGACTCCAGCTTCTTGCGGTCGCGGCGGCGAATCAGAAACGATCCATGCCATACCAGACCCGGTTGTCCGGCGCTCGCCTTTCCGCCCAGGCTGGTGGCAGCCGAGAGCTTCGTCAGGGTTGCGATAAATTCCTGCACTTCGTCGTCGAGCCTTCCCGCCGTTCGAGGCTGCAAGAGTTCGGCCTTGCGCTTCAGATAGTCCGCCCCGCTGGTGGCTTTCAGCAAGGAGCGCGCCGGTCGCTTAGGAGCCGCGAAGATTTTGACGCCCCATTCATCGGCGTCGGCGACTCGCTCGAATGCCTGGTCTAAAGCTTTCCCGCGTACCTTAATGTGCTGGGCAAGAGAATCCTCCGTCAGAAACACGGTTCCGAAGCGCGCCGGCAGGGCAGTTATTTGACTGGAGACTTCAGCGACGGCGCGCTGATGCCGTAGGCTTGTCGTGGCCAGCCACTCCAAGTCCTCCATCCGATCGGGCAGTCGATGCGCGAATTCCGCTTCGACAACACGGCTGATCCAACAGAGAAATTGGCCGCATCGTAAGGCTTCGATCGGGGCCGCGCCGTCGATGCCCTCCGCTGAAATGTTCGGAGCGACTTTCTCCGGCAATCGCGAAATAGCATATAGATACAATGCGCCTGCAGGCCGGGAGGCTTTCTTCGCGGATGGGCCAGAGCGGCTTTTCACAGCCCAAACAACTCCCGCAATCTCTTGGTTTGCGCGCGGCTAACCGGGATTTCCGTCTGCTTCCTGTCTTCCATGCGAATCTGGTAGGAGCTCTTGAACCAGGGCACTACCTCCTTGATGCGGTTGATGTTCACCAGGTAGGAGCGGTGGGCGCGCCAGAAGGTGTTGGAATCGAGCGAGTCCAGCAGTTCTTCCAAAGTGCGGCAGTTCGACTGGCCTTCCATATGCGTCGCTACAACGGTAATGATGCCATCTTCGATGGACGCATAGCAGATGTCTTTCTGATCGACGAGGAAGAGGCGGCCGGCCGCCTTCAGCAGCACCTTGGCCGCCGGAGGACGCTGCTGTTGCTCCAGCATTTTGACGATGGTGCCGATCTGGTCGTTGGGCGAACCTGCGCTCTCCAGCTTGTGGCGAACTTTATCGATTGCCTGCGAGACGCGCTTACGGTCGAAGGGCTTCAGTACGTAATCGACGGCGTTCACCTCGAACGCTTTTACGGCATATTGATCGTAGGCGGTGGCAAAGACGATCTGGGGCAGCGGCAACTTGCGGTCCAGCAGCTTCTTGATGACGCCGAAGCCGTCAAGGCCGGGCATCTGGACGTCCAGGAAGACGAGGTCCGGAGAGAACTCTTTCACCAGGTTAACTGCCTCGACTCCGTTCTTGCCCTGGGCCACGACATCGATATCGAGATCGCGGAGCAGGTAGGCAAGCTCGTCGCGCGCGAGTTGTTCGTCATCCACTATGACTGCCGACAGTGCCATCCAATCTCCTGAGACCAGAATACCGCAACGAACAACTATACCCGGCGGGTGCGCTGCAACCAATATCCTCGGTGCTAGCCGATGAGGCCCTTGCGGACCGCGTGAATATAATCCACCGGGGCGGGAGCCGCACCGCTACGACGGATCTCTTGCGAAATTTGGCCACGGTGATGGGCTGCATGCAGAATCAGCTGATTCAAGATGTCGAGCACATTGCTGGTCCAAGCGTCGCCTTTGGAGTTCGTGTAGGTGCAAGTGCTTGTGAGATCAGCTTCCGACAATTTGGCGAGATAGAACTTCCAGACACTGTCGAGTTCCAACAGTTGTTGCTCACACCCGGCAAGCGTCATGTCCGGCCACACCGCCGTTCGCGGCTGGTTGCCTTGCAGACGATCAAACCACAACCACTGCGCGGCGATAATGTGTGTAAGAAGTTTTGTGGCCTTCTCCGGCGGAGCAGGGAAGGTGGAAAGCACGCGCAACTCCTCGCGGTTTGCCCAGGAGTCGTATTGAAACTGCTTTCGAAGAAAGTCGGGAACGTTCATGTTCTTTTGATTTCGCAGTTGGCAGCCAGGATTCGGAGTGTCTGACGGCTGAGAGCCAGCTCCACTTGTCGTACACTAATTGCAAATATGGTCGTTATTTATGGCATTCATTCCGTCAGCGAGGCGCTGAAGTCGGGCGGCCGCAGCTTTGACTATGTCGGCATCGCACGCGAGCGGCACGACCAGCGGGTCCAGCGGATCATCGACGATTGCCGCGCCAGCGGCGTGCAGGTGCGGTTCTTAAAGCGCGAAGAACTCGACCGCGCGGCGAACACCAACACGCATCAAGGCGTCATCGCTGTCACCAGCAGCAAGCAATATGCGGACGTAGACACACTGCTAGAGCAGCGGCATGGCGAGCACAGCTTCCTGGTGGTGCTTGATAGCGTGGAAGATCCCCACAATTTAGGTGCGCTGATTCGCAGCGCTGATGGAGCGGGCGCCGATGGCATCATCATCCCTGAGCGCCGCGCCGCCGGGCTGACGGGAACTGCCGTGAAAGCCTCGGCCGGAGCGTCGGAGCATTTACCGATTGCGCGCGTTACCAACATCTCGCGGACGCTGGATGAGTTGAAAGAGCGCAACGTCTGGACGATTGGGCTGGACGAGCGTGGTACGCAGATGTACGACGAGATCGATTACAAGATGGATTGCGCCATCGTGCTCGGCGCAGAGGGCAAGGGTTTGCACGATCTGGTCCGTCGCCGCTGCGACTTTCTGGTCTCGATCCCGATGCTCGGACACGTGCCGTCGCTCAATGTTTCTGTGGCAGGCGGCGTGGTGATGTACGAATTAGCGCGACAGCGCCGCCTTGGCCAGCCGTCAAAGAAAGCCAAGCCGTCGAAATGAAGCACTGGTTCTTCGTCTTCCTTGTAGCGGTTGCTGTCGCAATTCCTGCCCGGGCAATCGACCGCGACGCCTTCACCATCACCCGTTATCAGCTGGAGGTACAGACCGACCGCACCTCGCACGTGATGGTGGTGACCGGCAAGGTGACGCTGCGCAACGATTCGAACACGCCGCAGAAGATCGCTTCGCTGCAGGTTTCGTCCGCGCTGGAATGGAACAGCATCGCGCTGGATGACAAGCCGGTGCAGTGGCTCAGCGATGAGTACACCACGGACATCGATCACACGGGTGCCGTTACGGAAGCGATCGTGACCTTGCCGGCTGCACTGGCACACGGCGCGTCGGTCACGCTGGACATTCAGTACGGTGGGACCGTCACGCAGGATTCCAAGCGCCTGACCAGAATGGGTGCTCCCGAAGAGATCGCCACTCGAAACGATTGGGATCAGATCAGCGATGACTTCACGGCGGTCCGCGGGCTGGGTTATGTCGTCTGGTATCCGGTCGCCATTGATGCTGTGAGCATGAGCGATGGCAATGCCGTCTTCGACGCGATCGCTGCCTGGAAATATCGTCACCAGCACAGCGAGTTCGACGCAAGAATTCTCGTCGCGGGCGCTGCGACCGAAGCACTCTGCGTGGCGTTGAACAGCACGGTGACGAGTTGTGGGGTCTCTCGCGATCTGCCGGATTCAGACAGCGGCGGCAAGCTGAAGGAGTTCAGCAACACTTTGACGCTGGCTGGATTGGGCGAAACCGTTCCGGCTTTCGCGATCGCCAATTACCAGACGCTCGACCGTCCGACGATCTCGTTCCTCCACCTTCCCGAAGACACTTCGATCGCACGCGATTATGCGCTCGCGGCCGAAGCCAATGATCCGCTGCTGCACGACTGGCTGGGCGAGCCTGGCCAGCCGGCTCGAGTAATCGAATTGGCTGATCCGAATGCGAACCCTTACCAGAGCGGCGCGATCCTTTTTACACCGTTGCGGCCGGCAGAGACCGCGATCTTGCAGCTGTTGCTCATGCCGGCGCAGGTGGCGGCACGCTTCCACTCGCCTCACCCGTGGATTGGGGAGGGGATGGAGCGCTTCCTGCAGTGCGTGTCGGTGGACAGCCGCTCAGGACGTAAATCGGCGCTTGCATTTCTCGACGAATATCGCGAGCCGCTAGTTGCGGCTGAGGAGCAGGTGCATCCCAAACCAGATGGGGCTTCGAAGCCGGCTACGGAGGCCAGCGCGGCGGACAATACTCTGTTGAATACCAACGACGAGCTTTACCTTCGTGGCAAAAGCAGCTTCGTCTTGTGGATGTTACGCGACATGGTTGGCGACACGGCCATGCAGTCCGCGCTCGCAAAGTATCACCCGGGAGCGGATAAGGATCCGAGTTACTTGCAGAAATTGCTGCAAACCAGCTCGAAGCGTGACCTGGAGTGGTTCTTTGACGACTGGGTCTATCGCGACCGAGGATTGCCTGATTTTCACGTCGCCTCTTCTTATGTACGACCACTGCTGACTGAGGCCAACAAGAGTTTTCTGTTGACGGCTACCATTGAGAACCGGGGTCGCGCCGGAGCTGAAGTGCCGGTACTGGTGCAAACTCCATCGGGCGAAAAAGTAATTCGAGTGTTGGTCAAGGCTGGTACGAAAGAATCCGGCCGTATTGAGGTTCCCGTGGCTCCCGACAAAATTACGGTGAACGACGGGAGTGTCCCGGAGGCAAATACCGGCAACAACGTATATGACGTACCAGCGCCGTCGTCGCCGTAAGGCAGGGATGAGGATTGAATGCGCCCCTACGTGTGAAGATCCGCAGACAACCAGTTGTGAGGATACTATCCATACTTGCGCACCAGGCGTGCAAGGAATACAACCGTCTGTTGCTGTACTCGTGAGGCTGGCTTGAGCTATATCCAATTTCTTGGTGCGGCAGGCGTCGTTACCGGATCGAAACATCTCATCCACGTCGATGGCGACGGAGGACGCAGTCTTCAGGTGCTCGTCGACTGCGGTCTCTTTCAGGGACAGAAGGAATGGCGGGAGCGCAACTGGCAAGATCTGCCGGTGCCGGCAGGTACGATCGATGCAGTCATCCTGACGCACGCGCACCTCGATCACTCCGGCTGGATTCCACGGCTAGTAAAAGAGGGCTTCCACGGCCCCATTTATGCCACGCCGCCAACAGTCGATTTGTGCAGCATCCTGCTGCCGGACTCGGGACATCTGCAGGAAGAGGACGCCGAGTTCTACAACAAGACACAGGCGTCGAAGCATCATCCGGCGTTGCCGCTGTATACCTTGGAAGAAGCGCAGCAGTGCATGACGCTTTTTCGCCCAGTGAATTTTGGAGAGGTCAAACAGCTGCAGGGCGGCTTGGAGTTTCGGTTCGTGCGCGCGGCGCACATTCTCGGATCGGCAATGGTAGAGATCACCCTGGCAGGCAGCGGCAAAGTGGAGAAGTTGCTCTGTACGGGAGACATTGGACGGGTGCGCAACAGCGAAATTGCTCCCGGCAAGGTGATCCACTCCGGTCCGACCGAGGGAGAGGAATGCGATCTGCTGGTGATGGAGAGCACATACGGCAACCGTCAACATCCCCACAACGATCCTAAGCCGCAGATGGCAGCGCTCATCCGTACTGCGTTGCAGCGCGGAGGCTGTGTAGTGGTCCCATCGTTCGCGGTGGAACGGACACAAAAGTTTTTGTTTCTACTGAAGGAGCTGATGGAATCCGGCGAGATCCAGCGCGTGCCGGTGCACGTCGACAGTCCCATGGCGATCAAAGCCGTGCAGATCTTTCTGAAATATACGGAGGAGTTCACGCCCCAAACAAAAGCTCTAATCGAGGAGTTCGGTTCGCCTCTGAAGTGGCCAGGCTTTCACTTCGATGTTACTCAGCAGGAGTCGAAGAAGATTAACGATTTGATCGAACCAAGCATTATTGTTTCTTCGAGCGGCATGGTGACGGGTGGACGCGTTCTGCACCACCTGATGCAACGCTTGCCTGGCCCGAAGAATCTTGTGCTCTTCATCGGATTCCAGGCGCCGGGGACGCGTGGCTTTACCATCAAGAACGGCGCGCCCGAGGTGAAGATGTTCGGACAGGAAGTGCCCATTCGGGCCCAAGTGGCGGCGTTGGAGCAGTTCAGCGATCATGCCGACACACCCGAGTTGCTGGAGTGGCTGCACACGTTCAAGAGGGCGCCAAAACAGACATTCTTGGTGCATGGCGAGCCAGCCTCGTCAACACAACTGCGCGATGCCATCACCGAATCGCTCCGATGGAACGTGCAGGTGGCTGCCTACAAGCAGAAAGTAGCCGTAGGGTGAAGGTCTTTCGATAATTGCGCAAAAGCGGATTCCCTCGCTTTGCTGGTGATGACAGATCTTCAGCAAGATAACTCTGATCTCCGGGCGCAAAGGATTTTCTATGTCAACATTCGAACTAATCGAATACGCCGATGCCACTCCCGAAGTCCGGGCGGTATACGACGACATCATGGCCACGCGCAAGACAGACTGGATCAATAACTTCTGGAAGGTTCTGGCGAACGATCCCGCGCTATTGAAGCGGACTTGGGAAGACATCAAGCAGATCATGGGGCCGGGCGCGCTCAATCCTTTGACCAAGGAGATGATCTACGTTGCGGTTAGTGTTACCAACGGGTGCCAGTATTGCATTGCATCGCACACAGCTGCGGCGCGTAACAAGGGCATGACGCCGGAGATGTTTCATGAACTGATGTCGGTAGTGGGCATGGCCAACGAGAGCAATCGATTGGCCAACGGATATCAAATAGAAGTGGATGAGCAGTTCAAGTGAGCCCGACGTTTAAATGCAGTGTCCTAAGCCTCGATTACAGCTGCGTACTGAGCACCAGGATTCTTGATTCCTCTTCGTGACGCAGCACTCGCAGTGCGCCCTCCACAAGCGCCTGAAGTTCATCCTCGCCGGGATAAACCGCAATCGGTGCGATCCAATTTACGTATTCGGTTAAGGTGGCGACCAAGCTTTGCGAATGCGCCATGCCGCCAGTGAAGAGCACAGCGTCAACGCGTCCTCGCAGTACTGCCGCCATGGCTCCGATCTCTTTCGCGATCTGGTAGACCATCGCAGCAAACACGATCTTAGCCCTGGTCTCACCGGTTGCTATGCGGTGTTCGACTTCTACCAGATCCTTTGTACCGAGATACGAATACAGTCCGCCATCGCGAAACAGCAGAGCTTCCACTTGCTTTTGGGTGTACTTGCCGCTGAAGCAGAGATTGACTAGCTGCATCACCGGTACTCCGCCAGCACGTTCCGTGGAAAACGCTCCCTCTTCGCGAGAGTTGGTCACGTCCACCATGAGGCCGTTATCGTGCGCAGAGACCGAAATTCCGCTGCCCAGGTGCGCCACAATCAGCCGCAGCGAATCATATGATTCGCCGCGCTCGCGGGCATAGCGTTTGGCCACCGCCTTCGCATTCAAAGCGTGTGACAGACATTGCCGCTCCAGTTGTGCTGACCCTGACAGCCGGGCATGCTCCGGCCACTCGTCTACGCTGACCGGGTCAACGACATAGGCTGGTACGTTGATGTCTTGGGCAATCTCATTTGCCAGCAAGGCGCCCAGGTTTGCAGCATGTTCCCCACGTCGGGCCAATCGTAACTGGTCCAGCATTTCGTCATTCACGAGATAGGTGCCGCTGGCTAAGGCGGGCAGAAGGCCACCCCTTGCTACCACCGCATGCAGTTCGTCAGCTTTGTGCCCCCGCTCATGGAGCGCGGCTTTGATCTGCGCAGTTCTAAACCGTTGCTGGTCGAGAATCGGCCGTCCGCGAAACTGAGCCATCTCGTCGTCGGAGTGCCGGATGTTTTGGACGAAGACAGGACGCTCGTCCACATACATAGCCAGCTTGGTCGACGTAGAACCGGGGTTGATGGCCAGAATCCTCAATTCATCGACTGGCAAAGATCACCCCCAGAGCGATGGAATTCACCTTATCATCCACGCTCTCCACGCGCGATGGAATGAGGATCGGCAACTTCGCGCCGGCAATCACGTGAGCGCACTGCGAACCGCCGAGGTACTTCACGGATTTCCCTAAGAGGTTGCCGGCCTCGATATTCGGCACGACCATACAGTCGGCGTGGCCCGCTACCGGATGATCGATCTTTTTCTCGCGCGCCGCGGACTCTAACAGGGCACAATCGAGAGCGAGCGGGCCGAAGACTTGTGCATCCCCGAACTGACCAGAGTTGCCCATCTCGGTGAGGTCTCTGGCGTCCATACTCGAGGGCAATGACTCGCTGACCGCTTCCGTGGCGCTCATGAGGGCGATTTTCGGCCGTTCGAATCCTAGCGAGCGCATGACCTCGATGGCGTTCTGCACGATTTGCTTCTTCTGCTCCAGGTTCGGTAAGACATTCAGCCCCCCATCGCTAATGCCCACCAGCCGTACTGTCCCTGAGAGTTTGTCTTCATAGAGGAGGATGTCGCTCAATAGACGGCCTGTTCGCAGCCCGCTTTCCTTGCCCAGCACAGCTCGCAAGAGTTCGTCTGTGCGGAGGTGCCCTTTCAACATGAGGTCCACCTCGCCATCATGCGCCATGTGGGTTGCGGTGACTGCAGGCTCTTCGGCGCTTACAAATTCTGCTCCCGCGAGTAAGCTATTGAGTCCGAGGGCCTCTGCTTTGGCGCGGATTCGCGTTTCGTTGCCAATCAATACCGGGACGGCAAGCCCAAGTCGCAGCGCGCCATCGGCTGCGGTCAGGGCGACTTCATCGTCCGCGGCAATTACCGCAACGCGCCTTGGGCCCAAGGGCTGAGCTCGACGGCGGAGTTCGGTGAAAGTCGTTACTTCTGGTTTAATGGTCACGTCAGTGAAGCACATGACCTCATTTTCGTCAGAGTGGGCATTGTGTTGCAGTGAGGCGGGTCACAATGGTACCTCGCGTCGAAGACATGCCCGGTCAATCGAGCGTTTACCGTGGGGCGGTCGCAGCGAACGAGACACGCTAGTCTGGCATGGGCACACTACTCGCCATCGAAGCGGAGCCGAAGCCTTTAGGCATGGGGGCGTCCCACATGCCTTATTTCCTGCCGGGCGGCCCAGCTTTCGAAGGAGTCAGCAGCACGCCAGCTTCACGCCGCCGCTCGCGTCCGGTGCGCCGAACGCTTCCTCTGGAACTGGCACCCCGTGCAGCGTCTTCCAGCACCGGCGTCCGCACTCGATCAGCACTAGCACGACTCCCACCACAAAGATCACCATGAGTGTCGAATCCAGATAGCCCTGGAATGCCGAACCCGGCTTCTGTGCCAGCGGCAAGTAGATATTCTTGATCGACAGCACGCCGGCAGTGAGCGTTGTCACTCCTACAAAACACATGGGTACCGCGGTGATCCAGGCATACTTGACCTTTCCCATGTTGACCAGGAAGGTCGTCATTACCGCCAGCGCAATGGTTGCCAGCAGCTGATTGCCCGTTCCGAAAAGCGGCCAGATGGTCGAGATGGAGCCGGTATAGATCATGTATCCCCAACTCATGACGACCACGGCCGAGGTGACCAGATTCCCCGGCAGCCATGCTGTGTTGCTGAACGGCTTGTGGACTTTTCCAAGCAGCTCGTGCAGCACATAGCGAGCCACGCGCGTCCCGGTATCGACCGTGGTGAGGATGAAGAGCGCCTCAAACATGATGGCGTAGTGATACCAGTAACTGGTAAGGGTCTTCATGCCCGGCAGGCCGCGGAATATCTGCGCCATACCGACCGCCAAAGACACCGCCCCGCCCGTGCGCCCCGCCAGCTTCTCGCCTACCTCGGCCGAGAACATGTCGAGATTGACTGTGTGCATGCCGAGCTTGGCAAAGACCGCTGGCGCGGAATTGATGGCGAAATAATCACCCGGATACATGGAGCAGGCGGCAATCAGGGCCAGAACCGCCACGATGCCTTCGCAAGTCATGGCGCCGTAGCCGATAAAACGTGCGTCGGTCTCCTTCCAAAGCATCTTGGGAGTTGTTCCGGATGAGATAAGGGAGTGGAAACCCGAGATGGCTCCGCAGGCAATGGTCACAAACAAGAACGGGTAGAGCTTGCCCTTGATGATGGGACCGCCGCCGTGGATGAATTCGGTGACTGCAGGAAACTGAATGTTGGGATGAACGATGAATACGCCCAGGATTAATAGGGCAATGGTGCCCAGCTTCATGTAGGTCGAGAGATAGTCGCGCGGTTCCAGCAGGAACCACACCGGCAGCACGGAGGCGACGAAGCCATAGGTCATCATCAAGTAAGTGATCTGGTGTCCATTGAAAGTGAGCGCAGAAGCGAAGGAGGAGGCGGCGACCGAACGTCCCGCGATAACTGCCCCCAGCAGGCAAATGACTCCAATGACGCTCGGGCCGGCGATCTTAATCTGGCCAGGCGTACTCTTGAACATATACAGGCCCATGACGATGGCGATGGGAATCGTCATCCCGATAGTGAAAACGCCCCAGGGACTGTTTGCCAATGCGTTGACGACAACGATGCCGAGCCCGGCCAACGTCACCAGCAGGATGAAGAGCAGGGCGATCATGGTCGCCAGCCCCGCGAGTGGTCCGACTTCGGTGCGTGCGACGTCGGCCAGAGAACGCCCCTTGTGACGTACCGAGCCAACCAGCACGGTGAAGTCCTGAACACAGCCCGCCAGGACCGCTCCAATCAGAATCCACAAAAACCCTGGTGCAAACCCGAACTGTGCGGCCAGGGTTGGACCGACGAGGGGCCCAGCGCCCGCTATGGCCGCGAAGTGATGACCGAACAACACCCACTTGGGCGAGGGCACATAGTTGTGTCCATCTTCATAAATGTGCGCCGGAGTGCTGCGGCGATCGTCGAGAACGAGGACCTTAGCCGCAATGAAGGCGCTGTAATAGCGATAGGCTAAGGCAAAGACGCACAAGGTCCCCAACATGATTGGAAATGCGTTCACAGCAGCCTCCTCAGGCGATCCCTGCTCGCACCTGTTACAGGCGAACTGGGTCAGCTCGCTTTCGGGCGCAATTAAGACTCTTGAGAGACTCAGAACAGCTTAGTATTCCAACCTGGCTGGGCAGGCCAGCGGCCAAAATAAAGCTTAGATTAGACCTGCACTATACACCTCTTGAAGAGGTCAGAGCAGATTTTTTTGGTTCCCGACCGCACATGGATTTTCTGTTCGCCAGCTTAGCTGAAGGGTCCCGTGCAACTGGGCTGAGGTGATGCCGGCCGACGATCCCTGCAGCATGTGATACGATTCGCCCATCCCAGCAGCAGGAGGCATACTGTGGCGAGCTCATCGTCGCTTCCATTCGGGTACGAGCTGGAAATGTCAGGTGACACCACTCGGGTCAAGTGTCACGGCAGGATTGACAGCGAGTCTGCGGGCGAGCTGAAACAACTGGTAAAGCCGATGATACCCAAGTGCCGTCACATCGTCTTGGACCTTACGGATGTCGACTACGTGGACAGCTCAGGCCTCGGCACTCTGGTAGGGCTGAAGGTTTCCGCTGGCGCGGCTGCTTATTGCAGCCTGGAGTTCATCAACTTCTCGCCGCATGTCAAGGAATTGCTACACATCACCAAGTTAGGGCCGTTATTCGGTTCGTAGCGAGACGCAGCGGATCTAGCCAAAACTGGCCGGGCTGCCAGCTTGGCTTCCAGCCGCCGCGCGCGGCGCTCGAAGGATCCTCAAGTCTTCATCAGTCTGGTTTGGCATAAGCAAGCGCAACTTTGCGATGGCTTGTCGAATTTCGGACTATTTCCCGTGTATTCACCCATGGAGACAACTTCCCGAGCAGGCGTGCCTCCTGGCGAGTAATTCACCGCGAACCCGCGCCCTTAAGGGAACGCTTTTCAGTTCTCCCTTGACATTTCCTCTATAGTTCTATAAATATAGAAATATAGAAAAGGAGAATATGTCGAGAAAGGCCGATACCGAACGGATTACCCGCTATGCGGATATGCTCGCCGCCATGGGCACCGAGCCGAGGCTACGCATAATGCGGTTGCTGCTTACCGCTCATCCCGCGGGCATGATTGTTGGCGATATCGGCAGCGAGCTCGACATCCCCAACTCTACGTTATCGCACCACCTGGACAAGCTACGGAACGAGGAGCTGGTCAAGGTGCGTCGCGAGGGCACGTTCCTTTGGTACACAGCGAACCCTGATTCGCTGGAAGAACTCCTCGGTTTCCTCTATGCCGAGTGCTGCACGCGGAATAAAGCGGTAAAACCGGATCGAATCATCACAATCGGCAAAAGACAGGAGAATTTATGAGCGCCGACAACATCAAAGAAGTCGTCCGGGCGAAGTACGGCCAAGTGGCCTTGCGGGTCCACTCGGGAGGCGGCTCCTGCTGCGGAACCTCTGCTCCATTCGAAACAGGTTGCGACCCGATTACCTCTCACCTTTACGACGCTGAGCAGGCTCTCCAGATTCCAGAGGCTGCGCTACGGGCATCGCTGGGCTGCGGCAACCCAACCGCCCTAGCATCGCTGAATGCTGGCGAAACTGTGCTCGATCTCGGGTCGGGCGGGGGCATCGATGTCCTGCTCTCCGGTAAACGCGTCGGTCCCACGGGAAAAGCCTACGGACTCGATATGACGGATGAGATGCTGACGCTTGCGCGCGAAAACCAGCGCAAGTCGGGCATAAGCAATGTCGAGTTTCTAAAGGGCGAGATCGAGAACATTCCGCTGCCCGATAGTTCGGTCGACGTGATCATCTCTAACTGCGTCATTAATCTGTCTGCCGATAAAGGCCGCGTGCTACAAGAAGCCTTCCGGGTGCTGAAACCTGGGGGACGGCTTGCGGTGTCCGACGTAGTCGTGCGCGGCGACATGCCCGAAGATCTTCGCAAGAGCGTGTTGTTATGGGTGGGCTGCATTGCTGGCGCGCTCGGGGATACGGAGTATATCTCCCTCCTTTCAAAGGCCGGTTTTGAATCGATCGAGATTGAGCCGACTAGGATTTACAACATCGGAGATGTGCGCGCCTGTCTCACCAGCGAAGGCATCGACGTTGATGCAATGGCGCCTCAGGTCGAAGGCAAGTTCATCAGCGCTTTTGTGCGAGCGACGAAACCGCAAGCCTCTTGTTGTGGCCCGAGTTGCTGTGCTTCCTCGGAAGCCGCAAAAAGCCGGACGTTCGACGGCTCGCAGGGATAGGAACGGATGTAGAGCGTGGAAACCAATTAGCCAGAACCGATTCAGTCCGATAGAAGCGAGGGATTTTGCGAAAATCAAGAAACGTACGGCCTCCGAACCTGAAGCCTGCCCAGCGACAATCTATATTGGATCTTCGTCGCAGGCTGAAAATGGCGGTGTCAGCTCACGCCTATGTACGAGGCAACACGCTTAAGTTTTACGAGTGGCTTGGTTCACTCAAGCGAGGGACACTGCCGGAAGGTCCACCCATCTGGATCTGCGGCGACTGTCACGTCGGAAACCTCGGGCCCGTGGCGAGTGCGGAAGGTAAGGTAGAGATCGAGATTCGCGACTTGGATCAGACCGTGATAGGCAATCCCGCTCATGATCTCATTCGACTGGCGCTTTCGCTTGCTACCGCGGCTCGTGGCTCCGACTTGCCCGGTGTTTCAACGGCGCTAATGATGGAGGAGATGATTGTAGGGTACGAAGCAGCTCTCGTTGATCCGAAGGGGAAGCCAAAGCCCGCCGGGAAGGACACGGAGCCGATTCGGTTCGTACTCAAGCAAGCGTTGAAACGCAAATGGAGACATCTGGCGGAGGAACGCATCAAGAATGTGAAGCCATCAATTCCCCTCGGCAAATACTTCTGGAGGCTTAGTAAGAGCGAAAAGCGAGAGATTTACAAACTGTTCAATGCGGAAGGGGTTCGCAAGCTCATAACTTCATTGCGGCATCGAACGAACAAGAGCTCTGTCGAGGTTCTGGATGCGTCTTATTGGATGAAGGGGTGCAGCTCGCTTGGCAAACTGCGCTTTGCTGTGCTCGTCGGGATTAGCGGCCGCAAGAAAAGCGATTTGTGCCTCATTGACATCAAGGAGGCCGTTTGTGCGGCTGCACCTCGTGCTCCCCGCGCACAGATGCCACGGGATAACGCTGATCGAGTCGTCGAAGGCGCCCGTCATCTGTCACCTTACCTGGGCGAACGAATGATGGCGGCTCAGTTACTTGGGAAGCCGGTAGTGCTGCGCGAATTGCTTCCCCAAGACCTCAAACTGGAGATGGATCAGCTCACCCGTGACGAGATTGTTGGGTCAGCCCGCTTCCTCGCCGGAGTTGTCGGAAAAGCCCATGCCAGGCAAATGGACCACGACACTCGAACCAAGTGGCTGGCAGATTTGCAGCACGACCGTTCTAAGACCCTGGACGCGCCCTCGTGGTTGTGGACAAGCGTCGTAGATCTCGTCGCCAGCCACGAGAAAGCCTATCTGGAACATTGCAGGCGATATGCCTTGTCTGTGACTGAATAAGCCCTCTTAGCTCAATCTAGCATCGTGGTTGAGGAGATGCGCCCCGCCTTCGGAGGCTTATGCTCCTCCAGCGGCCTTGCCGAGTTACGTCAACGATGCGGGCCCTTGCTGCAGGAAGTATCGAGGTAACCGAGCGCATCGCGACCGAGGTGCGGGGTCGAGAACGACGAACTTGGGTACGCCCTTGAGGTGGCCAGTGGCAGTGAGGGATGGTAGCGAGCCCCGACCACTGGACTCAATTCTCGCTCCAGGGTGCCGCTGTCCTTTAACAGGCCAAGCCAGAGGAGATAGGGAACATCCGCGCGGATGGAAAGCTGAGGAAAGTTATTGGTCACGTCCAGATCGGGATAACTCCAAATCAGCCTGCGATCGAGTCGTCCGGCGAACGGGAAAGCAGCCGGGGTCAACCTTCGGTCTGTCCCCGTGACGTGGTGGGAACACTATTTCTCGAAGAAGCGATTTCGTTGATTCGCGCACAGAATCAGCGCTAAGCGTCGGCGATTCTCGAACCGGCTTCGTCATGCAGCCACGCTTGTTGCTCATCCTCGGATGACGGCTGAATGTGCGGATTCTTCATGATCAAGCGCGCACAGGTATTCCATCGCAGGACGGCGTCGTCGTTACCGTGCGGCGCCAAACTTACGGCCCGCTCGTAATAACTCATTGCATCCCGCAGAGCGTGATACGCCGACGTGCCCGCCCGACGATCGTGGTGACGAATCCGGCTACTTCCCAAACGCTCCCAGATGATGCCGGCGTAATAGGCCTGCTCGTACTCGCCCTGAATTTGAGCGAGAACTTCCTGGGCTTCCTTCGGCTGCGGATTTGAGTCGAATTGGTCTGTCCGCGCCAGTAGCAGGGCGATCAGTGCCTGCTGGTGATCCGGCACAATAGCCAAGATATCAAGGCAAATGCTCTCTGCAAGAACAGGCTCATTTAGAAGCCTGTAACGCTCCACCTTGGCGAGCGCGTCGGGAATACTCTGCGCGGAAATGGACTTGAGCTCGAAATGCATAACGCCTCCTATGATCTCGTGTTGCTGAAGATGCGGAACAACTTCGAGAGTGGATCGAAATACCGATCCACAACCCGCTCTTTCAGCGGAATGATCGCATTGTCCGTAATCGTGATGCCCTCAGGGCACACCTTAGTACAGCACTTGGTGATATTACATAAGCCTATACCGAAATCCTTCCTAAGTTCCTGAACGCGGTCGCCAATGTCTAAAGGGTGCATTTCCAAAGCGGCTGCGTAAACCAGGAACCGCGGTCCGATGAACTGTTCGTGCATGTGGTGCTCCCGCAACACATGGCAGACGTCCTGGCAAAGATAGCATTCGATGCACTTGCGAAACTCCTGCACTCTCTCAACGTCTTCGGGTGCTATGCGCCAGGTGCCGTCTTCGGCATCTGGCTTGCGAGGTTGGAATTTCGGGATGCGCTGCTTCACCTTGTAATTCCACGACACATCCGTGACCAGGTCCCTCACGTGAGGGAACGCCTTCATCGGTTCGACGGTGACAGGTTTGTCAAGGGGAAGGGTATTCATTCGGGTCATGCACATTAGTTTCGGCATCCCATTGATTTCGGCGGAGCACGAACCGCATTTGCCAGCCTTGCAATTCCAGCGCACAGCAAGATCTCCGGCGTGTTCGGCCTGGATCTGGTGAACAGCGTCCAGGACCACCATGCCGGCCGAGACTTCGGTGGAGTAGTCCTGGAACTTCCCTTGTCCCTTTTCTCCTCGCCAGATACGAAAGGTTGCGGTGGCCATTACTTCATCTCCTCAATAATCTGCTGCAGGTCGTCGCGCATGGGCGGGATCGGCTCGCGCGTGAGCCGCACTTCTCCGTTCGGCCCTTTGCGCGCCACGATATTGAACTTTCCGAACTGCTCGTCTTTTGCCGGGAAGTCATCGCGGAAGTGAGCGCCACGGCTCTCTTGTCTTTCCAGAGCAGCGCGGGTGACGATTTCTGAGACGGTCAGCAGATTATGCAGATCGAGAGCGGTGTGCCAGCCAGCGTTGTATTCCCGGTTCCCATCCACGCTAACGGCTTCGCTGGCAGCTTTAAGCTCTCGAATTCGCTCCAGCGCCTGCTGCATCTCCTGCTCTTGACGGACGATGCCGACCAGGTCCTGCATCGTGTCCTGCAGCTTGTGTTGTACGGTGTACGGATTCTCCGAGCTACTCCGCTCGAACGGCCGAAGAGCCCACTTTTCCGTGGATGCAAGTTGCTCGGTATTGATGGCGCCAAATGGGTTTTCTTTAGCATAGTTTGCGGCGTACTCACCCGCGCGCTGCCCGAAAACCAGCAGATCGGAGAGCGAGTTTCCCCCCAGGCGATTGGCGCCATGCAAACCTGCTGCGCATTCTCCGGCGGCAAACAATCCGGGGACCTCGGACATCTGTGAATCGGCATCCACCCGAACTCCGCCCATCATGTAGTGAGTCGTGGGGCCGACCTCCATCGGCTCCTGCGTGATGTCAATGTCGGCCAGATGCTTGAACTGGTGATACATGCTTGGCAGCTTCTTCTTAATATGCTCGTTGTGGTTCGAAATCCTCTCTTTGATCCAGGCAATGTCGAGGAACACGCCGCCGTGCGGACTTCCGCGTCCTTCGCGCACCTCACGTCGAATGCATCGAGCCACGTGATCGCGAGTCAGTAACTCCGGCGGCCGCTTGGCATTCTTGTCGCCCTGGGTATAACGCCAGCCTTCTTCCTCAGAATCGGCGGTCTGGTTTACATAAAGCGGAGGAATGTCCTTGAACATGAAACGCTCGCCGTGTCTGTTGCGCAGTACTCCTCCTTCGCCGCGCACGCCTTCGGTGACCAGGATGCCGCGCACGCTGGGCGGCCAGATCATCCCTGTCGGATGGAACTGCACGAACTCCATGTCCATCAGCGAAGCGCCGGCATCGTACGCGAGGGCGTGGCCATCTCCGGTATATTCCCAGCTGTTGCTGGTGATTTTGAAAGCTCTTCCGATGCCTCCCGTCGCCAGCACGACTGCCTTGGCGCGAAAAAGGTGGAATCGCCCGCGCTCGCGATCGTAGCCAAAGGCTCCCGCGATGCGATCTCCATCCTTAAGCAGCGTTACGATCGTGTATTCCATGAAAACGTCCAGGCCAAGGTGTATGCCGTGGTCTTGCAGCGTACGGATCATCTCCAACCCTGTGCGATCGCCAACGTGCGCCAGCCTGGGATAGCGATGTCCGCCAAAATTACGCTGCAGAATGCGGCCGTCCTTTGTTCGATCGAACAGGGCACCCCAAGCTTCCAGTTCGCGCACTCGCGCTGGAGCTTCCCTGGCATGGAGCTCTGCCATCCGCCAGTTATTTAGGTATTGGCCCCCCCGCATGGTGTCGGCAAAGTGGACGCGCCAATTATCGCGATCGTCTACGTTGCCCATAGAAGCGGCGATTCCACCCTCGGCCATTACGGTATGCGCTTTGCCAAGAAGTGACTTCGTCACGACCGCAACTCTCGCACCTGCGGCTGAAGCCTGCACGGCAGCACTCAGTCCCGCCCCTCCTGCTCCGATAATCACGACATCATGTTCGTGCGTGATGTACTCGGCCATTAAAGGATCCTCCAGTCGGTCCACACGCCCATCGAGCACATCCGCACGTAAAGATCTGCAAATGCCACGCTGAAGAGACTGCACCAGGCAAAGAGCATGTGCCGCCGGTTGAGGCAACTCACGCAGTCGTAAACTTTTTTGCGGGCTGGGGCGCCGGCCAGCCGGTCGCGAAAGCCGCCGACGATATGGCGAAGCGAGTGACAGCTGAAGGTATACGAGGTCAGCAATATGAAATTAAGCAGCAGGACCAGTGTTCCAACGCCTATGCCAAATCGCCCGTTGAACCAGAACGCGTCCCAGACGTCGCGTCCGAGAATGATAAGAAACGCCAGCGCCAGGTACAGAAAATATCGGTGAATGTTTTGAACGATTAAGGGAAACGATCGTTCACCGAGATACGTTTTCCGCGGTTCGCCAACGGTACAGGAAGGCGGGTCGGCCCAGAAAGCTTTGTAATAAGCCCCCCGGTAGTAGTAGCAAGTGAATCGAAATCCACCGGGCGCCCAGAGGATGAGCATTGCTCCGGTGACCGATGCGGGTACCCAGGCCGGCATTCGGCCAAACCAGCCGTTGGGACCGAACAGTTCAGGCGAGTAGAAAGGTGAGAGATACGGTCCAAATCTGTAATGCTGCCCCTGCAAGGCTGCCCAGGTGGCATACACAATGAATGCCGAGAGAAGCGAGAACACGACGACGGGCTGCACCCACCAGTTGTCAGCGCGCCGCGTCTGTCCGAACCCCGAGCGCGACAATGGGACATCAATATGAGCCATCGAGCCTCCTCACCCTTGGATAGCGCCAGCCGACTCAATCTGAAACGGTAGATATCATACACAAGCAAAATAGATGCTGCGGTTTGGAGGGGCCCGCATCCGAACGGGGCACTTCCACAGTGTTCTCCAGCAGGGAATTCGCAGCACGGATTCAGCGCCGCGCTATGGTACATTTGCGTGTCCGCCCAGTTCGTAAGCGGGTGATCTCCTTTGGCCGGAACAATGTGATGAACACGGGACGTGCGATTCGAAGCTACGACTACGTGAACCATCCCTATGATCGCGTCCGCGAGGCGCTCAAACAGAACGCCCTCACGGTATTCCAGTCCGCCACAAAGGCTGCTGCTCATCGTGCAGAATCGGTTGCCGCGGAACTCCACGTCGATTTCGGCGGTATCGGAGTGAAAACCGACATCAAGATCCTCGTGAAGGGCGTCGAGGAGAAGGTCGCTGATACAGCCTCGAGCGCCAGCACCAGGTTGCTCCTTGAATGGGAAGCCGCAACTATGCCGCGGTTCTTTCCGTTCATGCGGGGCGAGCTCTCGGTATACCCGCTCACCACGACCGAGACACAGTTGGATTTTTGTGGAATTTACGAACCACCTTTCGGGTCCGTAGGAAAGACCATGAACGCGATCGTCGGTCATCGCATCGCAGAGGTGTCGGTGCACCGCTTCGTTAGCGACGTCGCAGGATACCTTCGACAAACCCTTGCAAGGTAAAGAAACACGGGGACAGCGATCCGTCGCTATTCTCTGGCCGCTTCGGGTTATGCCGATCTGAAGCGCTGCTACCGAGAGGCCAATCTAGGCAAAGTAGTTGGCGAGCTGCAAAAATCCACCGCGGTTCTGTCCAAATCCGATACAAGTGACGCCACATCTGCGAGTTGACACCGTCAGAGGGCCGGTCCTGCAACTATCTTTTCACTGGAATTTGCGCTTTGGTTTGTAGTACAGTTTCGGCCCGAACCCGCGATTAGTGTTGCCTGGCTGAGCCACTTTCGTCTGAAGTTTTCTAGTCGCACAGCGGCGCTGAAATGGCGCTTCGTGCAGTGCTTAAACGCTGAGACCAAGCTGCTCTTCCCGGCCAGACCTGTCGAACAGAGAGTGTAATTAGCGTACTGGGTCAGAAGCTAAAGACCCCAAGACGACTTTCAGTGCTCCTGCAAGCTGATGGACGTCTCGACGAAAAATCCTAACTGAGTGCAGATAACTTGCTACCTGGATTTGGAGGAGCTGAACATGAGACTGGCCGGTCTATTCGAAAAATCTTTGCGACGTTCCCTGACCTTCACCTGCCTCGTCGCGATCGCCTTGTTGCTCACCTGTGCTGTGCCGCCGGCGGCCGCGCAGGCAGGCGATGGAATGTACGGAGGAAGCTCCGCACCCGAAACCCACGCGGAACATGCGGCTAGCCTGCAATACGCGAAGAAGGTGCCGGCAACGACCTGTACGGAAGGGCAGTTGCCTCCAGGAGACGGCGGAGATCTGGAGGTCACCACCGGGACCTGTCATGTGAAGGCCGGCCTCTATAGTTACCGCAACGTGAACATCTATAAAGGTGGCGAGCTGCTGTTCGACGATACGGGAAACACCGATTTCTGGGCGGAATCGATCATCGTCGAGCGGGACGGCTCGCTGGTTGCCGGCTCGGCGGAGCGGCCTTACGGTGTCAACGGAACGCTGACCATTCACTTGTGGGGCGCCCAACAGGGCACTGGGCAAGGGCAGGGTGTCGCCGCTCCGTGCAAATATGACGACCATTGCGGCATACCCGACCCGTTATGGATATCGAACGTTATGGGTCCGGTTAACCCCAGTAGCTGTACGCACGCCATCAACGTTGAGAATTGGAATAAGAATCTTCCCGGCAATGTAGACGATTGTTTCTACCAGTACATGCCGCTCACCTACGACACCGGCGGCACGCCACCGGGATATTTCGGGTACAAGGTACTGGGTGTGTCTTTTGGGGGAACACTACAGCTGTTCGGCGCGAAAGGTTCGGTCGCCGATCCGCAGCCTGCGAATGCCTCCGGAACTAGTTGGGCTCGCCTGACCAGGACGCTGAAGGGGAAAAGAGTGACGTTTGAAACCACGTTCACCGTCGACCGGAAGGTGAACTGGAAGAAGGGCGATCAGATTGTCCTGTCTCCCACCGATTACGTGGCGAGCCATGCGGAGGTATTGACTCTGGCGGCGGACGCACAGCCGCAAGGCGATGGCAGTCTGATTCAGGTGGAGCTTGGGCCCTTCTTCGGGCATTACGGAGAAGTCTACAATCTACCCTCAGCCAGTGAGCTTCACGGGACTGGACCCGATCAGACCACCGTTGATACGCGGGCGGCCGTTGGTTTGCTGACCCGCAGCATCCGGATCGTGTCAGCGAAAGATAAAATTGGCCAGGATTTCCCGCCCGAGCCCACGGACGGCAGCCCCGGATACTTTTTCGGCGGTCACGTTATCTTCCGTCAAGGCTTTGCCGCCGTGCAGGTCCGCGGCGTCGAATTCTACCAACTGGGAGAAGGCGGCCGCATCATGCACTATCCCGTGCACTTTCACATGGTGCGCCAGGCGCCGCAGGGTGAAAAGGCGGACATGCCGGCAACCTTCATCGAGGATTCATCGGTCTGGGATTCGATGACCCGGTGGATCGTATTGCACGCTACTAATGGAGTGACCCTGGCCCGAAATGTTGGGTACAAGTCAATCGGTCACGGCTATTACCTGGAAGATGCAACCGAGACGAACAACAAGTTCTACTCCAACCTGGGCGTGCTGGCGCGCGCGGCCGTGCTCAATCCGCAGAACCCGCGGCAGGTGCCGGGAATTCTGGCGGCTGCCTATCCGGATCCGCTGAATTGCGGTAAGGACTGCGCTCAGGAAGAGGTACCGCTGCACACTGATATCGATCACCCCACAGACTTCTGGATTACGAATACCTGGAATGATTTCAAGTACAACTACGCGTCTGGAGCCGGCAGTTGCGGCGCATGCTATTGGTTCGTTCCCGCGGCAAACAGCACGATGTCACGCTATGAGTATTGGTGGGGGTATTCGTCAGAGCAGAAATGGAATCCCACGCCGCAGGTAGACAAGTCAGCCTTGGCGCGCGTCGCCATGGCGCCGATTGAGTCTTTCGAAGGAAACCAGTGCTCCACCGCCATGAATTCGCTCAACACCATCGGCGATACTGCGCCCTGCTTTGGCGTGGTCAGGCAGGGGAATCCAAATCTGCCGCGCATGCCGGCAGTGAATAACCCCTTGGCTCCGGCCAAGACGCAACCGGAGGCCGATAACTACTATCCCAAGGTCGACCGCGGTGGCGGACACTTCCCAACGGAGTGTCCGGCCGGAGAATTCGCCGATTGCAGCGCGCAGCCCCGCTGCGACAGCGGACACCTTGGAGTTTGCGATGCGACGGTGATTAATCACTACACAACGTCGTTTAACTTTCCCGAATACAACTTTGCCGCCGTGTGGCTGCGTCCGCAGTGGTATCTGTTCAGCAACAGCGCCATTACCGATGTGCAGAACGGTGGGCTCACGTTCGTGACTGGCGGCGGATATACGCTTTCGGATGCCATTCAGGGGCATTGGGCCATCGCGCGCAACGACGTCTTCATCGGCCATACGCAACCTCCCGCCGGGCCGAACTTGACCGGCGGAAATCCATACGCCGACGAGTCCGGGCCTTTTAACCCGATCACGAAAGCGCAAGGGTTTACTTGCGCCAAACAGCCCGGTGGCGGTTTCGCCGGCAATTTCTGCCTGGACTCGAGGCAGGGCATGGTCATGTTGTTGACCAACTTCGGCAACAACCAGCGCTTCTTCAACATCTACGACGGTCCAGCGTTCGAGGAGAACAACGCTTATCTCGACATTAAGCCAGTGACTATCACTGGCTGCTCTCCAGGCGGCAATTGCAGCCAGAGCGACTGGATGTACGGACAGGTTACTGGCGTGACGAAAGATCCAGAGGGCAAGTGCTATCTGCCCAACGCAGCCATTGGATGGAAGCAGCCCAACGGCTTTTACTATCCTCCGGCATTCCACTCCAACAATCTCTTCTTCAAGAACACCGAGATTCGTCACTTCGTGATCGAACCGTTGTTTGAGCCGAACACGTATCAGACGGTGAGTACAGCTCAGCTGGATAAACGTTACTGCACCTACAACACCATTCAGTTCTCAGGCTACACCGACATCGATCGCCAGACCGAACTCGACGATGACGACGGGTCGCTCACCGGCCTGGTCGGCACCATCTCGGTGAACAAGGATCCCTTCTTTAACGCACCGGTAGAGGATACCGAGTGCGGCTCGGACATCCCAAGCAACATGCCGCCAAACTGCGATCCCAACAGCGACACCTGTGCCACGGCCAAGACGAGTCCTTACGCCTTCTTAAGCACGGTGGTGTATCCGGATTGCGGTCCGGACTGCCCGAAGCTGATCGATCCCGAATCGCCCGACTGGATGCACTGGTGGACCAGGGACTGCGCCACGCCGCTGTGTTTCGGCGTGCCCCTCTACCGCGAATTCCTGCGCAAGGGAGAGGCTGGTAAGCCTTACATCCGTATGGCCGGACAAGCCATCTCGCAACGCAGCACGCTTACCCTCAACAACGGCACGTACTTCATGGACACCACTCCTAGCAGCCAGGTGCAACATGCCTGGAGCGGTAACATCGACAGTGAATACCGTGGCAATATTTTCATGGGAGACCACTGGTACTACGTGTTTATGCTGTACGCCAGGCCGGGCGGTGCGGATGGAAAAGCTTTGCCCGACACGACCAAGCAGACCTATCGCGTATGGGTCGGTCCCAACTTCGACAAGACCCAGGACGTGAAGGCAATCCAGATCAAGGTGGATAGTCCTCCCTTTGCTCCCGAGCTTGAGGGCGACGACGCCATCCCGCCGGATCACTTTGTGACCAGCTACGAGGACAACATCCTCAGCGTTACCTTGGACACTAACTTCGAAAAGTTCCGCGATAACTACCTGGCGACCGCCAAGGGCAAATGTCAGCCGCAGAATCTCTGCTCCTGGAATGACTCGGGCAGCAGTTGCGGTTGCAAGCTCGACCAGCAGGATCCGCTCTACAGTCAATGCCAGGCGGTTTGCAGTAAGTGGACGCAGTCGGATGTCGATTGCCCCGAGGGTGGATGCTATGGGTTTATGTTCCACCTGGATGCGAACTTTAAGGCGGAAAATCAGGCGCAGGTCCCAGCTCCAGTTTGTCTAACCAAGGATTCGCCAGGCTGGAATATTCTGTTCGAGCCGGCCAAAGCAGGCTTGGCGGGTTCGTGCTACTACAAGGACACGCCGCCATCCGGCCAGTTCTGCGGTCAGGATTAGCCGCGGAAACAGACTCGGAAAATAGAGAAGCTGCGGGGAGTAATCTCCGCAGCGTTTTTTATTTATGCGGGTTGACGTGTCCCAGTTTTTATATACCAACCCCGAAGCAGCGAACCCTTGGCGCGGTTCCTCGCATGCCCTATCGACAGCCACGATAATTCCCGGGTTTCTTCCTTTGCTCTCCTGCTTCCCAGTGACAATCGGCGACTACGGCTTGCGACCAACTCTGAGCATCCCGCCTTGGGCGGTGAACGCAGAGCCGCCGATGTTCCGATGGCATTAATTCCCAAATCCGGAATAAGCCGATTCCAACGCTTCGGCGCCTGTAACTGGAAAGTAGCTTCTCTCAAGACAGAATGTCGCACTGTCTGTCGTCGGTTACCCTTGGCCGTTGCAGGTTACGTTGGTCGTAGTACTCTTCGACCTATTCGCTATTGTCTGCTAAGGACTGAAGACTACAATTTTGAGAGGAGTGATATGTGGTTGTTAATCGCGGGAGACGTTGTTTCGATAGGGAGGAGTGAGGAGTCGTTCGCAGCTCAGGCGCCGCGGCGAATGACTACAGCCTTACGGGTCCAGAAGACAAATCGGTGCAACTCCCTAAGCCCGAACTCACTTGGTTGGATGATTGAATCTCATGTTGGATATCTGTAAGCCCGTTTGCGGCTCAACGCTTAGGTGATGGATCTGGCCGTCCTACCCCTTTAATTTTCCTAAGCGTAACGAATGTTGATTTTATCGTTCGGTTCTCTACAGAGCCGATCTGGTTCAGCGACCCGTATTGAATTCGAGTTTCGCGCTGCCTGACGAGCGGCGCGAAGGCAGGTGGCGGCGGTTTTACGCTCGGTTCCGTCTCTGCTGTCACTTTGAAGACACTGAAGCGAAGCCCTGCTAAGAGATCAGGTCACTAAATCGGAACAAGTAGCCTCATGCGCAAGCCCATCTTACGTGTCATTTCCGACGCAATTGATATCCGCGGACGGTTGCTGCTGCTGTTACGCGAGATGGGAGATGTCGAGGTCAGCGAAGTGGGAATCCCTGACCTGATATGCATAGGCTGCGATCGACAACTTTCCCTTCGCGACTTAGAGCGGGCGAAGAAGTGCAGTTACGGTGCGAAAGTCCCGATTGTGCTGGTGGCATGGAACGGCTCGGAAGAACTTGCTGTCGCGGCGCTCCGAAATGGAGTCGAAGACTACGTGCGAGGTGCGAATTACCTTACGGAGCTGCCGCGTGTGTTGCTCTCGCTCTGTGCCTCACGTCCTAACACCTCCGTCGCCAGTTGCGAATTGCTGGTTGGCGATAGCGATTTCACTCGGACAACTCGGAACTACATCGAGCGCGTAGCCAGGGCCTCAAGCAATGTCCTGGTCACAGGAGAGACGGGCACAGGAAAAGAGCTGGTGGCGAAGCTGATTCACCGAAATAGCCCGCGGGCTGAAAAGGCGCTCGTCTGTATCAATTGTGCCGCCATTCCGGACACACTGCTGGAAAGCGAGTTGTTCGGGTTCGAACGAGGAGCTTTTACCGGTGCTAACAGTTCCCGAGATGGGAATCTAGTAGCGGCGGATGGAGGAACCGCATTCCTCGACGAAATCGGAGATATGAGCCCGTATGCGCAAGCGAAGATCCTGCGAGCCATCGAAACGCACGAGATTCATCGGCTGGGTGGCGGCAAGACGCAATATGTCGACTTCCGTATTGTCGCAGCCACCAACAGGGATCTCGAGTCTCTGTCCCAAGACGGGCAATTCCGGAGAGACCTGTTCTTTCGGTTGAATGTTGCTCGAATTCACATGCCACCTCTGCGTGAACGCCCTGAAGATCTTTTACCTCTGGCTCACCACTTCAGGATGGAATTCAACCGCAGTTTTGGGCGAAATACCTTGGGGTTCACGCAACGCTCTGAGCAGGCCATTCTGAACTATCCTTGGCCAGGTAATGTCCGTGAGCTGAGAAACATCATTGAGGCGTCGTTCATCACTCTGGATCCCGAATGCCAATGGGTCGAGATGCCACACTTTTTCTGCAGTGCTGTAGAGGATAAGAATGTGGGAGTTGATGAGAGCGACCGCATCTTGAGAGCACTGTCGGAAAGCGGATGGAATAAGAGTAAGGCCGCTGACATCCTCAGCTGGTCAAGGATGACGTTATACCGGAAGATGGAACGTCACGGAATTCCAGCCGAACAGCAGCCTGCCAGATCTTCGAAACCCTAGGACCTACAATCCAAACGCTCAGTTGCGGTTGACCCGCAGTCCACTGTAACAATTGCCGCGGTTGTTACAGTTAGACACCATCCGCTTTACACTCAGCGTTACATAGGCTGCTTTTGGACACTCGCATACTCCTCCAAGGTGTTGAGATCACGGCCTGTTCGTGCCCACTGGAAAACGGCACGACAGTTGCATTAGATATGTGCGATGAACGGGTCACAACAAACTGGCCGCGGTGCTTTCATGAACTCGATATATCGCTATCGCGAACCGAGGACTTTTGCTTATCCGTGGCCGCCGGTCGTATATGTCGCCATCGTTATCAGTCTGCTGATTTGCTGTCACTGGCTTTTACGCCAGCTCTGAGCAAGGAACAGCGGCGCTTGATGGCTTCCAATTGAATCTTTTAATGCCAGTGAAGATAAGGGAGGTCCGCCGTGCTGAAAAACAGAATGAACCCTAAGGTGTGCCCGGTTTGTGGGAGTGACTCGATCGCGCAAATACTATGTGACACGTTGCTCAGTGCACATTTCCGTGGCATGGCATGTCCGTCCGAAGGCGTTGTCGCCTACCATTGCGACGAAAGCCATGTGTTTTTGGTTCTTCGTAACGACTTTCGATGGGGAGAGCCGGTTCTGACCGCACCGAGTCCCGATCCCATACCTGAAAAGAATGCTTGGCTAAGCAGCTTCATAAAGGAGCAGATTGTCGATAAGGTGTCGGCTCCTGGTCCTTGCTTTGGGCTGTTACTCAGTACCCTCTTGGGGCGGGGACGCAAGCTCCAGTCACTTAGCTTATTGCAGTGACGTGAAACCCATGTGGGTAAAGAACTAGGCCTGACTGATCGTGCCGACGTTAATCGCAAAGAGGGCACAGATTGTCATTGAGCCGGTCGGGCGTTGTGCCACACACCTGAGCGCCGTCGAGAGGAGCTACAAGAATGAAACGAGCAAGCGATTCCGGGCAGTCGTTGGCAGAGGTGGCGATCTCGTTGTCGCTGCTCGTTCTCATAGCCCTGGCGGCGGTGGATTTTGGATATCTTTTCTGCACAAAGCTAACTTTGCAGAATGCGGTACGGCAGGCCGGACGTTATGCGGTTACAGGGCAGTGCGTAACCGACGGTAGTGGCAACTGCTCACTAACGAGATACAACTCTGTCGTGCAGACCCTTCAAGATACTTCTCTCGGCCTCTTGGGAGGAGTCAATGCGAGCGACATCAATATCAGCTGCACGAATGAAGGGGGAGGGTGTCCAAACAGTGCGGGTGGTCCAGGTGATCTGGTTACGATTTCTGTGTCATACCCGTATAGTTTTCTCAGTCCGTTACTGTCGCCATTCTTCCCGGGTCATTCATACACGATAAAGGTGGGTGCCGCCTTTACTAATGAGCCCTTTCCCCCGACCGCTAGCTAGGAGAAGCCCGTGAACAGCAAGATCGCTACAACAGACTCGGGCCAGGCGCTGGTGGAATTGTCGGTCGCGTTCGTTATTTTGTCGATACTTGTTTTCGGTATCGTTGACTTTGGCCGGGCGACTTACGACGTTGAGGTCATGAAGAACCTGAGCGGAGAGGGTTCCAGCCTTGCTTCACGAGGTACCAGCCTAGTTACAACAGCTCAAACGGTTGCTACAGACGCTGCATCTGTATTAGACCTGCAGAATCAAGGCTGTATCATTGTCACAGTCGTCACCAATAACAGTGGTACTCTTCAGATCACCGACCAAAACTCGCAATGTGGGATCCAGGCCGCCAGTCGCATAGGCTGCCTGATGGGTAAACCGGGCTGCAACTCTTCAACTCCAACGCTCCCCACCGCTGCATCCACGGCTTTACAAAGCGAGGTGAGCGGCTCTTCGCTCTTTGTAACAGAAATATTTTACAGCTATGCCACGACGACGCCCATAACCTCTCTCTTGCAGGGCGCCGCGCTGCCGTCGCAACTGTACAGCGTGGCCTACTATTAAGGAGAGTCATCAGATGTCTGCCGCCAACATTCTGAAGCGGACCGAGGGTCAGCTGGTTGTAGCGTTTGCTACCTTGCTTACGGTTGTTGTGCTCTTTGCCGGCCTGGCGCTCGACTCAGGCCTCCTCTATGTGACGAAAGCACGACTCTCGAATGCAGTTGACAGCGCATGCCTCACGGCCGTCAAGAATCTGTGGCAGGGACAGACCAGCGCCGCTGCGGTGGCGAGCAATGTATTTAGCGCGAATTTCGGAAACAATGCACCCACGCCTACGATAACTTTTCCTACGGACACCAGCGGCAATCAGCAAGTGAAGGTGACAGCAACAGCCAGTGTTAGCACCGTGTTCATGGGACTTCTATCTCGTCAATCCGTGCCAGTGAGCGCCACCGCCGTAGCGACCCGTGGCGACCTTGTGATGTCTATCGTTCTGGACCGCTCGGGATCGATGTGCGGGGGCACAAACCAGTGTGACAATGGCGTGACGGGGGACAAGGGAGGAGAGGCATTGCAGTTGGCGGTCCCGACCTTTGTCGGCGACTTTGATGAATCTACCGACCGAGTAGGTATGGTCAGCTTTGCTTCAAATGCTACCGTGGACGTTCCGATTAGTTACAACTTCAAGACAGCGATCACGAATGCATTGACGGCTATGACGTTCACTGGCGGCACGTTCGGTACCGGCGCCGGTACCGGATCGATGCTGAGTGCGACACAGGGGCCGCCTCTGTCACTCGCCCAGGCCCAGAATGATGGTGTCCCAGTCCAGCCCGGCCAGAACATCGTCAAAGTTGTTGTGTATTTCACTGATGGACTGATGAACACGATACAGGATTCCTTCGCATGCCCGGCTCCAACCCTTATCAACTACGGGGGACATGACTCTGGGTCACAGGTCGACATCTTTGATCCTGCAAGTGGCACGGACTGGGGGCATTATGTCAGCGGCACGGGTTTTCCGTACGACGCAAAGGGCGACATTTGTAAGAACGCCAGCAAGCAGATTGTGACGACCTTCCCCTCACAGCAATCTGGATCGCAACAGTTGACCCAGTCGCATGTGACTACCGAGGCTCAATATCGCGCCATTCAAACTGCGATCGCTATGCGAACGGAAACCCCTACTCCCACCTTCATCTTCACCATCGCTGTCGGCAGCGGAATCAGTTCCACCACCCAAGCCTTCTTGGCACAACTGGCGAACGATCCCTCGTATCCCACCTATATCTCGGGTCAGCCGGCAGGATTGTTTTTCTATATACCAAACTGTCCATCTACTACTTGCACGACCGCAGTGCAAAAGGCCTTCCAAACGATCGCGGCGAAGGTTATGTTGCGGCTGACCCAGTAGAGCTCACTGTCCACTGACACCGGCCGCCTATTTGGGCGTGGCTGGCAACCTGGTCAGATACGCGCTGCAAGAACTGAAATAGGAGGTCGCTATGAAAACACGAAGGCCCACTCTATTGCATGGTGACGGGCTGCCATGGGCGATCAGGACAAGCGAAACATAACCTGACTGATAGGCTTCTCAATCTTCGTCAGGGTACCGCAGATCAGGAATCATGAGAAAGGGCGTTAGCCATGTTGAATATGTTAGTAATGTTCCACAAAGAAGAAACGGGTCAAGACTTAATCGAATATGCCTTAATCGGGTTGATCATCGCGTTAGGAGCCCTGGCCGGCATGGGTACGGTAGCCAGTTCCATCAACGCCGAATTCAGTAAATTAGGCGGGCAATTGTCGTAGGAGCTAGATATGCGACTGACGACGTAATGACCGAGTAACACGTTCCGACGCTTCAGCCTGCGTCTCTAAGTGCAGCGCTGAAGCGTATTTTTGTGTCTGAGCCAGAGAGTGAACCCTCACTTGGCCGTCGGGCGCAACGGTTAAGATGGCTCCGTCCCGGTTTGTCATAACATCGCGACTCCCATGAATCAAACGATGAACAGGCCGATTAGAATGGTGCTCTCGAGGGTGACAGAGGTATAAGTAATCATTTTCAGCCGCTCACTTCAAACGACCCTAACGACAGTGTGGTGGTTGCCGGACGGACGGCTAGTCTACTCATCAGCTGATTACAGCGGGATCAGTGCGGATCTGATCTTTGGGCGATATTCGGTCACCTCCTCACGGGGGGGAGTGGCGAATCGACATGCCTCACCAAAACGATCGCCTTTTCCATGGAGCAGGATCGTCAAGGGACTCATCATAGCCAGGGAGTATACTTTAGCCAGGCGAAACGATAAGTATTGCATATACCGGAAATCTATTCGGTAACCGAGCTCCGAACTTAATACTTTCAGGGCAGAAGACTATCACGGTCCTCAGCTGAAGCGAGATGGGAGATGATGGAAATATGGGGCATGAAAAGCAAGTCAGGTACAGGGTGATCTACGGCGACCAGAAAGCAATCAACGACGAATTGCTGCCCGCTGACACAAGCTGGAAACCTATTTTAATGAGCGCCCTCGCCGACCCTCAGACTCCGGGAGGTATCGCCATTGCAGTTATGTTGGAGCGGGTTGCCACCGAATATTAACACTGCATTATAAGTTGGGTGTTGACGCCGCCTGCTCTCCGTCCCGTTCATATTTACTCAGATAGTCTCAGACAGACACTGTTGTGCGATAACGGGGCCTGGGACGACACCGTGATTTACATGTAAAATCATCAAATGAATCTTACTGAAATCGTCCTGCAGCTTAGGGACGAGAGACGCAAGCTAGACGCAGCTATACAGGCCCTGGAGCAGGTTAACGGTGGTACTTCCGATGCAATCAAACGCCGCGGACGCCCTCCGGGAACCACAAGCAAACCAGCCGCGGGTGGACCGAAGAAAAGACGGGTTATGTCACCCGCAGCCCGCAAACGTATCGCCGAAGCTATGCGGAAGCGTTGGGCTGCCGCAAAGAAGTCGGGCAAGAAGAGGCTGTAAGGTCCTCAGTATTAGAACCGGCCACGAAAAAGATTTGCTCCCGCAGGCTGACTCCGGTTGGCCTGTCTTTTTTTCTGCTGGCAATGCCGCACAGTTTCCCCATAGGCTCGCTGGGCTGGACGTGCTAGGCGAGCTGGCAAGTATCTTCCCGACTGAAGCTGGCTGCTGACCTACAGGTGTGAAAATAGCAGGCCTCTATCACTGCACGGATCGCTTCGGCGGGCGACGGGCCGTCGATCTCTGGACGTTCGCCCTCGCCCCATCCAGACGCGCCGCAAACTTCTCGAAATCGGCATTGGGTCCATTCCAGCGCAATTCGTCTATATCCCGAAATAACGTCAGGTGGGTCCGTAAAGTAGCCAAATTGCGAAACAGCATAGCGCGATCGCGCTCTCGCACAAGGGTGCCGGCGAGTGTACTCGCCCCAGCTATATTGACCTGCCAATCCCGGTGATCCGCCGGGATCGACTCGAGATGCTGGAACTTGCTGAGAACCGCGGCCGATGACTTTGCACCCCATCGCGGCAAGCCCGGGTATCCGTCCGCAGCATCGCCCACGAGCGCCAGGTAATCCGGGATTGACTCCGGCGAAACCCCGAATTTATTGACCACTCCAGACTCATCCAATGTGACATTTGTACGACGATTCAACTGGACGATTTTCGAACCCTGAATGCATTGAGCAAGATCCTTATCGGGACTGCAGATAATCACCCGCTCCACTCGTGGATCTCGGGCTGCCGCTGCCGCTCCAGCAGCCAGCGCGTCATCGGCTTCGAATTCCACCATCGGCCAGACCGCAATGCCGGCGGATGCCAATACCTGTTCAAGCAGCGGGAACTGCGCCAGCAGGTCGGCCTCAACGCCTTCACTGGTCTTGTATCCGGGCCAGAGTTCGTTGCGAAACGATTCAATGACATGGTCGGTAGCGACGGCGATGTGAGTGGCTCCGCTCTTGATCATTCCCAGCACAGATGCAAGGACGCCTCGTACCGCGGCGACCTCTTGGCCCGTCTCGTCCCGAGCCGGCGGCAAAGCGTAATAGTGGCGAAACAGTTCGTACGTGCCGTCTACCAGATAAATGTGCAAGCTGCAACTCCTGCGTGAGGGTACATCAGGTTACAACAAGCCATTGCAGATCTGGCCGCCGCGGGTGATGGGACACTTTTCGCGTGCGAGAACTCGGCGGAGAGGACAGTGGCGCCCACCCTGCTCAGTACTAAGCTAGTGTCTTGAGGGATCCCCCCTACCTTAGGCCACAAGGTGGCATCGAGTTTCACTGACTTGGAGTAAACGCCGGATCGGTCGGAGGTGTGAGTGAGTTGGCGCTGGAGGATTGTTTGTCGGTGATTTCCAATTCCTTGGTTTCCCGCACCAATCTGTCTTCGCGAAGATCAGCATCACCCTTCTTCGCTTCGCGAAGGCGATCTTTGAAAAGCTTAATTTTGTTGTGTACGTCTACAAATACGTTCGTGTGCTCCTGATCTACCAAGATGCTTCACCCCTACAGCGGATTGTACTCTTGGGAGGTAAGCTACGGCTGAACAAATGGAGATGCCCAGTAGAAGCTCGAAATTCGAAGAATAGCCACGCGTTGTGCCCGCCAGCGATGCCGTTGCTCAGAGTGCCGGGGAGAAGGCAATGTCGAGCTCGATGGATCCAGCCATTTGCAGCTAACATTTGCACGGAGCGCTTCTAAAGACATGAAGCAAGAGAGTACGGGCTGGACGCTGTATTCCTGACATTTTGGATCTCGATATCGAGTCTAACTTCCAACTCTGGGGCGAGTGGCCCGCGCAGATGTTGAGCCATGAGGGGTAACTCGCCGGGGCGCCACGGGTTGCTCATCATGCTTGTCTGACGGCATTGTCCCTTCGCACAGCATATCCAGGCAGAACTGGCCCAGGGTCGGGGGCGCCAAGACCGAGAGCAGCCTGGAGAATCCTGGCCGGCATTGGCCCTGAATCGCTTCGACTTTCTTCCTCCCCCTTTGTTGGAATGAGCGTTATTGCTCAGCGAAACCCTCGTTACATAGGTAGACTCGACTCGTTAACGGCTACGTCGTCTCCCCAGGAATGCGGTATGACATACAAGAACATTCATTCTTTGAGCCCTCCCGCGCTATTCAAGCGTATTGCGCAACAGTCCACCTCTCGGGAGTACAAACATAACGAAATGATTTTCGAGCAGGGAAACAAGTCTGATGCCATGTTCTATCTTCAAAGTGGCAATGTGAAGTTAATGGTGAAGGCAAGAAACGGGAAAAAAGCTGTACTCGCCATCTTGCGAAAAGGCGATTTTTTTGGAGAAGCCTGCCTCGGAAAAGAATCGTTACGGATGTTCAGCGCGATGGCAATTCAGTCTTCTACCCTCGCCCGAGTGAGAAAGGTAACAATCGTCCGCATGATTCAACAAGAGCCAGCCTTTGCGAAGCTCTTCATTGCCTATCTCATAACCCGTATCGGCCGAATCGAAGAAGATGTAGTGGACCAGATTTTCAGCTCCAGCGAAAAACGACTGGCAAGGCTTCTGTTGCTCTTAGCGAATTTCGGATCGCGGTCCGGCACCGAGCCGGTGCTCATAAAGATTAGTCAGGAAACTCTCGCCGAAATGGTCGGCACTACCCGCTCCAGGGTGAGCCACTTCATGAATCGGTTCCGGAGGCTGGGGCTTATCAGCTATAACGGAGAACTTCGAGTTAATCGATCGCTACTCACCTTTCTCCTGCACGACTGACGAGGCGCTGTTTCGCTATGGAAACGCGCCTGCAAAATACGCGTTTCGAGGCCGCGCTTTCGCTTCAGAGCGGGGTTGAGGCATCAGCTTGGATAACTGATGCCTCCGTCGTGGAGATGTACGGGTTAATGTTTTTCGGCCGGTGGCCTTCCCTCGTTGTGGCTGGGCGGTGGTGGCTGGTGCATCGGCGGGGGAGCCTGACGGGTGCTTAATTGCTGTTGCTGCTGAGCGTGTCTCTGCTCCATTTGCTGCGTCTGCTGCTGGTGCTGTTGCTCCAACTGCTGATTTCGCGCAGCGTTGGCCTGCTGTTGTGCCGCTTGCTGGTGCTCCTGCTCCTGCTTCTGGGCCAGCTGCTGGTGCTCCTGCTGTTGTTGCGCATTCAGCTTCTGCTGCTGCTGCCGGTATTGCTGATCTTGCTTGGCATTCCCGCTGTAGGGAGCCGACGGCAGCGGATGTTGGGGGACATCCTTCGCGTGTACGGGAACGGGGCTAGGTGCAGGGTTTGCCGGACGGGCAGCAGGCGACGTCCTTTCCGGTTGAGCTCCGGGACGATTGGCTGCCGTTGGCTCAGGTGCTGCGTGATTCCCCGCCTTGGATTCATTTGCGGCACGATTGGCAGGTGGATGGTACGGTGCTCCCGCTGCTTTTGCCGGTACGACTCCGCTGCCGCTGAATTCGCCCGGTTTTGCAGTAGCGGCTACCGGCGGGCGTCCCTGATTGGCGGACGCACGCAATTGCGGATTTGACCGGGCAGCTTGCACCTGCTGATTCTGTGCAGCAACTGGAGGAACGTGCCTGGCGTGAGCGGCTGCCTCTTCAGAAGCCGTGGGAGTCGCCGTGACTCCACCATTGCCGCCGTTGTAGCTGACGCGGTTGACGTTCGTGTTGTTGATGGTGGTGTTGTACACATTGTGGATATTCGTAACATTGATGTTGTTTACGGAGCGGTTGTAATAAAACTGACCGTTGTCCCAACGTCCGCCTTGGTACCCGTTGCCATAATAGCCATAGCCGTAGGCGATGCCGCCATAAAAGCCGACCTGTGGTGCCCAGTAGCCCTCGTGAAACATATATCCGCCATACCCCCAGCCCCAGTAGGGAGGAGTCCAAAGGTAACCGACCTGGGGAGCTAACACCCATGTTCCCGGAACCCAGTAGTAGTCGTTGTAGTCGTAATCGTAGGCCCAGTAGCCCGGAGTCCAGATATACCCTTCTCCAGGGCATAATGGCTGCTCGTAAACAGGCAGTGCCGGTGGACCAAAAGAAATCGCAACGCCGATCTGCGCGAACGACGCCGTCGACATTAGGAGCAAGAACAAAGCGAACAGCAGCGATCGACTGCGTAACATGAAACGCATCAGGTTCCTCCTGGAACTCACCTCGTGACGGATGTTGTTTTGCTGCCGCCGGGTTGCCGGGCGGGAATGTGGGCAGCGAAGACGACACGCTGAAAGTTGACGCGCCGGTTCAGGGCACTCAGGTGGTGTTTCCAACTAAAGTGTTTCATTCCAAGGGTTATGTAGTCTGATCAAAAGCGCTCACTTCAGAATAGCGAATGCGATCGTAGAGTGTCGAACGCTATGCTCCGATCTCGTGGAAAGCTCGCATTGGTTGTGATTCGGCTCAGAAGGAAGAGCTTATTCCTGGTACGCTCGGTACACGAACGCTAAGCTCCATTCGGCGTCTCCCGAACGAATACCATCGCACGACGTTACTTCGCATCATGATGAGTGTCGACGGTGAATTCCCAGCCGCAATACCTGCCCTCCGGTGTCTCTGGAGGACAATGCAGACACCGAACGCGGACCCTGGGGTCGATGGTGCGGGCAAACATCTCAAATTCGACGGTTCCGACGCTCTTGCATGGAAAATCCGGTAATCCCTTGCGCCTGCGAGTTTCCTGCACTCTGCAAATATCCACGAAGAAGTGCAAGCGCTTACCGTCTTCCGACCATTCGAAGCGCTGCGAGTTGATGAGGCTGTACTGCCGGAGGTTCAATGCTTTCTCCAGAGACCGCAGACCGCCTCCCGCAGGAAAGTCAAATGTGCTCATAATCCGGTTTGCCTCGGTCACAGCAAATCGCTGCCAGGCCGTGGTATCCAGATCGATAGCCGCTTCCATGCCAAGACGCTCTTCGGCCGCGAGGAACCAACAGCCGTCATGAGCGAGCCAGTTTTTTGCGAACATCTCAAGGGCACGGAGCAGATCTTCGCGGCTCATCGAGTGAAATGCACTCTTTGTGCTTGATGCTGTCGTGACATCTGCACTTGGCATGTGAAGTCTCCTGAGCTAATGAATTTCGGCTTCCACGGCTACAGGTTTCAGGACCGCGGTCTTGGCTGCAACTAAGTCGGACATTTTGGCGGAGTGCGAGAATAGATACGGATCGTTCACAAGGCCTCTGTAAGAACGCGGGCCTACGCCAATTGCTTACCTAGCATTGCAACGTTAGACCGACTGCAAATTCTTTGCCGTGACAGCGGTCACAGAGTATTTGCATCTCGACGCGCCCCCCCGCCGTAGCGCGTAGGTCTGGGAATTCCAGCCCGCGTTCGGACTGCGAGAGCATGGTTTCCGGCGAAATCACAAAGATTCGTGACGAGGGTCACGCAAAGCGTGCATATATAAGTTTATACTTGTATACGAATATACGTTTATCCAGTGGCAAAGGTAAGCCGTTTTAACGAAGGAGAAATCATAAATGTCAAAACTTCAGGTGTTTGATCCCGCCATGTGTTGCTCGACTGGAGTATGTGGTCCCTCCGTCGACCCTGTTTTGCCTCGCTTTTCTGCCGATCTGGAATGGTTAAAGAGCAAGGGCATCGAAGTTGAGCGCTACAACCTGGCGCAGCAGATTGCCGCATTTACCGAACATCCCACGGTGAAACAGGTGCTCAACTCGGAAGGCACAAAGTGCCTGCCGATGGTGCTCGTGGACGGAAAAGTGGTTTCGAAGGCGGACTATCCTACACGTGAACAACTGGCTGCTTTTACCGGAGTTGTCTATGAGCCTGGGCCGGTTTTCAAGCAGCGCAAACCGGATCTTGTCGGAATTGGCGTTCCGAGCACGGAGGCCAAGCAATGAAGCTGCTCGGCGAGTTAACCCGAAACTTGCTCTTCACCGGTAAGGGAGGCGTTGGCAAGACCTCCATTGCATGTAGTACAGCCGTTGCATTGGCGGACGCCGGGAGGCGTGTTCTCCTGGTGAGCACCGATCCCGCGTCGAATCTGGACGAGGTACTGGCCACCAATCTCGGGATTCATCCGACTCCGGTCCCAAGCGTTCCCGGTCTCTTTGCCATGAATGTCGATCCCGAAGCAGCCGCGAAAGAATACCGTGAGCGGATTGTCGGTCCTTATCGGGGAGTCTTGCCCGAAGCGGCGGTGAAGAGCATCGAGGAGCAGTTGTCGGGGGCTTGCACGGTCGAGATCGCAGCCTTCGACGAATTTGCCAAGTTGCTGGGTGACGGTGACGTCACTACGGGATTCGATTACGTTATCTTCGATACCGCGCCGACCGGGCACACCCTTCGGTTGTTGCAACTCCCAGCTGCATGGTCCGGATTCATTAACACCAATGTCGGGGGAACTTCGTGTCTGGGCCCCCTGGCCGGATTGCAAGCGCAACATGATCTGTACGACAACACAGTCCGTGCTCTGTGCGACGGGGAGAAGACCACGGTTTACCTGGTGACGCGGCCGGAGAGTACGGCCCTCGCTGAGGCAGAACGCACGCGTCATGAACTGGAGGCGCTTGGACTCTGTAATCAGCGCCTGATCGTTAACGGCCGGTTTCATGCCACCGGAGAGCATGACTTGATTGCCGAGGCGTTAGAAAGTCGGGGCACGGCGGCAATTGCTGCCATGCCGGCAGGGCTCCGCCAACTCTTTCAGGTTGAAGTCCCACTCGTACCAACATCTCTGATTGGGGTAGCAGCCTTGCGAGCGTTAGCTGCAGGAGAGCCGAGCAGCGCATGCATCATTGACCCTAAGGAGTCCGCCTTCGACGACGCCCATCCTTTGGCAGAACTGATTCCTGTTCTAGCGGCTCAGGGCAAGGGCGTGATCATGACGATGGGTAAGGGCGGCGTTGGGAAGACCACTGTTGCGGCCGCAATTGCAAGTGAACTGGCGCGCTTGGGCCACCCTGTTCATCTGACGACCACTGACCCGGCGGCCCATCTCAACATGGCAATCAATGCGAACATCCGGGATCTAACGGTTAGCCGAATCGATCCTGCGGTCGAAACTCGTGCCTATACCGAAGAAGTATTGCGGGAGTCAGGTGCTGGGTTAGATGAAAAAGGCCTGGCGTTGCTGGAAGAAGATCTGCGATCGCCCTGCACGGAAGAAATTGCTGTGTTCCGCGCTTTCGCCCAGACGGTGAATCGGGGCAACCACGGATTCGTGGTCATTGACACCGCTCCAACCGGGCATACGCTTCTTCTGCTGGATGCAGCCAATGCTTATCATCGCGACGTTGAACGAAATCTGACTCACATTCCCGATAGCGTTCGCCGACTCTTGCCCCAGCTTCGCAATCCTGAGTTTACGAAGATACTGATCGTGACCCTGCCGGAAGCTACGCCAGTTCATGAAGCCAAACGTCTACAGAGCGACCTTCTTCGAGCCGGTATTACGCCTTACGCATGGGTGATCAATCAAAGTTTTGCGGCAACCTCAACGAGAGATGCCATCCTGGGGCGGCGTGCCAAGCTGGAATCGCGATATATCAACGAAGTAGGGAAGCTGGCGAATCGCGTGTTCCTACTGCCCTGGCGCCCGGAAGCGCCAGTCGGGGCGGAGCGACTGCAGGAGTTGGCTGAAGCCGGAGCTACTCGATAATTCATACGAATTAATAAGAGGATCACGGATGAAAGGGCTAGAACAGTATTTCAAGGCGTTGGGCGATGGCAATCGGTTGCGGATCATCAACTTGCTGCTGCATGGCGAGCTGTGCGTGTGCGACATCCAGTATGTCTTGGAGAATTCGCAGCCGAACGTTTCCCGGCATCTGGCTTATCTGAAGAACTCCGGCATGGTGGTCGACCGCCGAGACGGGTATCGGATGTATTACCGTCTAACAGATCCGGCGGAAGCCACCAGGCGCTTGTTGTTTACGTTTTTACGGCAAGTCTTCGAGGGGGAAGAACAACTTCAGCAGGACACGGAGCGCCTCAAAGAAGCCATCGCCGCCGGTTCTTGCACGGCTAGCGACTGGAAACCTTATTCAGCGCTGGGCAGAGCCGGGTCGGCTCGCTCCGCTGGGCGCGAGGCAGTCAAATTTTGATCTAGTTGCCATTGCGAGGTGAACCCGTGTCAGGACGATACAATGTCCTCTTTCTGTGTACCGGTAATTCCGCCCGTTCCATCATGGCCGAGGCCATTCTCAAACGTAAGGGTCTTCCGAACTTTATCGCCTACAGCGCCGGCAGTCATCCGGCTGGATTCGTTCATCCGGAAGCGCTGAAACAGCTCGAGACAGCGCGCTTGCCTACGGATGGACTGCGTAGTAAGAGTTGGGATGAATTCGCGCAGCCGGATGCGCCCCATCTGGATTTCGTGTTCACCGTTTGCGATAACGCAGCGAAGGAGGTCTGTCCTGTGTGGCCAGGCCAGCCTATGACGGCCCATTGGGGCATTCCTGACCCCGCCGCAATCGAGGGTACACCCGACGAGATCTCGCGAGCGTTTCGCGACGCATTTTTCATGCTCGACCGCCGCATCAGCATCTTCTTGTGTTTGCCGCTGACCAGTCTCGATAAACTTGCGATACAGAAAGAAATCGATCGCATCGGGCGCGAATGATATTTGGGAAAGGCAGATAGTAAACCTCGGAAGTGACATCCAGCTCTTAGACCAAGCAGACATCGCCCCGATTTTAAAGGAGGTCTCTAGATGCCACATGAGGCTCGGATTACTCTTGACGAGCTTGCCGGACCATCTCGACCAACACTTCTCTGGTCTGTGCCGGATCGCGCACTTCTCGCAAGAACGCGATGCGCGCTCCATGCATGCCGTCCTGGGCTCTTAGGCGAACCTGGAAGCCGAGGCGATCGACCGAGGTCATCTCCGCTTCCTGCGCTTCAATACCGGTAAACCATTTGGCAAGTAGGATGAGCCCATCCTTATGGTCGGCGTTCATGTGCTGCATGATATCGCTTCTGTATTCCGCCAAAGGATCGGATTCCGCTTGGGAGTACTCCGCGGCGGTTACCCATCCCATGACTCCGAAGCCGCCGACGAAATACACATCTAATACTTCCATGCGATAAAAGAAGAAATCGTCAAAATCGACCCAGTACTTGCTATCTGAGTACCGCTTCAAATAAACGGTACGCGCATCAGCCTGCTCCGGTTCCGGAACTCTGTTGACTGTTCCAATTAACGTGACTCTGGACGCGCCAAGCAGGTCTCCGCTCGCATCAGGCTCAGTCATAAACAGACTGGCCCGAGGGTCCGCCTGCAGGTTCTGGGTATGCATAGCCATCGTGCTGATCAGTAGGATGGGCCGCCCTTGCCTATCCAGCGCGTAAGGCATCAAGGATCCGAAGGGAAAACCCTGTTGCTTCCGAGATAAGGTCGAGAGACTACCAATGCGGCCCGAATGCACAAGCGTTCGCGCACGCTCGGCGAATGAGGGCTCGGGGACGGACAACCTATCACCTGTTGTTCCAGCTGCGTGTTTTCGGAAGGACGAGGAAGTCATTGTCGGATCACTCTCCCAGTATGCACAGGATCAGAGGGCAGTGGGTAAGTGTTTTGGACGAGAAAAATCCAACAGGTGGGTTACTCTCCCGACAGGGACGTTCATGCCTTGGACCGTCCTTTCGAATGTTTTCTCCCTGCCCAACGCGCTTTCATCGCCGCTGACAGCTCGTGAGGGGGCCTCGGCGTTACTTTTCTTGAGCTGAAGCTGGCTGTGTTTCTTTGCGAATCCAGCGAAAAGAAAGTTGAAACGGGTGCTCGTGAGTGCCATAGGAGCGACTCGACCTCACCACTGAATATCCTCTGGATTGATGCTTCTGGGCCATTCCCAAGGGTTTGTGTTTGAAATAGGCTGTTTGGCATTCGAACAAGCTGTTTCGTAAGGAGAAATTGCGCTATGTCGTTTCTGAAACGTTTGCACAAGGACGAATCTGGCCAAGACCTGGTTGAGTACGCCTTGATCGGGCTTATCATCGCTTTGGGTGCGCTAGCCGGCATGGGCACGGTGGCGTCATCCGTTAATGCGGAGTTCAGCAAGATTGCAAGCAAATTGAGCTAGGCAGTTGCCGCGCGCCTAATTATTGGGTGCGCGGCAACCTTCCTTGATTCTGACGACGTTCCCCAGTAGAGTCTCCCTTCGCGATTTTTGCATGCCATCGTTATCGATTCTGTGCGATGCTTACATCGCCTTCTTTCTTCCGTGATGCCATTACCCTCTCCTTGCTGTACAAGCAATCCGGTCTGGAACATCGTCGAATGCGCCCTAGTAATGCCAACTTCGCCTACTGAATACCATTCGCCACAAACAGCGTCGAAAAAATGCGCTGTACGACGTAGAGAACGCGTCCGCCATCCCGGGTGATGATAGGGTGGCGCAGTGCCAGCATCGCGCTCTTGTCGGCGGGGGTGAAGCGCGACCAGAGTTTACTTTTGCCGGTCGCGAGGTTCAGATCGTATATCTCGCTGGTGTCGGTCCCGATAGTGCGCTCGAAGAAGATATTCTCCGAGCCGTTATGCCACTCCAGGGGCAAATCGTTCGGGGACAATCCTTTGATTTCGCTGGGCTCGCCGCCATCCATGGGCTGCACCCAGTAACGTTTGTTTCCGTCGGTCGTGACAAAGCTTTTGCCATCGGGCGAGATGGTGCCGGCACCTTGTTCTCCGAACGTCCACAGGTACCGGCCTTCCTTCCCAATCTGCCGTACTGCACCTGTCTCCACGTCTTGGATATAGGTGGCGGGGACACGCCCTTGGGCTTGTAACAACGCCACGATGTGTTCCCCGTCTGGCACCCACGCTGCGCCCAGGTATTCCATCCCCGGGGGAGCGCTCAACGTACGCTGCTCACCCACTCCGGTAGGGATTATCCTCACGTGCTGCAGGTTGACCGGGTCGGCCGCAAGTACCCATTTGCCGTCGAAGGAGAAGCCGAGTCCGGTGCCCTGCCCGATGAGCGCGGGTGCGGAACCGTCGGTCCGCTGCGTATAGAGGTTGTAATCGTTGTTGGAGCCGGTGACGTAGGTATTCAGCAGCAGGGTTTGCCCGTCGGGCGAAAACGCCTCGGTAATCTGGAAGGGAAATGAGCTGACATCCCGCACCTTTCCCGTCTGGGTCTCGGCCAGGACCTGCTGATCGCGATAATCTTCTACGCTCAGCAGGGCGTTTTGCTCTTTCGAAACATCTTGCAAGTGGAGCTTGGCGGGCGAGGAAAGTAGCGTCCGCTCTTTTCCGTCGAGGCTGACGGCACGAAGAGAACTGGGCTCACTGTTGACCGCACTGGTGAACCAGATCTCGTTGCCTTTCGTCGGCCAGGCCAGTCCCTGTATAGTGCTGAACTCCCGCGTCAGCACCTTCCGGTTTCCCTGCAGGTCAACCAGTTGGACCGTCCCGCGATCGTCACCCAGGATCGCGTGGTCTACGAAGGCGATCTTGTCCCCTGACGGCGAAAAACACAGATCACTAATGTACCCGTCGTTCTGATACAGCGTCTTACCGGGTGGAAATTCGAGCTGGAAATGATGTCCCACCTGGTGGCTGACCGCCAAAGCGGAGCCGTCGGGCGCCCAGTCTGCGTCGGTCACCGCGTCCATCAGTTCACGCGTGGAGCCGCCTCCGAGCGGTGCCCGCGCCAGGCGCCCTGTGGGAGTGAATTTCGGATCGAAGATGGTGTCCAGCGTGACCGCCAGTTCTCCGGTGGACGAAATGCTCAACAGGCTGGCGGGAATATGGAGCGACTGCGCTTCGATGGTATCCGTGCGGGTGGAGAACAGTTCGGTGGGTTTGCCGTCGGTGGTGCTGTCGTACACAACCGTTCGTCCGTCGGGAGCAAAGCGCGCGTGGCGGATGAAGGCGGAGCGGAAGCTGATCTGCGTGAAGGCAGGGTGGCTCATTGCCGGACGGTGCAGCTCCCAAGCGGCGATCATGCCAATCGACAGCGCCGCCAGCAGCATGGCAGGCATCAGCAAGCGGGAGCGTCTCCGTTGCGCGTCATTCAGTGCACGCAATCCTCCGCTAGAGGTGCCGGCACTGCTCAGCGAATCGAGAGCGAAGGCCAGATCGCTCGCCGACTGGAACCGCGCTTCGGGTTTCTTCTCCAGGCAGCGATGCACGATCCGTTGCAGGCCGAGCGAGACATTTGTAGTGCTCTCGCTCAGCTCCGGCGGCTCCTGTTTCAGGATCGACGTCATGACCTCGACGCTGGAGTCGCCGCGAAAGGCGCGCTGGCCTGCGATCATCTCGTAAAGAATGGCGCCCAAGGCGAAGATGTCGGAACGGTTGTCGACAGCCTCGCCGCGCACCTGCTCGGGCGACATGTAGCCCGCCGTGCCGAGTACGGTACCTGCCGACGTCTGATTCGGGCTGGTCATGGTTGCGTCGGCCGTAGCGACCACCGCTCGCTGCTTGGCCAGGCCGAAGTCGAGAATCTTCACCTGACCATCGCGCAGCACGAAAATGTTTTCCGGTTTCAAGTCGCGATGCACGATCTGCTTGTCGTGCGCGGCGGCCAGCCCTTTGGCGATCTGCAATCCGTATTCGACCACCCGGCGCTGGGGAAGCGGGGCGGCACTCAAACGATCGCGCAGCGTCTCGCCTTCAAGGAACTCCGAGACCAGGAAGTGCATACCGTCCTGCACGCCGACGTCGTAGACGGCCATCAGGTTGGGATGATTAAGCGCGCTCAGGATGCGGGCTTCCTGCTGGAAGCGCTCCAGGCGTTCGCGGTCGCCAGCAAACGATTCCGGCAGGATCTTGATCGCGACGGTTCGATCCAAACGAGTGTCGCGAGCGCGATACACCTCGCCCATACCGCCTGCGCCCACGGCCGCAACAATCTCGTAAGGGCCCAAGCGGGTTCCCGGGGTCAGAGCCATGTTTCACCTGAAAGGAAGGTGGCTCATTCTATCGTGAGGATCGAAATCAGTAACCCAAAACTTTCTCGGGTTCCTGGTGGAGCGCGGCAGATTCACACAAATAACTAGACGCGCTAGGATGCCCCATAAACGATTTCTCCACCTTGGGATACATGCCTGGTGGCTCAATTTCGGCACCTTCTGCCACTGAAAAGACCTTTCCATCGGCCACGCAATTTATCACTAACGATCGAGTGGATTGTTTTGATAAGTTCCCGACCCGCAGGGTAGCGGATCGTCGTCGGGATTGGGGTCGAACTTGATGCAGCACTGCGCCGCCGACCGAGCGCGTCGTCGGACCTGCAGCCATATCGCGCTGTTGTCTGACGAACTTGCTCATTCACGGCAATGTCTGCTAGGGGGTATTGGCTTCGTTTCGTAATTCCTTCCTTCAAACGACCTACCGACTCCTCCGGGTTCGATCCTGCAGAAATGACTCGCAACCTCTTTGCGCCGCATTGCGAGCAAGAAGGCGATGAATCGGTCGAATGCTACTACGGAGCTCGGGAGCTCGTCCGGCCACCCGAGGCGGCGGTGCCAGCGAGCACTGGTTGGGTTCGTTCCCGCAGAATCGAGCCACCGAGCCCATGATTCATCTGAGCCAGCGCTAGACTGCGTGGTCTTCACTTCGGGCCGAGCTCTGCCCGAGGCAGCAACCAATGTCCGATCGCTCGCCACGCGCAGGAGCAACCGATTCCCCATTGGAGTTGTCAGCAAAGTTGGTAGCCGGTGGCAGAACAGGCCCAGCCCCTCTAAACGACCCGACGACTTCGCGCACCTGGCACGAGACGAGTTCCGTGTTTGTCACCTTTGACGGCGTGTCCCCATGCCCCAACCTCCGCAAGGTTGTCACGCGGCCTGCCCGGGCGGGCGATCGGTTATTGCACGGTCATTGCGACAGCTGGAGAGTCGCCGTCTGGCGATGTTGGCAAGCCGAAATTTTCGGGCAAGACTGGCGAATCTTCGTAGGCCTCAGCCGATGTCGGCGGCGCCGGCTCTTTCGTCGGGGCGGACACCTGATGTCCTCCCGCGGCGGCTTCCGTATCGCTGGCAGCGGATTGCGCCTGCATGTCGGCGGACGAATTCGGCGATACTGCGTTGGTCATAGCCGGCTCTGAATCGCTTACAGCCGAGGCTTCTCCCTGGTCAGGGGCGCTGCTCACCGGGCCTTGCTTCGGGACCATCGGCGGGTGGTGTGCGGCGATGGCTGTTGCCGGGTGCTGTTCATCCATAACAGTCACGCTGTTGGGTTCCTCGTCCGGCGGATGCGCAGCGACCGGGTCGACGTTCACTGAGTTGTCGTCGAACTCGTACTCCTGATCCTCATCTCCCGCACGCTCCTGTGCCTCCTTAAGATATGAGTCGAGCACGCGCATTACTTTTAAAACCATGTTCTGGCTCGCTGTGGCATAACGGCGGACGGCTTCCATCAGCCCCTGGTTAATTCTAAATTCCGTGTTCCAATACTCGGTCTGCTCATTGGCTCCCCTCATGTACATCAGCTCGGTATGCAGGCTCCGTTGTTGCCGCCAGCATTCCAGGATCAGGTTATCGACCAGCATGTGCACCCGGATGTCGTTCTCGCCGTACTTTTGCAGCAACTCCTGACGCAGCTCCTCCAGTTTGTGGTCGTGAACCTCGCCGGCCTCGGTGTAGAGCAGCTTTGATGCAAGAATGCCATGGGTAATCGCATTGAAGCGGCTGACGGCCTTGCCCGCTGGCGTGCACGGGCCGGTGGAGCGCTGCGCGTTGGCCCGGTTGGCCTTCAGACGGCCCTCGGAAGTTGTGGGTTTCGGAATTGAGCTTTTCTGGCTGGTATTACTATTGGGTTGCATACGGCCTCCTTATTAATACGTGAAGTGGGCGGCTTCCAATGATCCTCGGCCACTCCGTTCTTATCCTCGAGAGTCCTGGCGCTTTGTCCAAGGGCGCTGCTGCTGATGAACCTCATAGTCGGATTCCGCGACTGCACTTCTGATTTCCCGGGTGGAGAGGCTCCGGACCGTTAAGCCCCTTCCTAAAGAAACAGTTTTTTTCATTTCCTTTGTGCCGAGCGCTGGCTGGGCCTGGAGTAACCCAAGGCCCAACTGAGCGCGGTTATTTAGGTAGACGAACGGTGACGGTTGCGCTCGCGATACTTCGAGGGCCGCGGACATCCGGGTCGCCAAGGAGAGCGCCTTCGGGTTTTCTTCGGGAGGGACCCTCCGCATGGCATCCAGAATTGCAGCATCTAAAGCCGGCATCAGTGCATCAAGGATGTCCTTGGGTAAACTCACGATGAAGTAAAGAGCTGGATAACGATCCCCGGGATCCAGGTCGTGGCCCTTGCAATATCCGGGCACCTTCCCTGAGAGCATTTCCTGCGCCTCAACAGCGAGTTCGGTGACTGACGACACGAACCCGTCGCCCTCTTCTGAGCGATAAAGCTGGGCATCTGTTTTAAGGATGGTGGAATCCTTACCGAACACACTCACTACCAAGCGGTCGGCATTGGCTTTGGCGGCTTCTCAAGGTGCTTTTTTCATTAGAGTTAAGTCTCTCCGAATCTCGTGATTCGCGTAATTTGGCCTTCACCTCGGTTTACGCAGTCGGAATATCAATCGTTGTCGATTGCGTAACCCTTTTGTTTGCAACACCGGCTTTAATCTAGTTAAAAGCGCTCTCAAAATAAATTTATTATTCTTTCCGTTTTTGGGATAAGAACCACCGAGTAATGCATTGCTCGCATTCATACAGGCCTGGTAGAGCGCCGTGGTGGCCGGCGTCGTCGCGGCTATATCGATGTACCACTTAGAAGCAGAAAGACCCGTGGATATGTCCGCCGTTTCGGGGTTAGGGTCCGTAGAGAAATAGTGGCTATGCTGGTGACACACCCCGAAGTGACTAAAGCATAAGGTCCCCTACTCGAAGGGGCCGGACGCTGCCAGCCAGGTCCAAGGAGCAGGCTGCCAATGGGGTACTAGCGGCGCACGTGTAAGTGAGGTCATCGATAGTGCGGATTGTCTGTCTCGGCGATACTCATGAACTCCATCGAGAAGTCGAAGTGCCTCAAGGTTACCTCCTCATCCACGCCGGAGACTTTACCTTCTTATTTAGGAGTCCGTCGATGCTGCGCGATTTCAATGAATGGCCTGGGACAATGCCGCACCGCCACAAGGTGGTGGTGCCGGGCAATCACGACTTTCTCCTGGAGGAGAGACAAGGTCTATGCACGGAGGAAAAGAGAAGCTGCTTCCAAGCTTGTTGCCCGTTGGAGCGACGGAACCCCTGTGGAACTTTCACCCGATATGCCGAATCAAGCGATCGTGAAAGACAAACAAAAGAATGTATATTCACGTTGGGCAATCATTTTAATGGCATTGCTACGTACGAATCCGCGTGACGCGTTCGGTTTCAATGGCCGCCTGGTCAATCGTAGTCGCGTTACTCGTCATGGCCTGCCGTACGGGCCGTATGTCTCGGAGGATCAACCTGTCCCGGATGACGGCGAGCACGGAATCATCTTTATGACCCAATGCCAGGCCCCTCCCGCAGTTTGAGTTCGTGCAGCCGGATGCGATTGGGACTGAGGTTTTGACAAGAAGTTTGCAAGATGGTGACACAAGCTTTTCACTACCCTCATAGGATTGCGACAGACACATCCACGGGCGAAAGGGCGCCCAAACAAATCTCAATACTTAGATCAGGAGGCTCTATCGTGCGCACGCTGCCGAACAGGTTCGTGATCAATTTCAAAAGTTCCGTCTTCTCTCGGCTCCTGACGTGCATGGTTGTAATAGCCGCGTCGACGATTGCTCTTGCGCAGGCAGGCCATTTAGATCCGACTTTCGGCCAAAACGGAATTTTCTCCGACAGCTTCAACGGCGGTACCGTCATGGCCACGGTTGTCGCCTTGCAATCCGATGGGAAGATCGTGGTGGGTGGAGAGAACCGCAACTTTGGCGCTGTAATACGCCTGAACAGAAATGGCACGCTGGATACCAGCTTTGGGTCTGCAGGCGTCGTAAACCTCAACTTCAGGGTTATCGAGAACGTCGTCACCGGGCTGGCGATCCAACCCAACGGAGAGATTTTGGTCAGCGGCACCGGAATACCCGGAGGGGGTCAACTGTATCGGTTAGAAATTAATGGTAACGTCGACACTGCCTTCGGCAACGGCGGTAGCGTGTTCATCTTCCCAGGGAACCCCGGACAGATTGTCTTACAGCCAGATGGCAGAATTGTTCTGACCGAATTTGGCGGCGGTGTGACTCAGATGCAGCGCTTTGAGAGTAACGGCCAATTGGACAGTTCTTTTGGCAGCGGCGGTACGGCCCCACTGCTAGGCGCCGGCGCAATAACGTTGCAGTCCGACGGGACGTACCTGGTTTCGTCTAATCCGGTGGCGAAGTATAAAGGCAATGGCAGCCTCGACACAAATTTCGGAATCCAGGGACAGGCGGCGGCGCTCCCGAATGCGACTTCTGACATTGCGGTGCAGACGAATGCGCGAATCGTCACCGCAGGAAGCGTTACGACGGCGCTGGGATTGACAGGAAATTCAACCGGCTTCGGCCTCCTACGCTTCTTATCAATTGGGCTGCTTGACATTACTTTCGGGAATCGCGGAGGTGTCAGTACTAGCTTCCCAGGCTTGTCCCAAGCCGCAGCTTCTTCGCTCGCTATCCAATCGAACGGTGAGTTGGTGGTGGCGGGAAGTGCGGGTACGGGTAGCGTACAGTCCTTTGCCTTGGCTCGCTACCTTGGCAACATAGGGCAGCTAGACTCGACCTTCGGCACAGGAGGCTTGGTCACGACCAGCTTCGGCAACACCAAGGCGACTATCAGTTCGATCGTACTCCAGGCCGATGGAAAGATCGTAGCGGTCGGAAATGTGAACTCGGGTACTTATACCGTAGCTCGCTACCTCGTCCAGTAGCTGGCTAGAGCACTCCTCCGCAGTGGAGCATGTAACCGGCGAATGTGAGATGACGGTCGAACAGAGAAGCATGCTTCATTTCCAGGCAACCTCCTGCCCATGGCCCGAGCCGCGTGCCTTCGCAGCCTGGCTGCGGGTACTGTTCCGCCATGCCTGGGTCGTCTACTCGAAGCGACCCTTCGGTGGACCGGAACATGTGCTACGTTGTCTCGGCGCCTACCGGCAGCAGGAGCGGCAGGAGGCGTTCGAAAAACTGATCGAGGGCAAACTGGAAAGCGAGGTTTGGCTCAGCCTCTTCCTGATGAAACGGGGCCTCTGGATCAAGCATCGCCCTGCCATGAGCAGCGAGATCCTCACTGATCACAAGCGTATTTCATTCACCATTCGGCCAGTAGGGGGCTTCGAGCTGGACGGCGCTGCTGGCGTCGTGCACCTGGCCGACGATGAGCAGTTCAGCGACCGGTTGTTGGTGGGTAACCGTCCGGCCAGAACCGCATCGATTTAGTGAGATAGGTGGTAAGCGGTACGAAGACCCAATCTAGTCTTGGGCAGAAGGGTGCCGCACTCTTGAGGGATGAGACAGCGCAAGGCTGAGGCATGGACGAAGTGGCGGGGACTAGTTGCGGAGCAGGCCCAGACTGGGCAGAGTACCGGCATTCTGCATTGAGCGGGGTCAGAGGAGCGCGCAGTTTTTGGCGTGGAAGAAGAGATCACATCCCCAGTGACGGGCCCTTCCCGCCACCTCCGCGAATCGTCCGAGCACCTGAGCGGTCTTTAAGCATAGTATCCCCTTATGGCCATCGATCTGGTGGAGGTAAACCGGGCGCTGGAGAACGGGGAGTTCCTCCCTTACTTCCAGCCTAAGGTTCAGCTTCGCAGCGGCAAGCTTACGGGCTTTGAGATTCTCGCGCGGTGGAACCATGCGACCAAGGGGATAATCCCGCCCGATGATTTCATCCCGCTGGCAGAGCGGGATGGATGGATCCACGAGCTGACATACCAGATCCTGGTGAAGGCCTTTAGTTCGGCGCTGCCATTTCCCGGCGCGCTGCATCTCTCCGTCAACATCTCCCCCATCCAGTTGCGCGACCGCAGCTTGGCAAAACAATTCGAAGAGGTCGCGAGGCTGACTGGATTCTCGCTCGAGCGGGTCATGGTCGAGATTACAGAGAGCGCCATGACCGACAATCCGGCGCAGGCACGTCTGATTGCAGAGGAGTTAAAGGAGTTGGGCTGTAAGCTTACTCTGGACGATTTCGGCACCGGCTATTCCAGCCTGCGCCACCTCCAATCTCTGCCCTTCGACGAGTTGAAAGTGGACAAGAGTTTTGTCAGCTCCATGGTGCAGAAGCGCGACAGCCGCAAGATTGTCGCCGCCGTTGTTGGGCTGGGACAAAGCCTGGGGCTCACGACCGTGGCCGAAGGCGTGGAATCCCACGAGCAGGCTGAGATGCTGCTGTGGCTGGGATGCGACACTGGGCAGGGCTGGCTCTTCGGAAGGCCTGTACCTGCGCAAGGCCTTTCCACCGTTCTATCTGCTCCCCAGCACAAAATTGCCACCGGTATCGCGTTCCCGTGGAAGAACCTGTCGATTGGCGGCATGGAAGGGCTACCAGCGCAGAAACTGGCGCAACTGCAAGCGGTCTACGACGGGGCCCCGGTAGGGCTTGGCTTTCTCGACCGTGGCTTGCGCTACGTAAACCTAAACCGGCAACTGGCGGAGATGGGGGGGTGCTCGGTCGAGGAGTACCTAGGCAGAACAGCTCAGGAGATGGTGCCGGATCTGTATCCGAAATTTGAGCCGTATATTCGTCGAGCGCTAAAAGGCGAAGCCATTGCTGGCTTTGAGATCAATGTACCCGCTACCGGGACGAGTGGCGCAAGGACCTCCCTGGTCTCTTATCAACCGGCGCGCGATGAGGCCGGTGAGGTGGTGGGTGTATCGGTGGCCGTGCTCGACTTCACCGCGCGCAAGCAGGCTGAAGAGAAGCTGCAGCAATATGAGCGCGTCGTGGAGGGCCTAGAAGAGATGATCGTAGTGATTGATCGGGAATATCGCTACGTTCTTGCCAATCGTTCGTTCTTAGATTATCGATCGACGACAAGAGAAAAACTCCTGGGGAGTTTGCTCTCTGATTTCTCAGGCAAGGAAATCTTTGAGAATGTGGTAAAGGCGAAGCTGGATGAATGCTTCAAGGGTAATCTCGTCAATTACGAATTGAATATCACCTATCCCCATCTTGGCCTGCGAGAAATGCATATCACTTACATTCCGATTGAGGTATCCGGGGGCGTTACCGGAGCAGCGTGCGTCCTGCGCGACATGACTGAACGGAATCGAATGGCCGAGGCCAATCTCGATTGGCAGAAGCGAATCGAGTTGGCCCACGAGGCGGGCCTGGGCCTGGGGTTGTGGGATTGGGATCTGGGAACCAACACGGTGGCCTGGTCCGAGGAGACCTGCCGCCAGTGGGGATTCGCGCGAGGCATATTTTCAGGCCGGGTGGAAGAAGCAACGGTCAGGATTCACCCGGACGACCTGCCAAAAGTCAAGCATGCGATACAGGACGTGTTGGCTGGCGGAAAGGGCCAATATGCAGCCCAATATCGAGTCGTGCGCCCGGACGGTAGCACTTGTTGGATCGACGCGCGCGGAGTCGTTATGCCTGATCGCTCCGGCCACATGGTCGGCATTGGGGTCGATATTACCGACCTCAAGAATGTTGAGGAGTCTCTTCGTGAGAGCGAAGAGAAATACCTGCTGTTGCTCAACTCCGCAGCCGAAGCGATTTATGGAATCGATATGAACGGGGATTGCACGTTCTGCAATCCCACCTGTTTGCGTCTCCTTGGCTACACAAAAGGCGAAGATATACTTGGCAAAAATATGCACGCGCTTGTGCACCACTCCCACGCCGACGGTAGTGTGTACCCGAACGAACAATGTCAGATATATGTCGCGATCCGCAAAGGAGAGGGGACCCACGTCGCGGACGAAGTGATGTGGCGCCGCGACGGAACCAGCTTCCCCGTCGAATATTGGTCTTATCCCATGAACAAGGCCGGCGCGCTCGTCGGTGCTGTCGTCACATTTCTTGACATCTCGCGCCTCAAACTTATGCAAGGCCCGACAGCTGCAAACTATGCGTAAGATGATTTCGTAGAGGCGGATGGCCGGAATTGCATTGTTGTTCGAGATGCAAGGATAAGTGTGGAGGATAAGTATCCACTCAAGAATAGATGGACACTTCCGATAAGAGTGATGCGTGATTTGGATTGCTACGGGGAGATGGGTTGGAGTCTCGTGGCAAGATTCCAAGGCAGTAGGTCGGCGATCGGACTGATCGGATGGTCGGCAATGTTCTCCAGCACCACGTGCAACTAACCTTCCGGATCAATGCCGTCCAGCTTGGCTGTGCCGATCAGACTGTAGATAGCCGCGGCCCGTTCGCCACCAGAATCCGATCCGCGAAGAGATAGTTCTTCCGTCCCAGGGCAACAGCACGCAACGCCCGTTCGGCGGCGTTGTTGTCGATCTCGATGTGGCCATCTTCCGAGTAACGCAACAGTGCATACCAGCCTCCCAGCGCATAACGGATTGCCGCCGCGATCTCCGACTTGCGGGATACCACAGTTAATGTCGATTGCAACCACTCATGGAGCGACTCCAGCCAGGCACGAGCACGAGTGGTACGAGATTGCCGTCGCTGGTCGGGCGGCCGGCGCGGTTGCTTGGGGACTCTCTTATGCTCACCGCAGCAGACAAATGCTGTCGATGGGCTTCTCCCCCAATCGGCCCTAGCGATAGAGGTTCCGCCAGTAGTGCACCATGTTGCACGAGCTATCGATGCTCCAGGCTCCATCGCCTGCTCTACAATCCTGCGCTTCGCCGCTGCCGCTTGACTCCTTCTGCCTTCGCGATCGCTGATCCGTTCACCATCACCTCGCATACTGCAATGTTCAGGTGATGATCGCTCTGCTTATGCCGACAGTACAGGTGGCCAAGACCAAACGCTTGCGTATAGAGCCCGGGGATAGTGTTTTCGTCTGCGTCGCGACAATTACAGCGGCGACTCTCTTTCTAGATCTTGGGCGGCCTGTTCCTTCAGATATCTTTCGAGGCGTTCCTCTTCACAAGAGAAAGCCGCTCGGTTATGTTTGTTCTTGTAGAGCGGCGCAAACCTCAGGTTCGGATTTTTGTTTTCCTGTAACTACCTCGTCTCCCGCTTAAACCTTTTTGCCGCAGCAAGAGCCTTTTCGGCAGGTTTCGGAGGATTCAAAAGAGTGTCAACGAAAATCTTTCGAGAACGCCCAGCAGTCGCAGCAAGATGACAATCTGGTAGCTCTGCTGCCAAATCTGACAACTCGGCTCGGAAATACGCAACTTCGCTAGAGATCAGAGAGTCCAGGTATGAACTCCATAGGCAAAACCCGACATGACGTTGCAGAAACCGATGATTTAGCCCCTTTATTGGTTGCTGGAATCAAGCGCCTCAGTAATCCTCAACAAAATAGCGGCTTACCCCAAGGTCCGAGGGGTTTCACTTCCTGCTGATCAACTCCGTAGTCAAACCAAGCCAAATCAACTCCGTTTTCCTGGCCTTCCCGCCCCGCCGTCGGGGCCCAGCCTGGGATCCTTTCCGCTATGCGGCGGGGGGAGTCGGTCTTCGTTGGAGAAGTCACGCTGGGTCACTGGAGGCTCAGCGGCCCAGCGTTGGGCTCTTATCTAGGTGTGCGACAAGCGACGGTTGCGATAGTTCTCGGCCGCCTCGTCCATCCGATTTTGCAAGGAGAGAATCGTCGAGTTATCGTTGAAAAGTGCTTTCTTGATGGCGTCCTTGCTGGCAGCCAGGAGCAGGGGAGACGGCGCATTAAGGATGTCGCTCGGGCAGCTGATGATGCAGTAGAGAGCCGGATAGCAGCCATCATGCTCAAAGTCGTAGCCCAGCCAATATCCGGAGAGCTTTTTGGAACGCATTACCTGCACTCCAGCGGCGCGTTCGGCGACTGAAGTAACGAAGCTTTCGTCTTCTTCGGTGCAGGAATACCGCCGGGTTTCTTTACGAAGAATAGTGGAGTCTTGACCGGAGACACGCACTTTCATGCGGTCGGCGTTTACGTGTGACTTTTCGGAACGATCTTCCGGCATTTGGTGCTCCTTGGATCTCTCGATCCCGGTAATTGGTGCTACACCCTGGGCGCCGAAGTCGGACCTTCATTCGTTGTCGATCGCGCACGCGGTTTGTTCGCAGTGCCTGCCCCAGCCGCCGACAAAGGGGTGCTCGAAAAACCATCTTTCTGAGCGGCTTTTCGACAGAAAGCAGCTAGCTCCGAGTGAATCGTCCACACGGCTCAAGTGCCGACTGAATGCCTTCTCCAATCCAATAGACTCTGGGATAGCTACCGCAAGTTGACCTTGGTTCTGTGCTCCGGAATTGCGTTCACTGACCGTCGCACCACTGAGCTGCCGCAGGTGGTGGAAGGGTGATTTGTGTGGTGTTGTGCCTGTCTTCGCCGGCCCGTCCGTTTCCTCTGCCGGGACCAATCCCCTTTGCTATTACTCACGGACGATGTCGCGATGTGCCGCTAAGTGTCGCGTACAGGAGGGTACGCGCTACGCCACGGCACCGGGAAGAAAAGACCTCGACAAAAAATCGCGAGACTTGCCAATCGAATGTTCCCCAATGCCGGAATCGCTACGTAGATTAAACCAGCCCCAACAAGCGATCGGGCGACCAGACGGTAAGGAGGTTGATGCGTGTCCAAGTCCACCAACATCACCGTCGCACCGGCGCAGCATAGCTTCCAGCAAGCGCTGTCACAGCACCGGCCCTGGATCGAGGCTAAGCTTCGGGTCCCGTGGTGTCAGACGGTCTGCTTGGCGACCGACCTACCATTTTCCCAAGTGGCCACCCGCCGGGTCCTGGGTTGCCGGTTTCAGGACGACGCAGCGCGGCAAATCAGCAATAAATTGCTTCCGCGAATCATGACCGTCAAAGTGCCCCCATATGAGCAGGTCTGGCTGAGCTCGCAAGGGGACGAATTCGACTACTTCGAGGGCGCTCCAACGTATCGCAAGCGAAGCCGCCAGGCACTGCAATGGCTCGACTGCCCAGCCCTGATACGGATTCGCGGCATGCAGACTGCGTTTGTGGCGATGCGAGTGCCTTTTATCGAGACTCTTGAGAGCCACTGTGAAACATGGCAAAACCTCATCATTGCCCCCCGGCACGGGATGCACGAAGTGATGGAGCTCATCGCCGAGCTGACCGTGCGCACCGACGCACCGCAGCTGTGCGTGCTGCACGGCGGCAGGAACAACATCAGCTCCTGTCCATGGTCGGATCGGGTTTTGGACGAGACTGTCACTCGGTTGCTCAAGGATGACTTCACGAGCTTCTATCAAAGAGAAGAATGGTTTCGTCGGAACCGGCTCCCCTTCCGGCGCGGCTACCTCCTTCACGGCGCACCCGGAAATGGAAAGACCAGCGTGATACGGGCGATGATGTGGAGCCAGCGGCTGGATGCCTACACGCTTCGGCTGTTCCAGCCGACTACCGACGACTCCGATCTAGAGAAGCTGTTCGCTACAGCGCACGCCAACCGGCCGTGCATGGTCGTCCTGGAAGACCTGGATCGTGCGTTTCCGAAATCCGAGGAATCGCGCTGTCGAGTGAGCTTGCAGGCGCTGCTGAATACCCTCGATGGCCTGGTGAGTACAGACGCCATCGTCACGGTAGCCACCGCCAACCATCCAGCACGCCTCGACCCGGCCGTCCTTCAGCGACCCGGCCGCTTCGACCGGGTGGTCTTGTTCGACAACCCGGATGCTGCGCTACGGGTTCGATACTTTCAAACGCTGAATCCTAAGCTGCAGGCAGAGAGCTTAAGAGAGGTCATTCGGGAATCGACGGGTCAGAGCTTCGCCGAACTACGTGAGGCCTACATCGTGGCTGGACAGCTGTCGTTTGAGAGAGGCGAAGATATCACGGCAGCCGATCTGCTGGCGGGTGTGCGAGCGCTTCGCAGTACCTCCGCTGTGGCCCGGAGGCCGAGCGACGAAGCCGGCTTTCGACCGGAGACCTCTGCATGCGATGAAACCAGGCAGTTCATGGAGCGCGAGGAATGAGAAACCGATTCCGATTGTCCCCCGGTTGTTTGCCAGCTCAGTAGATGTACTAGTAGGAACCCTGAACGGTGCGGGTTCGCTGTAGGGAAGAGGTCAGCATGCCTGAGAGTCCATCGAAACCATCCAGGAAAAATGTTCTACCCAGCGATCCTGCGAAAAAGTTGCTGCGAGAGAACTTGCGTGCGATAAGGCGAACGACGGGTGAACAACTCATGCCGGCGCTGAAAAGGCGCCTGGAGGAGTTGACCCGAGAGTTCCACTTCTCCATTCCGGCCGGTGAGCTGCAGATACTCGACGGCGGCTGGTATGTCACTCATACCGGCCTGCTTGCTTTGGCCCGGCGCAAGCGGTGCCGGGGCATGCACGTCGAGGCAGTCGACGCGCTGTGCGATTCCGCAGCCAGCCGCTTTGTGCTGAAGGCCACGGTTTACCCCTCGAAAGGGTCGGCTGGGTTCGTCGGCTACGGCGACGCCGATCCCTCCAACGTTTCGCCGCGCGTTCGCGGCGCCGAGATGCGCATTGCCGAGACCAGGGCAGTTAATCGTGCCCTGCGCAAGGCCTACGTTGGCTGGGCGAAGGGGTTGAGCTGGCGAAGCTTGCCCGCAAGCAGGGACAGAGCTTCGAAAGTGCAACCTGGTTGCACAAAGCTCGCCGTACGCCGAAGGAAGAGTTCAAACGAGAAGTGGAGAAAGAATTGACGGGCAAGGATAGCGAACCGTCGGAGCTGATCTACTTCAAGATCTACAAGAGCCAGATGCCGGTTATCGAGCAGGCTATCGATACGGCAGCCCTCATGCTCGGTTCGGGCAAGTCCCGGGGCTACTGCCTGGAAATGATCTGTGCCGATTTTCTGGCCGGAGCGAATATGGACGGTAACGATCCCGAGGTCTTGCTGCGATCGATCTCGCGCTACTACAAATTCCTGCCGGCGCCACAGCAACAGTTATTTCTGTCTGAAATTGTGGGCAAAGCCTCGTGAGCAAGATCTGCTTCAAACAGCCGAGAGTGAAACTGGACGCAGCCAGCTATCCCAAAATCCGTCCGCAGATATTGCAGAGGGACGGGTTTCGGTGCCAAGTGTGCGGCAGTATGAAACACCTCGAGGTTCACCACCTCAAGTTCCGCAGCCACTGTGGAAGCGATTCGGAGGAGAACCTAATCAACCTTGTGCGTTGAATGCCACGCGCAGCCGCATGCGAAGCCCTAACCGCAGGGTTCTGCGGCACGTTACTGTGAACAGTGTCGACCGGTCGCGACGGCAAAGTGACAGCGGTTTATCCGCCGAGCTGCGAAAGAGCCTATCGGCTTTAACGCTCGAAGGCTTTGCATTAAAAGTTGAACCGTTACGCATCTGGGTTCTCACAATTTGCCGGATTATCCATTTGTGGCCCTACTTCTGCGGTCGGTAGTTATCGGAGAGCCCTGGATGCGAAGGCCAACAACCGCTGTCGAGAGCTTCTGAGGCCGAGGCGACTCTTCTCACGTCGTGTGTTTAATCATCAGGACTTCACTGCCCGTTTCGCTGTAGATCAACTCATCCACCACTCCCCGGTCGAGCAGCGTAGCAAATCCCCCGGGGTGCATTCCCATCTCCGGAGCCTGCTCGACGATAGTGGTTGGGCCCACGACCCTGGTTGCTGCGGCAAGCGCCAATGTCGGGCGGCGGGATCCTGCTCCGGGATCGCGCACATAAAACACGATGGTGCGCTCGGTGCGCACCGCCGATACCTCTACTACCTTGTGGCGATCCGAGACTTCCGCGTGTCCCATTGCGCTAAGTAAGATCTCGCGGAATGCCAGCATCAGTTTGTCCCGGATGGCCTCAGGCAATCCCGATTGCAACTCGCCGAGGAAGGTCACCACGCGTTCGGCGGTCAGGATGTGACAGTTGGCGCGAAGAGAAACCCAGTCAGGTTGCGCAGAGAGAACCTCGATTTCGGTGCGCCAGTCGGAGTCGGTCGCAGCGCGACTGGCGAAGCTGGCAATCTCGTGAGCATCGAACGGGGCGCTGAAACAAACAAAGACGCGAGCTCGCAGCGCAGAGATGATTTCCTCTGGCGTGCTGAAAGGGGCGAGAAGGATAGCTTTCATGCCGGGTCGGATGTCACGCATCTCCTCAAGTAGCGCCAGGCCTTCGTCGATAGTGGTATCCGGATCGGTGATCACAACATCGAATGGGTGTTGACGCAATCGGCGAATCGCCCCCGCGGCCCCACTGGCCCGCTCACAATGGCAATCACAAGCGGCAAGGGCCTGCGCGATCGAAAGTATGGTGTCCGTCTCTTTTCCGATAAGAAAAACGTTGCTCATGCTTTACTCCGGAACGCAATCACTGCTGTGGTTCGGCGTTGCCGCCGTGGAAGCCCCTACACCAGATCGTTCTAGGGTGTCTTGGACAAGGCGCCAGCGTGAGGCGGCTTGTCAGGCGGTACCCGTCGCCGCCGGATGCATGAGAATCTGCACCGTCCCCAGCCGCTATATGACCTCACGAATTCAGCCGTACAGCGAAACTCGTTGAAGGTCACGCCGTTTGTTGCATACGTTGCTGCCGGTTAGGCTGCTCACGACGTTTCGCTTCGACGTTGGGCGGGGGCGGACTTTGGATGCCGCGCTCTCGTGCAATCACAATCACTTCCGACCCGTCTCGTGTGATCGTATGTGTCGCATCGCACCTCGGGCAAAGCCAATAGCAGTAGTCGGACAGTCGTACCACGTATTCGCTGAGCGGCGGAAGTACGAACAGCCGGCCTTTACTTACCCCATAAGCGAACTCCGGTCCCGTCGGTTCTATGAGCGGTGTTAAAGAAGCATGGGCCGGAATTCGGGGAACATCCACCAACGGCAAAATTATCTTAAAGGCAGCCTCTCGGGACTGTTCAAAATTGACCATTGTAGGTCAGGTTTCACACGTCGGTTCCATTTCGGATTGCATACCGACTGAAAGACCAGGTGGATTTCGATTCAGTCCCCACTTAAGCGTTCTTTCTAAGCGATTCACACATCCCGGAGGGGCCGGCTACTTAATCGCAAAAATGGCAGTACAACTGCATGTTGGACGAGCTTGGTCGGGAAGAAAGGTTTGCCACCTTCGTTACTTATCACCACGGACTAATTAAGAAAATTGGAAGCGGAGCGAACATGAGTCATACTCCTAACCCGCGGGCTTTTTGGACCGCCGACCGGTGCAGGAGTTCTAACCAACAATCCGACCAACAAATGCGATGTCGTGTGATACCAGCGTGTGCCCTTATTCACCAGCCAGCTTGAAAGCGAGTGCCGGAGATTGTGCAGACCGAAGCGGTAACCGTCAGGTATCTCAAGCCCTGCCGCTTTTGCGGCTGGCCGAAGGTGATCAGCTACGAATACAGCAGGCGATAGGGGAACCTTGTCGTCTGCCTTGAGCGAGGGAAACAGAAAATCCGTCTCCTTCGCGAAAGGCGTCTTTTCCTTCCAAGCCTGCAGCAATTGCGCGAGGGCCGGGTGCATAGGCACATAACCCTCGCTCCTGCGGGTCTCGGGTTCTCCTTCACGACACCGCTCTCAAGTTGCTGCGGAAAACAACGAATTTTTCTATGCCAGTCCGACGGGCCGTTTTGTTATCGACGGACCCGACGGGGACGCGGGTCTGACAGGCGAGAAGTCGACGCCGGAGACCCTGACGACGGCCTGCCACGCGGCTTCCTGGCTGGCGCGATCGTGGAGGTGTGGGTGGCGCTGCGCCTCAATTGGGCCTGAGAACTTCCCTTGAGCCGAGGCGAAGAATTGCCCTGAGACGTCGGTTCCGAACTCCGACGCCTGGAGGTACCGGCGGGCCGCGGTCTCCGGTGTCTGATTCATCCCGGGAATGAGGTTCACGATTGGAATAAAAAGATATTTCAACAACGGGCCAGCGTTTCGCACCACCTTGGTATCGGTCGCCCCACCGGGCGATACGGCGTACACGGCCATGCCGGCGGGCAGCCGGCGGGCTAGCGCCGCGGTCCACCAAGCGATGATGAGCTTAGCGTCAGCATACGCATTGTTGGGCACGTACTTCACGTTCGGCCCGTTGCGCAGCAGGGCTTCAACAGCCGCGGTTTGGTCGCCCCGGTAGTATTTGGCCGCGAAGGCTGGCACGTCGGTGTACTTGAACATGGGTACGCCCCCGCGGGCAGGCTCCGCGCCGGCGATAACAATCCGCGCGTTCGGGCTCAGCAGGCTGGCGCGAAGCAACCCGACAGTCAGTTGATGATGGCCGATCAGCGGGGCCTGAGACGCCTCAACGCCCGCCGCAGTGATCACGCGCTTTTTACCGGGGACCATCCCTGCGTTGAGAAGCAGGAAATCGATCGGCTGGCCTCGCTTGACCAGCTCGGTGAGGGCGGCTTGAACGCTGGACGGCGAGTCCAGATCCAGCTCCAGCGGCGCGAAAACCTTTTTCTTGGTCTCAGCCGCGAGTTGAGCGACCGTTTCCTGGACCCCGGGCAGGCTACGCCCGGTGACGATGACTTGGCTGTAGCCCTTGTCGGCGAGCATGCTGGCTGCCGCATAACCGAGCCCAGAGGTGGTGCCGGTGACGAGTGCGATCGAATGTTCCATGGGTGTCTCCGTGATTGACGGTCAAGGTCGAGTCGTAAGATCCCGCGAGGCCAAGGCGGGCTTGCTAATTTAGAACTATTTGGTTTTATAATGGTGGGATAAAAGGTGTCAAGGAGTTTTGAACTAAATGATTCAAAAAACCGCTAGGCTGCGGGGTCGACCGCGCAGCTTCGACGAGACGGGGGCGCTGGAGAAGGCGACTCAGGTGTTCTGGTCGAAAGGCTACGACGGAGTGACAATTGACGATCTCGTCGCCGGGATGGGTGTGGGACGGCCTAGCCTCTATGCCGTCTTTGGGGACAAGCGGGCGATATTCTTGCGCGTCCTTAGGGCGTACGCAGAACGGAAGGGCGCATCAGCTGCGAAGGCACTCCTCTCGCCACAGAGTCTTCGCGCCTCGATCGCGGGCTTTCTGAGGTACGCCGTCGAAAGTGCGACCGAGAAAGGGTCCGCCCGGGGCTGCCTCATGGTGTGCGTCGCACCGCTTGTGAACGACGCTGAGGTCCAGCGGTTCCTGCAGAGCACTGTAGCGGGCGGCGCGGCGCTGGTGGAGCGTCGTTTCCGGGACGGGATCTGTGCAGGAGACATCCCGCCTGACTTTCCGGTAGCCGTGCGAGCGATCCAAGTCACGGATTTTGCTCGTGGCCTGACCATGCGTGCACGGATAGGCACGCCTCGCAAGACGCTCCTCAAAGAGGCCGAGGAAGCGGCCGATTTGGTACTCCAGCCGCGGCGCGTTATCGGAAAGAATTCACTGAGGAAATGAGCGATGACAACTGACATAAGCGGGGCCCCGGGACGTTTCGTCGTCCGATGAACAAAGTCGCAACGTGGTCAGAAGCACTGAATTACTTGGGCATTGACTACACCCTGGACCGAATAGCTTTTGTCGAGCGGGAATCAGCAGAAATCAAGGATCGGATGCGTCAATTCGAAGCATCACGGCAGTCTGGATTGGATTTGGCCTCGATCAGCGGACACTCGCTTTAAGCGTCGGTTCGCCGCCTAACGCTGCACTCTCCGCCTGGTCCATGTCTTCTGCAATACTGGTCATTTACGCAAATTACTCGTCCGCCTGCCGATCCCGCGTCATGCGTCTTGTTATGTCGTCGAAGTGCTGCGGGGAGAATCGTCCCTCAAGCCGGCTTGTAGCACGTAATCTCCGCGATAAGCCAATCGTGCTTGCCTCTTTCCAACTGCGATGATCCAATCGAGCGGTTCATGAAGTATCCCACTACAAGCGCGCAAGAAATTGCGCACTTAAGAATTCAAGGTGATCCACGCTGGTGCGTGGTCGCTGGCATTCACCTCGCCACGTACCCATCGATCGACGCCGCCATCTACTAGCTTTCCTGACAGCCCTGGCGAGAGCAGAAAATGATCAAGTCGCATGCCCTTGTCAGCCGGCCATCGCTCCCGCTTGTAATCCCAGAAGGTCCAGAGCGGCCCGTGTGGATGCAGCTTCCGCAGAGCATCGGTCCAGCCTTGAGCAAGTAGACGGGCAAATGCTTCCCGACTCTCTGATTGGACCAGGGCATTGTTATCCAAAGAGCGAGTTGGATAGATGTCCTGTGTGGTAGGAACGACGTTGAAGTCGCCGGCCAAGATGACAGGAAGGTTGCTTGCGATGAGTTCCTCGGCATGGCAAATGAGGCTTTCAAACCAAGTCACCTTGTAACTGAATTTTGGACCGGGTTGAGGATTGCCGTTGGGAAGGTAGATACAGGCAATCAATACCCCGTTCACCGCCGCTTCGATGTAGCGAGCCTGCGTGTCCTTTGTAAGCCCAGGCAAACAAGTACGAGTCAACACGGGCGCGCGATGGCGAGCGAGAATGGCGACACCATTCCATGAGCGCTCGCCTTGCCACACGGCCTCGTACCCCACAGCTTGCAGGGAACCCGCAGGAAACGCTCTCTGTTCGGCCTTGAGTTCCTGTAGGCAAACCACATCGGGCTTGCTCTTCGACAGCCACGCCAAAAGATTCTGCAGCCGTTTGTTGATGTCGTTGATGTTGAAGGTGGCGACTTTCACTTCTGAATCTCAAACACCCCGAGCACATTCAGCAGAGGGTTGGCTGATATTCGAACGACATTCTGCAAGTGAGTTTCTCACAATCCAAAGCCCACAAGAGGGCTTTGAACAAGCCTTGATTCTGCTTGCATGGCCAAACACCAGCTCCGGCATGCACGAACCCATCGCCGCCGGCGCACATGAGGAGTTATGAACAACTCAATATTCGATGCGGTCAGGGCGGAGTTGCGTCACGCCCATCCTCTCTGCCCGTATATCACTCGCGTGTACTTAGAACTCGTGCTTACACAATTTGCCGAGAGAACATCACAGCTGGCGATTGCCTACGAGCTCTTGCAAAGAGCACGGGCCGAACTTCTACGCGCTTGGAACGAAAATAGGCTTGAGCCGTACCAAAAGGCGGCACTGAAGAAACTAGAATTGGAATGCAGATGATCCGCTGGCTGATGTGCCCGATGCTGGACTACAGTTTGCCACCATAACTGTGGCATAATGTAGGCATGTCAGTCCTGCAACAACAGATCGCAGAGTGGCTGGGAGTGCCGCCCATCCGCACCGATGGACAAGTACTCCAGATGGTTGAGCAGCAGCTTCCTACCTCTTCGATTAAGAGACTGCTTGCACTCGGACTGACGCGGCAAGAGATCGACGCACTCGTCATCCCGTTGCGAACCCTGCAGCATCGCCGGTCGAAGCGCGAGAAACTGACGGTGGAAGAGTCCGACCGCGTGCTGCGCGTGGTCCGGCTCCTTTCGCAAGCGGAAGCGGTTTACGGCTCGCGTGAGCGGGCCTTTGATTGGCTTCGCCGTCCGGTTGCCAGGCTCCAGAACCGCGCTCCCGTCGACGTGATGCGGACCGACACCGGCGCGCGTTTTGTCGAGGAAATGCTCGTCCAGATTGACGAAGGCATGTTCGTCTGATGGTGCTCTGGCGAATAAGCCGGCGCCGTGACTTGGACGGCCTTGGCGGGCTGCGAGCATCAGGTCGCTGGCACGAGCGCGGCTTGCCCGTCGTCTATTTAGCCGAGACGGCCGCCGGAGCGTTGCTGGAAGTATGTGTCCACACCGCGGCCAACGACGTTCCGCCCAGCTATACGCTTCTGGAAGTGACGGTCCCTACTACAACCACGGTCGAGATACTTGGTGTTGATTCTCTCCCACACGACTGGTTGGAAAATCCGGAGGCGACTCGCGCCATTGGCTCGGGATGGCTGCGCTCAATGCGCTCGGCATTGCTGCGTGTTCCCAGCGTTCTTGCTCCCGCAACGTTCAATTTCCTGCTCAATCCCGCACACCTCGATGCCAAACAGATCGTAATCAGCAGTGTCCTGGAATATCCTTTCGACCATCGACTGAAGCGATAAGGCGGGTTAATTCATCCACGGCGTTGTCTTTATCAACCGAAGGCATTTTCGTGAGATTTGGCCAAGTCTCTGGAAGGGGATAACGTCGAATATTCTGCCCGTTCGTTTGCGAAGGCTGGTCACGCTAGCGCTCATCGATACGTCTCAGGAACCCGTCCATAAAACAGAAAGTCATTTACAGTCTTAGAGAGAAGGGCATCTAATTGCTTCTGGTACGCTAGGACTGCTTCTCAAAAAAGCTTGGATCGAGAGTAAACAATGCATATTCGTATTCTGGTTTTAGCAGGTGCCGTAATGTTGAGCGGCGGGGTGCAGATGCGGGCGCAGATGAGTGAGGCCCCGCCGGCGCCGCCGGTAGGGACAAGGGAAGAACCCGCGAAAGCTCTGGACGGCGTACTTTCTCTGATGGAGATCCAGGCGGTTGACGCGGCCAAGGCCATGCCCGGCGATAAGTACAGTTTCGCGCCGACGCAGGGTATCTTTGCCACGAGCCAGAGAACGCAATTCGATACGGTCCGAACTTTTGTGGCACAGGTCACGCACCTGGCGCAGGCGAACTACTTCTTCTTCAGTTGGAGCAGCATCAAGCCTGACCGCGACGTAAAGGCAATCGGCTCCATCACAACGAAGGATGAAGCGGTGGCTGCACTCGAAGCATCGTTCGTCTACGCGCATAAGGCGATAGCAACAATCACGCCGGAAAATGCGTTTGTCGCCATCAAACCGATCGACGGGTTCAGCACGCGGGCCACAATCACCGCTTTTGCGGCGGCCCATGGGTATGATCACTACGGTCAAATGGTGGAGTACCTGCGGATGAACGGCATTGTTCCGCCGGCGAGTGCCAAGAAGTAGACGGATAGCGCGCAAAAACAAGGGACCCGATTGCGCGACGACTTACCCGTGAATGCAGCCATTTGTCGAGCTTGTCGGCGTGCGAGCGGCTGCAGCGGCGCATGGGATCTGTCGCTTAACTAGACTAGATATTCTCGGTTGTCGATGGCCGACAACTCTCCGATAATCGCTGTGGTGAATTCAGGTAAGCCCGATGGTCGTGATCCGAAATTTGACCGCGGAAGTGAAATAAGCCCCTCACAGCAGACAACAACGAGGCCCACACTTGCTCGCCCCACCGGTGATTCTGCAAACACAGCGGCCCATATCTGACTCTTGCTCTTGGCCGCTTCCTACGATCTGCGGCCGGCAAGTGCTTGTTCCACCGTGCGACCATGTCCATCAGAAGAGGAAGCAACTCGATGCCCTTCTTCCGTAAAAACTGTAAATGGCCTTCTGCTATGGGTGGAGTTATCAGACTTGACGATAATCTCGTGCTTGACAAGCTTTTGAAGTCGATCGGCTAAGATATTCGAGGCGATTCCTTCCATAGACTTAGTCAGGAACTCGCGGGGTTGCGCTCGGCTTCGCGCTGCTGCCGTTCCGTTTGGCGTGGGAGTGCTTCACTTATTAAGCGGTAAGGAAGCCTCCGTAAGGCTGCAGTGTCCCCCTTGGATTCGCTTCGGTTTCGTTCCATTCACCAGGCCCGGATCGTGAAGAAGTTCTGGGCAAAGCTAATGCGGAAGTGATTGAATATTCTGTTGGAACACGCTCCGTTCGCTGTCGCGATGAGGAAAGAGTCTTGTGTGACCAACCGTGCCGCATTGTCGAAGTTCGCCTTCTGCCTGGCGTGGGTGTCCGTGCTGATTGTCTCGGCCGCCAACGGTCAGCAGCCGTCGCCGCCAGTCGCGGTTCCGTCTCCTCCGCACACTCCCTCGAGCGCGTCCGGGCCGGCTTTACCAGCGCCCTTCGGCCGCCACACCGACGACCTCGACGGCATGGTAAAGCGACAGAATATTCGCGCGCTGGTTATCGTCAATCCCATCGGATTCTTCTATGACAACGGCCAGCCCATGGGCGTCATGTACGACGCTTTGCGATCGCTCGAAAGTTACGTCAACGAGAAGCTGAAGACAGGTCCACTCAAAGTCGAGGTCACGTTTATTCCGGTAGCCCCCAACCAGATCGAGGCCGCATTAACACAAGGTGTGGGCGATGTGATCGCCTACGCATCGGTCATTTCACCGGAGCGCGCGCAGCGGGTCGCCTTCACCGTGCCGCTCGAAACCGACGTGAAGCAAGTAGTCGTGATGGGACCAAACTTCAGCTCCGTGTCGAGCCTGGACGACCTCGGCGGCAGGGAGATCTACATCAATCCGCTGTCGACGATGTATCAAAATCTGCTGCGGTTGAATGCGACCCTGGAAAAGGGGGGCAAAAAGCCCATCCAGGTGAAGGCTGCGGACGAATACCTGCTCGACGACGACCTCGTAGAGATGGTGAACGCCCAAATGATTCCAGCGACGGTGACAACACTTTTGAAGGCCCAACTCTGGGCGCAGATCTTGCCTCACATCACGGTGCACCCGAACCTGGCGATTGCGACTGGTGAACAAACTGCCTGGGCGGTGCGGAAGAACAACCCTCAACTCAAGCAGTTGCTTGACGGGTTCATTGCCCCTCGCGCTGTGGGGACTTCCTTCGGCAACACCATGCTGCGGCGGTACGTTAAAAGCGACATCTGGATCAAAAACGCCACTTCTCCGGACGAGATGAAAAAGTTCATTGCACTCAGCGACTGGTTCAAGGAGTACGCCGCGCAGTACGACCTCGATTATCTGATGATGATGGCCATTGGCTACCAGGAATCACAACTGGAGCAGAGCCGCCGAGGTCCCGGAGGCGCGGTGGGAATTATGCAGGTGCTGCCCTCCGATGCGGCTGCACCGCCGATCAGTGTCGCCGACGTAAATACGGCGCCGAATAACATTCTTGCCGGAGTGAGGATGCTGCACCAGATCAAGGAGCAGTATTTGAAGGATCCTGCCATCGATCCACTGAACAAGATGCTGCTCGCCTTTGCTAGTTACAACGCGGGTCCCAATCGCATTGCGGAACTGCGCGCGCGAGCCAAGACAGGAAGGCCTCGACCCCAACAAGTGGTTCGAAAATGTAGAGCTGATCGTCGCCAGAGAGATCGGCGAGACCACGGTGACCTACGTAGGCAACGTCTACAAGTACTATATCGCCTACAAGCTGGCACTCGCCCAGTCAGACCACAACTGAATCAAATACCGCAAAAGATGGCCTCGATCACACCTCGAAGTGTATTTCGCCCGAAGCCGTCCAACTCATTGCGGCCAACCCTTACTTAGGGAACCACCATTCTCCAGCGCTTTACTCGCAAAGCGGTCCGCGACCCACGGAACAAAGAAAGGTTGCGAGGCGCCGGGTGTGCTGTAGTGCGTTTGCTCTCCGGGCAGCTGCACGCGCGTGACATTCGCTTCCCTCTTGCACATCTGCTCGCGGTATAGTTCTCCCATGACCGGAGGAACCACGGTGTCATGGGTTCCTCAGAAGATGATGAGCGGCGCGATTGGTTTCTCGTCACGCGTTGATCGACACTGAGATGTCGAAGTTCGCGAAGACGGTCCGTCGCGACTGCATTTGCGCGGGTGCCCTGGGCGCAAGAATGGCAGCCCAATTCTTGACCAGAGTCTCCAATGCTCCTTTGGTCTAGGCGTTAGGCAAGCAGCGAAGGGTTGTCCAAACCGGCCTTCCTGGCTTCCTTTGACGACTTTTCCTAGAGCAGAAACTCCAGCCCTGCTTCCTTCGCCGGTTCGGTCGAGAGGCGTCCGGATCGAATCGCTGCCTGGAACACCTCGAAGTCACGTTCAGCCTGGTCAGCGTAGGATTCCGAGTACTTAGCCAAGGCGTCGTCGAACTGATCGTTCGATCCCAAGTATCCTGAGATCATTGCCGCATCGCCAGCCTTAGCATGTGCCCGTGCCAGCGTCCAGCCGCATAAACTGGCGTAGCCAGCCAGAGTGCTCGGTTGGAAGGTGTCAACTTCAGCGGAGACCTTCATGTCGCGGAATTGGCGGAAGTAATAATCATGCCCTTTGGTGCGGGCCCAACCGAGAAAGATGTCACTTGCGGCTTGCATGAGACGCTGCCCCTCTACCACCCGAAGACCCTGCTGCGCATAGCGGCTCTTGCCCCGCCCTGGCTCCAACACCGACCTGCGGGCTTCCTTGATTTGAAGGAAGAGTGGATCATCGTCGTCGGCAAGAAGCAGCGAGAGATAGCATCTCGTCCCCACGCTGCCGACCCCAACAACTTTTATTGCACTGTCCCGATAGCGATAGCGCTCGTACAGATGTCGCCGATCTGCCTGTAACGATTTCTTGTATTCCTCGGTGAATTTCAAACGTTGCTTTTCGAAATCCCGAGTAAATTCGTGGACGTGATAAATGACAGGGGGGCTGTCCTTAATCTTCCGCAGTCCATCAACGACCGCAGTGAGCTTGGGGATCACCGCCTCGGAAGTTCGAGACCGCGCCTCTTTCACCTTCTTTGACAAGCGTGCGGACATGTCCTTATCTTTTCGAAAGTATTCCTCGACGGCGTCGAGGTTGACTTGCGCGTACCAAGTATTGAGCGCCTTCATCTCTGCGAATTTCGCCATGTGCTTTCGATAAGACGCAACAGCCGCTCGCACCGTTCGATCGGCGACGGCCCTGGAGAAACCCCTGTCCCTTGCCGCCAGCACAAGGCTGGCTCCCAATCGCTTCACATCCCATTCCCACGGGCCAGGAAATGTTTCGTCGAAATCGTTAATGTCGAAAACCAATGCACGTTCAGGTGAAGCGAACCCGCCAAAGTTAGCCAGATGGCAATCGCCGCAGGCCTGAACCGTAATCCCCGACACAGGTGAATGCGCCAGGTCACGCGCCTGGATGATGGCCGTGCCGCGAAAGAACGTGAAAGGGGACACCGCCATTCTCTGGTACTTCACAGGGACCAGACCCGCGATCCGGTCGGCGTCGGACTCTTCTAGCAGAGTGATGATGTCTTGTGATTTCGAACGAGTTTTCCACTCCGCTTGAGAGGCCCGTGGGCACTTGTCGCGAAGGGCTTTGCCATGCTTACGCCTTTCGGCTTTGGATAATGCGACAGCAGATTTCATTTTGTCTCCGACATCGTTGTACAGGCTGATAACCGGCGAGGGGTGAAACGTATATTGCGCCGTCAGAAAAGTATCTTAAAGATGCGCATCACCAGCTCTTCCAGTGAAAACACGGTGAGTCCGAGCGGCAGAAGAGGTACGGCTGTGGCGGCGGCGAGTCGACCGATGTCCTGCATGCCGAAGGGCACAATTCGCATGTCCCGCACCGCCCCATAACTATTCCCCAAATCGGCCAAAGATTGAATATCGCCGGTGCCCAGGAGTTCGTCGCCTTCTGCCGCATCTCCCACCACCCATTTCTGCTCGAAGCCATCGACGTACCGGGTCGCCAGCAAGCCGTATTCGGACAACCCCTTACGCTTCGCCCGCGCCATTTGCGGCGAAAACATGGTGAGCGGTGCAAGGATCAACACCAGGAAGAGGACAATAAAGCCGACGACCTCCAGCTTGAACGACAACAAACTTTCTCCCCCGTACAAGACGCGGCTGGCTATTACCCCCGCCAGCAGCGCCCCTTGGGCGAACAAGATTGGGCCGAAGGCGTAAGAGCTTCTTCCCAGAAAAGCCAAACCTCCCGCTCGATCCGGATGTGTGGTAGTCAGGTGCAGGTCCAATCTAGAAACCTGCCATAGGAACCGGAACCAGATGAAAAACCGCAGATACCAGCGCAGCAGAACGAACTGGAAAATGGGAATGCTGACGAACTCGTACCAATAGCCTGCGGTTGTGAGGTGCATGTGACGAGCCTGTGGAATCGCATACCAGGTCGATGCACCCAAAGCGATCTGGCTTCGCCATAACCACTGCCCGACGGTGAAGACTAGGACCATAAGCCCCAACTCCACGGGTACCGAGTTACGCAACCGAATCGCCGAGTCGATCGCGGCAAGAAATCTTGGTGTGTCCTGCTGGCGGACCATACGGCGCGTCAGAAAAGTCTTCACTCTTGAACGAATGCGCAGGTGCACGATCAACTCTGCGGCGATCAGTACCGGCAACGCGACGAGCAGCCGAACGTGTGCCTCTATATCGTGCAGGAAGGGTAGCGTAACCGCTCCCCTCAGGAAATGCCCGCTTAGAATCGACAACAGCAGCAATGGTATCCATGCGACCAGCACGACAGCCACGACCCTGCGATGCAGTAGCTCCAGCGCATCTCCGGAGAGACGGGATCGCCGGAGCATCTGAAACATCGGTCCCCCCAGAACGAGGGAGAAGGCCGGCGATTCCTCGGTCAGCAATGGCATTGTCATCGTGTCGCTCATAGATTCGGGAGCTGCAAGCGCAGCCCCCGTCGCATCCCGGTGCTACTTCGAGTCCCCGGTGTCCTGGAGTTCCCTCAGAACTTCATCCATGTTGAAGGAGGCCGCTTTCTGCCGCTGTGGATAGTCTTTGAAGGATGCCAGGAACTGGCCTACGTAGGCCTGCGCCGGTACCAGCAGGTAAGCATGATTGATCTCCCAGTCCCAATAGGTGTTCGAGGTGACGTCCGCACGCTCGTAGGGGTCCATTCGGAGGTTGAACATCTTCGGGAGCCGCAAGTTAGTGAACGGGTTCGCCCATAGGAGCATGGTTCCCGAGACCTGCTGCTCCATGAATATCAGCTTCCAGTTGTCGTACCGCAGGGCCACCAATTGCTGGTCATCGTTGATGTAGAAGAACGATTCTCGCGGACTTTTCACGGTTTGCCCAGTCAGGTACGGGAGAAGGTTGTCGCCGTCCAGATGAACCTTGTAGGTCATGTTGCCAACCTTGTAGCCCTTCAGCAATTCGTCCTTGATCTGCGGATCGCCAGCCATGGCCAGAAATGTCGGTAGCCAGTCGAGGTGAGCAACGATCTCGTTGGACACAGTGCCCGGCTTAATATGGCCCGGCCAGCGGACCATTGCGGGCACGCGGTAAGCACCTTCCCAGTTAGTATTTTTCTCGCTGCGGAATGGCGTCATTGCGGCATCCGGCCACGAATTCATGTGCGGACCGTTATCGGTGGAGTACATGACGAAGGTGTTGTCCACGATGCCCAGATCATCCAGCGCCTTGAGGACCGCGCCGACGTTCTTGTCGTGGTCGATCATGGCATCGTGGTATGGGCTCTGCCAGCGGCCTGACTGCCCGATGCTCTCCGGCTTGGTGTGGGTCCGGAAGTGCATGTGAGTGAAGTTCACCCACACAAAGGCTGGCTTACCGGCCTTGTTCTGCCGCTGGATGAAGTCCACGGCACGCGCCGCGACGTCATCGTCGATGGTTTCCATCCGCTTCCTGGTGAGAGGGCCGGTGTCGGTGCAGACCTGTTTGCCCACCTTACCGAAACGCGGGTCGACCGTTGGATCGTCGGTGGTGGAAGCCTTACAGTCCAGCACGCCACGCGGGCCAAATTTGGCGCGAAACGCCGGGTCCTTCGGATAGTCGGCATCTTCCGGCTCTTCTTCGGCGTTGAGGTGATAAAGGTTGCCGTAGAACTCGTCGAAGCCGTGCACGGTGGGGAGATATTCGTTACGGTCGCCCAGATGGTTCTTGCCGAATTGGCCGGTCGCATAGCCGCGAGCCTTCAGCAATTCAGCAACCGTCGGGTCTTCCTTCTGCAACCCTGCCTCAGCACCGGGCAAACCAACCTTGGTCAAACCCGTACGCAAGCCCGACTGGCCAGTGATGAAGGACGCACGGCCTGCGGTACAGCTTTGCTCCGCGTAGTAGTCGGTGAAGATCATGCCTTCTTTGGCGACGCGATCGATGTTGGGGGTGTGAAAGCCCATCAGGCCCATGGAATATGCGCTGACATCCGTCTGACCGATGTCATCGCCCCAGATGATGACGATATTGGGCTGCTTGGGGCTGGTTGTTTGCGCTTGTGATGTCGCGCTGCCACCCGCCAGCAAGACGCTGGAAACGGCAAGAGCGCCCAGCGTAAATTTTCGAAAACCTGCACCAAAGTCCATACGAATTCCTCCTTGTTGTTACTGTGATCTTGCGTTATTCCCGTGACGCAAGGTGTGCTAAACAGCTCAAATCACGATTTATTGGGATCTTCCTAGCTCAACCGCTCATTCTTGCGGATTCGCTCATTTCGCGTTCACGACGTATGACTCAACGCTGCAAATCCAAATCCTTGAGTTTCTTCGCCGCTGTCCCGTATTCAGCGAGTTGGTAGACGGACGCGCCCGATGGCGAGAATGTGAACGACTCAAACGGCTGGGCTAGCATCTTGTCCAGACACTCTTTGGAGGCCAGACCCGTGGTGACGTGCGGACTGTAGTTCGTGCCCGTATGTTCGGGCACAAATCCCGCGATATAGTTGATCGTCGCCGCTTGGATGTCGGGCTCTTTCGGTGTAGTGACGAAAGCACCTGCCGTGCCGGTAGGCACAGTGAATGGAGCCACGGCCTCCGCCAGGTCCTGCTGTAGTTTGAGGAGTTCCGGCGTCGGCTCGGCAACGATTCCAGAAAGACCAAGTTTCCCGACAGGGATGTAGTAATACTTGAATGCCTTTAACTGAAGGTCACTGGCTTTCACACCCGCCAGTACCTTGTTGGCGGTGGCATAGACCTGGTCGAGATCCGCTGTGCGCACGAAGCGCTGCAACAATGTGATATGGGGGCGGTGAGTGGCGTCGAGCGCGAAGCCCTTCGGATATACCGAACGCAAATAAGCGTTCACGGCTTCCGAGTGCTTCATCATGGTTGCGTCCGGATCGAGTAGTATGTCGACCGCCGTCACGCCATCGGTTTGATAATCCAAGGCCAGCGCCGCTGCTTCCTCTTTACAATCACCGGTCAGGGCGGCACCTTTGGCACGACTCGCCGCAACTTCAGCTTTGGCAGCCTCCAGGTCTGCGCGGAATGTGGGATCGGCATGCAGTCGTGCCACCGTGGCCGCGCCCATGAAGCGGCCCCAAACCACGTCGCTGAACCAATGATGGTTGGCGACCATTCGGCTCTCGCCAAAGGCCCGGCCGCGACCCAAGAGTTCGTTCTCACGGTCCGGCGCAATCTCGGTCAGGATCAGGGCGAATCCCCAGCCAATCGCAGTATGTCCCGACGGATAGGATGGATCTTTCGCTAAGAAATCGCGTGCCTCCGGAGCGGCCATGGGTTCGTTGTTCTGCTGGAAGGGACGCGTGCGTTTGTAATGGTCCTTCGCGGCATAGGTTGAAATCGCAAGATCGCTGAAGGAACGCGCCAACAACGTGTACAGGTAGGGTGTGCCCACTTTCGTGATCGGAACGTTCAACGCACAGGAAAAGTCGTTGACCAGATGCGGAATCTTCAAATCGAAGTCGGAAGCTGCGAGCGTGAAGCGCGGCGTATCGCGCAAACGGAAGGTGCTTTTAGCAACCTCCTCGTCGTTCGCCTGGGCCGCCGACCCGGCAACGGGAGGCGGGGGGATCAGGATCAGACTATTCGGGAGGTCTTTGGGATCCAGGTAGCCTTGCAGTGCTCCCAAGCCGAGTTCGGGATGAAATTCGGAAACTGCCCCGAGTTTTGTACGGGGTGGCTCGCTTCTTGTGGTGCAGCCGGTGTACAGGCTCAGCGACAAGATCGCGATTAACCCCAGGCCGAGAAATGTCCGGCTGTGTTGCGTCCCATTCATTGTTGTCGTTGTCTTGTTCTGAAACGTTTTCATTACGTCCTCCCATCTTGTTGGAGGGCCACCCCAAACCTTCACAACCGACTCGATCCGTCATTGGGTGGTGCCTATTCGCCCGCAAGGATCGCTTTTCGGACGAGTGCGTCGCGGTTTTCCTTTCCTGCCGAAAGTTTCATTGTCGACTTGGATTTGGTGGTCCGAGCGAAGTGGAGTTCCACACACCCAGCGACGGAGGTGGGTCGTGACCGGGCAGCCAGCCGCGGTTGTCCGATTGTTCCCGATTGTTGGCGGAACAACTGTGCGCAGACTTCAGAATGAAGTCTCCAGACCAGAGCGACACCCTGGGCTAGGGCGATGATGAGTCGCATGGCGTGAGCTACTGTGTCTGTATCTTCGAATCTATAGGAGCCATCGCCTATACGTCCAATACCTCATTGACATCAATCTGATAACCTGGACGCATGGACTTCGAAATACGGTTGTTGCGCTGCGCGCTAGCATTGGCGGAACATGGCCATTTCGCACGTGCCGCCCATTCTCTCCATCTTTCGCAGCCCTCACTATCACGGAGCATTCAGAACCTGGAGAGACAGGCCGGAGTGCAGATCTTTGACCGCGGCAGAAACGGGGTGGAGGCCACCGATGCGGGTGAGATTTTCCTGGAACGGGCCAGAGAAGTGATGTCGCAATCCGCCGACCTCAGCCGGGAAATGGAGTTGCTGAAAGGCCTGGAAAGAGGGGAACTCCAGGTGGGCATAGGGACGTACGTCGGGCTAGGGTTTGTAGATCGGGTAATTGCCCGGATTGTCCGTCACCATCCTGAGGTGCGGCTGCGCCTGGCGAACGATAATTGGGCCAACTTGCTGCCGCTGCTTCGCGGCCGCGAACTCGACTTGGCGGTGGTCGATGTGCGTGCCATCACCGACGACCAGGATTTCCTCATCGCGCGGTTGACCCGCCGACAGGGCTATTTGGCGGTGCGCCCTGGACATCCGCTTCTCAGGAAAAAAAGCGCGCTCAGCATGAGCGACATTTTGAGCTATCCGTTTGTCAGTACGTCGCGGTTCCCGTCGGCCATGTTCCGCGAGTTCATGAGCGTTTCGTCCAAGGGCGATAATCCATCACGCCGCGGACCGAAGACGGTCCCCTCAATAGCCTGCGAATCGCTGGGAATGATGAAAAGTATTGCTCGGGAATCGGATGCCGTGGCCTTACTGACACTTAGTGTGCTGCTCCCCGACCTTGAAGCGAAAACGATGGCGGTATTGCCTGTGGCGCTGCCGGTGTTGCAAGGTGAATTTGGCATTGTCCGACTTGCTCGGCGAAGCTTGTCTCCGCTTGGAGAACTCTTCGTTCGCACGGTGCTCGAGATAGATGCCGAGGTGGCTGCCGTGGAAGGCCGAGCATCTAAGAACTTGGTTCCCGTCCAGCAACGGCTTGCATGTTCAGGGCAAGCCTAAATCCCTTGATGATGGCTATCCACGAGCGCGGGCTATAGGCTCCACTCGATGCAAATTTCAGGCTCGGCGGCAGAGCACGTCTGAACGGCGTCCCAAATCCGCTCACCCAGCGGGCGAACTCCCGCATGGGAGCCAAGGTGGCTGTCCCAATTGCCAAACATCAGTGTCTGAGCGTGTGTGACGGCGCATATCCCCCGTTTTGGAGACGACTATCGGAGCGTCTCGGCGTTATGGCAGTATCCGTGGTTGAGCAGGCCTAACTGGACAAAGATTGCTTAATCCGTGGGGTCTCTTTGACATGCAACTTGCATCGCTGATCATTGTGCCCATGATTCTGGAGCGCACCAACATCGAGCCAATAACGCTAAAGCGTCTATTCGTAACGCAAGGTGACCATCGGGTCGACACCAGCGGCCCGGACGGCAGGTTGCCAGCTGGCCACGAAAGCGATCCCGGCCAAGGCAACAGAAGCGGTAAGCAAGGTCAGCGGGTCAATCGGTTGGACACCGAAAAGTAAGCTGCTTAGCGAGCGTGCCAGAATAAATGCTCCTACCAGACCAGCGGAGAGGCCGCCGATCGTGAGCCATGTAGCGCGTACGAGAACCAGTCGCAGAACCTGTCGCCGCTGTGCCCCCAACGCAACGCGGACGCCGATCTCGTGCGTCCTCTGCGTCACCCAATACGACATAACGCCGTAGATTCCGATCGCCGCCAGTAAAACAGCCGCAGCTGCAAACAGTGCCAGGAGAGACGCGTCAAAGCGTTGCGGCCCGACTGAATCCGCTACTCGTTGTTCCATGGTTGCCACGTGGTAGATGGGCTGCTCCTGATCGAGGCTTTGCACTTCATGCCGAATTGCGGCGACAAGGCTCTCCGGCGCGATCCGGGTACGCACCGCCAAAGTCAAAGCCGAGGCAGGAAACTGGTCTGTCGACGTAAAGACGACGGGAACAGGCTGACGATCCAATCCAATGTAGCGGACATCGCCCACAACTCCGATGATGGTGAACTCCTGCTCCGGTAACTTCGTAGCCGGAGCAAAGGTCAAACGCTTTCCGATTGGGTCGGCTCCGGCGAAGAAGCGGCTGACAAACTCCTGGCTCACGATGGCGACCGGCAAACTTCCCCGGCGGTCTTCCGTTGTAAAGAAGCGCCCAGCCCGAAGAGGAACTTGCATTGCAGAAAAGTAATCCGGTGTGACGTGCGACACCGGCGATAGCGTTTGATCCGCCAGCAACGACGGATTATCTTTGACTGATATTTTTACCGGACTGGAAAAGCCGTAATAAAAGGGTAGGGTCGTGGTGCCGCCAGCCGATTCCACTCCCGGCATGGCCCGCACAGTATCGAGTAGCTTGTCGAAATAAGCCTTACGCTGGGCGAGATTCGGATATCTTGCTTCCGTCAGCGTGACCTGAATGGTCAGCACATTTCGCGGATTGAAACCTGGACTCACCGCGCGCAAATTGGCGAAGGTGCGAAGCATAAGTCCCGCGCCCATCAAAAGGAGAAAGGCAAACGCCAATTCCGCGACGACCAGCATGCTGCCAAGCTTTTGCCGGAAAGGACTAGCTGTGGTTTTTCCTCCGGCTTCTTGCAACGCAATACTCGCGCCAACCTGAGAAGCGGCAAGGGCCGGCGCGACGCTGAACAGGATGGCCGTCAATAGCGAAATTAGGAGAGTGAAGCAGAGAGCAGCCCCATTTAGATGCACATCACCGAAATAGGCGAGAGTGTCCGGCCGCAATAGGCGCGCGACATCCAGCGTGCCCCAAGCTATCAGAAGTCCCGCCGCCGACCCCAGAGCGGCAAGAAGCAAGCCCTCGGTCAGTAGTTGCCGGATGATGCGGGCGCGCCCTGCTCCCAACGCAGAGCGCACCGCAAATTCCCTCTGTCGCGCCGCAGCCCGTGCCAATAAAAGGTTTGCGACATTGACACAGGCAATCAACAGAACCAGCCCCACTGCGCTCATCAAGAGCAACAGTGCCGGACGAGTATCGCCCACGAGCCGCTGGTGCAGCGGCAGAAGTTGTACCTCCGCTCCCGCCAGTTTCTCAGCCACAGCCTGCGGATATTGCGGCGTAAGCGATTGCGTGATGGTCCGCAATTCCGCCATTGCCTGCTCTAATGGGACACCCTGTTTCAGGCGGCCGACCACGCTCATCTCATCGCTCTCGCGCTCGCTCCACTCTGGTTTGGTTGGAAGGGAAAGCGGCACGAAGGCATCCGGCTTGAGCTGGCTGGGATAGACAAAGTTCGCCGGTAAGATACCGACCACTGTGTACTCAGCGTTATCCAGCCGGAGCGACTTGCCCAGAACGCTGGGGTCAGCCCCAAAGCGACGCCGCCAGAAGCCATCGCTAAGAATCATGACTCCATGTGCTCCGGGAGCGTCTTCCCGTGTCAAGAAACTGCGCCCCAAGGCAGGCCGTATCCCAAGCAGGGAAAAGAAATTCGCGCTTACCTCGGCGCAGCGGTCCAGGCGAACGGGTTCGGCGCCAGTGGCGAGGTTACCGTCGCAGAGGTGATCGTCATATGCCGCCATGTCCTCGAAGGACCGGTTCTGGTTGCGCCAGGCGACGAACGTTCCTGCTGGGACCAGCGTGGCATCGAGCCGTGGCGCGTACTGCGAAGCCCAAGCCAGCTGGCCGGGATCGCGGTACGGCAATGGCCGCAACAACACGGCATGCAGCAAACTGAATATCGCCGTGTTGGCGCCCACGCCAAGTGCCAGCGTCAGTATGCCCACGAGAGCCACTCCGGGGTTTCGCTTGAGAATGCGAGCTCCGAAGCGTAAATCGGCCAAGAACACGGGCAGCCAATGTAGTTTTCGTCGCATCACCCACCTTCCTGAGGGCGTCCACTCTAACGATCGGCGCGGGTATATCCTCCACGAAACTCCGTTGTCCACGTAGCTCCGTTGTCAGTTGACTTCTCCCAGGTTTGCTCGACCCGGTTCGCATCGATGCGGACCACCCTCACTTTGTTCAAGACTGTCTCGCCTTTTGGGCCGTGACTTGTGCCGCGGAATTCAGCTATCCCTGACGCGACCTTGCCATCACTGAAAACATGTACCCGGCCCGTGTTGTCTGCGAACATGCCATACCAGGTCTTTTCTTCCGGACTGTAAGCGAAAATGTTCTCGCCGGAATGGCCTCGGCCTCCGTCCCAGTTCTCCACCAGCAGACATTGATCTAGGGCTAGGGACACCGTGCTGGTAGCAGCGCTCGGGCCGCCGGCCGTGACGGTCCAGTTCCCGAGCCAGAAATCCAACTGACGGCTCTGTGGATTCGTTGCGCACGGACCAGAGTTCGCCGCCGCAGCGACCGGGCTCGTCGAAATCAAACAGATCGCGAATGAGCTCAAGAACAACAGACCTGCGTGCCAACACCAACACCGAGTAGTTCTATCTTCCTGCATGATGTAATTCCTCTCCGCGGCCTAAATGTCTGGCTCTGCTTATCATCGGAAAAGCGTTAATCGAAAGCTTCGAACATCTTGTCCGTCGAACCGGGGAGACACCCCGGGATGTCCAAACCCGGCGCCGGCCGTCGCGCGTGAAAGCGAAATGCTCGAGAGTTTTTCTCGATTTCCAGCACTTCAAATCCGGCCAACCTAAGCCGAGCGGAAACCGTGCTCGGATCAATGGGGACGAGTGTGTCGCCAATATGGATCAGTCGCATTAGCCAGCTTTGCCGACTGTCACAGCCCGCGAAAACTCCTCCCGGTTTGAGAACTCTCCATACTTGAGCGAAGAGCCGGTCCTGCAATGCCGCCGAAGTCACATGGTGCAGCATGGTGAAGGAAACAACAGCGGAGAATTGTTCATCGGAAAAGGGCATTAGCGTGGCATCGCCGATTACAATACGGACATTGCTGCCCGTCAGACGTGCCTTCAGCGACTCGGCCGAAGTAGGATCGACTTCGATTGCCGTCAGGCTACTCACCCGCTGTTGCAGCAGGTCGGTGGTGAGACCAGGTCCGGGCCCGAGCTCAAGCACCCTGTCTCCCAACATGGCGCTTGAGAGCGTCCATGGCACCCGTTGCCGAACCGTCCTTCTCCAGCGCGCGGAACGACACAAACAGTGATGTAAGCGGTTCACGTTTCCTCACCCAAGATGAACTTCAGTGACTCCATCCTATGTAGTTGCCGGGGCTACGTACTTCCGTTATTGTGACAATGAATGTCGCAAAAGCGACAACCCGTAATCTTCGACCGTCTGCCCGACCAGCGCTCCCATATCGCTACGCTCACTCACGATTACCCGGCAGGACACGTCATTCCATTGCATTTCCATGATCGCGACCAACTCGTCTATGCCTCCCAGGGCGTGATGTCTGTCGTGACTGGGGCGGGGACATGGGTTGTGCCGACGCTTAGAGCGGTGTGGATACCGGCTGCCGTACCGCACACCATCGCCATGTCGGGTAGAGTGGCAATGCGGACTCTCTACTTGAAGCCGCGGCTGGTACGAACTTTGCCGCGCGACTGTTGCGTCGTGAACGTCTCGCCCCTGTTACGAGAACTCATCCTCCATGCGTGCAACTTTCACGCTCTGAAAATGAATGCCCCACGGCAGCGCCACTTGATCGACTTGATCGCAGACCAGCTCGAAGTAATCCAGGCGGTTCCTCTGCAGCTCCCGCACCTATCCGACCCCAGAGCGCGCCACGTAGCCGAAATTTTGCTGGCCGACCCGACGAATACTCAAGAGCTGTCGCAGTTGTGCAGGGAGAGTGGCGCTAGCAAACGCACGGTTGAGAGGCTTTTTCAGGATGAAGTAGGAATGACTTTTGGAAAATGGCGGCAACAACTCCGCCTTATGCACGCGGTGCGGCTTCTGGCCGAAGGTGCCAAGGTGACACATGCCGCGTTGGAAGCAGGGTATAGCACACCCAGTGCCTTCATTTGTATGTTCAAGAGGGTCTTAGGCTTTACACCGGCACTGTACTTCAAAGCAGGGGCCTAAGTTATCCCTGCGCCTCAGGTCGAACTGCTCCGCCTGGCTAATTTCCTGCGCATAGGCGTTATATGGCCAGATGTAGGAAGGCATTCGTAAACACCGATCAATTTAGAAGGACCGGTCTGGTCTTGTAGAATTTCGCTAATTTCCTGCACGATTTGAGTCACCGTCAGAGTGTTCGTGCGGCTATCTTGGCTCTATGAGCGGTATACATTCGCAAACTTCTTTTATGGTTCCCGTCAACTCATCCACCTGGTTTGTCACGGGGATCAAACGTGGCCTTGGCCGCAGCATCGCCGAAGCTATTCTCAACCGGGGCGGCAAGGTGGCCGGCACGGTTCGCAAACGTACCGATGCGGCGGAGCTTGAGCAGCGGTTCCGCAGCCAACTTTGGGTAGCAGAGTTGGATGTGTCGGATTTGGCCAATGTCCCAAAGGTGTTCGACACAGCCGTGAAGGCACTCGGTCGAATCCATGCAGTGGTCAGTAATGCGGGCTATAGTCTGCTGGGTGCGGCTGAAGAATTAGAACTCGGCGCAATGCGGCATATCGTCGACACGAATTTGTTGGGCTCGATTCAGCTTGCACGCGCGGCCGTGGCGCATATGCGCCCACTTGGTGGAGGCCGCATTATCCAGATTTCAAGCGGTGCAGGGCAGTCGTCCTTTCCAGGATTGTCACTCTACTGCGCGACGAAATGGGGCATCGAAGGGTTCTTTGAGAGTCTATCGCAGGAAGTTGCCGGCTTCGGTATCGGGACGACGCAGGTAGAGCCGGGGGCAATTAGGACAGGCTTCGGAGGTGCAGGCATCCTCAGCCCGGAGCTGGATGCTTACATGGATGGTCCGGTAGGAATGCTGCGGCAGATGGCGAAGAACGGCTACGTGGCGCCAGGCGATCCGGTGAAGATGGCGAACGCAATCGTGGATACGTTTGAAGCCGAGGTTGCACCGCCGCGGCTCGCGTTGGGAGCGGACGTCTACGGATATATCAAGACGGCGCTTGATGCGCGGCTGGGTCAGCTTGAGACCTTCAAAAATCTTGAGACTGATTGCGATGCAGCTTGAAACCGATACGATGGAGGAGATGGCTGTTGTCTCCTCACTTCGGAAAGAAATGCGGTCGATCCTTCTGCGGCACGCTGAGAAGGATCGACTCACACGGAACGCTCTTCCTGGGCTGCACCTGATGCGGTTTGGCTGGGCGAGCCGACCGTTGGTGACCGTGCAATCGATGCGCTGCATGGCGCTGGTGCTTCAAGGGGTAAAAACACTTGACTTTGGCACAACTCATCTTGAGTACGGAGCGGGACAGTTCCTCCTTTCATCGATCGATATGCCGTCGACCTCCAGAATTTTGAACGCAACCGGACGAAGCCCGCTACTGGCGCTCGCAGTGGAGATTGATTTCGAAGAGTTGAAACAGGTGATCGGTCGATGCGACACGCTACCGGCTTCGAGGCCTCAGTCTGCCATCGACGTGTTTGTTGCGGACCGGGATTTACTGGCGGCGGTGATTCGTCTATTACGATTGCTGGATACACCGGAGCATGCAACTGCCCTGACGCCGCTTATCCGGCAAGAAATTCTATATCGACTGCTTTCAGGGCCATCTGGCTCGCGATTGCTGGAGATTTCCCGGCACGACAGTCCATCCAACCGCATTAGCCGAGCGCTCACCTGGCTGCAGAAGCAGTTCACGAAAGGGTTCATGGTTGACGACCTCGCTCGTCACGTTGGTATGAGTCCATCGTCGTTTCATCAGCATTTCAAGGCGATGACGGGAATGACTCCGATTCAATATCAGCGCCGGATTCGACTTCACGAAGCCCGAAAGTTGCTGCTGGTGGATTCGCTCGGCGTTGGTGAAGCGAGCTATCGCGTCGGTTATCAGAGCCCATCGCAGTTCACCAAGGATTATCGGCAGTGCTTCAGTCGCTTGCCAAAGGACGATGTGCTGGCGCATGCGCCTGCAAGAGTCACTTTCACGGGATACTCGCCAGAGATGTCTTCGCGTTAGCGAAGAACCACAGCGCGAGAAGCGACCGTGTACCCTGCAGTTCTTAAAGAGCAAGTGTGATCTTCCATATCGACCATTGGTTCTCACTGTCCGTTCCCCGGATCTGGCGTGAAGTCCTGTTAACGGGTCGGCTCACTTGGACGAGAAGTCGACGACCCGTTCTTATGGGGCGGACCGGCGGAGCTCTTCAAGAGCACGGGATGGGCGTTATACGTCAGCTGGAGATGGCGCCAGATGGCGCAAGCCAGACTCCCGGCACGCAGTCCATCCGTTGGCCCTCTTTTAGGGGGCGAAGTATCCCGAAATATCAAGGATCAGTTGTGTTGTTCCGTTGCCGGCGTACGCATCGGTTGAGCCGTTTACGTTCGGGACGATTGCCATGTTGGAGGCAGCAAACCCGTCCTGGGCATTCAAAGTCGAGACCACCGGCATCTGTTCGCTATCGGGCCAGAGTGAAAGGAATCCCAGCCTACCGCTCGGGATAACGGTCGCATTGAAGACATACCCCGTTGCGTTGCTTGGCGGCGCGCAGGGACTGCCGACAATGTTTATTGTGCGTTCGCCAGAGAATGGCTGCCCGTTATTGTTGCGGCTGTCATAGGCGCGGCATGGCGCTGCCGGATATAACGATACCCCTCCTGGTCCCGGGGCCGCGAAGTATCCGTTGATGTCGATGACCAGGTCAGTAGTGTTGAAGGCGTAAACGGCCACCTTGCCGTCGGTGCCCGCGGGGACAATGGCAGCGTTGGCCACAACGGTGGCCGTCGGATTGTTTAGCGTCGAGACGACAGGTTGCGGTTGACCCGTCGGCCACACGGACAAATATCCAAGCCGCTGACCATCGGGGTTGGGCACCGCTGTGAAGTTCAGCGAGTAAGCCACCGGATTAAGACCTTGCGGGATGCAGGTGGTGTTCGTCAGCAAGGGGAAGTCGCGCTCCTGTTGTGCCGGTAGGCGCGGTCCTCCGAGTGGGCCGTTGGGGCCACGAGTATCGACCAGCCGGCATGGCGTCAGCGGATAGAACTGGTAGGTTCCCGAGCCGGGATCTTGGAAATATCCATCAATGTCGAGGATGACATCTGTCGTATTCGTCACATATACGCTAACCGCGCCGTTGTTGCCCGCGGGCACGATGGCAGCGTTTGCCTTGGTCCGCCCGTCGGGCGAATTCATAGTGGAGACGACGGGCTGAGCTTCGCCGGTAGGCCAAATCGATAGATAGCCCAGGCGTCCGTGCGGCACCACGGTAACGTTAAGCGAATACGCCACAGCGTTGCTGGGGACGTTGCAGTCGGAATTCTGTGGAAGCGCGAAATTGCGGCTCGTGTTGCCCTGCATCGCTGGGCCGCCGAACGGACCGTTGGCGCCGCGCGTGTCCACCAGACGGCAAGGAGTGACTGAGGTGAACTGGATGCCGTGGCCTGGCTCGACAAACACACCGGTCGCAGCCTGGTTCTGCGAGATAGTGACGCTGCAGGGGCCGACCCCGCTGCACGCACCGGTCCAGCCACTGAACGCCCAGCCTTGCGCCGGCGCTGAATTCAGAGTGACCTGCGTCCCCGCCGGATAGCTATGGCTGCAGGTCTGCGGACAGTCGATAAATCCGTCGGTGCTGGTGACAGACCCGTTCCCCGCGGTTGTCACCGTCAGGGTGTAATACGCTAGGTACGCCAGAGAGCTGAGATTCATTTCCGTCGGTGCAAGGAAAGTAGCTTGCGCATTTACAGGATTGATCGTGTAGAGATTACCAGCCGCATTCGTGGCGTACAAAGTTCCGGCGGCACATATGAGGGCGTAGATCCGGGTTATGCCGGTGTCGCCGATTTCGGTGATTGCCGCTGTGGTCGTGTTCACGATGTACAGCTTGGAGGTGGGGGAGCCCGCGGTAGCGTAGAAGATGGGACAGTTTGCGGAAACTCCCTGGCCGCCGCCCGTGGGTAGATTCGTTGCCCCAATGAAAGTCGTTGCCCCGGTGTTCGGGTTGACCGAATAAAGGTCGGAGGTTGGGTCTTGGGCAATGCCGTACAGTCCACCCGTTGTGGCGCCGAAATCGTGATAGCCGTTGTCGACCGAGCCGCTGCCAACAGGTGTAAAGGAACAGGTAACAGGGTCTACCTGGTATAGCGTGTTGCCATCGAAGGCACCGCCATAGAGGCTGGCGCCGATCTGTCCGATACCGGCGACAACAGGATCTCCGCTGGTTAGTGTGGTCCACTGGCCGGTAGCCAAGTTGACCGTCCCACACAGCCCGTCGAGTGTAGTTCCGGTCGCAGGCGACAGGTCCGGGACTGCTAGGCCCCAGATATCCTTGCCGGAATTCGCAATCAAGGTCGACCGCCCATTGATGACGTTGATTATGTAGAGATTACCTGCCGCATCCGAGGCGTACAGCTGCCCCTGGAAAAAGCTGCTGGCGGTCACGACAGTGCTGATACCGGTGTTGCCGATCTCATTAGCCGAACCGCTTGTGGAATCCAGTGAGTACAAAATGGCGCCGGACGTGAAACTGACAACCGCATATAAGTTGGCTTGGCCACCCGTCACATTCTGAGTATGCCCGGCGGCCAATCCGGTTGGGCCGATCAGGTTTGTGGCTCCGTTGCTGGGATTGACGGAATACAGATTTTCGTCAGTGCCGATCGCGTACAAGCCGCTGAGCGTGCCGCCAAACGCATAGTAGGTGGCAGAGCCACTGCCGATCGTGGTCAGGCTCCCGTCCGACAGGCTGACCTGGTACAGCCTGCTTCCCTCGTACAAGGCCGCGTAGACCGAGCTTCCCAGGCCCGCCATACCCGCCGGTTGAACGCCGGGAGTACCTATCTGAGTGAACGTCCCATCGCTCAAATTCAACGTCCCAAAGGCGCCGGCGTTCGTCATTGCGTACGTCGTGCTCTGCGCGTGAGCCGTAGGTGCTGTGCCAGCAAAAAGCAGAATGCAATATAGGGCCAGTGCCGAATGGGCTAGAATGCGAACAGAGTTCGCCGCTGCGTGACGCATGTTCCACTCCTGAGTGCAATTAGGACCGGACGCGTGAAAGAAATAGGGGAAGGCCCAGGATGCTGAGAATGGCTAGGTTGTCCTCGCCCGCCCCTAAAAGTAAAGTGACAAAGCGGGACATTCCGGGGCATCGCGGATCGACCGTCGGCAACCAAGAGCCAATCCACATGATCGTGTAGTCGGCTAACCTTCCTTTGTGCCAAGCCCTCGCCACGCGTTCAGGCAAAACAGCGGAAACGGCGTTGCACGTCCAAGTGGCGATGCCAATGCGGCCCGGATGCTTCTCGGGAGTAATTTTCCACATGCCGGTTTCTGGCGACATTCGGGTGGCCAACCACGCACTTTGCCGTCAATCTATGCGAAAGCCCGATTGACGTCATGAGGCTTACTTACGTGTGGTCGCTAATCTCGATCGAGAGGCGCTCTACGAGTGCGTAAGGTTGTAGCCAGCGGGTTCGAACGGCCCAACCGAGCTTCAGAAGGCCGCTGGCTGCGATCCAGCTTCCCCGACGCGGACGGCGATCCGAGTCCACTGTGCTCGCAGCCGAACAACGAATGCCGCGGCAAGAGCGACCATGACAAACACCGCGAACCCGAGTCCGAGCAGCGCCACCGCGGCTGTGTCGAACTGCCCCGTCCCGATTCCGTTCAGGTATCCGTGATACAGGCCGGCGAATGCGGCAAGGGCTGTAGTCAAGCCCAACGAGATCCGCGCCTCTGCGCCAGCAATCCGCCAAGGAGCAGAAACCAAGCGGCCGCGATAAATGGATGTGGCTTGGTACTCAGGGCACTGAGCCCGGAGAGACTGCCAACCAGCCAGGCAACGGGAAGAGTGAAGAGTGCCGCCTGCCGTAACTGGCGCCGCAGAGACCAGTCAACAGGGCGAGAGCGAGCGCCGGAACAATGTCCTCAGGGGTCATCAGGAAATGCACCAAGCCGTCGTATCCCAAGATCGTCGAGACTGGACTTGACCTGCTGGACTTTCCGACCATCCTGTTTCATGAGACTGGCTACTCATTGCACACGTTACGCCAATCCAGTCGCCGGTCATGGCGCATCGGACAGAAGCGGCCGGTGGAAGTGAAGTTCTTCGCCTACACCGGGACGATGCAGGAAGTCTGTCTGCGGCTGATGGGCAAGAAGCTTCTCGTCGCTTTGGCCATGGAGGGAAAGTTCGCTTCCGAGGGCTTGCAAGCTTTGGATGGCGATGACGACATGCTGACCGCGATGGCCCAGGGAGCTGGTTCAGAACCGGGGCATCGGAGAATCGGCCGATCGTCTCTCCTCGCTGTCGAGCCCAGGTATAGCTTCACGAAGGACTTCGGAAATCCGTTGTGCCTCATGTTCGAGCCAGACGGGATCGCTTCGACTGAACTCTTATTCTGTCGTGAAATGGCAATTCTCCCTAAAAACGTCATCCAAACGGCCATCGTGTCTAGGCATAACAGCCCCTGCCTTTCGCTTGCGCCCATGGGCGTATCGAACGTTGGGCAGGGCCATTCGTTTCGATTATCGGCTACAACGGTCCGATTTTCTTTGAACTGACGTGGAACGCGAGCACCAAGGTGGTCGCCCCTCAAAGCATTGCCTGACTATTTTCCGCTAACCACCAGGGCGTTAAGTCGTTTCGATTGTCCAAGAAATCTTTCGGTTGTGAGCATTCTTGAACAGAGTTGCTGACCGCCATCGCGATATACGTAAGGTGTCATGGCTACTAAGGGGACTCTCCTCTGCATACACCGAGACCCTGCTCAACTAAACTTGTTGCAAGAAAACGGATACGAGCTTGTCACAGCGACCAACGGTGCTGACGGTATACGGCTTTTCATGTCGCGGCCCGTGGATGCGGTTGTGCTTGACTACGAATTGGGCTCTCTTGAGAAGGGCAGGATGGTGGCGGCGGAAATCAAGAAGTTCAACCGACGAGTTCCGATTGTAATGCTTGCCGATGAAATGGAGCTACCCGACACTGCATTCAAAGCCGTCGATGCGCTCTTGATCCCGTCTGACGGTCCGACTCTCCTGTGGGCAACTATTGACTATATGCTGAAGGTAGAGCCTGACCAACGTCGAGCAAAGGTGCGGGCGCAACGCCGGGCACATCTGCATCACTCTAGTAGGCACGCGAGGGTCGAACCGTTCACAGCGGCCAATACTCCCCAACTAGCAATTGACAGCCTAAAGAACCGCGACGGCTAGGCCAAGATCCGTCGCTGGGACCCGGTGAATCGTCGGGCCCCTAAGGTTAACCAATTAACATGCAGCTACCTTGAAGGCCTAGTATTGGGGAGCAATGATCCTACTAACTAGTCGAACCCCTGAACCCGCCAAGATTCCACCTAAAGTAAAAGGCCCGATTCGGTGCCATAAATGCCAACTCAACTGTCGCGATGCCGAGCACTATCTGAGCCACAAATGTGAGCGTGCGTCCGTTCCTGAATGCTTGCCTTACCCTTCGGCTCCCCCCGGGCGTCGAGGTTAGTCAGTGAGAATGCTGGCAAGGTTCTGCGTATGTAAGCTTCCGATTCGCAGCTTTCAGATCCTGTGCTGAAGCGTTGGAGACCAGCGATCCTCAGATCCTGGTCGCCAGCATTACCTGCCGGAAGTTGGGCGTAGAAGACCTGAACCTCACACTCTGGCTGATGCGCGGTGAAAATGATGCTCATCGGTGAATGGTGCCTGCTTCGCTAGATCATTTGTAGGTGCGGGGTAAGATGAGGGATGAGGATAATCACTGAAAAGAAAGTTGAACCGCCCCGGATCACGTCCAAAGTCAAGGGTCCGATTCGATGTCACAAATGTCAACTATTGTGTCGCGATGCCGAGCACTGCCTGAGCCACAAGTGTGGCTCTAAGCAATCCTGAGAAGTAGTTCTCCGCACGTCTTTGCAAACCGCTTCGCGCCGCGCACGACGCACGTCAGTCTCAAATAGCGCCGTTTACATGTTTGCCGCCGAAACTCTCACGTTTGGAGAAGCCATGTCGACAGAAAAATCGATGACGTCCTGACAGCCTGAGCGCAGAACAGACAGGGAGTTTCCTGGATTTCCCGGACATTTTCGCGCTTAACGCTAAAAGGGAAGGAGCGGAGACAATGCGTGCAGGTCAGCACTATAAAGGGCACCCCATTGGAGTCCTTTCCGTTGCGCGGTATCCAAACCGGAGTCGACTGGCGGTGATAGTCGATCGCTCGTTCCACCTTAGCGGCCATCGTCGGAATTTTCCAAGGGTAGAGCATTAAAGGAACTCGCGTCTGGTCACTTTGGAACACATGTGACGGCCACATACCCCGAATTCGGCCAAGCGGAGCTGTGCGATCAGAAAGCGTACTGCAGACCAAGGGTGGTGTTGTTGGCGTGGAAGTAGCGGGGGGCAGTGGGTCCAACAAAGGAGTCTTCGCCGTACTGGTAGTAATTCCAGGCGGCCTTGAAGGTTACGTTCTTGTGCAGCCCAACCGCTACGGCGGCCAGCGGGGACTGAAATGTCGAAGCTAGCGGCCCCAGAGGGGCGAGCGGATTGAAGATCGTCGTGCTGCCTTGGTTGTCGACCATGCTATACCCCAACTTAATGTTCAGCCGCTGGATGGGCGTCAGGTTCAGTGCGAGATACCCGTACTGGGTGTGGGTTTCGTAGAAACCGTAGGTCTCCAGCAGCGTAGGATCGCCGACGCAGGTGTACGAGCCTGCGGGAGCCGGTGTGGCCGCAAAGCACACATTCGTATTCTGCTGAATGGCGTCGAAGTTATAGGCGATGTCAAGTCCCCAATGCGTATTCGGCATCACGGTGGCGTCGATCATTACGTTGTAGTTGTGCTGGTTGAACGCAATATCGCCATCAGTGTTCTTGCCGTGCTGCAATTGCAGATTGCCGTTGAAGGTCAGCCAGGAGCGCGGAGCGTAAGCGACGTTTCCCCGGAGGTTGAAGGAGTCGGTAGGATCGATGCGATAGATCCAGTTGTCGGCGCCCCCGAACTGGAGATCCAGATTTGCGTGGAGACTGGTGCCCTTGCGATACCACGCCCCGACCACCCCCGAGTAATGATTAATCTCGGTGGTGGGGCCGCCGAACGGCGCGATTACTCCGGTGAAGGTACAACTGCCATCGGGATTCAGCGGAACACCCACGCAGTTTCCGCGATTCGGCAGGTTCGGATAGTAGATGTCGCCGAGGGCGGCAGTGTAAGAGTTGCCCGGTTGGATGGTCTGGTTCTCCCACACAAAGCCGCCGCGCACCCCAAAAGAGCGGGCAACGTCATACTGGACCTGGAAGTCGTTCTGCTTCGTATTCTGGCCGAGCAGGTTGGCGTTGATCTCGTTGATGATGTCGGCGGGAGAACTCGAACTGTGGAAGAGCAGCGAACCTGGGAAAGATGCGATTGAATTAAGCAGGGAAGCCGAGCCCTGCGAGAGCGCATTGAAGTAATTCGCCTCCATATCCAGATATGTGCCTGAGACGCTGAAATTACGGAAGCGGAAGGTTTCAACCAGGCGCAGCTTGTCGCTGATGTGGATGATGGCCGAGACGTCGGCTGAGGCAGAATTCCAAGTAGCGTTGGAGTCGCTCCCCGCAGTGTTGGAGCCCAGGACGCCGGTACGGCTGACCAGGCCAGAGAACGTCTCATCAAAGGGCGTGGTCATATTCGCGTGGCTGTACTGGAATTGCCCGTTGAAGTCGAGCCATTTAAGGGAAGACGACACCAGGTTTAACTGCTCTGTGGGCGTGATGGTGTGGAGTTGTTGAAAGAGATTGTAGTTGAAGTAGCCGTTGCAAGTGGGGTTGGCGATTCCATTCGTCACCGGGGTGCTGCACGGGCTCCCGCTATTGAACCACGACACCCCTAGACTCACCGGGACGCCGTTCGACAGCGGCCAGGAGTTGAATGGGTTCAGGTAATAAGAAGTGTCGCCGGCATAATACTGGAACATCTGCGTATAGCTGAGCGTGGTCTTCTTGGTGACCCGAATGTCGACGCCGAAGCGGTAGCCGTTCTGGGTGTTATTCGTGTTCTGGTTGGTAAGCGCCTCTGTGCCCTCGTGCACGGTGCTGAAGGCCGGCCCGATGAACCGGTTGCGGTTGTAGTCAATACGGAACGAGATCCGCTGCATGGGCAGCAGGATGAGGTCGAAGTTGTAGAGGTTCTGCCGGTTGTAGTACCCGTGCGGAGAGGTGAGAATCGGCACGGCCGGTGTTCCGGGCGTGGGAGGATTCAGCGGGTTGGCGAACAGGTCGTAATCGAAGTAGTTCTGCATGTGCTGGTAGGTTCCGCTGAAGGTGTACCAGCCGTACTTGGCGATGCGCAGGCGAGCGGCCTGCTCGGGATCGCCGCCCCATCCGAAACTGTTAAGCGTCAGCGAATCGAACAGATCGGCGTGGGTGAGCGACTGCATGGTGAGCGACTGCTCCAAAAGGCGGACGCCGCTTTGGTAGTTCTCCAGCGTGTTATACATCGCCTGGCTGCCGGTCACGTCGGAGATGCGGCCGCCGAGTTCGACCGATTGCATCACCTGGAAATCGCCGATCCGCTTTCCCTCGGTGGTGCCCGAATCGGAGTCGGTGGAAACCGTAGTCGGCGTCGCCGTTGGCGACTGCCCGGAAGTCTGAGCAAAGGCACGGCTGGCGAGGCACACGCAGGCCGAGAGCAGCGCCAATCCCAACCAGCTAGCGGCGAATCTCCGTGGACAGTTCATTGCCATCTCCCATTCAGCGGAAGAACACGGGATCAAAATTGGAGCCGTGAATCTGCGTATGACACAACGTGCATGCTTGATACTTGGTGGCCTGGTTGTGGAACGAAGGCGCTCCTGGCGCTGCTCCGTTGCTGTTCACGGTGTGACAGCGCAGGCAGAGAAAATTCACGTTGTTGACTTGCAGGAGCCGCGGGTTCGTCGAGCCATGCGGGGTATGACAGGTCAAGCATCCTTCTTCGGTCTTCACCGGCGCATGCTCAAAGACGAACGGGCCCATGGTATCGGTGTGGCACTTGGTGCAGACCGCGAATTGTCCGGCGGCCGTGCGCACCTGATGACCGGTCTGGGTTCCGTGAGGGTTGTGGCAGTCGCTGCACTGGATCAACCCAACATCGACACGATGCCGGAAGGGCCGGGCAAATTCGGCCTTCTGCTGGATGTGGCAGCCGTAACACAGGTCCGTCTGCTTCTTCACCAGCAGGAAGTTCACGTCAGCCGACTGATGCGGGTTGTGGCAGTTGGTGCAGGTAACGCCGTTCGCCAGATGCTCCGACTTGGAGAAGTTCTGCGTCTCTAGGCTGGACTGATGGCACTTCAGGCAGATGGCCGCGGTTTGTGCCGGGCTGAGAGTTTCGAAGCGAACGATCTTGGTAATATCGCCGCCGCCATCGACGTGCGCCTGGGCCGGACCGTGACACGATTGGCAGCCATGCCCGCCATTCTTCAGCAAGGCAGAGTGTGGCGTGTTGAAGAAGTGCTTGTCCCATACCTCCTGGTGGCAGGTCTGGCAGATTTCGTTGGGTGCGTATTGGTCCCCTGCCGGAACCGGTAGCGCAGCAGACGCCTGCGGCGGTGAACTTCTCGCCTGTCTGGCGTTAGACACAGCTACCGAAATACAGAAAGCTACAAGCAACAGCAGAACCGACCTGAGAGTCCTGTTCATTACGAGACGCTCCCACAGTGAGTGTGTCTGTGCCGCAATGGGCGACTTGGGCCACCTGTTAACTCGTTATCTCAGAAGTTGGCGCTTTGATCCTGACCCCGTCTAGTCGTTGCCAAGAAAATTATTCTTACCTTGAGACCGCGTCAGAATACGTTCACCGTCCTTAAACAATTGACGGCAGAATCCGATGCGGACGCAACTGAGGGATGAAACCCGTTCGGGCGACGATAGGACGACGCATTTACGCTGTCTGTTCAATATTGCTCAGTTGGGGAAAATTCTAGATCAGCAGCCAAAGCGGGCTAAGCGGAACCCGTTTAGATAAATGGCCGTCCCTTGGTCCCGGGGTGGGGGCAGAAGAGGAGCCGCCAGTGTTTCCCTTGCTGCCGGAGTTCAGCAGTGAGTCATTCTGCACAGTATTTTGGCACACGATAAACGAATCTATGGGTAAGTCATTAGCGCAGTTTGTCCGGCGACCAGGCAGTAAATCTGTGACGACGGACGGACTTGTGGCCGCGGTGGTGAGTTCGGCAAAGGCAGCGCACGAAATCTGTGCTACTCCCAAGGCGAAAGCTGAAGGAGGAATGGCGGCAACATCCCGAACAAAGGCAATGCTGCAGAGATTGCCGGGCGGGCTCGAGCGCAGTGCTGCAGACTAAATGGACGGAGGCTGATATGCCGAAAACAGCAGTTGGTTTGTTTGAGAATCCGATCTTAGTCGACGAGGTTGTTCACGATCTTCTGGCCAGCGGTTTCCATCAGAATGACGTCCGCATTCTAGGCGAGCCCCGGGAGATGGCTGGCAGCGGGGTCATGAGCATTCCCCACACTGATTTCGAAGTGGGCTTGACTCGTGACCTCACGGCGTTTGGCGTCGCCGAAGCGGACGCGGAAGCTTACGTCGAGGGCGTGCGGCATGGCGGAGTCATGGTTTTCGCAACCGGTTCGGGCGAGCAAGCCGACGCGGCGGCTGAGATTATGAACCGCCACCATGCCGTGGAGATCGAAGAATTTATCGGCGCGGAACTTAACCTCCCCAGAACGGACGTCGAAAAGGTGGTGCCTGGTCCCGATAGATCTTTCCAAGCCGGGAGGTATCGTTCGCGCGGCGGCGGTGCTCGCCTATTTGCCTGGTAGGCCTTCCCCAGAAAAGCCAGTGTGCAGGGATTAGCGAGCAGATTGCACCGCGCGCAAGACAGACCTGACATGTCTAGGGCTGACGGCAACAATGCGGTGCAGAGCTGCATAGGAGGGCGAAGGCAATGTTAACCAATGCTGCTTACTTAAGAGATATGGTGATCCGGGCGACGGATGGCGACATCGGAACCGTAAATGAGTTCTACTTCGACGATGAGGCGTGGGTCATCCGCTATCTGACGGTAGGAACCGGAGGATGGTTTGGAGACCGCCAAGTGTTGATCTCGCCCATTTCTATTGTCCACGCGGATTGGCAGGCCTGGCGGTTAGAAGTGGCGTTGACAAAACTACAGGTAAAAAATAGCCCTGGCATTGACACCCATCAACCCGTCTCCCGACAACACGAGGCGGCATACCTCGATTATTACGGATATTCCTACTATTGGATCGGTCCTAATATGTGGGGTCCCGTGCTGTATCCGTCGGGCTTGCCGATTCCGGCGTCTATCATTAAGGATGGGCCGTCGAGCCGCATCCAGAGAGAGTCCCCGGATTCACATTTGCGCAGTAACGAAGCGGTCACGGGTTATCACATTGAGGCAAATGATGGTGAGATCGGCCACGTGGAAGGGTTCGTCATGGACGATGAAACCTGGGCGATCCGCTATCTTGAGGTAGCAACCAAGAACTGGTGGCCAGGCAAGAAGGTCCTCGTTTCGCCGTCGTGGATCCAACGAGTCAGTTGGGCAGATTCAAAAGTCTACCTTGGTCTCTCCCGGGACGTCATCAAGAACGCCCCGGCGTACATGGAATCTGGCTCAATCACTCGTGAATATGAGGAGCAACTCCACCGACACTACGGCCAGCCGCCGTATTGGCTGCACGAAGCCGAACAGAAGTCTTGCTTTTCCCTGACTGTTTAAGTGGGGGCATGGGCATCCGCT